>NZ_CALSAN010000061.1:0-4325 GCF_943372915.1 Ferrovibrio terrae | reverse complement strand
ATCGAAACCAGTGCGCAGAAGATCTCCGACATCGTGTCGCTGATCGACGAGATCGCCTTCCAGACCAACCTGCTGGCGCTGAACGCCAGCGTGGAAGCGGCGCGGGCCGGCGAGGCTGGCAAGGGCTTTGCCGTGGTGGCGCAGGAGGTCCGTGCGCTGGCCCAGCGTTCGGCCAATGCGTCGAAGGACATCAAGGGCCTGATTTCGGAATCGAACAGCCAGGTGAAAACCGGCGCGGCGCTGGTCAACCAGACCGGCAGCGCGCTGACCGAGATCGTGACGGCGGTGAAGAAGGTTTCGGATATCGTCGCCGAGATCGCCGCTGCCTCCGCCCAGCAGTCGCGCGGGCTGGAGGAGGTCAACGGTGCGGTGGTCAACATGGACGAGATGACCCAGCGCAACGGCGCGCTCGTCGAGCAGACCAATGCCTCCGCCCAGGCTATGGCAAACCAGGCGACCGAACTTGCCGCCCTGCTGTCCCGTTTCCGGCTTAGCTAACGTCCGTTAACCATACCGGGAATAGGGGTTGAGGGAGTTCTATTTCTATTCCTTATTGCATACATTTGTATTCGACAGCATACCGGAAAAGAGGTATCCTCAACCTTTTCCACTCGCCAAAAAAGAGTAGTGGAGCTAGTCTGGACTCGCAGAACGAGTCCGATTGACTGTAATCAAAGGATTTTTTTACCAGTCCTCCGCCGGGAGCAATGTTACATGGTTAACTTCAGCCATAGACAACAAAGCCAGTGAAGCAAGGAAATTTTTCCACTCCCTGTCGTTCTGCCCGTGCCCTGACCCTGTGGTTTGGCCGGCCGGAACGGCATGGCTGCTGAAGCGACAGACGACATGCGCGAGCGGCTGGGGCGGGTGCTCTCATTGCTGCAGGCCACCCCGTTGCCGGTGGAACTGATCGACGATCCGGGCCGCACCGGCCAGTGGCTGGTCACGCTGGGCAACCTGCACCAGGCCGTCACCCTGCTGCGCAACATCCGCCTGGCCGACCAGGCCAGCGTGGCGGCTGTGTACGAAACCCGCGGCGAGCGGGTGATGCGGGCCTTCAACCGCATGATCGAGGGCCTGCCGATGACCTGCCTGGGCAGCCTGTCGCCGATCATCAAGCTCGGCCTGATCCGCCCGCTGCTGGCCGAACTCGAGGCCCTGGAACGCCGCCTGCGCGCCCTGCCGCTCAATGAAGTGTCGGTTTTCAGCGCCCGGCTGACCCAGTACCGCAGCACCCTCGCAGCCATGGCGGCCCGACATCTGGCGCCCGATCCGCCGCCCGTCGCACTGCGCCCGCCCTCGGCGGTTCCCGCCCGCTGATTGCCGCCCTAAATCACCCCGATCTGGGCCGGGTATAGGCCGGGCGCGACCCTGAAAGCCAAGGTAGTCACCGCTGCCGGTTCCTGCTATACCGCGCCCGACCCCGGCCGGGGCCCCTCTTGGTATATCGGGCCCGGCTGTGTCAGGCGGGGTGTCGCAAGGAGAGTGTCATGGCCCGTAAGGCCAGCGTTGCCCGGAAAACCAACGAAACCGAAATTGCGGTCAGTGTGAACCTGGACGGCACCGGCACCTATAAGGTGTCGACCGGTGTCGGCTTCCTCGACCATATGCTGGAGCAGCTGTCGCGCCACAGCCTGATCGACCTCGAAGTCCAGGCCAGGGGTGACATCCATATCGACTTTCACCACCTGACCGAAGATACCGGCATCGCCATCGGCGAGGCCGTGGGCAAGGCGCTCGGCGAGCGCAAGGGTATCAACCGTTATGGCGATGCGCTGATCCCGATGGACGAAACGCTCACCCGCGTCGCCATGGACGTGTCGAACCGCCCGTATCTGATCTGGAAGGTGAATTTCACCAAGCCCAAGCTGGGTGACATGGACACCGAACTGTTCAAGGAATGGTTCCAGGCCTTCGCGCAGAATGCCGGCATCACCCTGCATGTCGAGAATCTGTACGGCGAGAACAACCATCATATTGTCGAGTCCTGCTACAAGGGCCTCGCCCGCGCCTTGCGCCACGCCATCACCGTCGACGCCCGCAGCCCGCATGCGGTGCCGTCGACCAAAGGAACCCTCTAGGGGCTGCCATGCGATTTTTTACCCTGCATGAGCGCCCCGCGAGACCCGGTGGCGATCCTGAAGTGCTGGCTGTGGCGTCTGGCTTCCGCTGGTGGGCCGCTGTTGTGCCGCCGCTGTGGCTGCTGTGGCATCGCCTCTGGCTCGGCTTCGCCCTCTATATGCTGTTCAGCATCGTGCTCGGCATTGCGCTGGCCATCGGCGACATCGCCGATCCGGCCGCCACCGCCATCGGGCTTGCGGTCAGCTTCCTGATCGGTGCCGGCGCGGCCGATTACCGGCGCTGGACCCTGCAGCGGCGCGGCTGGCGTTTTGGCGGCGTGCTGCGCGCCAGCGATGCGGCCGAGGCCGAAGCGCTTTATATACGCAATCGCGGTGCCGGCCTCACGGCGGCACCGCCGGTTGCCGACACGCCATCGTCGCCGCTGGGTTTCCCGCCTGCCGTGCTGCCGCGCGGCGGCAGCAGCGACGCCTTCCCCAGGCTGCTATGAAAACTGTGCTGTCATGAAAGTCGCGCTGATCGATTACGGCTCCGGCAACCTGCGCTCCGCCGCCAAGGCGATCCAGCGCGCCGCCGATGAAAATGCGCTCACGCTGGATCTGAAGGTCACGGCAAGGGTGGAAGATGTGGTCGCCGCCGATGCCATCGTGCTGCCCGGCGTCGGCGCCTTTGCCGATTGCTATCGCGGCCTCAGCAGCCTGGATGGCATGATCGCGGCGCTGAACGATCAGGTCATCACAAAAGCGAAACCGTTTCTGGGTATCTGCGTCGGCATGCAGCTGATGGCGAGCGTGGGCCGCGAGCATGGCGAACATCCGGGGCTCGGCTGGATCGATGGCGCCGTCGAACTGCTGACGCCGTCTGACCCGGCGCTGAAGATTCCGCATATGGGCTGGAACCAGCTCAACCTGCTGCAGCCGCAGCATCCGGTGCTGGCCGGCATCGCGCCCGGGGCGCATGCCTATTTCGTCCACAGCTATCACATGGTGCCGCGCGACCGCGCCGTGGTCCTTGCCGAGGCCGATTATGGCGGCCCGGTCCTGGCCGCCATCGGCCGCGACAACATGGTGGGCACGCAATTCCACCCGGAAAAGAGTCAGGCCACCGGCCTGCGCCTGCTGGCGAATTTCCTGCGCTGGCGCCCGTAACAGGATTGAGTCGGAACACGATCATGAATGCCAAGGTCAAGGACAACACACCAAGCGCACTGGTCGAGAAGGTCGAGGCGCTCAGCGACGACGAGATCGACGAGCTGTGCGATGCCGCCGAAAAGGCGATCATCGACGGTAACGGCTTCGGCTGGCTCAAGGTGCCGCAGCGCGGCGTGCTCGACCGTTACTGGCGCGGCGTGCTGCTGATGCCGCAGCGCGACCTGTTTGTCGCCCGCCTGGATGGCGCCATTGTCGGCTCGACGCAGCTGCTGCGGCCGCCGCCAAACAACGAGGCGCAGGCCCATTCGGCCCAGGTCACCACCTTTTTCATCGCGCCGGATGCGCGCGGCCACGGCCTGGCGCGCGGGTTGATGAAGGCGGTGGAAGATGCCGCCCGCGCGGCCGGCTTCCGCCAGATCGATCTCGACATGCGGGCGACGCAGCTGCCGGCGATCCAGCTGGCCGAAGGGGCCGGCTATCAGCGCTGGGGCACCAAGCCGGGCTATGCCTATGTCGATGGCGCCTATGTCGAAGGCTATTTCTATACCAAGTCCCTGGTGGCCGCATGAGTGCGCTCAATCTCTATCCCGCCATTGATCTGAAGAATGGCGAATGCGTGCGCCTGCAGCAGGGCGACATGGCGCGCGTCACCGTCTTCAATGCCGATCCCGCCGCGCAGGCGAAGGCCTGGGAAGCCGCCGGCTTCCAGTATCTGCATCTGGTCGATCTCGATGGCGCCTTTGCCGGCAAGCCGGCCAATGTCGCCGCGGTCCGGGCAATCCGCCAGGCGATCAGGCTGCCGATCCAGCTGGGCGGCGGCATCCGCGATGAAGCCACCATCGAAAACTGGCTCGATGCCGGCATCAGCCGCGTCATCCTCGGCACCATCGCGGTGCGCGATCCCGAGCTGGTGAAGCGCGCGGCGCGGCGCTGGCCCGGCCGTGTCGTGGTCGGCATCGATGCGCGCTCGGGCCGCGTCGCCGTCGAAGGCTGGGCCGAGGCCAGCGATCTCGATGCCATCGATCTCGCAAAAAAATTCGTCGATGCCGGCGTTGCCGCCATCGTCTACACCGATATCGACCGCGACGGCCTGCT
>NZ_CALSAN010000060.1:0-4866 GCF_943372915.1 Ferrovibrio terrae | reverse complement strand
CTCATCCCAATGCTGCTATCGATCACCGTGGTCTTTGGTGCCATCCTGCTGGTCAACCAGACCATCGCGGCCCGGCTGCAGGAGGCGGCACGGCGCGATGCACTGACCGATGCTTTAACCCGGCGCGCCCTCGACGAAGCGGCCGAAATCGAGGTCGCTCGCAGCAACCGTCACCGCACACCACTCAGCCTGCTGATGCTGGATATCGATCATTTCAAACTGGTGAACGACCAGTATGGCCACCCTATTGGCGATGCCGTCCTTCGCCGATTTGCCACAGCGACCCAGGCCTGCCTACGTCGCGAAGACCTGTTCGGGCGCGTGGGGGGCGAGGAATTCTGCGCCCTGCTGCCCAACACCCCGGCTGCCGGCGCCGCCCTGCTGGCCGAACGCATCCGCAAGGCCGTGGCCGATCTTGTTGTCGAGGTTGATGATCACCGCGTGCCGCTGATGGTCAGTATTGGCGTCGCCACATTGGGCGAGCACGGAAAGGCGTGGCAGGATTTGGTACGCCAGGCCGATGCCGCACTCTATGCCGCCAAGCGCGCCGGCCGTAATCGTGTGATCATGGCTGATGCCATCCCATTATCGGCTGCCGCAGCGGATTAGTTGCTGAGCAGAACCTGTGACGCAACAGCGCTTGGCCCACTTTGCCGCCATTGGCCGGAAGCGCGGCTGATTCCAGGACTAGCCGGTGCCGCCAAGCATGCCGGCCGCAACCGCATCGTCATCGCGGGCGCACCGGCATCTGTCGCCTGACCTGCTGATCGGCCTCAGACCGGCCGGTCACCCTTCTGCACTTTCAGCGTGCGGTTATCCACGCCGGGCAGCATCCGCCCCGGATCGCGGGTGACAACCACGTCGATGACCGTCGGGCTATCCGTCTTTGCCAGCGCCTCGGTGATTGCCGGACCCAGCTTTTCAGGATCGGCGACACGAATGCCGTGGCAACCCATCGCCTTTGCAATATTCGCATAGTCCATCTCGATCAGGTCGGAGGACTGATAGTTCCCCGCTCCGTAGACAGCATGCTGCAGCGCTTTCACATAGCCGGAGGCGGCATTGTTGAAGACGATGGTAATGAAATTCGCGCCTAGCCGGCGCGCGGTTTCAAGGTCGCCCAGCGACATGTTGAATCCGCCATCGCCTGTCATCGCCACGACACGGCGCTTCGGACCGACGCCGATCTGGGCCCCCAACCCACCCGGAACGCCATAGCCGATCGAGGCAAAGCCGCGGTCGGCAACGAAATGACGTCCGGCCGCCTTGGTCTCGAACAACAGGCCACCCCAATGCGCGGCAAAGCCCCCATCGGCAACCAACACGGCATCAGCCGGCATCCGCTTGTTCAGCTCACCCATGATGCGCCCGATATTGATCGGCGTCTCGGAGGATTCGAGCCGGTCGGCCGCACCCTTGCGCCATTCGGCCATTCGTACCGGGACTTCGGCGCAATAGTCCGCTCTCGCCGCTGCCCGCTTGTGGCCATCCCCCAGCGCTCCGGCCATGGCTTCCAGTGTCAATTTGGCATCGCCCACGAGCGCTACATCGGTGCGCGTGGTGCGGCCGATTTCCTCTGGCCAGATTTCGACATGGATGACCGGCTTGCCGGCGCCGATCAGCGAGAAACGGCGGGTGGCGATCTCGCCCAGTTTGCAGCCGACGACTATCAGGCAATCGGAGGCCTCGACCAGCTCGTTGGCAATACGGGAATAGCGGCCAAACACACCTGCGGAAAGCGGATGGTTACAGCCAATTGCACCTTTGCCTGACATGGTATGGGCGACCGGGATACCTTCCTGCTCGGCCAGGGCGATCAGCGCATCATAGGCCTCGGAGACATGGATGCCGCCGCCGACCAGAAGCAGCGGACGTTTCGCCTTCGCCATCATCCCTACGGCCCGACTGAGTTCGGCCGGATCGGGCAGCGAACGCCGCGCCTGGGCCTTCAGCGTACCAGCGTCGATCCAGAAATCGGCAGCAGAGAAGTCATGTTCCGCGTGAGCAACGTCTTCCGGGATATCGATCAGGACCGGGCCTGGCCGGCCGGACGTGGCGACCGCATAGGCACGGCGCACCGCTTCGGGGATGCGCTGGATCATGTCGATGCGGATCACCTCCTTCACCACCGGGCGCAGAATATCGATCTGCCGCGCCTCCTGCGTCATGTTCTTGAAGGAATGTTCGCGATTGGTATTGCCGGTGATCGCGATGATCGGAATGCCGGCATTGTAGGATTCCGCCAGGCCGGTAACGATATTCGTGGCCCCCGGCCCCTGCGTTGCATCCACCACACCAGGACGGTTGGTGACACGGGCGTAAGCATCGGCCGCAAAAGCACCGCAGCGTTCATCGTTGATCAGGGCATGCTTCAGCCCCAGGGCGCGGCAGGCCTCATAGAAGGGCAGTAACTGGAAACCACCCATTCCGAAAAGAAGGCCTGCATCGCTCAACTTGAGCATTTCGCCAAGGGCACGCCCGCCTTGCATGGTGCGGGTCGCGTTTGTGAACTGGGGAGAGGCTGTCATGGTCTCTGCTTTGCTGTGTGTTTATTACTTTGGAGTCTGATCATTCCGCCTGGGCGCCGGACTTGCGCACGACCTCGCCCCAGTTGCGGGCTTCCTCTGCGATGAAGGCCGTGAGAGCCGCACCCGTCAGGGAGCGCGGATTGGCACCGAGGGCGGCAAGCCGCTCGCGGAATTCCGGAACCTCGTGAATGGCTGTTACCTCGCGGGTCAGCCGTTCGGTGATCGCCGTCGGAGTGCCGGTCGGCGCGAACAGCACGAACCAGCTTTCCGCCACGAAGTTTGGGAACCCCGATTCCATCATGGTCGGCACATCAGGCAGCACTGGCGAGCGTTGCGCCGCGGTGATCGCCAGCGCCCGCAGGCCACCGCTCTTCACCAGCTGCAGGGCGGAAGGCAGATTGTCGAACATCAGGTCGACATTGCCGCCGACCAGATCGGCCACGGCCGGACCCGAACCGCGATAGGGCACATGGGTCAGCTTCAGTCCGGAGGCGACCTTGAACATCTCGCCCGAAAGATGGATCGAGGTCCCGTTGCCGGCCGATGCGAAGCTGAGGCCATCAGGCTGCGCCTTGATCTCCTTCACCAGCTCGCTGACGGTCTTGGCCTGGACCCGCTTGGGGCTGACGACCAGCAGGTTGGGCACGCCGGCGATATAGGCGATGGGCGCGAAGTCCTTCGCCGGATCATACGTGAGCGTCTTGTAGAGTGCGGGATTGATCGCATGGGTGCTCACTGCCCCCATCAGCAGCGTGTAGCCATCCGGCGCGGCCTTGGCCACGGCACTGGCCCCCACGCCGCCGCCGGCACCGGCGCGGTTCTCGACGACGACCGGTTGGCCGAGCCGGACGGAGAGTTGCTGTGCCAGCAGGCGACCGAGGGCATCCGTCGTGCCGCCCGCCGCGAAAGGCACCACGACAGTGACGGCACGCGCGGGCCATGCCTGCGCCCTGACCGGGCTGGTCGGGACGGCAATTGCCAGGAGAGCGGCCGCACAAGCCGCGAGCCAAAGCGCTTTGATCAGAGATTTCATCGTTTCTTCCCCTTGCCGCGCCGATATCGGATGACCGGCACAAAAAAACACTTGTCTCGTTTAACGAAACTATGTATCTATTATTGAGACAGATTCGGATGACCTTTGTCAAGCCGTCAATTCAGAGGCCACGCCTTGCCCCGTATTTCCGCCAAAATTCCCGCAGCCCCAGCCTCTGCCGTCGATGGCGGCATGCATCAAAGCATCGCCCGGATTGACCTGCTGATTTCAGCGCTGAGCCAGGAGCCGGAAAAAGGCCTGCGCCTGGTCGAGGTCTGCGCCGCGACAGGGCTCGGCAAGGCGACCGCACATCGGCTGCTATCCGGGCTGGTGCAATACCGACTGGTGGATCACGACGCGGAAAGCGGCCGCTATTTCGTTGGCTACAAGATCTTCTCCTGGGCCAGCGGCGTGTCCAACCGCAATGGCCTGGTCGAGCTTCTGCATCCTGCCATGGCCCGGCTGGTCACGCAGTTTGGCGACACGGTCTATCTGGTCGTGCGCAATGGCGACGCGGCGGTCTGTGTCGAGCGGCTGGAGGGCAGCTATCCGATCAAGAGCCTGACCCTGAAAGTGGGTGACCGGCGACCATTGGGCATCGGTGCAGGCAGCGCCGCAATCCTGGCGGCACTGCCGAAGCCCGAGCGGACGGCAATCATCACGCAAGGCGCTGCAGCGCGCCGCGCCTTCCCGCTGTCGGATGCCAGCCTGGCCGCCATTCTCGGAGAGGCCGACAGCAGGGGCTATGCCTGCATTGACGGCGCCATCGTGCCGGGCGTCTGCACCATCGGTGCGGCGATCACGCTTGATGACGGCAGCCCGGTTGCGGCCATCAGCGTCTCGGCGATCGCGGATCGCATGAGCGCGGAACGCCGGCTGGAGATCGCGCAAGCGATCCAGGCGGAAATCGAGACATTGCGGAAGACCAATGCCGCCTTTTTCAAGGCGGCGAACCGCTCACGCCTGATGAGCGGCACCGGGGCATAGCCGACGCCGCACCGTTAATTGCTGAGCAAGACCGGCAAGGTCATCTTGCCAAGTACGGTTTCTGTAACACCGCCAAACACCATTTCGCGCAGCCGCGAATGGCCGAAGGCGCCCATCACCATCATATCGGCATTGCGCGACGCGGCCTCGGCCAGCAGGACCTGCCCTACCTTGCCGCCATTGGCCGGAATCACGGCTGATTCCAGGCGCAGGCCGTGCCGCTGCATATGGTCCGTGATCTCAGCCAGGGCCGTGCGCCCCTTGCGCTCGGGCCCGACCGAGATCCGGTGCACCATCTCGGCACCCCGCAGCAAGGGC
>NZ_CALSAN010000059.1:0-7401 GCF_943372915.1 Ferrovibrio terrae | reverse complement strand
TATCATCAGCTCAAGAACGAATACCAGCGGGCCCGCGACGAAGGCCGGCCCTTCATCAATATGGTCAAGGATACGGTTCTGCGCTGGCGCAGCTAAACCGGAGCCTGTAATTCGCTTAAATTAATTTAAGCCATTACATTAGATATTTTATATAATAATATGAAATATAATAATAATTTATGAAAAATTAAGTGAAGACGCAGGTTTGACACCATGATCCAGCTGGAAACCGCCCGCCTGATCCTGCGCCCGCCGCAGAGGGAAGATTTCGAGGCCTGGTGCGCCTGGGGTGCCGACGAGGAGGCCATGCGGCATCTGGGTGGTGTGATGACACCACCGATCGCCTGGCGCGGCATTGCCCTGATGGCGGGCTCCTGGGCCATCAACGGTTTCGGCATGTTCTCGGTGATCGAGAAGGCGACCGGCCGCTGGGTCGGCCGCCTGGGCCCCTGGCAGCCGGAAGGCTGGCCCGGCACCGAGGTGGGCTGGGGTCTGGTGCGCGACGTCTGGGGCAAGGGCTACGCCACCGAGGGCGCCACGGCGGCCATCGACTGGGCCTTCGACCAGCTCGGCTGGACCGAGGTGATCCACTGCATCGTGCCCGAGAACACCAACTCGCAGGCCGTGGCCAAACGGCTCGGCTCGACCTACCTGCGCGACGGCCACCTGCCGGCGCCGATTAACGTGTCGACCCAGCTTTGGGGCCAGACACGGGACCAGTGGCGGGCAAGGACGCCCTAGACCGCCCTCAGGCCCAGCCGCCGGCGATCGGCATGACATGGCCGGTGACGAAGCCGCAGCGGCCGCCGGCGAACAGCGCCACCAGCTCGGCCACCTCCTCCGGCTCGCCCAGCCGGCCGAGCGGGATGTTCTTCACCATTTTGGCGACGGCTGCGGTATCGGCGAGCAGCTCGGGCGGGAAGTAATCCGGGTTCTTGATGTAGTTGGCGGCAATGGCGTTCACCGGGATGTTCCAGCGCGCCAGCTCCTTCGACAGGGTCGGCACCATCGCATTCGCCCCACCGCGCGCGATGGCATACATCGAGTAATTGGGAATGCCGGTGAGCGGTGCCGCCGAGGAGACGATCAGGATGCGGCCGGCCTTGCGCGCCTTCATCGCCGCCGCGACTTTGCCGATCAGCGTATAGGGCCAGACCACCATGGCCTCCAGCGCGCGGCGGAACTCCTCCGGGTCGGCCTCTTCCACCGGCGCCCGCACGGCCGGATAAGGATCATTGGAAACCAGCGCGTCGATCTGGCCGAAGCGGGCCAGAACCTCGGCGGTGAGCGCGGCCGGATCGGTGGCGGCGCAGACTTCCGCGCCCGGCACCTCCGAGGCGAAGGCCGCGCGCGCCGCGGCATCGGCAAAGCTCATGTCATGGCAGACGACGGTATGCCCGTCCTGCAGCAGCCGGCGCACCGCGCCCGGCCCGATGAAATGCCGCACATGGGTGAGCAGGATGATATCGGCCATGGTGTCCTCCGCCTTTGCCGGAGGATGTTAAGTCGGCCACAGCGACTTGCAATCTTGCCCTAGCGGCAGGCAGTCCGGCCTACGCCTGCCGCGCCGGCGCGGCCAGCCGGCGCCATTCGGCCGGGCTGGCGCCGAGGATGCGGCGGAACTCGCGGGTGAAATGCGCCTGATCGGCGAAGCCGGCGGCGTAGCCGATTTCCGCCAGTGACGCCGGCGTGTCCAGCATCGCCCGTGCCGCTCGCCGCACCCGGGCATCGCGCAGGATGCCCGAGTAAGATGCGCCCTGCCGGTGCAGGCGCCGCTGCAGGTCGCGCGACGACAGGCCGATGGCGCCGGCCGCCACATCGATCGGCCAGGGCCGCACCGGATCGTCGTCCAGCAGGGCATAGAGCTGATCGATCAGACCGGGCTGCGGCGGTGGCAGGATGCGCTTGTCCCGTCGCACCGCCGTCCAGCGCAACTGCCAGTCCGCCGGCCCCGCCGGCTGCGCTGTCAGCACGGCACGCCCCTGCCGCATCGCCGGTTCGTTTCCCAGATCGGCCTCAAGGCCATCGCAGCCGATGGCCTGCAGCAGGGCAACCAGGAGGCCGAGCACGGCCAGGCTTTCGAGCACCGAAGGCGCCGGGCCGCGCAGCGAGCGATGCCGCAGATGCGCGATGCCCTCGCCGATCTGCAGTACATCCACGCGGTGATGCGAGTGATGGTATTTCTCCAGCCGCGCCCAGCGGTCCAGCAGACCGGCCGGATCGCCGGCACGGCGCAGCACGTCCAGCGTCGGATCGTTCGGCACGGCATGAATGCCCTGCCCGATATCGATGACAAAGGCCGGCCCTGCAATCCCGCAGGCATGCGCCAGCAGCCGGCGCTTGAGATCGAGCGTCACCTGCGGCGGGCCGCCGGGCGCGGTGCCCACCTGCAGATCGGCCGGCAGGGCGATGCCGGCCGCCGCCATCTGGCGCAGGATCAGTCCGACGAAGGCGGCGCTGGCGTAATCGCTCACGACATCAGGCCGGCCGGTATGGCAGTACGGTCAGCCGCCGTCCGGTGGCTGCCGCGATGGCGTTGCCGATGGCGGCAACCGCCACCATGGCCGTCTCGCCGGCACCGGCGGGCATTGCACCCGGCGGTTCGATCAGCGCGATGTCGATGGCCGGCATGGCATCCATGGTCGGGATCGGAGAGTCGGCAAAAGTATAGGCAGCGACCCGGCCATCCTCAATCGGCAGCCGTTCGGTCAGCACCATGCCCAGGCCCCAGAGCAGGTTGCCTTCGATCTGCGCCCGCACCTGGTCGGGGTTGATGATCCGGCCGCTGTCCTGCGCACAGTACAGTCGCGTCACCCGCACCGCACCGTCTGCACCCACCGTCACATCGGCGATCACGGCCGCGTAGCTGGTGTCCTTGTAGATGCCGCAGGCGATACCGCGACCGGTGCCACCGGCTTTCGCGCCGGTCCAGTCCGCCAGTTGCGCCACCCGCTCCAGACAGGCGCGCAGGCGGCCGTGCTGCGGATCGAGATTGGCCAGGCGAAACTGCAACGGATCCTGACCGGCAATACTGGCGAGTTCGTCGATGGCGCTCTCGATGGCATAGCCGTTCGGCCCGGCACCGAGTCCGCGCCACGGGCCGGTATCGACCGGCAGGCGGATATCGGAGAATTCCACCCGCATCCGGGCCGCGGCATAGGGCGGCATCGCACCGCGCGCCACACCGGGATCCTTCACGAAACCGGTCACCGCCTGCATCCAGCGCGGCATGGCGGCCGATGTGAAGATGACATGGCCGGAGCAGAAGCCATGCCACCAGTCGGTGATGCGCCCGTCGTTATCGAGCCGGGCACGGATGCGATGAGAAGACGGCGGCCGATGGAAGCCGTCGATGAATTCGGCCGCCCGCGTCCACTGCACCTTCACCGGATGCCCGGCAACCTGCGCCAGCAGCGCGGCCTCCAGCTCCGCCCGCACGATGGTGCGGGCGCCAAAACCGCCGCCGATGCGACAGCTGTGCACCAGCACACTGTCGACCGACAGGCCGAACTGCCTGGCCAGCGTTTCGCGCACGAAGAACGCATCCTGCGTGCCGGTCCAGACCTCCAGCCGCACCGGGTCATCCGGCCGCCAGCGCGCCACCGCCGTGCGCGGCTCGATGGCCGCATGGGCGGCGAAGGGAATGTCGTAGCGCCGGTCCAGCGTCCAGCCAGCGGCAGCGTTCACAGAATCATTGCGCAGGCGGTGTTCGAGACGGCCGCGCGCCTGGGCCACATCCACATCCATTGCCGGCATCGGCTTCGGTGTCCGCGCCCGCTCGATCCCGGCCGCGCGGGCATGCAGCGGGCCCGGATGTGCAGACAGCAGGCCGCGCCGGCCATCCGGCAGGTCGACCAGCCGCACGTTGTCATCACCGGCCGCAACGGTTGCACCCGCCGGCAGCACCAGACCGAACATCATCCCCGGCAGGCGGATATCGCCCGCGTAAACTGCCGGTGCGCCGGTCACGATGGCCGCAATCTGCTCGGTCGGCCGGGCCTGACCGACATGGCGGTGCGCAACATCCGGCTGCAGGCTGCGCAGCGTCACCGGCTGGCCACGGTCGATGATCTCGGCAGCATGCCCGCCATGGCGCAGATGCTCCCGCAACAGGGCTGCGGCGCGGGCGACCGGTTCGGCGAAATCCTTCACGCTGTCGCTGCCGACCGTTGACTTCACCGGTGCGATGGCGGCGGTGTCGGGCAACACGACCTCGATGCGCTCCAGCTCGACCTCCAGCTCCTCGGCCACGATCTGGCGCAACGCAACGCTCACGCCCTGCCCCATTTCCTGGCGCGGCAGCAGCAAACGCACCCGGCCATCCGGCAGCAGCCGCAGCCAGGCGATCCGCGCCTCGGTGGCCGGCATGCTGCGGGTCGGCAGCGCCGGCAGCGGACTGAAGGCGCAGGCCGGCGCGGCGGCAAAGACCGTGATGCCGGCAGCGAAGCGCGCGGCATGAGCGAAAAGATTGCGGCGCGACATGACTGTCATGACGGCTGCCCTGCCGCGCGGTGGATCGCCTTGCGGATGCGCTGGTAGGTGCCACAGCGGCAGAGGTTGCCGGCCATCGCCGCATCGATGGCGGCATCGTCGGGTTTCGGCGTTTCGCGCAGCAGCGCCACGGCCGCCATGATCTGCCCGGCCTGGCAGTAGCCGCATTGCGGCACGCTTTCGGCGATCCAGGCCTGCTGCACCGGATGCAGTGTCTCGCCGACCAGCCCCTCGATGGTGACGATGCTGTGCCCGGCAGCGTCACCGGCGCTGATCTGGCAACTGCGGATCGCAGCGCCATCCAGATGCACCGTGCAGGCACCGCACAGGCCCTGGCCGCAGCCGAATTTGGTACCGGTGAGGCCGAGCGTCTCGCGCAGCACCCAGAGCAATGGATCGCCGGCGCGGGCGTCGGGGATATCGGCCTCGCGGCCATTGATGGTGAGCAGCATGGCGGGCTCCGTGTTCAGGAGCCGGCAGTCTCGGACAGTTGTGGCAACCAGTATTGAACGATCGCGCCAAAAGCAGGGGGCCCTAGACTATAAGACCGTCATGGCCGGACTTGATCCGGGCATCCAAGCCTTCAGAACAGCAATGCAGCTGAACTACAACGACCGCTTCGTATTCTCGCCGCCCATCGAAGGGAAAAGGGGTAGTTTTTCTAAAGCCGTAGAAATGTATCTTTTGATGAAAGAAAACTGCGACATATCGTGACTCCAAACGTATCGGCGCGCACGCGTGACAACATTCTTATTGCTGCCGACAACAAATTCATTTGATGGACGCTGCAAAACCTGTTTCAAAATCTTTCTATCATTTACTGCTAAAAACATCTTTGTCGGACTAATCGGGATACTCAGAACACCTGTTGGTTTGTTCAAATCCCAATATTGGACTGGCCGGTCCGATGTCAGCAAACGATGCTTTGCTTTCGAAAGATCCAGCACAGCCCAATGCATATTATTTACACGCTGCCCTAACTCTGCATGGTCAAAGACAGATATGAGCAGGTTGAGCTTCATTTTTTCCTCTATTAGAGGATCTGCCTTGGCATGATATTCCTCCAACGTCGGCGGGTCTTCAGGCCTGCGAAACTTCTCATAGTCTTGTTGAAGGTAACCTTGACCAGCCTCCCTCCAAATCCGCTCCGCGCCGTTCCGTAACTCTGCCATTGTATCTGGGTGTCTGGTGATCATCGCCAGCACAAAGCGGGACCAAGCACTCCTGATTTTCGGATCAGACACTGTCGCATATCGACCATCAAGAAGCTGACCCAACGCACTCGAGGCTAGGCCGTCTACGTAGTTAAAAAACCGCTGCTCCAAATGCTGCCTCGTCTCGGGAGGCAACGCATCAAATGCATAAAGATCAAATTCAAAGCCTGTAGAAGCTGGGCCGATCGGCTTTGAAACGAGATTGATGTGTTTCACCGAATGTTCGATGACATCACCTGTCGGACCCGCCCATTGTTGCAGGTAGAATGCGGGTACAAAATGATGCCGCCTAGGTGTGCTCATTGTCCTGCGGAAAGCCCACATTTAGCGGGCAAATATAGCCGAGAGTTGTTCTCCGGTCTGCCTTGCCGAGTTTTACCCCAAGCCTACACCTGTTGCAGCTTGCCCTCATGCAGAGTGACCACGCGGTCCATGCGCCTGGCCAGCTCCAGGTTATGGGTGGCGATGAGCGCGCCGATGCCGCTGGTGCGCACCAGCGTGGTCAACTCGCCGAACACGATCTCGGCGGTCTTTTCATCCAGGTTGCCGGTCGGCTCGTCCGCCAGCAGCAGATCGGGCTTCCCGACCACGGCACGGGCAATCGCCACGCGCTGCTGTTCGCCGCCCGACAGCCGCGCCGGGCGATGCTCGAGGCGATGGCCCAGGCCCAGATGCTTCAGCAGCTCGCCGGCAGTGCGCTTGGCCTCGGCAGCCCCCTGCCCGCGCACGCGCAACGGCATGGCGGCGTTCTCCAGCGCCGAGAATTCCGGCAGCAGGTGGTGATACTGGTAGACGAAACCGAGCCGATGCCGGCGCGTCAGGGTGCGGTCGGCATCCCCCATGGCGCTGCAATCCTGTCCGCCGATGACGATGCGGCCCGACGAGGGCTGTTCCAGCAGGCCGGCGATATGCAGCAGCGTGGATTTGCCCGAGCCGGACGGACCGAGCAGGGCGACGATCTCGCCGCGCTTCACACTGAGATCGACACCGCGCAGCACGGCGATTTCCTCGCCGCCCTGTTTGAACACGCGCTGGATATTCTCCAGCTGCAGAACTGCTTCACTCATACCGCAGGGCCTCCACCGGATCGAGGCGGGCGGCACGCCAGCTGGGATAGATCGTCGCCAGCAGGGTGAGCGTCAGGCCGATCACCACCACATAGACCACCTCGGTGCTGTCGACCTTGGCCGGCAGCTGGGAGAGGAAATAGATCTCGGCCGGGAACAGCTGCCAGCCGGTCATGGTCTGCAGCACCTGGCGGATGCTTTCGATATTGAGCGAGAATGCCAGGCCGAGCGTGAAGCCGCTGGCGGTGCCCAGCACACCGATGCTGGCGCCGGCGATCACGAACACCCGCATGATGGTGCCGCGCGCGGCCCCCATGGTGCGCAGGATGGCGATGTCCCTGCCCTTGTCCTTCACCAGCATGATCATGCTGGAAATGATGTTGAAGGCCGCCACCACGATGATCAGGGTGAGGATCAGGAACATCACGTTGCGTTCCACCTCCAGCGCACTGACGAACTGCGCATTGGCCTGCTGCCAGTCATACAGCCGGTAATTCGGCCCCAGCCGCTGCATGATGCCGCGCGCCGCCTCGCGGGCCTTGAGCGGGTCGACCAGCCGCACCTCCACCGAATTGGCCATGTTCTGCAGGCGGAAATAGGTCTGGGCGGCCTCGAACGGCAGGTAGATG
>NZ_CALSAN010000058.1:0-7883 GCF_943372915.1 Ferrovibrio terrae | reverse complement strand
TCCGGCGCTGGAGCCCAGCCATGCACTGGCCTATGTGATCAAGCTGGCGCCGACCCTGCCGAAGGATCATCTGATGATCATGAATCTGTGCGGCCGTGGCGACAAAGACGTGTTCAACGTCGCCCGGGCCCTGGGGGTGGAACTGTGAGCCGTATTGAAAAACGTTTTGCCGCGCTGAAGACTGCGGGCCGTGCCGGTCTCGTCACCTTCGTCACCGCTGGCGATCCTGACCACGACACCTGCGCCCGCCTGATCGCCGGCCTGCCGGCTGCCGGCGCCGATGTGATCGAACTGGGCATGCCGTTCAGCGATCCGATGGCCGATGGCCCGTCCATCGAGGCCGCCGGCCTGCGTGCGTTGGCCAATGGCGCCAGCATGAAGATGACGCTGAAACTGGTGCGCGACTTCCGCAAGCAGGATGACAATACGCCGATCGTGCTGATGGGGTATTTCAACCCGATCTCGGCCTATGGTGTCGACAAATTCCTGGTCGATGCGAAAGCCGCCGGCGTCGATGGCCTGATCGTGGTCGACCTGCCGCCGGAAGAAGACGATGAGCTGTGCATCCCCGCCGTGAAGGCCGGCATCCATTTCATCCGCCTGGCGACGCCAACCACCGACGCCCAGCGTCTGCCTGCCGTGCTCAAGAATACTTCTGGATTCCTCTACTACGTTTCCATTGCCGGCATCACCGGTGCCGCCGCCGCCGATCCCGCCGCCGTGGGCAAGGCCGTGGCGCAGATCAAGCAGCACACCCGGATTCCGGTGGCGGTTGGTTTCGGCATCCGTGATGGCAAGCGCGCCGCCGAGATTGCCAAAGTGGCCGATGCCGCCGTGGTGGGCACCGCCCTTGTGGAACGCGTGGCCGAGGCCCAGATGAAGAAGATCGATCCGGCAGCCCATGTGCTGGAGCTGGTGCGTGAATTGAGCACCGCCATCCGTGGCGTGGCCAAGGCCGCGGCCTGAGACAAAGGAGTTCGCGATGAACTGGTTGACCCGTACTGTCCTGCCGAAGATCCGCGAGTTCACCACCAAGAAGGACACGCCGGACAATCTTTGGAAAAAATGCCCGAGCTGCGGGCAGATGATCTATTCCAAGGAGCTGGATGAGAACCAGCATGTCTGCCCGAAATGCGACCATCATATGCGCATCGGGCCGAAGGATCGCTTCGCCGCGCTGTTCGACAAGGGCGAATACCAGACCATCGAACTGCCCGACGTGCTGCAGGATCCGCTGCATTTCCGCGATTCCAAGAAATACCCCGACCGTCTGAAGGATGCCCGCGCCAAGACCGGCCAGAAGGATGCCTTCGCCGTCGCCCATGGCACGCTGCAAAGCCAGGATGTCGTCATCGCCGTGCAGAATTTCGCCTTCATGGGCGGCTCGATGGGCATGGCAACTGGTGAGGCGCTGATCGCCGCCGCCACGCTGGCGGTGAACCAGCGCGCGGCACTCATTCTTTTCGCGGCCGCCGGCGGTGCCCGCATGCAGGAAGGCATTCTCAGCCTGATGCAGATGCCGCGCACGGTGATCGCCGTGCAGCGCCTGCGCGAGGCGCATCTGCCCTTCATCGTGGTGCTGACCGATCCGACCACCGGCGGCGTGACGGCATCTTACGCCATGCTGGGCGACATCCAGATCGCCGAACCCGGCGCGCTGATCGGCTTCGCCGGCCCGCGCGTGATCGAGCAGACCATCCGCGAAACCCTGCCGCAGGGCTTCCAGCGTTCGGAATACCTGCTCGAACACGGCATGCTCGACATGGTCACCCATCGCCACGCGCTGCGCGAGACCCTGGGCCGCATTGTCGGCCTGCTGCTCGATCCGGCACCGAAGGCCGATGTCGTGGCGCTGCCGCGCCCGGGCCTGGAGATTCCGCCGACCGGGGAAATTCCGCATGGCGCCCCCCGGCCCCGCCCGCGCTGAGCCCAAGGAAGATCATCTTGGGCCAGTCCTGCAACGCCTGACGGCGCTGCATCCCAAGGCGATCGATCTGTCGCTGGATCGCATTCGCGCCCTGCTGACGCGGCTGGGCGATCCGCATCTGCACCTGCCGCCGGTGTTTCATGTCGCCGGCAGCAAAGGCAAGGGCTCGACCACCGCCTTCCTGCGCGCCATGGCCGAAGCGGCCGGTTATCGGGTGCATGCCTATACCTCGCCGCATCTGGTGCGCTTTAACGAGCGTATCCGCCTGGCCGGCAGCCTGATCGACGACGCTAAGCTGATCGCACTGCTGGAACGCTGTGAGCGGGTGAATGCCGGCGCGCCGATCACTTTCTTCGAGATCACCACAGCTGCCGCCTACCTGGCGTTCGCCGAGGTGCCGGCGGATCTGGTGCTGCTGGAAACCGGCCTGGGCGGCATCGCCGACACCACCAATGTGATCCCGCAGCCGGTGCTGACCGCCCTCACCCCCATCGGCATCGACCATGTCGCCTTCCTCGGCGATACCATTGCGAAAATCGCCGCCAACAAGGCCGGTATCCTGAAAGACGGCGTGCCCTGCGTGGTGGGGCCGCAGCCAGCCGAGGCCATCACCGTGATCGAGGCCCGCGCCGCCGAAACAAAGTCGCCGCTGTTCCGCCAGGGCCGCGACTGGGTGGTGCGTGAAACCGCCGATGGCCTGGTCTGGCGCGACCGCGTGGTGGAACTGTCCCTGCCCCGCCCGGCCTTGCTCGGTGCCCATCAGGTGGTCAATGCCGGCGTGGCGGTTGCCTGTGCCCGGCACCTCTCTGGTTTCGCCATTGCACCGGACGCCATCGCCGCCGGGCTGCGTCAGGTCGACTGGCCGGCGCGCATGCAGCGCCTGACGCGCGGCCCGCTGGTCGACCTGCTGCCGCCGGGCGCCGAACTGTGGCTCGACGGCGCCCATAACGCCATGGCCGGCGAAGCGCTGGCCGAGGCACTGACGCTGCTGCCGCAGCGACCGACCTGGCTGCTGGCCGGCATGCTGAACACCAAGGATGCTGCGGGCTTTCTGAAGCCGCTGGTACCCGGTCTGCAGGGCGCGCGCTGTATCGCCATCCCGGGCGAGACCAACAGCCTGTCGGCTGAGGATCTGACCTCTGCCGCCCGCAGCGTCGGCCTGACGGCGGAACCGGCCGGCAGCGCCGAAGCGGCCATGCGGCAGATCGCGGAAATGATACGGGCCGATGCAGCGCCTGCACCGGCCCCCAATCATGCACGTGTCATTATTGCCGGCTCGCTGTATCTCGCGGGCCGGATTCTCTCAGAGAATGCTTAGATTGCCGAGTTGATCCACTCGACGATGCGGCTCTTCGGCATCGAGCCGACCTTGGTGGAGACCGGCTTGCCGTCCTTGAACAGGATGAGCGTCGGGATGCCGCGCACGCCGAACTTCGACGGCGTCATCGGGTTCTCGTCGATATTGACCTTGGCGATGGTCAGCTTGCCGGCCATCTCGCTGGCGATCTCGTCCAGCGCCGGGGCGATCTGCTTGCACGGGCCACACCACTCCGCCCAGAAGTCGACCAGCACGGCGTCGGAAGACTTCAGGACATCGCTCTCGAAGGAGGCGTCGGTGACTTTGGTGGGCGCAGACATGCGGGAATCCTCAGGCTGAAGGGATGCGCCGGGCCCGGGAGGAAAACCCCGAATCCAGCTGAGACAAGTAAGGTAAGTAGCCACCCGGCAGGGGTCAAGCGGGGGTTATTTTTCCACAACCCCATGATTTTCCTGAAAAAGCAGGGAATCTTCAGTGAAATCAAAGGTAGACAGGGTCCGCCGGGGCTTGTTACAACTTGAAACAGGACAGCGGGTGGGGACCCGCGAGTTAGTAAACAGAGGCTTTACAGGGGGATCGATGGCCGGGGGTCAAGCCACGACACTGCTGAATGCCAAGCGGTTTAAGACTCGGGCATTCAGTCACATCTGCTTCATTTCTGCGCTTGCGCTGATTCTGGGCAGCATCGCCGCCATTCCGGCCGCGACGGCACAGCCGCGCGCCAGCCAGAAGGCCACGGCGACGCCCAAGCCCAGCACCAAGCCGGCGGCCGCCGCCCCGCGCAAGCAGAAATCCGCCGAAGGCGCGCGCCGCGCTGCCGAGGCCGAGAATACCCATGGTTTCATGATCGATGGCCGCAAGGTGCGCGTCGATGTGGTGAAGGCCGAGACCGACCTGCTGGGCCCCGATGGCCGTGCGCCCGCCGTGCTGGTCCTGCATGGTGCCCATGGCCTAGGCGACGGCTCGCTGTTCTATCCGCAGGCCAAGGCGCTGGCCGAGAAGGGCATCACTGCTTTCGTGGTGCATTACTTCGACGGCGTGCCGCAGGTGCGCAAGGCCGCCGCCAACCTGCATGACGAGCGCGAGCGCGTACTCACCGAGGCGATCTCCTATGTTTCCAAGCAGGCTTATGTCGATCCGGAGCGGATTGGCATTTTCGGCCTGTCGCTCGGGGGCTTCCATGCACTGAGCCTGGGCAGCCGCGATGACCGCGTGCAGGCCGTGGTGAATGTGGTGGGCGCGATGCCGTCGGAAGTGCAGCGCAAGGGTGTACATCGCATGCCGCCGACGCTGGTGCTGCATGGCGACCGCGATGCCACCGTGCCGGTGCGCCGTGCTTATGAACTGGCCAGCCTGCTGGACGGCTTAGGTGCCGAGCATGAAGTGAAGATTTATAAGGGCCAGGGCCATACCTTCCGCGGCGATGCCAAGGAAGACAGCATCAACCGCACGGTCGAATTCTTCGAGCGCCATCTGGGCGGCGACCGCGGCCTGCTGGACAAGGAACTGGAAATCGATATCGCGCTGGCGCCAATGGTGCCTGAAACCGAGAGCCTGCCGATCCGCCAGCTCACCATTGCCGACGAAGCGATGTGGAGCCAGGCCGACCAGGGCAACCTGCCGCCGACCAACTGACGGCTTTCACGCCAAGCCATTAAAAAGGCCGCCGGATCGCTCCGGCGGCCTTTTTGCTGTCTGGTTGCTGCAGCGATCAGTCTGCCCGGCTTTACGCCGCGTTGGCAGCGTCGCGTTCGGCTTTCGCCGCAGCCTCGGCCTCCGGGTCCAGCGCTGCTTCCAGCTCCATCTCCAGGCTCGGCTGCTCGCCACCTTCGTTATTGACCGGCGCCTGGCCCGGCTGGGCCTGCGGCTGCTGACCGTTCTGCTGCTGCGGCGCCTGGCCGCCCTGCTGCTGGTTGGCCGCGCGCTGCATCGGCGTCACGCCCTGGGCCAGCATGATCCGGTAATAGTGCTCGGCATGCTGCAGGTAATTCTCGGCGGCCACACGATCACCCGACGCATTGGCGTCGCGGGCAAGCTGGCAATAGCGCTCGAAGATATTGGTAGCCGTGCCGCGGACCTTAACTTCGGGGCCGTTGGAGTCGAAATTGCGGTGGGAATTGTTCATCCCGCCGTTATTTCCACCGCCGCCGCCACCCCCGCCGCTGCCACCACCACCATGGGGCCTCCGGCCCTGAGGACGGCCACCACGTTGACGATTCTTATTGTTCACAGGTTCATCTCGCTTGTTTCAGCAAATAGCGCAATCAGGCACCATGCGCACACGCATCCCGGCGCTCATGCGCCCGACGCGGTCGGCCTCTCGATGATCATTCAGTCGAAGAGGCGATGACGCTGCCTGCTTATTCGCCCCCGGTTAACACCCCGGATAAGACCTTGGGCTGGTTCCTTGGGAGCGCGTCATCCCGGAGTCCAAGATAAGGGGGTGCTGCCCCCCTGCCAACCCTTTTTCACGGAATCTGCACGGATTTCCGGCCGGTTACCACACGGCCGATACCGCCCAGATCAGGCAAAACCGCAATCGAGGCAAAGCCGGCCGCTGCCATCAGCTGCTCAACTGCGACATCTTGCCCCATGCCCACCTCCAGGGCCGCAAGGGAATCCGGGGCCGCCAGCCGCGCCAGATCCGGGATCAGTTGGCGATAGGCCTGCAGTCCATCGGGGCCGCCATCGAGGGCCAGCACCGGGTCATACTGCGCCACTTCGGGCTCAAGCTGCGGCACCGTACCGCTTTCGATATAGGGCGGATTGGAGATCAGGATGTCGAAACTGCCATCGCAGCCCCGCCCCCAGTCGCCGCGACGAAAGGTGACGCGCGCCGACAGGCCGAGACGGTCGGCATTGTCCTGCGCGATGGCCAGCGCCGGTGGCGAGATATCGATGCCAAGCCCGGTGGCATTGGGCAGCTCATGCAGCAGGCTGAGCAGCAGGCAGCCCGAACCGGTGCCGAAATCGACCAGCCTCAGTGCAGCCTTTCGGTCGGGGACTGCGGCCAGCACACCAGCCACCAGGGTTTCGGAATCCGGGCGTGGATCGAGCACGTCGCGGCCGGTGCGGAAGTCCAGGCTCCAGAATTCACGCACCCCCAGAATCTTCGATACCGGTTCGCGTGCCAACCGACGCTTGAGCAGCACCTCGAACGCAGCCGCCACCTTGGGGGAGACCGGCGCATCGGGCGCGATGCGGATGCGGTCGGCCGTCAGGCCGCTGACATGGGCCAGCAGCAGGATGGCATCCAGCCGCGGCGTCTCGGCCACATCGGCCTGCTTCATGCGCGCGGTGGCAGCAGCAAGCAGGGCGCCGATCGTCGCGCCGTCAGGCATTGTTGAGTTCGGCCAGGCGGCTGGCCTGATCCTCGGCGATCAGCGCCTCGATCACATCATCCAGCGCCTCACCCGTCATCACCTGTTCGATCTTGTACAGAGTGAGGTTGATGCGGTGATCGGTAACGCGACCCTGCGGGAAATTGTAGGTGCGGATGCGCTCCGAGCGATCGCCGGAACCGACCTGCCCCTTGCGGTCGGCGGCGCGCGTCGAGGCCAGGCGCTCGCGTTCGGCCTCGTACATCTTGGCGCGCAGCAGCTTCATCGCCTTGGCCTTGTTCTTGTGCTGCGACCGCTCGGTCTGCTGAGCCACCACGATGCCGGTGGGAATATGCGTAATGCGCACGGCAGAATCTGTAGTGTTCACATGCTGGCCGCCGGCGCCCGACGAGCGATAGACATCGATGCGCAGATCGTTCTCGTTGATGTCGATGTCGACATCCTCGGCCTCTGGCAGCACTGCGACCGTCGCGGCCGACGTGTGGATGCGGCCCTGCGTTTCGGTATCGGGCACGCGCTGCACCCGATGCACGCCAGATTCAAACTTCAGTCTCGCGAAAACGCTGCGACCGGTGATGGTGGCAATCGCCTCGCGGAACCCGCCGAGTTCGGTGTCGGCGATGCTTTCCACTTCAAATCGCCAGCCATGCTTGGCGGCATAGCCACGATACATCTCGAACAGGTCGCGCGCGAACAGCGCAGCCTCGTCGCCACCGGTGCCGGCACGCACTTCCAGGATGGCATTCTTCTCGTCGGCCTCGTCCTTGGGCAGCAGCATGACCAGCACGCGGCGTTCAAGGTCGGGTAATGCGGCCTGGGCCTGCTTCCACTCCGCTTCGGCCAGCGTGCGCATCTCAGGGTCAGAGGCCGGATCGTCGCGCATGACCAGCAGATCGGCAACATCCTGCCGCAGCCGGCGCCATTCGTTGATGACCTGCACCAGCGGCTCGATCTCGGCATATTCCTTCGACAGCTTCACGAAGGTATCGGCTGCGAGACCGCCAGCGGCCATCTGGGCCTGCAGCATCTCGTAGCGCTCGATCACCTTGTCGAGCTTGGCCTCGGGCAGGCCGGCGACATCCATGATATCAGACCTTCAATTTAGCCAACAGATCGCCACGCGCCACTTCGGTCTCGGTGCCGGACTTGAAGTCTTTGAGCTTGACCACGCCCTTCGCCAGTTCGTCATCGCCGATCACCACGGCCGCCGCACAGCCGAGCTTGTCAGCCCGCTTGAAGCGCTTGCCGGCATTCCCGCCATAGCCCAGCTCGACGGCGATATCGGCGCGACGCAACT
>NZ_CALSAN010000057.1:0-12497 GCF_943372915.1 Ferrovibrio terrae | reverse complement strand
CATGGCTGCTGGCCGGCTGCTTCGCCTGTTACACCACGCAGTGGTTCTCCATCGTGACCTGGATTCCCACCTACCTGAAGGATAGTGGCCAGAGCAACGAAACCGTGCTGGCGCTTGGCGTTGCCGCCGTGGTGCTGGTCAATGCCGTGGGCACGACTGTCTCTGCCGCTGCCATGCATCGCGGCCTGCCGCGCTGGCTGATCATCGCCACCGTCAGCCTTGGCATGGGCGTGCTGGGCGTCGCTTCCTTTGCACCGGACCTGCCAGTGCTGGCCAAGATCGGCTTTGCCATGGCCGCCAGCGGTTTCGGCGGCATGCTGCCGGCCGCCGTGCTGGCCGGCGTGCCGCTGCAGGCGCGGGAGCCATCGGAAATTGCCACCGTGAACGGCGTGGTGGTGCAACTGCTCAATATCGGTTCCTTCGTCGGGCCGCCCGCACTGGCGGCACTGGTTGCGCATTTCGGCGGCTGGAGCGATGGCCGCTGGCTGCTGCTCGCCGCCGGCCTGGTTGGTCTCGGCCTGGCGCTTGGCCTGCGCGCGACGGAGCGGAGGGCCGCGGCATGAAATTCGACAAGACCAGCGTCAATCGCGGCGATGCCTATCTGCTGCTCACCGTCATAATCTGGGGCAACACCTTCCCCACTGCCAAATATGTGCTCGGCGTGATGCCGCCCACGGTGTTTGCCTCGACGCGCTATCTGCTTGCGGCCTTCACCCTGATGGCTGTACTGGCCTGGCGCGAAGGCCTCAAGCTGCCGCAGCGCCGCGACCTGCTGCCGCTGGCCGGCTTCGGTTTTCTCGGCATCACCATGATGCAGCTGCTGTGGACCAATGCGCTGACGCTCAGCACCGCGTCGAAAGGCGCCATTCTGATCGCCACATCGCCGATCTGGGCGATGATCCTGGGCAGCCTGCGTGGCCAGCGCCTGTCGCGCCTGGCCTGGGGCGGCGTGCTGCTATCATTCGCCGGGGTCTTCCTGGTCATCAACAACAGTCTGACCGCCATAACCGTCGGGGGCGGCCATATCATCGGTGACCTGCTGTTCCTTGCGGTCGCCTTCTGCTGGGCGCTGTTCTCCGTGCTGTCGCCACCCTACCTCACGCGGCTGGGACCATTGTATGTCTCGGGCTGGTCGATGCTGTTTGGTGCGCTGCTGCTGGCGCCCGCCATGCTCTGGGGCTGGAACGGCATGCACTGGGCGGCGATGGAAGCCGGCCACTGGGCCGGCTTCCTGTACACGGCGATTCTCGCCGGCGCGCTGGGCTACCTGTTCTGGTATGAGGGCATCAACCGCCTCGGCATCGCGCGCTCGGTGATCTATTCCTACCTGATCCCGGTCTTTGCCATGATCAGCGCCGTAGCTTTCCTCGGCGAGGACGTCTCGGTGGTGCAGCTGATCGGCGCGGCCATCGTCATCCTCGGCCTGGTCATCACGCGCCAGGCCACGACGAAACCGCCAACCGCCTAGCTCTCTGCAATCAGCAGGAAGCTGCCATCGGGCTGCGGTTCGATCGCCAGCACGAACAGGCCTTCGGCCTTGGCCGCTTCGCTCATCGCGGCGACATCGCCGGTGAAGGCACCAACAAAGATGCCGGCCACTGCCAAGGCGATCTTCACCGCCGAAAAGAAGGCGGCCGGATCGGCTGCGGCGATGCGCGGATCGGCCATCAGGATCAGGTCGTAATGATCCGGACGATCTTCCAGGAAGGGAATTACGGCGCCGCTGTCGCAATCGTCATACAGCCCGGCCTCGAAGGCGCGCCGGCTGCGCAGCGGATCTTCCGCCACCATGTCGAGATGCTGGCTGAGCTGCCGCAAATCGGCTGCATGGCGCGCCAGGCAGCCGCCCAGGTCGATTGCCCAGCCGAGCGCGTAGCCGTTGCCGATCATGCGCTGGGCCGCTGCCAGCACGGCGCCCGAGGCGGGCGCATCCAGACCGGCAAGGATGGCATCCAGCGGCATGGCCGACAGCGCGGCGGCCTGCGATTCCGGCGTCTCCTGTGCGCGCAGGGCAAAGACATAACCGAGCACCGGCCGGTTCTCTTCCTTGCGCAGT
This sequence comes from Ferrovibrio terrae, assembly GCF_943372915.1. GTDB lineage: Bacteria > Pseudomonadota > Alphaproteobacteria > Ferrovibrionales > Ferrovibrionaceae > Ferrovibrio > Ferrovibrio terrae_A. The sequence continues at coordinate 10,441 of NZ_CALSAN010000057.1, read as the reverse complement.
TCGATCTCGTCCAGACTGAGTACGACAAAGCCGGCATCGGCTGCGCGCTTGCGCAGATAAGCCTCGCCATGCTGGTAACGGCCGGTCTTGGCGGCGTGATAGCGGGCGCCAGCGCCCTTCTCCACCGTGGCGACGAACAGGCCGCCTTCATGCAGGCTGGCGCGCGCTGCTTCGAAGAGTGGCCGCAGATCGCCGAAATAGGACAGCACGTCGGCCGCCATCACCAGATCATAGCTATCGCCACGGGCCTGCAGGACTTCGACAATCTCGCCGACGATCAGTTCATCATAGAGCCGGCGGGCCTTCGCCTTCTCGACCATGCGTGGCGAGAGATCGATGCCATCCAGCCGTCTCACCAGACCACGCACTTCGGGCCCCAGCAGGCCGGTGCCGCAGCCCAGATCGATGCCACGCAGCGAAGCCGCGGCAGCATCGCCCATGGCGGCACGCAGGGCAGCCGCAACATGCTGCGGCGCGCGATAGTCCAGCCAGCCGACCAACTTGTCGTCAAAACTGTCGGCAAAGGCATCGAACAGCGATGCCACATAGGCGGCATTGGCCTTTTCCGGCGCCTCGCCGGCCAGCACCGCCACCATATGCCGGCTCTCGGCATGGTCGGGTCGCAACGCCAGCAGGCGGCGGTAGGTGATCAGCGCATCGGCGCGGCGATCGAGCCGCACCTGCAGCCGCGCCACCTGATGCAGCAGAGCATCGGAGTCCGGATTTGCGGCCAGCGCGCGCTGCAGCTGGTCCAGCCGGGTGTTCAGCGTTTCGCCGAGCCGCAACTGCGCCAGCGCGCTATGCACCGGATCGATCGCATCGGACGCAGGCGCTGCCGCCGGTGCCACGGCCTTGACGCCGCCAAGGCCCAGAAGCATGTCGCTGATGCCGCCGATGCCGGCCTTGGCGACGAGCGGACCGCCACTGAAATCCGCTTTCGGCAGACCGGCCCGCGACCGGTCGCCGAGTTTCTTCTGGGTGCGGCGCTCTTTCCGATTCATGGGCAGTTCATGGCCGGCGCTTAGCGGCGCTCGAGCGGCTTGTACTTGATGCGATGCGGCTGGTCGGCATCGGCGCCGAGGCGGCGCTTCTTGTCGGCCTCGTAATCCTGGTAGTTGCCTTCGAACCACTCGACATGGCTATCGCCTTCGAAGGCCATGATGTGGGTGGCAAGGCGGTCGAGGAACCAGCGATCATGGCTGATGACGATGGCGCAGCCGGCGAAGTTTTCCAGCGCTTCTTCCAGCGCACGCAGCGTATCGACGTCCAGATCGTTGGTCGGTTCGTCGAGCAGCAGGACATTGGCACCGGTCTTCAGCATCTTGGCCAGATGCAGGCGGTTACGCTCGCCGCCCGACAGCATGCCGACCTTCTTCTGCTGGTCGGCGCCCTTGAAGTTGAACCACGAGCAGTAGGCGCGGCTTGGCACGTCGCGCTTGCCCAGCGTGATCATGTCGTTGCCGTCAGAGACTTCTTCCCACACGGTCTTCTTGTCGTTCAGGCTGTCACGGCTCTGGTCGACATAGCCGAGTTTGACAGACTCGCCGACGCGCAACTCGCCCTTGTCCGGCGGTTCGCCGCCGGTGAGCATGCGGAACAGCGTGGTCTTGCCGGCGCCGTTCGGGCCGATGATGCCGACAATGCCGCCCGGCGGCAGCTTGAACGACAGGTTGTCGATCAGCAGGCGGTCGCCAAAGCCCTTGGACAGGCCCTCGGCCTCGATCACCACATTGCCCAGGCGCGGGCCCGGCGGAATGGTGATGGAAACCTGGTCGCCGGCCTTTTCGTTCTGCTGCTGCAGCATCTCTTCATAGGCCTTGAGGCGGGCCTTGGATTTGGCCTGACGCGCCCGCGGGCTCTGACGCACCCATTCGAGTTCCTGGGCCAGCGACTTGCGGCGCGAATCCTCTTCCTTGCCTTCCTGGGCGAGCCGCTTTTCCTTCTGCTCCAGCCAGGAGGAATAGTTGCCTTCCCACGGAATGCCCGAGCCACGATCGAGTTCGAGAATCCAGCCGGCTACATTGTCGAGGAAGTAGCGATCATGGGTGATCGCCACCACGGTGCCTTCGTATTCGTGCAGGAAGCGTTCGAGCCAGGCCACCGATTCCGCATCCAGATGGTTGGTCGGCTCGTCGAGCAGCAGCATGTCGGGCTTGGACAGCAGCAGGCGGCACAGCGCCACGCGGCGCTTTTCGCCGCCCGACAGCTTGTCCACCGCCGCATCGCCCGGCGGGCAGCGCAATGCGTCCATGGCGATCTCGACACTGCGCTGCAGATCCCAGGCATTGGCGGCGTCGATCTTTTCCTGCAGCTCCGCCTGTTCGGCGATCAGCGCATTCATCTCGTCGTCGTCGGTCACCTCGCCGAACTTCATCGAGACTTCCTCGAAGCGGTCCAGCAGCGCCTTGGTCTCGGCCACGCCTTCCATCACATTGCCCAGCACGTCCTTATCGGGATTGAGCTGCGGCTCCTGCGGCAGATAGCCGACCTTGACGCCATCGGCCGCCCAGGCCTCGCCGGTGAATTCCTTGTCCAGGCCGGCCATGATCTTCAGCAGGGTCGACTTGCCGGCGCCGTTGTTGCCCAGCACGCCGATCTTGGCGCCCGGCAGGAAGCTGAGCCAGATGCCCTTGAGCACCTGCTTGCCACCCGGATAGGTCTTGGCCAGGTCCTTCATCACATAGATGTACTGATACGACGCCATTGTTCGCTCCGGCGTTGAAACGGCTGAAAAGTTGGCCGAGTTGTATAGAAACGGGGCCTCCGGCGCAATCTGGGGGCTGGGCCGGCCTCGACCGCAGCTAGGCCAGCATCAGGGCCCGCACATGGGCCGCGCTCGCGCTGGCCAGCGCCCGCAGGTCGTAGCCGCCTTCCAGAGCTGAGACCACCCGCCCCCCGGCGGTCCGGTCGGCCACCTGCAGCAACCGTTCGGTGATCCAGTAATAATCCTGGTCGGTGAACTGCAACTGGGCCAGCGGATCGCTGGCATGGGCATCGAAGCCGGCCGAGATGATCAGCAGTTCGGGGGCGAAGCCTTCCAGTTTGGGCAGCAGCACCCGCTCGGCCGCAGCGCGCAGCTCGGCCGAGCCGGCATAGGGCCGCAACGGTACGTTGACGATATTGCCCGCCACGCCATGGTCATGCGCCGCACCGGTGCCGGGATAGAGCGGCATCTGGTGGGTCGAGGCATAAAAGAGATCAGGATCATCGGCAAAGGCGGCCTGGGTGCCGTTGCCGTGATGCACATCGAAATCAACCACGGCGACCCGCTTGATGCCCCATCGCGCCCGCGCATGAGCCGCCCCGATCGCCACATTGTTAAACAGGCAGAAGCCCATCGCCTGGTCGGGCTCGGCATGATGGCCGGGCGGCCGCACCGCGCAGAAGGCATTGCGCAGTTCGCCGCCCATCACCGCATCGACGGCGGCGCAGACCGCCCCGGCGGCGCGCAGGGCGGCCTCGCCGGACCCTGAGGACACCACGGTGTCACCGTCGATATAGTTCAGGCCGCGCGGCGGGATGGCCTGCAGAACCCGGTCGACATAGTCGCCGGGATGGATGCGGGCGATCTGCTCCGGGGTGGCTTTGGGGGCCTCTCGCCGGTCGAGATACAGGAAGTCTTCTCCCTCAAGACGCGCGAGGACGGCCTGCAGCCTTTCCGCGCATTCCGGGTGGCCATCTCCCGTATCGTGAGCAAGGCAGGCGCTATGGGTGAACAGTCCGGTTACCATCCGCTTCCCATGACCATTGGCATTCCTCCCGGCCCTTCACAAACCCGTGCCCGGCGCTCCAGCGGCCCGTTAAGCACAAAAAATGCAGGATATTGCGTAATAGGACGTATACAATAGATCATGCAAACGCCGAAATCAGCAGCCCGCTGCAACGGGACAGAATCGGCGGCGCTTTCGGGGGTTACGGGCGGGATCGAGGGTCGGCTCGACACGCTTCACTAGGGTGGTAAAGCAAGATGAAAGTCTGGGGTCAGCTTATCGTGGCCGGCGTGGTCGCTGCCGGTGCGGCCGGTGCATACATCTATCGTGACAGCCTGCCCTTTATCGGTGGCAAGCAAACCCCTGGGGCCAGGCAGACCGCCAGCGTACCCGCCCTGCCGATCGAAGTGGCGCCAGTCAAGCGCATGGAGATCACCCGCACCGTCGAAGCCGTGGGCACCGCCCAGGCCAACGAGGCCGTTGCCATCACCGCCAAGGCGACCGGCATGATCGAGCGGCTCAACTTCCAGGAGGGCCAGGTGGTGAAGGCCGGCGTCGTGCTGGTCGAACTGGAAGCCGCGGAAAGCAACGCCAATATCGGCGCCCTGCGCGCCGCGCGCGATGGTGCCAAGATGGCCTATGACCGCGCCAAGCAGCTGATCGAGAGCAAGGTGGTCGCCCAGGCCCGCCTCGACGAACTGAGCAAGACCTATGAAGCCGCCGAGGCGCGTCTGCGTGCCGAGCAGGCGAAATTCTCTGACAGCGTGATCCGCGCGCCCTTCACCGGCAAGCTTGGCCTGCGCAAGGTCAGCCTCGGCGCGCTGGTGCGGCCGGGCGACGTGATCACCACCCTGGACGACGCCACGGTCATCAAGCTGGAATTCGAGATTCCGGAAACCGTGCTGGGCGGCGTCACCATCGGCAACACCGTAAGCGCCCGCGCCACCTCGATGCCGACCCGCAAATTCGAAGGCATCGTCACCACCATCGACAGCCGTGTCGACCCCACCACCCGTGCGGTGCGCGTGCGCGCCCAGATTCCGAACAGCGACGACGCCCTGAAGCCCGGCATGTTCATGACCGTGGCGCTCAGCGTCGGCAAGGTACCGGATGCCATCATGGTGCCCGAAGAATCCCTGCTGGCCCAGGGCGGCGAGCAGTTCGTCTTTGTCATCAGCGACGGCAAGGCGAGCCGAACCCGCGTCACCATCGGACAGCGCCTGCCGGGCCTGGCCCAGATCACCAACGGCCTGCGCCCCGAAGATGTGGTCGCGATCACCGGCCTGCAGCAGTTGCGTGACGGCTCGCGCGTGCGCCCGACCAATACGGGCACGCCGCCGGTCTCCGGCACGCTGCCGCAGAAATCTTCCAGCTGATTCCGCAAGCACGGGAATAGAGCCATGGTTCTCTCGGACGTTTCGATCAAGCGCCCGGTCTTCGCGACCGTCATGTCACTCGTGCTGATCATCTTCGGCCTGTTCGCACTGCGCGGCATGGCGGTGCGCGAGTACCCCGATATCGATCCGCCGGCGGTGAACGTGTCCACGATTTACCGTGGCGCCTCGGCGGAGATCATCGAAAGCAAGATTACCCAGATCATCGAGGATTCGGTCGCCGGCATCGAAGGCATCCGCAGCATCACTTCTGCCAGCCGCGAGGAATCTAGCTCTATCAGCATCGAATTCAACCTCAGCCGCAATGTCGACGCCGCCGCCAACGACGTGCGCGACAAGGTCGGCCGCATCCTGTCCAAGCTGCCCAGCGAAGCCGATCAGCCGATCATCGCCAAGACTGAAGCCGATGCCCGCCCGATCATTTACATCTCGCTGTTCAGCGACCGGCTCAACCTGCTTGAACTGACCGACTACGCCGATCGCTACCTGGTCGACCAGCTGTCGGTGGTGGATGGCGTTGCCTCGGTCAACATCTATGGCGCCCGCCGTTATTCGATGCGCGTGTATCTCGACCGCATGGCGATGGCGGCCCGGAATGTCACGGTGCAGGATATCGAGGAGGCGATCCGCCGCCAGAATGTTGAGCTGCCCTCGGGCCGCATCGAAAGCAACATGCGCGAATTCACGGTGCGCGCCGAATCCGGCCTGCGCACGGCCGCGCAGTTCCGCAATGTCGTGCTGCGCGAGCAGGACGGCTATCTGCTGCGCCTGTCCGAAGTCGCCAAGGTCGAACTCGGCGCCGAGGATGACCGTACCGAGCAGCGTATCAATGGCGTCACCGCCATCGGCCTTGGCATCATTCGCCAGTCCAAGGCCAACGCCATGGACATCTCGAACGGCGTTACCGCCACTGTCGCGCGTCTGCAGGACAGCCTGCCCACTGGCGTGCGCATGGAAGTGACCTACGACCAGTCAAAGTTCATCAGCCAGTCGATCTATGAAGTGTTCCACGCCCTGACCGTCGCCCTGGTGCTGGTGATCGGCGTGATCTTCCTGTTCCTGCGTTCCTGGCGCGCCACCCTGATTCCCGCCGTCGCCATCCCGGTTTCGGTGATTGGTTCATTCATCGTCATTGGTGCGCTCGGCTACTCTATCAACGTGCTGACCCTGCTGGCCCTGGTGCTGGCAATCGGCCTGGTGGTGGATGACGCCATCGTGGTGCTGGAGAATATCCATCGGCGCATCGAACTGGGTGAGCCGCCATTGCTGGCGTCCTTGCGCGGTGCACGACAGATCGGTTTCGCCGTGATCGCCACCACCGTGGTGCTGATCGCCGTGTTCGTGCCGATTTCGCTGATGGACGGTAACACCGGCCGCCTGTTCCGTGAATTCGGCATGTCGGTCGCCGCTGCCGTGCTGTTCTCAGGTTTCGTCGCACTGACGTTGACGCCGATGATGTGCTCAAAGCTGCTGCACGAAGCCAAAGAAGAGGGCCGGTTCTATCATGTGACCGAGAAGTTCTTCGTTGGCATGAGCAACGGCTATGGCCGCATCCTGCGCCTGTCGCTCGGGGCGCCTGTGGTGGTTCTGTCGCTTGGCGCCTTGGTGTCGGTCGCTGCCGTGCTGATGTTCAAGGCCCTGCCGCGCGAATTTGCGCCGATCGAGGATCGCGGTGTGTTCTTCGTCATCGTCGAAGGCCCTGAAGGCGCCTCTTACGATTACACGCGCAAGGCCGTGATCGCCATCGAACAGGCGCTGGAGCCCTTCATCAAGTCCGGTGCTGTCACCAAGGTGCAATCCAACGTGGCGCCGGCCTGGGGTGGCCGCCCCTCGCCGGTCAATTCGGGCTTCGTTGTGGTGCGCATGGCGGATTGGGCCGATCGCGACATCAAGCAGCAGGAGGTCGCCCGCCAGGCCTTCCAGAAGCTGCTGGCCCTGACATCGGTGCGTGCCATCGTCGTCAACCCGCCAAGTCTCGGCCTGCCCGGTGCGCAGGCACCGGTCCGCTTCATTCTCGGCGGCGCTACCTACGCGCAGCTCGACGAATGGTCGGATCGCGTGATCGCGCGTGCCCTGCAGAACCCCAACCTGCTCGGTGTCAAAAAGAACTACCTGCCGACCCGGCCGGAAATCCAGGTACAGATCGATCGCGATCGCGCCGCCGATCTGGGCGTGCCGATCGAAACCATCGGCCGCACCCTGGAAACCATGCTGGGGTCGCGCGAAGTCACCAACTTCCAGCGCGACGGCAAGCAGTACAAGGTGCTGGTGCAGGCGCCGGTCGAACAGCGCGTGACACCCAACGACCTCAACAACATCTATGTGCGCGGCAGCAACACCGGCAACAAGCTGGTGCCGCTGGCCAGCCTGGTAACCTTGAAGGAAGGCGCCAACGCCCGTGAGCTGAACCGTACCGACCGCCTGCGTTCGGTGATGATCGAGGCCTCGCTGGTGCCGGGCTATACGCTGGGCCAGGCGCTCGACTATCTCGACGCCGCCGCGGCCGAAGTGCTGCCGCCCGAGGTGCGCATCTCCTATGCGGGCCAGAGCCGCGAGTACAAGGACTCCTCGGCAGCGATCTTCGTCACCTTTGCCTTGGCGCTCATCGTGGTCTTCCTGGTGCTGGCGGGACAGTTCGAGAGCTGGATTCACCCGATCATCATCATCCTGTCGGTGCCGCTGGCCGTGACCGGTGCCCTGGCCGGCCTGCTGCTGGCCGGACAGACGCTGAACGTCTACAGCCAGATCGGCATCATCATGCTGGTGGGCCTGATCGCCAAGAACGGCATCCTGATCGTCGAGTTCGCCAACCAGCTGCGCGACGAGGGGCAGTCGATCTACGATGCCGTGGTCAACGCCTCGATTGCCCGCCTGCGGCCCATCCTGATGACCACGATCGCCACCATCTTCGGCGCCGTGCCCTTGGCCATGGCCCATGGCGCCGGTGCCGAGTCGCGCTCGGCGCTCGGCTGGGTGATCGTCGGCGGCATGACCTTTGCCACCGTGCTCAGCCTGTTCGTGGTGCCGGTGCTCTATCTGCTGCTGGCCCGGTTTACCAAGCCGGCCGGCTATATTGCCCGCAAGCTCAGCGAGATGGAAAAGACCCCTGATATGGAGGCCGGCAAGGCCGAGGCGGCCGAGTGACCTCTCCTTAGGGTCAGGTTACCAGTTGATAACCTAGACTTTGATCGCCGGGCGCCCCCCTATATCCGGCAAACAAGAATCGTTCTTATGTATGGGCGCCCCGGCAGACCATGAGCAGTCAAAGCGGCAAACATCCCCCCAGCGATCCGGATCCCGCGTTCGGTGCGGCCGTCGCCAGCGCCCAGGCGGCCGTCGCCGGCTTGGCCGACAAGTATGTCGGCTGGGTGAATGACGATCTCAAACGCCTGGATGCGGCAATTGCAGCCGTAACCGATGGCCACAATGCCGCTGCCCTGCGCGAGGTCTATGGTGTCGCCCATGACATCAAGGGCCAGGGCAGCACCTTCGGCTACCACCTTGTCACCGATATCGGCCAGTTGCTGTGCCGCTATACCGAGCGGGCCATCGAACACCGCAAGGTTGATCGCGCCGTGATCGACGCCCATGTCGAGGCGCTGCGCACCGTGGTCGACAATCGCATCCAGGGCGCCGCTGGCGAACTGGGCCGCGAGATTCTCGATGCGCTCAAGGGCGTGGCCGAAAAAAGCTTCGCCTGAGCCGGACTAGGTTTTGGCCTTGTCGGCGGCGCGGCGGAACGGCCCCGCATAGTCAGCCCGCACCTGCCGACGCCGGTCAGGCCCGAAATAACCACCGCCTCGGACGAATTTCCGCGGTCGCTCCACCATCTCGCGCAACCGGCTTTCGACCGCCTTCGGCGTCAGCGGCAGCATCAGCACTTCATGCACACCGGCATCCAGCGCCTGCCGCACGCGCTCCCGCGTGACCGTGGTCGTGACAATGATCGCCGGCAGAAACGGGGCCGGCGATTCAGCATCGCGACGCAACCGTTCGATCAGCTTCAGGCCATCATCGCCCGGCAATTCCCATCGGCAGATCAGGGCATCCACCTTTGCGCCGGTCACGGCCCCGCCTTGCGGTACGCCTTTCAACAAGGTCCAGGCCTGGTCCGCACCCGGCAGCACATTGGGCGCCTTCATGCGCAGCGTCGACAACAGCCTCCGCCAGGTGGATGCCACGCCGGTGTCGGGCTCGACGATCAGCAGGTCCAGTCGGTTCAGGTCATAGGGCATGGCAAGCGGCTTTATATCTGCATCCGCCGGTGGACGATGGCGGAAGTTTGACCCACTGTATAACCGATCAACAGCGGCCGCGACAGTTGGGTCGCGCCAAGACGAGATGGATCATGCCGACCGAGATGATTGTGAATAATCCGATTACCAGTGATGCGATTCATTTTTACGATCCCGCCCAGGGGCACGGGCTGGCGCATGATCCGTTCAAGGCCATCGTCGGGCCACGCCCGATCGGCTGGATCTCGTCGCGCGATGCCAAGGGCCGAGTCAATCTGGCGCCCTACAGCTACTTCAATGCGTTCCACGACAAGCCACCGATCGTTGCCTTCGGCAGCACCGGCTGGAAAGACAGCATCCGCAACATCCAGGAAACCGGCGAGTTCGTCGCCAATCTGGCCACGCGGCCGCTGGCCGAAGCGATGAACCGAACCTCGGCGAGTGTTGACGCTGAGGTGGATGAATTCGTCCTCGCCGGCGTCACGCCGGCAGCCTGCCGCAATGTGGCTGTTCCCCGCGTGGCCGAAAGCCCGACCGCACTGGAATGCAAACTGCTGCAGGTGATCCAGCAGCATGATCTGGAGGGCCGCCCGCTGGACGCGTGGATGGCGCTGGGCCAGGTCGTCGGCGTTCATATCAACAAGGCCTATATCAAAGATGGTCTGTTCGACGCAGGTGCTGCGCGCCCGATTATGCGATCGGGCTATCTGGCCGATTACTTCGAGGCCACGCCGGAAACCATGTTCCGCATGATCAGGCCCAAATAACGGCATGATCTGGGTCAATGCGGGTGTCGGTTTTGCACCGCAATAGTGCCTGCGACCCCTCGCCGCGCCCGGCCCCGGCGAGGGAGGTCTAGCCAGCCGGGCCGCCGGCGCCTAATATCCGGGCACCAGCAAGGAAGTCCAGTAAAGCCCCATGGATTACGAAGCCCTCTTCGGCCAGGCGGTCGAGAAACTGCATGTCGAGAAACGCTACCGGGTGTTCACTGAACTCGCCCGGACCTGCGGCAGTTTTCCCGTGGCCGATAACCACAGCGGCATCGGCCCGGCCAAGATCACCATGTGGTGCTCCAACGACTATCTCGCCATGGGCCAGAATC
>NZ_CALSAN010000056.1:0-13910 GCF_943372915.1 Ferrovibrio terrae | reverse complement strand
TGGGCCACGGCAGGCGGCACGGCCAATGTGCCAATCGCCGGTCCGCCGGGCTCGCCGTAAAACCACAGGCGATGGGCGCGCTCGAATGACACCAGCCAGCGACCATCCGGCAAACGACGCAGGCTCTCGGCGTCGTTCAGCACCTTGCGTGTGACGACCTCGCCCCGGGCATCACGCAATGGCAGGCTCTGCGCTGCCGCAATGCCGATCGGCAGGCCGGCGGCATTGCGCTGGAAATCCAGCCGCAGCCAGGCGCCAAGGTCGGACATGGCCCACAGCCCCGCCCCGTCGGCATCCACCACCATGCCGGAATAGCCGCCGAAGGCACCATCGCCTGCGATCACCAGGCCGCCGAGATAGTCCAGCCCACCCAGACGGACCTGGGCCGGGTCATCCGGATTGAGGTCCAGGACCAGGCTGCGCAGGCTGACCGGCTCGGCCCGCACGGGCATCGGCCAGGCCGGTGCCAGCAGCCCGAGAAAAGCCCACAGGGCGAAGCTAATCAAATGTTTAGCTTTGCTCGCGACAGTCATTGAGTATGCTTCCCAGAGGTGGAGGAACGGGCGGAATTCATGGCCGGCACGGGCGCAGGCGAAGCGGATGTTTCAGAACGGTCGCCGGCGGGCCTGATGCGGGCCCCGGCGCTGTTCGTCGGCATTCTGCTGCTCCTGCTCACCGTTGTGGTCGGATCGCAACTCTACCGCCAGTATAATGACGAAATCGCGGCAGGACAGGCAACGGCGCGGTCGGTGGCCAATCTGCTGGAAGAGCATGCCAGCCGCAGCTTCGGTGCCGTCGATATCTTCCTGCTCAATTACGCCGAGACCATGAGCGGCATGGCTGGCACCAGCCCGGTCGGCAGCCTGTCCGCCCTGCGAGAGCGCATGAATGCGCGCCTGAGCGAATTGCCGCAGGTGCGTGCCTATCTGGTGCTCGACGCGCAGGGCAATTCGATCATCGACAGTGCGGCGAACCCACCGCGCGCCTTCAATGGCGCCGACCGCGAGTATTTCCGCGTTCATGCCGAACGCGCGCATCAAGGCCTGTATGTCGGCGAACCGGTGCAAAGCCGCATCAACGGCCTGTGGGCGATCAGCACCAGCCGAAGGATCAACAACCCCGACGGCAGCTTTGGCGGCGTGATTCTGGTCGCCGTCGATCCGCAGTATTTCATCAATTTCTACCGTGACGTCGCCATCGGCGATGGCAATTCGCTGACGCTGTATCATACCAGCGGCATCCGCATCGCCAGGATTCCCGAAACCGGACCGGACATCGGCACATCTGCCGCCAACCTGCCGATGTTCAAGCCGCCATACAGCGATCGTGCACGCAGCGAATTGCTAACCACCGGCGGCCTTGATGGCGTTGTGCGCTATCTTGCCGTCAATCAGGTGCCAGGGTATCCGCTGGTGATCGGCGTCGGCATCGCCCGCGACAATGTGCTGGCGACCTGGAGGGAGAACCTGATTTTCGGCGTGGTCGCGCTGATCCTGGCCGCCACGGCGGGCACCGGCTTCCTGATGATCCTGCAACGCCAGATGATCAGCCGCCGCTTTGCTGAACAACGCCTGTCGGATGCCATCGGCAGCTTGTCAGACGGATTCCTGCTGTACGATCCACAGGACCGGCTGCTGCGCTTCAACCAGCAGACCGTCAACCTGCTGCCGGCGTTGGCGCGCTTCGCCGGCCGCGGACCGACGCCGTTTGCCGATGTGATGATGGCCTTGGAAGACGATTTCGGGCCGCCGCCCTCGGCCGACCGCCGCGCCAAGCGCATTGCCCATCGCCATAAGATGCTGTTCGAGGAAAGGCGTGGCTATCAGTTTGAGCGGCGCACCGCCGATGGCCGCTGGCTGCGTTTCACTGTCAACCCGACCCAGGAAGGCGGTGCGGTCGACATCATCACCGACATCACCGCACTGAAGCAGGCCGAGCAGCGCCTGAATGATGCCATCGAAGCGCTGTCCGAAGGTTTTGCACTGTTCAGCCGCGATGGCTATCTGCTCAAGGTGAACCAGCGCTATTACCAGCTGACCGGTCACGATGTCGGCCTCGTGCGACCCGGCGTGCACAACCGCGACATCATGGCCAACGTGGTCGCCACCGGCCGTGCGCTCGGCCGCGAGGCCGAAGCCATCGCCTATGTCGCGGAACTGAAAGCAGACTTCGAAAACCCCTCGGGCCAGCCTTTCGATATCCAGGCCCGGCCTGGCTATTGGCTGCGCACAGTGCGGCATCGCACGCTGGATGGCGATGTCATCACCATCGTGTCGGATATTTCCGACCTCAAGCAGGCCGAGCAGCGCCTGCGCGATGCCATCGAAAGCCTGTCCGACGGCTTTGTGCTGTATGGCCCGGACAACCGCCTGATCCTTGCCAACAGCAAACTCTATGAGCTCACCGGACATGATCCGGCTGTGGTCAAGGCCGGCATCAGCCATGCTGAAATCATCGATATCATGCAGCAGCGCCGGCAGAAGATCTGGCCGGATACCGATCACGATGGCTATGCCGCCATGCTGCGAGCCGAGCATCTGAATCCGACCGGTAGGCCGATTGACCGGGAATTCCTGCCCGGGCAATGGCTGCGCAGCGTGCGCCATCGCACGGCCGATGGCAGCACCATTTCAGTGGTGAGTGACATCACCGACCTTAAGCTGGCCGAACGTCGCCTGCGCGATGGTATCGAGGCCCTGTCGGAAGGCTTCATCCTGTTTGGACCCGATCAGCGCATGGTGATGGCGAACAGCCGTTATTATCGCATTTTCGACCTTGAACCGGATTCACTGCCTGAAGGCGCAACGATTGATGACGTGGTCGACATGGCCGCAAAGCGGCGCCAGAAATCCTGGCCCAACTTCGATCATCAGGGCTACATCACCACCGCACGCGCCGATTACCACAACCCATCGGGCCGGCCGGTCGATGGCGAATTCCTGCCCGGCCGCTGGCTGCGCAACCTGCGCCACCGCACCGCCGATGGTGGTGTGATCCTGGTTGCCAGCGACATCACCGACCTCAAACTGGCCGAACAGCGCCTGCGCGATGCTATCGAAACCCTGACCGAAGGCTTCGTGCTCTATGACAAGGAAGGCTATCTCGCGATGGCCAACCAGCGCTATTACGAGATGACGCGCCACGATCCGAAGGTGGTGCGGCCGGGCACGCATTTCAGCGAGGTGATGCGCATCACTGCGATGCGGCAGTCGGAATACGATTCCGAACTCGATCTTGAGCAATACATCGAGTCGCTGACACGCGAATTCAACCGGCCAAGTGGGAAGCCGATCGATGCGCAGCCCTTCCCCGGTGTGTGGCTGCGCATGCAGCGCCGCCGCACGGCGGATGGTGGCGTCATCACGGTGTTCAACGACATCAGCGATCTCAAGCGCGCCGAACAGCGCCTGCATGATGCCATCCAGGCCATCAGCGATGGTTTCGTGCTTTACGACCCCGACGACACCATCGTGATGTATAACGCGCGCTTCCTAGATCACAACCCCGGCATTGCCCATATCATAAAGCCGGGCATCACCTTCGAAGCACTGCTGCGCAGCGCCATTGCCGCAAACATCCTCAATCTGAACGGCGTAGACGCTGATACCTGGGTTGCACGCCGCATGCAGCAGCACCGCAATCCGGGCGTTGCAATCGAACGCCAGCTGCAGGATGGACGCTGGATTCTGGTGCATGAGCAGCGCACCGCCGATGGCGGCATCGTCGGCATCGGTACCGACATCACTGCAGTGAAACAGGCCGAGCGCCGCCTCTATGATGCTATCGACTCGGTCAACGAAGGCTTCATCCTGTATGACCAGGAAGACCGCGTGGTTCTGTTCAACCAGCGCATTCGCGACCATTTCGGCGAACTGGCCGATGTGATCCAGCCCGGCGTCAGCTTCGAGGAAATCACCCGCATCGGCGTGGCGCGCGGCGTGTTCCAGATCGGCGACATGGATCCGGAAGCCTGGATCCAGCGCCGCCTAGAGCAGCATCGCAATTCCACCGAGGCACATGAACGCCGCCTGAAGGACGGCCGCTGGCTGCTGGTTCGCGAGCAGCGCACCGCCGATGGCGGCATCGTCGGCACCGGCACCGACATCACCGCGGTGAAACAGGCCGAGCGCCAGATGTATGACGCCATCGAGAGCATTTCCGATGGCTTCGTGCTGTATGACAAGGACGAGCGGCTGGTGCTGTGCAATTCGCGCTACCGCGAGTTCTACCAGGAGATCGAAGACCTGCTGGTGCCAGGCACGAAATTTACTGAAATCCTCAAGGCCAGCGTGCAGCGTGACATGGTGGGCATGGACCAGGACTTCCTGGAGGAATGGCTGGCCGAGCGCGCCGAACTGTTCCGCCGCGGCAGCGGCAGCACCGAAACCCGTCTGGCCAGCGGCCGCTGGGTGCGCAACACCGAGCGGCGCACCTCTGATGGCGGCGTCGTCGGCATCCGCACCGACATCACCGCCCTGAAGGAACAGCAGACGACCCTGCAGCGCAATATCGCCGACCTGGAAGCGGCCAAGCGCCAGGTCGAACAGCAATCCTTCCGCATGCGCGAGCTGGCCGACCGCTATGCCGAGGAGAAAGAACGCGCCGAGGAAGCCAGCAAGGCAAAATCTGAATTCCTTGCCATGATGAGCCATGAAATCCGCACGCCGATGAACGGTGTGCTGGGCACCATCGGCCTGCTGCAGAACACCGAACTGACAAAACACCAGTACAAACTGGTCACCACTTCGCGCGAATCTGCCGAGCATCTGCTCACCCTGATCAACGACATCCTCGATTTCTCCAAACTCGAGGCTGGCCGCATCGACCTGGAAACCATCGATTTCGACCTTGCCCATCTGGTCGAGAGCGCCATCTCGATGATGAATCCGCGCGCGGTGATGAAGGGCCTGCGCATGACCAGCGAAATCGCGCCGGGCGTGCCGCGTTTCCTCAAGGGCGATCCAGGCCGTCTGCGCCAGATTCTGTTCAACCTGGCGGGCAATGCCATCAAGTTCACCGACAAGGGTGAAATCCGCATCATTGTCGACAGCACGCCCGAACCCGATGGCCGCCATCTGCTGTCAGTCAAGGTGCGCGATTCCGGCATCGGCATCGCGCAGGACAAGATCAAGCATCTGTTCGGCCGCTTCAGCCAGGCCGACAGCTCCATCGCGCGGCGCTTTGGCGGCACCGGCCTTGGTCTGGCAATCTCGAAGCAACTGGTTGAACTGATGGGCGGCCGCATCGGTGTCGACAGCGTCGAGGGCCGCGGCAGCACCTTCTGGTTTGCCCTGCCCCTGGCCGAAGGCCAGCCGGTGCAGACCGAAGCCCCGGTGCAGACCGATGGCCCGGCGACCCAGCGCAGCCTGCGCATCCTGGTCGCTGAAGACAACCAGGTGAACCAGATGGTGATCGGCCTGATGCTGCGCCAGCTCGGCCACCAGGTCGATGTCGTCATCAACGGCATCGAGGCCTGCGAGCAGGTGCAGAAAGGGCCTTACGATCTGGTACTGATGGACATGCAGATGCCGGAAATGGACGGCATCACGGCCACACAGACCATCCGTCGCCTGCCGCCACCCTGGACCACCATCCCGATCATCGCGCTGACCGCCAATGCGATGGAAGGCGACCGCGAACGCTATATCGCCGCCGGCATGGACGATTATGTCGCCAAGCCGATTGCCCTGCCGATGCTGGTGACCGCGATGAACCGCGTGCTGGGCCGTGCCGATCAGGCCAGTGCCGCCGCCGGCGACGCACCGCCGCCGGGTCCGGCGCCGCTGGATGAAAAGGCGAAGGCCGGACTGGGCAACCTGCTGGCATCGCTGAAAAAACTGAACTGAGGCTGAATAATGCGCGGTCGTTACGCCGCGCGGCCAGCCTTCCTGGGCCGGCCAAGGCCTTTACCCTTGCCCGGTTCGGGCGTCTCGTCGAACAGCTCGGCGAGCTTTTCCATCATCACGCCGCCCAGTTGCTCGGCGTCGACAATGGTGACCGCGCGCTTGTAATAGCGCGTGACGTCGTGGCCGATGCCAATCGCTGTCAATTCGACCGGCGAACGGCGCTCGATCCAGTCGATGGTCTCGCGCAGGTGGCGGTCGAGATAGTTGCCAGGATTGACCGAGAGCGTCGAATCATCCACCGGGGCGCCGTCAGAAATCACCATCAGGATGCGGCGCTGCTCGGTGCGCGCCAGCAGGCGATCATGCGCCCAGAGCAGTGCTTCACCGTCGATATTCTCTTTCAGCAGGCCCTCGCGCAGCATCAGGCCCAGATTGCGCCGGGCGCGCCGCCAGGGCGCGTCGGCGCCCTTGTAGACAATATGGCGCAGGTCATTCAGACGGCCCGGCTGGGCCGGCTTGTTGTCGGACAGCCACTTTTCACGGCTCTGGCCACCCTTCCAGGCGCGCGTGGTGAAGCCGAGGATTTCCACCTTCACGGCGCAGCGCTCCAGCGTGCGGGCCAGGATATCGGCACACATCGCCGCCACCGTGATCGGGCGACCGCGCATCGAGCCGGAATTGTCGATCAGCAGCGACACAACTGTGTCGCGGAAATCGGTGTCGCTTTCCTGCTTGTAGGACAGTGGCAGGGTGGGGTTGGCGACGACGCGCGCCAGCCGCGCCGCATCGAGCATGCCTTCCTCGAGATCGAAATGCCATGAGCGCGACTGCTTGGCCATCAGCCGGCGCTGCAGCCGGTTGGCCAGTTTACCGACGACAGACTGCAGGTTGCTGAGCTGCTGGTCGAGATGATGGCGCAGCCGCGCCAGTTCCTCGGTGTCGCACAGGTCGTCGGCACCGACCACTTCGTCGAACTGCTTGGTGTAGGCCTTGTAGGTCGCCTCGCGATTATGGCCCATCATGTCCGACATCGGTGGGCGGCGACCCTTGCCGGCCTCCTCGCCAGAGCCCGCGACCTGCTCTTCCATGCCGGCTTCGGCATCCATTTCCACCGACTCGCCGCCGGACGCATCGGCGGAATCGGCCTGCTCCATACCGCTGGAGGCCGCCTCGCCCTGTTCGGACTCGGACCCATCGGACTCGCTCTGTGGCTGCTGGCCCTGGCTGTCCTGGTCCTCGCCCTCGTCCTCGTCGTCCATCTCGCCGCCTTCTTCATCGGCGAGATCGAGATCCTTGATCAGCTTGCGGGCCACCTTGGCGAAGGCGCGCTGGTCGCCCATGCTGTCCATCAGCTTGTCGAGGTCGGCACCGCCCTTTTCCTCGATCCAGTCGCGCCACAGCGCCACCATCTTCTGGGCCTGGGCGGGCACCTTTTCTCCGGTCAGGCGCTCACGCGCCATCAGGCCAAGCACATCGGCCAGCGGCGCCTCGGAGCGGTCCGTGATCTTGGCATAGCCCTTGGACCGGCAGCGCTCGTCCAGTGCCGCGTTCAGGTTCTGCGCCACACCGGCCATGCGGTTGGCACCGATGGCCTCCACGCGGGCCTGCTCGACAGCATCGAACACCGCGCGGGCCGTGCCGCCCTGGGGCAGCAGCCTGGAATGCAGGCTATCGTCGTGATGGCGCAGGCGCAGCGCCATAGCATCGGCCAGGCCGCGGATCTGCGCTACCTCAGCCGCCGGCAGGTCGCGGCCGGGCACCGGCAGACGCGCGCGCTTGCCGCGCAGGCCCGGCGTTTCCGGACCGAAGCTGACCTGCAGGTCGCCGTCATGCGAGATCGCCCGCGTCGCCGCGGTCAGCGCGCGCTTGAACGGTTCGATCGGGCTTTCCGGCTTGTTGGCCATCGGCAGCCTTGCTCCGGCTTACGCCAGATCGGCCTTGGCGGCGGTTTCCGGCAATTCCTCGCCGAAGCTGCGCTGGTAATACTCGGCCACCAGCGGGCGCTCCAGTTCGTCGCACTTGTTGAGGAAGGTGAGACGGAAGGCGAAGCCGACACTGCCGAAGATGCGCGCATTCTCGGCCCAGGTGATCACGGTGCGCGGGCTCATCACGGTGGAGATATCGCCGTTGATGAAACCGGCGCGGGTCAGTTCGGCCACCGCGACCATGTTCTGGATCGTCTTCTTGCCCTTGTCGCCGGTGTAGCTCGGCGACTTGGCCAGCACGATGGCAACCTCGTCATCGGCCGGCAGATAATTCAGCGTGCAGACAATGCTCCAGCGGTCCATCTGGCCCTGGTTGATCTGCTGCGTGCCATGATAGAGGCCCGTGGTATCGCCCAGGCCGACCGTGTTGGCGGTCGAGAACAGGCGGAAGGCCTTGTGCGGGCGGATCACGCGATTCTGGTCGAGCAGCGTCAGCTTGCCCTCGACTTCCAGCACGCGCTGGATCACGAACATCACGTCCGGGCGGCCGGCATCGTATTCGTCGAACACCAGAGCGACGGGCGACTGCAGCGCCCAGGGCAGGATGCCTTCGCGGAATTCCGTCACCTGCTTGCCGTCGCGCAGCACGATGGCGTCCTTGCCGACCAGATCGATACGGCTGATATGGCTGTCGAGGTTGACGCGCACGCAAGGCCAGTTCAGGCGGGCAGCGACCTGCTCGATATGGGTCGACTTGCCGGTGCCGTGATAGCCCTGGACCATGACGCGGCGGTTGTAGGCAAAGCCGGCGAGGATGGCGAGCGTGGTCTCGCGGTCGAAGCGATAGGTCGGATCGAGATCGGGGACATGTTCGCTCGTCTGACTGAAGGCGGGCACCTTCATGTCACTGTCGATGCCGAACACGTCGCGCACGGAAATCGTGATATCCGGCATATCGGCTGCCGGCTGGGAAACGGACTTGGTCTGAAGGGCCGTCATCGTCACTCTCGGATCTTTTGGGCTTATTATTTACGCCGTGGGGAGATCAGTGGCTCAAGTATAGCCACGCGATTGCAGATAGGCATAGGCTTGGGTGATGGTTTTCAGCCGTTCCTCGGCTTCGCGGTCGCCACCATTGGCATCCGGATGATACCGCTTCACCATTGTTTTATATTGCTTTTTCAGCTCGGCCTTCCGTAACGGCAATGTCAAGGTGGCAAGATCAAAGCCCAGGCTGAGCAGGGCTTCGCGCTCGCGCGGCGGCAGGCGCAGTTCAGCGCTGCTTTTACGTTTCGCCTCGCCCATGCGCACGCCGACATCGGCCAGAATCCCGAGGTCGTCCTTGACCCAGACCTTGGGATCTTCCTCCTGCGGCTTGGTGCCCAGCTTCCAGGTCGGCCGATGGCCAAGCACATCTTCCCGCTGGTATTTCTCGATATCGGCATCGGTCATGCCGCGGAAGAAATCCCAGCCGGCGTTGTACTGCCGCACATGATCGAGGCAGAACAGCCAGCGGCCGTCGCGCGACTCGCGGCTTTTCGGCGCCGGAAACCGGCCTTCCGCACTGCAGCTCGGGTGATCGCACTGGCGCAGGCCGCGGCGGCCGAAGGCGGCTTCGGCTTCGATTCCGAGGAAGAATTTCTGCTGGGCGCGCGCGCGGGACATAACTGTCAAAGTATGGGTCGCGCGGGCAGCACTGGCAAGGCCAGAGGCCCTGCCTTACCCTCTTGCAAAGCTGCAATTTTCTTGAGGCCATGAGGAGTTTTCGTCATGTCGATCGCCACCCGCATCACCACCAAGCTGACCGAGGCCCTGGCCCCGACCCGGCTTGACCTGGTGGATGAATCCGCCCACCACGCCGGCCATGCCGGCATGCAGGGCCTGGCGGCGCAGGAGACCCATTTCCGCCTGACCGTGGAAGCCGAAGGTTTCCGCGGCATGACGCGGGTGCAGCGGCAGCGCCTGATCTATCAGATTCTTGCCCAGGAACTGGCCGACGGGGTGCATGCCCTGGCCCTTTCCGCCCGGGTGCCCGGCGAGTAGCGGGCAATTTGGCCACGAAATACTCCGCCCACCGACTGGTTGATTCTGCGTTGCAACTTCACCAGCCAGATTTCTACCGATAGTACAACCTTTTCATTTGAGGAACCGACAACTATCCATTATAGGTTGCGGTATGCCGACGACACGCCGACCGCAACACACCTCCACCGCGCATGGTTCCAGCCTGATCACGCGAAACCTGCGGCTCGGGCGTGGTCGCACCAGCATCCGCCTGGAACGTCTGGAATGGGCAGCCCTGGATGCCATCTGCGGCGCCGAGGGCGTCGACCGGCATCATTTTGCCATGCAGGTGGATCGCGATCCGGCGCGGCGGGAAAAAACCCTGACCTCGCGGGTGCGCAGCGCCATCCTCGCCTATTTCGTGGCGCGCTCAGGCATCGGCGTGCCGATGCTGGGCAATGGCCTAGCAAGCGTGGGGCTCAGCCCAGCACCAGGGCCAGCAGAGCGGGAAGAGTCGCGAAACTGAGCAGGGTGGAAATCACCACCAGGCTTGCCATCGTTTGCGGGTCGCGGTTGTAGCGCACGGCGAAAATATAGTTCACCACCGCCACCGGCATCGCGCACTGGATGATGAAGACGCCGCGCGCAACACCCTCCAAACCCAGCACCCAGCTCAGACCGAAACCGGCACCCAGACCAGCCAGCAGGCGCAGCGCCGACAGCAGCAGGCCGCGCCTGAGGTCGTTGACCTTCAGGGTCGCCAGCGAAACGCCCAGCGTGAACAGCATCAGCGGGATGGCGATGCCGCCCGCGGTCTGCAGGCTGCGCATCACCCAGACCGGCGGCTGCAGCTGCAAGAGATTGCCGGCGACGCCGATCAGCACGGCATAGATCATCGGCGAGCGCAGCACGGCGGCCAGATTGCCGCGGCCGGCCAGGATCGATTGCCCGATGGTGAAATTGGTCAGCGAGGTGACGGCGAAAAAGATGATGCCGAGCGCCAGGCCGGGCTGGCCATAGGCAAACAGGCTGAGCGAAAGCCCGGCATTGCCGGCATTGGGAAAGGTCAGGCCGGAGACATAATCGCGCACCGACAGCTTCATCAGGCGCAGCATGGCGGCATTGATGGCCATGAACACCACGATCGCCGACAGGGTCGCCAGCGCCATGGTGCCGATCATGCTGCGATCAACCTCAGCAGCCAGCAAGGCATGGATCACCAGGCATGGCGTGCCGAAATTGGTCACCAGCAGGCTGATCTGGTCCACCTGGAACGGTTTGCCGCGCGCCGCCCACAGCCAGCCGGCACCGGCCAGCACGACCAGCGGTGCGATCACCGAGAAGATTTCAGCAAACAGGGCGAAGGACATGGATGGCCGTTCAGGCCGCGGCGAGCTGTTCGGCCAGCAGCGTCTCGACCGCCTGCGGCATCACGTCGTTCTTCTGCACGGCGCGGCCGATCGCTTCGGCCAGGATGAAGACCAGCTTGCCGTCGCGCACCTTCTTGTCCTGCTTCATATGCTCCAGCAGCACCTGCGGCGCGAAAGCTTTGGCGCCATCGACATCGGCGAGTTTCGCCGGCAGGCCGCTTTCGGCCAGATGCGCCTCGACGCGCGGCGCCAGATCGACGGCGCACAGGCCGAGTGCAGCCGAGAGGCGGAAGGCCAGCGCCATGCCGACCGCCACACCCTCGCCATGCAGCAGGCGCTGCGAATAGCCGGTTTCCGCCTCCAGCGCATGGCCGAAGGTATGGCCCAGATTGAGCAGGGCGCGCTCGCCCTCTTCGCGCTCATCGGCGGCGACAATGCGCGCCTTGTGGGCACAGCAGCGCGCCACCGCTTCGGTGCGCAGGCCGAGATCGCCGGCCAGCAGCTTCGCGCCATTCTGTTCCAGCCAGGCATAGAAATCGGCATCGCCCAGCAGGCCGTATTTCACCACCTCGGCATAGCCGGCACGCAACTCGCGCGGCGGCAACGTATCCAGCAGTGCCACATCGGCCAGCACCAGACGCGGCTGATGGAAAGCACCGATCAGGTTTTTGCCCTGGCGACTGTTGATCGCGGTCTTGCCGCCAACGGAGCTGTCGACCTGTGCCAGCAGCGAGGTCGGCACCTGGATGAAATCCATGCCCCGTCGCAGCACCGAAGCCGCGAAGCCGACCAGATCGCCGACCACGCCGCCGCCCAGCGCGATCAGGTGATCGCGGCGTTCGATCTTCAGGGCCAGCAGGGCTTCGCAGAGCTGCTCGAAGCCGGCATAGGATTTCTGTTTTTCACCCGGCGGCAGGATCACCGCCTCGCAGCCGATATTCTTCAGCGCCAGCGCGCGTTTCAGCGTGTCGAGATGCTGGGCCGCCACATGCTGATCCGTGACGATCACCGCGAACGGCCGGCGCAGCAGCGGCGCGATATGCTCGCCGGCGCGCTCCAGCAGGCCGCCACCGACCTGGATATTGTAGCCACGGTTGTCGAGATCGACGCGAACGGTCTGATGCAGGCTCATGGAAACATCACTCAGTCGCTGGCCGCGGCCGCTGCATCGGCCGCCTGGCGATAGGCCGCCGGCAAGGCCTGGATGATCTGCTCGACCACCGCATCATGCGGTCCGTCGATGCTCGTCACCGTCACATCGGCCTCGGCATAGACCGGATAGCGTTCGCGCATCAGCTTCTCCAGCGTGCCGCGCAGATCGCCATTGGCCAGCAGCGGACGGTTCGAGCGGCGGGCACAGCGCTTCACCAGCACATCCAGGTCGGCCTTGATCCAGATCGAGCGGCCACGTTCGCGGATGCGGGCACGCGTTTCAGCATTCATATAGGCGCCGCCGCCGGTGGCCAGCACGATCCGCGGCTGGTCCAGCAGGCGGGCAATCACCTTGCGCTCGCCGTCACGGAAGGCCGTCTCGCCATGCTCGGCGAAAATTTCCGGAATGGTGGCGCCGGCCGCCTTTTCAATTTCGACATCGGCATCGAGGAAATCGAAGCCTAGCCGGTGTGCGAGGCGACGGCCGATCGAGCTTTTGCCGGCCCCCATCAGGCCGACCAGCACCAGACTGCGCACGTCCCCCTCGGGCAATGCCTCCCGGGCGCCCGCAACCCCGGTTCCGGCAGAACGGGGGGCATCGGGCGGCGCGGCCACGGCGGCGACGGTCTCGATTGTGCTCACGCCCATTCCTCGACTACTTGGCCCTAAACACCTGGCCTGCGGTCGCCTTCCGGCGGCCGGAATAACCGGATTTGCCTTTGCCGCCCGCCGATTGCCTGGGGCCGGCAGCGCCGATACAATAGAGCAATCGAGTCATAATTCCAGCGCGTGGCGCTGCGGCCAGACCGGCTGCAGCCCCGCCGCTCTAGTCCGGAGTGCCGTTCACATGGCCCGTATGTCGATGATCCTGGGGCTGGTCCTGGTGCTGGTGGTGGGAGGCGGTTTCGCCTTCCTGGCCAGCTGGGACATTCCGGCACCGCGCGCCAAGGTGGAAAAGGTCATCCCCGCCGACCGGCTCGGGAAATAACCCATGACGCCCCGGCCGGTGCGTCCGCTTGCCGCCCTGGCCGGCATTACCCTTGCCTGCTCGGCCCTTGCCTGGTCCGCTGCGGCCCAGCCCGTCCGCCTGATCCCGCCGGGCAAGGAAGAGCCTGCCGCATCCGGCCAGGACAGCCCGCCCCAGCAACTCGCGGTACCACCGCAGACCAACACCATGCCGACCGGTATGGTGGCGCCACCCCCGCCGCCGGCCCCGGCACCGCAATCCTCGATCCTGCCGGTGCAGGCTGCGCCGCTGGCGCCGCCGTCGACGGAGCCGGCCACACCGCCCGCCACGGCCGAGAGCGGCCAGAAGGCGCCCGATTTCGTCATCCAGCCGCTGAAGGCGCCCGACCCCTCCTCTGCCGGCCTGCTGGATGACAGCAACGGTGGCCTGGGCAGCGCCATGTGGCAGGGATCGACCCGGCCGCAGGCCCTGCAGGCCATGGGGGTGCTGCCCGCGCCGGTGTCCGGCCCGGCCCTGCGCGACCTGCAGCGCCGCCTGCTGCTCACCGTTGCTGAAGTGCCGGCCGGCAATGTTGCCACGCCCAGCCTGCTGGGCCTGCGCGTCGCCCAGCTCTATCGGCTGGGCCGGCTGGCCGAGGCCGAGCGCC
>NZ_CALSAN010000055.1:0-16713 GCF_943372915.1 Ferrovibrio terrae | reverse complement strand
CGCCGGATTCCCGCAATCGCCGCTGCTGCCGGCCGACTACTGGTTGCCCAAGCTGCTGAAGGGCACGCAGCTGCATTACGGCATCCTGATCGCCGTGGTGATTGCCGGTCTGTCGCATATCTTCCTCTGGCATACCCGCTATGGCTTCGGCCTGCGCGTCTTCGGCAGCAGCCGACCCGCCGCGCGCTATGCCGGCTTCTCGCCGGCCGCCAGCACCTTCACCGTCATGCTGCTGGCCGGCGCCCTGGCCGGGCTTGCCGGCGGTATCGAGGTGCTGGGCATTCACTACCGCCTGATCGAAGGTTTCTCGCATGGCTTTGGCTTCAATGCCGTTGCCATCGCCCTGCTGGGTGCACTCAACCCGCTGGCTGTCGTGCCGGCCGGACTGTTCTTCGGTTTCCTCGAGACCGGCGCGCTGGCAATGCAGCGCCAGGTCGGCGTGCCGTCCTCGCTGGTCACCGTGATCCAGGGCCTGACCATGCTGTTCGTGCTGGCCGCCATGGCCTCGGCCAACCGCAAACCCAAGAGCTGAGCATGGATGCCGCCACCCTCGACTTCCTGGTTTCGGCACTGCGCATCGCCACGCCGCTGCTGTTTGCGGCGCTGGGCGGTATCCTGTCGGAACGCGCCGGCGTGTTTGCGGTCGGCCTCGAAGGCATGATGCTAGCCGGTGCCTTCGGTGCCGCCATCGCCGCCTTCATCACCGGCAGTGCGATGCTGGGCCTGGTGGCGAGCCTCGCCTGCGGTGCCTGCCTCGCCGGCGTGGTCGCCATCGTCACCGTGCGCTTCGGCGCCGAGCAGATGGTGACCGGGCTGGCCGCCAATATCTTCGCCATCGGCCTCACCAGCTTCCTGCTGCGCAGCACCGTGGGCCGTGGCCAGGCGCCGGTGATCCAGGTGCCACTGCTGCAGGCCTGGCCGATCCCCGGCCTTGCCGACCTGCCCTGGATCGGCCCGCTGCTGTTCCAGCAGCCGCCGCTCACCTATCTCGCCCTGCTGATCACCATACCGATGTTCTATTTCCTGATGCGCAGCCAGGCCGGGCTGACGCTGCGCGCCGTGGGTGAAAACCCGCAGGCCGCCTATGCCATCGGTGCCGATCCGATGACCATCCGCATCTGGGCGGTGCTGGCCGGCGGCGCTATTGCCGGGCTGGGTGGCGCCGTGCTCGCCTTGCAGCAGATCGGCACCTTCACCGATGCGATGACCTCAGGCCGCGGCTATCTCGCTTTGGCCGCGATCATTGTCGGACGCTGGATGCCGTTCGGGACTCTGGTGGCCTGCCTGGTATTCGGGGCGGCCGAGGCGCTGTATCTGCGCGTGCAGACCATCGGCCTGCCGATCAGCTCCTATGTCGTGCAGATGCTGCCCTACATCATCGCCATCGTCGTGCTCGCCCTGATGGGCCGCGCGGCACGGCTGCCGGCGGCCATCGGCGTCGCCTACGACCGCGAGGCCAAATAGGCGTCAGACTTCGGCCGCGATGGCATCGATCTCGATCAGCCAGGCCGGATTCATCAGCCGCGGCACGAACAGGATGGTCGAGGTCGGGCGATGCCCGCCCAGGAAGCCGGTGCGGATCTTGTTGAGCTGATCTTTCAATGCATCGGTCATGTCCACCGCACTGGTGAAATAGATACCGGTGCGCAGGATGTTCTGCGGTGTCATCCCCGCCGCGCGCAGCACGGTACCGACATTGGCCCAGGTCAGCTCGGCCTGGCGCAGGATGCCATCGCCGATCCTGCCTGCCGCATCCTCGCCCACCTGCCCCGAAACATAGAGCAGGCGCTTTGGTGTCGGCAGCTCCAGCCCCCAGCTGATCGGGCCGGGAAGCGGCGCTGCGTCGGATGGGTTATGCAGGGTGAACATGGAGACCTCCCGATAAGATTATCGGGAGGATTCAAAGCAATTCCCGTGCCGTCAGCCCTTCGGTTTCAGCTGCGCGGTCCAGGCCTGCAGGGCGACCAGCAGCTTCTGGATGAACTCGCGTGTCGGCTGGTCGGTCAGCTTGCCTTCGGCATCGAACTTGTTTTGCGCCATGCCGATGAAGACTTCCGGCTTGTTCACCGGGTGGGCGTTGAGGAACACCATCATCTTGCGCAGGTCATACTGCGCGCGCCCCGTGCCCAGCGGCCCCATGGCAGCGCCCATGATGGCGACCGGCTTGCCGTCGAAGGGCTGCGGCTGCAGGCGTGAGACCCAGTCGATGGCATTCTTCAGCACGCCGGGGATGGAGAAATTGTATTCCGGCGTCACGATCAGGATCGCATCGGCCTCACCGAGCGCCTTGCCCAGACGCTCGGCCGGCGCCGGAAAGCCCTGCTGCCGGATGTCATCATTATAGAGCGGCAGGTCGCCGATCTCGGCCGGCGTGATGGTCATGCCTGCGGGCGCGACCTCGACGGCCGTGCGCAGCGCCATCATGTTGTAGGAGGCCTTGCGCAGGCTGCCGCACAGGGCGGCCACGCGAATGGGATCGGACATAGATAAACTCCTTAAGGCTCAGCCTGGAAAATCTCGCGGCGCCGTGCGCCCAGCTGCGGCAGCAGGACCAGGCAGGGAATCAGCAGCGCCAGTCCGATGAGGATAGCAGCCAGCGGGCGCGTGGCAAAGACTGTGACATCGCCATCCGACAGCGCAAGGGCGCGGCGCAGGTGTTCCTCGATCAGCGGACCAAGCACGAAGCCGAGCACCAGTGGTGCCGGCTCCAGGTCCAGTTTCGACATGCCATAGCCGATCACGCCGAAGCCCATGGCCAGCAGCAGCTCGAACAGGCTGGCATTCACGCCATAGACGCCGATGCAGCAGAACAGGAAAATCGCCGGGAACATCATCCGGTACGGCACCTTCAGGAACTGCACCCAGATGCCGACCAGCGGCAGGTTGATGATCACCAGCATGATATTGCCCAGCAGCATGCTGGCGATCAGGCCCCAGAACAGGTCGGGCCGTTCGGTCATCACCGTCGGGCCCGGCGCGATGCCATGGATCATCATGCCGCCCACCAGCAGGGCCAGCACCGCATTGGGCGGGATGCCAAGTGTGAGCAGCGGAATGAACGAGGCCTGCGCGGCGGCATTGTTGGCCGCTTCGGGACCGGCCAGACCCTCGACGGCGCCATGGCCGAATTCCTCGGGCCGGCGCGACAGCCGCTTCTCCAGACCGTAAGAGGTGAAGGAGGCCAGGATCGAACCGCCGCCCGGCAGGATGCCGAGAACGGTGCCGAGGATGGTGCCGCGCAGCACTGCCGGCGCTGCACGCCGCCCCTCTTCGCGTGACGGCCACAGCCGGCCGACGCTTTTTACCATCTTGCCGACCGCCTCGCCGCCTTCCAGATTGCGCATCACCTCGGCGATGCCAAACAGGCCAACGGCGAGCGGCACGAAGCCGATGCCATCCGACAACTCCGGTATATCGAAGGTCAGCCGCGCATAGCCGGTGTTGACATCGCGGCCGACGATTCCGAGCACCAGGCCGACGCAGACCATGGCAACCGAACCGAGCATGCCGCCATGCGACATGGCGATGGAGACCGACAGCCCCAGCAGCATCAGGCCGAAATACTCTGCCGAGCCAAAGGCCAGTGCGATCTTGGCGAATTGCGGGCCGAAAAACACGTTGAGCATGGTGCCGACGATGCCGGCGAAAAAAGACCCCAGGGCCGCAATCGCCAGCGCCGCACCGGCACGGCCGCGCACCGCCATCTGGTAGCCATCAAGGCAGGTGACCACCGACGCCGTCTCCCCCGGCACCCGCATCAGGATCGATGTCGTCGAGCCTCCGTACTGCGAGCCGTAATAGATTCCGGCCAGCATGATGAGCGCCGCCACCGGCGAGAGATAGAAGGTCACGGGCAGCAGCATGGCGATGGTGGCAACCGGGCCGATGCCTGGCAGCACGCCGATCAGCGTGCCGCAAAGTGCACCGATAAAACAGAACAGCAGATTGCCGGGCTGCAGGGCAATCGATAGCCCGCCGATGAAATGCTGCAGGGACTGCATCATGCGCCCAGCCTCGGCCAGATCGCGACCGGCAAGCGCAGGCCGTAGCCGAACAGCGCCGTGACGAAGGCGGCCAGCAGCAGCGCGCAGGCCAGGCGTTCGCGCTGGCTCAGCTCGCGCGAGGCCAGGCTGGCGACATAGCTGGAGACGGCTGCCGTCAGCGCCAAGCCAAGCCAAGGTAGCAGCACGGCAAACACGCCCATCGCGGCCGGAATGATGAAGGGTCGCCAGCGATGCAGGACTGGCGCGCGCGCAAGCTCGTCGCTGCGCCCGGCGATGCCGCGCCCCAGCATCAAACCACCGAGCAGCAGCAGCAGGCCGCTGGCCAGCTGCAGGATCAGGCCGGGACCGATCTCGGACAGATCGCCGCTTGGATAGGACCAAGTCAGCGCCAGAAGCGCACCACCGGCGAGCAGGATAGCTGCGCCGGCAGTGGCCTCGCGTGCGATGGGCAAGGCAGAGGACATTACTGCTGGGTCACGCCGGCATCCTTTGCCACATCGGCCCAGCGCTTGATCTCGCTGCCGATATGGGTGCCGAACTCGGCCGGCGTGCTGGTGGCCGGCAGGAAATAGGCGTCTTCCACCTGCTTGCGCACCTCTGGTTTGGCCAGCGCGGTCTTCACCGCCGCATTCATCTTGGTGACGATGGCGGCCGGTGTATCGGCCGGGAAGGCCAGGCCATACCAGGTGGTGACGTCGTAGCCTTTCAGGCCGGCCTCGGCGATGGTCGGCACATCCGGCAGCGCCGGGAAACGCTGTGCCGATGTCACCGCCAGCGCCTTCAGCTCACCGCCCTTGATCTGGCCAATCACCGGTGCCGCAACCTCGAACAGCAATTCGACCTCGCCGCCGCGCACCGCGGCAATCGCCGCCGGTGTACCGCGATAGGGAATATGCCGCATCTCCAGACCGGCGATGGAGCGGAAGATCAGGCCGGCGAAATGCTGGGTCGAGCCGACGCCGACGCTGGCAAAGCGCACCTTGCCCGGCTGCGCCTTCACCAGCTCGATCAGGCCCTTGGCATCCTTCACCGCCACATCGTTGCCCGCCGTGATCAGCAGCGGCATGGTCGCCACCAGCGAGACCGGCGCAAAGGACGTCTGCGAATCATAGGGCAGCGACTTGTACAGGCTGGCCGAAACCGCATGGCCGTTGTTCATCATGAAAATCGTATGGCCATCCTTGGCTGATTTCGCCACCGCATCGGCGGCGATGGTGCCGCCGGCGCCGGCTTTGTTCTCCACCACCACCGGCTGGCCGAGAATTTCTGACAGCGGCTGGGCGATGATGCGGGCGATGATGTCGGTGCCGCCGCCGGCGCCGAAGCCGACCATCATGCGCACCGGGCGATCCGGCCAGGCCTGTGCCGAGGCCGTAGCAGCAGCGAGCGTTGTCACGGCTGCCACAGCCAGGCCAAGCGATACTGTCGCGATCTTTCTCATGGTTTCCTCCTCCGAAGCCCGGATTTTTATCCGTGGCGATTGTTATGACGGTGTCTTAGGCCGCAACGGGCGTCAGGAACATCTGCGGTGTGACCACTTCACCGCGCAGCCAGCCGGCCCCACGGCGGTACAGCGCATCCACAGCGGCTCCCTTCAGACCGGGCATGTCGCGCTTCACCGTGTAGCCGATCTCTTCCTGGATATAGGCGAGATGGCGATATCCTTCCGGCAGGGCCGCCAGCTTGGCGGCGTCGATCTTCGGGAAGGCGGCCGGGTCGACCGGATCGATGCGGTCCTTCTCGTAGATCGGCTGGCGCAGCACCACGCCCCAGCGCCCGTCGCGCTTTTCGAGGAAATCGTAGAAGCGGCCGGTGCAGACCACATCGCAGATGACACCATGCACCGGCGCGCGCTGCGAGATTGTCATCTTGGTCTGGCTGATCGCCCGGTTGCCTGCCAGGTCGATCGAGATGCCGCCGAGGAAATGCAGGATGCTGACGCCCTTGGCCCAGCCTTCCTGGCTGACACGGATGAAATCGGCTGCAGGCCCCTGGAACCAGGTTGCCATCATCCAGCCGTCGTCATGCCAGACGGTGCGGAAGCGCTCCCAGTCGCCGGCATCTCGCCACACCGCCCAGTTCTGCAGCAGATCGGCAATGGCTAGCCGGTCATCGCGGTCTGTTGTCATGGTTCCTCCCGTCGGACTTGCTTTTTGCAAGTTCATGTATGTAAACTGGTTCATAATATGGAACAGGCTTCATCCACCACTGTCAAGTCTGCCGACCGCGTGCTCGATATCCTCGAGGCGGTGGCGCAGGGGCATGACTCGTTTTCGCAGCTGATGAGCGTGCTGGGGATTCCGCGCAGCAGCCTGTTCCAGCTGCTCGGCAACCTGACCGCACGCGGCTACCTGCTGCAGGATGCGGCGAGTTCGCGCTATGCGCTGGGCGAGAAGATCGCCGATCTGGCCAAGCGGCGCCCTGCCCCGCCCTTGCAGGCCGTGGTGCTGCCGCTGCTGCAGCGCCTGAGCCAGGAGACCAGCGAGACCACCGGCTTCTATGTGCGCGATGGCGACCATGTGACGGCGATTGCCACCCAGACCGGCGGCCAGGCGCTGGCCTATACCATGCGGGTTGGCGAGAAGGCGCCGCTCTATGCGATCTCGTCGGGCAAGATCGCGCTCAGCCATATGAGCGACCAGGAGATCAAGGCCTATCTGGCGCGCACCGAATTCGAAAGCTTCACGCCGCAGACCCTGACATCGGCGAAGCAGGTCTGGGAGCAGATTCGGCTGGCCCGCGAAGAAGGCTTTGCCTATGCGCGCGAGGAATTCACCATCGGCATCACCGGCATCGCCGCCGGTGTGGTGGTCAGGGGCGACCTGATCGGCAGCATCAATCTGGCCGTACCGACGGTGCGCTTCACCAAGACCAGCGCCGCCCTGATCCGCCAGCGCCTGCGCGCAGCCAGTGCCGAAATGGCGGCGGCGATCGAGGCCACCGGGGTGCGCCGGCGGGGGTGACTGTGGTGGAGAGGACTGGGGTGCGCAGGACTGGGGCGGGAATGGTGGGCGATGACGGGATCGAACCGCCGACATCCTCGGTGTAAACGAGGCGCTCTACCGCTGAGCTAATCGCCCGCCTGACAGTCTCCGGCCAGAACCGGGAACGGGCCGGTTCATAGCAGATCGCGCCCCATCGCGCAAAGCCGCACCGCGGGGCCAATCCGTCGAAAAGAAAGGGCCGCAACCCGGTCGGGTGCGGCCCTGGTGACCTTAACCGAGGCAGTGGCCGGTTCAGCCAACCGCCTCCTTGAGCGTCTTGCCGGCGCGGAATTTCGGCTGCTTGGTGGGCGGCAGATCGATCCGCTCGCCCGTGCGGGGATTGCGCCCCGGGCTGGCGGCACGGGTGCCGACGAAGAAGCTGCCGAAGCCAACGATCCTGACCTCCTCACCGCGACGCAAAGCCTCGGTGATGAGTTCAAAGACCGATTCCACGGCCCGCTCGGCCTGTTCCTTGCTGAGACCCGAGGTGTCACGCACCTGGGCCATCAGATCCTGCTTATTCACGCTGGAGCCCTCCGAACTACTGTCAGTGGTCAGTGTTTGACCACACCCTCGCGATCGCCTTCCGTTTCCGGCTCGACCACTGCGGGTTTGTTGAGATCGTCAACGTCGCTCCACTCAATTGGTTTCAATTCTGCGACGAGAGCATGCTTGAGTACCTCTTCACAGGTCGAAACCGGGACGATTTCGAGGCCCTTTTTGACATTGTCAGGGATCTCGACCAGGTCCTTCTCGTTTTCCTTCGGGATCAGCACCTTCTTGATGCCGCCCCGATGGGCGGCCAGCAGCTTCTCCTTCAGACCGCCAATCGGCAAGACCCGGCCGCGCAGGGTGACTTCACCGGTCATCGCCACATCCTTGCGGACCGGGATACCCGTCAGTACCGAGACGATCGAGGTGACCATGGCCACGCCGGCCGAGGGACCGTCCTTCGGGGTTGCCCCCTCCGGCACGTGGATATGGATGTCGCGTTTGTCGAAGATCGGCGGCTTCACGCCGAAGGACACCGCACGGGCACGGACGAATGACCGGGCGGCCTGCACCGACTCCTGCATCACTTCACCCAGCTTGCCGGTGATGGTCATGCGGCCCTTGCCGGGCAGCATCACCGCTTCGATGGTCAGCAACTCGCCGCCCACTTCGGTCCAGGCCAGGCCGGTGACGGTGCCGACCAGATCTTCCAGCTCGGCCTCGCCATAGCGATGGCGGCGGACGCCGGCATACTTGTCGAGATTCTTGGACGTGACCTTGATGGTCTTCACGCCCTTCGACAGGATTTCCTTCACCGCCTTGCGGGTCAGGTTGGCCAGCTCACGCTCCAGCGAACGCACACCGGCTTCGCGGGTGTAATAGCGGACCAGGTCGCGCAGCGCATCGTCGGTGATCGCCCACTCGCCCTTCTTCAGGCCGGCGGCTTCGATCTGCTTGTCGATCAGGTGACGCTTGCAGATCTCAACCTTCTCATCCTCGGTGTAGCCGGGGATGCGGATGATCTCCATGCGGTCCAGCAACGGCTGCGGCATGCGCAATGAATTGGCCGTGCAGATGAACATCACATCCGACAGGTCGTAATCGACCTCCAGATAGTGATCGCTGAAGGTGCTGTTCTGCTCGGGGTCGAGCACTTCCAGCAGCGCCGAAGACGGATCGCCACGGAAGTCCTGGCCCATCTTGTCGATCTCGTCGAACAGGAAGAGCGGATTGTTGGTCTTCGCCTTCTTCATCGACTGCACGACCTTGCCAGGCATGGAGCCGATATAGGTGCGGCGATGGCCACGGATCTCGGCCTCGTCGCGCACGCCGCCGAGCGACACGCGCACGAAGTTGCGGCCGGTCGAACGGGCAATCGATTTGCCGAGCGAGGTCTTGCCGACGCCGGGCGGACCGACCAGGCACAGAATCGGGCCCTTCAGCTTGCCCGAGCGCTGCTGCACGGCGAGATACTCAAGGATACGCTCCTTGACCTTCTCCAGACCGTAATGGTCGTCGTTCAGCACCTTTTCAGCGTTCTTGATGTCTTTCTTGACCTTGCTGCGCTTCGACCACGGGATCGTCAGCAGCCAGTCGAGATAGTTGCGGATGACGGTGGCTTCGGCCGACATCGGGCTCATCGAGCGCAACTTCTTGACCTCGGCCATCGCCTTTTCACGGGCTTCCTTGGACAGGCGGGTCTTCTTGATGCGCAGTTCGATCTCGGCCACTTCGTCGCGGCCGTCCTCGCCCTCGCCCAGCTCCTTCTGAATCGCCTTCAGCTGTTCGTTCAGGTAATACTCGCGCTGGGTCTTCTCCATCTGGCGCTTTACGCGCGAACGGATCTTCTTCTCGACCTGCAGCACACCGATCTCGCCTTCCATCATGGCGTAGACGCGCTCGAGGCGCTCCACCACGTTGGCGATCTCGAGCAGCTCCTGCTTGTCGCTGATCTTGATGGTGAGATGCGACGCGACCGTGTCGGCCAGCTTGGAGGCATCGTCGATCTGGTTGAGCGAGACCAGCACCTCGGGCGGGATCTTCCGGTTGAGCTTCACATACTGCTCGAACTGGTTGATCACCGAACGCGACAGCGCTTCGGTCTCGCGACCTTCGCCGGAGTCATCGGTGACGACTTCGGCCTGCACCTGGAAGAAATCCGGGTTCTCGTTGAACTTGACGATCTTGGCGCGCTGGCTGCCCTCGACCAGCACCTTCACGGTGCCATCGGGCAGGCGCAGCAGCTGCAGCACCGAGGCGATGGTGCCGACGGCGTGAATGTCTTCCGGATTGGGATTGTCCTGGCCGGCATTCTTCTGGGCGACGAGCAGGATCTGCTTATCGTCCTTCATCACATCTTCGAGCGCCCGCACAGACTTCTCGCGGCCGACAAAAAGCGGCACGATCATATGCGGAAAGACGACGATGTCCCGCAGCGGCAGGACGGGGAAAACTTGGGCGCGAGGTGATGTAAACATGCGTGGCTTCATCCTGGAGGGCGGCAGAGTAAAGATCCGCGGAGGCGTCCTTTTGTGCCGCCTGACTGCAATTAAGATGGGAATTCCCACATGCTCCGTCAAGGCACGGTGGCGGATATCCACCACTCAATGGGAACATCCATGACACAGACCGAGTCGCCCACCGGGGCCGCAGCGGGCACGGCGACCGCGACGAGCGGTATCCTGGAACTGGCACTGCTTGACGTTCGCGGCAAGCAGACTGACGCATTCGTGACTGCACTCAGCGAAGCCTTGCCGTTGATCCGGCGCCAGCCCGGCTGTCGCAGCGCCGAGCTGCGCCCCTGCATGGAAAATGCACAGCGCTTTCTGCTGCTGGTCCACTGGAACAGTATTGCAGATCACGAACAGGGCTTTCGCCGCTCGGATGACTACAAACGTTGGCGTGCGCTACTGCACGGATTCTACGAGCCTTTTCCGGTCGTCGAACATTACGGACCGTCCTTGTAAGGAAGGTTCCGCAAACACCACAGCACAGACGTCAACACGGTTAACCCATGTTAGCCGTGATCAGGCCTGAATCAGGCGCTGACGTCTTCCTGCTTGCGATCGGCGTAGATCAGCAGCGGCTTGGCACGGCCCTCAACAACATCAGGCGAGATCACCACTTCCTCGACACCGTTCATGTTCGGCAGATCGAACATCGGGTCGAGCAGGATGCCTTCCAGAATGGAGCGCAGGCCGCGGGCACCGGTCTTGCGCGCGATGGCCTTGCGGGCAACGCCGGCGACGGCATCATCCGAGAAGGTGAGTTTCACGTCTTCCATCTCGAACAGGCGCTGATACTGCTTGATCAGTGCATTCTTCGGCTTGGTCAGAATGTCGACCAGGGCCGGCTCGTCGAGGTCGTTCAGCGTGGCGATCACCGGCAGACGGCCGATGAATTCCGGGATCAGGCCGAACTTGAGCAGGTCATCGGGCTCGACTTCCGCCAGGATTTCACCCGAGCGGCGCTCGTCCGGGCCGCGCACTTCGGCGCCGAAGCCCATCGAGGTACCCTTGCCGCGACCGGCAATGATCTTTTCCAGGCCGGCAAAGGCGCCGCCGCAGATGAACAGGATATTCGTGGTGTCGACCTGCAAGAATTCCTGCTGCGGATGCTTGCGACCGCCCTGCGGCGGCACGCTGGCAACCGTGCCTTCCATGATCTTCAGCAGGGCCTGCTGCACGCCCTCGCCCGACACGTCGCGGGTGATGGACGGGTTGTCAGACTTGCGGCTGATCTTGTCGACTTCGTCGATATAGACGATGCCGCGCTGCGCGCGCTCGACATTGTAGTCGGCCGACTGCAGCAGCTTCAGAATGATGTTCTCGACATCCTCACCCACATAACCGGCTTCGGTCAGCGTGGTGGCATCCGCCATGGTGAAGGGCACTTCGAGAATGCGGGCCAGCGTCTGCGCCAGCAGCGTCTTGCCGCAGCCGGTGGGACCGACCAGCAGAATGTTCGACTTGGCCAGCTCGACGTCGTTGTTCTTGCCGCCATGGCCGATGCGCTTGTAGTGATTGTGCACCGCGACCGAGAGAACCTTCTTGGCGTGGTACTGGCCAATCACATAATCGTCCAGCACGCGGCAGATTTCCTGCGGGGTGGGGACACCGTCCCGGGTCTTCACCAGGGCAGACTTGTGCTCTTCGCGGATGATATCCATGCAGAGCTCGACGCACTCGTCGCAGATGAACACCGTCGGACCGGCGATCAGCTTGCGCACCTCGTGCTGGCTCTTACCGCAGAACGAGCAGTACAGCGTATTCTTGGAGTCACTGCCGCTCAATTTGGTCATACCTACTCCACTGAGCGGGCCGGCGCCGGGCGACGCGGGGCCCTATTCCATCGAATCGTCATCATAAGGAACCATAGCCCCGGGCACAACGGAGATGGGCCTTTCCGGCCCTTCCGTGACCCCGGAAACTGGTCACATAACCATGATTTAACGCCGTCAGGCGCCCAGGCAAGCGACCCGTCACCCCGGAATGTTCCCCGGGCCAGGGCCGCTTTGTTCCGGGTTTATTTCCCAGGTTACTTCTTGGCGGCAGGCTCGGGACGGCGGTCGACCACCTCGTCGACCAGGCCGAATTCCTTGGCCTCCTGGGGGGTCAGGAAGCGGTCACGCTCCATCGCCAGCTCGATCTTCTCCACATCCTG
Organism: Ferrovibrio terrae; assembly: GCF_943372915.1. Classification (GTDB taxonomy): domain Bacteria; phylum Pseudomonadota; class Alphaproteobacteria; order Ferrovibrionales; family Ferrovibrionaceae; genus Ferrovibrio; species Ferrovibrio terrae_A. Next base: position 4,571 of record NZ_CALSAN010000055.1, on the reverse strand, counting down.
GCCGGTATGCTTGGCGTAGAGGGCGTTCAGCCGGCTGCGCATATCGAGGATTTCCTTGGCATGGATCTCGATATCGGCTGCCTGGCCCTGAAAACCGCCGGACGGCTGGTGCACCATGATCCGGGCGTTCGGCAGGGCATAGCGCATGCCCTTCTCGCCCGCCGCCAGCAGCAGCGAGCCCATCGAGGCCGCCTGGCCGATGCACAGGGTGGCGATCTTGGGCCGGATGTACTGCATAGTGTCGTAGATCGCCATGCCGGAGGTGACCAGGCCACCCGGGCTGTTGATATAGAAGGAGATTTCCTTGTTCGGGTTCTCGGCTTCCAGGAACAGCAGCTGGGCGGTGACCAGGCTGGCGACGGCATCGTTCACCGGGCCGACCATGAAGATGATGCGTTCCTTCAGCAGCCGGGAGTAGATGTCATACGAGCGCTCGCCCCGGTTGGTCTGCTCGACCACCATGGGGACCAGCATATTCATATAGGTATCGACCATCTTGTGCATGACGCGCCCTGAAGTACGAGGAATTCGGTAGCCTTAATGTGGGGCAAAGCACCGGTTCCTTCAATGGCCGGGCATTTTTAAAGAAAAACGCCGGGGCAAGCCCCGGCGTTTCGCAATGTCCTGGATGTCGGGGCGGATCAGGCGACCGCCTCGACCTCCTTCTGCAGCTCTTCCTTGGTGACCGGCTTGTCGGTCACGCTGGCCATCTCGACGATGAAATCGACCACCTTGTCCTCGAAGATCGGGGCGCGCAGGCTCTGGGCGGCTTCCGGGTTCTTCTGGAAGTATTCCATCACCTGACGCTCCTGGCCGGGGAAGCGGCGGGCCTGCTCGACCATGGCGCGGGTGATTTCGTCGGGCTTCACTTCGATATTGTTGACGCGGCCGACCTCCGACAGCAGCAGGCCAAGACGGATGCGGCGTTCGGCGATCTTGCGATACTCGGCCTGCAGCTCGTCTTCGCTCTTCTTTTCTTCGGCCATTTCGGCCTCAAGCCGGGCCTTGTCGGCCGAGATCTCTTTCCAGATCTGGTCGAATTCGAGTTCGACCATGCCCGGCGGCACATCGAAGCTGTGCTGGTCGGCCAGCTGGTCGAGCAGGCCACGCTTCAGCTTCATGCGCGACAGGCTCTTATATTCCTGGCCGAGGTCGCGCTTGATGTTGTCCTTCAGCTCCTGCAGCGAGGCAAGGCCGAAACGCTTGGCGAATTCGTCATCCATGACCACGGCGCCGGCGCCGCGCACTTCCTTAACCGTGCAGGCGAACTCGGCCGGCTTGCCGGCGAGATCAGCATTGCCGTAATTCTCCGGGAAGGTGACGGTGACGGTCTTCTCGTCGCCGGCCTTGAGGCCAACCAGCTGCTCTTCGAAGCCGGGGATGAAGGTGTTGGAGCCCAGCACCAGCGGATAATCGCTGGCGGTGCCGCCATCGAACTTCACGCCGTTGACGCTGCCCGAGAAGTCGATGACGACCTGGTCGCCATTGGCGGCGGCGCGCTCGGCCTTCTCGTAGGTCTTCTGCTGCTCGGACAGGCGGGTGAGGAATTCCTCGACTTCCGAGTCACCCGGCTCGACCACCAGACGCTCCAGCTTGATCGCCTTGAAGTCGCCGGGGACGATTTCAGGCAGCACCTCGACGGCGATGGTGCATTCGAAATCCTTGCCCTCTTCGAAGGTCTGGATATCGACCTTGGGCTGCATGGCCGGACGCAGGTTGTTGTCTTCCAGCGTCTTCTGCAGCGCGGTGTTCACCGACTCTTCCATCGCCTCGCCGAGCAGCGCGCGGCCATACTGCTTCTTGATCAGCGCGGCCGGTGCCTTGCCCGGACGGAAGCCCGGCATGTTGACCTGGCCACGGATGGTCTCGAGCTTCTGGTTGACGGTGCTTTCCAGCGCAGAGGCGTTGATAACCACCTTGTATTCGCGCTTCAGGCCCGAGGCGCTGATTTCCGTGATCTGCATGACCGAACTACCTGTCTCTGTCTCTTGAATCTCTGTTTCGCGCTCGCTCGGGGGGACTGGTGCGGGCGGAGGGACTTGAACCCACACGCCTTGCGGCACAGGAACCTAAATCCTGCGTGTCTACCAGTTCCACCACGCCCGCTTACCCGCACCGGGGCCGGCGCGAAGGCGCAGTCTATAGCACGGAGATTTCGGCGGCGCGAGGCTTTTGGGCGGTTTTCGAACGCCCCCTGCCCCGGGTGTTAAGTGCCAGTTTTGGCAGGCTTTTTCATAGTCGCCTGGTCGCAATGGTTCATCATTTCGCGCTCGGCGAACCATTCCTTGGCGTAGGAGCAATCCTTGAAGTCGTCATAGAACGGGCCGCCGATCGTGTAATGAACGATGGAGACGTCGTTCTCGAAGGGGTCATAGTCGGCCAGATGGTTCCAGCGATGCGGGATTTCGCCGATCAGCCCGTCGTTTCCGAGCCATTTGAACTGGTGCAGTTCCAGTCCGGTGGCGGCATTGACGTAATCCGGTGTCAGCGCCGTGCATTTGGCACAGTTGAACAGCATGACACTGGACCAGTTCTTCTTCTCGTAGCGGGTCTGCGCCTTGCCGAGGAACTTCACGTCTTCCTTGGGCACGTGGTTGTGCTTGACCACCTGCACGGCATAGCGCTCGTCGCGCAGCGCCCAGAGCTTGGCGATGTCGTCGACCACCAGCATGTCGTCGTCCATGAAGATGGCCCAGCCCTGGAAACCGGCCAGATAGGGCGTCAGGAAGCGGGAGAAGGAAAAGTCGGTCGACTGCAGCTCATGATGCGGGCGGGTGTAGATGCCCTGCAGCTGGTTGAGCGCCAGATGGGTGATGGCGACCGGCTGCGACGCCCGGCGGTTGATGCTGAGGGCGGCGACGCTGGAGGCCACCGGGGCGGCCCGGCTGTAACCGATGAAGACGCGAATCATCCTGGGACTCCTGAAAACCAAATCGTCCTTACACCACAGACTCTACCCGGAAGTTAACGCCGACGCTTTGACCGAGCGCAATCCGCCCGGGTCCGTTGCGGTTCGTTGAGGTTCGTTCGGGTTCACTGGGCTTCGCTGGATGCTCGTTCAGCTTCGTGGAGGTTCGCCACGCTTCGTACAGGTTCGCTGGGGTTCGTTTCGCCTTCTGCCTGCCCCGCACGGAAACTTACTCGCGCGATACTAGAACATAGTGCGAACGGGCGATTTTTCAACTGCGCCATGGAAAAACTCCGCATGCGGTACTATGATACCCCCTGCCCGCCGGCCAACATGTCATGGGTGACCGACGGCGCCAGCCCGCCCCGGATGGACGCCAGCCCGATGTTCGTACCCAAACTGATCACCGCCCTGCAGGAAGGCTATGGCCTCGCCAGCCTGCGCAAGGATGCGCTGAGCGGCCTGACGGTCGCCATCGTGGCATTGCCGCTCGCCATGGCGATCGCGATTGCCTCGGGCACCACGCCGGACAAGGGACTCTTCACTGCCATCGTCGCCGGCTTCCTGATCTCGGCGCTGGGCGGCAGCCGGCACCAGATCGGCGGACCGACGGCAGCCTTCGTCATCGTCGTCTATGGCGTGATCGAGAAGCATGGCTTCGACGGCCTGGTGATCGCCACGCTGATGGCCGGTTTCATGCTGGTGCTGCTCGGCGCGCTGAAGCTGGGCACCCTGATCAAGTTCATCCCCTACCCGGTCGTCACCGGTTTCACCGCCGGCATCGCCATCACCATCTTCTCGACCCAGATCAAGGATTTCTTCGGCCTGCAGATCGAGCATGTGCCGGCCGACTTCATCGCCAAATGGGGCGGCTATGTGCAGGCCGCCTCCAGCTTCAGCCTGCATGCCACCATCATCGCGGTGCTGACGCTGGGCATCATCGTCGGGCTGCGCCGCTGGAAGCCGGCCTGGCCCGGCATGCTGATCGCCGTGGTGGCCACCACGCTGGCGGTGCATTGGCTGCAGCTGCCGGTCGACACCATCGAAAGCCGCTTCGGCGCCATTCCCAATACCCTGCCGATGCCGGAGCTGCCGCGCGGCATTACGCTGCAGCGGATGTATGAGCTGCTGCCCAGCGCCGTCACCATCGCGCTGCTGGCCGGCATCGAAAGCCTGCTGTCCTGCGTGATCGCCGATGGCATGACCGGCCGGCGCCATCGCTCGAATATCGAACTGATCGGCCAGGGTGTGGCCAATATCGCCTCGGCGCTGTTCGGCGGCCTGCCCGCCACCGGCGCGCTGGCGCGTACTGCCACCAACATCAAGGCCGGCGCGCTGACGCCGGTATCGGGCATGCTGCATGCCGTGTTCCTGCTGGTGTTCATGTGGCTGCTGGCGCCGCTGGCCGGCATGGTGCCGCTGGCCGCGCTGGCCGGCATCCTGGTGGTGGTGGCCTGGAACATGAGCGAGGCCGAGCGGCTGAAGCATTTCCTGCATGCGCCGCGTGGCGACCAGCTGGTGCTGGCCGTCACCCTGATCCTCACCGTGCTGGTGGATATCACCGTGGCACTGGAAGTGGGCATCGTGCTGGCCGCGCTGGTGTTCATCCGCCGCATGGTGCAGACCACCGATGTTACAGCGGTTGCCGGCGCCGACCTGGCCG
>NZ_CALSAN010000054.1:0-17211 GCF_943372915.1 Ferrovibrio terrae | reverse complement strand
TCACCGTCACCGCGAAGGGTGATGTGCTGTCGGTCGATGTGCCGTCCTGGCGCCCCGATATCGACGGCGAGGCCGATCTGGTTGAGGAAATCGCCCGGTTGCATGGGTTTGACGCGATCCCGGCCGAACCGCTGCCGCCGCTCCGCGCGGTGCCGGCGCCGGCGGTGAATGCGGCCCAGCGTCGCCTGCGGTCGGCGCGCCGCGCCCTGGCTGCGCGCGGCCTCACCGAAGCCGTCACCTATTCCTTCATCCGTCGCGCCGAGGCCCAAGTCTTTGGCGGCGGGCAGGATGAGCTGCTGCTGGTCAATCCGATCAGCGCCGATATGGATGCGATGCGGCCCTCGGTGCTGCCTGGCCTGATCGCTGCCACCAAGCGCAACATGGATCGCGGCAGCATGGATGTCGCCCTCTTCGAGGTCGGCCCGCAATATGCCTCGGCTGCGATGGATGGCCAGGCGCTGGTTGCCAGCGGCCTGCGCCGTGGTGCCACCGGCCCGCGGCACTGGCGCGATGGCCCGCGCAATGTCGATGCCTATGATGCCAAGGCCGATGCATTGGCGGCTTTGGCCGCGGCTGGCATAGACACTGCGCCGCTGATGGTGATGGATGGCGCGCCCGACTGGTATCATCCGGGCCGCTCCGGCACCCTGCGGCTCGGCCCGAAAACCATTCTGGCCGCCTTTGGCGAACTGCATCCGCGCGCCCTCAATGCGATGGATGTGAAGGGCCCGCTGGTGGCGTTCGAGGTCTATCTCGACCGCATCCCCGGCAGCCGCGCCAAGCCCGGTGTGCGCACCAAGCCGGCGCTGAAGCTGTCGGAGCTGCAGGCGGTCGAACGCGACTTCGCCTTCATCGTCGATGCAACGGTTGCGGCTGAAACCCTGCTGAAGGCCGTGCGCGGCGCCGACAAGGCGCTGATCGCCCGCGCCGGCGTGTTCGACGTCTTCTCTGGCACCGGGATTCCCGAGGGCAAGAAATCGCTCGCCGTCAGCGTGCGGCTGGAACCGCAACAGCAGACGCTCACCGATGCGGAGATCGACACGGTGGCGAAAAAGATCGTGGCTGCGGCCGAAAAGGCCTGCGGCGCGACTTTGCGGGCCTAGCCGCAGATGCTGGTGCTCGGCGTCCATTCCGGTTGGCAGGACGCCGGCGCTGCCGTCTTCGACGATTACCAGCTGCTTGCCGCCGTGCCACAGGCGCGGCTGTCGGGTGTCGCCCATGACGGCGGCCGGCTGCCGGTGGAAGCCATCGCCGAATGCCTCGACATCGCCCAGGTGCGCGCCAGCGATATCGGCGGCTTGGCGCTGAGCCAGGGACTGTTTCCCGGCCGGCATTTCCGCGCGCTCTCCCTGCCACGCCGCGTCGGCCGTGGCCTGCGCAGCCTGCTCGGCCGCGACACCCCGATCAGCCTGCTGGACGAGGCGCGCAAGCATCACCGCGCCGGGAGTCGCACCGGGCCGGAAAGCCTGCTCGATCTCGGCATGCTGGCCGGCGATCTCGGGCTCAACCGCCATATCCCGGTGCGCGTCTACGACCGCCACACCGCCCATGCGCTGCTGGCGCTGACGGCGGCGCCCTGGGCCGACGATACACTGGTCTATACGGCCGACAGCAGCGGCAGTCCGGTGGCACGTGTGCTGAAATTCGGCCGCCTCGCCACGCTGGATGCCGACGATGCCGGCGCGGCGGAGATGGACTCACCCGGCCGCCTGGTCGATCTCGCCGTCGATGGCCTCGGCCTGCCCGATGCCGCTGCATTCTTCGCGCTTGGCCAGCATGGCGAACCGATGTTTGCCGAAGCCTTCAAGGCCCATGTCACTGTCGACATCCAGGGCCGGATCGTCACTGATTTTTCCAACGAAGGCGGTGCGGCACGCTGGCTGCGGCGGCTTGCCGAGGGCCAGCCGCCGGTGCTGCTGGCATCCTCGCTGCGCAAGCTGCTGGTTGACCGTTTCGCCGAGGCCATCACCATCCTGCTTGAGCGCCACGGCCTGCGCCGGGTCGCACTCGGCGGCAGCCTGCTCGCCGATGCCGGGCTGCTGCTGCAGCTGCAGCACACACTGGGCGAGAGTATCGCGCTCGCCGTGCATGCGGCCGCTGACGACACCGCGCTGCCGATTGGCGGCGCCCTCAGCTGGCTGCAGCAGCAGGACGGCCTCGATACCTTCCTGCGCCAGCGCCGTCCGCTGCAGGCTGCCGCCTGGGGCCGCGACTATGCTGCCGATATCGATCCGGTGCTGGCCAATGCCGGCTGCCGCATGGTCAGCCGCGATCCGCTGCGGGCCGCCGCCGCCCTGCTCAATGCCGGCAAGCTGATCGCCTGTGCCGGCGGGCGCGGCATCGGCGCCAGCGGCGGCGCCAGCCGGCTGGTGCTGTTTGCCGGCAAGGAGGCAGGCGTCATCGCGGCGGCGAATGCGCGGCTCGACCGTCCGGCCTTCATGGCGCCCACGCTCTATGCGCCGCGCGCAGCACTGGCCGATCTGCTGCCCGGCTGGCGCGATCCGGCGATTGCGGCCAGCCTGGCCGAGCGCTGGGCGCCGCAGCTGCCGGCCGCAGCGCAGCATCCGCTGCGTGCCGAAGCGGTGGACGCGGAAACCCAGCCGCTGCTGCATGACCTGCTGGAGGCCTATAAGGCGCTCAGCTGGCTGCCCGGCCTGCTCGGCCTGCCGATGCAGATCGGCGCCGAACCGGCGCTCGATTCTCCTTCCGATATGCTGCGCCTGCTGCAGGACGGCCGGGTCGATTACATCGTCACCGACTCCGCGGTCTGGGAAAGCGGCCGCAAGTAAGCGGCTCCCTATGCCGCCTCGGCATCGACTGAGGCAACAGCGGCATTGGCCGGCACAAAGCCCGCTGCGCTAGACTCCGCCGCACAAATACAAAAAACCGGAGGAAATCATGCGCCATCTCATGCTCGCGGCAGCGATGCTGCCGTTTCTCGCCATCGGTCCGGCTCTGGCCCAGACCTGGCCCAGCAAGCCGATCACCGTCATCGTGCCCTATGCCGCCGGCGGCCCGACCGACACGGTGGCGCGCCTGACAGCATTAGGCCTGTCGCGCCAGCTCAACAACCACAGCGTGGTGGTCGAGAATGCCACCGGCGCCGGCGGCACCATCGGCGCTAACCGTGTCGCCACCGCCGAGCCCGATGGCCATACCCTGCTGGTGCATCATGTCGGCATCTCCACCGCCGCCACCTTGTATCGCAAGCTGCCCTATGACACGCGCACGGCCTTTGCCCCGATTGCGGTGCTGACCGATTCCGCCATGACCATCATCGCGCGCGAGGACTTCCCGCCCAACACGCTGCCCGAGCTGGTCAAATACCTGCAGCAGCAGAAGGACAAGGTGTCCTACGGCAATGCCGGCATCGGCGCCGCCTCGCATCTCTGCGGCATGCTAATGATGTCGGCGATGAATGTGCAGCTCAACACGGTGAGCTACCGCGGCAATGCGCCGGTGATGCAGGATCTGCTCGGTAAGACGCTCGACATGACCTGCGACCAGGCCACCAACACCACCGGCCAGATCAAGGCCAAGAAGGTGAAGGCCTATGCCATCACCACCAAGGAACGCATCGCCGACCTGCCCGACCTGCCGACCGCCGACGAGGCCGGCCTCAAGGGGTTTGAGGTCAATGTCTGGCATGCGCTCTATGCGCCCAAGGGCACGCCCGATGCGGTGGTGCAGCGCCTGGCCCAGGCCGCCCGCGGTGCGCTCAAGGATGCCGAGATCGTCAAGCGTTTCGCCGAGATCAACACCACCACGGCGAATGACGAGCGCGCCAGTCCGGCCGGCCTGGCCCGCACGCTGAACAGCGAGATCGACAAATGGGCCCCGCTGATCAAGGCCGCCGGCCAGTATGCTGACTGACCGCCGGTAATCTGTTTAAGTCTCCCCAGAAAAAAAGGATTTAGTACCACATGGCAAAGCACAGGATCGCAACCATCCCCGGCGACGGTATCGGCAAGGAAGTGGTGCCCGAGGGCCTGCGGGTGATGGACGCCGCCGCCCGCCGCTTCAATATCGACTTCCAGTTCGACCATTTCGACTGGAGCGTGGATTACTATCTCAAGCATGGCGCCATGATGCCGGCCGACTGGAAGCAGCAGATCGGCGGCCATGACGCGATCTTCTTCGGCGCCGTCGGCTGGCCCGAGAAGGTGCCCGACCATATTTCGCTCTGGGGCTCGCTGATCCAGTGGCGCCGCGAATTCGACCAGTATGTCAATCTGCGCCCGGTGCGCCTGATGCCCGGCATCCCGTCGCCGCTGGCCAACCGGAAAGTGGGCGATATCGATTTCTGGGTGGTGCGCGAGAATACCGAGGGCGAGTATTCCTCGATCGGCGGCCGCATGTTCCACGGCACCGAGCGTGAATTCGTGGTGCAGGAAACCATCCTGTCCCGCATCGGTACCGACCGCATCCTGAAATTCGCCTTTGAACTGGCACAGAGCCGGCCGAAAAAGCATCTCACCTCGGCCACCAAGTCGAACGGCATCTCGATCACCATGCCCTACTGGGACGAGCGCGTCGCCGAGATGAAAAAGGGCTATCCGGGCCTGAAGGTCGACCAGTATCACATCGACATCCTGACTGCGCATTTCGTGCAGCACCCGGACTGGTTCGATGTCGTGGTTGGCTCGAATCTCTTCGGCGATATTCTCTCCGACCTCGGTCCGGCCTGCACCGGCACCATCGGCATCGCGCCCTCGGCCAATCTCAACCCGGAACGCAAATTCCCCTCGCTGTTCGAGCCGGTGCATGGCTCGGCGCCGGATATCGCCGGCAAGTGCATCGCCAATCCGGTCGGCCAGATCTGGTGCGGCGCCATGATGCTGGAGCATCTCGGCCACAAGGAGGCGGGTGCTGCCGTGCTGAAGGCGATTGAAGAGGTGCTGGAAGCCGGGCCGCGCACGCCCGATATGGGCGGCCAGGCCAATACGCAGGATGTCGGCAAGGCGATTGCCGAAGCGGTGGCGAAGGGCTGAGGCGCTTTGCATCGTCGTCATTCCCGGACCAGGAAATATTTTCTGGTTCGGGCATCTAAGGGTTTGTTTCTCTGATCCCCTGAAACATGAATGACTGACGGTTTACCCGGCCATCGCGTCCCGCCATATCCATCACTCTGTTTGCAGCGGTATTATAATCTGTATTGCTAAAGCAGATCGTGCTCTCAACGGTATTCTGATCCGTCCTGTCATTGGATTACGTTACTGTCGTGCAAACGTCGTGCGCATCAATTCATGCTTTGACGCACGCCTAGAAACTATTTGATCTGCGTCAACATCATCTGGCCGACCGCATGTTATCGACGCCCCGCCTCTCCGATGGGAGGTGATAAAACGAAACAGGGAGCGGATGATGACGTTGCAATTGCTAGTACCGGTAATCACGTATCAGGCTGGTAAAACCGATGCGCTGGTCGAGAATATCGCCGGCATTGCGAAATATCTTGAAGCTGATGTCCATGCCCTCGTCCATGTGCCGGACTTTCCGCCCGTGGCAAGCGCGCTTGGCAACATGATGTTGAATGTGCCGTCGATGGTCCGCGATCTGAAGGCGGATTGTCGCTCGCGCGCAAAGGTTTTGGTTGACGCAATCGGACAGAGGCTGGCCGGGCGTCCGATGCAATTCCAGACCACAGAGGTCATGTGCTTTCCGCCGGAACTCGGGGATATGGCGGCTGTTCATGCACGATACCACGATCTTGTTGTTGTGGATTTGGGTACCAGCGCGTCTGCGCCGGGTGCAGCCGAGGCGATCATCTTCGGCTCCGGCAAGCCGACATTATTGATCTCCGACAAGGTGGAGAAAATCGATTTTGATCACGTGATGATCGCTTGGGATGGAACACGCGCTGCGGCCCGTGCGGTCAAAGATTCTGAACTCTTCCTTCAGCGCGTCGCCAAGATCACGGTCGTTACCGTGACGGAAGAGAAGCCGCTGCCAGGCGATGACCCCAATGCCCGCTTGCTGGATTATCTGTCCCGCCGGGGCATGTCTGCTCAGGGCATCAGTGTTGCCGGTGGCAGGTTCAACCCGGTAGCACAGCTCCTCCAAGACAAGGCGAAGGAGATAGGCGCCGGCCTGCTGGTGATGGGCGGCTTCGGGCATTCCAGGGTGCGGGATTTTGTCCTCGGCGGCGCAACGAACAGCATACTGAAAGACCTGAAAATCCCGGCTCTGCTGTCTCACTAACGGAGCTGTAGTGAACGAGTAGCGCCGCGCATGCCAGAGGGTTTCGCGGATGCCATGTGCGCCTGCTGGCGGGCGATAGTTTTCGGCGCATACGCTCTGCATTGGCGAGGAGAATCCAGCCATCCCGGGCCGTGTACCTGCCCGCCGCCGCCCGCCCGAAATGGGCGGCCAGGCCAATACGCAGGATGTCGGCAAGGCGATTGCCGAGGCGGTGGCGAAGGGCTGAGGTGCTTTACATCATCGTCATTCCCGCTGTCGCGGGAATGACAAAAAATAAACGGCCGGGTCACTCCCGGCCGTTTCGGTTTATTTCAACCGCTGTGTCTATGCCTTGCTGCTTTGCACTCAGGCCGTCGTTTCCGGCGCGGCGCTGGCGCGGGCGAAGAAGATGGTCACCCGCATGCCCTGGCCAGGCGCGGACTCGACCTCGATCCTGGCCCTGGCATTCTGCCGCAGCGATTCCACGATCAGCGCGCTCAGCTTGCCCGATTTCGGCCAGTCGGTCTTGTTGCGCAGGCCGATGCCATCGTCGGACAGGATCAGCCGGCAGCCCGTGTCATCGACCAGGCAGTGCAGCGTGATGGTGCCGCCCTCGCGGCCGGAAAACGCATGCTTCAGCGCATTGGTCAGCAATTCGTTGACGACAAGGCCGGTGGGCATCGCCACATTCACCGAGACTGGCCAGGTATCGACCTTGAGATCGAGGCGGATGCCCTCCACGGCATGCGCCCGCATCACGGCGGCGGCCACCTCGCTGAGATACACACCCAGATCGACAATCTCGCCGGCGTCGCTGTCTGACAGCGAACGGTAGAGCAGGGCGAGGGCTTCCACGCGGCCGGCCAGGCGATCAAACCGCTCCTCTGGCGTATTCTGCGGCAGATGGCGGGCCTCCATCCGGATCAGCGAGGTGATCATCTGCAGATTGTTCTTCACCCGATGCTGCAGCTCGCGCATCAGCATGTCCTTGTCCTGCAGGCGTTGCTGCAGGGTATCGGGTGTTTCCGTCTCGGTGGCGTTGACTTTGGCCAATCCGACCAGCCGGAACACCGGGATGTCATCGTCGTTCAGGATGATATTCGACCAGGCATTGACCACGATCGGTTCGTCGGGATGGTCGATGGCAAAAGCACCGATGTAATCATCATCTTCGGTGATCGCCTCGCTCAGCTTACGGCCGTCGCCTTCGGCAATCGCTGCGGTGGCAACCAGATCCCAGGTCTTGCCGTAAATATCGGCGGCCTCATGGCCCATCAGGCGTTCGAATTCCATGTTTGAATAGACGACATGCTCGGACGGCTGCAATTCCGCCACGGCGACAGCAAACGGAATATGATCGAGAAACTGCTTGAAGCGGTCGCTTTCCAGCGCATCCGCCAGATGCGGCGTTTCGAGCAGATGCTCGAGCGGCTCGCCGTGGGTGTCCGTGACCATGCCGCTCATCCTGATGTTTGCTGTTCGGCGCAATCTCGCCTGCGCATTGCGGCCAGCGCAAAGCCTGCAGGCAACCTAGAGCGCATTTCTGCGGAAGTCTGTCTTTATCGACATCCTGGGCCCGAAGCCATGACGATGCCGGTACATGTTGCAGCCAAGCCTCGCTTTAGCGCCGATCTGTGTCTCTGCGGCCGACTTGGGCAGCACCATCGGCATCGCGCCATCAGCCAGCCTCACCGCCGACGGGCGCGGCGCCGGATATCGCCGGCAAGGCGGTTGCCGAAGCGGTGGCGAAGGGCTGAGCTGCGCAAATCGCGGGAGAGCGGTTGGCAGAGATGTGCGTCGTTTTTTGCCTCAGTCGCCTGTCTTCGCGGCTGCGGGAAAGGTTGTGCTGTCAGCCGGTTTGGGTGAGACTCGCAGGTGTCTCCCGTACCCGGACCACCAGCCTTGACCCGACCGATCCGCCAGAGAAATCCAGCCCAGACCAGTGCCAATCTGCTGGCCGTCGCGATCCGGGAATTTGCCGCTTACGGCTTTGATGGCGCCCGTGTCGAGCGCATCGTGCAGGAAGCCGGCTGCAACATGCGCATGCTGTATCACTACTACGGCAACAAGGAAAATCTATACACCCAGGCGCTTGAATCCGTGTATCGCGAGATCCGCGACAAGGAAAGCGGACTCGATCTTGCAGCTTTACCCCCCGATGAGGCCTTGCTGCGGCTGGTGCGCTTCACCTGGGATCACCTGTCCGAGAACAAGGTGTTCATCGACATCACGCGCAACGAAAACCTGGTCGGCGGGCGCTTCATCCGCTCCTCCAAGGCGATTGCCAAAATGTCCTCGCCGCTGCTGCTGCTGATCGCCGATACCATCCGGCGCGGCCTGAAGGCCGGCGTTTTCCAATACGATGCCGATCCCCTGCAGCTCTATATCTCCATCGTGGCGCTCAGCTCGCATCACATGAGCAACGTCCATACCCTGTCGGCGGTGTTCCAGACCGATATCGCCGATCCGAAGTGGCTGCGCCAGCGCCGCACGCATGTCGAAACCATGGTCTGCCGCATGCTCGGGTTTACCAAGGGGCCCGCGGCCAAGGTTGTCAAACGGCCGGGCAGGCGGTAAGTAAGTATTATATTACTTGCTGCCTGGAGGGCATGATGGGTGGTCGCATCGAAGCGCGCTTGCTGGAACTTGGCATGGCCCTGCCGGAGCGCTGCACGCCGCGCGGCAATTTCCTGCCCTATCGTATCGAGGGCAACCTGGTTTTCCTCGCCGGCCAGATCTGCGAATGGAACGGCAGCGTGCCCTATAGCGGTCCGGTGATCATGGATGGTGCGGCAGACACCGGTATCAGCCTGGACGCCGGCCGCAAGGCGGCGGAAATCTGCGCGCTGAACCTGCTGTTTCACCTGCGCGATGCCTGCGGCGGCCAACTCGACCGCGTGGCGCGGGTTGTTCGCGTCGGCGGTTTCGTCAACTGCCTGTCCGGTTTCAGCCAGTCGCCGGCGGTCATCAACGGCGCCTCGGATCTGTTCATCGCATTGTGGGGCGAAAACGGTCGCCATGCGCGCACCGCCGTCGGCGTTGCGGGGCTGCCGGCGAATGCGTCCGTCGAGGTCGATGCCATCATGGCGCTCGACGACTGAGCGCCAGCAGCATCAGCGGCCAGGCAAGCGGGCCGGCAGCGGTTGCGGCAACAGGCTGGCGATCTCGCCGGCGATGCTCATCAGCGCGACATCCTGGCCGGCCGGCGCCGCCAGCAGGATGCCCAGCGGCAGACCGTCGCGATTGAGTCCGGCCGGCAGCGAAACCAGCGGCCCGGCCATGGCGGTCCATGGGGTCAGATACGACTGGTCGCCGGTGCTGGCCAGTCCGCGCGGCGCCACATCGGGCACCGGGTAGGCCAGCAGGACATCGAATCCCGCCAGGCTTTGCCAGAAACGGGCGCGCGATTCCGTCAGCCAGCCTATGGCATCCCCCCGTTGCTGTGGCGTGATGTGCCGTCCTTCATCCAGTGCGGCCCGCAGGCGCGGTTGCAGCAGCGCTTCGCGCCCGGTGACGCGCGATCCGACACAGTCCGCGGCCTCGGCCAGCATCACGGTGCGGTGGTGCGCGATGACTGTGGCAAAGGACAGCGGGGCCGTGACGGCGGTGACGCTGTGGCCGGCATTGATCACGGCCGCGATCACGGCCTGCATCATGCCCTGCATGTCCGCGGTCGGCTTTTGCTCGACACTGGAAACCAACCCGATCCGCAGCGCGCGGCCGCGCTGCGGCACCCGTGATGGCAGGTCGAAGGCGGCCGCAAGGCTGTCGAATATCCGCGCCAGCCAGGGGGCCGAGGCGGCGATCACACCGATTGCGTCAAAGCTTGGTGCCAGCGGCGCCATGCCATCCACCGGCAGGGTGCCGAGGCCGGGCTTGTAGGCGGCAACACCGCAATAGGTGGCGGGGCGGCATAGCGAGCCCGCCGTTTGTGTGCCCAGCGCAAACGGCACGATGCCGGCGCCGACCACGGCTGCCGATCCGCTGCTGGACCCGCCGGGGCTGCGGCTGATGTCATGCGGATTGCGCGTGATGGTCGGATCGACGAAGGCGAATTCGGTGGTCCGGGTCTTGCCGACCGGAATGGCGCCGGCGCGCCGCAGGGCCGCGACAATCGCTGCATCCTGCCCGGCCGGCGCAGCATCGGAGAAGGCAGCGCTGCCAAACCGCGTCGGCTGCCCCGTCACGTCGATCACATCCTTGACGCCGAAGGGAATGCCTTGCAAGGCAGGGCCGGATTCTAAGGCTGTGAACGCAGCAGACAGCGATGCGTCATCGATATGGGCCCAGGCCTCGATCAAGGGCTCCCACAGTCGAATCCGGTTGCGCGTCTGGTCCAGGACGCAGGTCTGGTGGCTCGGCACGCGCGCATATCCCATCCGGTTTTTCGATCCTCAAGCCAGTACAGCGGTTTTGGCATGAATATAGCAAGTAAGTAAAATATTACTTACTTAGCGGGGCCAAACAAGCCTCGCTGGGCAGTAAAAGCCAAAACATGCGCATCGACAGCATGCGTTGGCCCGGTTTTTAGGCAGGTTCCACCCCATGGAGGTCATGATGTCAAACGTGCATTTCCCAATCCGGGCAGTCGATCCACTGCATCGATTCGGTTCGGCCACCCGCAGTCTGGCGCTCGCAGTCATGCTGCTGGGCGCCGCAGGCGTTGCGACCCCGGCGATGGCGCAGTCCCGCCAGGAAACGCTTCTGGTTCTGGTCGAAGCCGGGGCCAACAGCCTCGACATGCACGGCGTCGGCACCAGCAGCCGGTCTTCGCTGGTCGCCTGGAATCTTTACGACCGTCTGGTCAGTTTCGGCCGCAAGACCCTGCCGGACGGTACCCAGATGTATGACTCAGCCACCATCGTTCCCGAGCTGGCCGAGAGCTACACCGTCAGTGCGGATGGCAAGTCCTTCATTTTCAAGATTCGCCAGAATGCAAAATTCCATGATGGCGCTCCGGTCACGGCGCATGACGTGAAATGGTCCTATGACCGGGCGGTGTCGGTCGGCGGTTTCCCCACCTTCCAGATGGCCGCCGGCAGCCTGACCAAGCCGGAGCAGTTCACCGCTGTGGATGACTACACCTTCCGCGTCGATCTGCCCAAGGCCGACAAGCTGGCCCTGCCGGACATGGCCGTGGTGGTGCCGGCGATCTACAACTCGAAACTGGCGAAGAAAAACGCCACCGAGAAAGATCCCTGGGCAATGGAGTGGATGAAGACCAACGATGCCGGCGGCGGGGCCTACAAGCTGGACAAGTGGATCCCGGGCCAGGAGATCAGCTTCACCCGTTTCGATGACTGGAAAAGCGGCCCGCTGCCGAAAATCAAGCGGGTTGTCATGCGTGAGGTGCCCTCAGCCGGCAATCGCCGTGCCCTGATGGAACGCGGCGATGCCGATGTGACGCTGGATACGCCACAGAAGGATGCATCGGAAATCTTTGCCGAAAAGGGCTCGGGCAAATATCTAGTGGTCGGTGTGCCGATCGAGAATTCACTGAAATATCTGGGCATGGTGACGACCCAGAAGCCCTTCGACAATGTGAAGGTGCGTCAGGCCATCGCCTATGCGGTGCCGTTTGCACAGATCGCGAATTCCGCGATCTACGGTCGTGGCCGGATGATGAATGCGGCTCCGGCGGGCGCGCCGAAGGATGCCAGCTGGCCACAGCCTTTCCCCTATGACACCGACCTGGGCAAGGCAAAGGCCCTGCTGGTCGAGGCCGGATATCCGGACGGTTTCGAGACCACGATCTCCTTCGACATGGGCGAGGCCACGGCCGATGAACCGACCGCCGTGCTGCTGCAGGAGGCCTTGGCCAAGATCGGCATCAAGGCCAGCATCGAGAAAATCCCGAGCGCCAATTTCCGCAACGCCATGCTGCAGAAGAATCGCTCCCTGCATCTGGCCAGTTTCGGCGGCTGGCTGAACTATCCCGACTATTTCTTCTTCTGGGGCTATCACGGCCAGAATGCCGTCTTCAACACCATGTCCTATCAGAATCCGAAGATGGACGCGCTGATCGAGGCGTCGCGCTACGAGACCGATCCGGTCAAGTACAAGGAGCAGATGATGGGCTTTATCAAGCTGGCGATGGATGACGTGCCGCGTGTTCCGCTCTACCAGCAGATGCTGGATGTCGGCATGCAGAAAAACGTCAAGGGCTATACCTACTGGTTCCATCGCCAGCTCGATTTCCGGCAGTTCGAGAAGCAGTGAGGTCCGGCGGCGATCGGCCCCGGGCCGAGCGCTTCCGAAAGTAAACGGCCGGGCCGGAGCATCCTCTGACCCGGCCGTCATTCTGCCGCGTCCTGGTGGGAGACGCGGCAAATCGGATTGGTCTCAGCCGTTGAACACCATCAGGCCGGCTTCGGCCAGCCGGCGCTGCAGGCCGATCAGCTTACGGCTGGCGATGCGCCATTCATCGGCCACGCGCTGGCGCCGGCGCAGCAGGGCGGCGTAGTCGTGCATGTCCTGCGGCCGGACGGCGATGCGGGCGAGATGGGCATTCTGCAGGCGCACATCGCTGTCGCAGATATCGCGCTCCTGGCGCAGCTCGCTTTCCTGCTGCTGGGCGAGCTGCAGCTGGCTCTGCAGATGCGTCAGCGCGATGCGGGTCTCGATGAGCAGGGTGGTCTGGGTCATGGCGGGCCTTCGCTGGGGGCGGTGCGGCCGGACTGGACATTTCGGCCATTTGTTCCTATTATGTTCTTATAATTCGCCCTCCGGGTCAAGCCGGTTTTCAGCCGCCGGACGCCGGATAAGCCGGAACAGGCCGCGCATAGCCCGGAATAAGCTCCGGATACGCGGAAATAGCGGCGAAATAAGCCGCAATAGAGGTCGAATAAGCCGGAATAAACTCCGGATACGCGATTTTGATTGCAGTGATAGCAATGATATCAAGGCCGCCACCCTGCGTTGCCCCCCTTCCGTTGCTCGGTGGGGGCGCGGATGCTACAACCCCCGCCCATGAGCGCTTCCCCCAGAATCGACGCGGCCGAGCCGACGACGCCCGACGGCAACATCCCGGCCGGCATGAAGAAAATCACCTTCATGGGCTTCATGGCGCTGACCGGTCCGCTCTGGGGCCGGCTGGATGACGCCGATGGCCTGCCGGTGATGGGCTTCCGGGTCGAGGACCGCCACTGCAATCCGATGCAGGTCTGCCATGGCGGCATGCTGATGACCTTTGCCGACATGCTGCTGGGCTTCACCGTTGGCATCGCCGAGGGCGGCCGCAAGTTCATGCCCACGGTCAATCTGGCCGGCGACTATGTCGGCCCGGCGCCGCTGGGCAGCTGGGTCGAAGGCAAGGGCCGGCTGATCCGCCAGACCCGCAATCTCGGCTTCGCCGAAAGCCTGATCACCGCCGATGGCGTGCCCTGCCTGCGCGCCAGCGGCATCCTGAAAATTCCCGCGAAGGACAGCCGCGAAGGCGACATCCTGAGCCTGTTCCGCTAATCGCGAAAGCTGAGTGCTGATACCGTGGCCACCGATCCTTCCCTGATCCGCAACTTCTCGATCATTGCCCATATCGATCACGGCAAGTCGACGCTGGCCGACCGCCTGATCGAGGCCTGCGGCGGCCTCGAGAAGCGTGAGATGAGCGAGCAGATTCTCGACAGCATGGATATCGAGAAGGAACGCGGCATCACCATCAAGGCGCAGACCGTGCGCCTGAACTACCATGCCAAAGACGGCAAGGATTACGTGCTGAATCTCATGGACACGCCCGGCCATGTCGATTTCGCCTACGAGGTCAGCCGCTCGCTGGCCGCCTGCGAGGGCTCGCTGCTGGTGGTCGATGCCAGCCAGGGTGTGGAAGCGCAGACGCTGGCCAATGTGTATCACGCGCTGGATGCCAAGCACGAAATCGTGCCGGTGCTGAACAAGATCGATCTGCCGGCCGCCGAGCCCGACCGCGTCAAGCAGCAGATCGAGGATGTGATCGGCCTGGATGCGTCTGACGCCGTGCCGATCTCGGCCAAGACCGGCATCGGCATCGACCTGGTGCTGGAAGCGCTGGTCAACCGTCTGCCGCCGCCCAAGGGCGACCGCGATGCGCCGCTGAAGGCGCTGCTGGTCGACAGCTGGTACGATGCCTATCTCGGCGTCGTCGTGCTGTTCCGCGTTGTCGATGGCGTGCTGAAGAAAGGCATGAAGATCAAGTTCATGTCGTCGGGCGCCGTGCATCCGGTCGAGCGCGTCGGCGTCACCACGCCGAAGAAGGTCATGGTCGATGAACTCGGCCCCGGCGAGATGGGCTTTTTCACCGCTGCCATCAAGGAAGTGGCCGATACATCCGTCGGCGACACCATCACCGAAGACAGGCGCCAGGCGGCCGAAGCACTGCCGGGCTTCAAGCCGTCGGTGCCGGTGGTGTTCTGCGGCCTGTACCCGATTGATGCCGGTGCTTTCCCGGAACTGCGCGAAAGCCTGGGCAAGCTGCGGCTCAACGATGCCAGCTTCCATTTCGAGATGGAAAGCTCGGCGGCGCTCGGTTTCGGCTTCCGCTGCGGCTTCCTCGGCCTGCTGCATCTGGAAATCATCCAGGAGCGCCTGGAACGCGAATTCAATCTCGACCTGATCACCACGGCGCCGAGCGTGATCTATCACGTCTACAAGCTGAACGGTGATATGGAAGAGGTGCACAATCCGGCCGACATGCCCGATCCGATGCTGATCGACCATATCGATGAGCCGTGGATCAAGGCCACCGTGATGGTGCCCGACGAATATCTCGGCGCGATTCTGAAACTCTGCGAAGACAAGCGCGGCCGCCAGGTCGAACTCACCTATGCCGGCAACCGTGCCATGGTGGTCTATCGCCTGCCGCTCAATGAAGTGGTGTTCGATTTCTATGATCGCCTGAAATCGGTCAGCCGCGGCTATGCCAGCTTCGACTACGCCATGGACGGCTACGAGGCCGGCAACCTGGTGAAGATGACCATCCTGGTGAATGGTGAGAATGTCGACGCGCTGGCCACCATCGTCAATGCCGGCCGCGCCGAGGCGCGCGGCCGCCAGCTCTGTGAGCGGCTGAAAGAGCTGATCCCGCGCCAGATGTTCAAGATCGCCATCCAGGCTGCCATCGGCGGGCGTATCGTGGCGCGCGAGGATATTTCGGCCCTGCGCAAGGACGTGCTGGCCAAGTGCTATGGCGGCGATATCAGCCGCAAGCGCAAGCTGCTGGAGAAGCAGAAAGAGGGCAAGAAGCGCATGCGTAATGTCGGCAATGTGGAGATTCCGCAGGAAGCCTTCATCGCCGCGCTCAAGATCTCGGACTGAGGCTTCAGGTCGGG
This sequence comes from Ferrovibrio terrae, assembly GCF_943372915.1. GTDB lineage: Bacteria > Pseudomonadota > Alphaproteobacteria > Ferrovibrionales > Ferrovibrionaceae > Ferrovibrio > Ferrovibrio terrae_A. Next base: position 1,729 of record NZ_CALSAN010000054.1, on the reverse strand, counting down.
TCTTTTAGGACAGGGCCCCGAACCGCTGGCGGCGTTTGGGTGCGCGGCGGCGGAACAGCACCAGCAGCAGGATGCCGAACAGGCCGAGCACGGCCACGGCTGGCCACCGCAACAGGGTGGCCAGCCCCGGATCCCACAGGATGGGCGGCAGGTAGTCCTGGCCGATGGTCTGCAGCAGGTTGTAGGTCGGCGGGTCGAGCCGGGCCCAGAAATCCCCCAGGGCGATGAAGCCCATCATGCCGGATTCGAGCCAGCGCAGGCCGTCGCCGCCCAGTGCGAGCAGCGCCAGCGCGATCAGCAGCCAGCCCAGAATACGTCCCAGCAGCACGGCTTTCCCCCTTGCCCGGTGAGTGGCGAATCCACCTGTGCGGTCAGCATGTTAAGCCGAAGGCCGGGCCGATTGCAAATTCGCCGCCGGCGGGTATAGTGCCGCCCCGCGCTGGAGGGATGGCCGAGCGGTCGAAGGCGCACGCCTGGAAAGTGTGTATACCTCAAAAGGGTATCGTGGGTTCGAATCCCACTCCCTCCGCCAGCGCTCGCGCCCGCAGCGCGATGATCGCTGCCGCGACACCGGCGGTCGTAAGCCCGACGAGCACCCGTCCATGATCGTGCCCATGTGCAGCAGCGTGTTGCCACGCTCTGCGTGCCAGCACGGATCACGGTCACGGCCAATCTTCAAATCCACAGACTCACGGATGCAGAATGCACTGCAGCATCGCAGTCGCGAAGTTTACTAAACTTCTCTGTGCTCACGCTTCGGCATAGCTGAAAGTCGAGTCTGCCGTATCCTTGCTTGCTGCTTGCGCCGCGCCAGTCCTATGATGCCCTTATAAATAGGGAGGAATTCAATAATGGCGGGTGTATTCTGCCGCGACGTCCGGAAGGCGTTCGGCGCGACGCATGTGCTGCACGGCATCTCGGTCGATATTCCAGACGGCGAATTTGCAGTGCTGGTCGGGCCTTCGGGCTGCGGCAAGTCCACACTCCTGAGAATGATTGCCGGCCTGGAGAACATCACCGGCGGCGAGATCAGCATTGGCGATCATGTGGTCAACCATGTGCCCCCGAAAGAACGGGATGTCGCCATGGTGTTCCAGAATTATGCGCTCTATCCGCACATGACTGTGGAAGCCAACATGGCCTTCTCGATGATGCTGCGCGGCGCCGAGAAAAGCGAAATCGACCAGCGTGTGCAGCAGGCAGCCGGCATCCTGGGGCTCAAGCCGTTGCTGGGGCGTTATCCGCGCCAGCTGTCTGGCGGCCAGCGGCAGCGCGTTGCCATGGGCCGCGCCATCGTGCGCGACCCGCAGGTCTTCCTGTTCGACGAACCGCTGTCCAACCTCGATGCCAAGCTGCGCGTTGCCATGCGCACGGAAATCAAGGAGCTGCATCAGCGGCTCAAGACCACCACCATCTACGTGACCCATGATCAGGTCGAAGCCATGACGATGGCCGATAAGATCGTGGTGATGCATGACGGCCGGGTCGAGCAGATCGGCGCGCCGCTCGATCTGTATGACCGGCCCGACAACATGTTCGTGGCCGGCTTCATCGGCTCACCGGCGATGAATTTCGTGCAGGGCAAGATCAATGGCGGCAGCTTTGAAGCGCAGGGCGGCCTGCATCTTCCCATGTCAACGGCGCCAAGCGGATCGGCCGGGCAGCCGGCGGTCTATGGCATCCGGCCCGAACATTTCGCGCTCGCCGACGACGGTGTGGAGGCGGAAGT
>NZ_CALSAN010000053.1:0-18221 GCF_943372915.1 Ferrovibrio terrae | reverse complement strand
ACAAGGGCCGCATTGCCAGCCTGCCGCTCGCCGCGGGCTGGACCGATGGCCGCGATTTCCCGGCGCCGCAAGCGGCGGAAACCTTCATGAGCCAGTACAAGTCCAAGAAGAAGGCGGCCTGAGATGAGCAGCTCCCGTGACCGCATCTTTGCCACGCTCCGCGCCGGCCTGAAGCACACCGTCGATGATCCGGCGCGCCCCAAAGCTGTCGCCGAGCGCATCGCCAGCCACCCGCGCAACCTGCTGCCCCAACGCGCCCAGCTGCCCCATGCCGAGCAGGTGGCGCTGTTCACCGCCAAGGTGGAAGCGCTGACCGTGACGGTCGATACGGTGGCCGGCCCCGCCGAGGTGCCGGGCAAGATCGTCGATTACCTCGCCCGCCACAACCTGCCCTCGCAGCTGCGCGTCGCGCCCGATCCCCTGCTGCAGGACATGCCCTGGAGCGAGCGGCCGATGCTGCAGGTGGATTACGGCCATGGCCGCAGCCAGGATCTGGTCAGCGTGACGCCGGCCTTTGCCGCCATCGCCGAGACCGGCACGCTGATGCTGCATTCGTCCTCCACCACGCCGACCACGCTGCATTTCGTACCCGACCACCATATCGTGGTGCTGAAGCAGAGCCAGGTCACCGGCACGCTGGAAGAGGCCTTCCAGCGCCTGCGCGACAAGCTGGGCACGGTTGAGAACTGGCCGCGCACGGTAAATTTCGTCACCGGACCGTCGCGCACCGCCGATATCGAGGGCGTGCCGGTGCTCGGGGCCCATGGACCGCGGCGCCTGCATATCGTACTCATCGCGGATGGTTCGTAAGGCTCCTGCAAAACCGGCCCCGCTGGTTCCCGATTCCGACGCCTGGCAACAGGTGGCGCAGGCCGCGCGCCCGCTGAAAAAAACGAACGTCGTGCCGCAGCCGCTGGCGCCGCTGCCCAAGGTCTACAAACCGGAAGGCGCCGGCGCAGCCGCGTATGCAAGGGCCGAGGCCAAGCAGAAGGCCACGCTGCCGCACGGACGGCATTCGGATAAGCCGGCCCCCCAGATGGACAAGCGCCTGAAGCAGCGCTTCCAGCGTGGCGAGCTGCCGATCGATGGTCGCCTCGATCTGCACGGCCTCACCCTGGCCAATGCCGAGCGCGCGCTCAGCAAACTGATCCGCGACTGCGTGGCGCAGCAGAAGCGCTGCCTGCTGGTGATCACCGGCAAGGGCACCTCGCGCGATATCGAGACCGGGCCGTTCCAGGGCCGCGGCGTGCTGCGCGCCTGGCTGCCGGAATATCTGCGCCGCGGCCCATGGCGCGACCAGGTGCTGGGTGTCGCGCCGGCGCGGCAGGAGATGGGTGGCGCCGGTGCCTTCTATGTGCTGCTGCGCCGGCAGCGGGACGAGCTTCCACAAAAGCGCTGAGCCAATCCGGACCAATTCGATCACGCTTGCCAAGCAGGCACCCGCGGCAGAAAGTCGGCACGATTTTGTCCCATTGTGCAGGCCAGCCCCATGTCGATTCACGCCCACTTCTCGCCCGATTACGCCACCGCGCGGCAGACCTTCCTCAGCGCGGCGAAAAACGCCGGCGCCGACCTCGCGCAGTACCAGCATCCGCTGAAGGGCATTGCCGGCGAAGACCTGTTCACTGATCTTGCCTGGATCGGGCCGAAGGATGCGCGTGCCGTGCTGGTCACCGTGTCTGGCACCCATGGCATCGAAGGCTATTACGGCTCGGGCTGTCAGGTCGGCTGGCTGAAAGACGGTCATGCCGCGAAGCTGCCGGCCAATACCGCGATGCTGTCGATCCATGGTAGCAACCCCTATGGCTTTTCCTGGGGTCGCCGGGTCAATGAAGACAACATGGACATCAACCGCAACTTCATCGATTTTGCCACCAAGGCACCGCCGGCCAATCCGGCCTATGCGGAAGTGCATGACTGGCTGGTGCCGCAGAGCTGGGATGCCGATATCGCGGCCGGCATCCAGCAGAAGATCGCCGATTACTATGCCCGCGTCGGCGCCAAGGCCGCCACGGCAGCCATCGTCGGCGGCCAGCACAGCCATGCCGACGGCATCTTCTATGGCGGTACCCAGGCCTGCTGGTCGCATCGCACCATCAAGGCCATCGCGGAAAAATATCTGTCCACCGCAAAGCGCATCTGCGTGCTGGATTATCACACCGGCCTCGGCCCCTTCGGCTATTCGGAAATGATCTGCCGCCATCCGGTAGACTCGGACTCGCTGAACCTGGCGCGCGCCTGGTTCGGCGATGCCGTCACCTCGCCGGCGATGGGCCAGTCGGACTCGCCGGTGATCGAGGGCAACCTGCGCATGGGCATCGCGCGCTTCTGCGCGCAGGCCACCGTGGTGGCCAGCGCCATCGAGGTCGGCACGCTGAGTTCAGAGGAAGTGCGGCTGTCGGTGATCGCCGACAACTGGCTGCATCTGCGCGGCGATGTGTTTTCGCCATTGGGCAAACGGATCAAGGCGCAGATCCGCGCCGCCTTCTATCCCGATAACGATGAATGGCGCGGCCTGTGCTATCCGCGTGCGGTGCAGATCCAGCAGCAGGCGCTGGCCGGGCTGGCGTCCTCTTAACCGAGTAGCCTAGCCGAACGGCGGCGCCGCTTCCCAGCGGCGCAGAACCTCGTCATACACGCCGTTGCGCCGGATCTCTGTCAGGCCGCGATTGAAGGTCACGCAATCCTCGGTCCGCTGGAAGGCGACGCCATAAGGCGTGGGCGGGAAAATATCATGTTCGGTCAGGGCCGGTGTCACATCGACGCCGGCCTCCGGGCTGCGCATCAGATGGCGGAAAATGCGGCGCTCGGCCAGCACCACATCGGTGCGGCCGGAAAACAGCGCGCGCACCTGCAGCATCTGGTTGGCCACTTCGCGATAGCGCGCCGGATTGCGCTGCAGGCCCGCGACCTCGCGCCCCAGCACCACATGGGCATTCTGGAAGGCGGTGACGTCGAGCCGCTCGAGGTCGGAAACGAAGGTGACGACCAGGCCGCGTTGCCGCAGGCTGATCGCCAGGTTGCGATAGACCAGCACGGTATCGCTGATGCAGCCCGGCAGGCCCATCGCCGGATTCGCCGGCACGATGGCATCGACGGCACGACGGCGGAAATCTTCCGGCAGGCGGCCGAATGGCGCCAGTTGCGGTCGTAGGGTCAGCTTGGCGGTACTGGCCGCGAGCATGACAAGATCATATTCCAGCCCGGTCAGCGTGCCATCGGGCTTCTGCATCACATAGGGGGCGGTGGGCCGGAAGGCGATGGTAAGGGCCTGGCCCGCTGCAGGCTGGGCTGTGGCAGCAGATATACCGGCACCGCTGGCGAGCAACAGGCTGACCAGCAGCAGAGGGACGCGCATCCGTGCGAAGAGGTGGCGGAACAGCACGCAGGGATATTAGGATGCCAGGCATGCGGCGTCCATGCACCTTCGCGCGAGCAGGCGGCCCGGAAACCACTCCGGATACGGTTGTGTCATGACGCCGTTTGGCGCCCGCATCCGGGCCTTGCGCCAGGCCCGCGGCATCGCGCTGAAGCAGATGGCGGCCGATCTCGGTGTCTCCTCGGCCTATCTCTCGGCGCTGGAGCATGGTCATCGCGGCCGGCCCAGCTGGCTGCTGCTGCAGCGCATCTGCGGCTATCTCAACATCATCTGGGACGATGCCGAGGAACTGGCGGAACTCGCCAAGCTGTCGCATCCGCGCATCACCATCGACACGGCGGGCCTGACGCCGAAAGCGACTCTGCTGGCCAACGAGCTTGGCCGTCGCATCGGCACGCTGGACGATGCACGGCTGGAACAGATGCTCAAGCTGCTGCGCAGCTGAGGGCCATCGGGCCGCCTGAAACAGAAATTTCCGTAAAACCGCTGCATTCCGGCGCGATCCGCGCCCGGCTTCATGCTGGGCCGCATGGCACCAAATCCAAACTGCTGCGTTACGTCCCCGTCAGCAAGAGGAGATTCCGTGGTGCAGGCGGCGCGGACGTTACGGCCGGAAACTAGGCCAGAAGTTGTCACGGCGCAGGAAACCACGGCCCTGCTGATACCGGGCCGCAATGTCTGGCGCCGCGAAAACGCCAGCCGCGCCAGCATGCTGGTGGATGCCGCCGCCTATTTTGGCGCATTGCGGCGCACGCTATGCGCGGCACGTCATTCGGTGATCATCACCGGCTGGGATATCGACAGCCGCACGGCGCTGGTCGGGCCCGATGGTGAAACCGGCGACGATCTGCCGGTGACCTTCGGACCCTTCCTCACCGAACTGGTACGGCGCCGGCCACAGCTGTCGATCAAGCTGCTGCTGTGGGACTATTATGCGGCGGTCTACTCGCTGGAACGCGAACTGATGCCGGCCCTGGCGCTGCAATGGAACACGCCGCGCCAGATCGAACTCTGTCTCGACGATGTGCTGCCGATCGGCGCCTCGCATCATCAGAAGATCGTGGTGGTGGACGATGCCGTGGCGTTTTCCGGCGGCCTGGATATCACCATCCGGCGCTGGGACACCGCCGCCCATCCGCTGCAGGATCCACATCGCGTCGATCCGGCCGGCAAACCATATGCGCCGTTCCATGACGTGCAGATGATGGTGGACGGCGCGGCAGCTGCCGCACTCGGCCAGCTGGTGCGCGAACGCTGGTACCGTGTCACCCATGAACTGCTGCCGCCGGCACCGTCCTTCTACGCGCAGGGCGACTGCGATCCCTGGCCGGTCTCCGTGCGGCCCGATTTCACCGGCGATATCGCGGTGGGCATCGCGCGCACCGAACCACGCTACGGACCGGAACCGGAGGTGCGCGAGGTGGAGGTGCTGTTCCACGACATGATCGATGCGGTCGAGCGTATCCTCTATATCGAGAACCAGTTCCTCACCAGCACGGCGCTGGCGCAGCGCCTGATCGCGCGGCTGCAGGACAAGCCCGATCTGGAAGTGCTGGTCGTTGCACCGAAGACGCATCACACCTGGCTGGAACAGCATAGCATGCTGGCCGGGCGCATCCGCTTCATGCAACGGTTCGAACAGGCCGGCCTCGTCCAGCGCGTGCGCTTTGCCTATCCCTGCCTGCGCAACGACGGCAGCGTGCGAGATCGCGATGCCGCAGTGATGGTGCATTCCAAGGTGATGATCGCCGATGATCGCCTGCTGCGCATCGGCTCGGCCAATCTGTGCAACCGCTCGATTGCCGTCGACACCGAATGCGATCTGGTGATTGAAGCCGCCACGCCGGACCAGCGCCACAGTGTGGCCGCTGCACGCAACCGCCTGATCGCCGAGCATTGCGGCGCCACGGAAGCCGAGGTGGCCGATCTGCTGGCACGCACCGGCTCGCTGTTTGCCACGCTGGAGGCGCTGCAGGGCCGCGAGCACCAGCTTTGCCCCATCGTGGACGAGGCTGCCACGCATGGCTTCGATTTCACTGCACAGATCGCGGCGGTGGCCGATCCGGTGCGAGCGCTAGAAACCGACCGCTATCTACCCGACCCGAGCAACGAGCTGCCGAGCCAGCGGCGGTTTTCCTCGATCCTGATGATCGGCCTTGGCCTGCTGGTGGTGATCGCGCTTGTACTGGCCTGGCGCTACACGCCGCTGGCCGACTGGGCCTCGCCGCACAAGCTGGCAGCCGCCTTCCGCACCATCGCCGCCAGCCCGCTGGCCTTTCCGGCGGTGGTCGGCATTTTCATCCTCGCCGGCTTCATTGCTTTCCCGGTCACCCTGCTGATCGCCGCCACGGCGATCACCTTCGGCACCTGGGAGGGCCTGTCGGTGGCGCTGACCGGCTCGATGTCCAGTGCGCTGGCCACCTATGGCGCCGGTCGCTGGCTCGGTGCCGACCTGCTGCGCCGGGTGATGGGGCCGCGCATCAACCGCGTGGCGCGCAAGGTGAAAAGCAACGGCATTCTCGCGGTGACGACCATGCGGGTGATGCCGACCGCGCCTTTCATGCTGGTCAACCTGGTGGCCGGCGCCACCCGCATCCGCCTGCTCGATTATACCATCGGCACGCTGCTTGGCCTGGCGCCCGGCATCATCATCATGTCGGTGCTGGGCGGCCGCCTGCTCGAGATCATGACGCAGCCGTCGCTGGTCGATCTGCTGCTGCTGGCCGGCTTCCTGCTGCTCTGGGGCGGATTGTCCTATGGCCTGCAACTGATTGTGGCGCGACTGCGGGACAGGTTCGGTGCGACAGAATCCGCGCAAGCCTGATCCGACGGTCCTGCGTGTATTGACCTGGAATGTCCATGCCGGCATCGGCCCGGACGGGCGCTACGATCTGCCGCGCATCGCCGCCCTGGTGCGCCGGCATGAACCCGATATCGTTGCCTTGCAGGAAATCGATTCCCGTGGCCGCGACGAGAATGCGTTTGCCTATCTCGCCCGCTCGCTCGGCAGCCATGCCGCCGAGGCCAAGACACTGGTGACGCCCGATGGCGACTATGGCCATGCATTGATCAGCCGCTGGCCGATGACGGAAGTCGCGATCCATGATCTTTCGGTCAGCAAGCGCGAGCCGCGCCGCGCCATCGAAACCACCGTGCTCACCCCGGCCGGGCCGCTGCATCTCGCCTCGGTGCATCTGGGCCTTGGGTTTCGCGAGCGGCGCCAGCAGGCAGCGATGCTGTCGGCGATTGCCGGCACGGCGCGGCAGACCACGGTGATGCTGGGCGATTTCAACGACTGGTTCATCTATGGCACGGTGCGCCGCGCGCTGAAGACCATTCTGCCGGGCCGCAGCCAGCAGCGCAGCTTCCCGGCCTGCTGGCCACTGCTGAGGCTGGATCGCATCTACTGCCGGCCGCGCCACGCCCTGTTGCACAGCTGGACCGATCCGCTGGCCCGGCGGGTTTCCGATCATCTGCCGGTGATCGCCGATATCCGGCTCGAACAGATGCCGCCCGGCCCGCTGCCGCTCAGCCTGCCCGAGGCGATGGCGGAGGAGGCTGCCGGCGACGGGGTCTGAGCTATGTCCTGGGCGGATAGGGCGGGCGCGGCTGCGCCAGCCGCATGCCGCTGTCGATCAGCAGGGTTTCGCCGGTGACATTCACCGCCGCAGTGAGGAAGAAGGCGATGCTCTGCGCAATATCTTCCGGCTTGTTGGTGGTGCCCAGCGGCGCGTTGCGTTGCCAGTTTTCCTGCGCCGCCTTGTAGGCGGCTTCGCCCATGCCCTGCTGCAGCCATTCGCCCTCGACGAAGCCGGGGCAGACCGCATTGATGCGCACCTCGGGCCCCAGCACGCGGGCGAGGCTGAGCGTCATCCCGTTCAGTGCGGCTTTCGATGCGACATAGGCAATCGACGAACCGGTGCCATAGACGCCCGCGATGGAGGAGACATTCACCACCGCGCCCTTGGTGGCGCGCAGATAGGGCTCGGCGGCGCGGACCATCTGGAACGGTGCGATGGTGTTGACCGCGAAGATGTCGTGGAAGTCCTGTGCCGACAGGCCGGCAAGGTCGCGATGGGCGACGAACTTCGTGGTGCCGGCATTGTTGACCAGGTAATCGAGATGGCCGAAGCGGGCGAGGGTTTCCTCGACCACGCGGCGGCAATCGGCATCGTCGGCCACATTGCCCTGCACCAGCAGGGTTTCGCCGCCGCGGGCCTGGCAGTCAGCGGCAACCTTTTGTGCGGCCTCGCGGCTGCGTGAAAAGTTGATCGCCACGGCACAGCCGCGTCCGGCCAGCAGCCGGGCGGTGGCCGCCCCGATGCCGCTGGAGCCCCCGGTAATCAGTGCAACACGGCCCTTCAGATCGGTCATGTATTCCTCCGTTTGCACCATGCTAGCTGTTTGCGCCCAGCGGCGGCAGCAGCGGGATGCCTAAAATTTACACAATAGATACAGTGGGTTATAATATAAAATGAGAACGATTCTCATTGACCCGCATGCCATTCGGTGCTACCGACGGCCTTACCGGGGGTAATAGCCAGCACCACGCCAGCCAGGCCCTGATGTCCTGTTTGCTGGAGCCTGCTGTCATGGGTACGCGTTCAATTCTTCTATCCTCTGTCGCCGGGTTTGCCCTGTTCACCGCCGCATCGGCTCTGGCGCAGACCGCCAGCCCGGACGCCCCACCGGCCCAGCTGCCGGCCATCACGGTCGAGGGCCAGCCGGTCGAGGAACGCGCCGATGGCCCGGTCGAGGGCTATCGCGCCACGCGATCCGCCACCGGCACCAAGACCGACACGCCGTTGAAGGATGTGCCGCAGACGGTCAACGTGGTGCCGCGCCAGGTGATCGAGGATCGCCAGACCACGCGGCTCTCCGATGCGCTGCTGACCGTGCCCGGCGTGCAGGCGAACGGCACCAACGGCGGTCGCGGACAGAATTTCACCCTGCGCGGATTCCAGACGCAGACGGTTGCCACCGATGGCATCATGCAGAGCCCCGCGCTGAACTTCACGCCGGTGACACGCGATCTTGCCAATATCGAACGCGTCGAGGTGCTGAAGGGTCCGTCTTCGGTGCTCTATGGCCGCACCGAGCCCGGCGGCCTGATCAACCTGGTCACCAAGAAGCCGACCGACACCTTCACCGGCAGCACCACGCTGCAGGGCGGCTCCTACGACTTCTACCGCGCAGAAGGCACGGTGTCGGGTCCGCTCGATGCTGGCGCGACGCTCACCGCGCGGATGACGGCTGCCGTGCAGACCGAAGGCAGCTTCCGCTATGACAATGACGACACGCGAAACTATTTTGCGCCGGTGATGAACTGGGCGCCGCGCGACGATACCCGCTTCACGCTGGGTGCCGATCACACCGAGCAGGACAGCCAGTTCGACCGCGGCCTGGTGGCGGTCGGCAACCGCGTGCTGCTGCTGAAAGACAGGTATTATTCGGAAGACTGGGCGCGTTACGACGCACGGGTCGATAACGTTACTGCAAAGGGCGAGCATGATCTGAACGACTGGCTCACCTTGCGCCAGGTCGTCAACTACACAGTGGGTGACACCTATCGTCTGGTGGCGAATCCCGGCACCGTCAGCACGGCCGGCACCACCCTGTCGCGCACCGCGCTGCGCCAGACCGAGGATTTCGACTCCTGGGATCTGCAGTCCGATGCGGTGATGAAATTCCAAACCGGCTCGATCGGCCACACCGTCGTCACCGGCTATGAATACGTGAACGGCGACCGCACCGTGCAGCAGATCAACTACAGTCTTGCCAGCATCAGTCTCTACAATCCGGTCTATGGCGCTCAGCCCGGTGCGGTCACCAGCCGCAACAATGTCTACACCCGCATGTATATCAATTCGCTATACGCGCAGGACCAGATCAAGCTGAACGACCAGTGGGAGCTTGTGCTCGGCCTGCGTTACGACAAGCTGGATCAGACCACCGTAACCCAGAATGTCGCCACCCATGTGGACGATCAGAACTGGGGCCCCAAGGCCGGTATCGTCTACAAGCCGGTGCCGCGGCTGTCGCTCTATGCCAATTACTCCACCTCCTTCAGCCCGCAGACCACGGCCATCCTGGGTGGCGGCACGCCCGATCCGGAAAAGGGTGTGCAGTATGAAACCGGTGCGCGCTACGAACTGATCCCGGACAGGCTGTCGGTGGGCGCTGCGGTCTATCAGATCACCAAGGAGAATGTCGCCACCGCATCGGGCGTGACGAATTTCTCGGTGCTGACCGGCGAGCAGCGTTCGCGCGGCTTTGAAACCGATCTGACCGGTGAAATCCTGCCGGGCTGGAGCGTGATCGCCGGCTGGGGCTACACCGATGCCGAAGTGACGTCAGACCGCACCACGCCGGTTGGCAATCGCCTGGCCAATGTGCCGAACTTCGCCGGCGGCCTGTGGAGCGTCTATCAGTTCCAGACCGGCCAGATGAAAGGCCTGGGTCTCGGTGCCGGCGTCACCTATGTCGGTTCGCGCAATGGCGATCTGGCCAATACCTACAGTGTTGACGGGTATTACCGCTTCGACGCCACGGTGTTCTACGATCTGAACGACCGTATCCGTCTTTCGCTCAGCGGCCGCAACCTGACCGACCAGGATTATGTCGAGCAGACGGTCAACAGCCGGGTGGAAAACATCCCCGGCGCGCCGATGACGGTGATTGCCGGCGTCACCGCGAAGTTCTGACCGACCAGCATGGCGCGCCTGAAATCCTTGTTCGGCCAGCGGGCGATGCGGCGCCTGCACGGCCTGCTGGGATTCTGGCTCTGCCTGGTGCTGGGCTGGATCTGTCTGCTCGGCACGCTCACCAGCATCGGCCATGAGCTGGACTGGCTGGCCGATTCAGCGCTGCGCGTGTCGGTGCCGGTCGGCGCGGTGCCGGGCGACCATGTCAGCTGGGGCCGCATGGAAGCGGCCATCTCCCAGGCGCATCCCGACTGGACGATCCAGCGCATCACGGCACCGCAGGGCAGTCGTTTTGCCGCCGAAGCGCGCGTGCTGACAGCGGACCGCCAGCCGCGCCTGGTCTATATCGATCCCTATCGCGCGACGCTGACCGGCGAAGGTCCACGCGAGACCATTCAGTCAACCCTGCGCCAGCTGCACCGGCAGTTCTATCTGCCGAACATCGGCGGCATCAATATCGGTGTCTATCTCGTCACGCCGTTTGCGCTGGTGATCCTGCTGATGCTGATCACCGGCCTGGTGATCTACCCGCATGTCTGGCGCGGCCTGTTCCGCCTGCGGCTGCGCGCAGGCCTGGGCCCGCTGCTGCAGGATCTGCATCGCCTGATCGCCGGCTGGTCGCTGTGGTTCCTGCTGGCGATGGCGCTCACCGGGATGTGGTATTTCGCCGAACGGCTGCTGCTCGATACCGGCAACCGGCTGGAACCGCCGGCCCCGAAGGCAGCGCCGTCGTCATCGCCGCTTCTGCCGCTGGATAATCTGACGGCGCAGGCGCAGGCCGCGTTTCCGGAACTGAAGATCACGGCTGTGTATTATCCGCGCCGCAAGGACGATGCGCTGCGGCTAGATGGCCAGGCCGGAGACTGGCTGGTGCGCGATCGCGCCAACAAGGTCTATCTCGATCCCAGAACCGGCGCGGTGCTGGCGGTCGAACGCATAGCCGGCCAGGGCGTCTGGCGGCGCTGGGACGAAACCGCCAACCCGCTGCATTTCGGCGATTTCGCCGGCACCTGGTCGCGGCTCATCTGGTTCGTGTTTGGCGCCGGCCTCACCGCGCTGGTGTTCAGCGGCGCCTGGATGTACTGGCGTGCGCTCCGCCAGCAGCGCGCTCTGCAGCAGCGACGCGCCCGGAAAGACAAAGTGGTGCGCGCCGCCGCTTGAGTTCTACAGGATATACTTGCTGAGGTCGCTGTTCTTGGCGAGGTCGCCGATGCGCTGCTGCACATAGGCGGCGTCGATATTCACCGTCTGGCCGGAATGGTCGGCGGCCGAATAGCTGATCTCTTCCAGCACGCGTTCCAGAATCGTGTGCAGCCGGCGGGCGCCGATATTCTCCACGCCCTCGTTTACATCGGCGGCGATCTGCGCCAGGGCGTCGATGGCATCCTCGGCAAAGTTCAGCGTCACCTGCTCGGTACCCATCAGCGCGGTATACTGCTTCAGCAGGCTGGCTTCCGGCTCGGTCAGGATGCGCTTGAAGTCGTCGCGCGTCAGGCCCTTCAGCTCGACACGGATCGGCAGGCGGCCCTGCAGTTCCGGCAGCAGGTCGCTCGGCTTGGCGATGGAGAAGGCGCCCGACGCGATGAACAGGATATGGTCGGTCTTCACCGCACCATGCTTGGTGTTCACCACGGTGCCTTCGATCAGCGGCAGCAGGTCGCGCTGCACGCCCTCGCGCGACACGTCGCCGCCGCCGCGATATTCGCTGCGGGCACAGATCTTGTCGATCTCGTCGATGAAGACGATGCCGTTCTGCTCCACCGCCTCGATGGCTTCCTTCACCAGGTTGTCCTGATCCACCAGCTTGTCGCTTTCCTCCTGGGTCAGCGCCTTCATGGCGTCGCCCACGGTGGTCTTGCGCGGCTTGCCGCGCAGGCCGCCAAAGGCCTTGCCCAGCATGTCCTGGATATTGGCCATGCCCATCTGCGCACCCGGCATGCCGGGAATCTCGAACATCGGCATGCCGGCGCCGCCGGCATCCTTCAGCTCGATCTCGATCTCGCGCTTGTCTATCTCGCCTTCGCGCAGCATCTTGCGGAACTTCTGCCGCGTTTCGACGCTGGCCTTGTCGCCGACCAGCGCATCGAGCAGGCGCTCCTCCGCCGCCAGCTCGGCGCGGGCAGAGACGTCCTTGCGCTTGCGCTCGCGGATCATGGTCAGCGCGCCTTCCAGCAGGTCGCGCACGATCTGCTCGACATCGCGGCCGACATAGCCCACCTCGGTGAACTTGGTCGCCTCCACCTTCAGGAAGGGCGCATTGGCCAGCTTGGCGAGGCGGCGCGAGATTTCGGTCTTGCCCACGCCGGTCGGGCCGATCATCAGGATGTTTTTCGGCAGCACTTCCTCGCGCAGGCCTTCGGGCAGCTGCTGGCGGCGCCAGCGATTGCGCAGTGCCACGGCCACCGCCTTCTTGGCGTCATGCTGGCCGACGATGTAGCGGTCGAGTTCGGAAACGATTTCGCGGGGCGAGAAAGAGGTCATGACAGCTTTTCGATAATGATGTTGCGGTTGGTATAGACGCAGATATCAGCAGCGATGGTCAGGCTCTTGCGGGCGATCGCCTCGGCATCCATGTCGTCGCGGTCGATCAGCGCGCGCGCGGCGGCAAGTGCATAATTGCCGCCCGAGCCGATGCCGATCAGGCCATCTTCCGGCTCCAGCACATCGCCGGTGCCGGTCAGCACCAGCGAGACGGATTTGTCGGCCACCGCCATCATCGCCTCCAGGCGACGCAGGTAGCGATCGGTGCGCCAGTCTTTCGCCAGTTCGACACAGGCGCGCGCCAGCTGGCCGGGATAGCGCTCCAGCTTGCCTTCCAGTCGCTCGAACAGCGTGAAGGCATCGGCGGTGGCGCCGGCAAATCCGGCCACCACCGAACCGTCGCCGAGGCGACGTACCTTGCGGGCATTCGACTTGATCACGGTCTGGCCCAGGCTGACCTGCCCGTCGCCGGCCAGCACGATCTGGTTGCCCTTACGGACAGCAATAATGGTCGTCATGATGGGAGAACCTCAACATCGGAATGGGCCTTCATGTAGGATCGCGAGTGGCGCCTCGCAAGTCGGCACGTTTGGCGATAGTAGCGCGTGCTGTGATCGGCACTACAACCGGCAGTCTATGCAACCTTGCGCTAAAGCCGAAGCCTCATCAGAGCCCCACTCGACTCCCGGCTAAGGCTGCCCTAAAATTTACCGTATCGGCCGTGGCAGGCCCGACTGGGGTATTGGATGAATTATCTGATCGACCCGCAAGGGCATTGGTGGCGCTGGCCTTCGGCAACCCTGGCCGAACGGCTCGGGTATGCCGATCCCGATTTCGATCTCGCCGGTTATGCGGCGCGCAATCTTGGCTATGTCTGGCTGGTGCTTGAAGAGCATGCCACGCTGATGCAGTTCCGCGCCGGCATGGTCAGCCCGGCGGCGGTCAATTCGCTGAAACCTTATCTGCGCAAGGCCGTCGCAGCCAAGCCGGTGGCGCTGGTGGTTTATGCCAGCGGCTGGCTGGAAGAAGTCTATGTCGAGAGCGCCCCGCTGCTGGCCCGGTTGGAGGAACTTGCTCCGCTGCGTGAACCGCGCATGCGCGACCAGTTCATCGCCATGTCGCATCAGCCGCGCGAGTGGCTGTATCACGCGCACCAGAATCTCAGCAGCCTGTTCGAGGTCTGGCGCTTCGAAGGCGGCCAGTATTCCGAGCCGGTACGGCGCTATCTGCAGAACAGCGGCCTGATCGATCGCACGGTGGTGATCGAACAGCGTGCCGAAGAGCTGTATGTGAATGCCAGCGGCAACGGCTTCACCATCTATGACAATTTCCAGATGAAGCATGTCACCGGCCATCGTATTTCCGACCAGCCGGATCGCGCCTATGGCGCCTGGGTCGAGAGCAGCTATCGCAGCTGCTACGAGAGCGGCATTCCAGCCCTTGAGGATGTCGATGCCATCATCGAGGAACCCGATCACGATCCGCGCCGGCGCCGGTATCAGCGCATGATCCTGCCCTGGCAGAACAAGGATGGCGAACGCATCCTGACCGGCAGTTCACTGCTGAATGCGCAACTGGCCATTCCACTGAACATCGACAGCGCCAAGCCCAAGTCCACTTGAGTGATTAGGGCCACCTGAGTGATTACCGGCCGCTTCTCGGCCGGTCTTCACCGCAAATCAAACCATCAATTCAAAACTGCGCGTTCGCCAGCTTCGATAGGACGGATACCGGTCGCCGCATTCGGCATGCCCGTATTCGCTGCGCCGGTGTCTTCCGTCGGCGCGATGATCTCCGGGAAGCGCTGCATGTCGGCCAGCAGTTCCTGCCGGTCCATCCAGATCAGCGCACCCTGATAGCGCATCTTGCCGTCGGGGGCGCGCCACTCCAGTGCCGGCTCGATATTCTTGTAGCCGTAAGCCTTCGCCACGCCCTTCTCCACCAGAACGAACTTCACGAAGCTGATCGTATAGTCGGTGTCCCAGCGGGTCAGTGCCAGCGCGCGGCTGATGCGCGGCAGAATTGCCGGCAGGCCGCGTTTGCGATAGTCGGGATGAATCCAGGTCGAGCCGGAAAACACGATACGTCCGGTCAGCCTGCTGGCACTGGGCGAGGTGAACGCGCAGGTTTCGCCGGCTTCGCACATCTGTCCCGGGTCGCCGTAGAAAAAGCGGAAACTCGATACGCAATCGGCCAGCGTGCTGCCGGTCAGATCGTAGACGCGGGCTGCCTGGGTCGAGACCACATCGCCGGCGGCGTTGCGGCCGATGATGCAGAAGCCGTTGCGCTCGTCGATCGTGTTGAGCGCATTGTTGAAGCTGGGTGCCAGACTGTCCCAGCTATCCTTGTTGGCATTGTTGACGATGCGCAGGTAATCGAAATCAGCATTCAGGCTGAGCGAGACGCCGCGATCGCGCGCGGCTTTGTCGGCGGTGAGGAAGAACTGTCCGAGTTCGGGTCGCGGACCGTATTGCAGCGTGATCTGATCAGGCAGACGCTGCGATGTGGATTGTGTGATACGCACTTGATACGTCATTGGTTGCCTCCGTGGCGTTATGGTTAACGGGGCAACTATAGACCCAAGGTTCAGTGACCTTGCACCTCACTTCCCTCTGGTTGTACTGGAAGCAGATCGCACCCGTGGGTGCCGGCGACAGCCAATACCGCTCTCGGCAGGACAGGCATAAAAAAACCGGGCCGTTGCCGGCCCGGTTTTATCAGTGACCGCAAACAGCGGTCAGAGCATCAGGATTGCGCCTCGGTCGGCGCGGCAACAACGGCGCCCTCTTCATCCTCGGGCTTGCCGCTGTAGGAGGCGGCCGCGGCCTTGATCAGTTGGAAGATGCGATCGCGCACCGTGGGATCGGTGATCTTGCCGAAGTTGCGCACCAGCTCCAGCGCCTGGCGACGCGAGACCGGGCTCTTGTCCTGCTCGATCTCCGACACCACCGCATGTTCGGGGCGTGCGGTCGGCTGCTGTTCGATGCCGGGCATGTCCTCGAAGAAGTAGGACGGCGGCACGTTGAGAATCTGGGCGAACTGCTGCAGGCGGGAAGCGCCGATGCGGTTCAGGCCCTTCTCGTATTTCTGGATCTGCTGGAAGCTCAGGCTGACTGAGGCGCCGAGCCGCTCCTGGCTGAAACCGGCCAGCGTGCGGCACGCGCGCAGCCGGGCTCCCACATGGGCGTCGTATGGGTTCGGTTTACGCATCGACTTCTCCATCACAGGTATGGTCCTACAAGGAATTGATGTAGTGTTTTTACCATTAGTTGCCAGCGGCTGCTACCCGGTTGCAAATCGGTGTTACGGATTAAAATCAGCCCATTTCCTCGACTTAGTCGAATCTCGCGATATCCAAATCCGCTTTGCGCGAGAATGGCTTACTGCACTAGACAACCATTGCGTCATGGCCTGCAGCACGCGTCCTGCGGCATCGCGGCAGATTCTAAAATTTTGATAACCTCCCCCCTGGGCCTGCAGCTTGACCGCAGCGATGCCGGTCGCGAGGGTAGCAACGGGAAACGCCAGAACGGACATCAAACCGCCAAGACACTGCCGCCAAGGTTGCGCAGTGAAGGAGTTTCCGAAGCGATGCCGTGTCCGAAGCTGAACCGTCTCAGTCTCCCGTCCAGATATGTCCCGCCCGGGTCCGGCGCGCGCCCCAATCCCTTCCACTGAATCACCCGCCTTTTTGCTGCCGCACCAGGCCGTGCCGCCGGTGCGCTTTGATATTGCCTGATGGAGTTTCGTATGGCCGTTTCCGATTTCGCTGCTGATCCGGCTTTTGATCCCGATAGCGCTGCGCCGGCGCCGCAGGCATCGCAGCGTCGCACGCCGCCGCTGCTCGTCTGGTTCGGCCGCCTGGGCATCCGCGCGCGCATCGCCATCGGTTTCGGCACGGCGCTGGTCCTGCTGGTGATCGTGGCCGGCGCCTCTATCCATGGCATCCAGGGCGGTGGCGCCGCCTTTGAAACCTACGACCGCATTACCGTCAGCAATCAGCGCCTGCAGCAGTTCGAACGCGACATGCTGGATCTGCGCCGCAATCTGCTGCTGTTCATCGAACGCGATGATCCGCGCGGCCTGCTGGCGACGCGCCGGCTGGAACCGCAGATGACGGAAAATCTCGACGGCATGATTGCCAGCATCCGCGATGCGGAACGTCGTGCCCTGCTGACCGAGGCCGCACCGCTGCTGAAAGGCACCTTTGCCAAGCTGGCGCAGGCGATTGCCGCGCGCAATGCGCTGAAATCGGTCACCGGCAACCAGCTCGATGTTTACGGGCCGCGCACGCGCGAAAGCCTGATGCAGCTGATCAAGGCCGCCAACAAGCGGCAGAATTTCATCGCTGCCACCGAGGCCGGCCTGGTGCTGGATGCGTTTTCGGAAATCCGCGTCGCCGCCACCCGTTTCATCGCCATGGGCGACATGGCGATGGCCAACGAGGCGCGCGGCAAGGTCGGCACATTCGTCGACATGATTGAAGATCTCAAGATCATGCTGGACGAGGAGGAGCTGAAAAAGCTGGCCACCGAGGCGGAGAATTTTGCCAAGCAGTATGAAGCCGGCATTCTCGCCGCCGTCACTGCTGCCGGCGACATCAACCGGCTGGTCTATCAGGAGATGGAGCAGGAGATTGCCCAGATCGTCGACAGGCTGGAGCAGGCCAAGACTGGCCAGCTGGCGATCCTGGCGACCCAGCGCGACAATGCCGTCCAGACCTTTGCCACCACCTTCATCACCGTGATGGCGGTTTCGATCATAGCCCTGGTGATCGGTGCGCTGTTCGCATGGCTGATCGGCCGCAACATCGCCAATCCGATTGCCGCCCTGACCGAGGCGATGGCGGTGCTGGCGAAGGGCGATTTCACCACCGCTGTTCCGGGCCTGCAGCGCGGCGACGAGATCGGCCGCATGGCGGCGGCCGTTGCGGTGTTCAAGCAGAACGGCGCCGAGAACGAGCAGCTGCGGCAGGCGGTGGAGCAGGAACGCCACAGTGCCGAACAGACGCGCAGCCAACAGGAAGCCCTGCTGGACCGTGCGGTGGGCGAGATCGTCACAGCGGCGGCGGCGGGCGATCTCAACCAGCGCATCGACACCGCACCGCTTGATGGCGTGGCGGTGCGGCTTGGCACCGGCATCAACCGCCTGCTCGATGCCATCGGCGGTGCCATCACCGAAGTGGGCGCCGTGCTGGCCGGACTGGCCGCCGGCGATCTCACCCGTCGTGTCACCGGCGACTATGCCGGCGTCTTCGCCAAGCTGCAGGGCGATGTGAACATGGCCGGCGAAACGCTCGCCGATACCATGCGCCAGGTCGCGATGAGCGCCAGCACGGTGCGCGATGCCTCGGCAGAAATTTCGACCGGCAGCCAGGACCTGGCGCAGCGCACCGAGGCGCAGGCGGCGGCCCTGGAAGAAACCGCGGCCTCGATGCATGAGGTGACGGCGACGGTGAAGCTGAATGCCGACAATGCCCAGGCCGCCAACCAGCTGGCCGCCGTGGCCCGTGATACGGCGGAAAAGGGCGGCAGCGTCGTCGCCAATGCCGTCACGGCCGTCAGCCAGATCGAAACCAGTGCGCAGAAGATCTCCGACATCGTGTCGCTGATCGACGAGATCGCCTTCCAGACCAACCTGCTGGCGCTGAACGCCAG
>NZ_CALSAN010000052.1:0-19189 GCF_943372915.1 Ferrovibrio terrae | reverse complement strand
ATTCGATGCGCAGCGTGCGACAGGCGCGCACCACATCGCGCACGGTGTCGATGCCCTGCCGATGGCCCAGGTTGCGTGGCAGCCCGCGCGCCTTCGCCCAGCGCCCATTGCCATCCATGATGATGGCAATGTGGCGCGGCGGAGACGGCGCAAGCGCCTGCGATACAACCGGCTGCGACATGCTAGACCTGCAGGATCTCCTTGGTCTTCTGCGCCAGAATCTCGTCGATCTTCTTGGTCGCGTCGTCGGTCAGCTTCTGGATCTCGTCCTGGTACATCTTGACGTCGTCCTCGCCGAGGTCGCCGTCCTTCTCCGACTTCTTCAGGTTGTCCATGCCGTCGCGCCGCACGCCGCGCACCGCCACCTTGGCCTGCTCGGCATACTGGCCGGCCACCTTGGTCAGCTCCTTGCGGCGCTGTTCGTTCAGCTCGGGGATCGGGATGCGGATCAGGGTGCCGTCGGCCTGCGGGTTGAGGCCCAGGCCGCTGGCGGTGATCGCCTTTTCCACCGCCTTGACGTTGCTCTTGTCCCAGACCTGCACACTGATCATGCGCGGCTCGGGCACGCTGACGGTGCCGACCTGGTTGAGCGGCATCACGCTGCCGTAAACCTCGACGCGGACCGGGTCCAGCATGCTGACCGTCGCACGTCCGGTGCGCAGGGCGGCATACTCATGCTTGAGCACGTCGACCGCCTTGTTCATTCGCCGCTCGATGTCGTCAATATCCGGTTCGGCCACTGCCCGCTCCCGTCTTTTTTCTTAAGTCAATCAAATGGCTAAAAGGCCGCTTCGGGCCTATTCGCCGGTGATTACAGTGCACCGGCCGGTGCCGGCCAGCACTTTGGCGAAGCCGCCCGGCTCGTGCAAGGAGAACACCAGAATCGGAATACGGTTTTCCCGTGCCAGGCTGATCGCCGAGGCATCCATCACCTTCAGGTCTTTCTGCAGCACATCCATGTAGGTCAGGGTTTCATACCGGGTGGCCGTCTTGTCCTTCTTCGGATCGGCGGTGTAGACGCCATCGACCTGGGTGCCCTTGAGCAGCGCATCGCAGCCCATCTCGGCGGCGCGCAGGGCCGCGGCAGTGTCGGTGGTGAAGAAGGGGTTGCCGGTGCCGGCGGCAAAAATCACCACCCGGCCCTTTTCCAGATGGCGGATGGCGCGGCGGCGGATATAGGGCTCGCAGACCGTATCCATGCGCAGCGCCGACATCACCCGGCTCGGCACACCATGGCTTTCCAGTGCATGCTGCACGGCCAGCGCGTTGATCACGGTGGCCAGCATGCCCATGTAGTCTGCGGAGGCACGCTGCATGCCCTGGGTGGCGCCCGCCACACCGCGGAAGATGTTGCCGCCACCTATCACCAGGCAGACCTCGCCGCCCAGACTGTGCACCGCCTTGATCTCGCTGGTGATGCGGTCGACGGTGTCGAAGTCGATGCCATAGGGGGTCGGGCCCATCAGGGCCTCGCCCGAGCATTTCAGCAGGACGCGACGGTATTTCATGGTCATGGATGGTCCTCAGGCGGCGTCCTTGGCGACGGCGCGGGCCAAGGGATGACGGAAAAGCGCGGCGATTCTGTGGCGAAGGTTATACCACGCCCGGGCGCAGGTGGCAGCCGCAGGCCCTGCTCCTGTCCCGATTCCGGCCACAATCAGGGGCGGTAAAGCGGGCATAAAAAAGGGGGGCATCGGCCCCCCTTTTCAGTATTCGGTCACTCGGCCCGATCAGCCGGCCATCTTGGCGACTTCGGCAGCGAAGTCGTCTGTCTTCTTCTCGATTCCCTCGCCCAGCTGGAAGCGCACGAAACCGGTCACCTCGATGGGTGCGCCGGCATCCTTGGCGGCCTTTTCCACGGCCTTGCCAACCTGGGTCTCACCGTCGATCACGAAGGTCTGCTCCAGCAGAACCACTTCCTGATAGAACTTGCGGATACGGCCCTCGACCATCTTGGCGATGATCTCCGCCGGCTTGCCCGAACCGGCAGCCTGCTCGGTCAGCACCTGGCGCTCGCGCTCAACCAGCGCCTGATCCAGATCCTTGGTGCTCAGCGACTGCGGATTGGCGGCAGCAATATGCATCGCCATCTGCTTGCCGATCTGCTCCAGCACCTCACGCTTGCCGGTCGACTTCAGACCGACCAGCACGCCCAGCTTGCCGATGCCATCGCCCAGCGCGCTGTGCACATAGGCAATCACGGCACCGCCATCGACGGTCAGCGTGCGGGCGCGACGCAGCGTCATGTTCTCGCCGATGGTGGCGATCGCATGAGTCAGCTCGTCCTTCACGCTGCGGCCGGTGCCCGGGAAGGCAGCGGCTTCCAGCACGGCAACGTCTTCGCCGGCAGCCAGGGCCACCGTGGCGATGCCACTGGCAACGGCCTGGAACTGCGGGTTACGGGCAACGAAATCGGTCTCGGCATTCACCTCGACGATGGCGCCCTTGTTGTCCTTGATGGCAACGGCGACCAGGCCTTCGGCGGCCACACGGCCGGCTTTCTTGGCGGCGGCCGACAGGCCCTTTGTGCGCAGCCAATCGATGGCGGCATTCAGATCGCCACCGGTCTCGCCCAGCGCCTTCTTGCAATCCATCATGCCCGCGCCGGTCTTCTCGCGCAGATCCTTTACCAGGGCCGCAGTAATCTCAGCCATGTCATCCTCTCAATGTCAGTGCATGCGACCGTTCAACGGCCGGGTCAGAAACGGCTGCGGCGCCCCGTCGAAAAACGACAGAGGCGCCGCGACCGGGATTGATCAGGCTTAGGCCTGGGCCGCAGCGCCGTCGGCGGCTTCCGCCGGGGCCACTGCCAGTTCGACCGGGGCTTCCTCGGCAGCGCCGATATCAGCACCAGTCTCCGACAGATGGTCTTCGACGCCGCTCAGCACGGCCAGCGAGAACAGATCGCAGTACAGGTTGATGGCGCGCAGCGCGTCATCGTTGCCCGGCACCGGATAGGTGATACCCTGCGGATCGGAGTTGGAGTCGAGGATCGCGACCACCGGAATGCCCAGGGTGCGGGCTTCGGCGATGGCGATGTCTTCCTTCACCGTGTCGATGACGATCATGATGCTGGGCAGGCCGCCCATATCCTTGATGCCGCCCAGCGCCCGGTCGAGCTTCTCGCGCTCGCGGGTCAGGTTCAGCACTTCCTTCTTGGTCAGGCCGGACGTGTTGTTCTCGGCACCGAGCAGCTCTTCCAGCTCCTTGAGGCGCTTGATCGACTGGGAGATGGTCTTCCAGTTGGTCAGCATGCCGCCGAGCCAGCGATGGTTCACGTAGAACTGGCCGCAGCGGGCAGCCGCATCCGCGATCGCTTCCGACGCCTGGCGCTTGGTGCCGACGAACAGCACACGACCGCCGCCGGCGACGGTGTCGCGCACGGCCTGCAGGGCACGGTGCAGCAACGGCACGCTCTGCTGCAGGTCGATGATATGAATGTTGTTGCGATCTCCGAAGAGATACGACTTCATTTTCGGATTCCAGCGGTGGGTCTGGTGTCCGAAGTGCACGCCAGCTTCAATCAGCTGACGCATGGTAAAGGTCGGCAGGCTCATCCTATATCCTTCTCCGGTTGGGCCGCCGCAGGCACGTCCTTCGCTCCTCGTGTGGAACTCGGACACCGGAACGCCGTATCGGGATGTCTCCCCGATAACCGCGTAAGCCTGCGTGTGGGTTTGAACGGCGCCTTTTATCCGCTTCGGGAGGGGAATGCAACCGGCTTGGGCCGGCCCTGTCAGCCCGCCTGCCCCGGGGCCTGCCACGCCGCTGCTCCAGAAGGGTTATCAACACATTTTTCCGTGCCCTGACAAATAGATACTGGCGCCCCCTGAGGTGGCATGGTCATATGCGCCCATGTCGGACCCGGTGGTGCATCAGAAAGATCTCGACCCCCTGATCGCCGGCCATGAGCGCTTTGCGCGTGGCATGCGGGGCGGACTTCGCCTCAACCTGCAGTTTCGCGACGCCTCCGGCCTGAATTTCGCCAACCGCGACCTGCGCGAGGCTGCCATGGTCGGCGGCCGTTTCAACGGGGCCGTGTTCAAATTCTGCAAGCTGAGCGGTGCCAATTTCTACGGGGCGGTTCTGGAAATGGCCGACTTCTCCTCGGCCGACCTGACCCGGGCCGACCTGCGCGGCGCCATCCTGCGCGGTGCCATCCTCGAATTCGCCGATCTCTCTGGCGCCGATCTGCGCGATGGCCGGCTGCTGAAACCCGATGAAGACGGCAATCTGGTGCCGATCGCGGTCGGCGGCGCCGTCACCGAAAAAGCCCAGATGAGCCATTCCAAGCTGATCGGTGCCAAGCTGGGCCGGCTGATGAGCCAGCAGGCCGATCTCAGCCATGCCAATCTGGCCAATGCGCGCCTGACCGACGCCGACCTGTCCAATTCCGATCTGCGCGGCGCGATTTTCGTCGGCGCCGATCTCACCAACACCAATATGAGCGGCTGCAGCCTGTCGGGCGCCGTGCTGGCCGGGGCGATGCTCAACGGCACCAAATTCGAGGGCGCCGATCTGGCCGGCGCCTTCTTCCGCCCGAGCGAAATGCGCGACGCCCGCCTGGCCGGCGCGCAATTGCCCAAGAACATTGCAGATCTGGACAAGCCGCTGCAGATCATCCTGCGCGAACATCTGGCCTGGACGGAATCGCTGGGCGCCAAGGGACGGCGTGCCGATTTCAGCCGCATCGACATGTCCGGGGTCAAGCTGGCCAAAATCGACCTCTCGGCGGCATTGTTCGTTCAGTCCACCCTGGTGGAAGCCGATTTCGGCGGCGCCGCGCTCACCATGTGCGATTTCACCGACGCCATGCTGCTGAACGCCCAGTTCACCGGCGCCGACCTGCGCGGGGTGAAATTCAGCGGCGCCAATCTGATCGGCAGCAATTTCCGTGGCGCCAAGCTGGCGCCGATGCCGATATCCTCCCTGCAGGGCAAGCGCTGGCATGCCAACCTGGAGAATGCCAATCTGAGCCAGTCCAACCTCAGCGCCTGTGACCTTGAGGGCGCCAACCTGACCCGGTCGATCCTGATGCATGCCGATCTGCGCGACGCCAACCTGAAAGGCGCCAATTTCCGAGGCGCCGATCTGACCGGGGCCGACCTGCGCGATGCCCAGGTCTCGGGTGCGGACTTCACCGGCGCCAGCGGCGTCAACCTGTCGTGAACCTTCTCCGCCTATGCTAGGCTGGCTGACAAGAGCCTGATACAGAAGCCGCCCGATGAACAATCCCGTCAAAGTCATTGCCCAGTATGAAGTCGATGAGATGTTTGAATCTCACGCCAACTACGTGCGCGGTGTGCGTGGCGGCAAGCGCATGGTGCTGCATTTCCGCGATGCCTCGCGGGTGGATTTCAGCGGCAAGGAACTGACCTCGGCCGATTTCGTCGGCAGCAAGCTCAACTATGCCGACTTCAGCCATGCCGCCCTGGTCGGCTCGTCCTTTTTCGCCGCCGACATGCAGGGGGCAGATTTCCGCCGCGCCGACCTGACCAAGGCCGACTTGCGCGGCGTGAACCTGCGCAATGCCAATCTGGAATCCGCCAATCTGACCAATGCCGATATCCGCGACGGCGTGCTGCTGCGCCCGGATGAAGATGGCAACCTGATCGCCGTGCTCAAGCGCGCCACCTCGATCGACAATGCCAAGATGGCGGGCGCCAACCTCACCTCGGCCAAGCTGGGCAAGGTGGTGGGGCGCAACACCGACCTGAGCAACTGCAACTTCTCCAATGCCAAGCTGAACGGCGCGGATTTGTCTGGCTCAAACCTCTCTGGCTGCCTGTTCACCGGCGCCGACCTCACGGCGTCCAACCTGTCGCACTGCATCCTGCATGGGTCTGTGCTGGCCGGCGCCGTGCTGAACGAAACCAATTTCGAGGGCGCCGACCTGACGGCAGCCTATTTCCGCCCGATCGATCTGCGCGACGCCGATGTCACCAAGGCAATCATGCCGCGCAGCCTGGAAAATCTCGACCGCTCGCTGCAGTTCATCGTCAAGGAGCATCTCACCTGGATCGAGACGCTGGGCAAGCAGGGCATGCGGGTGGATTTCAGCCGCTATGATCTCTCCGACCTCAAGCTGACCAACATCAACTTCTCGGCCGGCGATTTCTCCTACGCCATCCTGCGCAACACCGATTTCTCCGGCTCGCGCTTCGTGCTGTCGGATATGCGCGGAGCCATGATGCTGAATGCGAATTTCGCCACCTGCAATCTGCAAGGCGCCAAGTTCGACCGCGCCATCATGACCAATGCGGATTTCCGTGGTGCCAAGCTCTCGACCGTCAGCATCACCGGCGCGATGCATCGCCGCCAGTCGGCCAGCTTGCAGGAATGCAATCTGACCCAGGCCAAGTTCCAGGGCGCCGATCTGGAAGGCGCGGTGTTCAACCGCTCGATCCTGACGCTGGCCGATTTCCGCAGCGCGAATTTGCGTGGTTGCTCTTTCCTCGATGCCGATCTCACCAACACCGATCTGCGCGGCGCCGACCTGGAAGGCGCCGATCTGCGCGGCGCCATCGGCTTCAAGGTGCCGAAGCCGAACATGGAAAAGAGCAGCGACTAGGCCGCCGCTCCTTCTTCATCCAGCGATGGCGGCAGCGTTTCCAGCGCCGGCATCTGCGACAGCAGGATGACGGCAAGCTGCACGCCATAGCCCGCGACCGCCAACCAGATCGCGGCATCCAGACCGAACCGCTCTCCGACGAAACCGCCCACCAGTGCGCCGAGTGGCCGCATGCCCAGCGTGGCCACCTGCTGCATCGCGCTGACGCGACCGATCAGGCGCAGCGGCACGATGGCCTGGCGCAGGCTGGTCTGCCCGATGGTCCACAGCATCGGCCCGAAGCCGAACAGGAAAAAGCCGATTAGCAGCAGCATGAAGGCCGCATCGCCCTGCATCGCGGTGGTGGCACCGATGGCAAAAGCAGCGAACAGCGACGTCGCCGGGCCGAGCAGGATCATGTGGCCGAGACGCAGGCGGGCATGGATCAGCGGCGCTGCCAGCGCGGCCAGCAGCATACCGAGCCCCTGCGCGCCCAGCGCGATGCCGATTTTCGCCGGTGTCAGCCCCAGCATGTTGATGGCAAACAGCACGAACACCGCCATCAGCACGAACCAGCTGAAATTCCAGGCCATGGCGCAGGCGGCAATCGCCCGCAGCAGCGGATGACGCCACACCACGGCCAGCCCTTCGGCCAGGGCCTGCCGGATCGGCGGGCGCTCAATGCTGGGTAGATCCCGTCGCATGCCTGGTGTCAGCAGCAGCAGGACGGCGAGTGCCGAGGTCACCGCCGAGACGGCCAGCGCCAGGGCCGGCGAAGTCCAGCCGGCAATCGCGCCGGCGAGGCCCGGCCCGAGGAAGACGGCGGCGGCGCGAGTGAACTCGATCTTCGCATTCGCCGCCGGCAGGCCCTCGCGCGCCACGATGGCCGGCAGATAGGCCTGCGCGGCAACATTGAACAGCACCGTGCAGGCCGACAGTGCGAAGCCGAGGATGGCGAGGCTGACGAGATCAAGCCAGCCGGCAAAGGCCAGCAGCGGCACCAGCGCCAGCAGCAGGGCACGGCCAGCCTCGCTGCCGGCCATCAGGTAATGCCGCGGCAGCCGGTCGGCCCAGAGGCCGGCGACCAGCGACAGCAGCAGATACGGCAGGGTCTGCGCCGCACTCAGCGCACCCATGGTCTCGGCCGTGGCACCCAACGCCAGCGCCGCCATCAGTGGGATCGCCGCCATGGCGAGCTGTTCGGCGCCATTGGCGGCCAGGTTGGCGAGACTGAGACGGGTCAGCGGGGTCATCGGCATGGTCGGCTCCAGGGGTCTGCAGCTGGAGTAAGCCATTGGCAGAGCACAAACTATCCGGATATTGCGCTGTCATGCCGGGGCCTTCGTCCCATCCTGTGACTGGCGTCACGGCTTTCACTTCCGATTTAATGGACAGGACCGCCCACTAATCTTATAGATCATCCCGGCCTGACCTCCCGGGCCTTCTCACCCTTCGCGGGACTGACACCGATGACCAAGAAAAAAGCCATCCTCTCCGCCGCCGGCCTGCTGGTGCTTGCCGGCGCCACCTATGGTGCCTGGCACTGGTGGAGCTACAGCCGCTTCATCGAAAGCACCGACAACGCCTATATCGGCGCCGACATCACTGTCGTGGCGCCCAAGGTGACCGGCTACATCACGACGATGTCGGTGGCCGACAACCAGCAGGTCAAGGCCGGCACCGTGCTGTTCGAGATCGATGCCAGCGACTACCGCGCCAAGGTGGCGCAGGCCGCGGCTGCCGTGCAGGCGCGCCGCGCCGCCATCGATGTGATCGACAAGCAACTGGCCAGCCAGCAGGCCGCCATCGCCGAAGCCGATGCGTCCTGGCGCAGCACGCGGGCCGACCAGGTGCGCAGCGAGGAAGACCTCAAGCGCTACCGCCAGCTCGCCGTCGGCAACTATGTGTCCAACCAGAAGCTGGAACTGGCCCAGGCCGACCAGCGCAAGGCCAGGGCCGCGGTCGACCGCGCCGAGGCCGCCAAGTCGGTCGAGCAGAACCAGATCGCCGTGCTGAAGGCCAATCGCGAACAGGGCCTGGCCCAGATCGCCCAGGCCGAGGCCGATCTCGCCGCCGCGAAACTCGATCTCGACAACACCGTGGTCCGTGCGCCGGTCGATGGCGTGATCGGCAACCGCACCGGCCAGACCGGCCAGTATGTGAAGCCCGGCACCCAGATCATGGTGATCGTGCCGACCGACGACGTGTATGTCGTCGCCAACTTCAAGGAGACGCAGCTGCGCGGCATGAAGCCGGGCCAGAGCGCGGCCCTCCATGTCGATGCCTTCCCCGACCTGACCATCAAGGGCCACATCCAGAGCTTCGCGCCGGCCTCGGGCGCCAAGTTCAGCCTGCTGCCGCCCGATAACGCCACCGGCAACTTCACCAAGATCGTGCAGCGCGTGCCGGTCAAGCTGGTGATCGACAAGGCCCAGGCGCAGCCCTTCCTGGTGCCCGGCATGTCGGTGGTGGTGGATATCGACACGCGCAGCGAAGCCGCCCTGCACACGGCGGCGAAGTAACGGGCCGCACGACCATGTCTGCCACCGCTGCCACCATGGCGCAGATCCCGGCCGCTCCGGCGACGCAGAAAGGCCGGATGATCGGCTATTTCGCCATGGTCATCGGCATGTTCATGGCGATCCTCGACATCCAGATCGTGTCTTCCTCGCTGACCGAGATCCAGGCCGGTCTCTCGGCATCCGCCGACGAGATCAGCTGGGTGCAGACATCGTATCTGATCGCCGAAGTGATCATGATCCCGTTCAGCGGCTATCTCTCGCGGCTATTGTCGACACGCGTGCTCTTCACCGTCTCGGCGGCCAGCTTCACCCTCGCCAGCCTCGGTTGCGCCATGGCCACCAACCTGGAGACCATGATCGTGCTGCGCGCGCTCCAGGGTTTCCTCGGCGGCGCCATGATCCCCACCGTGTTCGCCAGCACCTACATGATGTTCCCGCGCGAGAAGATGGCCGGCGCCACCGTGATCATCGGCCTGGTCGCCACGCTGGCGCCCACCATCGGACCGACCTTCGGCGGCTACCTGACCCAGCTGTTCTCCTGGCACTGGCTGTTCCTGATCAACATCGTGCCGGGCATCATCGTCTGCCTGCTGGTGTGGAATTTCATCGATATCGACAAGCCGAATTACGCGCTGTTCAAGGGCTTCGACTATATCGGCCTCGGCGCACTGGCGGTGTTCCTCGGCAGCCTGGAATACGTGCTGGAGGAAGGCACCCGCAACGACTGGTTCGCCGATGCGGCGATCCGCAATTTCGCCGTCGCCTGCGGCATCGGCGCCGTGCTGTTCTTCTGGCGCAGCCTCACCTATGCCAACCCGATCGTCGATCTGAAGGCCTTCCGCAACCGCAACTTCGCCACCGGCTGCCTGTTCAGCCTCACCATCGGCATCGGTCTCTATGGCCTGGTCTACCTGCTGCCGCTCTATCTCGGCCGCGTGCGCGGGCTGAACAGCCTGCAGATCGGCGAGGTCATGTTCGTCACCGGCCTGGCGCAATTCATGTCCGCACCCATGGCCGGCATACTGGCGCGCAAGGTCGATCCCCGCCCGGTGCTGGCCTTCGGCTTCGCCCTGCTCGGTGCCAGCACCTGGACCATGACCGGCCTGACCGGCGACTGGCAATTCGACCAGCTGCTGCTGCCGCAGATCATGCGCGGCGCGGCGCTGATGTTCTGCATCGTGCCGATCAACGTGATCGCGCTCGGCACCCTGCCGCAGGATGAGCTGAAGAATGCCAGCGGGCTCTATAACCTGACCCGCAATCTCGGCGGCGCCTTCGGCCTCGCTGCGATCAACACCATCATGACCGAGCGCACCAATTTCCACTGGAACCGCCTGGTCGATTTCGTCAATCCGGGCCGGGTGGAAGTGCAGCAGTATATCGACAGCATCGCCAATATGTTCGGCGACCGCACCGCAGCCGACCAGACCGCGTTTGCCATGAAGATGCTTGGCAACAAGGTGCAGGCGCAGGCCTATATCATGAGCTTCATCGACGTGTTCGTCATTCTCTCGGTGCTGTTCTTCGCCGCTGCCATCGCGGTGGTGTTCGCGCAGCGGCCCAAACCCGCGCCCGCCGGCGCCGGCGGTGGCCATTGAGCAAGGCAGCCCCCATCAAGCGTGGCCGCCCGGTCGATGCCGCCAAGCGCGAGGCGATCCTGGAAACCGCACGCGACCTGTTCTTCGAGCATGGCTACGGCATCGGGCTGGAGACCATCGCCGCCCGGGCCGGCGTGTCACGCCAGACCATCTACAACCTGTTTGAATCGAAAGACGACCTGTTCGCCGCCATCGTGCAGGAAAGCTCGGGGCAGATCACGGCAGCCCTGGCCGAGCTGTCGCCCGAAGCAACGCCGCGCGATGTGCTGACCGCACTCGGTGTCGGTTTTCTCAGCAAGATCCTGTCCGACCGCGCCGTGCAGTTCCAACGCCTGCTGATCGGCTCTGCGGCCAGCTTCCCCACCCTGGGCCCGACCTTCTATGCCAACGGTCCCGGCAGAGGGCTGGCCCGCCTCGCCGCCTATCTCGACCGCGAAACCGAGGCCGGCCGTCTGGCCGTGGATGATCCGGTGCTGGCGGCGGAACAGTTCTTCGGCATGCTGATGGGCCATCGCAGCATGCGGCGCACCCTGCGCATCGACGGCGAAATGCCGGCCGCCGAAATCCGGCGCCGGGTCGACAGCGCGGTCAGCACCTTCCTGCGCGCCTACGGCAAACCGGCTTAAGTGCCGAGCGACTTCGAGGCGATCTCGTAGACATCGCGCGACAGGTTCGGCTTGGCCAGCACGCGCTGCAGCTCGGCCTTCATCTTGGCCTGCCGGCCGGCATCGAAACGGCGCCAGCGCCCGAGCGGCGCCAGCAGCCGGGCCGCAACCTGCGGATTGATCGGCTCCAGCTCCAGAATGCGGTCGGCATGAAAGGCATAGCCTGAACCATCGGCGGCATGATAGCGCAGCGCATTGGCGGTGAAGCCGCCGATCAGCGACCGCACCTTGTTCGGCTTCTGCATCGAAAACGCCGGATGGGTCAGCAGCGCCGTCACCTGCTGCAGCGTATCGGGCAAAGCCGAGATCGCCTGCAGCATCAGCCATTTGTCGAGCACCAGCGGATCGTCGGCGAAACGCTGGTAGAAATCGGCCAGTGCAGCCTCGCGCTCGGTACCGGGCAGATCGACCAGCAGGCGCAGGGCCGCGGCACGATCCGTCATGTTGTCGGCCTTGGCATACTGGTCATGGATCAGGCGGCGCAGGCCCGCATCCACATCGGCCAGTTCCGACAGATAGGACAGCGCGGCATTCTTCAGCGACCTCCGGCCGGCCGAGGTGGAATCCGGGCTGTAGGGCCCCGGCATGGTATTGGCCGCATAGATCGCTTCCAGCTGCGGACGATAGGTCTGCGCGATTTCCCGCCACAGGGCCCGCCGCGCCGCGTGAATCCCGTCCACATCCACCACATCCATGCGGTCGGCGATATAGTCCTCGCTCGGCAGGGTGATGGCCTCGGCGATGAAGGCTTTTTCCAGCGTGTCGTCGCGCAGCGTTTGGCCGATGGCTTCGATGAAGGCCGGATCGAAGGCCCGTGCCGGATCGGCGACGCGGTTCAGCAACAGCTCGGTCGCATATTGCTGGCCGGCCTCCCAGCGCGCGAAGGCATCCGAGTCATGCGCCATCAGGAAGGCCTGCGCGCTGCCATCCTGTTTCGCTTTCACCAGCACCGGGGCCGAGAAGCCGCGGTTGAGCGAGATCGCCTTCGGCTCCGGCACGCCCTTGAAGCGGAAGGTCTGTGTCGGCGCCGTCAGGGTCAGGATGCCGTCCTTGACCGCGTCCCCTGTTTCAAGGCGCAGCGGAATATCGCGGCCCTGCGCATCCAGCAAACCGACACCGAACGGCATCTGCACCGGCTGCTTGTCAGGCTGGCCCGGCGTCGGCGGCACCCGCTGCGTCACCGTCAGTTCGTAATCGGCGCTGCCGGCATCATAGCGGCCGGCCACCGTCACCTCCGGCGTGCCGGCCTGGGCATACCAGCGCTGGAACTGCGACAGGTCGGTGCCCGTGGCATCGGCCATGGCGGCAACGAACTGATCGCAGGTTGCGGCCTCGCCATCATGGCGCTCGACATAGAGCTGCATGCCCTTCTGGAAGCCCGCCTCGCCCAGCATGGTGTGAATCATGCGGATGACTTCCGAGCCCTTCTCATAGATCGTCGGCGTGTAGAAATTGTCGATGGCAATGTAGCTGTCGGGCCGGATCGGGTGTGCCAGAGGCCCGGCATCCTCGGGGAACTGGCGGCTGCGCAGCAGGCGCACATCCTGGATGCGCTTGACCGGGCGCGAGCGCATGTCGGAGGTGAATTCCTGGTCGCGGAACACCGTGAGACCTTCCTTCAGCGACAGCTGAAACCAGTCGCGGCAGGTGATGCGGTTGCCGGTCCAGTTGTGGAAATACTCATGCGCCACCACGGCCTCGATCCCGGCATAATCCACGTCGGTGGCGGTCTCGGGGTCGGCCAGGATGAACTTGTCGTTGAAGACATTCAGGCTC
The DNA here is from genome assembly GCF_943372915.1 of Ferrovibrio terrae. Lineage (GTDB taxonomy): Bacteria > Pseudomonadota > Alphaproteobacteria > Ferrovibrionales > Ferrovibrionaceae > Ferrovibrio > Ferrovibrio terrae_A. The sequence goes on along the minus strand of NZ_CALSAN010000052.1, from coordinate 6,078 downwards.
TTGTTCTCCATCGCGCCCATATTGAAATCGCTGACGGCGACGATGTTGAACAGGTCGAGGTCGTATTCCAGGCCGAAGCGGGTCTCGTCCCAGCGCATCGAGCGTTTCAGCGCATCCATCGCATAGGCGGTGCGGCCCTGCTTGCCATGCTCGACGAAAATGCGGAGCGCGACCTTGCGGCCGCTACGGGTGATGAACGCGTCCTCGTTCACGGCCAGGTCGCCGGCGACCAGCGCGAACAGATAGCAGGGTTTGGGGAACGGATCGTGCCACACCGCCATATGGCGGCCATCGGGCAGATCGCGCTGCTCGACCAGGTTGCCGTTCGACAGCAGCACCGGGCAGGCTTTTTGATCGGCGCGCATGGTAACGCGATAGACCGCCATCACATCGGGGCGGTCGAGGAAATAGGTGATGCGGCGAAAACCTTCGGCCTCGCATTGCGTGCAGAACACACCGCTCGACTGGTACAGCCCCGAAAGCTGCGTGTTGCCCTTCGGGTTGATCTTGGTCTCGATCTCCAGCGTGAAGGCCTTGGCCGGCACGGTGGCGATGGTCAGGCCATGCTCATCGGTCTTGTATTCAGCCTCGGCCAACCTGCGGCCATCGATGGCGACTGACAGCAGTTGCAGGTCTTCGCCATCCAGCACCAGCGGCCTGCCGCTGCCGGCCGGCACGATGGCGAGCTTTGACTTCACCAGCGTCGCCTCGGGCAGCAGGTCGAAATCCAGATCGACGGTCTCGATGCGAAAATCGGGAGCGCGGTAGTCCTTGCGATGAATGGCGGTCGGCTGGTTCATGCTCACCACAATGTTAGTCGACAACAGTCATTTCAATTAGCTTCCCATTGGAAAAACTCAATGAGCTGCCGCCCCCGTAATGCCAAATTTCATATTCAGAGTTTTCGCGTAAAGAACGGACTCGCCTCTTTGCTCGTCCAATACCCGATTGTTGGACGGATAGTTCTGCCGCCTCAATCGACATACCAAGCCACACCTTCCCCGCCACCACTCTCGCCTTGTCCGATTCTGATATCGCCAACGCTTTGATGAGTTCCATACGTCGAGCAGCTTCCACTGCCTCGGCTTTCTTGCGATCTTCTATTGCTTTCTTTCGGTCGGCTTCAGCTTTTACCTTTTGTGCCTCGATATCTCGCTTCCTTTTTGCTTCATCGTCCAATCGCTTTTGAACATCCATCCGGTGCAATTCTTCTTGAGTGCGCAGATGTTCGGCGCGGGCCCTATCTGCCTCTTCAATCATTTTCTTCGCGGTCTCCATATCATAACCGGCGCAAAGCAATGAATGTGGGTATAGCTTACAGTTCGTCTGCAATCGCATATCTTGCGATCTTGCTGGAGATATCAACAAGATGAAAACCACACTGACAAAAGTCATACGAGAAAGCCGACTCATCGCACCCCCCTCGTCTGTATCAATATCTAAATATCATAAACCTCTAACACGCCCGGCAGCACGCGGATCTGGTGGCGGGTCGCCGGGTTGATCGCATACAGCGCCGGCAGCTTGATATCGGCCTCGATGCCGCCGGGCACGCCCGGTTCCTCCAGCTTGAGGCCGAGCAGCACCTGCCCCCTGCCCTTGCCGGCCTTGTCGAGCAGGCCGCGGATCTGGTCGAGCGACTTGGCATTCTCGACCATGATCTTGATGCCGGCGGCGGCACGCGCCGCCACATCGTCCAGCTTCTCGATGCGCTGGCCGTTCAGGCGCGGCTGTTCGCCATCCACCTTGGCCGAGAGGTTCCACACCACATTGGTGCCGGGCTCGAGCAGCTCGCGATGCTGTGCCAGCACCTCGGAGAACAGCATCACTTCGTACATGCCCGAGGCATCGGAGCACTGGACGAAGGCGAAGCGGTTGCCGGTCTTCTGCGAGGTGCGCTCCTGCTTGGAGATCACCGTGCCGGCGACCTTGACGACCTGCTCGCTGGAATGCAGCTGCTTGAGCACATCGGCATAGCGCTTGACGCCGACGCGGTTGAGTGTCGCCTGATAGGCATCGAGCGGATGCGCCGAGAGATAGAAGCCGATGGCCTCGAATTCCTTGGCGAGCTGGTCCATCGGCGTCCAGACCTCGCCCTCCGGCAGCCGGGGCAGGCGCTCCTCGGTCTTGCCGCCGCCAAACAGGTTGACCTGATTGGAGCTGCGCTCCTCGGCCTTGCTCTGGGCATAGCGCACCAGCGTCTCGAGCGACGCCATCACCTTGGCGCGGTTCTTTTCCAGCCCGTCGAAGGCGCCGGCCTTGGCGATGTTTTCCAGCATGCGCTTGTTCATCGCCGAGGGATCGACCCGGCCGGCAAAATCGAACAGCGACTTGAACGGGCCGTTTTTCTCGCGCTCGGCGACGATCTGCGCCATCGGCGCGGCGCCGACATTGCGCACCGCCGACAGCGCGTAGCGGATCGCACCCTTCTCATGCTTGTCGTATTCGACCGAGAATTCGACCTGCGACCGGTTGATATCGGGCGGCAGCAGGGCAATGCCCTGGCGCGCGCATTCCTGGCGAAACACGTTCAGCTTGTCGGTATTCGAGATATCCAGCGTCATCGAGGCGGCGATGAATTCGACCGGATAGTTGGCCTTCAGATAGGCGGTGTGCCAGGCGACCAGCGCATAGGCCGCCGCATGGCTCTTGTTGAAGCCGTAGCCGGCGAATTTTTCCACCAGTTCGAAGATGAAGGCGGCCTGCTCCGGCTTGACGCCCTTGGCCTTGGCGCCCTCTACGAAACGGTCCTTCTGCGCATCCATCTCGGCCTTGATCTTCTTGCCCATGGCGCGGCGCAACAGATCGGCATCGCCCAGCGAATAGCCGGCCAGCACCTTGGCGATTTCCATCACCTGTTCCTGGTAGATGATGACGCCGTAGGTTTCCTCCAGCACCGGCTTGAGCCAGTCGTGCAGGTAGTCGGGCTTTTCCTTGCCGTGCTTGCGGGCGATGTAGCTCGGGATGTTTTCCATCGGACCCGGGCGATACAGCGCCACCAGCGCGATCAGGTCTTCAAAAGCATCGGGCTTCATGTTGCGCAGCATGTCGCGCATGCCGCTGCCTTCAAACTGGAACACGCCGACCGCATCGCCGCGCCCGAGCAGGGTGAAGGTGGGCTGGTCGCTGAGCGGAATGCTGGCCAGATCGATGGCCACGCCGCGGGCGCGGATCAGCGCGATGGCCTTTTCCAGCACATCGAGGGTCTTGAGGCCGAGGAAGTCGAATTTCACCAGGCCGGCGGCCTCGGCGTATTTCATCGAGAACTGCGTCGCCGCCATCGAAGCATGCGGATCGCGATACAGCGGTACCAGCTCGACCAGCGGGCGGTCGCCGATCACCACGCCGGCGGCATGGGTGGAGGCGTTGCGGTACAGCCCCTCCAGTTTCAGCGCCACATCCATCATGCGGCCGACCGCCTCGTCACGGTCGCGTTCCTCGCGCAACCGCACCTCTTCCTTGATCGCCTGGGCCAGCGTCACCGGATTGGCCGGATTGTTGGGGATCAGCTTGCAGATGCGGTCGACCTGGCCGAGTGGCAGCTGCAGCACGCGGCCGACGTCGCGCAGCGCCGCACGGGCCTGCAGTTTGCCGAAGGTGATGATCTGCGCCACGTTGCTGGCACCATAGCGCTGCTGCACATAGCGGATCACCTCGTCGCGGCGCTCCTGGCAGAAGTCGATATCGAAGTCGGGCATCGATACGCGTTCCGGGTTGAGGAAGCGTTCGAACAGCAGGCCGAAGCGCAGCGGATCGAGATCGGTGATGGTGAGCGCCCAGGCGACCACCGAGCCGGCGCCCGAACCGCGGCCCGGCCCGACAGCGATGCCGTTGCGCTTCGACCACTGGATGAAGTCGGCCACGATCAGGAAGTAGCCGGGGAATTTCATCCCGATGATGGTCTCGCACTCGAATTCAAGGCGGTCGTAATAGACCTTGGCCTTGTCCGGGTCGGTGATGCCGATCTGCTGCAGGCGCTCTTCCAGGCCGTCGCGCGCCATGCGGCGCAGCATGTCGGCCTCGGACTCACCCGTGCCGTCGCCGAAGTTCGGCAGGATCGGCGCGCGCTCGTTCGCCTTCACCGCGCAGCGGCGGGCAATGGTGATGGTGTTGTCGATCGCCTCGGGCAGGTCGGCGAACAACACCCGCATTTCCTCGGCCGACTTGAAGCGGTGGTCGGGCGTCACCCGGCGGCGGTCCTGCTGGCTGACATAGGCACCCTCGGCGATGCAGAGCAGCGCATCATGTGCCTCGTACATGTCCTCGTCGGGGAAATAGCAATCGTTGGTGGCGACCAGCGGCAGGTCGAGCGCATAGGCCAGATCGAGCAGGCCGGGCTCGCTCTTGGCCTCCGAAGTCCAGCCATGGCGCTGCAGTTCGACATACAGCCGGCCGGGGAAGATCTTCGCCAGCGCTTCCAGCTGCTGCCGGGCGGCATCCGTCTGCCCGTCGATCAGCAGGCGGGCGATGGGTCCGCTCGGACCGCCGGTCAGGCAGATCAGGCCCTCGTTGCAGGCGTCCAGATCGGCCCACTGCACCTGCGCCACCTCGCCCGGCGGCGGCTCCAGATAGGCCTTGGTCGACAGCTTCATCAGGTTGGCGTAGCCGGCCTCGGTCTGCGCCAGCAGCACGATCTTGTCGGGATCAGGCTTGCGCAGGTTGCGCGCGCTCGGCTGCGCCAGGTCGGCACGCGCCAGGCTGAGCTGGCAGCCGATGATCGGCTGGATGCCCTTGCCCGCCATCTCCTTGGAGAATTCCAGGGCGCCGAACAGGTTGTTGGTATCGGTGATCGCCACCGCCGGCATGCGGTTGCGGTTGCACAGCTCGGCCAGCTTGGGCAGCCGGATGGCGCCCTCGGTCAGCGAATAGGCGGTGTGGACGCGCAAATGGACGAAATCGGCGTGACTCATGAACCCCGGACCGCAGCTGGATTTTCGATTCCCGTTCCTCGTTTACGATACGCGACCTAGGGCCGCAAAACCAGAACGCATGGAATCCGAATCCCATAAGGAGTGTGGCGAAATTGTGTTGATTCCCAATATCTTGTGGATAAGTAGCGAGTCCGGCCCCTGCCAACGGGAACGCCTGCGGACGAATCCCAGATACAGGAGAACGGAGCGAAAAAGCGGCCTAGGATTAGCTGCGGCGGCCTGTCGCTGGCTGCTGCGGCCCTGCACATGCTAGTAACCATGGATGAGCGTTGCGACTCCCTTCCTGCTGAAAGACATCTGGTATTTTGCCTTGCCCGGCAACGACCTGAAACCGGGCAAGACCAAGGCCAAGGTTCTGCTCGGTGAACCGGTGCTACTCGGCCGCACCAAAACCAAGGATGGGGGGGCTGGCGACGTCTTTGCCATCCGCGACATCTGCCCGCATCGCGGCGTGCCGCTGTCGGAAGGCAGCTTCGACGGCCAGGAGGTGCACTGCCCCTACCATGGCTGGCGCTTCGCCCCCTCGGGCCAATGCACCCATATCCCCTCGCTGGTCGAAGGCCAGGACTTCGACATCACCAGGATCAGGACGCGGCGCTACCCGGTGCGGGAGCAGAACGGCCTGGTCTGGATCTGGATGGGCAAGGACGAGCCCGACCAGGAGCCGCCCGGCATGCCCGAGCTGCCGGCCGACCTGCGCCCGAGCCTGACCGAAGTGATGCTGTTCCCCTGTTCGATCGACCATGCCGTGATCGGCCTGATCGACCCCGGCCATGTGCCCTTCATCCATCGCTCCTGGTACTGGCGCAACGGCCCGATCAGACTTAAGGAAAAAGCTAAGGAATTCGGCCCAAGCCCTTATGGTTTCACCATGAAACGCCATAAGCCAGCAACCACATTGCTCTACCGCATCCTCGGCGGCGCGCCGGAAACCGAGATCAGCTTCCGCCTGCCCGGCGTGCGGGTCGAGCATGTCAGGGTCGGCCGCCACAGCGTCTGGAATTTCACGGCGGTGACCCCGATCGATGAAATCCGCACCGAAGTGAGCAATCTGCTCTTCTGGACCATCCCCTGGCTCAAGCTGCTGGTCCCCGTGGCCAAGCCCCTGATGGGGCATTTCCTCGGCCAGGATCGTGACATCCTGACG
>NZ_CALSAN010000051.1:0-21566 GCF_943372915.1 Ferrovibrio terrae | reverse complement strand
ATCTGGTCATACGCCGTGAACGACGCGCCGCCGCTCTCCGCCAGCACCTTCGTGATCGCTGCCGTCAGAGACGTCTTGCCATGATCGACGTGGCCGATCGTACCAATGTTGCAGTGCGGCTTGTTACGTTCAAACTTTGCCTTGGCCATTTTACTTCTCCGCTAGATCGGATGTGTGTCTATCGATGCCGTTCGTGTTCTTCAGATCAGCCGGCGAGCTTCGCCAGCACCTCGTCGGACACGTTCTGCGGCACCTGGGCGTAGTGATCGAAAGTCATGGTGTACTGCGCACGGCCCTGGGTCATCGAGCGCAGGTTGTTGACGTAGCCGAACATGTTGGCCAGCGGCACCATAGCGTTGATGACCTGCGCATTGCCGCGCGGTTCGGTGCCGGTCAGCTGACCGCGGCGGGACGACAGGTCGCCCATCACGTCACCGACGAAATCTTCCGGCGCGACGACTTCGACGCGCATGATCGGCTCGAGCAGCTTGGCGCCGGCCTTCGGGGCGACTTCGCGGAAGGCCGCACGGGCGGCGATTTCGAAGGCGAGCGCCGAGGAGTCGACGTCATGGTAGGCGCCGTCATACAGGGTCGCCTTGAAGTCGATGACCGGGAAGCCGGCCAGCACGCCCGAAGCGGCGATCTGGCGGATGCCCTTTTCAACGGCCGGGACGTATTCCTTCGGCACGTTGCCGCCGACCACGTCATTCTCGAACTGCACGCCCGAACCGGCTTCCAGCGGCTCGAAGCGCAGCTTGACGCGGGCGAACTGGCCCGAGCCACCCGACTGCTTCTTGTGGGTGTAGTCGATTTCGGCGGTCTTGGTCAGGGCCTCACGATAGGCAACCTGCGGCGCGCCGACATTGGCTTCGACCTTGAACTCGCGACGCATGCGGTCGACGAGGATTTCGAGGTGGAGTTCGCCCATGCCCTTGATCACGGTCTGGCCGCTCTCATGGTCGACCGAAACGCGGAAGGACGGATCCTCGGCGGCGAGACGATTGAGCGCGAGGCCCATCTTCTCCTGGTCGTTCTTGGTCTTCGGCTCAACCGCGACCTCGATGACCGGCTCGGGGAATTCCATGCGCTCCAGGATGATCGGATGGTTCGGATCGCAGAGCGTGTCGCCAGTGGTGGTGTTCTTCAGGCCGGCCAGCGCGACGATGTCGCCGGCGCGGGCTTCCTTGATTTCCTCGCGGGTGTTCGCATGCATCTGCAGCATGCGGCCGATACGCTCGCGATTGTCCTTCACGGTGTTCAGCACGCCCGAACCGGCTTCCAGAACGCCCGAATAGATGCGCACGAAAGTGAGCGAACCGACGAAGGGATCGTTCATGATCTTGAAGGCGAGACCCGAGAAGGGCTCGTCGTCCGAGGTCTTGCGAACCAGCTTGTCGTCGCTGCCCGGCTTCAGGCCTTCGACGCCAGCGACATCGACCGGCGACGGCAGATAGTCGATGACGGCGTCGAGCAGCGGCTGCACGCCCTTGTTCTTGAAGGCCGAGCCGCAGAGCACGGGCACGAACTTGCCGGCAATGGTGCCCTTGCGGATGCAGGCGGTCAGCGTCTTCTCGTCGGGCTCCTTGCCCTCGAGATAGGCTTCCAGCGCGGTGTCATCCATCTCGAGCGCGGCTTCGATCATCTTCTGGCGCCATTCGGCAGCCTGTTCCTTCAGATCGGCCGGAATCTCGTCGTAGAAGAACTCGGCGCCCAGGCTCTCATCCTTCCAGATGATGGCGCGGTTGCGCACTAGGTCGACGATGCCCTTGAAATCGGCTTCGGCGCCGATCGGCAGCGTCAGCACCAGCGGGGTGGCGCCCAGACGATCGACGATCATGTCGACGCAACGGAAGAAATTCGCGCCCATGCGGTCGAGCTTGTTGACGAAGCACATGCGCGGCACGCCGTACTTGTCGGCCTGGCGCCACACGGTCTCCGACTGCGGCTCAACGCCGGCAACGCCGTCGAACAGGCAGACCGCACCGTCGAGCACGCGCAAGCTGCGCTCGACTTCAATGGTGAAGTCGACGTGGCCGGGGGTGTCGATGATGTTGATGCGGTGATCGTTCCAGAAGCAGGTGGTGGCAGCCGAGGTGATCGTGATGCCGCGTTCCTGCTCCTGCTCCATCCAGTCCATGGTGGCAGCGCCGTCATGCACTTCGCCGATCTTGTGCGAACGGCCGGTATAATAAAGCACGCGCTCCGTGGTCGTGGTCTTGCCGGCATCGATGTGGGCCATGATGCCGATATTACGGTAGCGCTCGTAGGGAGTAGTGCGAGGCATGACGATCTCCGAAAACTCTTAAGCCGCTTCTTACCAGCGGTAGTGGGAGAAGGCCTTGTTGGCCTCCGCCATGCGATGGGTGTCTTCGCGCTTCTTGACCGAACCGCCGCGGTTGTTGGCGGCATCGAGCAGCTCGCCCGACAGACGGTCGATCATGGTGTTCTCGCCGCGGCTGCGCGCCGCCGAGATCAGCCAGCGAATGGCCAGCGCCTGGCCACGGTCATGACGCACTTCCACCGGCACCTGATAGGTGGCACCGCCAACGCGACGAGACCGGACTTCGATGGCCGGCTTCACGTTGTTCAGGGCATCGTGGAACATCTTGACCGGGTCGTTGCCGGTCTTTGACTTGATGCGATCGAGGGCGCCGTAGATGATCGCTTCCGCGACCGACTTCTTGCCTTCGTACATCAGCATGTTCATGAACTTGGTCAGAACGAGATCACCGAACTTCGGATCCGGCAGAATCTCGCGCTTCTCAGCTGCGTGGCGACGCGACATCGTGTCTCTCCTGAATTACTTCGGACGCTTCGCGCCGTACTTCGAACGGCGCTGCTTGCGATCCTTGACGCCCTGCGTGTCGAGCACGCCGCGGATGATGTGGTAGCGCACGCCAGGAAGATCCTTGACGCGGCCGCCGCGGATCATCACCACGGAGTGTTCCTGCAGGTTATGGCCTTCACCAGGAATGTAGCTGGTGACTTCGAAACCGTTGGTCAGGCGCACGCGGGCGACCTTACGAAGCGCCGAGTTCGGCTTCTTCGGGGTCGTCGTGTAGACGCGCGTGCAAACGCCGCGACGCTGCGGGCATTCCTGCAACGCCGGAACCTTGTCACGGACCGGCTTCGGCGAGCGCGGCTTGCGGATCAGCTGGTTGATAGTCGGCATACGAGTTGAAACTCCGCCAAGTTTTGGTTCAACACATAAAAAAACACCAAGGCGAACCACCGACGGCTTTTCAGCCCGGCAATCCGCCTCATTTACTCCGCTCCAGACCCATCCTTGCGGCCCATCGGCCGCGGAGAGGGGTCATTATGTCCAGTCGCGTTAGCCTAGCCTCAACGTGAGCGCTACGGAGACCCTGGCTGTTCATCGATCTGTGTTTAGGAAAACTCCCTACCACCAGGTCGAATCGCGGGGCGGACATTACTCAGCGGCCCCTACCCGGTCAAGCGCGTTTTCCCGCTTTTCGCCGATCTTTTTCGCAATGCGCAAAAGACTTCGAAAAGCCCGGGATTCGCGAGCCTGATGAAGGCGTTATCGCTCTCACTAGGCTCGAAAAATGAGAACATTCAAAGAACTTTGCAGGCTTCCTCGAAGGCCAGCCGCGGGCTGCGCGGGAAAAGCTGACTCGAATCGCCATGACCGAGGTTACAGAGGAAGTTGGACTTCACCTGCCCGCCCGGGAAAAAGGCGGCATCGACCTTGGCATTGTCGAACCCCGACATCGGGCCGGTATCCAGCCCCACCGCCCGGGCGGCCAGGATGAAATAGGCGCCCTGCAGGGTTCCGTTACGGAAAGCCACCACCTCGGCCACCTTGGGGTCGCTGAACCAGTTTTTGGCGTCCAGGTTATGGGGGAACAGCCGGGGCATGTGTTCGGCGAAGTTCAGGTCATAGCCGATGATCGCGGTGACCGGGGCGGCCATCGTCTTCTCCAGGTTGCCCGCGCTCAGGGCCGGGCGGAGCTGCTCCTTGGCTGCTTTCGACCGCACAAAGACGATCCGCGCCGGGGAGCAGTTGGCGCTGGTCGGCGCCATCTTCATCAGGTCGTAAAGGTGATGCAGGTCGGCATCGCTGACCGGCTTGTCGACCCAGCCATTATGGGTGCGTGCGGTCCGGAACAGGGTATCGAGGGCAGCGGCATCAAGCATCGTCAAACGTCTCCAAGGCTGGGGGCAGCAAGTTTCCAAGCCCTAGCATGGCAATACAGACGGCGAAATGCGGAGTTACGGCCGCGTAACGCGGAACGGCTACAGGAATTTTATTCATCCAAGGTCGGATATTTTGCGAGCCGGGAAACACTTTTCTCTGGCGCAGGCACCGCCCTATAGTGTTGTTACAACAATCACATATGCAGTCCCAACCTGGGGGTACCCGAATGACCACCGGCAGCAAGCCCGTTACGCTTACCGATCCCAATACCGGAAAGACCATTTCCCTCCCCATGCTGGACGGCTCGGTCGGCCCTTCGGTGATCGATATCCGCAAGCTCTACGCCGAGACCGGTCACTTCACCTATGACCCGGGCTTCACCTCGACAGCGAGCACTGAAAGCAAGATCACCTATATCGACGGCGATGAAGGCGTGCTGCTGTATCGCGGCTACGACATTGCCGAGCTGGCCGAACACTCGACCTTCCTCGAGACCTGCTACCTGCTGCTGAACGGTGAGCTGCCGAATCCGTCGCAGAAGAAAAGCTTCGAGAATTCGATCACCAATCACACGATGCTGCATGAACAGATCCACTTCCTGTTCCGCGGCTTCCGGCGCGATGCGCATCCGATGGCCGTGATGTGCGGCGTTGTTGGCGCACTGTCGGCCTTCTATCACGATGCGACCGATTACGATGATCCGAAGCAGCGCATGATCGCGCAGCATCGTCTGATCGCGAAGATGCCGACCATTGCGGCGATGGCCTACAAGTATTCGATCGGCCAGCCCTTCATGTATCCGCGCAATGATCTTGGCTATGCCGAGAACTTCCTGCAGATGACTTTCGGCGTACCGGCAGAGCCCTACAAGATGAGCCCGATCCTGGCGCGCGCCATGGATCGCATCTTCATCCTGCATGCCGATCACGAGCAGAATGCCTCGACCTCGACCGTGCGTCTCGCCGGTTCGTCAGGCGCCAATCCGTTTGCCTGCATCGCGGCCGGCATTGCCTGCCTGTGGGGCCCCGCCCATGGCGGCGCCAACGAAGCCGTGCTGAAGATGCTGGAAGAGATCGGCTCGGTCGACAAGGTCGGCGAAGCGGTGAAGAAGGCCAAGGACAAGAATTCGGGCTTCCGCCTGATGGGCTTTGGCCATCGCGTCTACAAGAACTACGATCCGCGCGCCAAGGTGATGCGCCAGACCTGCTACGAGGTGCTGGACGAGTTGGGCGTGAAGGACGAACCGCTGCTGAAGATGGCGATGGAACTGGAGCGCATCGCGCTGGAAGACGATTATTTCGTCTCCAAGAAGCTGTACCCGAATGTCGATTTCTATTCGGGCATCATCCTGCGCGCCATGGGCTTCCCGACCGCCATGTTCACCGCCCTGTTCGCCCTGGCGCGCACGGTGGGCTGGATTTCGCAGTGGAATGAGATGATCGAGGATCCGGCCCAGAAGATCGGCCGCCCCCGTCAGCTCTACACCGGTGCCACCAAACGCCCGTATATTCCGCTCGACAAACGCAAGTAATCCGCGTTTTATGAGCTGACTGACGGTACCGACGGGAGGCGGGCCGCATGGGCAAACGAGCAGAGCAGCATGGCGGGCAACCGCCTTCAGGAACCCGGCCAACCGGTTACGGTTGGCTGCGCCCCGGCTATCTGGACATGCCCTCGGCCTCCAATGACAACCGGATTGCGACCCGTTCGCTGCTGCGACGGCCGCAATTCTGGACTTGGCTGGGCCTGATCGGCCTGGCCCTGACCTGGATCATCACCCGCCTCTGACCCTCTGGTCAGCACCCTACCCCGGGCCGCCCTGAAAAGGCGGCCCTTTCCTTTTTTGCATGGCTGACGGTTTCGTATTTATCCGGGCGCTCGAAAGTCGCGCGCAATACCAATACCATCGCTACCACTGCCGCGTCGGCCAACGGGATTGACCATGCACCTGAGCGTGCGCCTTAAACTGGCTGCTGCCTTTGCCATTGCCGTGCTCACCGCGGCGGGCCTCGGGCTGGCCGCCTTCTGGGCCGTCCAGTCGGTGGGCGACCTGGTGGTGCGGCTGTATGACCAGCCCCTGATGACCATCAACTATGCTCGCCTGGCCCAGACCAGTTTTGTCACCCAGGAGCTGACAACCCGGGAAATCGCGGCAGAGGGCGATGTTGCCGAACGCACCTCTTTTGCCGAGGGCATCCGCAGCCGTAACGAAGAGTTCGTCTCCGACCTGGCGATCGCCGAGGAGCGCGGCCTGAATCCGGGCATCCGCAAATATGGCGAACGCATCCGCTTCCTCAACGAGACATGGCTGCAGACCGCATTGCAGACATTGGATCAGCCACCCGAAAGTCGTGAACGCCGCGAACTGGCCCAAACACGCGAAACCATTGCCGCGGAGATTTCGGAAAATCTGGAAATCCTGACTCAGATCGCCGCCGAGGATGGTTTCGTCTTCCGCAGCCAGGCGGAAGCCACGATTCAGGACACCAAGGATCGCACCATGATGATGATCGCCGCCCTGGCGCTGGTCATCACCGTGATGTCGCTGCTGCTGATCCGCAACATCGTGGCGCCGCTCAACACCATGACGAAAACCATGTTCCGACTGGCCGAAGGCGATGTCGGCGTCAGTGTGCCCAAAACGGCTCGGCGTGACGAGATCGGCCAGATGGCGGTATCGCTGCGCGTGTTCCGTCAGGCGATGGAAGATCTGCAGGTTGCCCGCGAACGCGCCGAGGCGGCAACCAAGGCAAAGTCGGAATTCCTGGCGATGATGAGCCACGAAATCCGCACGCCCATGAACGGCGTGCTCGGCCTCACCCGCCTGCTGATCAAGACGCCATTGAATGGCGAACAGCGCAACCTGGCCGGCACCGTGCTCGATTCTGCCGAAGCACTGCTGGTCATCCTCAATGACATTCTGGACTTCTCAAAGCTGGAGGCCGGCCGCGTCGATGTCGAGAACATCGATTTCGACCTCAATCGCGTGGTTTCTGCATCACTCACACTGATGCGAAACCGCGCCGAGGAAAAAGGCCTTCTGCTGAGCGCCGATATCGATCGCCACCTGCCCCACTACCTCATCGGCGATCCGAACCGCCTGCGCCAGATCATCCTCAACCTGATCGGCAATGCCATCAAGTTCACCGAAAGCGGCCGGGTCGAGGTGATTGTACGGGCCGAGCATGACGCGCAGGACGAGACCCCTTCGGTTCGCTTCGAAATTCGCGATACCGGTGTCGGCATTTCCAAAGACAGCATCGGCAAACTGTTCGGCAGTTTCGTGCAGGCGGACTCCTCGATCACGCGCCGTTTCGGTGGCACCGGCCTTGGCCTGGCCATCTGCAAACGTCTTGTCGAAGCGATGAATGGCACCATCGGTGTCGAAAGTGAAATCGGCAAGGGCAGCACCTTCTGGTTCCGCCTGCCGCTGGTCGCCGGCACCCAGCCGCTGGCAGTGCAGAAGGACGCCGGCGAAACCCCGCTGCCGTCCCTGCGCATCCTGGTGGCCGAGGACAATCCGGTGAACCGCAAAGTCGCCGCCGGTATCCTGATGGAGCAGAAGCATCAGGTCGCCTTCGCCGTGAACGGCAAACTGGCTCTGGAAGCAGCTTCGCAGGCGGAGCCGCCCTTCGATGTCATCCTGATGGATGTTCACATGCCGGAGATGGACGGCATTTCGGCCGCGCGGGAAATCCGCAAGCTGCCGGAGCCGCATCGCGACACCCGGATTATCGCCGTGACAGCCTCGCTGAGTACGGATGGCGTGCAGCGCTGCCTTGCCGCCGGCATGAATGATTACGTCGGCAAGCCTATTGTGCCCGAGGCACTGGACCAGGCCATCCGCCGCGTCATGGGCTTTGCCGGCGGCGGGCCGGCCGCGATCGCCGAGCCAACCCCCTATGGCGGCACCGAAGATGCCTTCGACCGCCAGCCCCTGGACGATCTGGCCCAGGATCTGGGGACCGACATGGCGCTCGATCTGGTCGAGACCTTCCTGGAACTGGCTGCCGACATGATCGTCGGCCTGAATGCCTTTGCCGAGGATCAGGATTGCCATCGTATGGCCGAACTGGCTCATAGCCTGAAAAGTTCATCAGCCAGCCTTGGCTTGCGTGACGTCAACCGGCTGGCCGTGCAGCTTGAACAGGCCGGGCTCGCAGGCGACGCCGAGGCAACAAACCGCTACACTGACGAATTGAAACTGTCCCTGGAATCGGGCATTGCCTGGTTGCGTGGCCGGGGTGTCGAACTGAAGCAGGGCATGTCGTCTGCGGAACTGAAGAATGCTGGATAACAAACTGCCAGGACTGGAGCGGCTGCGCGTGCTGCTGGTGGAGGACGACATGTTCGCCCAGCGCCTCGCCGCATCTGTGCTGCGCCAGCTCGGCGTGGCCAATCTGACCATCGTCAAGGATGGTCAGGCCGCCATCGACCTGCTGAGCGGCAGCCAGGTGCAATTCGACCTGATCGTCTCCGACTGGAACATGCCCAAGGTCACCGGCCTCGACCTGCTCAAGCATGTGCGCAAGACCTGGGTGAACATGCCCTTCCTGATGCTGACCGGGAATGCGAACGAGGAATTCGTCATCGCAGCTCGCCAGAACAAGGTCGATGCCTATGTCATCAAGCCCTTTTCGGCCGGGCAGCTGCAACAGAAGCTGGCGGTCATGTTCAACATCAAGTTGCCCGGAACCTGAAAGCCGGGTTATCTGGCCCTGCCCTTGACCCCGGCCGGTTCCGGTCTACCAGTTCATCTAACCCGCCATTAAGAGCGCGTCTCAGCCGCTTGCCAGGAGGAACCATGCGTATTGCCACTGCCGCCGTTCTCGGTGCCGCCATTCTCGGTGCCGGCAGCCTGCTCGCCATGCCGGCCCTTGCCCTTGACTTGGCCGGCCTCAACAACCGCAACGAACTGCTGCTGTTCACCGACAAGGCACCCGGAAAGGTCAAGACCATTGCCATCACCGGCGTCGAAGGCAAGCTGCTGGGCATTGACGTGCGCCCTGCCGACCGCAAGCTCTATGCCCTCGCCAGCAACAGCACGATCTATACCATCGACACCATGACCGGCGCGGCAACGCGCAAGGCGAAGCTCTCGGTGGTGCTCGACTCGATCGACCATGTGATTGTTGACTTCAACCCGCAGGCCGACCGCATGCATGTGATCGGCTCCTCGGGGCAGAGCCTGCGCGTCAATGTCGATACGGGCCAGGCCATCGTCGATGGCAAGCTGGCTTATCGTCCGGCCGACCGCAATGCCGGCAAGCCGATGGGGGTCTATGCCGGCGCCTACATCAATTCCTTTGCCGGCGCGACCCAGACCCAGCTGTTCGATGTCGATAGCCTGAACGGCACCTATATCGTGCAGGACCCGCCGAATGACGGCGTGCTGCGCACGGTGGGACCGACCGGCCTGAAGCCGGGGACCATTGTCGAGTCCATCGACATCTATACCGACGCCAAGGATGGCTATCATGGCTTCGCGGTATCGGGCGGCATGCTGTACCGCTTCGATGTCGGCACCGGCAAGATGGGCAAGGGCAGTGCCATCGGCAACGGCAAGACAGCCGTGATCGATATCGCCGTCCTCACCCCGCGCCAGTAACCAGCCATGCGCGCCCATGCCATCGGGGCTGCCTTGCTCGGCATCATGCTGGGCGGCGCAGTCGGTCTGCACGCCACCCTGGCAGAAGCCCAGGGCGGCATTGTAATCGTGCAGCAGGGCATCGCCTTCAAGCCGGCCAACGTTCGGGTCAAGGTCGGCGGACAGGTGATGTTCCGCAACGAAGACCCCTTCGGCCACAATGTCTACTCGCCCAGCAAGGGCGGTATTTTCGACATCGGCCTGCAGGCGCCGGACTCAGAAACCGCCGTTGCCTTCAAGGAGGCCGGCGAATACATCGTGCAATGCCGCATTCATCCCAAGATGCGTGCGGTGGTCACGGTCACGCCGTAATAAAAAAGCCCGGCCCGGAAATGATGCCCGGGCCGGGCTTTCGCGTTATTTGCGCTCGATCAGCTCGATCTTGTAGCCATCGGGATCTTCGATGAAGGCGATGACGCTGCCACCGTGCTTCATCGGGCCCGGCGGGCGCGGAATCTTCACACCGGCCTCTTCCAGCACCTTGCACACGCCATAGATGTCCGGCACGCCCAGCGCGAGATGGCCGAAGCCGCTGCCGATCGTATACGGCTCTTTCTGGCCCCAGTTATGAGTCAGTTCGATCACCGTGTTGGTTTTCTCATCGCCATAGCCGACAAAGGCCAGGGTGAATTCACCGCTGGGATAGTCGGTCTTGCGCAGCAGGGTCATGCCCAGCTTGCCGACATAGAAATCGAGCGATTTCTCCAGGTCGAGCACGCGCAGCATGGTGTGCAGCATCTGGAATCTGCCGGCCTGGACAGCAGGCTTTGCAATCGGGGCGGTCTCATTCATCGGGCAATCCTCCGGGCTTGAGGTGTCTTGATATGGGGCATCAGGCCGGCGCAGGCAACCGCTTTGCCGCCACCGCCAGCACGGCGCGGGCCGCGCGATGGGCCGGCGGCACCGGGTCGTTGGCGCCCAACTGGGCCGCCACGGCCGCACAGCCGTCGATCTGGCGCTGGCGCGCGACCGGGTCGACCAGCAGGCCCAGCAGGGCCGGTGCGATTTTTTCTGCCGTGCAGTTTTCCTGCAGGAATTCCGGCATGATCTCTCGCTGCTGCAGGATATTCACCAAGCCGACATAGGAGATCCTGATGAAGCGTCGCATGATCGCCGCGTTGATCGGGTTGACCCGGTAGGCCAGCACCGTGGGCGTGCCGGCCAGGCCCAGTTCCAGGGTCGCCGTGCCAGATGCCGCCAGTGCCGCGTCGGCGGCCAGCATCGCGGCATAGCGTTCGGGCGCCGTATCCAGCACCGTGGCCGGGAATGGCAGTGTAGCGGCAGCTGCGCGAACGATATCTGCCACCGTTTCTACGGTGGGGATCAGCAGATGAAGCTGCTGGCCTTGCGCCTTGAGCCGCGCCAGCACCTCGGTGAAGACCGGCAGCAGCTTATTCACCTCGCCCTTGCGGCTGCCCGGCATCAAGGCCAGCAGGCGGGTATCTGCCGTAATGCCATGCCGTTGACGGAAGCCGCGGCCGGCCTGGTCCGCCTCGGCTTCGGACCGGCGCGCCGTTGCCAGCGTCTCGACCGCCGGATGGCCAACAAAGGTGGTCGGCAGACCGACCACTTCAAAATACGGCGGCTCGAATGGCAGCAGGGTGAGCAGATGATTGCACAACCGCGCCAGTCGCCGCGCGCGGCCCGGTCGCCAGGCCCAGACCGTCGGCGCCACATAATGCACAATGGGGAAGCTGCGGATCAGCGCGCGTTGCATCACGCGCCGCGTATAGCCCGGACTGTCGATGGTGACGACCACATCCGGCGATTCCGCCAGAATGAACTTTGCCGCCTGATCGATCCGGCGGAGCAGGAAGCGGGCTCTGGGCAGCAATTCGACAAACCCCATGATGGCCATGTCGGCAATCGGGAACAGGCTGTGCAGCCCCTCGGCCTCCATCAAGGCGCCGCCCGTGCCGATGAATTCCACGCGGCCGTCTGTCTCGCTGCGCAATGCGCGCATCAGGCTTGCGCCCAACACATCGCCCGAGGGTTCGCCGGCGAGCAGCGCAACCCGCAGCTTGCGGTCATCCGCCCGAGGATTATCCACCATGGGGCAATCCGATCAGGAACAGGCCGAGGCGGTCCGCAGCCTGCGCCGCAGCCGTGCCATCCACCATCAGGGCGGCCCCCGCCTCCACCGCGATCCCGGCCAGGCCGGCAGCCGCGGCATTCTCGACGGTGGTGACACCGACGGTCGGCAGATCGACGCGACGATCCTGCTGTGGCTTCACGCATTTTACCAGCACGCCGCCGCGTGCCGCAGGCTGCGCTGCCATGCGCTGCAGCAGCGCATCGGTACCGGCATCGTCTTCCAGGCCAACCACATGGCCCTGGGCCACCACCGCCGCCTGGCCCTTGTCCGCGGCGCCATGATGGCGGGCGGCCTGCAGCGCAAGCGCGAGATCGGCCTGCTGGGCCGGTGTCGGCGCCAGGGCGCCATACTGCCGCTCGCGCACCAGCAGGTCGCGCACCAGGGCATCGGCACCGACGATGCGAAACCCCGCGCGCTCGAAGGTCTCCACCACCACGCGCAGGATGGCATCATCGCCGATCAGCGCCGCCTTGATCAGGCGCGGCAGCAGCAAGGCACCGGTCCAGTCGGGTTTGAGCGCAGAAAAATCGGGTTTGGCGACACGGCCGCAGAGGCACACCTCTTCGGCCCCAGACGCCTTCAGGGCTTTGAGCAGACCGCCCACCTGCGGCAGGTCGAACCAGGCATGGTCTGTATCCGTGACGGTGGCGGGGTCGCAGAAGCCATTCAGGGCGGCGATGAACAGCGGCCGAGCCTGAACACGGCAGGCATCGCGGATCAGGGCCGGGATCTGGCCGCCACCGGCGATCAGCCCGAGTTTAGGCAGCCGTACCACCATCCACTTGTGGCTGGCAGACGCCCCGCTTGGAGGCATTGCGGACAAAGTCGACCAGTTCCTCGACCACGGCAACGCCGGCGAACTTCGCCGCGACGTCGTCGAGCCGCTTGCTGAGGGTATCGCCCTTGGCGAATACCGCATCATAGGCTTCGCGCAGCTTGGAGATATCCTCACGCTCGAAACCGCGGCGCTTCAGGCCGATCAGGTTCAGGCCGGTCAGATGGGCGCGATTGCCGATCACCATGCCATAGGGAATCACATCCTGCTCGACACCGGACATGCCGCCGATCATCGCATGCGGACCGATACGGCAGAATTGATGGATCGCCGCCAGGCCGCCGACGAACGCGAAGTCGCCAACCTCGATATGGCCGGCCAGCGTGGCATTGTTGGCCATCACGACATTGCTGCCGACCTGGCAGTCATGCGCGACATGGGCACCGGTCATAAACAGGCAATTGTCGCCAACCTTGGTCAGCATGCCGCCGCCCTCGGTGCCCGGATTCATGGTCACGCCTTCGCGGATCACGTTATTCTTGCCGATCACCAGACGCGACGGTTCACCCTTGAATTTCAGATCCTGCGGCGCATGCCCTACCGAGGCGAACGGGAAGATTTTCGTTCCGGCGCCGACACTGGTGATGCCCGCGACAACTGCGTGGCTGAGCAATTCGACGCCATCGCCAAGCTCGACCTGGGCGCCCACGATGCTGTAGGGCCCGATGCGAACATCGGCCCCGATCTTGGCGCCGTCTTCGACGATCGCGGTCGGATGAATCTGCGCCATAGGGTGCTTACTTCCTGTCCAGGATCATCGCCGAGAAAATCGCCTCGGCGGCAAGCTTGCCATCAACCATGGCCTTGCCTTCGAACTTCCAGACCGGGCCGCGCTGCTTGATGGCTGTGACATGGATATGCATCTGGTCACCCGGCGTTACCGGCTTACGGAAGCGGGCTTCGTCGATGGTCATGAAATAGACCAGCTTGCCCTCTGACTCCTTACCCAGACTGTGCACGACGACGACGGCCGCAGTCTGCGCCATCGCCTCAACGATCATCACGCCGGGCATCACCGGCTGGGTCGGGAAATGGCCGGTGAACTGCGGCTCGTTGATGGTGACATTCTTGATGCCGATCGCACTCTTGCCGACCTGGAGGTCGACCACGCGATCAATCAGCAGCATCGGATAGCGATGCGGGATCATCTCCATGATCCGCAGGATATCGATGGATTCGACGCTGGCAGTCGACGGCGTTTCACTCATTATCCGCACCCTTCTTCTGCGCCAGGCGCCGAAGCGTGGCCACCTGACGGAAATATTCCTTAACCCTCGTCGCCGGAATACCGAAATGGCTTTCGCCAGCCGGGATATCCGTCATCACGCCCGACTTGGCGCCAATGCGCGCGCCGGTGCCAATCTTGAGATGACCCGCAACGCCACTCTGCGCTGCCAGAACGACGAAATCGCCGAACTGGGTCGAGCCCGCGACCCCGGCCTGCGCCACGATGATGCAGCCCCGACCGAGGATCACGTTGTGCCCGATCTGCACCAGATTATCAATCCAACAGCCCGGACCGATCACGGTGTCCGGGCCGGCGCCGCGGTCAATCGTGCTGTTCGCCCCGATCTCGCAGTCGTTGCCGATCTGCACGCGGCCCAGCTGGGGCACTTTGACATGACCGGTCGGGTCCGGAGCAAAACCGAAACCATCCTGGCCAATGCGAACACCGGGATGTATCAGCACGCGGTCGCCAACCAGACAATGGGTCAGCGTCACATGTGGCCCGATCCGGCAACCCTCACCGAGTATGACATTGCGGCCCACCACGCTGCCGGCTCCAATCGCGCTGCCGGCGCCGATCACGGCACCAGCTTCGATGACGGCATGCGGGGCCACCGCAACACCAGCGCCCAGTTGCGCGGTCGGATCGACAACAGCTGTTGGATGGATGCCCGGCGTTGCAACAGGCGTCGGGTAGAAAATCTGCGCCGCGCGCGCATAAGCCAGATAGGGTTTGGGTGACAGCAGCAGCGCAACGCCAGCCGGTGCCAGGCCGGAATGCTTTTCATGCAGGATGCAGGCACCTGCCCGCGTCACGGCAAAAGCTTCTGCGTATTTCGGATTGTCGAGAAATGTCAGCTGACCCGGGCCAGCCTGATCCAGCGTTGCGACATCGTCGATGGACCGGCCAGCCAGATCGGCGGCGGCAAGGCGGGCGCCACAGCGCTCCGCCAGCTCACCCAGCGTGAATGGCCCGGCCCGCTCGAAAAACCGCGGATCCGCCATCCGTCATTTCCCGGTGGGGAGATTCACTTTGACGGTCGGCAGGCGCTGGTCGAGGCGCTTCAGCACTTCCGGGGTGATGTCGATATTGTCACCGATGAAAATCTGCACCTGGGCGCGGTCGAGCACCATGTTGAAACCGCGTTCGGTCGCCAGTCCCTTGAGGATCTCAATGACCTGCACGGTGACCTGCTCACGCACGCCGTTCAGCATCTTTTCCAGCGACTGCGACCGCTCCTGGATGCGCTTCTGCAGTTCGACCACCTTGCCCTGGAAGGCCTGGCGCTTCTGCTCGAAAACTTCCGGCGACAGGACAGAGCGCTGACGCGCGATTTCCTGCTCCTCGGCACGCAGCTTCTCTTCTTCCTTGGCGATCTCGGACTGGAAGCTGAAGCGATACTGCTCGAGCTGCTGGCGGGCATTCTTCAGTGCAGCCGCATCGCGATTGATGCGCTGGCTGTCGATGACGGCAATGATCGATGCGGGCACCTTGCCGCCACCGGCTGCCTGGGCCAAAGCCACACCGGGCAGCGCGGCAAATGCCAGCGCGACCAGAGCTACGGCGGATTTGATGAGCGAATTCATACCTTTTAAACCTTGCTAGAAACGAGAGCCGAAATTGATGCGAACGATTTCCTCTTCATCATACTTTTCCTTGATGAGCGGGAAGCCGAAATCGACGCGGATCAGGCCCAGCGGCGACTTCCACTGAATGCCGGCGCCAGCCGAGACGCGCATGCTGTTCTCATCGACCACTTCGCGGCCGGCATCCGGAGTATCCCACAGGCTGCCGGCCACGGAGAACAGGCGGCCCTTGATGCCGAATTCGTTTGGCAGGCCGATCGGGAACATCAAGTCGGCCTCACCGGTATAATATTTCTGGCCGCCCAGTGAGTCACTTGTGGTGGTGTCGCGCGGGCCAATGCCGCCAACCGCGAAGCCACGGAAGCTGTCGCCACCCACGAAGAAGCGGTTCGGCAGGCGGACAACGTCGCTGAGGCCATTGATCATGCCGAGTTCGGTGCTGAAGGTCAGCACGGTTTCATCCGTGATGGGGAAATACTTCGCCGCATTACCGACATTCTTTACATAGAACTCGGTACCGCCGAGGCCTGCAACTTCCTGCGACAGCCGTAGATAATAGCCCGTGGTCGGGTCGACCTTGTCATCACGGCGATCATAGGTCAGCGCATGACCGACCGCCGAGGTGATGTAGCGGCCCTCCTGTGCACGGATAAAGCGCGAGGCCGAGGTTTCGATGTTGTCGATCTCGTCCTGACGGATGCGGTAATAGACCAGCTGCGACAGGTTTTCGGTGATCGGGAATGACAGACGCGTGGTTCCCGACGTGGTGGTCTGATCCAGACTGCTGCGGCGCGTGTAATCGGTGCGTCGCCGCACCAGGTCAACGCCGGCGGCGAGTTCGCGATCCAGGAAATACGGCTCGGTGAATGACAGATCGGCCTGCTGCCGCGTCGTCGACAGGCTGAAGCCGACCTTCAGATCCTGACCGCGGCCGAGCAGGTTGCGCTCGCGGATTGAAACGTCACCGAGCACGCTTTCCGTGGTCGAATAACCGACACCGAAGGAGAGTTCACCGGTCGACTTCTCGGTGACTTCCGCCGTCAGCACCACCTTGTCGGGCGCACTGCCACGACTTTCAGCGATCTCCACCTTGTCGAAGAAATTCAGGCCCCGCAGCCGGGTGCGGGTGCGGCGCAGCTTGGCCGAATTGAAAGCATCGCCCTCAGCCAGGCGGAATTCACGGCGCACCACCTTGTCGAGCGTGCGGACATTGCCGACGATGTCGATGCGCTCGACGAAAACTCGCGGGCTTTCGCCGATACGATAGGTGATATCGATGATGCGCTTTTCGCGATCCTTGTTCACATCGGGGCGCACATCGACGAAGGCATAACCGAAGCGGCCAAGCTCAGTGGTGATCGACTGAACCGTTTTTTCCACCAGATCGGCATTGTAGGTTTCGCCGGTGGGCGTAACCACGAATTCCTTCATCTGGGCGCCATCAACACCTTTAAGCTCGCTGACAACGTCCATCTTGCCGAATTTGTAGCGCTCGCCCTCTTCCACAGTGAAGGTGATGATGAATTTCTCGCGGTTCGGCAGCAGCTCGGCCACGGCATTGGTAACCGCGAAATCGGCGAAGCCTTTGCTGAGATAGAACTTGCGCAGCTTCTCCCGATCGAAGGTGACGCGATCGGGATCGTAACTGTCGTCAGAACTGAGGAACCGCCACCAGGCGGTTTCCTTGGTCTGGATTTCCTCACGCAGCTTTGAGTCCGAGAACTGGCGATTGCCGATAAAGCGGATACGGCTGACGCCGGTCAGCGGACCTTCGTTGATCTCGAAAACAAGATCAACGCGGTTCTGCGGCAGCTGGATCACCTTCGGCTCGATGGTGGCGGCGAAACGACCGGTGCGGCGATAAATCTGCTGGATGCGCTGGGTATCGGTCTGCACTTTAGAGCGCGTGTAAACTTGGCGCGGCTTGAGCTGCAATTCGCTGCGCAGCTGGTCGGCCTGAACGCGGCGATTGCCCTCGAACAGAATCCGGTTGATCACCGGGTTCTCGGTAACACGCACGATCAGGCTGCTGCCCTGCAGGCGCAGGTTGACATCGGCAAACAGACCGGTGGCAAACAGCGCCTTCAGCGACTTGTCGGCCTCGGCACTGGAATAGAGAGATCCGGGCTGCAGGGTCAGGTAGTTCTGGATGGTCGAAAGCTCGATACGCTGATTGCCCTCGATCACGATGTCGCGGATCGTGCCCCCCTGCTGGGCCAAGGCATCGACCGGCGCCTGAACGGCGAACAGGCCAACGGCCAGGACAGCAACCATGACAATCCGGCGCAGCAGCCACAGCGCATCATTTCGGAACATACCCGCCACACTTCCCATCGTATCGAGGCCGCCCCTCACTTAGCTGGATTCACGAGAAAAGCCCAGTGAGGAAATTGAAAATGGGCAGGCGATTCAAGTCGTTCCATGTCGCGAACAGGAACAGCGACATGACCAGGGCGAACCCGATGCGGAAGCTGTATTCCTGGGCCCGCTCGCCCAGCGGGCGGCCACGGACCGCTTCATAGCCATAAAACAGCAGATGGCCGCCATCCAGCATCGGTACCGGGAAAAGGTTAATAAGGCCAATGGCAACCGACAGGGTGGCCATCAGCGACACCAGGGCCAGCCAGCTGGACTTGGCGACATCGCCTGACATCTTGGCGATGCCGAGCGGGCCGCTGAGCTGGTCGCCGGATTCCTTGCCGTTAATGATCCGGCCCAGATAGGTGAAGGTATTGGCCACCACCTGCCAGGTCTCGCGCACAGCCTGCACCAGCGCCGTACCCGGATCGTGGCGCACGAAATCGACGCCGGTTGTGCGAATGCCGATCTGGCCGACCTTGTGGGTGCCGCCGGCACCATCGGGAACGTCGACGCGCAGCGGCACCACGGTAAGGCCGATCTCGCCGCCATCGCGCAGCACGCGCAGCGCGATCGGGGTTTCGGCCCGCAGGGCGACAAAGGCGCGCAGTTCTTCAAACCGCTGAATGGCGGTGCCGTCGGCGGTCAGGATGCGGTCGCCCGGACGCAGGCCGCCCGCCTCCGCGGCGCTGCCCTGCACCACATCGCCGACAACCGGCGGGGTAAATGGCTGGCCCACCAGGCTGAACAACGCAGCATAGATGAAGATCGCAAAGATGAAGTTGGCAACCGGGCCGGCGGCCACGATGGCGGCGCGCTGGCCCAGGGTCTTGTGGTGGAACGAGACCTTGCGCTCGTCGGCGCTCATCGCCGCGACGGCACCATTGTCAGTGGTCGAGGCGGCATCGGCATCGCCGAAGAATTTCACGTAGCCGCCCAGCGGCACCGCGCTGATCTTCCAGCGCGTGTTGTGCTTGTCGTGCCAGCCAAACAGTTCGGGGCCGAAGCCGATCGAGAAAACCTCGACCCGCACCCCGCAGCGCCGAGCCACCCAGTAATGCCCCAGTTCATGCACGAACACGATGATCGTCAGAACCACGACGAAGGGGATGATGTAGCCGGCAAGATTGGTAACGAAATCCATGGCACCTCGACTGCCGGCCTAGCGCCGGTTGCGTCCTCTGGTTTGCACCCGCACCACCCGGTCGTCATCCGTCGGGTCGATCAGGTGCGCTGCGTAGCGCCGTGCCGTGCCGTCGGCCTCGTGGACCGCGGCAAGATCGCCGAGCGGGCCGCTGGGAACGCGGGACAGGGTCTGCTCGACGATCCTGGTGATGTCGAGAAACCCGATCCGGCCATTCAAAAAGGCGTCGACAGCGACCTCGTTGGCTGCATTCAGGATAGTAGGGGCGCTGCCCCCGCTTTGCAAGGCTTGCCGTGTCAGGTTCAGGGCAGGAAAACGAGCAAAATCAGGGACTTCAAAGGTCAGTTTGGCAATCGCCGCAAGGTCCAGCCGGGCCGCCGGGGTGGGCATCCGGGCGGGCCAGGCCAGCGTTACCGAAATGGGGGTGCGCATGTCCGGGGTGCCGAGCTGGGCCAGCACCGAGCCATCCACATAGGAGACCAGGCTGTGCACCACCGACTGGGGGTGGATCAGCACCTCGATACGGTCTTCCGGTACCGGGAACAGGAAGCTGGCTTCAATCAGCTCCAGGCCCTTGTTCATCAGCGTGGCGGAATCGACCGAGATTTTGGCCCCCATGCTCCAGACCGGATGGGCAATGGCCTGGGCCGGGGTGACTTCCCGCATCTCGCTCAGGTTCAGGGTGCGGAACGGCCCGCCCGAAGCGGTCAGGATCACCCGGTCGATATTGTCGGGGGCTTTGAAGTCGAAGACCTGAAAGATCGCGTTATGCTCGGAATCGACCGGCAGGATGGTGGCGCCGTGCAGGGCGGCCTCGCGCATCACCAGGGGTCCGGCGCAGACCAGGCTCTCCTTGTTGGCCAATGCCACGATGGCGCCGCGGCGGACGGCCGCGAGCGTCGGCTCCAGCCCGGCCGCACCGACAATGGCAGCCATGACCCATTCGGCTGGCCGTGCCGCCGCCTCGATGATGGCCCCTGCCCCGGCCGCGCTCTCGATGCCGCTGCCGGCCAGACGCTGGCGCAACTCGGGCAGCAGGCTTTCATCACCGATGACGGCGCACTTTGCTTTCAGGCTCAGTGCCTGCTCGGCCAGCAGGCCGACATTGCTTTGCGCGGTCAGCGCTTCGACCGGGAAGCGCTCGGGTTCGCGGGCGATCAAATCGATGGTGGAGCGGCCGATCGAGCCGGTCGAGCCCAGAATGGTGACGCGGCGGGTTTGCATGGTCATCCCCACAGGGTCCTTCCCGCGATCAGATCGCACACCGCCACAAACGGCGCCGCGAACAACAGACCGTCCAGCCGGTCAAGCACACCGCCATGGCCGGGAATGATCTGGCTGGCATCCTTCACGCCGAAAGCCCGCTTGATAGCGGATTCCGTGAAGTCACCAGCCTGCGACACCACCGCCACCGTACCTGCCAGTCCTGCCAGGGCAAAAGCCGGCAGTACCGGATTGATCGCCCCGACCAGCCCGCCAACAACCGCCGCCGCAACCATGCCGCCGAGCAGCCCGGCCCAGGTCTTGTTCGGGCTGATGCTTGGAATCAATTTCGGCCCGCCAATGCTGCGGCCGGCGAAATAGGCGCCGGTATCGGTGGCCCAGACCACACAGAACAGCCAGAAAACGATATGCCGACCATGTTCAGGCTGCTGACGCAGCCAGACCAGCGCAACGCATGGCAGAACGAGATAGAGCAGCCCCACCAGCCACCAGACGGGCCGGTTGCGTGCCCAGGCCGGCCCGGTTGGCGACAGTGTGGGCAGGCGGTGCCATTCCCACAGCATCAATCCGGCGGCAAGCGCGACCAGCGCCCCGAAGGCCCAGTCACCGAACCATGCCGCGGCGATCGCCATCGGCAGCATCACAGCCGCCGAGATGACCCGCTTGCGCAAGGCACTGCCGGCAGCGGCAGCCGGAGCCGACGAATTCAGATCATTCACCGCTGCCGCCATAGCGACGTTCGCGGCGCTGGAATTCCTCCACGGCACCAGCCAGATCCTGGGCCGAGAAATCCGGCCACAGCTTGTCGACAAAGATCAGTTCACTGTAGGCCGACTGCCAGAGCAGGAAATTCGACAGCCGCTGCTCGCCACTGGTGCGGATCACCAGATCCGGATCGGGAATGCCGGCGGTCTCCAGATTGGCGGCCAGCAGATCGGGCGTGATCTCGGCCGGTTGCAGTTTGCCGGCGGCGACCTGCTCGGCAAGGCGGCGGCAGGCGGCAACGATCTCGTCCTGTCCGCCATAGCTCAGCGCGATGGTCAGCGTCAGCGTGCGGTTGTCGCGCGTCTTGTGCTCCGCATCGGTGATCAGCTGCATGATGTCGGGCGCCAGCTTGCTGCGGTCGCCGATCATGCGGATGCGCACCCCATTGCGCCACAGGTCGTCCAGTTCGCGCCGGATGAACAGCCGCAGCAGTTCCATCAGCCCGGCCACTTCGGTTTCCGGCCGTTTCCAGTTTTCCGACGAGAAGGCATAGAGGGTCAGGTATTCGATGCGCAGCGTGCGACA
>NZ_CALSAN010000050.1:0-22319 GCF_943372915.1 Ferrovibrio terrae | reverse complement strand
GCGCCGGGGCACAAGGAATTCCTCAAGAACATGGTCACCGGCGCGGCCCAGGCCGATGCCGCCATCCTGGTGGTGGATGCCGCGCAAGGGCTGGCCGAGCAGACCCGCCGCCATGCCTATCTGCTGCATCTGCTCGGCATCCGCCAGGTTGCTGTCGCCGTCAACAAGATCGACCTGATCGACCATGATCCGGTGAAGTTCCAGGCCGTGGCTGATGCCGTGCGCAACTATCTGGCCGATATCGGCATCGAGGTGCAGGCCATCGTGCCGCTGTCGGCGCGCCAGGGCGACAACATCGCCAGCCGCAGCCTCAACACCGCCTGGTACCAGGGCCCGACCCTGATCGGCGCGCTGGATGCCTTTGCCCCGCGCGCCCATCCGGTGGAACAGCCGCTGCGCCTGCCGGTGCAGGATCTGTATCGCCTGGATGACCGCCGCGTGATTGTCGGCCGTGTCGAAAGCGGTCGCATCAAGGTGGGCGAGCGTATCCGCTTTGCGCCGGGCGGCCGCGAGGCGACCGTGGCGACGCTGGAAGCCTGGAGCGGTTCTGCTGCCGGCCATGCGCCGCGCCATGAAGCCGTTGCCGGCGAAAGCGTGGCGTTTACGCTGGATGAGGATGTGTTTGTCGAGCGTGGCGCGCTGGCCAGCACGCCGGACCAGCGCCCCAAGGAAGCCACCCGCATCACCGCGCGGCTGTTCTGGCTGGATCGTGAAACCCTGAAGCGGGGCGACAGGCTGACGCTCAAGCTCGGCACTGCCGAGCGCGAGGTCGAGGTCGAGGCCATCACCGAAGTGCTGGATGTCGAAAGCCTGGGCACCACCGATGCCACCCAGATCGAACGCAATGGCGTGGCGCGAGTGATCCTGCGCAGCCGCAAGCCGCTGGCGCTCGATCTCTATGAAAACCATGCCCGCACCGGGCGCGGCGTGCTGATCCGCGGACCGCAGATCGCCGGCGGCCTGGTGATCGAAGCCGCCGATCAGGCGCGCATCGCCGCCAATGATATCGTTGCCGTCGATTCCAGTGTCACTGCCGCTGAACGCGCGGCACAGAACGGCCATCGCGGCGGCGTGCTCTGGCTCACCGGCCTGTCCGGCGCCGGCAAGTCGACCCTGGCGATGGCCGTGCAGCGCACGCTGTTTGCGCGCGGCCAGCAGGTTGCCGTGCTGGATGGCGACAACCTGCGCCATGGCCTGAACCGCGATCTGGGGTTCAGCGATGCCGACCGTGCGGAGAATATCCGCCGGCTGGCCGAAGTAGCCCGGGTGATGGCCGACAACGGCATGATCGTGCTGGTCTCGGCGATTTCGCCGCTGCGCCAGCAGCGCAGCCTGGCACGCGAGATCATCGGCGCCGGCTTCCATGAAATACACGTCCATGCCGATCTTGCGGTTTGCGAATCGCGCGACCCCAAGGGCTTGTATAAGCGGGCACGGGCCGGAGAGATTGCCCAGTTTACCGGCATCTCGTCGCCTTATGAGGCGCCGACCGAAGCCGCCGTGACCATCGATACGGCCAGCATGCCCCTGTCGGCAGCAACGCAGAGTCTGGTAGACTACGCATCGCAGAGTTTTGCGGCGTAACGTTTCTCCGGTGCAGGCGTTACCGCAACCAGGAGGCGGCGTTTGGATTTCGATCTGGTCTTGTTTGTCGGTGTCGGCTTCGCGGCGCAATTGATTGATGGCGCCATCGGCATGGGCTATGGCGTGATCGCCAGCAGCGTGCTGATCGCAACCGGCATGCCGCCGGCGGTGGCCAGCGCAGCCGTGCATGTCACCAAGATCCCGACCGGCATCGCATCTGGCCTCTCGCACTGGAAATTCGGCAATATCGACTGGCCGGTTTGCCGTCGCCTGATCCTGCCCGGCATTGCCGGCGGCATCATCGGCGCCAGTGTCATCGCCCTGCTGCCGATCCATGTCATTCGTCCCCTGGCCGCCCTGTATCTCGGCCTGATGGGTATCGTGGTGATCCTGCGCGCGCTGCGCTGGCGCCAGGATCTTGCTATTGATACCGCACCGAAAGGCCGGCCCGGTATTGTCGGTTTCCTGGGCGGCCTGTTTGATTCCTTCGGTGGCGGTTGGGGCCCCATCGTCACCTCCAGCCTGCTGCTGCAAGGCCGCGAACCCCGGCGGGTGGTAGGCTCGACCAATGCGGCCGAGCCGGTGGTGGCTGCGGTGCAGGCGGCGGTGTTTTCCTTCTGGCTCGGCGCCGCGACGCTCACCACCATCGGCAGCACGGCGCTGGCCATTATGGTCGGTGCCCTGCTGGCTGCGCCGATCGCGGCTTTCCTGGTCAACAAGCTGCCAGGTCGCCTGATTGCCGGCGCAGTCGGCATCATTCTGATCGGGCTGAATATCCCCGCCGTGGTGTCACTGATCGGCCGGCTGCTGTAACACGCGCCGCGATCAGGCGCGCACTTCCACGTAGTTGACCACCTTGCGCACGCCCTCGCCGTCCCTGGCGCGGGCCAGCGCCTTGTCCATCTCGTCCTTCGACCGCGCCCGGCCCAGCAGATAGATCGTGCCAAAGGCATCGGCACAGAGGCGGAAATTCACATCGGCCACGCCGCGCGTGCCGATCAGCCGCGCCTTGCCCTTGCTTTCCAGCACGGTGACATCGGCCCAGTTCATCAGTTCGGCCTTGCGCTTCTCCTGGTCGGCGGCCGACAGGTAAACCGCATGCCAGTATAGCTTCTTCATGCCGGCGATGCTGCGCACGCCCTTCTCGAACAGGTCGTAATCGGCCTTGTTGTCGAACAGGCCGGTGATCAGCAGGCGCTGTTCGTAGATCTCGGTGGAGGCCTTGATCGACTTCACATCGGCCATCACCTTGTTGACCTTGAGGACAATCTCGTTGTCCTTGGCGATGTCGCCGGCCTTGCGCGCCTCGATGGCGCGGTCGATCAGGGTTTTTGGCGCGGTCAGCAGATCGGTGAACTGCGCCCGGGCAGGTGTGGCGAGCAGAGGCACCAGCGCGGCACCACCGCACAGGCCCTTCAGAATAGCGCGGCGATGCATGCGTCCTCCTTTTAGGCCGGACTTACATCCTGGGTGCGGCGCGCCACTGGTAGCGGCCGCTGCGGAAGCCGGCGAAATACTTCTTGATATCGGGATGGTTCACCGGGCCGGCCTCGGCATCGGGCAGCAGATTCTGCTCCGACACATAGGCGACATAGGCGCTCTGCGCATTCTCGGCCAGCAGATGGTAGAAGGGCTGGTCCTTGCGCGGGCGCAGATCGGCCGGGATCGACTCCCACCATTCCTCGGTGTTGTTGAAGACCGGATCGACGTCGAAAATCACGCCACGAAACGGAAACAGGCGATGGCGTACAACATCACCGATCGAAAACTTGGCGTCGCGACTCTCGGGCATTCTGCTCCTCACCACATGGCCCGCCATACCGACCGGGCCATATCTCACCACTGCAGCCGCCGCCTCAATAGGTGGCGCGGCCACCGCTCAGATCGAACACCGCCCCGGTGGTGAAGGAATTCTCCGGCGATACCAGCCAGGCCACCATGGCAGCGATCTCGTCCACCGCCACAAACCGGGCGCGGGGAATCTTCGACAGCATATAGTCGATATGGGTCTGCGTCATCTGGTCGAAGATGGCGGTTTTGGCCGCCGCCGGGGTGATGCAGTTGACCGCGATATCCATGCCGGCCAGTTCCTTGCCCAGCGATTTGGTCAGGGCGATCACGCCGGCCTTGGCGGCGCTGTAGGCGCTGGCATTGGGATTGCCCTCTTTTCCGGCAATCGAGGCGACATTGACGATGCGGCCGTAGCCCTTCGCCTTCATCAGCGGCACCACGGCACGGCAGCAATGGAACACGCCGGTGAGATCGATATCGATCACCTGTTGCCAGGCGTCCAGGGGGTAGGCATCAACGGGCGCATTCGGCCCGGCGATGCCGGCATTGTTGACCAGCAGGTCGATGCCACCGAGCTGGGCGGCCGTCTGCTTCGCTGCCGCCTCGATGCTGGCCCAGGATGTGACATCGGCATTCACCGCGATCACCTTGCCCAGGGCCGAGAGTTCGGCAGCGACGCGACCGGCCAGCGCGGTATCGCGATCCCAGATCGCCACCGCCGCGCCCGAGCGCAGAAACCGTTCGGTCACGGCGCGGCCAATGCCCTGTGCGCCACCGGTGACGACGCCGTTTTTGCCCTTGAGATCGATCTGGTTCATATCCGTTTCCACTCCCGTTTTTTGACAGGCTAGCAGATGCCGCCCCGGTATTAACAGGGCCACACGTTTTTAGATATCTGGGCATTCCGCTGCGGCCGGCTTAGTCTGGCGACATGGGAGGGGCGATGTCGCATACGCCCGGCACAATCAACGACCGCACCTGGCCAGCGGTGCTGCCGCTGGCGCTGGCGGATTTCATCGCCTACTGGCGCGCCCTGCCGTCGGCTGCCGGTGGCGTGCCGCCCAAAGCTGCGGTCGATCCGCTGCAGATTCCGCATCACCTGCTGCCCCATATCGGCCTGGTCGAGGCCCAGCCCGCTGGCGACCTGGCCGCCGGCGCCAAACTCAACCTGCGCTTCCGCCTGCTCGGCACCGGCCATCGCCGCGCCACCGGCCGCGACTACAGCGGCCGCCGCTTCGACGACCTGTATACACCCGAACAGGTTCTGGCCTTCGAGCAGGAATACCGCGCCATCCTGCTGGGCGGCCAGCCCAGCTTCGCCCGGCGCTCGTCGCTGAAGCAGAATCGCGAATTCATTATCTTCCAGCGCGTTCTTGCTCCCCTGCTTGATGAATGCGGCCAGCCGCGCCATGTGATCGGCTACTGGCACTGGGAGAATCTGGAATCGTGATGCAAGACCCCGTAACGCAAGCCCCTGTAACACAAGACAGCGTGCTGGACTTCTGGTTCGACCGCCAGCCTGATATGCCGCTGGCGCATCGCAAGGCCTGGTTCGAGAAGGACGCCGCCTTCGACGAGGCGATTCGCCAGCACTTCGCTGCCGCGGTGGAATCGGCGCTGGCCGAAGGCTATGCCGACTGGACGGAAACGGCGGAAGGCGCCCTGGCGCTGCTGATCCTGCTCGACCAGTTCCCGCGCAACCTGTTCCGCGACCAGGCCAAGGCCTTTGCTGGCGATGCGCGCGCGCTCAGTGTGGCGCGGCAGGCGGTGGATCGCGGTTTCGATATCGCGCTGCCGCCGGTGATGCGGATGTTCTTCTACTTGCCGTTTGAACATAGCGAGCAGATGCATGACCAGGATCTGGCGCATCTGCTGTTCTCGGCGCTGGACAAGGTGATGCCGGGCCTCGATCTGGCCGGCTGGGCCGACAAGCATCGCGCGATCATCGCCCGCTTCGGCCGCTTCCCCCATCGCAACGCGGCGCTGGGGCGCGAGAGTTCACCGGAAGAAATCGAATTCCTTAAGCAGCCCGGCTCTTCGTTCTGACCGGCGCCTCGGCTGTCACTTCCGCTGGTGGCGGCATCATCTGGCTGGGCGGCGGCTCGGAGGGCACGCGCATCAGCCGCAGCTTCGGCGGTTCGACCAGATCGAGCGCGGCGACGAAACGGGCAAACAGCTTGGCACTGCCGGTGAAGCTGACATCACCATTGCTGCGCGCCTTCTGCAGGCTGGCAAGGCCGATCGCCACGCGGGTGAGCGTATCGAGATCGGCATCGATCACCACATCGGGCTCAAAACCCATATCGGTGTAGCAGAGGTCGATCTCGGCATCGCGCTTGATCAGCCACCACATGCGCAGCTTGTGGTCGCGCTTGGGTACATTGCGGAAATTGAACTGCAGCACCGCCCTGGCCGGCAGCTCGGTGCGGCCGAGCAGGAAGCCGCGCAGCGACCACATCAGGTAACTGACATTGCGCTCGCGCTCGTTCAGATACGGCAGGCGCCATTCGCTGCCCCATTCGGCCAGCTGGTTGATCAGCGGCCGCAGCGCATTGCCGCTTTCGGTCAGGCGATAGACATGGCCCTTGCCCACCGGCACGCGCTGGATCAGGCCGGCGAATTCCATCTCTTTCAGCCGGCGGGCCAACAGGCTGCGCGACATCAGCGGCACCCCGTTCTGGATGTCGCCAAACCGCTCGCTGCCTTTCATCAGTTCACTGAGTATTAAGGGGGTCCAGCGGCCGGCCACAACCTCGGCAGCCTTCGCCACGGGGCAGAAGATTCCATAACTGGTATCCATGCGGCGATGAATATCCCGGGTGGTGGCGACCCGCCAAGTTCTATTTTAGCACTATCTCCGCCAGGCCCGAGCCCGCATAACCCGCCTCCGCGTTTCGCCGATGAAGCAAACCCAGGGACGGAGACCCTCATCATGACCGTACAGACCACCATCAAGACCCCCGGCAGCATGACGCTGGCCGAGCGGGTGCAGAGCCTGGCGCCGCAGATTGCCGGCCAGGCCGCCGCCAACGATGCCGCCGACCGGTTCTCGCCCGAGACCTTCGCGTTGCTGAAGGCCAACCGCATCTTTTCCGCCGGCATCCCCACCGAGCTGAATGGCGGCGGCGCCAGCTATCGCGAGCTGACCGAGATGCTGCGCAGCCTGGCCCGCCAGTGCAGCGGCACGGCGCTGGCGCTGGCCATGCACACCCATCCGCTGGCCGCCATGGTGCGGCGCTGGCGCAGCGATCCGGCCGCCGTTGAGAAGCCGCTGGGCAAGATCGCGGCCGAGGAACTGATGCTGCTGTCCACCGGCGGCAACGACTGGCTCGATGGTTCGGGTGTCGCGAAGAAAACCGAGGGCGGTTACCTGTTTTCGGCACGCAAGCGGTTTGTCAGCGGCGCCGAAGCCGGCAACCTGCTGATGACCATGGCGATCTGCGACACTGAAGTGCTGCATGCCGCCGTGCCGATGAACAGCAAGGGCATCAGCATCGAGCAGACCTGGCGCACGCTGGGCATGCGCGCCAGCGGCTCGCAGGATGTGCGGCTGGAGGATGTGTTCGTGCCGGACGCCTCGATCGCCCTGCGCCGCCCGGCGGGTGTGTGGCATCCCTTCTTCCATCTGGTGACACTGGTGGCCTTCCCGCTGATCTACAGTGTCTATCGCGGCGTGGCCGAACAGCTGCGCGACGAGGTGCTGAAGATCGCCGCCCGCCGCCGCAATGACATGGATGCCCAGCTGCAGGTGGGCGCCATGGAAACCGTCCTGGCCGCCGCCATCGCCGCCCATGAGCAGATGGTGAGCCTGGGTGAATCGGCGGCGCCGGGCGAGCAGACCTCGGCCACCATCATGACGCTGAAGCGTGCGATGACGGAAAGCCTGCTCGCCATGGCGGGCCTGGCCATGGATGCGGCCGGCGGCAGCGCCTTCTATCGCGACAATGGCATCGAGCGGCTGTTCCGCGACCTGCAGGCGGCGCGCTATCACCCGTTCACCCAGCTGCCGCAGCAGCGGCTGGCCGGGCGGCTAGCGCTGGGCCTGACCGCAGACGGCAAGGCGGCGTAAAATCCGCGCAGGCAGGTCAGCCGGGGCGTTTGGCCCTGGCGACCTGCTTGTGGCGATAGCATTCCACCAGATGGTCGTTGACCATGCCCACCGCCTGCATGAAGGCATAGACGATGGTGGGGCCGACGAAGGTGAAGCCGCGCTTGCGCAGGTCTTTCGACAGCGCCTGGCTGACCGCGGTTTCCGCCGGCACCTGCTTCAGCGATGACCAGCCGTTCTTCAGCGGCTTGCCATCGACATACTTCCACAGATAGCCGGAGAAGCCGCCCTTCTCGGTTTCCATGATCTCCAGCCAGCCGCGCGCATTCGCCACGGTGCCGTGAATCTTGGCCTTGTTGCGGATGATGCCCTCGTTCTGCATCAGCGCATCCAGCTTCTTCGGCGTGTAGCGCACGATCTTCTGCGGCTCGAACCCGTCGAAGGCTTTGCGGAAATTGTCGCGCTTGCGCAGGATGGTGATCCAGCTGAGCCCCGCCTGGAAACCATCGAGGATCAGCTTTTCGAACAGCGCGCGGTCATCCCATTCGGGCACGCCCCATTCGGTATCGTGGTAGTTCACATACAGCGGATCGACACCGCACCAGCCGCAGCGGCAGCGGCCGTCGTCATGGGTGATGGGAGCTTTCGACATATCGCTTCAGGTCTTTGCCTCGGGAATCGGACCCGCATAGTCGGGCCGTGCGGCCTGCAGCGCAATCCCTGCCACATCCAGTTCTTGCGCTGTCGCATCCAGCCGCAGCAGCGCGAGGCCAATGCTGCCAGAACTTGACCGCAGTTGCCCGACCTCCTGGCCGTTCGCCGTGATCGGCGTGCCGGGCGGCGGCAAGGGCTGCGTGGCCTGCACGCGGCAGAGCTGCTTTTTTACCAGGCCGCGATACTTGGTGCGCGCGGTCAGCTCCTGGCCGATATAGCAGCCCTTCTTGAAGTCGACGCCATGCAGCGCCTCGAAATGGTTTTCCAGCAGCAGGCCCTTGTCGATCTCGATATCGCGCACGCCATCGGGCACCCCGAGCGCAATGCGATGCGCGTGATAGACGGCCGGATCGGCGGGCGGCAGCGGCGGGTCAGCCTGATCGGGCAGCCACAGCCGCCAGCCCATCGCCGGCAGGCGCGGATCGGCGAACTGAATCCCGACCGCGGATGGCGCGGCGCCACCGAACAGCGCATAGCAGCGCACGCCATCCACCGGCGCGATCGTCACCTTGGCCCGCAGGCGATACAGCGTCAGGCGGCGCTGCAGGTCAGGCAGCCGCTCGGCGGCGACATCGAGCAGCAGGCCAGATGTGTTCGGATCGGGCGTGACGAAAAAATCGTGCAGGAACTTGCCCTGCGGCGACAGCAGCGCGGCATAGGCGGCCTGACCGCGCTCAAGTCCGGTCACGCTGTTGGAGACCAGCGCATCGAGGAAGCCGGCGGCCTCGTCCCCGCCGAGGGACAGCAAGGCCCGGTCAGGCAGGGCAGCGCAGGTCAGATCGGCCATGAATCCTCCGGTTTTGGCCCTTCTGAGGTATGGGAGGGCCGGCGACTTGGCAAGGGCGGACACCCCCCCTATAACCAGCCAAACATTCAAGATTGAGCCATGCGCATCCTTTTCATCACTGCCAACCGGCTGGGCGACGCGGTACTTTCCACCGGCCTGATCGATGCCCTGCACGCGCAGTTCCCCAAGGCCCGCTTCACCGTGGCCTGCGGACCGGCAGCGGCCGGCCTGTTCCAGGATCTGCCCAATCTCGACCGCATCATCGTCATGCACAAGAAGCCCTGGGCCGGGCATTGGTGGGAGCTGTGGAAGAAACTCGCGCTGACGCGTTTCTGGCTGATCATCGACCTGCGCGGTTCGGGCATCGGCCAGTTCCTGCTGGCACGTCGCCGCCGCAGTTTCAGCGGCTCCGGCTCGCGCATGCACAAGGTCATCGTGCTGTCGAATTTCCTCAAGCTGAAAACCACCGCGGCACCGCGGCTGTGGATCGGCCCCGATGCGAAGAAGGCTGCGAAGAAGCTCTGGCCCGATGACGGCCGCCCGGTGCTGGCCCTGGGCCCGACAGCAAACTGGGGCGGCAAGATGTGGCCCGGCGAACGCTTCGCCGACCTGGCGCAACGCCTGACGGCGACCGATGGCATCCTACCCGGCGCACGCATTGCCGTGTTCGGCGGCCCCGGCGAGGAAGCGCTGGCCCAGGCCACGCTCGCCGGCCTGCCGGCCGAACGCACGCTGGATTTCGTCGGCAAGCTCGACCTGCTCACCATCGCCGCAGCGATGCAGCGCAGCAGCCTGTATATCGGCAATGACAGCGGCCTGATGCATCTGGCCGCTGCCAGCGGTGTGCCGACGCTCGGCCTGTTCGGTCCGAGCCGCGAGGAGGTCTATGGCCCCTGGGGCGAGAAGACCGGCGCGGTGCGTACCGACCTCAGTTTTGACGAGATCATCCGCCAGCCCGGCTACGACTATCGCAGCCAGGACAGCCATATGCTCAGCTTGAGCGTCGACAAGGCGCAGCGCGCCGCCGAACATCTGTGGAAGCATTCGCAGGACGAGTGAGCCATGACCGCTCCCAAACTTTCCGCCCTGGTTGTGGCGCATAACGAAGCCGGCCAGATCGCCGACTGCCTGGAGCGCCTGCGCTTTGCCGACGAGATCGTGGTGGTGCTGGATCGCTGCACCGACAATACCCGCGCGATTGCCGCCGGCTTCACCGACAAGCTGATCGAGGGCGCCTGGCCGCTGGAGGGCGAGCGCCGCAACACCGGCATTGCCGCCTGCAGCGGCGACTGGATTCTGGAAGTGGATGCCGACGAACGCGTGCCGGCCGAAATGGCGACCGAGATCCGTGACGTGATCGCGACGGCCAAATTCGGGCATATCCTGGTGCCGTTCGACAATTACGTCGGCGCGCGCCTGGTGCGCTATGGCTGGGGCGGATACTTCGGCGTGATGATGGCACCGCGTCTCTGCGCCAAGGGCGCCAAGCATTGGGGCGCGCAGCGCGTTCATCCGGCCCTGGAGCTGAAGGGCGAGCAGCGCTTTCTCAAGAGCCGCATGATTCATTATGTCGACAAGAACATTTCCGACATGATTCACCGGCTGGACCGCTACACCACCGCGAATGCCGCCGATCTGCGGGCGCGGCGCGCCGCTGGTCAAGATATCGGCAGCTACCCGCACAACATCCGCCGCATCTTCAGCCGCTTCTACAAATGCTATGTCGGGCGCAAGGGCTATCGCGAGGGCCGCTACGGCTTCCTGATCGCGCTGATGGCCGGCCTGTATCCGATCCTCAGCTACCTGAAGGCGGATCTCGAAAGCGGCGAGTGATCACCGCTTGATGTAAATCCCCTGGCCGGTCGGGCTTTCGAAGATCACTTCACCGCGGGCGCGGAAAAACGCCATCTCGGCATCGTGGCTGTCGCGGTAGCGCTGGAAGCCGAAATCGTCGAACACAATCATGCCGCCGGGCACCAGCCGCGCGTGGATGATCTCCAGTGCCGCCAGCTCGGGCCCCGCCACATTCAGGTCGAGCTGCGCGAAGGCGACCCTGTCGGGCAGGCCCTGTGCGAAGCTCTCGGGCACCGCGCCCTTGATGACGCGGAAATTGCCGAACGGCGCGAAGGTGGCGCTCACCCGGTCAAACAGTTCAGGCCCATGGCCGGACTTGCGCGCCTCGTCGGGCGGATTCTCGAACAGGTCGTAGAGGAACCAGGTCTTGCCGGATGCCGCGCTGCGGAAATCACAGTAGCGCTCCATGATCTCGACGGTGCGGCCGTCATAGCAGCCGACATCCATGAAATCGCCCGGCAGGCCGAGGCAGCTTTTCGCCGCCCAGCAGAGCGTGTAGATGCGCCAGATGCGCGCGCGCAGGGTCTGGTCGGTGCCATAGCTGCCGACCGCGCGGATGAAATCCTCCTGCTGCAGGAAGCCGGCATTGCGGAACCACACCAGCATGTCGTCCACCGCCACCGCGCCGCTGCCCGGCCGGTTGGCCTGCAGGATTTCGGCGGCAGCCTGGATATGACCGCCGAACTTTTGCCGCGCCTCGGCGGCATCAAACGGTGGCCGGTTGTATTCCTTGTTGATGAAGGCGAACATCGGCTTCACATAGCCGCCGGGTTTTGACTCCGCTGCGGCTGCTTCCGTCTTCGGCGCCGGTGCTGCCGCCGCCAGTTCGGCCTGCAGGATCGGCGCGAACAGGTTGGCGCCGGACTTGCGCCAGACCTGCAGCCAGGGAATCTGGAACTGTGCCGCCGACGCGACACTGCCCTTGGACGGGCCTTTCAGGTGCAGCACGTATTTGCGCTTGAGCTGGAACTTGGAATACTGCTCGGAATCGCGGATGAAGAAATTGAAGTCGTCGCAATTCAGATAGCGCACCAGGGCGCCATCGATCACCCGGCGGTCGAGATCGCTTAAATGCCCGGTGGCGATGGCCGCCCCGTTCAGCGACAGCTGGCCGCCACGCCAGCGCCGGATATCGCCATAAACCTCTTTCACCCGCGCATCGGCGCACAGCGCCTCGTAGGTGCCGAGATAGCGGCGGAAGAAGGTCTGCGCCCCATCTCCCGGCCGTTTAGCTGCAAAGATCACGCCCTCGTTCAGCGGCATCAGGCCGGGGCTGGCGCGATAGGTGACGGCCACATCGAAGCCGAGGTCGAACACCTTTTCCAGCGGCGCATTGGCAAAGGCGTCGCTGTCGAGGAAGGCGGTATGCCCGGTGAAGGCCGCAGAGGCGAGATAGGCATTCATCGCCACCACGCGCTCATACATCAGCCAGCCGGGGTTGAGCGGCAGCCGCACCACCGTCACATCCGCCGGCACGAAGGCGGTATCGTCGCTCTCGCCGGTAACGTACAGGATGCGGCAATCCGGGTTGAACCCGCGCGCCATGGCGAAGGTGTGCTGCAGCACGCCGGTATAGTCGATCCTGCCCTGGTCGGCCTGGATATCGACATAGTCGATATGGCGATGTTCCTCGGGCAGCTTGAGATGATAGATCAGCACGGTGAGCGGCGCCGGCGCCAGCCCGGCCACGGCGGCATCGAAGACTGGCGCCAGAGCGGCGATGCGGGTCTCGATCTCTGGCGCCAATGCCGTGGTCGCCAGGCCTGCGGCATGGGCGACAAAGGCTTCCATGTCGCCGAGGTGCTTTTTCTCCGCTTCCGTTTTCTCGGTCACAGCGGCCGCTCCACGCTGTCAACCCATTTGGCCAGCACGATGGTGGCCCAGATCGCATTGATGCCGTTGCCGGCGGCGCGGAACAGGCGATCCAGCGCGCCGGGCCGCGCGCTGAAGAAGCGCGTCTCGCTGAGCCGCCGATGGGCCAGCCGCAGTTCCTGCTCCAGCCGCGGCTGGTTGTTGAAAAACACGCTGGGCGGCATGCCGAAGCCTTTTTTCGGCGCCTGCACATGCGGCGCCGGCAGATAGCGCGCCAGCAGATGGCGCAAGGCCAGCTTCTGCATCTTGCCGTTCCAGCACAGGCCCAGGCCGGCGCGTGCCGCCAGGCCCAGCATCCGCGGGCTCAGGAATGGCGTGCGCACCTCCAGCGCATGCTGCATGCTCATGCGATCGACTTTCGCCAGCACCGCACCGGGCAGGTAGGTGCGGAAATCGAGCTGGCGCAGGCTGTGCAGCGCCGGGCGGCCCAGATGCATGAAGACCGATGCATAGCGGTCGTAGAAATCCAGCACCGCCTCATAGCCCTGCGGCAGCGCCTCGCGCACCGCATCGGCGGCAAACACCGGCAGGCCGCGTTCGATATAGGTCTGCACCATCGCCGGCGCGCGGCCGG
This sequence comes from Ferrovibrio terrae, assembly GCF_943372915.1. Taxonomy (GTDB): domain Bacteria; phylum Pseudomonadota; class Alphaproteobacteria; order Ferrovibrionales; family Ferrovibrionaceae; genus Ferrovibrio; species Ferrovibrio terrae_A. The sequence continues at coordinate 9,095 of NZ_CALSAN010000050.1, read as the reverse complement.
AGCGGTCGCGGTCATAGGCCACGGCAAAAGCCGGGTAGCGTGAATAACCGCCGAACAGCTCGTCGCCGGCATCGCCCGAGATCGCCACGGTGACATGCTGGCGGGTGAACTCGGCCAGCAGATAGGTCGGCACGCAGCTGCGGTCGCCATTGGGCTCGTCCAGCAATTTTCCGATATCGCCGCAGATGCGGTCGAAATCGGCAGCGCCAAAGATATGCTCGCGATGCTCGGTACCAAGCCGCGTGGCGATGTCGCGTGCAGCAATGTGCTCGGAGCCCGGATCGCCCTCGAAGCCGATGGTGAAGGTCTTCACTGTCTTGCCGAGCTTTTTCGCCAGCAGGGCGCAGGCCAGTGCGGAATCGACGCCGCTGGAGAGGAACGCACCCAGCGGCACATCGGCATTCAGCCGGTCGGTCAGCGCTTCCGACAGCGCCTCCTCCAGTGTGTCGACATACTTCCCCAGCTTGTCGGGGCCCACTTCATGGGCCTGGTCGATCTCGAAACTGTAATAGCGGTTGAGGCTCTGCCGGCCGTCGCGCGTCACCTGCAGCACGCAGCCGGGTTCGAGTTTTTTCACCGGCGCCAGAATGGTGTCGGGGTCGGGCACATAGCGCAGCGTGAAATACAGCGCCAGCGCCGGTTCCGACAGCGTCACCGGCAGGTCCTCGACCTCCAGCAGCGCCCGCAGCTCGGAGGCAAAGGCGAGGAAGCCCTCGCCGGCAGCATAATACAGCGGTTTCTCGCCGGCGCGGTCGCGTGCCAGCGTGGTGATGCCGGTTTCGCGGTCGAAGATGGCGAGCGCGAACATGCCATCCACCACGGTGAAGAAATCGACACCATCGACGGCGAAACCGGCCAGGATCACCTCGGTGTCGGTGCCGGTGCGGAACTGATGCCCGAGCTTTTCCAGCTGCTGGCGCAGGTTGCGGTAATTGTAGATCTCGCCGTTGAAGCTGATGACATAGCGGCCATCGGCACTGTGCATCGGCTGGTGCCCGGCGGCCGAGAGATCGAGCACGCTGAGCCGCGTATGCCCCAGATGGCACAGATTGTCCGGATCGGCCCACTGGCCGCGGTCATCCGGGCCGCGATGGGCGATGCGGCGATTCATGCGGGCAATCGTCGCCTGGATGGCCTCCGGCGCACGGGCGGGATTGAAATTCAGATAGCCGGCAATGCCGCACATGGACGGGGTGGATTCCTGACAGACTGCAACAGGCTACCCTACCCGCCGCCGTCTTGACGAAAGGTGAAAATCCGCCGCTTTCCGCAGCCGGCTCCCTGCCGTCAGGCCGCCTTAGTGCAGGTCGTAGCTCGCCGCCGCCGCCCGGATTTCCGCCGGGCTGACCACCCGCGCCGAAACCACGCGCACGCTGTGCAGCTTGCCGTCCAGGCTGGCCTCCCAGAAATCGAGAAACCGCTTCAGGCCGGGAAAGCGCGGCGCCAGATCGTAATCCTGCCACATATAGGTCTGCAGCAGTTTTGGGTGATCGGGCATGTGGTAGAGGATTTCCGCCGTGGTCAGGCGGTGCGTCAGCAGCTTTTGCAGCCACGCGGTGTGATCGATTTTTTTATGGTCTGGGGACAAATCGGACATCTCGCCTCCTGCTTGCGCGGGAGCCGGCACCCGACGTCCTGACACCGACTCGGGAGCCGGCATACCAACAGTCAAAGCCTGTCCGAAGTGTCGGATCTGTTGCAATAAGATTGTGTAAACGTGACGCCGATTGGCACTCGCAACGGCGTGCTGCTAATCGGCGGCCCGGTGTGCCGCCCGATGCACAGTCAGACCAAGTATCGCCAAAGTCAGTCTGAAATATGCCGGCGCTCGCCGTGGGCTGCCGCAAGAAGAAGGATCGCACCGATCAGCAGGATCGGGAGAGTGCCGAATGCTGCAGACACGTCTTGCGCACCAAGCAGCAGATAAAGCAGGAAGGCAATGCCCAACGCACCGGTGAACAGACCGGCATAGGCACTGATCCTGAATAGCCTGCGCCATCTACCGCCGACCATGCGTCACTCCTATCGGTTTTTCCCAACTGCGCTCACGGTAGATATGGCCGATGCGGGCGCCACGATGATTGACGGTCTCCAACCCGACGCCATCCTTATGATTTTAAAAAATCCTGTGACCTGGAAATCCTATGACTGAAAAAACGGTCTGAAAAAAAACGCGGACTCAGGCGGCGTGGCGGCTGCCCCGCACAGGCATGGTGGCGACAGGGGCGGCGACGGGCGGGAGATGGAAACCGCGGAGCGTGCTCATGGTCTCGCCTTCGGGTTCGGCGATGCCGTCAATGACCAGCCCGTTGTCGCGCTGGAAGCGCCGCAGCGCATAGTCGTCGCGATTGCCCCAGTCGCCGCCCCAGCCATCCTCGGGCCCGGCGGCATCGAGATAGCCTTCGCGGTGCAGCAGGGTCTGCAGCTTGAACACATCGGAGCGGCGGTTGGTGCGGCCGACGCCCACACTGCCCGACAGTTCGAACAGGCGCTCATCCGGGCGGCCCATATCAACAGAAGGTGTCGCGAGAAGGTCGGGCATCAGGCAGCTCCCTGTCTAGAACATATAGTGAATATACCGCCTCGCGCCCCTTGTCGCAAGAATATTTTCGCCTTATGTTCTCATTTCAGCCAGAGCGAGCCCATTCAAGGACTTAACCGGCGCGCGAGGCAGAATAAGCCGCGCACAAGCCGGGATAAGGGGCGAATAAGCAGAAATAAGAGTCGGATCAGACGGAATCAGGGTCAGGCAGGCCCGGCGAACCGCAATCTCACCGGCCGGTGCATGCCTTGACTTCAATACCCGCCCCTCTTCTCCTACGCCGACAAGACCAAGAGCTTTCGGGAGAGATTCAGATGACCGCCTGCATCGTCGGCTGGAACCACAGCAAATTCGGCAAACTGGACGGCAAGGATGCCGAAGACCTGATCGTGGAGGTGGCCGTCGGCGCCATCCGCGATGCCGGGATCGAGCCCAAGGATGTCGATGCGATCTATCTCGGCCATTTCAACGGCGGGCTGATCGACCAGGATTTCACCGCCTCGCTGGTGCTGCAGGCCAGCCCCGACCTGCGCTTCAAGCCGGCGACACGGGTCGAGAATGCCTGCTCCACCGGCACGGCAGCGATCTACCAGGGCCTGAATGCGATTGCGGCGAAGAAGGCGCGCTTCGTGCTCTGCGTCGGTGTTGAGAAGATGACCTCCGCCTCGACCGAGATGGTCGGCAATATCCTGGTCAAGGCGAGCTACAAGAAGACGGAGGTCTTCAACGAAGGTGGTTTCGCCGGCGTGTTCGATGCCATCCAGAAGCAGTATTTCCAGCGCTATGGCGACCAGTCGGATGCCACCGCGATGATCGCCGCCAAGAACCACAAGAATGGCAGCAAAAATCCGCTGGCGCATATGCAGAAGGATTTCGGCTACGACTTCTGCAAGACCGTATCCGACAAGAACCCGCTGGTGGTGGGCGGCATGCGCCGCACCGACTGCTCGATGGTGTCGGACGGCGCCGCAGCCCTGGTGCTGACCGATGTGCAGACCGCGCTGGGCATGAAGAAGGCGATCGCCTTCCGCGCCGCGAAGCATGTGCAGGATTTCCTGCCGATGGCCAAGCGCGACGTGATCGCCTTCGAGGGTCCGACCAAGGCCTGGGCCGATGCGCTGGGCGAAGCCGGCCTGAGCGTGTGGGATCTGTCATTTGCCGAAAGCCATGACTGCTTCACCATCGCCGAACTGATCGAATACGAGGCCATGGGCCTCACCGCGCCGGGCCAGGGCGCACGCGCGATCATGGAAGGCTGGACCCAGGCCGACGGCAAGCTGCCGGTCAATCCCTCGGGCGGTCTGAAATCGAAAGGCCATCCGATCGGCGCCACCGGCGTATCGATGCATGTGATGGCGGCGATGCAGTTGAGCGGCACGGCCGGCGACATCCAGGTGAAGAACGCCAAGCTCGGCGGCGTGTTCAACATGGGCGGCGTGGCGGTCGCCAACTACGTCTCGATCCTCGAGCCGCTGCGCTGAGGCTCTGGATACAGATACGTCATCCCCGGGCCTGACCCGGGGATCTCTCTCAATTCTGCCTGAGATGGCCGGCCAGGGAAGCGCTTCTTGGGCCCGGCCATGACGGCTTTGTAAAGGTAAGAAGAGAATGTCCGATACCTTCCGTGCCGTCGTGATCGAAGAGGTCGACGGCAAGCCGAAAGCCGGTTTCAAGCAGCTGACCAAGAAAGACCTGCCGCAGAATGACGTGCTGGTCGAGGTCGCCTATTCGACGCTGAACTACAAGGACGGTTTGGCGCTCACCGGCGGACGCATCGCGCGCAAGCTGCCGATGGTGGCCGGCATCGACCTGGCCGGCACGGTGGTGGTTTCGGGCAATGCCGATTTCAAGCCGGGCGACAAGGTGATCGTCAACGGCTACGGCCTGTCGGAAACCCAGTGGGGCGCCTACAGCCGCTTTGCCAGCGTGAAAAGCGAGTGGCTGGTGCGACTGCCCGATGCCTTCTCGATGCAGGAGGCGATGGCCATCGGCACCGCCGGCTATACGGCGATGCTCTGCTTCATGGCGCTGGAAGATGCCGGGCTGCACAAGGACGATGGCGAGGTGCTGGTGACCGGTGCTGCCGGCGGTGTCGGCTCGGTCGCCGTCGCCCTGCTGGCGAAGAAGGGCTACACGGTGGTGGCCGCCACCGGCCGACCGGAGACCCATGACTACCTGACCGCGTTGGGCGCCAGCAGTTTCATCGCCCGCGAGGACCTGGCACAGAAGGGCGCGCCGATGGCCAAGGAACGCTGGGCGGCGGCCATCGACTCCGTCGGCGGCCAGACGCTGGCCACCGTGCTGAGCCAGACCAAATACGGCGGCTTCGTTGCCGCCTGCGGCCTTGCCGGCGGCACCGATCTGCCGGCCAGCGTGTTTCCCTTCATCCTGCGCAATGTCAGCCTGCTCGGTGTCGATTCGGTGATGGCGCCGATGCACAAGCGCAAGCGCGCCTGGTGGCAGCTGGCCCAGGATCTGCCGAAGGACAAGCTCAGCCAGATGACCGAGCTGCATCCGCTGTCAGAGATTTTCGCGCTGGCGCCGAAGATCCTGGCCGGCCAGATTCGCGGCCGCGTCGTCATCGACATCGCGACGTAGGCCACGCGCCTTCCCCAAATCGTGATGGCCGGGCCCAGATCTTCCTGGCCGGCCATCCACGTCTTTCGTTCAACGCGCTTTGAACCAGCTCAAATGGCTGATTGAAAAAAGAACAAAAAAAGTATATAAAGAAGGAACATTGTCTCAATTATATATTTTATCGAACAGAATAAAAACATTACAATGTAACGGACAGGCCGGCGCTCTCGAAGAAATCGAGGTTACCCCTGAGATGATTGAGGCTGGGGTGGCGACTTTGGAGCGCTTTTCCGGGTCTTACGACCAGCACTCCCTGGTTGAAGCGGTTTATACCGCCATGCAGATTTGTGCAGTAGCACCCGTGATCCCCGGTTATCTTCGCCCAGCGAAAAGTACAGCAGCGAGAAAATGATTTTGGCTAGGTCGCTATTCATCCGGCGCAGGTCGCCAACCGATATGGTCGTTGTGCGGACGCGCTCCGGTATGTGAGCTGAAAAGCCATTGGATACCGTGATTTTGCGACCCTTGACCTGACCTTGATGATGAAGAATGTCGTTTCGGAAACTGTTGATTAGGGCAAGCTGGCGGAAAACATGATCAACTTCAGAAATTCTCTTTTGAGGCCACTCTTCTGCTTCACTTAGTCTGCGTATTAGGCTCATGGCCGTATCTATTTTGACGCCCGACAAAACTGCCCGTGCGGTGTGCGGCTGCATCTCCGTGAGACGCCACAGAGCATCCTTGATGTTGACTTCAGCCAGCGAGAACAGCCAGACAAACTCTCCAAGTAGCTGCCAGAAGGTTTGCATCTTTTTTGTATGAAGGCGCCGTGCGCGCTTCTTCGTTGTAGGATCCGAACGCATGACTAAATCCCCCGATGATGCAAAGCGAGACGAGGTACTGAAGAAGATGCTTCAGACGCCGCCAAAGAAACGAGCGCCTGCTACGGACAATAAGCCCGCAGCAGAGCGCCCGCCGACTGTTAAACCCAAGAAGGTTTCAACGGACGGCAATCAGGACCCGGCTACGCTTTGATATTTTGCCGTAGCCAAGTAATGCCATCTTCTTTGGTGCGAAGGCCTGCCCAGTCAGAGCCCGCTTTCAACTCGATAACAGCCAAACTGTCATCACTATCCACCTGCGCCTTGAGCCAATCGCGCACCTGACTAGCGGTGTTGTTCAAGCTAATAAGCCAGAAGCTTTCGAGAAGCCGCACACCGCTGTGACCGGTGAGGGCGGTGATGATGCCCTCGTAATCTCGGCTCTTGTGGAGGTCGTAACTAACAACGAAGAAAGCCATGGGAGGTATCCTTTCTGTGACGTAGAAAGGAGCGGCTTGACCCGAGAGTCCAACAGTGCAAGGGTTGCAACGTTGATTCACGTCAACACTCGGTCCGCACCGCTCCAAAGGTTGCGCGGATCATGCGATGGGGTGGGTTGCCGCCCACCCCTCGCACTACTCAAGATTTCAAGCTTGAGGTGCCCGCCCGAGTCGGGTCAATACCCAAATCATCTTTTACGAGTGCCACGACTTAGCAGGTCTACCGCTAGCGCATGATAGATTGCGCGTCGCACCGTAGCCGGATCAATCGGCTTAGGCGCTGTGAGTCCGCCGATAGGTCAGGCGCTTGCCTTCCGCGCCCTTGTGCGAGAGTACCGCGCGGGCGTCATCGTCAACGGAACGGCCGTTGTAGCGGAAATCGAATTCCGCAAGCTAGCGGTGCAGGTGCTTCTCTTGACAATGCTGGTAGACGCCACGCATGCCGCGCTTGAAGATCGAGAAGAAGCCCTCGACGGTGTTAGTGTGGACTTCGCCACGAGCGTATTCCTTGGCGCTGTGAACCACGGTTGAATGCTCAGCAAAATCTTTGCCCGGCGCGATATAGAGGCGGCTTTCGTCGGTGAACAGCTTGGACTCGCGGGCAATGTTGCTGAAATGCTGCGCGGAAATACCTACGATGGCGAAGACGGCAAGCCCGACGAGCGTGAAAGCAATGCCGAAGCCAGGATCCGGGAAAAGACCAAAGGCGAGGAATTCGTGATGGTCGAGAAACGGCATCCTGACAGAAGTGAGGAGCAGTTCCGCCACAATGTGCGCGATGTCTGCCGCGCGGCGGCCGAACGTATCCGCGTAAAATGGGACAAGAAGGGCGAATTCGCAAAGCAGGCCCCGGATAGGCCGGCAAAGTATAAAGGGCCTGATAATGCCCGCCGTGCTGAGCGCCGCCATGAATTGCGGGACAAACAATGAGTGTCAGACCAATAAAATCACCGGTTGTCACGCCAATCCCGCAGCCGGATTTCACGCCGCAGGAAGGGCGACCATGGTTCAGGTCGCGCAATCTCTGCTTCACAATGCAGGACTGGCAGGCCTTTGGTGACGCGCTGCGTATCGCCTGCCCTTATGCACGCTTCAAGCGGCGCGAAAGTTATGAGATGCGCATAGCGGATGAACCGCCGCAGATCGTCTTGCATCAACATATCCGCGATGCCGTGCAGGACGCGAATCAAGGTCGCGAATCCCCCAAAGCGGGGATGTATCTCGATCCGACCTGGCGCCTGGAGTATGAGCGCGGAAACCAGGGCCATTGGACCTGGAAGAATTCCTGTTCAGAGCCCAAGGCTTATATGGACTGCAATACGTATATGTATAAGGGCCCCGGTGGCGTTCCCGACTACATCGTCTCGGGCGAACTGGTCCTCTCGCTGCAGCCGGGCAACACCGGTCACGTCGGTTTCGCACGCGCCTTCTTTTCATTGTTCGGGAAATTTGCCAGCAACCGCCATCAATGCAGTGTCAGTTTTCCCGAATACCGGCTTTACCGCGAAAAGGAATTGAATGACCTCTGGCTCGGTCACCACGCCATCCGCTGGCTGCTGGACGATCCCCACCGCATGGTCGATTACATAGCTTACGGTGACGTAGGCACGCCACCACCACTCCTTCCCGATGGCACCGCGAAAGGAAGCGGCTATCGCCCTATCGAAAGCGTATGGCGCGCCAAGCTGGGTCTGTAAATAAGCAAGAAAGAGGGGCTGAGCTTTCCTCTTGCAGCCTGGCCCGCTTTGGCTATGATCTCCGGAATTGTAATGCTGCCTTACAAATTGGCGGCAACAAACGTTTCCGTGGGAGGAAACATGATCCAGCAGGGCGAAACCCGGCCGGCCTTCCTGCCGCTCGATCTGGCGGTGCCGCGCATCCGGCGGCACGACAGCGGCGATGGCGGCTTCATCCTCGAATCCGCAGAGGTGCTCGGCCCCCATGCCGATCATCTGGGCCAGTTGCTGCAGCAGCAGGCCGAGCGCCAGCCACAGACCGTGTTCCTCGCCGAGAAGGTCCCCACCGGCGGCTGGCGCAAGGTGAGCTACGGCGATGCCTGGGATGCCGCGCGCAGCGTCGCGCAGGCGCTGCTCGATCGCGGGCTGGACCAGTCTACACCGATCGTCATTCTGTCGGGCAACAGCATCGATCATGCTTTGCTGATGCTGGGCGGCTTCGTTGCCGGCGTGCCGGTCACGCCGATTTCAGCAGCCTATTCGCTGATGAGCGGCGACTTCGCCAAGGTGCATCACATCCTCGGCCTGGTGAAACCCCGCCTGATTTTCGCCCAAGGAAACGGAGCACCGGGGGACGGGCCGTTTGCGAAGGTGCTGGCCACATTGCCCGCCGGCATCGAGACGCTCACCGACCTTGGCGCCCTGCGCGCCACGACACCCACCGCCGCGGTCGATGCGCGCTTCGCTGCCATCCGGCCAGACTGGGTGGCGAAGTATCTCTTCACCTCCGGCTCGACCGGACTGCCGAAAGGCGTGATCAACACCCATCGCATGCTGAGCAGCAACCAGCAGGCCATCGCGCAGATCTGGCCCTTCCTGCAGCAGACACCGCCGGTGCTGCTCGACTGGCTGCCGTGGAACCACACCTTCGGCGGCAACCACAATTTCAACATGGTGCTGCGCCAGGGCGGCACGCTGC
>NZ_CALSAN010000049.1:0-23998 GCF_943372915.1 Ferrovibrio terrae | reverse complement strand
TCGTCAGACGCGTCGGCAACACGGAAGCCGGTCTGAACCCGCTTCGAGGTGACATCGAGAGAAGCGTTGGTGCTGCGCAGCGACGACAGAGCGACGAGCGCGCCAACGTTGGTATTGACGGAATTAGCCATGATATTGCTCCTTTTCCTATTCTAGGAAAGCGGGGTTGAGGTCGTACGACAGGTACTCGGACGCAGTTTTATACTCGAACGCACTTCAAACGGACTGTTTTGGGAAACCGACTGTATACGCGTTTGATAGATCGGCGCGCCGTTCCGTTTTTGGAGCGGCGCGCCGTTACTCTATTAACGGAACAGGCTGAGCAGCGTGTTGGGCTGCTGGTTGGCGATCGACAGCGCCTGGATGTTGAGCTGCTGGCGGACCTGCAGGGACTGCAGGGTCGCGCTTTCGGCCGCAACGTCGGCGTCGACGAGGGCGCCAAGGCCCTTCTTGGTGGCGTCGACCAGATCGTCAACGAAGCCCTTCTGCAGCGAGATCGAACGCGACTGCGCCGCGACCTGCGCCGAGATGGAGTTGACGAGCAGTTCGAGGGTGCCCAGGTCGCCGATCGCCGAGCTGTAGTTCGACGCAGCGGTGTAACCGCCGGTGAACGTGCTCGAGAAGCTGGCGGCCGCCGCAGACAGCGAAGAGTTGGTCTGCAGGGTCAGCGTCGTGCCGGTCACGTCGGCCACGAAGGTCACCGAGGTGTCGGCGGTGAGCAGGTTCTTACCGTTGTAAGACGCCTGGCCGATATAGTTCTGAATCTGGCTGACCAGCTGGTTCACGTCATTCTGGTACACGACGCGCTGGTCAGAGGTCAGCGAGCCGTCGGCCAGATTGGCGAACTTGGCCTTGATGTCACCGATCAGGTTCGAAATGCCGGTCAGAGCGGCAGCGGTAACCTGACCAAGGCCTTCACCGGCAGCCAGCGACGACTGCACAGAAGCATAAGCCTTGATGTTACCGCGGATGCCCTGCGCAACCGCGAACACCGCGGCGTCGTCAGACGCGTCGGCAACACGGAAGCCGGTCTGAACCCGCTTCGAGGTGACATCGAGAGAAGCGTTGGTGCTGCGCAGCGACGACAGAGCGACGAGCGCGCCAACGTTGGTATTGACGGAATTAGCCATTTTTAAGCTCCTATTCTAGGATCACAGATGGATGCTCTCTTTTGAGAACTACCGGGGTTAAAGCAGATTGCTGTAACAAGTGTCAATCGGAAAAACTGTTTCCTCGCCCCGGTTCATCGCTAAAAGTCATTATTTTTCAAACACCTTAACAGGTCGTTAACGAACCAATCCGCATGGATTATGGTTAATGACTCGTCATATGGCTGAAATGTAACAACATTCCGCATATTATGACTGCCAACCCTGTTTCAGGCCCGTAACTACCGCCGTCCAGTCATCGGGCTGGACCTGCCGCAGGATCGAGACGCTGTCATACCAGCGGCTCCCCTCCCCAGCCTCGGGCCAGTACCAGAGTCGCCCGCGCCCGCGGGGCAATAACAGACGGGCGGGCAGGCCCAGGGCCCCTGCCATATGCACCACCGTGGTGCTGACGCTGATCAGGCCATCCAGGGCCGCTGTCTGCGCAGCCAGCGAATCAAGGTCAGCCATGCTGTCGATGGCGGGATCGCGGTGGATCGCTACGCCATGCTCGCGCAGCAGGCGCAGATCCTCGTCCACATCGCCATATTGCTGGCAAATCCAGAAGACATCCGGTCGCGCCAGGGCCGGCGCCAGCAGCGTCAGTGGAATGCTCTTGTGCGCGCCAATACTGGCATTGCCACTGCGCCAGCTCAGGCCGATCACGCGGCGCTGTGCGCCAGCCATGTGCCGATATTCAGCGTGCAGTCGCTCACGCTGTTGCGGGTCGGCCAGCAGATAACGTCCCTTGCCGGCAAAATCGGTTTCGCTCTGGCGCAGGATGGCACCCAGACTGCCGAACGGACATTGTGCCGCGGCAGCAACCGGGGTGCCACGTGCGACGACCGTGACATCACGACCGGCGAAGGAACGCGCGAACAGGGCAACGAGGCGCGGTTCAACAGCAATCACCAGGCGGGCGCCACTCAGGCGACGCGCATCCTCCAGCATGGTGCCATAGAGAATCTGGTCGCCCGCGCCCTGCTCGCCCCACAGCAGCAACACTGCACCGGCCATCGCCTGACCGGTCCAGCGCGGCAGGCCGAGACCCCAGTCGCGCTCCTTGTAATCGGGATTGCGCCAGCGCCATTCATAGGCAGGCCAGCCATTGGCGTAATCGCCACTGGCCAGTCGGAACACGCCTTCGTTCATCCGTGCGACCGGCCATTGCGGCGCGATCAGCCGCAGCTTGTCGAAATGTGTCTGCGCACCGGCTTTGTCATCCAGCTCCTCCCACAGCAGCATGGCCAGGTTGTTGCGCGCCTGCGCATGCTGCGGCTGCAGGCGCAGTGCCCGCTCGAAGTGTCGCCGGGCCGCAACCGGATCGCCATGGCTGCGCAGCAGATTGGCCAGATTGTAATGCCCCTCGGCATAATCGGGGTCGAGATCCAGCGCGCGGGTATAGGCCGCCATCGCTTCATCGTTGCGACCCAGCGCGAGCAATGCAGTGGCAAGATTGCCATGGAAGCCGGCCTCGTTCGGCTGGACGGCAATCGCCTGTTCGATCAGCGCCAGCCCGCCGGCATGATCGCCGGTCTGATCCTTCAGCACGCCGAGCAGATGCAACGCATCAGCCTGCTTCGGCTCGCGCGCCAGCACCGCCTCATAACCGGCACGGGCGGCGACATGCTCTTTCGCCTGATGATGGGCTACGGCCTGCCGCAACATGGCCGCGATGCTCTCGCTCATCGTGGCTGCTCCCCCTGCCAGCGCCGCAATGCATCAGCGACCTGGTCGATGATGCCAGTCCAATCGTCGCTGCGGCCATTGGGCTGACGGAACAGGCGCAGGGCGGGATACCACGGACTGTCTGTGCGTTCGAGGAACCAGTACCACAGCCGCCCGGCACCACCCGGCACCAGCGCCCAGCAGGGCCGCCCCAGCGCAGCGGCGATATGCAGGCCGCTGTTGCTGGTGCCGATCACCAGATCCATTGCTGCCGCCTGCGCCGCATACCGGTCGATATCGGTCAACTGGTCGACACTGTCGTCATGCAGGATATCGACGCCGAACTGTTGCTTGACCGCAGCGCGTTCCTCCGCTGTGTCGCCATACTGCAGATCGACGAACAGGATATCCTTCTGCGGCAGGCCTGATTGCTTGAGGATAGGTGCCCAGGCCGCCAGCGGCACCGATTTGAAATCGCCAAACATGGCATTCTTGCTGCGCCAGGTCAGGCCCACGACATGGCGCTTGCCCAATCTCTCGCATTCTGCGCGATAGCGCGTGCGGAATTCGGCCACCAGGTGAGGATCGGCCCTGAGATAGGCCTGCGCCGGCGGGAAATCGGCCAGTGTCGGGCGCAACACCGCACCCAGCGCACCGATCCCGGCCTGCGCATCGGCCATGGCGGCAATGTCCTTGTCATGCCCGGCATTCATCGCCTCGATATGCAGATCGGGGAATGAGCGCCGCATCAGCGGCACCAGCCGCGCATCGCAGGCAAACACCGGCACGACGCCGCGTGCAGCCAGTGCGGGCAGCATCTGCGCGTAGATCACCTGGTCGCCAATGCCCTGTTCACCCCAGACCAGCAGGCGCTGGCCGGATCGCAGCTGCCCGTCCCAGTCCGGCAGGCGGTCGCGGAAAATCTTGCCGCGCGGATCGACCGTGCCGGTCAGCAGCCGTGCACGATACAGCGGCCAGCCTTCGGCCAGTTCGCCGAGTGACAGCAGCAACAGACTGAGCTTGAGGTCGACATCGGCCAGCACATCATCGCTGCGCCGGTTGCGTGCCGCATGGGCCGCGCGATAATCCGCCAGTGCCGCCGCATACTCACCCCGCTGTTCACGCAGGGTGCCGCGGCCGCCAAGCACCATGCAGTCATCGGGCGACAGGATCATGGCGCGATCAATCTCGCGCAGCGCCTCGGCGCCACGGTCCAGCAGCTGCAGGGCGATGGCGCGATTGACCAGTATCTCGACACGATCAGGGGCAAGCACGGCCGCGCGGTCGAGGCAGTCGAGCGCTGCGGCCATGCGCTGCTGCTTGATCAGCAGCACGCCGAGGAGCAGCAGGCTGCTTACCCGTTCCGGGGCCTGTGCCAGCACTGCTTCCAGCACCTGCACCGCCTCGGCCATCGTATCGGGCCGCTGTGTCTTCGCCAGCGTGGCAGCATAGTTCTCGCGGATATCGGGGTTGTTGGGCGCCAGCGCAATGGCCTTGCGGTGATGCAGCAGGGCATCCTCGTAGCGCCGTTCGGCGCGCAGGGCCAGCCCGGCCAGATCACGCAGATCGGCGGCCTGGGGTTCGGCCTGTACGGCCAGGCCAAGCTCCACGATGGCTTCCGCCATCTGCCGTTCCGCCATCAAGGCAGCGATCAGGCCGCGGCGCGCGCCGGCATGGTCGGACTCCAGAATCAGTGCCGTGCGGTAGGAAGCAATGGCGCTGGCCCGGTCGCCCTGCCCGAGCAAGGCCATGCCAAGGTTGCTGTGAAAATCCGGCGCCTGCGGCACCCGGGCAATGGCCTGGCGGATCAGCGCCGCGGCTTCGGCATGCTGGCCCTGCTGATCGGCGATGACGCCCAGCAGATGCAGGGCATCGGCCTGACCAGGCACCAGCTGCAGCACGGTGCGATAGCAGGCCGCGGCATGCGCGTGATCGCCGGCCTCATGGGCCTGCACGCCGGCCTGCAGCCACTGCACCGGGGTTTCGGGCTTCGGGCCAGTCATGGGCGGTTCAGCAGTGCATTGAGCCGCAGCAGCGCCGAGGCCCAGTCACCGGCCTGCGCCTGCCGCACCAGCCGGATCGAGTCATACCAGGGCGTCGTTTCACCTTGCGGCGGCCAGTACCACATGCGGCCGCGGCCCGCTGAGAGCAGGATGTCGCAGGGCACGCCGAGCGCGCCGGCGAAATGCACCGTCGAATTGCTGCTGCTGACCACGGCATCAAGCGCTGCAATCTGCGCCGCCAGGCCATCGAGATCGCGCATGGCATCGATCTCGGCATCCTGATGGATAACGATGCCGTGGCGCTGCGTGAATTGGGCGATCTCGCTCGCGACCTCGCCATACTGCAGCGAAACCCAGACAAAGCCCGGCCGCTGCAGCACCGGCAGCAGCGTCTCCAGATTCAGGCTTTTGTAATGGCCGACATGCCAGTTGGCACTGCGCCAGGACAGGCCGACCAGCCGATCGCCCGGCTGGCCCAACGCCGCATAACGGTTGCGCAGCATTGCACTGCGCGCCGCATCCGCCTGCAGGTAGCGGCCATTACCGCAGTCGGCCGGGCTCGGCCGCAGCCATTGCCCCAGGCTGCCCAGCGGACATTGCACATCGGCGGCGATATCGGCGCCGCGCTCCACCACGGTGGCGCCAGTCTGTGCCAGCGAGCGCGCGAACAGCGGCACCAGCCGGGCTTCGACAGCGACCGTGACCTCGCCGCCTCCCACGCCTTCTCCGGCGCGCCGGATCGCATCGGGCAGCATGGTGCCATACAGGATATGGTCGCCGATGCCCTGTTCGCCCCAGAGCAGCAGATGCCGGCCGTTCAGCGGTTCACCGCTCCAGCGCAGCAGCCCGCCGCCCCAATCCTGTTCGCCGAAGCCGTCGAAGCGCCACCGGTGCTCGTATTCCTGCCAGCCGCGCGCATAGTCGCCGATCGAGAGCAGGAAAAGGCCGTAATCCATATGCGCTTCGGCCACATCGCGGTGACTCTCGAATACGCGTTCAAACGCGGCACGCGCGCCAGCCACATCATTGGCAAGACTGAGAGCATAAGCGAGGTTCTTTTGGGCCTTGAGAAATTTCGGCCGCTGGGCAATGGCGCGACGATACCAGTCGGCAGCGGCCGCGAAGTCTTCCTGCTCAAGCGCGTCGTTACCGATACCGTTCATCGCCGCGGCATCATCGGGATTCAGCGCCAGTGCCGTCTGGAATGCGGCCCGCGCGCCGGCCTTGTCACCGATGCGCCGCCGCGCCAGGCCCAGCATGCTGGCAATCTCGGCATTCTGTGGTGCGCGCGCTGCCGCAGCCTCGAAACAGGCCAGGGCTTTCTCGGTCTCGCCCAGATCGAGCAGGCAGCGCCCCTGTTCATTCAGAAGAAGCGCACTGGGCCGCGGCAGCTGCGGCAGGCTCCGCTCCAGCAGGGCGACAGCTTCCTCTGGCCGTCGTTGTTCGCGCAGCGTGCTGGCCAGCAGCCGCAGTGCATAGACATCCTGCGGCGCGGCAGCAACGGCGGCCGAGAAATGCGCGATGGCCTCCTCGGCCTGCCGCTCCTGCTTGGCGATCAGGCCAAGCCGCGTCAGGGCTGCGACATTGCCGGCATCCAGTTTGAGCACAAGTTCGCAGGCTCGCTGCGCATCGCCAAGGTGTCCACTCACATGGAGTCTCTTGGCCGTGCCGAGCGCCAGGCGGATTTTCTGAGCGATCCTATCGGGCTGCATGATACTCTGCCGAGACTTATGCCATGACCGTTAATGGATTGGTAATCCCCGGCGATCCGGGAGCACAGATGTGATTTTTCCCAAGGCGAGTCCTCCCGGGCCGATTCCCTCCGCACTGGCCGACTCCAGCGCCCCCACCACGACCGCGCCGGAACTGCTGGCCGGGCCGGCTGCCTATACCCGCGCCCTGCTGCACGACTTCGGCGGCTATTTCCTGTCGCTCGGCCTGCTCAGCCTGGGCGGCATCCTGCTCCTGCCCATGATCACCGCCAGCCTGAGTCCGGCGGAACTGGGCCTGTTCAGCCTGGTCGATACCGCACTGACGCAGGGCCTGACGCTGGGCCTGCTCGGCCTTAAATTTTCCTATCTCTACTATTACGCCCATATCCCGTCCGACGACCGCCCGCGGCTGCTCGGCAACACGCTGATCCTCTGCAGTGCCGGCAGCCTGGTGGTCGGCATCCTGCTGGCCGGGCTGTTCGGCAGCACGACGGTCATGGCGCAATTCGATGCGGTCCCGCTGCCGATGGCCTGGCTGCTGGTACCACTGCTGTTCATCGGTGCGACACAGGTGGTGCTGCTGACCGAGTTGCGCGCCGCGCGCCATGTCAAGCTCGCCGGCGTGATTGCGGTGGCGCAGCTCGCGCTGCTGCTGGCCTTCAGTTACTGGATGGTGGTGGAGCAGCGCTATGGCCTGCCTGGCCTGCTGGGGGCGCAGCTGATCGCGCAGGGCAGCGCCACCCTCGTCGCGCTGGTGTTGCTGTTGCCGCGCCTGACAATCGATTTCGATATCGCGCGGTCGCAGCGGCTGCTGCGCTATGGGCTGCCAATGATGGGCAGCCTGACCCTGCGCTATGCCCTCGATACGATCTGCCGCTTCCTGCTGGCCGCGCTGGTCTCGATCGAGACGGCCGGCCTGTTCCTGGTGGTCAACCGCGTCACCATGCTGTTCGAGGGCCTGCTGGCAAACCCCTTCCTGATGGCCTTCGGTGGCCTGGTGCATCATGCCCTGCGTAAAACCGATGCGGCGCAGATCCTGGGCCGTATCAGCAGCGTGATGCTGGCCGCTGGCGCCGCCTTCGCCCTGATCCTGCTGGCGCTGCGCGAACCGCTGTTCCAGATGCTGGCGCATGACCCGATGCCCGGCAGTGCCGGCCTGTTTGCCCTGCTGCTGCTGTCGCGGCTGGTGATGACGGTGCGGTCGCCGCTCACCGCCGGCATGCTGCGTGACGGCCGCACCGGCTGGTCGGCCACCAACAGCCTGCTGGCCCTGATGCTGTTCCTCGCCCTGATCTGGCCGGCCGCGACCCTGGCTGGCGCCACCGGCACCGCCTTTGCCATGCTTGCCGCCAACCTGATCGCCACCCTGCAACTGGCGGTGGCCGCCCGACGGCAATGCCAGCAGTATCTGCAACCTGAAGCTTGGGCCCTTGCCGCGCTGCTGGTGGTTGCCGCGGTTGCCATTTCGCTGCTCGGCGACCTGCCCCTGGCGCTGTGGGGCGTTATACTGGCTGCCGCCGGCTGGCTGTCACTCCGACTGCTGCGTCATGTGCACGTCATGGATCGGCTATAGTGGTGCAGCATGACGATTCGCAATCTCGATAAACTCTTCGCGCCCAAATCGGTTGCCGTGATCGGCGCTTCGGGCACGCCCGCCCGTGTCGGCAGCGTGGTGCTCGATAACCTGATCCGCGGCGGATTCAACGGCGCGATTTGGCCGGTCAACCCGAAATACCGCAGCCTGCAGGAGTTGCCCTGCTACGCATCCGTGCGCGCCCTGCCCGGCATACCCGACCTTGCCATCATCGTGGTGCCACCGACCGCCGTGCCTGAACAGATTGCCATGCTGGGCGAAATGGGCTGCCGCGCCGCCGTGGTGCTGACGGCCGGCCTGTCGACACAGAAGCTGGCCGATGGCCGCAGCCTGCAGCAGGCCATGCTGGACGCCGCCAAACCATATCTGCTGCGCATCCTGGGGCCGAACGGAATCGGCCTGATCATTCCGGGCCTGCGGCTGAATGCCAGTTTCGCCCATGCCAATGCCGCGCCGGGACAGTTGGCCTTCGTCAGCCAGTCGGGCGCGCTGTGCACCATCGTGCTCGACTGGGCCCGCCAGCATGGCGTCGGCTTCAGCCATTTCCTCTCCGTGGGCGATTCAGCCGACGTCGATTTCGGCGACATCATCGACTATCTCGCCACCGACCCGCAGACGCGCGCGATCCTGCTCTATATCGAGTCGGTGAAAAACGCGCGCAAGTTCATGTCGGCCGCCCGGGCGGCGGCGCGCAACAAGCCGATCGTGGCGGTGAAATCCGGCCGCAACGCCCGTGCCGCCCAGGCCGCGGCCTCGCATACCGGGGCGCTGGCCGGCGGTGATGACGTCTATACCGCTGCGCTGCGTCGTGCGGGCATCCTGCGCGTGAATGGCGTCGAGGAACTGTTCGACACCGTCGAGACACTGGCGCGCAGCCGCCGCCTGCCCGGCGAACGCCTGGCCATCGTCACCAATGGCGGCGGCCCCGGCGTGATGGCGGTGGATACGCTGATCGAATGCGGCGGCACCATGGCCGACCTTTCTGGTGCCACGCTGGATGCGCTGGATGCCGTGCTGCCGTCGACCTGGTCGCATGGCAATCCGGTCGACATCATCGGCGACGCCCCGAGCCAGCGCTATGCCGACGCGCTGAAGATCGTGCTGGCCGACCCCGGCGTTGACGCGGTGCTGGTGATGCACGCCCCCACTGCCATTGTGCCGTCGCTGCAACCGGCCCAGGCGGTGATCGAAACTGCGCGCGGTGCAACCAAGAATGTGCTGACCTGCTGGTCGGGCGGCGAAGCGGTGCAGGCTGCGCGGCGCGCCTTTGCCGAAGCAGGCCTGGCGTCCTACGAAACGCCGGATGCCGCGGCCCGTGCCTTCATGCATATGGTGGATTACCGCCGCAACATGAAGAACCTGATGGAAATTCCGGCCGAGCTGCCGGAGAATTTTTCACCCGATCATGCCGCCGTGCGTGCCGTGATCGAGATTGCGCTCCGTGAAGGGCGCAGCATGCTGAACGAAATCGAAGGCAAGCGCATCCTCGCCGCCTATGGCATTCCCGTGGTGCCCACCGAGGCCGCCATCGATACGGCATCTGCGGTGAGTGCCGCACATCGCATCGGCTATCCGGTCGCGCTCAAGATCCTGTCTCCCGACATCACGCATAAATCCGATGTCGGCGGCGTCGCGCTGAATCTGAGCAGCAAGGCCGAGCTGATCACTGCCGCAGAGGCGATGCTGACCCGCGTGCGCAACCGCAGGCCCGATGCCCGCATCGACGGCTTCACCATCCAGGCGATGATCCGCCGGCCGCGCGCCCATGAACTGATTGTCGGCGCGCTGACCGATCCGATCTTCGGCCCGGCCATCATGTTCGGCCAGGGCGGCGTCGGCGTCGAGGTGATCGGCGACCGTGCCATTGCCCTGCCGCCGCTCAACATGCATCTGGCACATGACCTGATCGACCGTACCAAGGTCAGCCGCCTGATGGCCGGCTATCGCGACTTCCCGCCAGTGGATCGCGATGCGCTGGCCGCCCTGCTGATCCGCGTCGCCCAGATGATCGCCGACCATGCCGAACTGGCCGAGCTGGATATCAATCCCCTCTATGCCGATGACCAGGGCATGGTGGCGCTGGATGCCCGCATGGTGATCCGCCCCAGTGCCGTGCATGGCCATGACCGATTGGCGATCCGGCCCTATCCCAGCGGCCTGGATGAGACCGCCACGCTGCGCAGCGGCGAGAGCGTGTTGCTGCGTCCGGTGCGGCCCGAGGACGAGCCGGCGCATGAGGATTTCCTGCAGCGAGTCTCGGCCGAGGATTTCCGCCTGCGTTTCTTCTCGCCGATGCGGCAGCTGCCGCATAGCGAGATGGCGCGCTTCACCCAGATTGATTACGAGCGCGAGATGGCCTTCATCGCCACACGGCCCAACCCGGCCGATGCTGACGGTCCGGCCGAAACGCTGGGCGTGGTGCGCGCGATCACCGATCCCGACAACCTGCGCGCCGAATTCGCCGTGCTGGTGCGCACCGACATGAAGGGCCAGGGGCTCGGCGAATTGCTGATGCGCAAGATCATCAATTACTGCCGCCAGCGCGGCACCCGCGAGATCGTCGGCGACATCCTGCGGGAAAACCAGGCGATGCGGACCCTGGCGGCCGAATTGGGCTTCCAGCGCGTGGCGTCCAGCAGCGCCGGCAGCGATGTGGTCGAGGTCCGCCTGCCGCTGCAGGGCTGAAAACCGCTTAAATCGTGATTTATGGTGGGGTTGCCCGAAGCACCCCCGCTCTCTATCTTAAGCGTGCCGGGACGGTGGATTCCGGGAGCCCCGTTTGCCACATGATTGATCCTTTCGGCCGTTCGATTTCTTATCTGCGCGTGTCGGTCACGGACCGCTGCGATTTTCGCTGTGTCTACTGCATGGCGGAAGACATGACCTTCCTGCCCAAGGCCGATGTGCTGAGCCTGGAAGAGCTCGACCGGCTCTGCTCGGCCTTCGTGCGCATGGGCGTGCGCAAGCTGCGGCTGACCGGCGGCGAGCCGCTGGTGCGGCGCGGTATCATGACCCTGATCGACAGCCTCGGCCGCCATCTGAAGACCGGCGCGCTGGACGAGCTGACGCTGACCACCAATGGCAGCCAGCTGGAGAAATATGCCGATGGGCTGGCCGCGGCCGGCGTGAAGCGCATCAACGTGTCGCTCGATACGCTGGACAGCGACAAATTCACCGAGCTGACCCGCTGGGGCAAGCTCGACAAGGTGATGGCCGGGCTGCAGGCGGCCAAGGCGGCCGGGCTGCAGGTCAAGATCAATGCCGTGGCCTTGCGCGGCGTCAACGACATGGAATTCAACGACCTGATCGCCTGGTGCGGCGACGAGGGCTTCGATCTGGTGTTCATCGAGGTGATGCCGATGGGCGAGATCGGCGAGGAAGCGCGCATCGACCAGTATATGCCGCTGTCGATGGCGCGGGCGCAGATCCAGCGCAAATGGACCCTGGACGAGACCGACTACAAGACCGGCGGCCCGGCGCGGTATTACACCGTGGCCGAAACCGGGCGACGGCTGGGCTTCATCACGCCGCTGACCCATAACTTCTGCGAAAGCTGCAACCGCGTGCGGCTGACCTGCACCGGCACGCTGTATATGTGCCTCGGCCAGAACGATGCCGCCGACCTGCGCGCGCCGTTGCGCCTCTCGGAAAGCGACGCGCCGCTGGAAGATGCCATCCGCGAGGCGATCGCGCGCAAACCCAAGGGCCACGATTTCATCATCGATCGTCGCCAGGCGCCCGCCGCCGTGCCGCGCCACATGAGCGTGACCGGCGGTTAAGACTCAATCCTTGCTGACGCCATTGGCCAGCGTGTACTGGTCGGCACGCGCCCTGTAGCTGAAGCCCTTGCGCAGGCCCCAGCTGGTCACCTCGATATGCAGCGGGATCAGCGCCTGGTCGTCCAGCGCCATCTTCGAGCCCTGCTGCAGCAGCATTTCGCGTTTACCTGCATCCACCGTGCGCAGGGCTTCCTCGATCACCGCATCCAGTGCCGGATTGGAATAGCGCGTCTTGTTGGCAGCGCCAAAACCCTTGTCGCGATTGACCGTGGCGACGATGGAACGCAGCGGGTTCGACATCTCGCCGGTGCCGGCCGCCCAGCCGACCAGGCCGGCGGAATATTTGAACTCATCGCGATTCTTGAAGAACACCGTGGCATTCACGGCATCCACCTTGGTCTTCACACCGATGCGGGTCCATTGCGAGGCCACCGCCTGCGCCACCTCGGAATCATTGATATAGCGGTTGTTGGGCGAGCCCAGCGTGATCGAGAAGCCATTCGGATAGCCCGCATCGGCCAGCAGTCTCTTGGCCGCATCCGGGTTATAGGCCTCCGGCCTGGCATCCTTGCGGGTGCCGAACATCGGGCTGGGCAGGAAGTCGCCGGCCGGCTTGCCCAGGCCTTCCATGATGCGGCTGGCAATCGCATCACGGTTGATCGCCATGGACAGCGCCTTGCGCACCCGCACATCGCGCAGCGGATTCTTGCCGTCCGTGTCAGGAATGCCGGCGGTCGGCTCCGACTGGTCCAGCGAGATATAGATCAGCCGGTTCGACACCACATCGCTGATCTTCACATTCGGATTTTCGCGCAGCTTCTTCATATCGGCCGGCGGCGGATTCTCGATCATGTCGACATCGCCGGCCAGCAGGGCCGCGACACGGGCGGCATCGTTCGACATCGGCCGGTAGATCACCTGGCTCCAGACCGGCTTGCCGCCCCAGTAATCCGGATTGGCCGCCAGCACCAGGCGGTTGCCGCGCGTCCATTCGACGAATTTATACGGCCCGGTGCCGACCAGGCCCTCGCCCTTGTTCAGCGCCTCGGTGGTCATGCCCTCGGCCACATCGGCCCTGGCGGCTTTCGACGACATGATGGCGACGCGGCTGAGATCGTTGGGCAGCAGCGGCGACGGCGCCCGGGTGATGAAATGAATGGTGTGGTCGTCGATCACCTTCACATCGCTGAAGGCGCGTGCAAACAGCGTGAACGGCGACGGACTGTTCGGCACCTTGGCGGTGCGCGCCATCGAGAACACCACATCGGCGGCCGTAAACGGCGAACCGTCATGGAACCGCACACCCTTGCGCAGGCGGAACTCCCAGGTGGTGTCGTCCAGCGTCTTCCAGCTTTCGGCCAGGCCCGGCGTGAGTTTCTGCGTTTCATCCTGCTGGATCAGCGTGCCGAAGATCGAATAAGCGATCTGGTTGTTGATCGTCAGGTTGAAGTAATGCGGGTCGAGCGAATTGAGTTCACCCGACAGGCCGATCCGCAACTCCTGCGCCTGCACCGGCAGGCTCAGCCCCAAAGCCAGCACTGCCACCGCCAGCGTCTTCCAACCCGACATCGCCATGACGCATTCCTCTATTTCAGCGTGATCCGGTGCGCGAATGTCTGCCCATCCGACACGGTCAATTCCTCGAACCCCATCATACGGGCGAGATCGAGGAAGGTCAGCACGTCCTGCAGGTTATTATCGCGGAACATCGGGGTGCCGCGGGCGATGCTGGTCAGCTGCGCCAGCATGGCGCGGGCCTGATAGATGCCGCGGAAGCCGTGGCTGCCGATGGCGACGATGATCAGCCGCTCGAAACTCTCGCCCTTGGCAAACATCACGAAAGTGGGCGGATAGGCACGCCCGTTCTGCTGATAGGCCAGGGCGGTGACAAAGCCCAGGCGTGTGTCGCTGCTGGCCTCCGGCATCACCGCGGCACGGGCCTTGTAGGTCTCCCGGGAACTGATCGGCGGATAGTAATAGCCCGCATGGCGGTCGGTATCCGCCACGGCAGGTCCGGCCAGCAGCAGGCCCAGCGCCATCAGCATGGCATGAAGCATGATTCGTGATCCCGACATCCCGTTCCCCTCCGTTATCGCGCCGGCCCGTTATGATCGCGCAGGTCATGGAAGGCTGTCCGCCTCCGGCCCCACTGGCTATACTGGCCGCAACTCAGGTCTGACGTATTTTCATCCAGTCTGGCGGGCACGACTTCCAATGACGCATTTTAGCAAGATCGCCTTTGTCGCGGCCAGAGGCGATACCGCCGAAGCCGCTCGGGCGCGGCTGGCATCGCGTTATGGCGATACCGCGCCGGAAAAGGCCGAAGTGATCGTGGCCCTGGGCGGCGACGGCTTCATGCTGCAGACCCTGCACCAGTACATGACCAGCCGGATTCCGATCTATGGCATGAACCAGGGCACGCTCGGCTTCCTGATGAACGAATACCGGGAAGACAGCCTGATCGAACGGCTGGCCGAAGCCCAGGCGGCCATCGTGCACCCGCTGCGCATGCGCGCCGTCACCCTTGGCGGCGAGGAGCATGAAGCGCTGGCGATCAACGAGGTGGCCCTGCTGCGCCAGACCCGCCAGACCGCCAAGCTGCGCATCTCGATCGATGGCCGCGTGCGCGTCGAGGAACTGGTCTGCGACGGCGCCCTGGTGGCGACGCCGGCCGGCAGCACGGCCTACAACCTGTCCGCCCATGGCCCGGTGTTGCCGCTCTCGGCCGGGGCGCTGGCGCTGACCCCGATCAGCGCCTTCCGGCCGCGGCGCTGGCGCGGCGCCCTGCTGGGGCGCAATGCCACGGTGAAGATCGAGGTGCTGGAAACCGCCAAGCGCCCGGTTTCGGCCACGGCCGATTTCAACGAGGTGCGCGACGTCGCCAGCGTCGAAATCCGCGAAGCGCCGGAGATCGGCCTGACCCTGCTGTTCGATGCCGGCCACAGCCTGGAAGAGCGCATCCTCAACGAACAGTTCCTGACATAAAAAACGCCGCGGAATCGCTTCCGCGGCGTTTCTGTCTGAGCGCCGGCCGCGATCAGTCGCGGGTCACGCCATTGGCAACCGTATACTGGTCGGCACGCGCCTTGTAGCTGAGGCCCTTGCGGGTCGCCCAGGGCGTGATCTCGATATGCAGCGGGATCAGCGCCATATCGTCGATCGCCATCTTCGAACCCTGCTGCAGCAGCGCTTCGCGCTTGGCATTGTCGACGGTGCCGAGCGCCTGCTCGATGATCGCATCGAGCTGCGGGTTCGAATAACGGCCCTTGTTGGTGCCGCCGAAGCCCTTGTCGCGGTTCGGCGTCGCCACCAGCGAGCGCAGCGGGTCCGACATTTCGCCGGTGCCCGCGCCCCAGCCGGCCAGATAGGCCGAATAGACGAAGGAGTCACGGTTCTTGAAGAACACGGTGGCCGTGGTGGCATCCACCTTGGTCTTCACGCCGATCCGCGTCCATTGCGAGGCCACCGCCTGCGCCACTTCGGCATCGTTGATGTAGCGGTTGTTCGGCGAGCCCAGCGTGATCGAGAAGCCGTTCGGATAGCCGGCCTCGGCCAGCAGCTTCTTGGCGGCATCGGCGTTGAAGGCATCCGGCTTGGCATCCTTGCGGGTACCGAACATCGGCGAGGGCAGGAAATCGCCGGTCGGCTGGCCCAGACCTTCCATGATGCGGCTGGTGATGGCATCGCGGTTGATCGCCATCGACAGCGCCTTGCGCACGCGCACATCCTTCAGCGGGTTCTTGTCGCCCGCATCGGGGATGCCCACGGTGGTCGGCGTGCTGAAGCTGTCGAGATGGATGTAGATCAGGCGATTGGACACGGCCTGGCTGATCTTCACATTCGGATTCTCGCGCAGCTTCTTCAGGTCGGCCGGCGGCGGATTCTCGATCATGTCGACGTCGCCGGCGAGCAGCGCGGCCACACGGGCGGCATCATTCGACATCGGGCGATAGATCACCCGTTCCCACTTCGGCTTGTCGCCCCAGTAATCCTTGTTGGCGGCGAAGACGATGCGGTTGCCGCGCGTCCATTCCACGAACTTGTAGGGGCCGGTGCCGATCAGGCCTTCGCCCTTGGCCAGCGCCTCGGTGGTCATGCCTTCGGCCACATCGGCCTTGGCGGCCTTCGACGACATAATGGCCACGCGGCTCACGTCGGTCGGCAGCAGCGGTGCCGGCGCCTTGGTGACGAACTGGATGGTGAAGTCGTCGATCACCTTCACTTCGGAGAAGCTGCGGGTGAACAGTGTGAACGGCGACGGGCTGTTCGGCACCTTGGCCGGGCGCGCCATCGAGAACACCACGTCGGCAGCGGTGAACGGCGCGCCGTCATGGAACTTCACGCCCTTGCGCAGCTTGAATTCCCAGGTGGTGTCGTTGATCGCCGTCCAGCTTTCCGCCAGGCCCGGCACCAGCTTCTGCGTCTCGTCCTGCAGGATCAGGGTGTCGAACAGCGTGAAGGCCAGCTGGTTGTTCGGACCGAGATTGTGATAGTGCGGGTCCATCGCGCTCGGCTCGGTCGAAATGCCGATCTTCAGTTCCTGGGCCTGCACGGCAACCATCGGCAGGGCAAACACGCCAGCCGACAGCAGGGCCGCGGCCGTCAGCGTTTTCCATCGCGGCGTTTTCCAAAGCATGGTCATCACAGAGTTCTCCCCTCAATGGGCGCGTCGTTGCGCCCGCAAAACTGGGAGGCAGATTGCCGATTCAGGCCGGGTGAAACAAGAGGCGGCTAGGCGACGAGTGCGATTGCGAAAAGGATCAGAACCATGCCGGCGATGCGGTTGATCCAGCGGCGCATCCTGATACCCACGCGCTGCCGCAGGGCGGCAATCGTACCACTCAGTATTGCCCACCAGAGCAGCGAACCGATGAAAACCCCGGCAACCGCGCTAGCGGCCGTCACCAGCCCCGGCTCGGCCGCCAGCCCCAGGCCGGCAAACAGCGCGGCAAAGGATAGAATCGTCGACGGATTGCTCATGGTCAGCGCGAAGGTGACAGCAAACAGCCGCAGCGGGCGACCGGTCATCGGCGCAGCCGCATCGGCTTCTGCCGGCGCTGACGACAAGGTGCGCCAGCCGAGCCAGGCGATGAACAGCGCGCCGCCCCATTGCAGGATCTGCTGCACCGGCACCGGCCCGATGCTGCCCAGCCCGCCGGCCAGCACGGCAAAGCCCGCCGCCGCCAGCGCGGCATAGAGCGCATCGGCCACCGCCGTGCCGATGCCGCCGCTGAAGCCCATCCAGAACCCGCCGGCCAGGCTGCGCTGGATGCACAGCACGCCGATCGGCCCCACGGGCGCCGCCACAGCCAGCCCGAGCAGGATGCCGCGCAGGAAGAATTCGCCATCCGCGGTCATGCTGTGCCGGTCATGCTGGCGACGCGGTCGCCACAATTGGCACGGCTGCGGTTTCCTTGGCAGTGGAGAGCGCGATCATGGTCTGGCTGCGCGGGATGCCGGGCAGCGCCTTGATGCGGCGTGCCACCAGGTCTTCCAGGTCCAGCAGGCTGGCCGCCCGCACCTTCAGCAGATACGACCAGTCGCTGGCGACATGATGGCATTCCTGGATCGCGGCGTCCGCGCGGACCAGCGCCAGGAAGGCCGCTTCATGCTCGGGCCGCTCGATCAGGACATAGACGAAGGCCAGCACCGGGCTACCGACTGCCTGCGGATCGACCCGCGCGGTCCAGCCGGCGATGGCGCCGCTTTTCTCCAGCTTTTTCAGCCGCTCGTTGACGGCCGAGACCGACAGGCCGACGACGGCCCCGATCTCGCCATAGGAGGACCGGCCAAAAACCTGGATATGCTCTAGTATTTTCCTGTCAAAATTGTCCATACCGGCAATTTATGCCGAAAGAACGATAGAATTCAAGAAAATCTATGGCGTGACTTCCAGGCCAATCGGACAGGACACGCCCGTCCCCCCTAAGCCGCAGTAGCCATTGGGATTCTTGGCCAGATACTGCTGGTGATAGTCCTCAGCATAATAGAAGGCCGGCGCGGCGATGATCTCGGTGGTGATCTTCGCCCGCTTCGCTTTGGTCAGCGCCACCTGATAGGCATCGCGCGAGGCCTCGGCCGCCTGCTGCTGCGCCGGCGAGGTGGTGTAGATGCCGGAGCGGTACTGCGTGCCGGTGTCGTTGCCCTGGCGCATGCCCTGGGTCGGATCATGGCTTTCCCAGAAGATCTTCAGCAGCGCGCTGTAGCTGATCTTGGCCGGATCAAACACCACCTGCACCACCTCGTTATGGCCGGTCAGGCCGCTGCAGACCTCTTCGTAGGTGGGATTCGGCGTGTAGCCGGCGCTATAGCCCACCGAGGTGCTGTAGACGCCCGGCCCGGCCTGCCAGAACTTGCGCTCGGCGCCCCAGAAGCATCCGAGGCCGAAGATGGCGACCTCCATGCCGTCCGGATACGGCCCCTTCAGCGGATTGCCGTTGACGAAATGCTTGGCCGGCACCGGCATGGCGGTGGCCCGCCCGGGCAGCGCCCGGTCGCGGGGCGGCATTTCGACCTTATGGCGTGGGGTCTGGAACCACATGGCATCCTCCGGATCTGTTGCGGGGCCGTGATCAAGGGCAGGCCTGCAGTCTGGGCAGCCCTGCCCTGCGGCGCCTCTTGGTTGCGGCGATCTTGATACAAGGTAGGGTGCCGGGGTCGGAAAATCAAAATCACAACCCCGCGTTTCGCCCTTACCCGTAACTCACCGTGCTCGCTTTCCCGCTTTACACCCGCCTGATCGGCACCGGCACCCGTCGCGGCGTCGCCTCGATGATGCTCGGCATGGCCGTATTCGTCGCCAATGACAGCCTGGTGAAGCTGGCCAGCAGCACCATGCCGACCGGCCAGCTGATCTCCCTGCGCAATTTCATGGCCACGCTGCTGCTGCTGGCGCTGGTGTTTGCCACCGGCCAGGCCAGCCAGCTGCGCCGCGCCCTGCATCCGGCGGTGATGACGCGCAGCAGCCTGGATCTGATCGCTACGCTGCTCTTCATCGTGGCGCTGTTCCATATGCCGATCGGCAATGTCACCGCGATCAACATGAGTTCGCCGCTGATGATGACCGCGGTGGCCGCTGTGGTCCTGCACCTGCCGGTAGGCTGGCGGCGCTGGACCGCGGTGGCCGTCGGTTTCGGCGGCATCATGCTGATCGTGCAGCCGCGCGCCGAAGGCTTCAACGCCTATGCGCTGGTCGCGCTCTGCTCCACGGTGTTCGTCGTGGCGCGCGATCTCAGCACGCGGCGCATCGGCCAGGACATTCCCTCCCTGATCGTGGCCACAACCAATTCGGTTTTCGTGACCGGCGGCGCGCTGGTGCTCTCCGCCTTCGAGGGCTGGGTCGCCATCGGCTGGCGTGAATACACGCTGCTGGCCTGCGCCGGTGTCTTCCTGATCATCGGCTATCTGCTGATCGTCGATGCCTTCCGCCATGGCGACATCGCCACCGTCGGCCCGTTCCGCTACACCGGCCTGATCTGGGCCTTGCTGGCCGGCTATCTGATCTGGGGCGACATGCCCAACGGGCTGGCCTGGGCCGGCATCGTCATCGTGGTGGCCAGCGGGCTGTACGTGCTGCACCGCGAACGCGTGCGCGGCCGCGACGAAGCGGCGAAGACGGTACCGGTGGAGTGAACGGATCAGGTGATCTGCTTGCCGATGAAGCTCATTAGCTGACGAAGTTCCGGCTTTCCATTTGAGCCAAAAGTAAAACTTAAGGCCCGGTTCGATAGCCCAAAAACGCAAGGCTCCAGAATCTGTGCAGTTTGTGATTTCGCAGGGATTGCCGCGCCTTGGTTCTGCCTATTCAAAACAGCGATACCTGCAGGATCGACAATAAAGAGTTTGAGATTTCCGGTTTTAGCTGCATCAAAGAGAGCATTATTGATATGATTGTCATTAAAGCCATATCCAATAATCATTAGGTGTGTATTTGGCTTACTTATCTCAGATCGAAACGTCTCAAGATGCTGCTTCAGCACCGAGTGAGCAGCAATGGCCCTATCCTTGTAACCTCCCATAATCATTAAACTGTTATTTTTTGCGTCGATCCAATTCGACGACCCGTGCAATTTGATTAAAGGCTGTACTTTTCCATCTAACTTGTACGGCACGTCCTCTGCTGCCCACATATAACGAGCCGCTTCAGAAACCAGCGGTGATGCGACTTCTCTCGCCCGCTTCATTCCTGGCAAAACCCAGCCACTCCAACCTTGACCAGACAACTCAACATTTCCGTTTAGGTAGTGATACTCAAGCAATAAATCCTGATTAAGCGAGAAGATCGTATTAAAATAAGCCAAGAATTGACTTAGGCTATACTCTCGAAAAATAGGTTTCTGAAACTCAAAGGTGGCCGTCGAGAAATCAGCATTGAGTTCATCAAATATCCGCTTCAGAGCATTTTGCATCCTCTCCAACTGTGGCGTTAGAGAGGTCTTCCCGGATTTCATGAATTCCATTTGAAGCACAGCTAATGTGTCTTCAAAGTTCTGCGGATACTTCCTCAAAAGAATCAAATCACCATCGGTTAGCTCTGGCGAGCCGAGCAAACGGCTAAATAGATCGGAAGCGAGCGGGCCGCCCCAATTGTAAGAAAATCCTGCTCCAATTAGGAGAGCACGATTCATGCGGACACCTATCGCTTCGCTTGAATTTAGCAAGAAATGAATTGTTTACCGCGTAAATTCCTCCGACACGGTATCCACCGTGCCGATATGATGCGCCATCGCGGTCTCGGCCGCCGCTGCATCGCCCTGCAAAATCGCGCGCACCACCGCATCATGCTCGGCGAATGAACTCGCCAGACGGCCGACCAGCCTGAACTGCGCGCGGCGGAAGGGCGACAGGCGCTGGCGCACCGCCATGGTGTTTTCCACCAGCGCAGTGTTATGCGTGCCTTCATAGATCAGGGTGTGGAAGCCCACATTCATCTGCGCATAGGCGTCTATCTCGCCGTCGCGCACCAGGATGCGGGTGCGTTCGTGAAACTCTTCCAGCTTCTTGCGCTCGGCCGCGGTCATGCGCTGGGCGGCATAGCGCGCCGAGATGGCTTCCAGCTCGCGCATCACCTCGAACAGGTCATGCATATGCTGGCGCGAGGGGATGGCGACGAGCGCGCCGCGATGCGGACGGATTTCCACCAGGCCGGTCTCGACCAGGGCTTTCAGCGCCTCACGCACCGGGGTGCGCGACACGCCGAAGCGGTCGGCCAGATCCTGCTCCTCCAGCCGGGCGCCGGGCGGCAGGCGGCCGGACAGGATCTCGTCGGCAATGCGCTGGCGCAAAGAGCCCGCCCGCGTCTGCTTGCCCGCGAGGTCGAGATCGAGTTCCGGCTTCAACTGGTTCATCTGGCTCTCCAGACCGAATCCCAGTCTACCAGCCAGGCCGCAAAGCCGCCACGGCCGCAATAAGCCCTGCCCCATCCCCCAATTGGCTGCCCGGGCGGCATTGTGACCGCCGCCGATCCGGGGCACTTTGGCCCATGAGCAAGGGGCCAACATGGAAGCACGGCTGAAATCCAACCTGGTGGTGCAGGCAATCCTGCGGCGCTACGACCTGGAAGCCATTCCGGTCTATATCCGCCGCAAGGGCGACCCGGATGCCGGCACAGTGCTGCTCAAGATCGCGCTGGGGCCGCAGGTGGCCACGCTGCTGGGCCAGGCCCGCGATGCCCAGGGCCGGCCGGGCTGGCTGCGGCTGGGCGGCGCCTGCATCAGCGATGCCGATGCCGAATCCGCCATCGCAAAGGCGATCACGCGCGACCCGGACCTCTATGTGATCGAAGTGGAAGACCCCAAGGGCCGCGTGCTGGTCGACGGGCCGATCCTGTAGCCTTAAGCGACGTTTTCCATATCGGCCGGCATGGCCTGCACACGGGCAGCGGCAAACACCTGGCCGATGCCGACCAGCACCGGCTGTTCGGTCCCGATGCGCAGCAGGGCGTCGCCCAGCTCCGACAACTGGCCGGTCCAGCGCGTCTCGTCCCGCCGCGATACCGCCGTCACCACCGCCACCGGCATGGCGGGCGACAGGCCCTCATGCATCAGCCGGGCGGCAAAGGCGCCGCCGGTGCGGCCGCCCATATAGACCATCAGCGAGGTTTCCGGATCGGCCAGGCCGCGCCAGTCGAGATCGCCGGGCAGTTCGCCCTGGCGCGAATGGCCGGTGACGAAACGCACCGAATGCGCCGCATGGCGATGGGTCAGCGATACGCCGAGGCTGCTGGCCGCCGCCAGTGCCGCCGTGATGCCCGGCACCACGGCGACCGGAATACCGGCAGCCTCCAGCGCGGCGATTTCCTCGCCGGCGCGACCGAACACCATCGGATCGCCGGCCTTGAGCCGCACCACGCGCTTGCCCTGGCGCGCCAGCTTGACCATCAGCGCGTTGATGTCTTCCTGCTTGCAGCTGGCACGACCGCCGCGCTTGCCCACCATCATGCGCTTGGCTTCGCGACGGGCCAGTTCCAGCACCTCGTCGGATACCAGATCGTCGAACAGGATCACATCGGCGGCCTGCAGCGCGCGCATCGCTTTCAGCGTCAGCAGCTCGGCATCGCCCGGCCCGGCGCCCACCAGCGTGACATGGCCGCCAGCTTTA
The DNA here is from genome assembly GCF_943372915.1 of Ferrovibrio terrae. Lineage (GTDB taxonomy): Bacteria > Pseudomonadota > Alphaproteobacteria > Ferrovibrionales > Ferrovibrionaceae > Ferrovibrio > Ferrovibrio terrae_A. The sequence continues at coordinate 1,495 of NZ_CALSAN010000049.1, read as the reverse complement.
CTGTGCTCGATTTCAATCTCGGTCGGCACGGCGGTTTCCAGGAAGGCGCGCTCGGCAAAGCGCTCCCAGAAGCTGCGGCGCTGGCTCGGCGTGGGCAGGCGCTCGGCCAGCGTCTTGCGGATGCGCTTGGCAGCAGTTGCCCAGGCGCCGAGTGTGGTGGGCAGCAGGGTTTCGATGCGGCGGCGGATCGCCTGCGCCAGAATCGGCGCCGCACCATCGGTGGAAATGCCGATGACGACAGGCGAGCGGTTGACGATGGCGCCGAACTGCACGTCGCAATGGGCCGGCTTGTCGATGGCGGTGCAGATCGCGCCGGCGGCTTTCGCGGCCGCACGGAAATCAATTGCCGCCGCATCATCCTCGGCATCGATGATGGCGAGTGTGGCGCCCGCCAGATCGGCAGGCTGCCAGCGGCGCGCAATGCGCGTCACGTCGAGGGCCAGCATCTCGGCGCTGAAATCTGCGGCATAGACGGTGACGGTGGCGCCCGCCGCCGCCAGCAGTTCGGCCTTCCAGGCCGCCGCCGCCGAACCGCCGGCGATCACGGCCTGTTTGTCATGCAGGTCGAGGAACACCGGCAGCTTGGCCAGGGTGCCGATGCGTTGCGGATTTGCTTCAGCCGGCTTTCTGGATGCGAACTGCATCGATGATCCTCCGGATTTCGCTGCGGCAGGAGCCGCAATTGGTGCCGGCCTGCAGCGCCGTGCCGACCGCTTCCACCGTGTGGCAGCCACCGGCGACGGCCGCGGCAATCTGCCCGGCCCCGACATCGAAACAGGCGCAGACCTGGGCGCCGCGATCGGGCTGCGACGCGCCGGCGCGGCCGGCCAGCAGGCGCATGCGCTCGCCCGGCGTCGACACTGTTCGGCCGAGCTGTTCGGCGGCCCAGCCGCGCGACACTGCCACCGGCTCGGGTGCGACGAACAGCGCGCCGATCAGGCGCTCGCCGCTGAAGGCCGCGAAACGGTGATGCGCGGCGGCACTGTCGTGATAAGCGAGCAGGTCGATTTCTGATAGCGCATCGAGGCCAAACAGCGCGCGGGCAAAAGCGGTCCAGTCCTGCGGCAATACTGCATCGGCCAGTTCGACACGCCAGCCGTCTTTCGCCTTCGCCTTGGCCCAGTAGCCGGTGGCGATCTCGCCCGGCGCTTCGGCCATCACGGCAAAGCCATACCAGGCTGCCGCGTAAGGGCGCAAAGCCACGGCGGTGAATTTCAGCTCCGGTTGGCCCGAGACCGGATCGGTGGCCGGATTGACCAGGGCATCCACGCGCGCCTTGCCACTGAACTGGTCGGTCCAGTGCAGCGGCACGAAGACGGTGCCGCGCTTCTGGTCTTCGCTCACCAGCGCCCGCACCACGATGCTGGCGCGGTCGTTCTGCAGCACCGCCAGCGTGGCCGCCGTGATGCCATGGGCGGCGGCATCCTCGGGATGCAGCTCGACGAAAGGCTCGGCGATATGGCCCATCAGGCGCGGCGACAGCGCCGTGCGCGTC
>NZ_CALSAN010000048.1:0-26219 GCF_943372915.1 Ferrovibrio terrae | reverse complement strand
GGCCATGATGGTGGGCAGCGGGTTTTCCTGGCCATCCACCGTCTTCTGCTGAAGCGCGAGATACACTTCGGCGAAAGCAATCGGAGTAGCATTGGCCCCGACCGATTTGGTGAACATGAGGAACAGCGGTGCCGGTGGCACCCGCAGTTTCATGCCCTTCATGTCTTCCGGCTTCTTGATTTCGCGATTGGCTGTCACATGGCGCTGGCCGTAATAGGTCAGCGATACCATTTTATGGCCGGTCTTCTTCTCGTAACCGGATGCGATATCGCGGAACAGAGAGGAGTCGCGATACGCTTTCCAGTGGTTGTAGTCCCGTAGAATGAATGGCGCATTGGTGATGGCGACAGGCTTGTGAATCGAGCCGGCGAAGGCAACACCGGTATAGATCATGTCGACCGTGCCGAGGCCGAGCGCTTCGTTGATCTGGTTCTCGTTGCCAAGCTGCGAGGCCGGAAACACCTCGATCTGATATTTGTTGTTGGTACGCTTGGCGATTTCAGCGGCGGCCCAGACGGCTTCGGTATGGTAGGGCTCGGGCGTCTCATAGACATGCGCCCATTTCAGCTTGGTCTGCGCTGCGGCCGGCAACGCAACGGTAAAGGCTGCCGCGATGGCAAGACCTGTCACTATTCGTTTCATGTTTCTCTCCCTTGTTTTTGAGTTTTACTGACTGCTGGTTTTTCGCCCGGCTGGCCCAGGCAAAAGGAAAACGCCCGCCTCATCGACAAACAGGTCCGGATTGCGCCGGCGAATATCCGGCAGGCTTTGATCCAGTCCATCCAGATGATTCCTCATGGCCGCGATTGCCCGCTCGGCATCGCGCTTTTCCATCGCGGTGAGCACGGCGGCATGTTCCTTGGTCACCCGCAGCATGCGGCCGCCTTCCGGCAGGGTCAGGTGACGGATACGATCGACCTGTACCTTCACCTGGTTGACCAGTTGCCAGATGCCGGGATAACCGGCTGCTTCGGCAATCGCGGCGTGAAAAGCCTCATCGGCAGCATGGAAGCCGTTGCGATCATCGGCCTTGGCCGCCTCGCGCTGGCGCTCGACCAGAGACCACAGCCCGGTGATCTGGCTCTTGGTTGCCCGCCTGCTAGCCTCGCGCACGGCCACCTCTTCCAGGGCTTTGCGGATCACGATGGCTTCGTTGAGCTGGGCATAGGGAATACGGCTGACTGTCGTGCCTGACTTCGGCACGATCTCAACCAGCCCTTCATCGGCCAGCCGCAGCAAAGCCTCGCGCACCGGCGTGCGGCTGACGCCATACCGGCTGGCCAAGTCGTTTTCCGACAGGCTGGCGCCCGGCTGGATACGCAGGGCGATGATGTCTTCATGCAGGGTTTCGTAAACCAGCACGGCCGAGGTCGCGCGTGGCGTCGGGCTGGGGCGGCCGTGCCTTATCTTCGCCGGCGACGCGATGCGCGGCCGGTTCGGCTGCCGCTTGGCGGCTGTTTTACGCGACGGCTGTGGCACTGAAATGCCCGCCTCCCTGACGCGACGCCGTTATCCGGCGCCTCTCTTGTTTCCATATCTTGTATGCAAGATGTGGCTGTATCCATGCAAGCGCGAAATGGATCCGCCTCGCAGGGATTTATAGGTGCAGCGCAACACGACGGGAGGGATGGCGTGCCCTGGTGGATTCGAACCACCGACCTGCCGCTTAGAAGGCGGCTGCTCTATCCAACTGAGCTAAGGGCACTGAAACAAAACACTGCAAACGGCAACGGCCGGCGAGGCCGGCCGTTTCGGGCACCTCGCCAACCGGATTTAGCGGATTCTGGTATACGCGAAGTTATCGGCGTAGGCGCGGCGGTTCAGCTTGCGCGCCTGCGGCTCTTCGATCTCGTAGGCGATGCCGCGCTTGTCGGCGTAGGCGATCGCCTCTTCCTTGCTGTCGAATTTCAGGGTCAGCTGGCCCAGCGTGCCGGCGGCACCGGTCCAGCCCATCAGCGGCTCGACGAAGCGGCTGTCGGCGGTGTCGTATTCCAGCACCCACTGGCGGGTCCGCGCCTTGCCCGACTGCATGGCGGTTTTGGTCGGTTGATAGATACGCGCCTTGGTCATGCTCAAAATCCCCTGATCCTGCCAGCCTGGCATGTCTGACGATGGGCCGGGCTATTATGGTCGGGGTGACTGGATTCGAACCAGCGACTTCTTGCTCCCAAAGCAAGCGCTCTACCAGACTGAGCTACACCCCGCCTTAAATAGCGGAAAAGCGTGCGCCTTTTAGCATGAAGCCGGGCCGGCCGGCCAGCCCTCCAGGGGGCCTGCGGAGCCCGGAAACACCGTTCAGGCAGGGTCAGCGCTTGGGAGCCCGGCCGAAAATGGCATGATCAACCGTATCGCCCGGCTTGATACCCAGCCGGGAGACCGTGCCACCATTGACCTCCAGCACGGCCCGGACCGGACCGGTGGAATTGACCCCGCTTTCGTCATGGGGGATGGCGCGCTGGTGGATGTTGAGGATGGTGCCATCCGCCTTGATAAACAGCATGTCGAGCGGCAGCAGCGTGTTGCGCATCCAGAACGACGCCATCTGTTCCTGCTTGAAGTCGAACAGCATGCCGGCATCCGGCGCCATGCTGGTGCGGAACATCATGCCGCGCGACCGCGACATGTCATTGTCCGCCAGTTCAACACGAAACCGCTGCGGACCCTTTGCCGTGTTGATGACCAGATCGCTCTGCGGCAGGGTCGGCTGCGGCTGGGCCTGGATGGGGGATGCGAGGGTGGTGGCAAGCAGTACCATGCCGCAGAGAACGACAAACCAGCGACTGAGTTTCACGCCTTCATCCTCTCTTTTACGCGGCGCACCAGACCGCGCACATCATCGCGCACCACACCCTGCCGCGGCACATCGCCCAGGGTGACAAACCAATGCTCGGGCGGCTCACGACCGGCGCTGCGGTTCCAGCTCAGGGCCCGCAGCAGGCTTTCCGCCGCCGGTGGCAGGCGGTCGGGTTTTTCCAGGCCGTTCAGCTCGGCCCAGATTCCGGTCCAGCAGCGCGCCACCGACCAGGGATTATAACCGCCGCCGCCGAGTACCAACAGGCGGGATGCCAGGGGTTTAAGCGCTGCGACGGCATGCCACAAGGCGCCATTCGACAATGCCTGCTTGCCGAGCGGATCGTCGGCCAGGGCATCGGCACCGCATTGGATCACCAGAGCGTCGGGCGCGAAGGATTCCACCAGCGGGCCGATGGCAGCTTCGATCAGAGCTGCCATCTCGTCATCAATCATGCCGGGCGGTACAGGCAGATTGAACAGGTTGCCGGCCCCCTCCTCGTCCAGCCTGCCCGAATGCGGCCAACGGCCGGCCTCATGCACGGACACCACCATCACCCGTGCATCATCGACAAAGGCATCGGCAACGCCATCGCCGTGATGCACATCCAGATCGACATAGGCAATGCGCGACAGGCCGCCATCCAGCATGGCCAGGATCGCCAGCACCGGATCGTTGAAATAGCAAAACCCCGAGGCCTGCGCCGGCCGGCCATGGTGCGTGCCGCCGCCGGGGCTGTAGATGATGCCGCCATTCTTCAGCAGATGTGCAGCGGCGATCAGGCTGCCGCCCACGCCCGTGGCCGGGCGGCGGAACATGGTGCCATAGATCGGGTTGCCGCCACGGCCAAGGTTATACCGCTCCGACTCAGCAGCACTGATGCTGAGGGTCTGTTCCGCAGTCTGGACCGCGGCGATGTAGTCCGGGTGGTGAAAACGGCCAAGCTGTTCCGGTGTGGCGGGCTGGCTCTCACGATACTGGCCCGGCTGCAGCCAGCCGAGCGCATCGACCATATCCATCACCGTGGAGACGCGCGGAATCGACAGCGGGTGTTTACCGCCCAGGCTGGAATGCCGGTAAATCTCGTTGCCGATGAACAGGGGTTGGTGCATGGACAGAATCTAGCGGGCCGGCGGGCCTTAACAAGCCGCCCGGCAGGCCTATAATGGTGCCTTGCCTCTGAGGGGGAGCCGATGGGCGGCTGAGAGGTCCGGGTTATCCGGACGACCCCTCGAACCTGATCCGGTTGATACCGGCGTAGGGATCAGCGGCTTTGCCATTGCAGTCCTTCCTATCTCCCAGTCTCACTCCGTCTGCCGGCTTCCACCTGGCAGGGCCGGCCTTTGCCTATGGCCATCACGCGGTCCTGGCCCCTTTTGCACTCGATCTGGCGCCGGGCGAGACCGTTGCCATCCTGGGTACCAGCGGCTGCGGCAAGAGCACCCTGCTCCGGCTGCTGGCCGGCCTGCTGCCCGGCGGCGACCCCAACCTGGCTGGCCAAGTCGCCTGGATGGCCCAGCAGGATCTGCTGCTGCCCTGGTACAGCCTGCTGGACAATGTGCTGCTGGGGGCCCGCCTGCGGGGCGAACAGCCTGATACCGGCCACGCCATGGCCCTGCTGGGCCGGCTGGGGCTGGCCGACCGGGCCGGTGCCTTCCCGGCAGCCCTGTCGGGCGGCATGCGGCAGCGCGCGGCCCTCGCCCGCACCCTGATGGAAGATCGCCCCCTGGTGCTGATGGACGAGCCTTTCTCCTCCCTGGATGCCATCACCCGTGCCGCCATGCAGACCCTGGCCAGCGCATTGCTGGCCGACCGGGCGGTGCTGCTGGTCACCCATGATCCGGCCGAAGCCTGTCGCATGGCTGACCGTGTCTTCGTGCTGGCCGGCCGGCCGGCGCAGTTACAGCAGATCGCCGTGCTGGAAGGCCCGAAACCGCGTGACCCGCTGGCGCCTGAACTGTTGCCAGTGCTGCGCGCGATCCATGCCGCGCTGGCCGCGACGGAGACCGCCCCATGATCGCCCGGCTACGCCCGCTGCTGACCCTGTGCGGCCTGCTGCTGCTGTGGCAGGCCGTGGTCATGCTGTTTGCCCTGCCGCCCTATATCCTGCCGGCACCACATCGTGTCGCGCGCGCCATGGTCGAGCATGCCGGATTGCTGCTGAGCGAAGCTGCGGTGACCGTCACTGAAATGTTGCTCGGGCTGCTGTTCGGCGCGCTGCTCGGTGGCTGCGCCGCCCTCGGCCTGCTGGTATCGACCACAGCGCGGCGCTGGCTACTGCCTTTGCTGGTCGCCAGCCAGGCCGTCCCGGTTTTTGCTCTGGCGCCGCTGCTGGTGCTGTGGTTCGGCTTTGGCATGGCGTCAAAAATCGTGATGGCCATGCTGGTGATCTTCTTTCCGGTTGCCGTGACTCTTTATGATGGCCTGCGCCGCACCGATACGGGTTGGCTGGAACTGGCGCAGGTCATGACAGGCAATGCACCACAGCATCGCCTGCGCATCCTGATGCATGTGCGCCTGCGGGCTGCCCTGCCCGCCTTTGCCAGTGGCCTCAAAATCGCCGCCGCGGTCGCGCCCATCGGTGCGGTGATCGGCGAATGGGTTGGCGCCAGCGCCGGCCTTGGTTTCCGCATGCTGCAGGCCAATGCCCGCGTGCAGACCGATCTGATGTTTGCCGCCCTGATCGTGCTCGCACTCTGCGCCGTCGCGCTTTATGCCGCCGTCGATACCTTGTCCCGCCGCATGCTGCGCTGGCAGGCCGACAGCCATGCTTCACCCCATTCGTAAGCGTATTCTCGAAGGAGTCGTCACCATGAAAAATCTGATCGCCGCCGCCGCGCTGACTGTCGCATTGATGCCCGGCATGGCCTCTGCCCATGACAAGCTGACCGTGCTGCTCGACTGGTTCGTCAATCCCGATCACGCGCCGCTGGTGGTGGCCAAGCATACCGGCATCTTCGACCGCCATGAATTGCAGGTCGACCTGATCGCGCCGGCCGATCCGAACGATCCACCCAAACTGGTTGCCGCCGGTAAGGCCGACGTCGCCATCTCGTATCAGCCGCAGTTGCATGTGCAGGTGGCGCAGGGTCTGCCGCTGCGTCGCTTCGGCACGCTGATCTCAACGCCGTTGAATTCTCTGGTCGTGCTGCGCGACGGGCCGATCAAGTCGGTCGGCGATCTCAAGGGCAAGAAGATCGGCTACTCGGTCGGTGGTTTCGAGGATGCCCTGCTCAAGACCATGCTGGAGCAGTATGGTCTCAAGCTGAGCGATGTGACGCTGGTGAACGTGAACTTCGCACTGTCGCCCTCGATCTTTGCCGGCAAGGTGGATGCCACCATCGGCGCCTTCCGCAATTTCGAACTCAACCAGATGGACATCGCCGGCAAGCCCGGTCGCGCCTTCTATCCGGAAGACTTCGGCGTGCCGCTGTATGACGAGCTGATCCTGGTGGCCCATAAGGACAAGCTGAAAGACGACCGCCTGATGCGCCTGCTCGACGCACTCGAGGAAGCCGTCGCAATGATGCATAACGAACCGCAGAAAAGCTGGCAGGCCTTCATCAAGGAGAGCAAGAGCCTGGATGACGAACTCAACCGCCGTGCCTGGGCCGCCACTTTGCCCCGCTTTGCGCAGGCGCCGCGCGCGCTGGATGGCCGGCGCTACAGCCGCTTCGCTGACTACCTTGTTAAGCAGGGCTTGATCCCGAAAGCCCTGCCGGTCGCTGAATATGCGATTGAGATGCGCTAAATATTACATGTAAGGGCTGGCCAAAACGCGCAAAACCTGTGCTAGGATCAGGCAATGGCGTCAGGGAGGCAGCAATGCAGCGACCGGATTACGCCAAGCTTGATCCGCAGTTCGCCAGAATGCGCGACTATCTTTCCGGGATCGCACCGCCGGGAAAGCTGCCCGGGCGGCAGCATGTCGACCCGCTTGCCATTCGCGCCATGCTGGCATTTACCAATCTCGTCGATGTGATCCGCGAAGACGACAAACTGCGCTTCCGTTTTCGCCTGATCGGCACATTGCAGAGCACGGCCGCAGGTCGCGAAATCAGCGGGCGCTATCTGGAAGATGCCGTACTGCCGGAATTCGTCGACCGCATCCGCGGCAACATGACGGCGGCGGTGGAACAGGGTCAACCGATCTATGACCGCTTTGGCATGCCGCATCCGGACCGTGACTTCATCGATACCGAGCGGGTTTATTTCCCTCTCGCCAGGGATGGGGAAACCGTCGACATGCTGCTGATCCTCAACGGCTACCCTGATGAAGCCGAGAAACGTGCGGCCAGCGGTGCCTCGGAGGGCAGACTGCTGGAGGTGCGGGATGCCCCGCAACCTCGCCACACCAAGCCTCTATAGCCGGAAACAGCCTGCAGAATGAAAAACGCCGGCGGAACAATCCACCGGCGCTATCTGATCGGCTGCTGCCCGATCCGCAGGATCACTCCATGCGGATTTCGGCAACCTGCGGGCCCTTGGGTCCTTGACCGATGCGCACCCGAACCGACTGGCCGGGCTGCAATTCATTGATGCCCTCGCGGCGCAGCACTTCCATGTGGACGAAGATGTCCTGCTGGCCATCGCCGCGCGACACGAAGCCATAGCCTTTTACGGCATTGAACCATTTGACCTTGGCCTCGAAGAAATCGCCCTGGGCCACCACCGAGGGAAAACGGGGTGCACCAGCGGCGCCACCACGGTCGCCAAAACCACCGCGGTCGCCAAAGCCGCCCCGGCCGCCACGATCACCAAAGCCACCGCGGTCGCCAAAGTCGCCACCACCGAAACGGGGCTGGCGCGGCGGGCGCGGGCCGCGGTCACCGAAACCGCCACCGGGGCCACCGGAGGACGGCTGTGCAGTGCTGGTGTCTACAGAAAGAACGCGCACGGCCTGCATACCCTTGGGGCGCTTGGCGACCTCGAGGAACAGCGTCGAGCCTTCTTCGATGCTTTCGTAACCGGCCTGCCGCAGGCAGGAGAGGTGAAGAAATATGTCTCCGGAATTGTCGTCAGGACTGACGAAACCAAAGCCTTTGACTGCGTTGAACCACTTGACCTTGCCGGAAATCTTGACGATCTCGGCGTCGCCGAAGCCCCCTTGATCCACTCTTTTAGTCCTTCATTAGCCCCACTACGCAACGAACCGTAACACCTTTTGCGGGCGGTGCCAAAACGATTCTAACAAGGCTTGCGGAGGGTTAGGCCCCGATCAGCCCTAGAGCGTAGGGCCTTCAACGCGGCGTTTCGGGCGCCATCGGGTGACCGATCGGCCGTCGGCAGTGAACCGCACTTCCTGGCTGTCCGGCGGCGCGGCGCGCAGATGGCCGGCGGCCTCCTGCACCGATGCCGTCTTGGGCGGGACCGGCTGTTGGCCGGGCTTGGCCGGCTGTGCCGTCCGCACCGCGCGGGTCAGTGGATGCGCGGCGTCAATCGCATGCTCGGCAATCTTGGCACGCACCGCCTCTTCGAACGGCGGCAGGACCACCGGGGGCGCCGGCGCACGGCGAGCACCCGGGGTGGCCGGGTGGCTCACGGACCGCACGGCGGCAGGCTTCGGGCTGGCACGATGCAGGCCGACCGAGATTTCGCTACCAGGACCATTCTCCTGGGCCTTGCGCCAGGCGGGGTCACCCACCACCAGCTTGTGCAGCGCAACCGCGGGCAGGACACCAAACCGTTTCCAGAAACCCTCCAGGAAGGCCTCGGAGGTCTCGCTCAGGGATGGCGTCCAGGGGTTTTCGATGCCGGCCTGAAACACCAGGTCCAGCGTCGGCTCGATCGGGCCGTCATCACCCACCAGGAAGGTGGCCGGCATCAGCTTGGCACCCTCGCGGGCAATGGCGTAGTGGGCCTGCGCCAGATATAGCAGCCACCGCAGCTTGGGCAGCGACATCGTGATGCGTTCGGTGGCTGCACGCTCAAGCAGCCAGAAACTCACATCGATGCCGGAACGCGTCGCGGGAACCATAGCACGCCTATCCTTGCACTGGACCTGAACCTAGTTATGTCCACCCTAGGCGGCTAATCTTAACAGCCCGTGAATCGATTTTCCCAGTTATTTACTGTTTTGATTTTGGAGGTTTGTCATGGAACTGACCGGCGAACAGATCATCCCCGCCCCGCGTCAGGCGGTCTGGGATGCCCTCTACGACCCTGAAATCCTGCGCCAGTGCATTGCCGGCTGCGAAAGCATCACCAAGACCTCGGATACCGACTTCGAGGCTACCGTTCAGGTCAAGGTCGGCCCCGTGAAAGCCCGCTTCAAGGGCAAGGTCTCTCTGGGCGACCTGGATCCGCCAAACAGCTGCACCATCTCGGGTGAAGCCCAGGGGGGCGTCGCGGCTGGCTTTGGCAAGGGCAACGCCAAAGTGCAGTTGACCGATGCTGACGCGGGGGCCACCCGCCTCACCTATGCCGTGAATGCCCAGGTGGGCGGCAAACTGGCCCAGATCGGTGCCCGACTGATCGATGGTGTCGCCGCGAAAATGGCCGAAGACTTCTTCGCCAAGTTCAACCAGCTGGTCGGTGCACCGGATAACGCATCGGCAACACCAGATGCCGGCGCGACGGCTGAGCCCAGTGTTGCCGCTGCGCCATCATCTGCTGCAGCGCAACCAACGCCGGCGGTAACCGGCGGGATACCGAGCTGGCTGTGGATCACCGGTCTGATCGTGATCGTATGCGCAGCTACAGTCCTGATTTTGCGCAGCTGAGATCATTCCGCAGTTTGCAACTTGACGCCCCTCGCGCCTTGCGCCCAAAGTCAGTTCAGGTGAAGCGCGCGATTTGCCCCAACTCTGCTCCGCGCTCCATGGGAGGAAAAGCATGACGATTTCCGTGACGATCACCGTCAACGGCCAGCAGGAAACACGTGACGTTGAACCGCGCACGCTGCTGGTGCAGTTTCTGCGTGAAAGCCTTCAGCTCACCGGCACACATGTTGGTTGCGATACCAGCCAGTGCGGCGCCTGTGTCGTTCATATTGACGGCAAGAGCGTGAAGTCCTGCACCATTCTCGCCGCCCAGGCGCAGGGTGCCAAGGTAACGACCATCGAAGGCCTGGCCAAGGACGGCAAGCTGCATCCGATGCAGGAAGCTTTCCGCGAGCATCACGCCCTGCAATGCGGCTTCTGCACGCCGGGCATGATCATGAGCGCGGTCGATCTCGCACAACGCAATCCGAATCCGAGCGAAGAAACCGTTCGCCACGAACTGGAAGGCAACCTGTGCCGTTGCACGGGCTACCACAACATCGTCAAGGCCGTGATGGCCGGGGCACAGGCAATGCGGGGATAGGCGTCATGACAAATCAGGGCATCGGTCAAGCAGTCCGTCGCAAGGAAGATTTTCGCTTCATTACGGGTCAGGGCCATTACACAGATGACATCAATCGCCCTGGTCAGCTTTACGCCGTATTCCTGCGCTCGCCACACGCGTTCGCAAAGATCAAATCGATCAACACCGATGCCGCGCGCAAGATGCCCGGGGTCGTCGCTGTCTATACAGGCAAGGATGTGGCTGCCGACAAGGTCGGCGGGCTGATCTGCGGCTGGACAGTCAAGGACAAGCAAGGCAACCCGCACAAGGCGCCGCGCCACGACATCATCGCCATCGATCATGTGCGCCATGTCGGCGACCAGGTTGCCGTGGTGATCGCGCGCAGCACCAGCGAGGCGCGCGATGCCTGCGAAGCCATCGAAGTTGACTACGAAGTCCTGGCCCCGGTGGTCGATGTCCGTTCCGCGCTGAAGCCCGGCGCGCCACAGGTGCATGCCGATGCACCCGGCAACCTGTGCTACGACTGGGAATTCGGTGACAAGGCATCGACAGAAAAAGCCTTTGCCTCTGCCGCCCATGTCACCAAGATCGAGCTGGTGAACAACCGTTTGTCGCCCAACCCGATGGAACCGCGCAGCGCCATTGGCGAATACGATCCCGGCACCGATACCACCACGGTTTACACCACCTCGCAGAATCCGCATGTGCTGCGGCTTATCCTTTGCGCCTTCGTGCTGGGCCTGCCGGAGCAGAAGGTGCGCGTGATTGCGCCCGATGTCGGCGGCGGGTTCGGCTCAAAAATCTTCAACTACCCAGAGGAAACCGTCTGCGTCTGGGCCGCGCGCAAGATCAAGAAGCCGGTGAAGTGGACGTCGGATCGCACCGAGGCGTTCCTCACCGATGCTCATGGCCGCGATCATGTGACCCATGCCGAACTGGCTCTCGACAAGAACGGCAAGTTCCTCGGCCTGCGTGTCGCCACCATGGCGAATATGGGCGCGTATCTGTCCACCTTCGCCTCTGCTGTACCGACCTATCTCTACGCCCTGTTGCTGGCCGGGCAATACACCACGCCGGCGATCTATGCCGAGGTGAAGGCCGTATTCACCAACACCACCCCGGTGGATGCCTATCGCGGGGCCGGCCGGCCGGAAGCCACCTATGTGGTGGAACGCATCGTCGAGGCCGCAGCGCGTGAGCTGAAAATCGATCCCGCAGAAATCCGCCGCCGCAACTTCGTGCCGGTGGATGCCTTCCCCTACCAAACGCCGGTCGCCTGTGTGTATGACTCAGGCCAGTATGCCAAAGCGCTCGATGAAGCCATGAAGATGGCCGATTACGCCAACTTCCCCAAGCGCAAGGCCGAATCCGCGAAGAAGGGCAAGCTGCGTGGCATCGGCATCTGCGCCTATATCGAGGCCTGCGGCATCGCGCCTTCGGCCGTCGTCGGTTCGCTTGGCGCCGGGGTCGGCCTCTGGGAGTCAGCGCAGATCCGCTTCAACGCGACCGGCAGCGTGTTCGTCTATACCGGCTCGCATAGCCATGGTCAGGGGCACGAAACCACCTTCGCCCAGATTGTCTCCGACAAGCTCGGCGTGCCGATGGAAAATATCGAAGTCGTGCATGGCGACACGGCGCTGGTGCCGATGGGTATGGGCACCTATGGCTCGCGCTCGCTAGCTGTCGGCGGTTCGGCCATCATCCGCGCCACCGAAAAGATCATCGACAAGGGCAAGAAGATCGCCGCCCATCTGATGGAAGCGTCCGTCGATGACGTCGCCTATGACAAGGGCATCTTCTCGGTGAAAGGCACCGACAAGCAGGTGCCAATGGCGCAGATCGCCTTCACGGCCTACGTGCCACACAACTACCCGGCCGATCTGGAGCCGGGCCTGGAAGCCAGTGCCTTCTACGACCCGGCCAACTTCACCTTCCCGGCCGGTGTGCATATCGCCGAGGTGGAGATCGACTCCGCCACCGGCGTCACCACTGTGGCCAATTGGGTGGCGGTCGACGATTTCGGCAATGTCATCAACCCGATGATCGTCGAGGGCCAGGTGCATGGCGGCATCGCCCAGGGCATCGGCCAGGCCATGCTGGAAGGCGTGGTCTACGATCCGAAAAGCGGCCAGCTGCTCACGGCCTCCTTCAATGATTACTGTATGCCGCGCGCCGACGACCTGCCGTCCTACAAGGTCGGCATGATCGAAACGCCCTGCCCGCATAATCCGCTGGGTGTAAAGGGCTGCGGCGAAGCCGGTGCGATTGCCGCGCCGGCGGCACTGATGAATGCCATCACCGATGCGCTCGGCACCGAAGAGATTAACATGCCGGCAACGCCGCAGAATGTCTGGCACGTGATCCAGCGCCAGAATCTCGCCGCCGCTGCCGAATAGACTTAAGTCAGGAGAAGCCCCATGTATGCGTTCAATTATCACCGCCCCTCGTCGCTGGCCGATGCCGCCAAGCTGCTTGGCGGCGCCAGTGACGGCAAGTTCATCGCTGGCGGTCAGACCCTGCTGCCAACGTTGAAGAATCGCCTCGCCTCACCATCCGATCTGGTCGATCTCACCGGTATTGCTGAACTGGGCGGTATCAGCGTCTCCGGTGGCGCTGTCACTATTGGTGCCATCACCAAGCATGCCGCGGTGGCAACGTCTGCCGATGTGAAGAAAGCCATCCCGGCGCTGGCCAAGCTGGCCGGCGGTATCGGCGACCCGCAAGTGCGCAACATGGGCACCTGCGGCGGATCGGTGGCAAACAACGATCCGGCGGCCGATTATCCCGCGGCCGTGGTGGGCCTGAATGCCACGGTCCACACCAACAAGCGCAAAATTGCCGCTGACGCGTTCTTCACCGGTCTGTTCGAGACGGCGCTGGAAGAAGGCGAGATCATCACCAAGATCGAATTCCCGCAGCCCAAGCGCGCCGGCTATGAGAAGTTCCGCAATCCTGCCTCGCGTTACGCCATGGTTGGCGTCTTCGTGGCCGAAACCGCAAATGGGGTTCGCGTTGCCGTCACCGGCGCCGGCCCCTGCGTGTTCCGCCACGCCGAGATGGAAGCGGCTCTGGCCAAGTCTTTCAGCGCGGATGCGCTGAAAGGCATCAAGACCGATCCGTCGAAGATGAACAGCGACATTCATGGCAGCGGCGAATACCGCGCCCATCTGGTCGGTGTCGTTGCCCAGCGGGCCGTGCAGAACGCGCTCGGCTGATACAGACTGTTATCCAACCCGACGGCGCGCCGCTTCCACCTGGCGCGCCGTTCGTTTTTCCAGCACCGGATTGATCATGACAGACCGTTACGCTGCCACCGCCCTTATCTCCTTTGCCATTGATCTGCTGTACAAGGCCGGTCTGGACAAGGAGAAGTCGCGCGCCACGGCCGCCATTCTGGTCGAAGGCGATCTGATGGGGCACAGCACCCACGGTCTGCAGTTGCTGGGGCCATATCTGGGTGAACTGGAAGCCGGGCGCATGGCCAAGGAAGGCGAGCCGACCATCATCGCTGAACGGCCCGCCGTGCTGACCTGGGACGGCCATTATCTGCCGGGCCCCTGGCTGGTGCTGAAAGCCATTGAAGCGGCAATGGTACGCGCCAAGACCTATGGCACCGGCACCGTGGTGATCAATCACTCGCATCACATCGCCTGTCTGGCGGCTTACCCGCTGCGCGCGATCGAACGCGGCATGGCGCTCCTGATCGCCAGCTCGGATCCGGCCAGTGGCTCGGTGGCCCCCTTTGGCGCCATCGCCGGTCGCTATACGCCCAACCCGCTGGCCGGCGGCTGGCCCACCAAGGGCGCACCGGTGATCTTCGATATCAGCGCATCGACCACGACCAACGGCATGGTGGCGCGGCTCAACCGCACGGGCGGCAAGCTGGGCGGTCCCTGGCTGGTCGACAACCAGGGCAACGCCACCGACGACCCGGCCAGTTTCCTTGCCAACCCGCCCGGCGCAGTCCTGCCGCTGGGCGGCATGGATCTCGGCCATAAGGGCTTCGCGCTGGGCCTGCTGGTCGAGATGCTGACCTCCGGTCTTGCCGGCTCGGGCCGCGCCATCGGCTCCAAGCAGTGGGGCGCTCGCGTTTTTCTGCAGGTGATCGATCCGGCCGCCTTCGGTGGCACAGAAGCCTTCACCAAAGAAACCGAATGGCTGGCCCAGTCCTGCCGCACCGCACCGGTCAAACCGGGCAACCCGCCGGTCCGCATGCCGGGCGAACGCGGGCTCAAGCTGCGGACACAGCAACAGGCCGATGGCGTGACGCTGCATCCGGAAATCATGCCGAGCCTGCTGCCCTGGGCCGACAAGCTCGGCGTGACGCCACCGCCTTCGCTCTAGCTATTTCCCGGCCGCAGGCAACGTAGCCAGGAAAGCGTAAAGCGCGCCGATCTCGGTGCCATCGGGCCACCGGCCGCTGCGCATCATCGCAGCAAAAGCCGCGGCACCAGCAACCGCGACAGCAACAATGCTGCCGCTCCACAAAACAATCTTGAAACGCTTGCGCGTGTTCAGGCCGCCTTGCGGAATTTATCGGCAATCATGTCGATGGCGCCGCGCAACTGCATCCGCAGGCTCGGCTTGTGGCCCCAGTCGCTGGTCACGGTCTTGATTTCAGTCTGGTGGGTTGACGGATCGATGGCACCGCTGCCGGCACCGATCTCGAAATCGAAGCCCGACGGCGTCGGTGCGTAGAACGACACCGTGCCATCCGGATCGGGATGCTGACCAAGATCCAGGCTGGGCCGGATGCCTGCCGCACGCGCCCGCTGCAGCGCTATGCCCACATCGCGCAGTCGGTTGACCTGCAGCATGAAGTGCAACAACCGCTTGCGGCTCGGAATGGCGATCAGCGCCAGCGAATGATGCCGGCGGTTGCAATGCAGGAAGCTGCCATCCACCTTGATCGGACCGATTTTCGTGTCGATCCGCTCGGTCAGAGCCAGGCCGACCACGCGCATGTAGAAATCTTCCATTGCGGCCGCCTGCCGCCCGGTCGCCAGCACGGCATGGCCAAGCCCGAATTCGCCGGTGCAGAAGCCACCCGGCATGTCATCGGATGCAAACGGCGTCGCAGCTTCCGGCAGGCCGACCACAGCCTCGTTCACCAGCCCCATCGGATCACGAAAGCGCAGACCAGCCATCACCTGCCGCGCAGCCAGATCTGTGGCGCTGAAGGCTTCTGTCGCCACGCCGGCCGCCGCCAGCCGGTCCGCCAGCGCCCGCAGGCTGGTCTCATCCTTCATGGTCCAGCCAAGCACGGCCAGATCATCGGCTTTGCCCTGCCGGAGCAGCAGGCGATAGGCCCTGTCATCGACACGCAGGCCGCAGGCCTCGCCGCCAGACACATCCGCCAACTGGCAGCCCAGGATGCGGATAGCAAACTCGCGCCAGACATCGGGCCTGGAAACTTCAAAAACCAGATATCCGAGTGCCATGTCCGTCATCGCACTTCCTCCCGGCTAACCTGTGGTTAAGCTATTTATGAGACAATTCTCATAATTGAGATTTGCCTCATTTATGAGAAAGGCCTCATTTTGTCAACCGTGAAAAAACCGATCACCAAGCGCGACCGGACCCGCCGCCAATTGCTTGATGCGGCAGCAAAAGTTTTCGCCTCGCGCGGCTTCGAGGCCGGGACGATCCAGGAAATCGCGGCCGTGGCCGGAGTCGCGAACGGCACCTTTTACAATTACTTCCCGACCAAGGAGGCGATTCTGGAAGCTGCCGCGATCCAGTATGGCGTCACCTTCTGCGAGCGCATCGATGCCAGCTACCGCCATATCCAGGACGGTGCGGAACGCATGGCGATTGGCGGCAAGAACTATCTGATGCTGGCCGTCGAACAGCCGGAAACAGCGCGATTCGTGATGTCGGTGGCGCTGGCGTCTCCCACCTGGGATGAGCAGGTGCGCCCCTATATCATGGCAGACCTGATGCTCGGTCTGAAGCAGAAGCGTTTCCAGATCGCAAGCAAGGACGCGGCCCTGGATCTGATCATGGGGACAAACTTCGCCGCCATCCGCAGCATCATGGATGGCAGGGCCGGACGCAGCCATGTCAACGCCATCGCTGCCAGCATCTTGCGCGGCCTTGGCATGGCGCCGAAAGATGCTGATGAAGTGGCGAAGCGGCCGTTGCCGCCGCTGCCGCCGGTTACAGAGTGATTGGCTGGCCGTGCGGCGTGGCGCGCGCGGCGCGATCCCAGGCCGCGGCCTTGTCCTGCAGGGCAGCCGGTGTCGCGGCCCCCTTCTCCACCGTCAGGCGCTCCAGCGCCTTCAGCCAGTGCTGATAATAAGTGGTGCCGGTATCCGAATCGCCGGCAGCCTGCGCGGCCTTGATCTCGGCGGTCAGCGCGGCCGCCCATTCCGTCCAGGTGAACAGGCCCTTCTGGTGCAGGGCCACGGCCATGGCGAAGGCCTGGGCCTCCCAGGGCGCACGGAAGACCGGCGCCGCAGTATCATCGCAGGGTAGATCAGGCAGGATATCGCGCAGCGCTGTCACGCTGGCTCCAGATAACTGTCCCAGGCATCGACCGAGACGGAGAGCGTCGGGTCGGCGTCCGGACCCCACAGCTCACGGCCCTCGAACCGCACGGTGTAGAGCCATTGCGGCTGCTCACCTTGCCCTTTGGCATTGCTGTCGGGGAAAACATGCACGCCGTGCAGCAGCTCGATGGTGCCGATATGGCCGCGCACATAGCGCGGCAGACGGGTATGCCCGGCCGGATGGATATTCTTCGCCCGCACGCGATCCCCCGCCTTGAAGCGCGCCGGCTGATCGCTGGGCCGTTCGGTCGGCCCGCCTTTCGCCAGCACGACCGGCACGGCCTCACGCGTGAGGACGCGCGGCAGCGGTTTGGGCGGCGCCAGCATGCGACCGGCCTCGATCTCCTCGGCCGAGAGCATGCCGCACTCGATCATCAGCTTCTCGATTCCGGCCAGCCAGATCTCGTAATAGGTCTTGGCGTAGTATTGCGGCGGCGGCAGGCTTTCGCGCGCCGAGCGCGACATGTCGATATTCCACTGGCCGGTGGCACCGACGGCCAGCGTCATCGCCAGCACGCGCTTTTCCCATGGTGCATGGAATTTCGGTTCATGCTCGCCTTCATGGCGCACCGGGCCGAAACCCTGCATACCGCCCATATCCGCGCCGCCGTTCATGCCGGAACCTTGGCAAGGCCGGTGCCGATCATGCTGTCACGCGTCACCAGTCCGGCGAGTTGGTCCTCGCTCCAGCCGTCCGTGCCGGCCGGTCGCTCGGGCAGCACGAGATAGCGCACCTCGGCGGTGGAATCCCAGACCTTGATCTGTTTGCCCTCTGGCAGGGTGACACCGAAATCAGCGAGCACGCCGCGCGGGTCCATCACCGCGCGCGAGCGATACGGCGCCGACTTGTACCAGACCGGCGGCAGGCCGAGCACCGGCCAGGGGTAACAGGAGCATAACGTGCAGACGACCATGTTGTGGATCGTCGGTGTATTGGCCACCGCCACCATATGCTCGCCTTGGCGGCCGATATATCCCAGCGACTGGATCGCAGCCGTGGCATCCTTCATCAGCCAGTCGCGATAGGCCGGATCGCTCCAGGCCTTGGCGACAACATGGGCGCCATTGTGCGGGCCGACCTTGGTTTCGTAAGTCTCGATCAGCAGGTCGAGCGCTGCAGGGTCGACATAGCCCTTTTCGACCAGCACGCTTTCCAGCGCCCGCACCCGCAGCTCGACATCGCTGAGCACAGTGCCATGGTCGTGATCATGGTGATGATCGTGGTCGTGATGATGGTCGTGGTCATGTGTCATGACCCAACTCTATCAAGCCGGGCCCGGCAGTGCCAAGACCGCCTTTAACCCCGGATTGTTACCATCCAATCGCAGGCTGCCGCCATGCAGGCGCGCCACGGCCTCCACCAGGCTCAGGCCCAACCCCACCCCCTCGGCATGCCGGCTGGTATCGCCGCGATAAAAGCGCTCGGTCACCCTGCCCCGTTCGGCATCCGGGATGCCGGGGCCGCTATCGGCGACCGCCAGGGTCAGGTGCCCATCGGATTGCCGATCGGCACTCAGTCGGATACTGCCGCCGGCCGGCGTATATTTCACTGCATTGTCGAGCAGGTTGCCGACCGCCTGGGCCAGCAGGTAGCGGTCGCCATCAACACCAAGCCCGGCTTCCGTCTCGCAGGTCAGTGTGATGCCCTTGGCTTCTGCCGCCGGGGCGTAGAGTTCCGCGGCGTCCTCAACCAGCGCCGAAAGATCGACCCGGGCGAAGCCGGCGCGACGCAGGCCGGAATCCAGCTCGGCGAGTCTGAGCAATGCGTTGAACACACCAATGAGCCGGTCGATATCGGCAATCGCGGCAGCAATACCATCCAGGGAGGCTTCCGTGCCCGTCGGCTGGCGCAATAGCGTTTCCAGGCGGGCGCGTGTTTCAGCCAGCGGCGTGCGCAGGTCATGGGCAATGGCGTTGGAGACATTACGCACACCCTCGATCAGATGCTGCATCTGGTCGAGCATGCGGTTGATGGTGGCAACCAGCTGGTCGAATTCATCATCGGCATCGCGCAGGGGCACCCGTCGCGCCAGGTCACCCTGCACAATGGCCGTCGCCGTACGGTTGATGCCTTCGATGCGATGCTCGACAGCACGGCGGATCAGCCAGGCGCCGAAGAATGCAAAGGCCAAAGCTGCCGCCCCGGCCCAGGCCAGGCCGCGCAGGAACAGGTTGCGGATTTCGACACGGTCCTGCACATCGCGGCCGACCAGCAGCTGGAAATTGCCGGGCAGCACCACATGCAGCAGTCGGCTGACATGCAGCCGGTCGCGATGCACCAGTTCAATCTCGTACCACCCAGCGCCGGCACCGACTTTCAGCGGCCAGGCATCGACATTGCCGCCCAGCGGCCGCAGACGCGGATCGGTTAGCAGGTAGATGGCGCGGCCGTCGGAATCGGCAGCGATCCGCTCGCTCATGGTCTGCACCGCGCCGGCCAGACCGAAATCGCGCAGGCGATCACCGATGGCGCGTGTATCGGCGGCGATCACGGCGTCGGTCTCGCGGTCGAGATAGCCGGCCGTATTCCACCACAGCAGGCCGCCCAGCAGCAGCGTGGCAATCATAAACAGACCGGCAAACACCAGGGCGAGCCGCATCGCGGTTGAACGCAGGACTTTAGGCATTTTCGCTCAGTCGATAACCCGCGCCACGCACGGTGTGCAGCAACGGGCGCTCGAAATCCGCATCGATCTTCTGTCGCAGGTTGCTGATATGCACATCGATCACATTGGTCTGCGGATCGAAGTGATAGTCCCAGACATTCTCCAGCAGCATGGTGCGGGTTACCACCTGGCCGGCATGACGCATGAGGTATTCCAGCAGCTTGTATTCGCGCGGTTTGAGCACGATTGGCTTGCCGGCGCGGGTTGCCTTGCGGCTGAGAATATCGAGGCTGAGATCGCCAACCTTCAGCATGGTCTCGCCGCCTGTCGTTTGGCCGCGCCGGAACAGCGCCATCAGGCGTGCTTCCAACTCGCCAAAGGCGAAGGGCTTGGTCAGGTAATCATCGCCGCCTGCCTTCAGGCCGCGGATGCGCTCGTCCACATCGGCCAGCGCACTCAGGATCAGGATCGGCGTCGTGTTGCCGGTCCGGCGCAGGGCCTCGATGATGCCAAGCCCGTCAACCCCGCCCGGCAGCATGCGGTCGAGAATGATGGCGTCATAGCTTTCAGTGGTGGCGAGAAACAGGCCGTCGCGGCCGTTATCGGCGTGATCGACCGCATGGCCGGATTCCGCCAGCCCTTTGCGGACGAACTGGGAAACCTGCGGATTGTCTTCAACGAGCAGGATTTTCATGGACCGACAGATGAAGCGGCGGCCGGGATGACGGGTGTCACCCCGGCCGCAAGCCTTAAGCGAGTTGCAGGGCCAGATAATAGGTGGTGCCGTTGCGCATGACCAGCAGGGTCACGGCTTCCTTCTTCTCGCGCTGGGCCGTCTTGATGGCATCGACCGCCTGAGTCGGGCTGGTGATGGCCTTGCCGGCAACGCCGACAATGACATCGCCCGGCCGCACGCCGCTGTCTTCGGCCTTGCTGTCGGCCGCGACCTCGGCCACCACCACGCCCCTGGCGCCAGTCTCCAGTCCCAGACGGTTGCGCAGCTCCGGCGTCAGCGACGCCAGGCTTAAGCCCACCTTGCCTTCCTCACTCGCAGCATCATTCAGCGCGGCAGTCTGGTCGGTCGGCTGGGTGCCAATGGTGACGTTCAGGGTCTTCTCCTTGCCATCGCGCCAGACACCGAGTTTGGCGCTGTCCCCGGCTTTCAGCATGGCAATCTGGGTCGCGAGATCCCGCGGATCGCGGATCGTTTGACCGTTCACCGTGGTGACCACATCGCCCTGCTGGAGACCGGCCTTGGCCGCTGGCGCATCCGGCACCACCTCGGCCACCAGCACGCCATCGGCACTCTTGCGGCCGACGGCCTTGGCCAGGCTCTCGGTGATCGGCTGCATGCTGACGCCCAGCCAGCCGCGCTCGACCTTGCCGCCCTTCTGCAGCTGGGCAACGATGGTGTTGGCCAGATTGGAGGGCACACCGAAGCCGATACCGACGCTGCCGCCGCTCGGCGAATAGATCGCCGTCGAAATGCCGATCACGCGGCCGGTCGCATCAAAGATCGGGCCACCCGAGTTGCCTGGGTTGATGGGTGCATCGATCTGCAGGAAGTTGTCATACGGACCGTTGTTGAGATCACGTCCGCGGGCCGAGACAATGCCGGCGGAAACGCTGCCGCCCAGACCGAAGGGATTGCCCACGGCAACCACCCAATCGCCGATACGGGCCTTGTCGGAATCACCAAAGGCCACGTAAGGCAGCGGCGTCTTGCTCTCGATCTTCAGCAGCGCCACATCGGTCTTCGGATCGCGGCCCTTCACCACGGCCGTATGTTCGCTGCCATCGTCCAGCGTCACCACGATCTTGGTAGCGTCTTCCACCACATGATTGTTGGTGACGATATAGCCACTCGGGTCGATGATGAAGCCTGAACCGAGGGCATGCTGCGGGCCGCGGCGACGCTGGCCCTGCTCCATGAACTGGCGCAGGAAATCTTCCAGCGACCCGGGCTGCATCTGCTGCGGACCACGCTGACGGGCTTCGGCCTTCTCCGTGGTGGAAATATTGACCACAGCGGGCTTCACCTTTTCGACCAGATCGGCAAAGGACGGACGGACGGCGGGCGCCACGCTCTGCTCGGCCGGCATGGCCAGCGGCGCGGTATCGGCCGCAAAGGCACGCGCAGCCAGATAGCCGCCGCCACCGGACAGGATGGTGCTGGCCAGCAGCACGGCGGCAACGGAACGCTTGAGGCGGGAGATGGTTTTCATCGGTCTGCTCCTTGAGGCAGGGGGAAACTCACACCTGCAACATAGGAAGCGCCGGCTTCGCTGGACCTGAACGCCGGATTAAATCGCGTTAATAATCGACACTAAAATGGGAAATCCTCGTCCAACTGCTTGAGAATTGACGTTAAGGCTTTGTCAGCCCCACGCGCGTTTCGCCTCGCAATTTCATAAAGCGTTTCAACTTTTTTGAATAAAGCCTTCCGTTCGACATCTGAACTGCAAAGTTGGGAAAGTTCAGTGTCTTTAAATTGATCTACGACCTCACCGTTTTCATTTCGAATTTCGAAATAATAATCTATTTCATCAAAGTCCACGGCTACAGGACGAATACTCACAGAGAAATCTTTGAACGCAACAGAAAACATATCATCCTGAACCGTTTCTTTCCAAGTCAAAGCGCCTGACTCTGACTTGTTGTATAAACGATCAAACAGAGCCATGTGTCCGCTAATTGCCATTATTCTCTCCACTCGCAGCAGTCTTAAGCTCTATCAAAACTTCCAATAGCAAATCTAAATTATCAGAAATTATTCTTGGCAGTTTTGATATCTTAAAACCTGCCTTACCACTCCGGCTTTCAATTTTTTCTTCAATCTCAGCGAGATTTGAAACCGCATTTTGAATGACAGTTTTCTGCGAGTCAGTCAAATGTGGATTTGATGACCTCGTAACCACAAGAAGACGACGCAGAGAAGCGCACCTATCAGAAACCAACATCCACGACTCTGAATAATAATGACGCTTTATCTCCTCAAGAGAAGCTATCGCGATGGATAGCTGAGAAATGCTATCAAATAATCGCATACTAGAACGCACAGCATTCGCCGCTTCAGCAGCAGCTTCTTGAGCGCGCTTAGCTTTCCAAAAAGCAAGCGCAGTAATTAGCAATCCAATAATTCCTGCCGCGTCGCCGAGATGATTTGCATCTAACCAGACGAGTGCAGGCGAAATGAAGTCCTGCCAATAGCTCAAGGAACAGAATCCCCAAATATTCTTGAATTTATATATATCTCTAAAACACAAACCTTCAATGCTATTTCAACCCTACGTGACCCGCAGATAGCCCATCATCCCGGTTTCCTGGTGTTCGATGATGTGGCAGTGGAACATCCAGTCACCCGGCTGGCCAGCGACAAAACCGATGCGGATGCGTTCCTTGGGCCGTACCAGAACCGTATCGGCCCAGTGCGGCGGCAGGTCGCGTTCCGACGAGGAAAGCACCCGAAAGGTGTGGCCATGCAGATGCATCGGATGCTGATGTGGCGTGCCGTTGAACAGCTCGGCCACATAGCTCTTGCCGGATTTCAGCTCGAACAGCGGCGGCGGTTTGCGGTCATGGGCTGCGCCCGGCCAGGCCTGCCGGTTGATCGACCAGAACACCTTCTGGGTCAGGCAGAGTTCATCGATGCTGACGCCATTCTGCTTGGCCCAGGTTTCCAGCGCCGGATCCAGACTGCCGGCCAGCAGCTGGATATCCAGCGTTGTTGCCGCCTTGAGGTCAGGCATCGGCAGCTCTGCCGCCGGCAATCGCAGCACCGCCTTGGTGGAGCGCAGGCCATCCCCCGCTGTCACCAGCTTGGCCAGTGGACGCGGACGGGTACTGAACACATCCTCCAATACAATCTCTGCGCCAGTCTTTGTGGGGGCAATGAAAGCCACATCGGCACGCATGGCCGGGCCGAGGCGCCAGCCGTTCAGCGCAAAGGGATCGCAGGCATTGCCGTCGGTGGCGATCACCACCGGATTGGCGGCGCCACGCAGATTGAGCATCGGGATGCGGGTGGAGTCGACATTGAGAATGCGCAGTCGCACACGCGCACCGGGCGGCACCGTGAGCGTGGGCATCACCTCGCCATTCACGGTGCGCAAATCGCCAAAGGTGCCGGCGCGCGCAGCGCCGCCATCAGTGAGGAAATCGGCAAAGCTGCCATCGGGACGGCTGCGCCAGTCTTTCAGCACCAGCACATGCTCAAGATCAAACAGGCCCTGGTCGCGCGGGTCTTCCACGATCAGCACCCCGGCCAGGCCGCGGCCCAACGCCTCGACCGTGTTGCAATGGGGGTGGAAGAAAAAGGTTCCCGGGTCCGGCGGGCTGAAGTGATAGGTAAAGCTGTCGCCCGGCTTCACCGGGTCGTGCGGCATATAGGGCACGCCATCCATGCCGTAGGGGACGCGCACGCCATGCCAGTGAATGGTGCTGTGTTCGCGCAGCTCATTGTGGAATTCGGCGGTGAATGGCTCGTTCCGCTTGGTACGGATGACCAGCGGATAGTTTTCGTTATACAGCCACAAGGTCGACGGCCCGGTATTGCCGGGCAGAGTCCGGGACACAGCACGCGCCGTGATGCTGTGCGACTCGGGCGCCGCCAAGGCCATCCGCGGGGCCAGTGCGGCAGCCAGACCGGACAGAAGCATCGTGCGCCGGGTTGGTTTCAAACTGTCCTCATAGGAATGCCGGGGTGGAATCCCTTTAATAGTCGGTGCAGGTGCGCCTGTGGTCAACCATGCCCCCTGCGTTGTCGTGACGCAGCGGGGAAAACCCTTGCTATTAATGCAGGCATTCCCGCACGATACAGTATGGGTGTGGGAGGCTGGTGTGGACTGGACTGAAGGTTACGTAGACGTCGGATATACGCACGATTTTTATCGGGAGCTGAATCCGGCCATGCATCGCTTCGCGCTGTTGTCGCGCAGCATACAAACCGGCGTCGACCCGGAGCGCTTCAGCTACTGCGAACTTGGTTGTGGCCATGGCTTCAGTACCCTACTGCTGGCGGCGGCCCATCCCGATGCCGAATTCCATGCCAATGATTTTCTGCCCAGCCATATCGCCTATGCGCGCAAGCTGGCCGCCGATACCGGGGTGGCCAACGCCTCGTTCTATGATGATTCCTTCGAAGAGTTCGGCCGCCGTGACCTGCCCGACTTCGATATCATCGTCCTGCATGGCGTATACAGCTGGGTCTCGGCGGAGAACCGCAAACATATCGTCGACTTCATCGCGCGCCGCCTGAAGATCGGTGGCGTCGTCTATATCAGCTACAATTGCCATCCGGGCTGGGCCGCCATGAGCCCGCTGCGCGATCTGATGATCATGTTTGCCGGCAACCCCGACGAACCGATCCTCAACCGCATCGATCACGCTCTCGACAAGGTGCAGGGCCTGTTCGATGCCAACAGCCTCTACACCCGCGTGTACCCCATGCTCAAGGACCGCTTTGACAGCGTCCGCAAGCAGACGCGTTCCTATGTCGCCCATGAATATTTCAATCGCGACTGGACGATCTTCTATCATACCGATGTGGCGCGCGACTTCCGGGATGCCAAGCTTAACTTCGGCGCCAGCGTGCAGATGCTCGACCACCTGGATCACTTCAACCTGAATCCGGAACAGCAGAAGCTGCTGAACGAAACACCGAATGCCGATCATCGCGAGGTGTTGCGCGACTTCCTGGCCAACCGCCAGTTCCGCCGCGACCTGTATGTAAAAGGCGGGCTGTCGCTCGCCCCGCTGGAACGCAACGACCTGATTGCCAACACCCGCTTTGCGCTGTCGGTACTGCCCGCCGAAATTCCGCGCAATCTGCTGACCGCCCTGGGCAGCTTCGGCCTCAATCCGGCGGCCTTCGACCCCGTGATCGCCGCCTTTGAACGCGGCCCGCGCACGATCCGGCAATTGCAGACCGAGGACGGCACCAAGACGCTGGGATTCGCGCTGCTACTCGACACCGTGATGACACTGGTGGGCAACAATCACCTGCAGCCCTGCCTGGATGCGGCCGGCGATGCCCGCCGCAGCAGCTATACCAAGACCTTCAACACGGCGATCATGCAGCATGCCAAATCTTCGGGCGAGTTGGCCTTCCTCGCCTCGCCGCTGACCGGCGGCGGCGTCTATCTCGATCGCTTCGGCCGGCTGTTCCTGCTCGGCTACCAGAGCGGCCATGCCGACCCGGCGGCCTTTGCGCGCGACTGCCTGATCGCACGCGGCGAGCGGCTGATCCGCGATGGCAAGCTGCTTGAAAGCCCCGAAGACAATCTGACCTATCTGCGCGAGCAGTATGAGCGGTTCAAGGAACGCCTGCCGCTGCTGAAACAGCTCGGGATTGTCTGAGCAACTCAGAAAAGAGAAATGGCGGAGGGGGCGGGATTCGAACCCGCGGTACGACTTGACATCGTACGGTGATTTAGCAAACCACTGCCTTCAGCCACTCGGCCACCCCTCCGCATGCGAGTGGGTATTAACACAGTGTATGCGGGGCCTCTTCTAAGGGGCCGGGGGTGGCCTGTCAACGCTCAAGCCCGGGCCAGATCCGGTGCCGCGATCCCGCCGGTCCACTCCAGCAATTCCTCGTAGGACAACGGAAATACGGCATGCGGATGGCCGGCTGCGGCATGCAGCACGGGAAACCGCGCCAGGCTGCCATCAATGGCGATCGGCAGCGGCTCCGCATGGCCCAGCGGCGCCACGCCGCCGATGGCAAAACCGGTGGCCCGCCGCACCAGATCGGCATTCGCCCGACCGGGCGCGGCCGCCAGGCCGAGCGCCCGGCCCAGCATCGCCACATCGCACTGGCGGTCGCCGGCAACCAGCGCCATCACGGCCTGCTCGCCATCGGCAAACACCAGCGACTTCACAATCGCCCCGACTTCGCAGCTGAGCGCCGCGGCGGCCT
Organism: Ferrovibrio terrae; assembly: GCF_943372915.1. Classification (GTDB taxonomy): domain Bacteria; phylum Pseudomonadota; class Alphaproteobacteria; order Ferrovibrionales; family Ferrovibrionaceae; genus Ferrovibrio; species Ferrovibrio terrae_A. The sequence goes on along the minus strand of NZ_CALSAN010000048.1, from coordinate 65 downwards.
CGGCCGCGGTGCGGGCCGCGCCATCCAGCGCGATCATCCGCTCGCCGCCACCGCGCAGGCGGATC
>NZ_CALSAN010000047.1:0-26565 GCF_943372915.1 Ferrovibrio terrae | reverse complement strand
ATCGAAACCAGTGCGCAGAAGATCTCCGACATCGTGTCGCTGATCGACGAGATCGCCTTCCAGACCAACCTGCTGGCGCTGAACGCCAGCGTGGAAGCGGCGCGGGCCGGCGAGGCTGGCAAGGGCTTTGCCGTGGTGGCGCAGGAGGTGCGCGCACTCGCCCAGCGTTCGGCCAATGCGTCGAAGGACATCAAGGGCCTGATTTCGGAATCGAACAGCCAGGTGAAAACGGGCGCGGCGCTGGTCAACCAGACCGGCAGCGCGCTGACCGAGATCGTGACGGCGGTGAAGAAGGTGTCGGATATCGTGGCCGAGATCGCCGCCGCCTCCGCCGAGCAGTCGCGCGGGCTGGAGGAGGTCAACGGCGCCGTGGTCAACATGGACGAGATGACCCAGCGCAACGGCGCGCTCGTCGAGCAGACCAATGCCTCCGCCCAGGCCATGGCAAACCAGGCGCGCCAGCTGGCCGAACTCGTCGGCCATTTCCGCGTCGATGACGGCGCAGCCGGGGATGTGGCCTATGACAGCGATGCCATGAAAGACGCCGCCGACTGACGGCTGCGACTCAGACAGTCACGGAAAAGCCCGGCTCATGCCGGGCTTTTTTATGTCTCGCGTTTCTTCTGCGCCGCCGCATCCATCGCATCGGCCAGCGCCAGGTTCGCTTCGCCACCGAGACGGCGCAGATTGGCGATCACGCCATCGATATCCGCCAGTGGCCGGTTCTGGCTCAGCTTGTATTTGCCCTCCAGCCGGGTCAGCGGAATCTCCACGGCGACAATGCCGCGCGCCAGGCCGGAAAAGAAACTCTCCGGCTCGTCGTCCAGCGCCCAGCCATCGGGGCCTTCATAGATCCGCGACAGGCGATCGACGATGCTGCGCAGCACCGCCGGGTCGCGGCTGATGCGCGCCTGACCATACCCATGCACCACCATGTAATTCCAGGTCGGGACCGCCGGCTTCTTGGCATACCAGTTCGGCGACACATAGCCATGCGGGCCCTGGAAGATGCAGAGCACGGCCCGCCCGTCCAGCGCAGCAAGCTGGTTGTTCGCCGCCGCCAGATGACAGAGCAGGGTGCCGTGATCGCCGCCGCGGGCAGTCCCCGGACGCTCGACCAGGAACGGCACATGGCTGGCAATCATGTCGGCACCGCTGCCGGAAATGAGCAGGCCGAAAGCATGAGCCTCGACCATGTCGAACAGGGCATCGCGGTCCGGCTGGGCGAAATGGGCGGGGATATACATGGCTGGGTCCGGGCGGGCAGGGAAATGAGGCTGGCGACGGCGCTCATCTGAAGGGGCAGACCGCATGGCCGCAACTGCGGAATTGCACCGATATTGTCACTCTCGCCGTGTTCGCAATGAGCCATTGACGCAACTATTTGCGGCCTGGGGCTCAAAGACCTGCAAGAGCACCCCTGTTCATTCTACTAAAAGTTATGTATGGCCATGCCGCTAAGGCAATTGCCTTTCTGGCTCGCACGGCAAGATTTAACATTGGACGGCAATGCACTTTATGAGAACGGTTACAACCTTGCCGGGACTTTTGATTCAGTTCGGCGAAGCAACATGCTAGAAGTATTCAAAAATACCAGCGTGTGATGCAGCCAAGGACCGAAGCCGATCTGCCTGATGATCTCAAGACCCTGCTGGCGCTGTGGCGCATGCGGGCGGGTACGTTGCGTTTTCCGCCGCGCGAGGCTTTCGATGGCCGCACCCTGCTGCCCTGGGCCGGCCGGCTGCACCTGATTGAAATGCTGGAAGACGGTGACTTCTTTTTCCATCGCTTCTCGCCGATCAGCGCCGCGCGCCTTGGGCTGGACATGACCGGTCAGCGCCTGTCCGCCACCGTGCTGGATGACCGCGCCACGGTGACCACCAGCGGCTATCGCCGCTGCCTGACGCTGGCACGGCCGATGTGTGACCAGATTCCGGCGAAGTTCGACGATGGCCGCCATCACACGCCCTACGACCGGCTGCTGCTGCCGCTGGGCCATGATGTGCGGCCGAATTTCCTGCTGGTCGGGTTATGGTTTCACCCGGCCGAGATTCCAGCCGACAATCACAGCGCCCGGATATAGGCGAGGAAACCGCGCACCTGGTCACCGAGCTGCGCGGCCTGGCCATTCAGCCCGTCCGATGCCGTGCCCACCTGGGCTGCGGCGTCACCGGCAATGCCAGCAGCGCTGCTGATATCGCGCATGCTGGCCGACACGCTTTCGATGCCGGCAGCCGCATCCTGGATATTGTTGCTGATCTCGATTGTGGCGGTTGCCTGCTCCTGCACGCTGTCGGCAATCACGCCGATGCGGCTGTCCAGGGTCGAGGCCTGATCGCGGATCACGTCGATGGCGGCAATCGTGTGGTCGGAGGCGCGCTGGATGGCGCTGATCTGGTCGGCGATGCTTTTTGCCGCTTCGGCGGTCTTCTGCGCCAGATTGCGCACTTCGGTCGCTACCACGGCAAAGCCCTTGCCGGCTTCACCGGCCCGCGCCGCTTCCACGCTCGCATTCAGCGCCAGCAGGTTGGTCTGGAACGCAACTGCCTTGATGAATTCCACCACCTCGTCAATCTTGCGATTGGCGGCGGCCAGCTGCTGTACGGCCTCGCCCGCCCGCGCCACTTCCTGGGTCACGGCCGAGCTGGCACTGCGTGACTCGCGCACCTGGCGGTCGATCTCGCCCACCGAAGCGGTCAGCTCCTCGGCGGCGGCGGCCACGGCCTGGGCATTGGTCGCCGCCTGTTCGGCCGACTGCGAAACGGCGGCCGATTGCTCATGCACGGCGCGGATTTCACCGGCCATGGTGGCGGCATTCTCCTGCAATGCTGCAGCGGCGGTCTCCACCCCGCCCACCACCGACATCACTTCGCTTTCAAACTGGTCTGCCAGCTGGCCACGCTCGGCGCGGGCCTTCTGCTCCATGGTGACGCGTTGTTCGGCCACCTGGCGTTCCAGCGCTGCTGCTGCTTCGGCCTTCTCCTGCATGGCGCCGCGCGCCGTATTGATCACCTGCGCGCCACGACGAAAATCGCCCAGCATGCCGCGCAGCATGAAGGCACGGAAATACTTGCCTTCGGATGCATGGGTCAGCGAGGCGCCGGCCTCGCGGATGAAGGCGTCAGTGCGATCAAGCAGGCGATTGAAACTGTGCATCACCGGGGCCAGCTCGCCATGAGCTTCCGTATCGGTGACCCGCACCGACAGGTCGCCGGCGGAGGCGCGGTCGCAAAGGGTGGCGATAGCATCAAGGGCAATACGTTGGCGGCTGCCGGCAAAGAAACTCATGACTGATCTCCGTGGGCTCAGGCCGCGAGGGCAAAGGCGAATTCTTCGTAAGACAGGCCACGTTCGGCAAGCAGGCGCTGCAACAGGGCATAGCCCGCGGCCTGGCCCTGCTTGCGATCGGCATGCTTAGCCTCTTCTGCCAACAGCTGCTGGTACAGCGGCGCGACGCGCTCGATCGCGATGCGTTCAGGTTTGCGGCGATTGGAGTGATAGCCTTCGATGCGGCCCTGGGCATTGAAACTCGGCGTCACATGGGCGAGCACCCAATAAAAGTCGCCGTTCTTGGCCATGTTCTTCACATAGGCAAAGACCTCGCGACCCTGGCTGATTTCCTCCCACAGCAGCTGGAACACGCAACGCGGCATGTCGGGATGGCGCAGGATGCTGTGCGGCTGGCCGACCAGCTCATGCTCGGCATACATACCAACCCGGCAGAACACATCATTGGCATAGAGGATGCGGCCCTTGAGGTCGGTCTTCGAGACAATGATCTCGTCTTCGCCAAAGGTACGTTCGGTCTTGGTCGGGGTTGGGCGTTCCATGCGATGGTTCCACAGGTTGAGCGGACTGGGACGTCTTGCGGTGGACTTTAGAGGGCGTCGCTCTGACGCGAATTGATCTACCGCAAGCGGCAAAACGACTTCGTCGCATCAACCATGTTTAGGGTGACGCAAACGGCCGCTGGCGGGAAACAAACCTGTCGATGCATGGAGAAAGGGATGGGCGGATGGTGCCGGCGGAGGGACTCGAACCCCCGACCTCGACTTTACGAAAGTCTTGCTCTACCAGCTGAGCTACGCCGGCACGGCGCCCGTCATGCAGGTTCACATGCCGGGTTGACCCGGATGGACCGCGCGCGGAAAATACGGCCCGGCCGAGGCCTTGGCAAGCCGCAAGATCGGCCAAAATAACTGACACCGGTCAGGGACTTGCGGAGGATCCGCAGGACGGACGCAATCTGGGGGTACTGCTGCATCATGGCCGCCGCTTACACGCTTTACGGCAGTTTCCTGTCCGCCCCGACCTACAAGGTCGGCCTGATGCTGGCCCTGTGCGGTCTGAAATACGACTACCGCCATGTCGATCTGGCCAAGGGCCAGCACAAGTCGGCGGATTTCCTGCGCATCAACCGCTATGGCCAGGTGCCGGCCATGATCCATGACGGCTTCACCCTGTGCCAGGCCAACACGATCCTCGAATATATCGCCGAACAGACTGAAAAATTCGCCCCCGCCAACGGTGAGGAACGCCAGCGCATCCGCGAATGGCTGGTTTGGGAGACCGACCGGCTGGAACCGGGCATCAACCGCTCGCGCTTTTTCGAACGCTTCGCCAAGCCCGACCAGGCTGTGGTGGACTATCACCGCAAATGGGCCGAGATGGGCCTGGGCGTGCTGGACGAGCTGATGGAAGGCAAACGTTTCCTGGTCGGCGAGCGGCCGACCATTGCCGATATCGGCGTCTATGGCGTGGTCGCCCATATGGCCGAGGCCAAGTTCGATATCGGTGCCTGGCCGCAGGTGAAGGCCTGGTCGGAACGCGTGGCCGCCCTGCCGGGCTTCAAGCTGCCCTACGACCTGCTGCCCAAGGCCGACCAGGACGCAGCCTGAAGCGGCGGTCTTAGCGTAACAGCAGCGGGCGCGGCGGCACCGCCAGCGGCACGGCTTCACCCAGCCGGGTGGGATCCAGCGTATCGAAGCTGCCACAGGATGCGCAGAGCAGTGTCCAGTCGGCAGCACCGGTGCCGCAATGGCCGCATTGCCACAGGGCATGGCTGGCGGCCTGGGCGCGCCAGTGATCGGCGGCGGCAACATCGCCATCGCCCTCTTCCGCCAGCCGCGCCAGCAACCGCGCGGCCCAGGCGCCACCGGATGGCCCCGCCTTGGCGAGCGCAACCCGCGCCGCCGCATAGTCGTGCATCTGCAAGGCCGCGGCCGCGAAGAGCAGCTGGCTTGCCACTTCCGGCCGGCGCTCGGCGACGAAATCATCCAGACGGCTGCGCAGCTTTTCGGCCGGCACATCCTGCTGCAGCATCAGCCAGGCTTCGGCCAGCGCTTCCGAAGGCGCGCGCGCGAAGGCGCGGCGCAGATGGAAGCTGGCGGCCTCGCGCGCTGCATGATGATCGGCAGCGCGCGCCAGCAGCACCGGCGGCACCGGATGCTCGGGCAGCACTTTCGCGGCACGTTCGGCCCATTGCTTGGCCATGCGGTGATCGCCGCGCGCCAGCGCCGCCTGTGCCTCGGCCAGATCGAGGCGCGCGGAGAGCGCCGAAGCAGCTTCGCGGGTGACGGCCTTTTTCTTGCGCGCCAGGTCCAGCCGCGCACGGGCCGCATCCCAGTCGCCGGCCTCGACCAGCAACTGCAGTTCGGCTTCGGCGGCAAAGGGCGAGGACGGTCGCAGGCGCGAGGCGCGCTGCGCCTGGGCCAGGGCCTCGGCGCGATCATTCTTGCGGCGCGCATCGGCCAACAGGCCGCGCGTGCCGAGAAACGCCGTGCCGGGATCGCGGCTCAATTCCTGATAGGCCGCGCTCGCCAGCGCCGCATCGCCTTTCAGCTGTGCCGCATGGGCCACCAGCAGGCGGGCCAATGCCGGATCATCCAGCTGGCGCTGTGCCTTGTCGGCCAGGGCCAGCGCGCGGTCGGCTTCGCCGGCAGCCACCGCCACCATGCCGGCAGCGAAATTCACATAGCCTTTCTGCTGACGCTTCAGCCGGCGGCGCTGCGGCAGCGCGGCCGCCCAGGCGAGCACCCAGGTGACGATGAAAGCCGCCAGCACCAGCAGCAGAACGCCCAGCGCCAGCAGCGGTGCCGGTGCCTCGATGGCATAGCCGAACCAGGCGAGTTTGACGCGGCCGGGCTGGTCGGCCAGCCAGGCGGCAAAGCCGGCCAGCGCCATCAGGGCAATCAGCACACTCGCGCCACGCAGCAATCGCAGCATGTCAATGCACCGCGAGATGACCGCGGAGGGCAGCGCCATAGTCGTCCAACACGGAGTCGAGCCTGAGCCGCGCCTGCGCCTGATCGCGCCAGTCAGACAGCGCAGCGCCCATTGGCTGGTTCTCCAGCGCGGCAACAGCGGCCTTCAGGTCACCCTGCAGCAATGCTGCCGCGGCAAGATCCAGCCGGCCCTCCAGCGTGGCCGCATCGGCCGTACCGGTGCGGCGGATGCTGACCAGGCCGCTCAGCTTGTCGACGGCGCGCTGCCACCAGGCCTTCTCTGTTGCTGTCGCATCAGCCTGCGCCGGAGCGGCACGCTGCTGCTCGGCCAGCGCCGGGAAACGCGCGGCGAGCGCGAGCGCCGCCGGCGCCGGCTGTTCGGCAAACGGCTGCACGGCGGCAAATGCCGTCTTCAGGTTGCCGCCCTGCGCTTCGGCATATTGCCCGAGCGCGGTGGCTTCACGGGCAAAGCTGTCGCCGCGACGGGCGCGTTCGCGCAATTCGTTCCAGGCCATCAGCTGCACCAGCGGTTCACGCAGCGCATTCACCCGCGCCTCGCTCAGCGCGGTGAGCCGCCCCTGCATCTCGGCGATCTGCGTCTGCAGGGCCGTGCGCTGTGCCGTCGCGGTATCCAGCGCGGCCCGCAGTCCCGTCACCTGCTGGTCAAGATCGGTCAGCTTCTGCGGATCGATGGTATTGGCGGCCGGCAGCTGCTGTAGCCGTTCCAGGCTGGCGGTCAGGCTGGCAAAACGGCTTTCCATGTCATCCAGCCGCGTATCGCGCGGCGACATCGGCACCGCCGAAGGGGCCGCCGCAGCAGGGGCAGCAGACGGCGCAGGGGCCGGTGTTGTTGCGGGTGTGGCCGGACGCGGTGCCTGGGTGACACGCGGGCTGCTGCCAAGCAGCGCATCGAGCTTGCCGGTGGTGGCGAATTCATAACCGACGGCGACGGCGACACTGAGCACAACAGCACCGAACAGATAGAGCAGGATGCGCCAGACACGGCCGCTGCCCGGCTTGGCCAGCGGTTCGGCTTCGGCATCGATGATCTTTTCCTGCGGCTTGTCGCTCATCGTCACTCCCAATCCCTGGTAAAGCCGTCACTCGATCAAGGCCAGCAGAGCGGCCTCGCTGGGATTTTCCGCCACTGTCACGGCACGCCAGGGCAGACTCCTGGCTTCACGCGCGACATTGGCGCTCAGGCAATAAGCCGTGGCCGAAGTCGCCCCCGCAGTGATGCCGGCGGCCTGCACCAGCGTAACAAATGTCGCCGCCGTGCGGGGAGAGAAAAACAGCGCGCCGTCATAGCCGCCGGCCCCGAACCGCGCCGCCACCGCATCTGGCAATGCAATCGCCGTTTCGGCATCATACAGCACGCAGCGCCGCACGTCATAGCCATCGGCCTGCAGCATGGCCTGCAGATCGCCGGCGCGCGCCGAGCCCGCTGCATGCAGTAACGCACCAGCGCCCTGTTGGTGCCGTGCGCGCACCAGCCGCGCCAGCAGATCGACATCGCCGCCGGCCGCCTCGACCCGGGTGAAGCCGGCTGCCGAAGCTGCCAGCGCACTGGCCGGGCCGACCGCATAGACAGTGAAATCGCGACGCGGCGTGGCATCGCAGAAAGCACGCACGCCGTTGGCCGAGGTGAACAGCACCGCCGTCACGCCATCCAGCGGCAGATCGACGGCATGATTCTGCCGGATCGCCAGCATGGGCGCGACATCGACACGATGGCCGCGCGCTTCCAGCGTCTGCCGCAATGCCAGCGACTCAGCCTCGGGGCGTGTCAGCAGCAGATGCATCAGTCTTTGAAGAAATCCGGACCGATGCGGCGTTTCAGCTCGGCGCCGGCATCCGCACCCATTGTGACGCCGTCGCGCACCGGGCCACGGCGTTCGATCTCGATCAGTTCGCTGCCATCGGGCCGCGCGATGGCGCCGCGCAGGCGCATGCCGATGCCATCCAGTTCGGCCAATGCCGCAATCGGCGTGCGGCAGGAGCCGTCCAGCACGGCCAGCATGGCACGCTCGGCTTCCACCCGCATGCGGGTCGGCGCGTCGTCCAGGGCCTTCAGATAGTCCAGCACACGCGCATCATTCTCGCGGCTTTCGATACCGATGGCGCCCTGGGCCACGGCCGGCAGCATCTCGTCGGTCTGCAGCACGCGCATGCCCGGCGGCGCGATCTTCAGGCGGTTGAGCCCGGCCAGCGCCAGGAAGGTGGCGGCAACCACGCCATCTTCCAGCTTGCGCAGGCGGGTCTGCACATTGCCACGGAAATTGACCACCTGCAGGTCTGGCCGGCGCGCCAGCAGGAAGGCCTTGCGGCGCAGCGAGGCGGTGCCCACGGTGGCGCCCTGGGGAATCTCGGCCAGCGTCATCGGCTGCATCGCCAGCAGCACGTCGCGCACATCCTCGCGCGGCAGATAGGCCGCCATGATGAGGCCATCGGGCAGCTTCGTCGGCATGTCCTTCATCGAATGCACGGCCAGGTCGATCTCGCCCGACAGCAGCGCATCCTCGATTTCCTTGGTGAACAGCCCCTTGCCGCCGGCCTCGGCCAGCGCCCGGTCCTGGATCTGGTCGCCGGTGGTCTTGATGATGCGGATGGCGATCTGGTCTTCGCGCAAGCCCTGATGGGCGCGCAGCAGGCGGTCGCGGGTTTCCTGCGCCTGGGCCAGTGCCAGCGGCGAACCGCGCGTTCCGATGGTGAGGGTGGCTGTATCGACCATGGGCATTCCGGACTTCACAGGCGGCCGTTTCCCGGCTGCCCGTTTACTTGCTGCTGAGACGTCATAATGTTAAGGCCTACTCGTTCTGCTTTTTCGTAACGAAACGGATCGGACCACCGGCGATGCGCGTGCTTGGCATCGAAACCAGTTGCGACGAAACCGCCTGCGCCGTGGTCACGGATGCGGCCGACCCGGCGCGCCGTATCGTCAGTCATAGCCTGTTCTCGCAATTGAGGGAACACGCGCCCTATGGCGGCGTGGTGCCGGAAATCGCCTCCCGCGCCCATATCGAACACCTGGATGGCCTGGTGGCCGAAAGCCTGCGGACCGCCGGCATGAAACTGGGCGATCTCGACGCCATCGCCGCCACCGCCGGGCCGGGCCTGATCGGCGGCGTCATGGTCGGCCTGACCACCGCCAAGACGCTGGCCTATGCGACAAACAAGCCGCTCATTGCCGTCAACCACCTGGAGGGCCATGCGCTCTCGGTGCGGCTCAGCGACGACGTGCCGTTTCCCTATCTGCTGCTGCTGGTCTCGGGCGGCCATTGCCAGTTCCTGGTGGTGGAAGCCGTCGGCCGCTATCGCCGGCTCGGCACCACGATTGACGACGCCGCCGGCGAGGCGTTTGACAAGACCGCCAAGCTGCTGGGTCTGGGCTATCCCGGCGGCCCGGCGATCGAGCGCCTGGCAAAACAGGGCAATGCCACGCGGTTCAACCTGCCGCTGCCGCTGAAAGGCAAGCCGGGCTGCGATTTCAGCTTCTCGGGGCTGAAGACCGCCGTGCGGCTGGCGCTCGAGAGCTGCGGGGCGAATCCCAGCGATCAGGACAAGGCCGACTTGGCCGCCAGCTTCCAGCGCACGGTGATGGCGGTGATCCTCGACCGCGCGAAGAATGCCATCGCGCTGTTCGGCGAGAGTCACGGCGCCAGCGGCAAGCATTTTGTCGTCGCCGGCGGCGTGGCGGCCAATGCGGTCCTGCGCGCCGGCCTGGTCGATCTCAGCGCACAGCATGGCATGACCTTCACGGCGCCGCCGATGGCGCTGTGCACCGACAATGGCGCGATGATCGCCTGGGCTGGCCTCGAACGCTTCCGGCTTGGCATGATCGACGACCTGGAAGCGCCGGCCCGCGCGCGCTGGCCGCTCGATGCCATGGCGGCGGCAAAGCCGTTTGCGGGAGCCAAGGCATGACCAAGGCAGAGCTGAACCGCATCGGCGTCATCGGCGGCGGCGCCTGGGGCACGGCGCTGGCCGCCCTCTCGGCTGAACAGGGCGAGACGATCCTGTGGGCGCGCAATGCCGAGGTGGTGGACAGCATCAGCCACCATCACCTCAATCCGCTGTATCTGCCCGGCGTACCGCTGCCGCCGCAGCTGAAGGCCACCGGCGATCTCGGCCAGCTGAAGGACTGCGATGCGCTGGTGCTGGCGGTGCCGGCGCAGACCCTGCGACAGTTCGCCGAGATGATCCGTCACAGCCTGCCGCTCGCCGCGCCGCTGGTGATCGCCGCCAAGGGCATCGAAATTGCCACCGGGCTTTTGCCCAGCGACGTGCTGGCCGAACTGCTGCCCGGCCGCCCGCTGGCGATTCTGAGCGGTCCCAATTTCGCCAGCGAGGTGGCGCGCGGCCTCCCTGCCGCCAGCACGCTGGCCTGCGCCGACGAATCTTTGGGCGCGGCTTTGGTGCAGCGCCTCGGCCGCCCGACCTTCCGGCCGTATCTGTCGGACGACGTGACCGGCGCGCAGATCGGCGGTGCGGTGAAGAACGTGCTGGCGATTGCCTGCGGCATCGTCATCGGCCGGAAACTTGGCGACAATGCGCGCGCCGCCCTGATCACCCGCGGCCTGGCGGAGATGACCCGCCTCGGCCTGGCGCTGGGCGCCAAGCGCGAGACGCTGATGGGCCTGTCGGGCCTGGGCGATCTGGTGCTGACCTGCTCGGGCACGCAGTCGCGCAACCTCTCGCTCGGCATCGCGCTGGGCGAAGGAAAGACGCTGGCCGAGATCATGGGGGCGCGGCGCAGCGTGGCCGAAGGCGTGCATACCGCCCGCGCCATCGAGGCACTGGCGCTGAAGCTAGGCGTCGAGATGCCGATCTGCGCCGCCATCGACGCCGTGCTGCACAAGCAGGCGAGTATCGATCACATGCTGGCGGCATTGCTCGCACGGCCGTTCAAAGCTGAATGATGTTCGGTCGACTTACTGTCTTTTTGATCTTCGTGCTGGTTCTTCCGGCCTGCACAACCGCTTCCAACCCATTTGTCCTGCCGCCAGATATAAAATCCGCGTTCAACGAAGAGCCTGAAATCAATTTCCTTAAGCAAAATCCGAAGCGAGCCTACCGCGAAGAATCCCAATTGACCTTGTTTTTCTCGAATGGAAAAAATGTGGCCTTGAGGGACAATCGTGAAAAGGATTGCGAGGATATGCCAGAAGGCGAGATTGGCCCATGTTATATCGCTTATCGTGTAATAGGGTATTGGCATAGCCGCGATCTCTTCCTGCTGGACATCCTTTATTACGAAGGCTCCAGTGCCGCCTTGGCCAAAAACGACGGAAGCATTGAGTACATCCCCGGCCGGCCAGAATTTTCATATGACGCGCATCGTTTTGCGGCATTTAGCGAAGACTGCTTCTTTGAATCGGCCTCCAGTGTCTCAGTGTCGGACTTTGTCGACGAACAGATCGTTGAGTTCTTTTTCGACACGACTGGCGACGGAATCGGTATCAATTCCATTCGCTGGCTCAACCGGAATAGACTTTCTGTGCAGTTGTTTGATTGTAGGGATGGTTACGATACGACGGCACGATGGCAAGCATTCCTACAGAAACGACGAGACAACAGTTGGATGTGGGAAGGCAATAGTACCGAAATACCAAAGGGAACCAGCAAATGAACTACTGGCTGATGAAATCCGAACCCTCCGCCTGGTCCTGGGACAGCCAGGTCAAGAAGAAGGTCGAGAGCTGGAACGGCGTGCGCAACTATCAGGCCGCCAACAACATGAAGGCCATGAAACTCGGCGACCGCGCTTTCTTCTATCACTCCGTCGATGAGAAGCAGATCGTCGGCATCGTGGAAGTGTGCAAGCTGTATCACCCCGATCCGACCGACGAGACCGGCAAGTTCGGCATGGTGAGTGTGAAGGCGCTCTTTCCGCTTAAAACTCCAGTCTCGCTCGCGCAGATCAAGGCCGAGCCGAAGCTGAAGGATCTGGCGCTGCTGCGGCAGTCGCGGCTCTCGGTGTCGCCGGTCGATGCGGCGAGCTGGAAGCTGATCTGCAAGATGGGCGGCGTCAGCGCGTGATGACCCCACGCTCGTCGCCCCCGGGCTTGACCCGAGGGCCTCAGGCAGGTCGGGATGAGATCCTCGGGTCAAGCCCGAGGATGACGTTTATGGGTTTTGAGTCATGACCACCCGCCCCAACCAGCCCGCGCCGGGCACCCGGCTGATCGCCTTCGCCGATCTGGGCGAGACCGATGCGAAAGGGTTTTCGTTTGGCGAGGGCAAGGAGCGCTTCCAGTGTTTTGTCGTGCGCTGGCAGGGCGGCGTGTTCGGCTATGTCAACGAATGCCCGCATGCGCGCACCCCGCTCGACTGGCAGCCGGACAAATTCTTCAACCTGCGGCGCGACGCCCTGCAATGCGGCACCCATGGCGCGCTGTTCACCATCCATGATGGCGTCTGCTTCATCGGCCCGTGCAAGAACAAGGGTCTGCCGCCCTTTGCGGTGACGCTGCAAGACGGCTGGGTGATCGCGGCCTAAGCAAAAATATCGCGGCCGGCGCGGACCGAGGGAGATCCGGCCGGCCGCAGGTCGGCCGCAGGCAGGGTGGGAGGAGCTGCGGCAGACCCTTTGCTGTCTGGTTCAGCCGGCGCGGCTGATGATGCGGATATCGCGGCAGGCCTCGGCCACACTGAGCAGGGCATGGCCCAGCAAGGCCAGAGATTTGGTCGGTTGTGTCGTCTTGCGAAACATGGACGGGCTCCCTGGATCAGCGGGGCAGAATCACTTGGTCAGGATCAACTTGCCGGCGGCGGTGATCCGCAGGCGGTATTCGCCGCCGTTATGCACGATCTCCACTTCGCGGCCGCCGCGGAAGATGCAGCGGCTGTCGTAGCGCGCATTGCCGTTATTGCCGAGATTGGTGGCGCGCAGTTCGGTGACCGTGGCGCTCTCGGCCTGCCGCGTCCGCGGACACTTGCTCTGGCTTTCCTGCATGCGACCCACATCCTTCTGGATCGGCGGAAATCGACCGCCGCATCCGATGAAGGTGAGTGTACTGAAGATCATCTGCGAATGCAAGTGATAATGAGTCGCAAATTAGACTCCCGTTTACGGACCGGGATCCAGCGCGGCAGCCGCGCAGCATCCGGGCAGGACTTATCCTGCAAATCGGGGGACGAAGGATCCGCTCAGCGTGCGACAGGCTCGCCGGCATCGTTGTCGGCATGCCGGCGGCGACCCTCTTCGGCCAGCCGCAGGCGTGCGGCCAGGCGACGGATTTCCGCTTCCTGCACCCCGTCGCGCCGCATCAGCAGCTGGGTGATCGGATCGGCCAGCATGTCATTGAGGGCGGGTTCGGCAGCGAGCCAGCAGACTTCGGTGCCACCGATCAGATGGATCGCGGTGCGTCGCGCGTCGTGCATGTGCCCCTCCTTCCCTCTCGCCCCACCATGACTTTGCGTCATGACGATCGCGAACTCAAAACCATCGGTTTCCGGTCTTCACGCAGGCGGCGATGATGTCCTGCGTTTCATCTATGGCGCCCAGCATAGTCTGACAAGCATGCTCGGCATGTGACCAGAAAGCGGCATTTTCGTGACCCGCGATTCAGTCGCGCACGGCGCCGTCATTGTGTGCAACGCAGCAAAAGGGCGCCGAATGGCGCCCTCGTACTCAGTATCGCAGAGCGACACGCTCAGTTCGACAGGAACAGCGGAATACGATGGTGCTCGAGGAGATGACGCGTGGTGCCGCCCACCACCATCTCCCACAGGCGCGAATGACCATAGGCGCCAGAGACAATCAGATCGGCGTCGAACTGCCCTGCCTGATCGAGAACCACGCGGCCGGCATCGGCATCGCTGCCCGCCACCGGCTTCACCGTCACCTTGATGCCGTGGCGCGCCAGATGCCGGGCAATCTCCGCACCGGCGATGCGGTTCTTGCCGGGATCGACTTCGACGATGGTGACGCTGCGCGCCCGGACCAGGATCGGCAGGGCGGCATGCAGGGCACGCGTGGCCTGCGCCGTGGCCTTCCACGCCACCAGCACATTTTCACCACAAGTCTTGGCGCGATTGTCACGCGGCACCACCACAACCGGACGGCCGGCGCCAAGGCAGACCTGCGCCACCGATGGTTCCAGCGGCTCCGACAGATTGAAAGGATTGCTGCCCTGACTCATCACGATCAGATCGCTGTAGCAGCTGTGCAGCAGGATGCCGCTTTCCAGCACATCCTCGACCGAATGCCATTCGATCTCCCGCCCGCTGCGCTGGCGCGCCGCATCAACGATACCCTTGGCCTGTGCCTGGCGGCTGCGCCGCAGTTCAGCCTGCCATTGCTTGACCGCATCGCCCACCGAGGTGCCGATGATATCCACCGGCGTATAGGGCGGCGCATCGACATAGAGTGCGGTGAGATGCGCGTCATGTGCGCGGGCCAGATCTGCCGCGAGATCGAAACGCGACGCGCACCACGGGCCTGGATCGGTGTAGACGAGGATATCCTTGTAGCTCATCGCGCAATCTCCTGGATGTCTGTTCGCTGGGATGCCGCCGGTGGATTACAGCTTTCTGACCGATGCGATACGGAATGTGTGCTGCTGGCGATCGGGTTCGGTGATCGAGACATATTCGCCGGGCCGCATCAGATGCTGGTCGAGACGGAAGATCGCCTCGTCATCGTCGGTGGTGGTCGGATCGTAGGAAAACGCCCAGTGGCCCCCGCGGGTATGGATCAGGTTGCCGGTCTGGTCATCCTCGCCATACCAGAAACGACGCGTGGTGCAGCGCCCGCGTACATCAGCCCAGTGGCTGCGGTCCAGATGCCCGTTCTGATCAAGCGGTGCGATGAATTCATAGCCGTGCAGGCTGCTGCCATCGGGATGGCCTTTCTCGCGGGCAAGTTCCAGACGGACAAGATGCAAAGTCATACGGCGCTCCTCTGTGTTGGTGCAGTCTCACAACTGCGACCGCAGTGCGCCTTGATTGATGTCAAAACCGGAAAAAAGAAATTATCTCCGGTAGCGATCATCCGATTGACATGCCTCAATGCGGCATACGCAGCGCAACCGCAGGATGGGCCCAGTCGACAACAGGCCCGAACAATGAGGACACCATGCGCTATTGCGATATCCTGCTGCATCTGACGGATGATGGCCGCGGAGCTGAAAAGACCGCCATGGCCCTGTCGCTGGCCAAGCGCTTCGACACCACGGTGACCGCGCTCTATACGCTGCCTTTCCCGACACAGATCTACTACATGGGCGAGTATGTCCCCCCTAGCCTGATTCAACAGCAGGTCGACGAAACGCGCGCCCTTGCGGTGACCGCTCGTCGCGATTTTGAAGCCGCCGCCAAACAGGCCGGCGTGACGGCCAGCTGGATCGAGAGCGACGACGATGCCCTGTCGGCCCTGCAGCGTCATGGTCGTCACTGCGATCTGGCAGTCCTCGGCCAGCCCGATCCGGACCGTGATCCCTCGGCCCTGGGCGGCACGCTGCCCGGCGACCTGGCGCTTGCGCTCGGCCGGCCGGTGCTGGTGCTGCCCTATATCGGCCAGTATGCCGCGCCGGGTAAAACCGTGCTGATTGCCTGGAATGACAGCCGTGAAGCCGCCCGCGCCGTGCATGATGCGCTGCCCATGCTGCTGGCCGCCACCAGCGTGATCGTTCTGTGCATTGATGGCGATGAGCAGCAGCAACGGTCCGCTGCCAGCCTGGTGCAGCATCTGTCGCACCATGGCATCACTGCGAAACTGCGGCACACCACGGCTGCCGATATTGGCGCCGGCGAAGCCCTGCTTTCGGCGCTGGCCGATAACAGTGCCGATCTGCTGGTGATGGGTGCCTATGGCCACAGCCGGCTGCGTGAAATGACACTGGGCGGCGTGACCCACACCATCCTGCAGAGCATGACCGTGCCGGTGCTGCTGGGGAACTGAGCGGACCAGCTGCTTCCGTCAGGGCCGATCCGGTCATCAAGTTGCCGTGAACAGCGCTGGACCGGGGCGCCGGCGGTGCGGCACACTCCCCCGACTATGCTGGCCGTCACAGACTGGCCGGATTGAAAACCGGCATCCTGACCGACTTTCCAGATGCGTAACGCTGTCCGCAACGGGGGGCACCATCGCCAATGTCGGTAACCTGTATCGATGAGACGGTTCGGCGGCGCTGGGCGTCCATGAAGAGTCCGCCATGATCAATCCGTTCGCCAGTCGCGCACCGCGCACGCCGCTGGGCCTGCGGCTCAGCCGCGCCATCGCCGACGAGGAGGAGCGCGGCCGAACCTTCGCCTTCCGCGCCCGTCTGGTGGCAGTGGTGGCGGTGATGCTCTGGCTGGTGCTGGTGATCGAGCCGCAGCGCCAGCTGTATTACCTGGCCGTCACTGGCGGCTTCCTGCTGCTCGGTCTGATCCCGCATCTGATGCGGCGGCATCGCTATGCGGTGGCGATCCGCTTCGCCTTCGTGATCCTCGACGTTGTACTGGTTACTGCCGTGGTGATCCTGCCGCCGCCGGGCCAGCTCGATTTCGGTTTCCCGATCCAGATGCGTGTGCGCGGTCCGGAATTCCTCTATCTCAACCTGCTGCTGGTTGGCGCCGCGCTGTCCTATTCACCCTTGCAGGTGATCTGGACCGGGTTCTGGTCGATCCTCGTCTGGTCCGCCGGCGTAATGCTGGTGGCGATGCGACCCGACACGCTGCCCTTCACGCCGGGCGGCGACAGCTCGCCGCAGGCGCTGCTGCAGATCATCCTCAACCCCTATCATGTCGGCATCTTCCAGCTGCTGAACCAGGTCGTGCTGACCGCCATCGCCACCGCCCTGCTGGCCGCCGCGGTATGGCGGTCCCGTGCCCTGCTGCTGCGCCAGACCCGAGCCGAGATCGCCCGCGCCGATCTCGCCCGCTATGTTTCTCCGGATGTGGCCGATGCGATCATCACCAGCGAACGCCCCTTCGGCGCACCCACCAACCGGCGCGTCGCCGTGCTGTTCGCCGATATCGTCGGTTTCACCGGCCTGTCAGAACACATGGCGCCCGATCGCGTGGTGCGGCTGCTGAAGAGTTTCCACGAACGCGGCAGCAGCGTGGTTTTCGCCCATGGCGGCTCGCTGGACAAATATCTTGGCGATGGGTTCCTTGCCACCTTCGGCGGCATGGGTGAAATGCCGGACGCCGCCGCCCGCGCCATCCGCTGTGCGATTGACCTGCAGGCCGAGATCGGACGCTGGAACGCCAAGCGCGCCCAGCGCGGTGCGGCCCAGGTGCGGCTTTCGGTTGGCGTCCATTATGGCGCCGTGGTGGTGGGGAATATCGGCAGTGCCCAGCGGCTGGAATTCACCGTGGTCGGTGATGCCGTCAATATCGCCAGCCGGCTGGAGACACTGACCCGTCAGCTCGACTGCCGCGTCGCGGTATCGGATGAAACCCTGACCGAAGCGGCGCTGCATGACACAAACCTGCCGCGCTTCGAGAGTGCCGGCGACCGCCGGCTGGACGGCCGCGAGCAGCCCATCTCGGTGCATATCTGGCCGCCGCGGTCCTGACGGCCGGCGGTAGAGCGGTCAGGTCGATTCCGACAGGGCCTTCAAGCGCTCGGTCTGCTTGATCAGCACGCGGTCAGAGGCCGGCAGGCTGATGATGTCGAGCTTGCGCAGCTTGGTGAAGCAGCGGCTGACGGTCTCGATGGTGAGGCCGAGATAATCGGCCACCTCGGCCCGCGTCATCGGCAAGGCAATCGGATTGGGCGGCAGGCCGCGCGCAGTGACGCGGTTGACCTGCAGCAGCAGGAAGGAGGCGATGCGCTCCATCGCCGTCTTGCGGCCGAGCAGCAGGATCTGCTCCTGCGCCGTGGCGAGTTCGGTTTCCGCCACCGCCAGCAGGCGATGCTCCAGGTCCGGCATGTCGGACAGCAATTTGCGGAAGGCCGAGCGCGAAAAGCGGCAGACCTTGGTATCGACCAGGGCTTCGGCGCTGACGCTGTAGGTGTCGCGGGTGTTAAGGCCGAGGAAATCGCCAGGCCCGAGGAAACCGGTGATCTGGCGACGGCCATCGCTCATGGATTTTGATAGCGACACGCTACCACAAGTGATGTTGTAGACATGGTCGGCGGTATCGCCTTCCTGGAACAGCACCTGGTGCGGCTGAACCCACACTGTCGTGGCCAGCGCGCTCATGCGTGCCTGTTCCTCGCTGTCCAGCCCCGCACAGATCGTCAGGCTGCGCGCCGTGCAGGTCTCGCAGGGATCGGGATGCTTCTGCACCGGCGTGGCGTTTTTGCGAATAGGTAGCGCGTGAATCTCGGCCATCGGTTGCCTTTCGTCGCGGTCGTCCGCCATGCGGCGCGGCCTGCGGTCAGTGCGGCTGGCGTGCGCGGTAGCGGCGGTCCATATCGGCACCCCAGCGGATCATATCCTCTGCCGAGAGACGATCGCGCGCCAGTGGTAAAATCGTCGCATCCTCCCACAGCAGATGCCGCCGCTGGCGCTCGGCAAACTGCGTCAGGGCGTCGCAGAGTTCCGGCCAGTCGGCATCGGTGCCGCTGGCAAAATCCAGGCATTGGGCGGCCAGTGCACGGGCCTGTTCGCGCTCCTGGCGGTGCTCGTCGCTGAGCTGCGAGATCACGTCATCAAGGTTGTCGCCCAGCAGCAGGCGCCGCTGCAGCAGCGGCAGCAGGCCGCTTTCCTCCTCGGTGATCAGGCTGAGGAAGTCATGCGACAGGAAGGTGGCGAAGCCCGGCGCCAGCAGCTTGCCCAGCGCCGCATCGGCGACCGGCAGGCCGCGGAGGAAGGCGCAGAAGGCCAGCACATTCAGGCGCCAGCCGACCAGGCGGGCCAGCGGCGAGAGTTCAGTGCCTGGACCCACCAGCGCCTGCTCGATCTGGAGCAGGGCCAAAGCCGGGGCGGCAATCTGGGATGGGGTGACGGCAACCATAAACCAATGCTAGGGCGCGGCTGCGGCTGCGGCATTGATCCTGATCAAACCTGGCGCGGTGCCGGGCGGTGCTCAGCCGGCATCGTGGAAGATGATGCCGAGCGTGTGCCGGGTGCCGCTGTGCAGCGTCGAGACGCCATGGCGCAGCGCAACACGGTAGGTGCCGCGTGTGCCGCTCGCCGGCCGCTGGTTGACCGCGAAGATCACGGCTTCGCCCCGCTGCAGCCGCACCACCTCGGCGCGGCTCTGGCTGCGCGGCTTGTTTTCCACCAGCACGAAGTCGCCGCCGCTGAAATTCGCTGGATCGCTGAGCAGGATGGTAAGCTGCAGCGGGAAGACCAGCGCGCCATAGAGATCCTGGTGCAGGCGGTTGTAGTCGCCCGGACCATATTGCAGCAGCAAAGGTGTCGGCCGCGTCTGCCCGGCGGCATGGCAGCGCGCGATATAGTCGGCATGGTCGGCGGGGAATTGCACCGGCTGGCCGAGTGCCAGCTGCCAGCGGTTGGCCAGCGGCACCAGCTGCGGATAGAGGCGGCGGCGCAGGGTGGCGATGATGTCGGGCAGCGGATATTTGAAATAGCGATACTCGCCCTGGCCGAAGCCGTGACGCGCCATCACCACGCGGCTGCGGAACGGCTCAGGCTGGTCATAGAGCGCGACCAGCGCGGCGCATTCAGCGGCTGTCAGCAGGGCGCCGGTGGTGGCGAAGCCGGCGGCATCCAGGCGCTCGGTCAGCGCCGGCCAGTTCAGCGAATCAATCCGTGTCGCGAGATCGGTCATACACCGTATCTACCGCGCGCGACCGCGCGGTGCTTCCCGTTTCTTGCGTTCAGGCCAGCAGCGCGGCAAAGGCGGCGGTGTCGGTGTAGACGCGGTATTCGGCGATGCGGCCATCATGGAAACGGAATGCATTGGTCATGTTGACCTGCACTTCGCGGCCGCTGGCCCGGGCGCGCCACAGGCCGCGGCCCAGCATCACCACCCAGTCGCCCTCGGCAATCGTGGCTTCCGGCGTCACCTCGACGATCTCGAGAGCATCACGCACCCTGTCGAGAAAGGTTTTGTAGCCGGCGAAGCCGTCATGGCGCCCGATCCAGGGCAGCAGGCCCGGCGGGCCGTAATACTGCACGCAGACATCGGGGGTGACGAGCTGCTCCAGCGCCGCGAAATCGCCGTCGCGCAAGGCGGCGTAGTAGCGGTCGAGGACGTCCCGGCTCATGCGGCGAGAAACGCCTTGTAGCTCTCGGCCAGTTCCGGCACCACGGCCTCCATGATGGTCTTGCCGTGCTCTTTCGTCGCCAGCGCCGGGTTGGAGCCGATGCGGCCATCGGCGAAGCGGCGGCGATAATCGGCGGCATCGGTGAAGCTGCCATGCGGCGCCACGCGCGGCGTCATCTCCACGCTTTTCACGGCTTCCGGATAGGCGTGATAGGTGACCGAAACTTCCGACGGCGTGGCATGGCTGCCCTCTTCACCCGGAAACAGGCTGTTGGAGAGGCGACGGGCGCTCGGCGCCTCCCACCAGTTCTTGATGGTGCAGCGGATGCTGGGCACGTTATGGCCCGGCGGGGCGAGGCTGGCCTCGGCGTAGATTTCCGAAAACGCCGCCGTGGCGGTGGCGATATTGCCGCCATGGCCGTTGAGGAAGAAGAAGCGGTCGAAGCCGTGGCGGCTGAGCGACGCCACCATGTCGCGGATCACCGCGATCAGCGTGGAGGGCCGCAGCGTCATCGAACCGGGAAAGCCCAGATGATGCTGCGCCATGCCGACCCCGATGGTGGGGCCGACCAGTGCATCGGCGGCCTTGCCGACCTGGGCGGCAAACACCTCGGCGCAGATCGCATCGGTGCCGATCAGCCCGTTGGGGCCATGCTGCTCGGTGGAGCCGATCGGAATGATGATGCCGGTCGAACGCTTCAGATAAGTCTCGACCTCGGCCCAGGTACTCAGATGCAGCTGCATGACGGCTCCGCGCGAAAGGGAAACCGTGAATAGAAGGGCGCTGCCGGCAAAAGTCCAGTGCGAGCCGCTCACGCCGCCATGTTGAGCAGGCGCTGCGCCCCCATGGCGCGGGCGATCCGCCGCATGTCGGCGGCCGAGACGGCGCAGAGGCCCAAGCGGAAACGGTAGCCCCAGTTGCGCTGGCCGGCGGTGAAGTCCAGCTGTTGCAGCAGCGGCTGGATCGGCGCGTCCACCGAGGCATACCAGTCGACATCGCGGCGCCAGGGCTGAAAGCCGCCGCCCATATCGACCTGGTAGGGTTTGCCGGCCGCCACCACGCCGAAGGCGGTGAAGGCCTGCAGCCGGTCGCTGCCCTGGAAGGCCGCGCTGGGCGAGTAATAGGCAACGCTGTCGCCGGGCGCGATGCGCAGCAGTGGCGCCTCGCGGCCATGGCAGACCTGCATGAAGCCGCCGGCACGGCCGCGCCGCACGTGATCGGCGGAGGCAATGGCAATCCAGTGCTGCGGGTGATCGGTGATGGGCGGCGTCTGGGTCATCGGAATCTCTGGCGTATCGTGTGTGGTGGTGGTCAGCATGGCGGATTGCGGATCGCTTCCTCTTCGCGCCAGGCCTTCATCAGCACGGCGCGGCGCTTGGGATAGCGCTGCGCCAGGGGCGTCAGCGTGACGATGCGGTCGGTGCGGAAATGGCGAAACGCCTGGCGCAGCTCGCACCAGGCGACGACGACGCGCACGCGTTCGAAGAAGGCGAGCGCAAACGGCCAGATAATGCGCGCGCTGGCGCGTTCGGATTCATCGCGATAATCGATCTGCAGCTTGTGTTCGCTGCGGATCTGCTGGCGGATGGTCGCCAGCTCGGTATCGCCGGCCGCCACCGGCATCGGGCCGACGATCAGCAGGCTTTCGCTGTCCAGCGTGTCGCGCAGGTCGGCCGGCAGCACCGCACCGATGCGGGCGATGGCATTGCGCGCCGCAGCGCCCAGCCGCGCATCGGCGCGTTCGGCCACCCAGCGCGAGCCGAGCATCAGCGCCTCCAGCTCCTCTTCCGAGAACATCAGCGGCGGCAGCATGAAGCCCGGCCGCAGCACATAGCCCACGCCGGGCTCGCCATCGATGCTGGCACCCTGGCTCTGCAGGCTGGCGATGTCGCGATAGAGCGTGCGCAAGCTGATGCCGAGTTCGGAGGCGAGGCTCTGGCCGCTGACCGGCTGGCGGTGGCGGCGGAGACACTGGATCAGGGCGAGCAGGCGTTCAGCGCGGGACATGAAGGGAGGTTGCCATAAACCACTGCCAGTTTCTGTCAGTAATCCCCGGCGATGGCGGCGGCTTCATTCGCGTTCGCTGGAGTTCGCTACGGTTCGCTGCGGTTCGCCGGAGCTTCATTCAGGCTCGCTGGTGTTCGCTGGCCTTCGTCAGGGTTCGCGCGGGTTCGCAACCCGCCCGGCCACCTGCCATTGGCTGGCAGGGGCAATGTTTAGGGTATGTCAGTATAGAACATTATAAGAACATAGACAAGCTGATCCGCCGGCCCGCCTTACCGGGGCCTTCCAGCCATACGTCCGCAGAGTCCCGTGCGTCCTCAGAATTCCTGCCAGTCGTCATCGGCAGCAGCAGCCGGCACAGGCCGCGGGGCCGGTTTCGCCACCGGCCTCGGCGCCGGCGCCGCTGCCGGGGCTTTCACCACCATCAGCTTGGTGACCGGCTTGGCCGCGGGTACAGCGGCAACAGGCGCCGGTGCGGCTTGAACCGGTGCGGCTTGAACCGGTGCAGCCTGAACCGGCGCTGCTGCAGCAGCCGGCGCAGCAACCGCATCGCCCTGGCGGAAGAAGCCGACCGCATCGGCCAGTTCACCCGCCTGGCCGTTCAGCGCCTGCGCCGCCGCCGTGGTCTGTTCCACCAGGGCGGCATTGCGCTGGGTCATCTCGTCCATGCCGGCAACGGCAGTGTTGATCTGCTCCAGCCCCGTCGCCTGTTCGCGCGAGGCGGCGGCGATCTCGGCCACGATATCCGACACCTTCTTGATCGCGACGACGATCTCGGTGAGCGAGGCACCAGTCTGGTTCACCAGCGTGGCGCCGGTTTTCACCTGGGCATTCGAGGCGCTGATCAGCGCCTTGATGTCCTTCGATGCATTGGCCGAGCGTTGCGCCAGTGCCCGCACCTCCTGCGCCACCACGGCAAAGCCCTTGCCGGCTTCGCCCGCGCGCGCGGCCTCGACGCTGGCGTTCAGCGCCAGCAGATTGGTCTGGAAGGCGATCTCGTCAATCAGCCCGACGATATCGGAAATCTTCTGCGCGCTCTGTTCGATCTGCGTCACGGCAGTGACGGCCTCGCCGACCACCGTGCCGCCCTTCTCGGCGGTGTCGCGCGCCGCCACCGCCAACTGGTTGGCGGCCTGGGCGTTATCGGCATTCTGCTTCACCGTGGCGGTGACTTCATGCATCGAGGCGGCGGTCTGTTCGATGGAGGCCGCCTGGCTTTCCGTGCGGCTGGCGAGATCCTGGCTGCCGGCGGAGATTTCATTCGACGCCGAACGCACCTGGCCGGCGGCCTGGCTGAGCCGGGTGACGATCTGCGACAGGCGCTCGGCCATGCGGTTGGTATCGTCCTTCAGCTGGCGGAAGGCGCCGTCATAGTCGCCGGTGATGCGGCGATCGAGCCGGCCATCGGCCATGGCGCCCAGCACGGTGCCGAGTTCGGCAATCATGCCCTCGACCGCGCCGGCCAATCGGTTGATGCCTTCGGCGATAGCGAGATACAGGCCTTCCTTGCCCTCGACCGACAGCCGGCGCGCGATATCGCCCGCCGCCACGGCACCGACCAGATCGGCGATCTCGGCGGCGGCAGCCTGTTCCTGCGCCTCGCGCGCCTGGCGGCGCTGTTCGGATTGCGCGCGCTGATTTTCGATTTCGGCTTCGGCATCGCGGCGCGCGATCATGCCATCCTTGAACACCTGCAGGGCGCCGGCCATGGCACCAATCTCGTCGCGATATTCGGCGCCGGTGACGGCGACATCGAGATCGCCATCGGCGAGGCTGCGCATCGTCGCGGTCATGCCCTGCACCGGCCGCACCACGGTGCGGCGGATCATCACCACGGCGGCGGCGATCACCAGCAGCAGCACGCCGAGCCCGATGGCGGAAATCTGCAGCAGCTGCATGAAGGCCTGGTCCTGGGCGGCGTTGCGGCGGTTGAGGATGCCGCGTTCCTCGTCGCGCATCTCTTCCAGCACCAGGCGGATTTCCTCCATCTGGCCCTTGCTGAGCGGCGAGCGCAGCGTGCGCAGCGCCGCTTCGCGCTGGGTTTCATTCTTCAGCCGCGGCACCACCGTATCGGCGAATTTGCGCTGCCATTCGACGATGCGGCCGGCCACCTGCTCCAGCCGGCCGTGCTGGACCTCGTCATCGGCCGTGAGTTGCTTCAGCCGCGCCAGCAGGCGGGTGGCGGCATCGCGACCGATATTCAGGCTGTCGAGATGGGTTTCGTCATCCGACAGCGCAAAGCCGCGCACGGCGGTTTCCTGGTCCGACATCGCCTGGCCGAGTTCGGCCAGCGCATCCAGCATGCGGAAGCTTTCGGCGGTGTCGCGCTGGGCCTGTTCGAGGAACTGCACATTGCGATAGGCCAGCCCGGCCACCGCCAGCAGAATGGCGAGGATCACGGCAAAGGCGACGGAAACACGAAGCGAGATGGAGAGCTGGCGCATGGCGGGATGGGTCCGGGCAGGCAGGAGGACGGGAAAACCGGGAAAACCTGCCGCGGCAACGGACGGCGACACCCCCGGAATAAAACGCCTATCCCGAGAAGCCTTGCTGCCGCCCACCCCCCGGCGGGCCGCTCCGTGGCCGGAGCAACACCTATAGTAGTAGCCGCCCGGCGGCCGCGGCTGCAAGCTGGCTTAGCAGGCTAAGCTATTAAGCTTTAAGTAGTTTTGGCGATTCGACACCGCGGGAGGCTGCCTGTTTCAGGGCTGAAACGGGAGCGGGTCGCGGCGGCGGTCCGCCGCCCGGTCCGGGCCGTCCGATCCGCGCTTGACGGGGGGGCAGCGATCCCTATGATGCGCCCGCCCTCCCGGCTCCTCACCGGGGGATCGGCATTCCTTGCATGGACCGGGTCGTCGTGGCTGCCGTCCGACCATGCGCCGAATTCAGGACTACACACAGAATGAGCAAGCGTCAGGAATCCAAGTACAAGATTAATCGCCGTCTCGGCGAGAATCTGTGGGGTCGCGCCAAGAGCCCGATCAACAAGCGCGAATATCCGCCGGGCCAGCATGGCCAGAAGCGCAAGAAGCCGACCGACTACGGCACCCAGTTGATGGCCAAGCAGCGCCTCAAGGGCTACTACGGCAACATCACCGAGAAGCAGTTCCGTCGCGTGTATGCGGAAGCCAACCGTCGTCGCGGCGACACCTCGGAGAATCTGATCGGCCTGCTGGAGCGCCGCCTGGATGCCGTGGTCTACCGCATGAAGGTGGTGGCCACCGTGTTCGCCGCCCGCCAGTTCGTCAGCCACGGCCATATCGCCGTGAACGGCAAGCGCGTCACCATCCCGAGCTATCAGATCAAGATCGGCGATGTGATCGAAGTGCGCGGCGCCGCGAAGGACTATACCTTCGTGCTGGAAGCGCTGAAGTCGAGCGAGCGCGACATCCCCGACTACATCGAGATGGACGAAGGCAAGCTGAAGGCGACGTTCAAGCGCGTGCCGCTGCTCGCTGATGTCCCGTACCCGGTCAAAATGGAACCGAACATGGTCGTCGAGTATTACTCGCGCTAATCAGTTCCGGTTTTCATACCGAACACGAAAGGCCGCCTCCGGGCGGCCTTTTTTGTTGTTTTACGGCAAGTTTGCCCGCTGCCCCGGACGCCATACATGGTAGGGTTGAATTAAATCCGACCGGGGGACGCATGAGCATTCGCGCACGCCTGTATCTTGCCGTCGCGCTGCTGGCCGGCGTGGTGGCGGTGGGCGGCGTGTTCAGCCTGCTGCTGCTGCGCACCGCCGACAGCCAGCTGACCACGGTGCGCGAAAAGGCGCTGCGGCCGATCATCCTGCTGGAAACCGTGAAGGACGCCTTCCAGGGCGACATCATCGATACCGCCGTGAAGGTGCGCAACGACCTGGTGACCTGGGATGTGGCGGCACTGGCGCTGGCCGAGGCACGCGCGCGCATCGAGGAATCCTGGCTCGAATACCAGGCCACCATCGACGATGCGGCCGAGGCACGGCGTGCCAACGATATCGACCTGCGGCTGCGCAATGCCGAGGCGGCGATGCTGATGCTGCGCGATGCCATCGAGGATCGCGACATCCGCCAGATCGGCCGCTTTGTCGACGAGGTGATGTATCCCACCATCGATCCGATCACCGAACGCGTTTCCACGCTGGTGGGTTTCAAGATCACGGCATCGAACCGCATCCTGCGCGAGGCGAGCGACCGGCTCGATCTGTTCGCCGAGGGCCTGGCCATCCTGCTGCTGCTG
>NZ_CALSAN010000046.1:0-26985 GCF_943372915.1 Ferrovibrio terrae | reverse complement strand
GCCATCACACTGTGACCGCTGTGTGGCTGCGGCGCGGCCCGATGCCGCAGTGCACGCCATTGTTTTGCCACTTTCCGGAATTAATGGTTTAATCAACGGGCGTGGGGCAGCGGCCGCCGCCCCCGCAGCACCGGACGAATGTGCCTATCAGAGTGCATCGGTCGGCAGCTGTTAAAAAAATAAAACAAAGACAACAAGATAAGAAAAGAAAGGTCCACAACTATGGCCGCCGATAAGCCTCAGAACGTCCAGGACGTTTTCCTCAATCACATCCGCAAGACCAAGACCCCGGTGACCGTTTTCCTGGTCAACGGCGTCAAGCTGCAGGGTATCATCAGCTGGTTCGACAACTTCTCGGTGCTGCTGCGCCGCGACGGTCACATGCAGCTGGTCTACAAGCACGCCATTTCGACGGTCATGCCGTCCGGCCCGATCCAGCTCTTTGACCCGGCCGCAGCCGGCGAAAAGCCCGCTGCCGGGGAACAAGGCTGACCCAAACGGGTTTCCTTCCCAACCGATGCCCATTCATGGCGCATCGTGTAAGTTCGGCTGATGTCTGATTCCGACACTCTGGAAGACGAGCGCCCCAGAAAGGCGCTCGTCCTGCACCCGTCCCTGAAATCCACCATGGCCAAGGCGAACCTGGCCAAGGCGATAACGGCTGACCAGCGCCGCCGCCCCGAAGCGCGGCTGGCCGAGGCAGTCGGCCTCGCTGCCGCCATCGACCTCGATGTGGTGCGCGCCGATGTCGTGCCGGTTGCGACCTGGCGTCCCGCCACGCTGATCGGTCCCGGCAAGGTGGAAGAGCTGGCCGCCTGGATCGAAGAGAACCCGGTCGATGTGGTGATCGTCGATGCTGCCGTCACGCCGGTACAGCAGCGCAATCTGGAAAAGGGGCTCAAGGCCAAGGTGATCGACCGCACCGGGCTGATTCTTGAAATCTTCGGTGCCCGCGCCCGCACCAAGGAAGGCCGCCTGCAGGTCGAACTGGCGCATCTGAATTACCAGCGCTCGCGTCTGGTGCGGTCTTGGACCCACCTGGAACGCCAGCGCGGCGGCTTCGGCTTTCTCGGCGGTCCCGGCGAAAGCCAGCTGGAAATCGACCGCCGCCTGATCGGCGAACGCATCGCCCGCATCAAGCTCGATCTGGAGCAGGTGGTGAATACCCGCTCGTTGCATCGTCGCCAGCGGCAGAAGGTGCCTTATCCGGTGGTGGCGCTGGTCGGCTATACCAATGCCGGCAAGTCGACGCTGTTCAACCGGCTGACGCAGTCCGAGGTATTTGCCAAGGATCTGCTGTTCGCGACGCTGGACCCCACCATGCGCACGTTGCGCCTGCCGTCGGGCCGCAACATCATCCTCAGCGATACGGTCGGCTTCATTTCCGAACTGCCCACCCATCTGGTCGCCGCCTTCCGCGCCACGCTGGAAGAGGTGATCTCGGCCGACCTGATCCTGCATGTGCGCGACCTGTCGCATCCCGATACCGAGGCACAGGCCGCCGACGTGAAGGATGTGCTGGCCGCACTGGGCATTGGCGACGGCAGCAGCCACCGCCGGCTGGAGGCCTGGAACAAGGCCGACCAGTTGCCGCCGGAGATGCGCGAGACCCTGCAGAACCAGGCCAATCGCCAGGACGACGTGGTTCTGATCTCGGCGCTGGATGGATCCGGCTGTGACACGCTGCTGCAACGCATCGATGCCATGCTGGATGCGGACCGGGTCGAGCTGGACGTGACGCTGGATGCCGGCGATGGCGCGGCGGTGGCTTGGCTGCACCGCCATGGCGAAGTGCTGCAGATGCAGGAAAAAGATGGCCACCTGACGCTTTCGGTGGCGCTGAGCCAGGCCGAGGCCGGCAAATGGCTGAAACGACAGGAAGGCAAAAGCGTATGACGGCAGTGAAGATTGATATGGATGCCGTGCGGCTGTTGATGGAAGAGGCGGCCGTCACCACCATCCTGCCGTATTTCCGCAAACTGAAGACCGGCGATATCGACCAGAAGGCGGGCCCGCATGATGTGGTCACCGTGGCCGACAAGGCCTCGGAGGATTTTCTCACGCCGCGGCTGCAGGCACTGATCCCGGGCTCCACCGTGGTGGGCGAGGAGGCCAGCAGTGCCGACGAGAGCATCATGGATGCGCTGCGCCGCCCCGGATATGCCTGGCTGATCGACCCCATCGACGGCACCGCCAATTTCGCCGTCGGCAATGCGCTGTTCGCCGTCATGGTGGCGCTGGTGAAGGATGGCGATGCGGTTGCCAGCTGGATCTACGATCCGATCCGCGGCATCTGTGCCATGGCGGAAACGGGCAGTGGCGCCGTGATGCGCGAGGCCGATGGCAGCACGCGCAGGCTGCAGACGCCCAAGCCGCCGTCGCTGGCGCATCTCTCGGGTGCGCCCAACCTGCGCTATGGCGACCGCGACTTTGCCGCCCGCATCGCCCATCGCATGGACAAGACCGCCGGCGTGATGATCCTGCGTTGCGCCGGCCAGGAATACCTCGCCATGCTGGACGGTCACTTCCATTACGCGGTCTATAACCGCGCCATGCCCTGGGACCATTCCGCCGGCTGCCTGCTGATCACCGAGGCCGGCGGCATCGCCAAGCGCCTGAATGGCGATCTGTACCGCGCCGCCGACAAGCCCTTCAGTTCGCCGCTGGTGGCCGCCTGTGGCGAAGACCAGTGGACCTGGCTGAAGAAAGACATCTTCGACGCCTGAGCCTGCCGCCATGACCATTCCGATGCAGGCGGTCGGCGACCTGCTGCTGCAGGCCGGCCGCGACATCATCATGCCGCGCTTCCGCCGCCTGCGTGCCGAGGATATTGTCGAGAAGACCAGCCATCGCGATCTCGTCACCATCGCCGACGAGGAGGCTGAGGCGTTTCTCACCCCACGGCTGGAAGCCCTGATGCCCGGCTCGCGCGCCGTGGGCGAGGAGGCGGTCGGCCGCGATCCGGCCCTGCTGGCTTTGCTGGGTCAGCCCGGCCTGCACTGGCTCATCGACCCCATCGACGGCACCGCCAGTTTTGCCGTCGGCTGCGCCCTGTTCGGCTCCATGGTGGCGCTGGTGCAGGATGGCGATGCCATCGCGAGCTGGCTGCTCGATCCGCCCACCGGCCGGCTGTATATGGCGCGCAAGGGCGAGGGCGCCTGGCTGCGTGAACCCGATGGTGAAATGCAGCGCCTGACCATGCCCCGGCCATCCTCGCTGGCGCATCTGTCGGGCGTGGCGAATTACGGCATCAGCGACCGCACCCTGGCCATGCGCATGGCCCAGCGCATCGATCGCACGGCTGGCGTGCTGAACATGCGCTGCTCGGGTCAGGAATACCCCGCCATGGCGCTGGGCCAGATTCACTGGGCGATCTATGGCCGCGGAATCCCCTGGGATCATGCGCCCGGAACCCTGCTGATTTCCGAGGCCGGCGGAGTCGCGCGGCGGTTGAATGGACAGCTCTATCGGGCCTGCGATCCGCCGGGCGGCAGCCCCCTGCTGGTGGCCTGCGGCGAAGAGCAGTGGGATTGGCTGAAAACCGGCCTTTTTGACCCCTGATTTCCGGGGGCAAAACACCCCCCGAAACGTTGCTGCGGCAACCCCCGACATGGTAGTTTCTGCGGCCTGATTCCAGGGCCGAATCCGGCCCTTTCGGGCGGCCTGATTCGCCCGTTTTCAGACCCCATTTTCCTCCAGTTCTGGACGCCAGTTTCGTGACCGAACAGCCGAAGCCCCCGCAGGATATCCAGCCCATCTCTATCGAAGTGGAGATGCAGCGCTCCTACCTCGGTTACGCCATGAGCGTGATCGTGTCGCGTGCGCTGCCCGATGCGCGCGACGGGCTGAAGCCCGTGCATCGCCGCATCCTCTATTCGATGTATGAAAACGGCTATCTGTCCGACAAGGCTTATCGCAAGTCTGCCCGCGTGGTCGGTGACGTGATGGGTAAGTATCACCCGCATGGCGACCAGTCGATTTACGACGCCATGGTGCGCATGGCGCAGCCGTTTTCGATGAGCCAGCTGCTGCTGGATGGTCAGGGCAACTTCGGCTCGATGGACGGCGATAAAGCCGCGGCGATGCGTTACACCGAAATCCGCCTGGAAAAGGCGGCGGAAGCGCTGCTGACGGATATCGACAAGGACACCATCGATTTCCAGCCCAACTACGACGACAGCACCCAGGAACCCACGGTGCTGCCGGCGCAGTATCCCAATCTGCTGGTCAATGGCGCCAACGGCATCGCCGTCGGTATGGCCACCAACATCCCGCCGCATAATATGGGCGAGGTGATCGACGCCTGCTGCGCCTATGTCGACAACACCGATGTGACGCTGGAACAGCTGCTGGAAATCCTGCCGGCGCCCGATTTCCCCACTGGCGGCATCATTCTCGGCCGCGCCGGCGCCAAGGCGGCGATGTGGACCGGCCGCGGCTCGGTGATCGTGCGCGGCAAGGTGCATTTCGAGGAAATCCGCAAAGATCGCGAAGCCATCATCATCACCGAGATTCCGTATCAGGTGAACAAGTCCTCGATGATCGAGAAGATGGCCGAACTGGTGCGCGCCAAGAAGATCGAGGGCATTGCCGATCTGCGCGATGAATCGGACCGCGACGGTGTGCGCGTGGTGGTCGAGATCAAGCGCGATGCCATGGCCGATGTGGTGCTGAACCAGCTCTATCGCTTCACGCCGCTGCAGAGCAGCTTCGGCGTCAACATGCTGGCGCTGAACGGCGGCAAGCCGGAACTGCTGAACATCAAGCAGCTGATCGCCGCCTTCGTGAACTTCCGCGAGGAAGTGATCCTGCGCCGCACCCGCTTCCTGCTCGGCAAAGCCCGCGACCGCGCCCATGTGTTGGTCGGCCTCGCCATCGCGGTGGCCAATATCGACGAGGTGATCAAGACCATCCGCGCCGCGCCCGATCCGCAGACCGCGCGCGACCAGCTGATGACCCGCGAATGGCCGGCCGCCGATGTGGCCGACATGATCGGCCTGATCGACGACCTGAGCCACAAGGTGATCGACGGCAAGTACAAGCTGTCGGAAACCCAGGCCCGTGCCATCCTCGACCTGCGCCTGCAGCGCCTGACCGCGCTGGGCCGCGACGAGATCGGCGACGAGATGAAAAAGCTCGCCGCCGAGATCAACGAATATCTCTCGATCCTGGGCAGCCGCGACAAGCTGATGGGCATCCTGCGCGCCGAACTGGTGTCGATGCGCGAGCGCTTTGCCGTGCCGCGCCGCACCCAGATCGCCGAGATGGAATTCGAGCAGGATGACGAAGACCTGATCCAGCGCGAGGACATGGTCGTCACCGTCAGCTTCGGCGGCTATGTCAAGCGCACGCCGCTGTCGACCTATCGCCTGCAGAAGCGCGGCGGCAAGGGCCGCACCGGCATGAGTACCAAGGACGAGGATTTCGTCACCGGTGTGCTGGTGGCCAGTACTCATACGCCGGTGCTGTTCTTCTCCAATATCGGCCGCGTCTACAAGCTGAAGGTCTATCGCCTGCCGGAAGGTACGCCACAGTCGCGCGGCAAGGCGTTTGTCAATCTGCTGCCGCTGGCCGATGGCGAGAAGATCACCGAGGTGCTGCCGCTGCCCGAGGACGAGACCAAGTGGAGCGAACTGCATGTCATGTTCGCCACCGCCAAGGGCTATGTCCGCCGCAACGACCTGAGCGATTTCGTCTCGATCAACGCCAATGGCAAGATCGCGATGAAATTCGAGGGCGAGGATGCCGACGACAGCCTGGTCGGCGTGCTGCCCTGCACCGAGCAGGACGACATCCTGCTGGCCTCCTTCGAAGGCAAATGCGTGCGCTTCCCGGTCGCCGATGTGCGCACCTTCCAGAGCCGGTCATCGACCGGCGTGCGCGGCATGAAGCTGGCCGATGGCGACAAGGTCATCTCCATGTCGGTGCTGCGCCATATCGAGACCACGGCCGAGGAACGCGAGGCCTATCTCAAATACGCCACGGCGCAGCGGCGCATCCGTGACGGCGAGACCGGTGTGGAACTGGTCTCCGAGTTGCCGATGGAGCGCATTGTCGAATTGCAGGCTGCCGAGCAGTTCATCCTGACAGTCACGGAAAAGGGCTACGGCAAGCGCAGCTCGGCCTATGAATACCGCATCACCAGCCGCGGCGGCTCGGGCATCATCAATATCGAGACCACCGCGAAAAACGGCAATGTCTCGGCGGCTTTCCCCGTCGAGCATGATGACCAGATCATGCTGGTCACCGATGGCGGCCAGGTGATCCGCTGCCCGGTGCATGACATTCGCATTGCAGGCCGTAACACCCAGGGCGTCATCATCTTCAAGCTGGGCGACGGCGAGAAGGTTGCGTCGGTCGCGCATTTGCCGGAAAGTGGCCCCAATGACGGCCAGGACGAAGGCGCAGGCGACAGTTCTGGCGAGGATGGCGGCGCAGCAGGAGAGACTGCAGGCGACACGCCCGAGTAATCTGGGGGAGAGCAGATGACTAGGCAGCGGATCGGATTATACCCGGGTACTTTCGATCCGGTGACCAAGGGACATTACGACATCATCAAGCGCGCGGCCAAGCTGGTCGACAAGCTGGTGGTCGGCGTCGCCGTCAATGTCGGCAAGGGCCCGCTGTTCTCGATGGAAGAGCGCGTCGACATGGTGCGCGAGGAAATCGGCCCTCTCATGCCGGGCGCCACCGAAT
Source organism: Ferrovibrio terrae (assembly GCF_943372915.1). Taxonomy (GTDB): domain Bacteria; phylum Pseudomonadota; class Alphaproteobacteria; order Ferrovibrionales; family Ferrovibrionaceae; genus Ferrovibrio; species Ferrovibrio terrae_A. The sequence goes on along the minus strand of NZ_CALSAN010000046.1, from coordinate 20,289 downwards.
TCGAGGTCAAGCCGTTTTCCAACCTGCTGATGCATTTCGCCATGGAGCTGGGCGCGGTGATGATCATCCGCGGCCTGCGCGCGGTGTCGGATTTCGAATATGAATTCCAGATGGTCGGCATGAATGCCAGGCTGAATTCCGAGATCGAGACCGTCTTCCTGATGGCATCCGATAACCACCAGTTCATCGCCTCGCGCCTGGTCAAGGAAATCGCCATGCTGGGCGGCGATATCAGCCCCTTCGTGTCGCCGCGCGTGGCCGAGCGCATGCGCGTCAGCATCGCGGCCCGCAAAGCAAAGGGTGAAGAATGATTCCCAATCTGTTTTCGCGCCGTCACTTTATCGCCTTCGGTCTCATCGCCGCGCTGCTGCCGTTTGCCGGCCAGGCGCAGACCCAGGTGCAGGCCGCCGATCCGGAAAACACCCTGATCATGGAACTGAGCAGCGGCCGCGTGGTGATCGCCATGCGCCCCGATCTGGCGCCCAACCATGTCAAGCGCATCAAGGAACTGACCCGCAAGGGCTTCTACGACGGCTCGGCCTTCCATCGTGTGATCCGCGGCTTCATGGCCCAGACCGGCGATCCCACCGGCACCGGCGCCGGCGGCTCGGGCCAGAAGCTGGCGGCCGAGTTCAACCGTGAATCGCATCGCCGCGGCACCGTGTCGATGGCGCGCACCAGCGACCCGAACAGCGCCGACAGCCAGTTCTTCATCTGCTTTGACGACGCCCCCCATCTGAACGGCCAGTACACGGTCTGGGGGCGTGTGGTCAGCGGCATGGAACTGGTCGACAATATCAAGAAAGGCGCGCCGGGCAGCGGCAGCGTCGTCGACCCCGACAAGATCATCCGCATGCGCGTCGCTGCCGACGTGAAGTGAGCTTAAGAAGGACCTGCCATGAGTGACGACCTGGAAAACACGCTGTATCTCGAACTCAAGGACGGCCGCGTCACCATCGCGCTGCGCCCCGACCTCGCGCCGAACCATGTCGCCCGCATCAAGGAGCTGGCACGCCAGCATTTCTATGACGGCCTGAAATTCCATCGCGTGATTGAGGGCTTCATGGCCCAGACCGGCGATCCGCGCGGCGATGGCACCGGCGGCTCGGGCGAGAACCTGAAGGCGGAATTCAACGACGAGCCGCATGTGCGCGGCACCTGTTCGATGGCCCGCGCCAGCAGCCCGCACAGCGCCGACAGCCAGTTCTTCATCTGCTTCGCCGATGCCCGCTTCCTCGACAAGCAGTATACCGTCTGGGGCCAGGTGACCGAGGGCATGGAGCATGTCGACAAGATCAAGCGCGGCAGCCAGGCCCGCAACGGCTCGGTGACCGATCCGGACAAGATCGTGTCGATGCGCGTCGCCGCCGACGTCTGACCTGCCGCCCTCTGGCTGAGGGCATCGCGATGCTGGTCTCCGATTTCGATTTCGAGCTGCCGCCGGCGCTGATCGCCGAGCGGCCGGCTGTGCCGCGCGAAGCCGCCAGGCTGCTGCTGCATGCCGGCAGCGTCGATCCGCGCGCACTCACGGTGGCCGATCTGCCCGGCCTGCTGCGACCGAACGACCTGCTGGTGTTCAACGACACGAAGGTGATCCCGGCGCGGCTCTATGGCCGGCGCGCGCGCGATCCGGAGGTGCGCGTCGAGGCTTTGCTGCTCAAGCCGATCGGCGACCGGCGCTGGACCGCCATGGCCCGCCCGGCCAAGCGGCTCAAGCCCGGCGACCGCGTGCTGTTCGATGGCGGCATCGTCGCCGAAACGCTCGGTCGCGACGACGACCAGATCATCCTGCGGTTCGACCGGGAGGATGGCGAACTGCTACTGGCGCTCGAAAGCGCCGGCAGCATGCCGCTGCCGCCCTATATCGTCGCCCAGCGCAAGGCCGATGCGCAGGACAAGACCGACTACCAGACGGTGTTTGCCGAGAAGACCGGCGCGATTGCCGCGCCCACCGCCGGCCTGCATTTCACCCCGGCGCTGATCGAGCGCCTGAAAGCCGGCGGTGTGGGCTTTGCCCGTGTTACGCTGCATGTCGGCGCCGGCACGTTTCTGCCGGTGAAAGTCGACCGCGTCGCAGACCACAAGATGCATGCGGAATGGGGCGAGGTGACGGCGGAGACCGTGGCGGCCATCGCCGCCGCTCGCGCCAAAGGCGGCCGCATCATCGCCATTGGCACCACCTCGCTGCGGCTGCTGGAATCCGCCGCCAGAGATGGCGGGCTGAAACCCTTTGCCGGCGACACCGATATCTTCATCACCCCGGGCTTTGCATTCCGCGTCGCCGACGGCCTGCTGACCAACTTCCACCTGCCCAAATCCACCCTGCTGATGCTGGTCGCCGCCTTTGTCGGGCTGGACGCCCAGCGGGCGATCTATGCCCATGCGGTGGAGAAGGGCTTCCGTTTCTACTCCTACGGCGATACAAGCCTGCTGTTCAGACAGGCCAGCCCAGAATGACCCTCCGTTTTTCCGTCAGCGCCACCGATGGCGCCGCCCGCCGCGGGCGGCTTGAGACCGCCCATGGCGCCATCGACACGCCGGCCTTCATGCCGGTGGGCACGGCCGCGACAGTGAAGGCGATGACGCCCGAAGCGGTGGCCGAGACCGGCGCGCAGATCATCCTGGGCAATACCTACCACCTGATGCTGCGGCCCACCGCCGAACGCGTCGCCAAGATGGGCGGCCTGCATAAATTCATGCACTGGCCCGGCCCGATCCTCACCGATTCCGGCGGCTTCCAGGTGATGTCGCTGTCGCAGCTCAACAAGGTGAGCGAGGACGGCGTCGCCTTCCAGTCGCATATTGACGGCGCGCGCTACGAGCTGACGCCGGAACGCTCGATCGAGATTCAGCATCTGCTCGATGCCACCATCACCATGCAGCTGGATGAATGCGTCAAGCTGCCGGCCGACGACCGGCGGGTAGCGCAGGCGATGCAGCTGTCCTTACGCTGGGCCGAACGCTGCAAGGCGGCGTTCAAACTGCGCGACGGTTATGGCCTGTTCGGCATCGTCCAGGGTGGCACGAACGCGGCGCTGCGCGAAGAATCTGCGAAAGGCCTGATCGCCACCGGCTTCGACGGCTATGCGGTCGGCGGTCTGGCGGTGGGCGAAACGCAGGATGAGATGTTCGCCACGCTGGATGTGACCACGCCGCATCTGCCCACGGATCGCCCGCGTTACCTGATGGGGGTGGGCAAGCCGTCAGACCTCGTCGGCGCCGTACAGCGCGGCATCGACATGTTCGACTGCGTGATGCCGACGCGCTCGGGCCGCAACGGCCAGGCCTTCACCCGGCGCGGCACCATCAACATCCGCAATGCCCGCCATGCCGAAGACCCGCGGCCGCTGGACGAACACTGCCGCTGCCCGGCCTGCCGCAACTACAGCCGCGCCTATCTGCATCATCTGGTGCGGTCGGATGAAATCCTCGGCTCCATGCTGATGACGGCGCATAACCTGACCTACTACCAGGATCTGATGCAGGGCCTGCGCGCGGCGATCCCGGAGGGCCGGCTCGACGCCTTCGCAGCCGACTTCCACGCGCAGCAGGCGCTCGGGGATATCGAGCCCCTCTAGATGCTGCTGCGCCACCTGAAGGTCTTTGGCATCGCGGCGGTGTTTGCCGCCATCGCCTATGGCCTGGCGCATCTGCTCTTCCGCCTGGTGCAATCCTGGTGAGCGGCTACAGCCGGTAGGACTCGTCGTCCTTGTGCAGATGCAGGAAGCGGCCGATCTGCGTCTTCAGCTCGCCCGGGTCATGCGTATCGTTGACGCCGAGCGCCTGCAGGAACAAGCGGCGCTGGATCGGCTGCGGCAGCTCGTTCCAGCTCATCACCACGGCGGCGCCGAGGCATTTCAGCACATTGCTTTCCGACACTTCGAGCGCCTGGTGGTGGGTGGCACCGCCTTCGCCCTCCCAGCGGCGCAGGGCGCGGGCGAGCTGGGCATCGCGGGTCTGCAAGGCGTCGTCATCGGCCATGGTCATGCCTCGTCGTCGTAATAGGTGATGTTGAGCAGTTGCTCGATCTCGCTGCCGCCCACCGTCAGTGGCAGGGTGATCGATTCAAACTGCACGAAGCTGCGGTCGACGAAATAATAGCTGCCGGCGGCGCGCAACGGCCGCTTCTGGTCGGTGGCGTAGGACAGGCCGGCATTGAAATCGGCATAGGCCTGTTCGCTCATGATCTCATCGACGAAGCGCCCGGTCGGGTCACGGCCGGAATACTGGCTGATCAGGGTGCCGTAGAGCCGGATGCGGAAGCGACGGATCGTCTCGGTCCGCACGATCTCGTAGATCAGCACCCGGGGCAGATAGGGGCGCAGCACGAAGGGCGAGAAATCGGCCCGGTCAGGCGCCGCCCGGCCGGCACGCGCCTCATCCCAGAGGGCAGCCAGATGCGTCAGTTCAGGGCGGATGAAATGCAGGTCGGCGTCGAGGCGAAACCTGCTTTCGACAATCTGCCGGTTCACAAAATCCTCCGGTTTCCCGCAGCATATACTGCGGAATAGCCTGGCGCTGTGATTTCTCGATCACTGAAGGGAGAGGTTGGTGAGCCCGCCGGGATTCGAACCCGGGACCTCTCGATTAAAAGTCGCTTGCTCTACCAGCTGAGCTACGGGCTCACGAAGCCTTTTCCGGCCGCCCCGAGATGCGGCGGGGGCCGAAAAGCGCGGCGACCATAGGTCGTCGGCCGGCCCCCGTCAACCAACGGGCCGGCCTAGCGTATTTTGCGGAAAGCCAAGGTTATGCTGCCCACCGGCAGGCCCCATTTCCGCACCACGGCACGGTTCAGCACCACCTCGTCGTCAAACCGGTACAGCCAGTCGTCAAAGGTCACATCCAGGCCGCCGTCATCGGTTTTCAGGCACAGGTCATAGGCCCATTGCAGGGCATTGCCGGCCACCCGGCCGCGGGCGGTTCCGTATACGTCATCGGCCTGGCCGCCATAGCCGCCGGCCCCGTCAGGCTGGATCCGCCAGACCCGGCGCTGGATCTCGCCGTCGCTGAATTTGAAATCCTCCTCCAGCACCAGGGTGGCGCCGTCGCGGCGGCCGAGGATGTCGACGGTGAACTGCCGGATGCTGCCGCCAAAACGCGGCTCGAACAGGCCCCAGGCTTTCACCTGGCCGGTGAAATAGGATTCCAGCTGGAAGGCACCATAGGCCTGCTGCCCGGCCGGATCGGGCCGTTGCGTGGCACAACCGGAGAGCAGGGCACCGAGCATGAGCAGGCAGGCGGCTAGACGGTAACGTGACATGGCAGACCCGCGACAGTGTACAGGAACGGAGAGCTAGGCCGTCCTGCATTGTCGGCAAGGGTCAGCGTTCAGGTGTCACACCGCGCTCGAACAGCCGCAGCATGATGCTGCCCATCTCGATATAGAAATCCGCGCCGCCCATGCCGTGGCTCTGGCTGGCGAGCCAGCCGTAATCGAAAACATGACGGCGGCCATCGCGCTGTTCTTCGGCGGCCACCACGGCGATGGCCTCGGGCAGGCTGCGGCGCAGCAGCGGCACCAGCCGCGCGGCACATTCCACGATCATGCGGCCGCAGAGCGGCTGCAGCGCGATGATGTCGCGCAGGAAGCGCATCTGATCGCCCACGCCTTGCTCGCTCACCACCAGCAGGCAGCGCTGCCGCAGGTCTTCGCCCTGCCAGCGCGGGATATGCAGATCGCGTCGCACGATCTCCCGCGTCGCATCCGGCAGCAGGCGGTATTCGTAATCGGCCAGACCCGGCGCCCAGTCGCCGAGACTCAGCAGCATGGTGGCGCGCGCCATGCGCAGCGTGCGGTTCTGCGGCTCCAGCCGCACGGCCTGATCCAGCCAGCCGCGCGCGGCGGCATGATCGCCCAGCCGGAAAGCGGCTTCGGCCGCCATGCCCAGCAGCCCCGGCATGTCGGGATGGCGGGTCAGTGCTATTTTGCCGATCTGCAGGGCGGTGACCGCATCGCCGCTCAGCAGCAGCAGGTTGCCGTGATGCTGCGCCAGTTGCGGATCGTCGGGTGTCGCGCGGCACTGGGCCTGCGCCAGCGTCAGGGCCGCAGCGGTGAAGCCCGCACCGGTCAGCGCCGCGATCCGCGCGATGCTGAAGCCGGCATCATCGGGATGCAGCGCCAGTCCGGTTTCGGCCACCGACCACAAGTCGCCCCAGCGCGCGGCATGCTGGTACAGGGCCGCCAGCGAGCGCAGCAGGCCGCTATCTGTGGGCGCAATACGACGCGCCGCGCCGAACTGCAGCAGCGCTCCATCCAGGTCGCCGGCCTGCAGCGCCGTCATGCCGGCCTGCATCAGCCGGGGCAGCAGCGGGGAAGGGTGATTCGCAGTCATGCTGGCGCCAGCATGGTCCGGCCCGTAAGCTGCCGCAATGATCTCCGGAGTCCTGCAGGCCGATGCCGCCGCCACCGTTGCCTATCGCGACCGGCTGGCGGCGCGCGCCGCCGGACGGCCCTGCATCGGCCTGTCCTGGCGCAGCAGCAATGCTGCCTATGGTGCGCAGAAATCCCTGGCGCTCGCCGATCTCGGTCCGCTGCTGCGGGCCCGGCCGGATCTGTTCTGGGTCGATCTGCAATATGGCGACACCGCGCCGGAGCGGGCAGAGGTCAGCGACCTGCTGTGGCATGACCCGGCCATCGACCCGCTGCGCGACCTGGATGCCACGGCCGCGCAATATGCCGCGCTCGATCTGGTCATCACCACCAGCAACACGGCGGCCCACCTGGCCGGGGCGCTGGCGGTTCCGACCTGGCTGCTGCTGCCGGCACCGGGCTTCGGCCTGCTGTGGTACTGGCAGCTGGAGCGGGCCGACAGCCTGTTCTACCCCTCCATCCACTGCTTCCGGCAGGCGGCCCCGGGTGACTGGCCCGGGGTGGTTGCCGCCGTCGGGGCGGCCCTGGGCGACCATTTTCCGCCCCAGCCGTAGCGGCGGTTACCAACTTACAACCTTTAAGGGGCTACAAATTCCTTCGCAGTTGCGGGATAATACGCCCATTCCGGTGCTAGCCCGGAGGATGAAGGACCATGACCCAGTTTTACGTCGAAGGCGGCATTTTCAAGGATCTGGCGGACCCGGCTCCGATCTCCGGAACCGAGGAGCGCTACGGCCCGTTCCCCACTGAGCAGGAAGCCGACAAGATCTGGCGCGCCCGCATGGCCGAAAAGATCGACATCTGCAACCACCGCCTGCGGGTCATCCAGCGCGACGCCTGAGTCGCGCCGGCCGGCAGGGTCTTGCCGCGCTTTCCCTGTTGCTAACTGATTTGCCTGCCACGATGATTTCATGGCGGACCACCCGATTCGGCCATTTTGCGGCCCGGGACGGTGTTGGTCTATGAGAGGCGCGCGATGTTCGATCCCCACGCTGCCGGTCGGTTGATAGCCAACCGGGGCGATCTGAAACGCAAGGCGGTGAACTTCACGCGCGGACATGACGTGCGGTTGAGCCCGGATTTGCGTGGCAAGATCGAGAAGGTGATCGTGAAGAACCAGGCCGAATTCGAAGCATCCGCCCGCGAGATGCTGCACACGCTGAAAGAAGCGTGGGGCTCGGCATCGTTCAATTCCATCGGCCGTGCGCGTTACTACGAATGGATTCGCGACCTGGCGCTGGAGCTGAAGGGGCAGGGCAGCCTGTTCGGCTATCCGCTGGTCACGCTCTATGCCGACAGCTTGAAGAATCTCTGCGATGGCCTCACCAACCCGACCCATCGCCTGCATGCCATCATCGGCCTGAATATCGATGCGCTCGGCATCATCATCCGCCGTCGTGTCACCGGCCCGGGCAGCGTGCTGGAACGCCGCGTCGCCGAAGCCTTCCGCGAAGCCTATCTGAAGATGCGCCTGCGCCAGCCCTCCGATGTGGCGATGGAACACAAGGTCGCCCATGCGGTGCGCGAGCTGGACAAGCCACGGCCGGCGGCGGCCAGGGCGCCGGAGCTGAAGGATACCGGGCGCGAATGGCCGAACGGCGTGCGCCTGACGGCCGATTAAGGCAGATCGGGCAGTATCGCCATGGCGGATTCCGACGATCGCAACAATCCCAATGCCCCGCCAGAGGGTTACAACTGGCGGCCGCAGGCGATCAAGCCGATTGCGCCGGTGGAGGTGATCTCCGAGGCGATCAAAGAGTCTGACAACAGCTATTTCTTCGAGAATTACACCAAGCAGGCCAATGCGGTGGTGGGTGCGCTGCGCAAGCATGGCTATGTCATCGTCCCCTATTACCCGACCGTGCAGATGGTCAAGGCGGCGATGGACGAACTGCAATACGGCCAGAACAAATTCACCAACATCGTCATGCCGATCTATTTGGCGATGATGAAGGCGGCGCCCAAAGCGAAAGGCTAGCCGGGCCAAGGGCTGACCGGGCTGACAGCGGTAAATCCCGGATAACCCGGGCTTAACCCTGTCGTGATATTATCGCCGGGTTCGGCTAGAATGCCGGCAGGCCCTGACCGGGCCGGAGACGGGAGCACGTGCGAGCATGAGCCGCGACAAACTGGTGGCGTTCCTGCGGGTGGCAGGACCAGAACGCACCAACGCGATCCTCAATCGCCTGCCGCCGCAAGAGGCGCAGGCGGTGCGGCAGGCGCTCGACCAGGCGCCGAATATCGCCTCGTCCCAGGTCGATGTGGCCGCCGATGCCGCCGCCACCTTCGTGGCCGCGATTTCGAACAAGCGGTAATGCTGCGGCGCCTGCTGCCCAATCTGCTGTCTGGCCTGATGATCCTCGCCATCGGCCTGCCTGCCGTCGCGCAGGAGCTGGGCCCGGGCCGTCGCGAGCGGCGCCCCGACATCTGCATGAATTCCCTCGAGATGGAAGCCGAGGCCATGGTCCGCGCCGGCATGGTGATCCGCGACCATGCGCGCGCCTGCGCCCGGCGCGGGCTGGATGGCAGCATCATTCATCTCTGGTCCGCCTTCGACACCGCCAATGCCGCGAAATTTCAGGATGCGGTGGAAATCCGTGCCGGCGCCTACAAGCGCAACTGGCCAAACGATCCCAACGCCGCGCAGCGCGCCGCCAACGAAACCGTGGCCTCGCGCCAGCTGGTGGATTTCTCGCCGGTCGAATGCGTGGTGCTGAAGGATCTGGTCGACAGCTTCAAGACCTGGACCGATTACCTGGTGCATATCCGCCGCACCGAAGTCGGACAGGTCAAGACCATGTACAAGCAATGCCCGAAGGGCACGGTCGGCGCCCAGCGGCGCAAACAGGAATGGTGAGCGGGGCCTACACCCGGCTGTTCACCGCGTAGAAGGGCTGGTCGACCAGCCCGGTTTCCCAGCCGGCATACCAGTCCTGCACATAGGGCTTGATCTGCGCCAGCAGGTCGGCGCGGGCGCGATGCTCCGGCGTCAGGCCTTTGCTGCAGAACTTGCGCACTTCTTCGGAGAGTGCCGGCACGTCGATGGATTTCACCACATGATCCTCGACGCAGACCTTGCCGCCCACCACCACGGTGTTCACATCCACGCCCATGGCGCGCTCGATGAAGGCCTCCACCGGATCGAAGGCGGGGTCGATCCAGGGATCACTGTTCACGCGTTCCAGGTCGACCAGGATGGCATCGCCCTTCCACCCGGGCAGCAGGGCGCCGACGCGGCCGGCGAAGCCGCTGGCCTTGGCGCCGTTCACCGTGGCGGTTTCCAGCGCTTCATAGGCATCCATCGGGCGTTCACGCAGGTTGAAGGTGGAGAGGCGGTGCACCTTGTGCATCATGCGCAGCTCCATCACCGCATCCTCGTCGTCGTTGATGGTCTTGTCGTCCATGCCCATGGCGATGTTGACGCCGGCGGCGCGCATCGCCATCACTGGGGTGATGCCGTTGCGCATATGGAAGTTGCAGCTCGGATGCGTGGTCACGGTCGCGCCCTGCGCCCCCATCAGCGCGATATCCTCTTCCGTCACCCAGATGGCATGGCCAAAGGCGGTGCGCTCGTTCATCAGGCCCAGCTCATGCAGCCATTGCACGGTCGGCTTGTTGTTGCGGCGCAGGCCCCATTGCTTCTGCACCGGGCTCTGCAGCAGATGCATGTGGATCATCGCATTGCCGTGGCTGTCGCTGGCGTCGCGCACGCGGGTGAGAAACGCTTCGCTGGCGCCATGGGCCCAGCAGGGCGCCAGCAGGATCGCCGTGTCGCTGCCATTGAAGCTGGCATACAGCTCGTCGAACAGATTGAAATAGCTGTCCATCAGCGCATCGCGGTCGAAGGCGACCAGGGCTTTCGCCTTGCCGCGCAGATCGGCCGGCAGGGTTTCAAGAAAGTCTTCGCCGCCCATCGCCAGCTTGCTCTCGTCGCGGAAGCCGGGGCTGAAGGCCAGCCGGATGCCGCTGTCGAGATAGGTGCGGATGGCGATGCGGGCGCGGCGCGCGCCTTCGGCGCCGTCATCGTCGAAGCCGTTATGGTGCAGGGTGGTGCAGCCGCTGCGCAGATGGCGCCAGGCGCAGACCCCGGCGGTCAGCTCCGGCGGCAGCACCGGCATATAGGCCCAGTCGAACAGCGCGTTTTCCAGGAAGTCGTTGCGCACGCCCTTCTGGATGGGGGACAGCCCGCGGCCATGGCTATGCGCATCGACCAGGCCGGGCAGCAGCAGCTGCCTGCCATTGCCGAGCACTTTGGCGCCGGGATGTTTGGCGGCCAGCGCCGTGAAGATGCCGGTTTCCAGCACTGTGCCGTTCTGGATGGCGACGGCGCCATCGGCGATCAGGCCGGCGGCTTTCAGGCGCGGATCGGTCAGCAGATGCTTGCCGCGCAGGATCAGGATGTCGCTCATGGGCCGCTCCGGACAGGATCATCGCACAGGATATCCTTGCGCGGGGACGCGGCGCTGTCGCCTGCCTTTTTGGCCGGCAGGCTTAACCCGGGGTTATGGCCGCCATCAGCTGGTCGCCATTAGCTGGCGGGGGGCACCACGACGATGCGGTTGTTTTCCAGCAGCACGCTGCCGGCGCGGAACACCGGCGTGCCATAGGGATCCATCTGGCCGATCACGCGCACGCGGTCGCCGGCTTTCACCTTGGTCAGGTCGCGCCAGGTCGGGCCGATGGTGATCACCTGGCTGGAATTGCCGTCATTCAGCACGAAGGTGCTGGCCTGCGGCGACAGCACCACGCCCTGGATCATCACCGACCTGCCGCGCGGAATCTCGGCGATCGGCACCAGGTCGGGCAGGGTGAAGGCCATGGTCTGGTTGCGCGGCGGCGCCGTGCTGCTTTTGGCGGCCGGCTTGGGCGCGGCTTTTGGCTTCGCCTCGGCATCGGGCGTGGTCTGCGCCGGTGGCATGGCCTGTGGCGCGGCTTGCACCGGCATCTGGGTCTGGGCCGGCGTCTGCGCCACGGCCGGCAGGACCGGCAGCAGGGCCGCCAGGATGGAAAGTCTGTAGATCAGATGCATCGGCCGCCATCGACCTCCATGCAGACGCCGGTGATGAAATTCGCCTCGTCGGAGGCGAAATACAGCGCGGCATTGGCGATATCGGTCGGCGTCGAGAACCGGCCAATGGGAATCGTGCTGACGAATTTCGCCTTCATTTCCTCGGTCTCGGTGCCGCCCATGAATTCCTTCAGCATCGGCGTCAGGCCGGCCACCGGGTTCAGCGCATTCACGCGGATCTGCTCCGGCGCCAGTTCCACCGCCATCGCCTTGGTCAGCGTGATGACGGCGCCCTTGGAACCATTATACCACACCAGGCCGGGGCGGGGGCGCACGCCGGCGGTGGAGGCGATATTGATGAACACGCCGCCCTTGCGCTTGCGCATTTCCGGCACGGCATGCATGGCCGAGAGATAGATGCTCTTCACATTGACGGCGAAGATCTTGTCGAAGGTCGCCTCGTCGGTGGCCAGCAGCGAGGCATTGCGCTGCGGCATGCCGGCATTGTTGACCATGATGTCCAGCCCGCCAAAGGCATCGACGGCGGCCTGCACCAGCGCCTTCATCTGCATGGCCTGGCTGACATCGGCGGCGACCGGCAGCGCCTTCTGCCCGGCCTTGTTGATCTCGCCGGCCACCTTTTCGGCCGCCGCGAGATTGAGATCGCCGATCACCACGGCAGCACCTTCGGCGGCAAAGCGCTTGGCGATGCCCTCGCCGAACCCCGACCCGCCACCCGTTACGATTGCCACCTTGCCCGCCAGACGCATGAAATCGATTCCTTCCCCAAAAAACGGCTTGGCTTCACTCTAGCCGGCCGGCCGGGGCATGCAAGCGCCTGATTCCCCTGCTAGACTGGCCTGGTCCAGAGCGGGCTGAGGGAGCTGAGACGTGCTGTTTCCGGGATTTGAGCAAAAGCGTGTCGCCGGCGAGGGCGCCGAGATCAACCTGCGCATCGGCGGCAAGGGGCCGGCCCTGCTGCTGCTGCATGGCTATCCGCAGACCCATGCCATGTGGCACAAGCTGGCGCCCCGGCTGGCCGAAGAGTTCACCGTGGTCTGCCCCGACCTGCGCGGCTATGGCGACAGCGACAAGCCGGCCACCATGCCCGATCATTCCAGCTATTCCTTCCGCGCCATGGCGGCCGACCAGGCCAGGGTCATGGCCACGCTCGGCTTCGACCAGTTTTTCCTCGCCGGCCATGATCGCGGCGGCCGCGTCTCACATCGCCTGGCGCTCGATTTCCCCGACCGGGTGAAAAAGCTGTCGACACTCGACATCATCCCGACCCGCACGCTGTATGAAAACGTCAACCAGGTGGTCGCCACCGGCTATTACCACTGGTTCTTCCTGATCCAGCCCGCGCCGATGCCCGAGCGCATGATCGGCGCCGATCCGGAATTCTATTTCCGCAAGAAGACCGGCCAGTGGTCGGGCGCAGGCCACAGCTTTGATCCGGAAGCGATGCAGGAATACCTGCGCTGCTTCAGCGACCCGGCCACCATCCATGCCTCCTGCGAGGATTACCGCGCCGCCGCGACCATCGACCTGGAGCATGATCGCGCCGATGAGGACAAGCGTGTGGTCTGCCCGACCCTGATCCTGTGGGGATCGAAGGGCCTGATGGGCAAGGCCTATGATGTGATGGACTGCTGGCGCAGCAAGGTGAGCGGGCCGCTCAGCGGCCATGCGGTCAACAGCGGGCATTTCCTGCCCGAGGAAGCGCCGGAGGAAACCTATCTCGCGCTCCGCAATTTCTTCAAACCGTAAAGCGCGATGACCCAGACACCCGATCCGCAGCCCGATACCGAACTGCATATCCTCGCCCCGGCCCCGCGGGTGAGCCTGTTCACCCGGCTGCGCAACTATTTCCTCGCCGGCATCATCGTCACCGCGCCGATCGGCCTGACCATCTATCTGGTCTTCATCACCATTGAGGCCATCGACCGCAACGTGCGCAGCCTGGTGCCGCTGGGCTACGAACCGGAACGCTTCATCCCGTCCTACAACCTGCCGTTCGGCATTCCGGGGCTTGGGCTGGTCGCCGCCGTCGTGCTGCTCACCCTGATCGGCTTCCTCGCCACCAACCTGATGGGGCGCACGCTGCTCCGGCTCGGCGAACGCATCGTCGCCCGCATGCCGATCGTGCGCGGCGTCTATTCGGCGCTGAAGCAGATTTTCGAAACCGTGTTCAGCCAGTCGGGCAATTCCTTCCGCCAGGTGGCGCTGGTGCCCTGGCCGTCGACCGGCTCCTGGACCATCGCCTTCGTCACCAACTATGTGCAGGGCGGCGAGGTGTCGGAACAGCTGGGCGAGGATCTCGTCACCGTCTATGTGCCGACCACGCCGAACCCGACCGGCGGCTACATGACCTATTACCGCCGGCGCGACATCAAGATCCTGTCGATGAGCGTCGACCAGGCGATGAAGCTGATCATTTCCTGCGGCGTGATCGTGCCGCCGGAACTCGCCCAGACCACAACGGCCGCGCAGAAGACGGCCGCCGGAGGAAAGCCCGATGCCAAACCCGACAGCGGAGACGGCAACTTCACGCCCTGAGACCGTCGACAGGGTCGCGGATTTCGATCTGCGTGCACTGGACCGGGATTTCCTCGACAATCCCTATCCGGTCTACCATCTGCTGCGCACGCACGACCCGGTGCGCCGCATGCCGGACGGCAGCTACTTCCTGACGCGCTACGACGACCTGCAGGCGGTCTATCGCGACAATAAAAGATTCTCCTCCGACAAGAAGATCGAGTTCGCGCCGAAATACGGCGCAGGCACGCCGCTCTATCGCCACCACACCACCAGCCTGGTGTTCAACGATCCGCCCCTGCACACCCGCGTCCGCCGCCTGCTCGCGCCGGCCTTTACGCCGCGCGCGCTGAAGCTGCTGGAAGACCGTTTCGTGCTGCTGGTCGGCCGCATGCTGGACCGCGCGGCCAAACAGGGCGGCATGGATGTGATCGCCGATTTCGCCTCGGCTTTGCCGGTGGAGATCATCGGCGACATGCTGGCGGTGCCGCATGAAGACCGCCATCTGCTGCGCGACTGGTCGCTCGCCATCCTCGGCGCGCTGGAACCGGTGCTGACGCCGGAACGGGCAGAGCAGGGCAACCGCGCCACCCTCGAATTCGAGACCTATCTCGAAAAGCATATCGCCGACTGGTCGTCGAAAGCCGGCGAGGATGGCTATGGCGATGTGCTGGCTGCGCTGATCGCCGGTGAAGACGGCGGCGAACGGTTGACGGCGGCCGAGCTGGTGCAGAACTGCATCTTCCTGCTCAATGCCGGCCATGAGACCACCACCAATCTGATCGGCAACGGCATTGCCGCCTTACTCGACTGGCCCGACCAGAAGCAGCGCCTGATCGCCGATCCCGGCCTGATCCGCACGGCCATCGAGGAGTTCCTGCGTTTTGAATCCTCCAACCAGCTCGGCAACCGCCGTGTGGTGGAGACCGCTGAGATCGGCGGCGTGACGTTTGAGCCCGGCACGCTGGTGACGCTGTGCATCGGTGCCGCCAACCGCGACCCGGCGCAGTTCCCCGATCCCGACCGCCTTGATGTGGGCCGCACACCCAATCGCCATCTGGCCTTCGGTGCGGGGATTCACGCCTGCGCCGGCATGTCGCTGGCGCGGCTGGAAGGCCAGATCGCCATCGGCCAGCTGCTGGCGCGTTTCCCGCATTTCCGCAGCAGCGGGCAGGCGGTGCGCGGCGGCCGCGCGCGATTCAGGGGGTATTTATCTTTCCCGGTAGACTTTTAATTCTCGCTACTTTTTTCTTCTGAAACCGAATCAAAGCGGAACTGGTAGTCACCTTTGTCGTCGGTTCTTAGATTGGTGGAGGATAGCTTTATGTGATTAAAATGTGTCTTCCCGTATTTCCATAAGTTATGCAAATCGTAGTGCATAAACTGAGAAGGATATCCTACTAAGGTTATGTCTTTCCCTTCTAAGTGTTTGTCCAATTTCTTAGCAGGAAGAAAGATTTGATAAGTGCGATTCCCGAATCTCAAAATGAATGACATGTACGGATGAGGAGTTTCAGTCTTACGTTTTAGCAGAGTTAGAATTGGGTGAGGATAAGGCCTTGGACCGGGTGTGAACGTCAAAAAGCAGTAATACCCTGCTCCGTCAGACACTCTATGTGTCTGGAGATCTGGCTGGCTAATCCATAAACATGCTTCATTAAAGTTCTCCAGCTCGTCGTGCGGCATAATTGACAGGCCCATCTTGAGAAGAGACTTATATACGCCTAGAGGCCGATAGGACTGCTTCTGCAGTTTCGCGGTGAATACGTTCTCCTCAAAATTCATGTTGAAGAGGTTTTCGTTCTCACCTTCTATAAAGTTTATATTGTTATTTCTTGCTTCAACTCTGGATTTTGCATTTGGAATTCGAATGCTAGGAATCCCTTTCTTTCCTGGTATCCGGTTAAAGGTTCTCTCAAAGTGGGTGAATTTTGAAAAATCATCTTCATATCGGCCAATATTCTGATTGCATTCATTGCACTCTTCGAGAGTTAAAAGAGTTTTGTTTCCTATCAGCTCTGGAACTGCATGAGCTTTGGTATTGAATTGTGCATGCGGGCTTTCTCTCTTGCAAAAACGGCATTTTCTTGTTGCATCTCGCTTGCCTATATATATGCGACGGTCGGGATTCAGCATGATGCTGAACTCGATATAATTGTCGTCGTAGAATTTTTGATTCTCTATAATATCCATGGAATTACTGTGGGTGGTATCTAGATAAACATACGATTTGAAATGCAACTTCTGTAAAGAATTTTACATGACCGGTAATAAAAAACGCCTCGCCGTTGCCCGCCTCTGGCATGAGGGCAACAGCTTCTCCCCTTTGCCCACCACCCTGGCCGATTTCGAACGCCGCGAATGGTTCGAGGGCGCCGGTTCTCTGGCGCGCTATCGCGGCACCGGCACCGAACTGGGGGCGGTCGCGGCTTTCATCGACGCCAATCCGGACTGGGATGTGCAGGTGCTGCGCTGCGCCTCGGCGCCGCCCGGCGGGCCGGTGGAGGATGCGCTGTATGAGCGCATCGTCACCGACATGCTGCGCGGCCTGGGCGACGGCCCGTGGGATGCGGTCTATCTGTCGCTGCATGGCGCGCTGGTCGCGGTCAGCGAGCCGCAGGCCGATCTGAAGCTGATCCGCCGCGTGCGCGACGCCATCGGCGCCACGCCGCTCGGCGTCAGCTTCGACCTGCATGCCAATATTTCCCCCGCACTGCCGGCGCTGGTCGATTTCGCCTCGGGCTACAAGACGCATCCGCATGTCGACATGGACCGAACGGCCGCCATCGTGCTGGCCGAGCTGAAACGGCGTGTTGCGGGCGGCGTCCGGCTGCAGGGCGCGGTGAAGAAAATCCCGGTGCTGCTGCACAGCTTCAACATGCGCACCGCCGCCGGCCCGATGGCCGATACGGTCAACGAGGCCAGGGCGCTGTGCCGGGATGGCGTGAAGGACATCACCGTGTTCGGCGGTTTCGTCTGGGGCGACAGCCCCGATGCCGGCGCAAGCATTCTCAGCTATGCCGAAACGGCGGCACAGGCGCAGGCCGCCGCCGATACGATGGCGGCGAGCCTCTATGCGCGCCGCGCGCAGTTCCATGCCACGCTGCCGACCCCCGCGCAGGGCCTGAAGCAGGCGCTCGCGATCCCGGGCCTCGTCTGCGTGGTCGAGCCGAGCGACAATCCGCTGTCCGGCGGCATCGGCGACACCACCGGGCTGCTGCGCGAGCTGATGGAAACGCGTGCCGATGGCGAAGCGGTGTTTGCCTTCCTCTACGATCCGGCGCTGGTGCAGCAGGCCAAGGCCGCCGGTATCGGCGGTCGCATTGCGGCGAAGCTCGGCGGCCGGATCGCGCCGCATTTCGGCGCGCCGGTGGCGGCGACCGTTGAAGTGGTGGCGCTCACCGATGGCCGCTTCGTCAATGAAGGCCCGTTCGAGACCGGCATGGCCGTCGATCTGGGCGATACCGCCGTGCTGCGGGCGGGGCGGGTGAAGATCATCATCACCTCCAGCTGCCAGGCCGGCATCGACCCGGCCTATTTCCGCCTGCATGGCATTGACCTCGATAGCACGCGGCTGATCGCCGCCAAGGCCAAGAACCATTTCCGTGCCGCCTTTGTGGAGCGCGCGGCGGTCATCGTCGATGTCGACACGCCCGGCCCGGCGGCGCTCGATCTCTCGGTGCTGCCGTTCCGGCATCTGCCGGCGGGGATGGAGATGTAAGGACAGAAGGGCGCGGGCCTGGGTTCAACACAAATCGTCATCCTCGGGCTTGTCCCGAGGATCCATCCCATGATCATCGCGTGCGGGATGGGGCAGATGGACCCTCGGGACAAGCCCGAGGGTGACGTGGTGTGAGGTATCGGATCGGCCAAAAAGAAAAGGCGGCCGTTACAGCCGCCTTTCCATCGTCGGATTGTCTTTTCGATCAATCGATCCTGGCGCCCGAGGCCTTCACGGCCTTGGCCCATTTGTCGATCTCGGTCTTCATCAGGTCGGCCAGCACCTGCGGCTTGCCGCCGACGGGATCGGCACCCTGCTGGTCGAACTGCGCCTTCATCTCCGGCGTCTTCAGGATCGCGTCGATTTCGCTGTTCAGCTTGTCCACGATCGGCGCCGGCGTCTTGGCCGGAGCATACATGGCGAACCAGGCGGTGGCGCTGTAATCCGGCAGGCCCTGTTCGGCGATGGTCGGGATATCCGGCGTGGACGGCCAGCGCTTCGGCGTGGTGACGCCCAGTGCGCGCAACGCACCGGAGCGGATATGCGGTAGGGCCGAGGGCAGGTTGTCGAAGGTGAACTGCACGTTGCCGCCCAGCAGGTCGGTCAGCATCGGGCCCGAACCGCGATAGGGCACATGGATCATGTCGGTGCCGGTCATGGTCTTGAACAGCTCGGCCGAGAGATGGCCCGAGGTGCCGTTGCCCGGTGTGCCGAAATTCAGCTTGCCCGGCTGCGCCTTCGCCAGCGCGATGAATTCCTGCACCGTCTTGGCCGGCACGCTCGGATGCACCACCAGCACATTGGCCACCATGGCGACCAGCGACACGGGCGCGAAATCCTTCACCGGGTCATAGCCCAGCTTGGAATACAGGCTGATGTTGATCGAATGGGTACCGATGGTGCCCATCATGATGGTGTAGCCATCGGGATCGGCCTTGGCGGTGAATTCGGTGCCGATATTGCCGCCGGCGCCGGCCTTGTTGTCGACCACGAACTGCTGGCCGAGCCGTTCGCTCAGCTTGGCCGAGATATGACGGGCCAGGATGTCGGTGGTGCCGCCGGCGGGGAAGGGGACCACCACGCGCACCGGCTTGTTCGGATAGGCCTGCGCCAGAACGGGCGTGGCCGGCGCCAGTGCCAGCAGCGCGGCGGCGGCCAGCAGGCCGCGGGTGACTGTCTTGCGGGAGAGGATCATACAGCGTCTTCTTTCGTCTGGTTTTTCAGTCGGCGGCGGACTCGCCGGTGCCGCATTCTACGGCGGGGTCCGGCTGCGGCCCAAGCATTTGTTGCGGCTTGAATTGAATTCAATTAAACTCGGGCCATGGCCAAACTGCGTGTCACCGCCGCCCAGCTCCTGCCGCCCAATGCCGCTGCCGCGCCCAAGGGTGGCGACACTCGCTTGCGTATTCTCGCCGCCGCTGCGCAGGCGCTGATTGCCGGCGAGGGCGAATGCGAGATCGCCGATGTGGCGCGCGCCGCCGGCATCTCGGCCGGGCTGAGCTATCACTATTTCAATTCCAAGGCCGGGCTGATCGCCGCCGTGGTCGAAGCCTTCTACGACCGCTTCGAGGCCGCCGTCATGGATATCAACCCCAAGCCCGGCGCCGGCTGGGGCGAGCGCGAGCGGCTGCGGCTCGAGCGCATGGTCGCCTTCCACTATGCCGAGCCGCTGGCGCCGGTGATTCTCGCCAAGCTGAGCCGTACGCCCGAAGTCGCTGCCGTCGAGGCCGCGCGGCTGGCCCGCCATATCGAACTGGCGGCCCGCAATATCGAACTGGCGCAGGCACGCGGAGACATTCCCGGCGATCTCGACGCGCATCTCCTCGGTGCCATGATCCTCGGCGGCCTGCGGCAGGCCATCGGCCAGGCGCTGGCCGCAGCCAAGCGGCCGGGCCGTGAGCGGCTGACCGAACAGCTCTGGGCCTTCATCGCCGGCACGGCACGGTTCAAGCCGGCGAAGAAGGGCGGGCGCTGAGATGCAGCCGGCGCAGCAGGCGGAATGGCTCACCCGCGTGCGCGATCACATGGCCGCACGCACGACCGACATGGCCGAGGGTATCGCCCGCGTCGATGTGGCGCGCTACACCGATCCGCAGCGGCTGGCGGCCGAGCAGGCGCTGCTGCGCCGCACGCCGCTGGCGCTCACCTTCGCCTCGAAGCTGGCGCAGCCGGGCGATTACGTCACCCATGATCTGGCCGGCCTGCCGATCCTGCTGCTGCGCGATGCCGGCGGTGAACTGCAGGCCTTCCTCAATGTCTGCCGCCATCGCGGCGCCAAGCTGGTCTGGGAGCGCGGCGGCTGCGGCAAGCGCGCCTTCACCTGCCCCTATCATGCCTGGAGCTACGACCTCAGCGGACGCCTGCGCGGCATTCCGCATGAGGCAGGCTTCGCCGGGCTGGACAAGGCGCAGCACAATCTGGTGCGCCTGCCGGTGGCGGAAGCCTTCGGTCTGGTCTTCGTGCTGCCGGAACCGCGCGACGATTACGACTTCACCGGATTCCTGGCTGGCGTGAAAGCCGATCTCGACAGCTTCGGCCTTGGCAGTCATGTCCTCTATGACGAACGCGAGATCGGCCTGAAATGCAACTGGAAGGTCGTGATCGAGGGCGGGCTGGAGACCTACCATGTCCAGCATGCGCATAAGCGCACCA
>NZ_CALSAN010000045.1:0-28259 GCF_943372915.1 Ferrovibrio terrae | reverse complement strand
CTGGTCATTGCCGTCGCCACCATTCAGCGTGTCGTTGCCGTCGCCGCCGTCGATCTGGTCATTGCCGGCATTGCCGGTGATCGTGTCATTGCCGGCCGCGCCCCACAGGCGGTCATCGCCACTGCTGCCGGTCATGACATCGTCGCCGGTGCTGCCGCTCTGGATCAACAGGGTCGAGCCATCGGCGAAGCGGAAATTCTCGATCTGGCTGTTGACGTCGTACCAGTTCTGCAGCACGACGCGGTCTGCCGCCTGGCTCGCCGCCGTCAGCGTGCCGCCGGCGTTCTGCAGGCCGACGATCAGATTGTTGCCGCTGGTTTCAAACAACAGATCGGCCGCCGTAATCCCCGCGCCGAATTCCAGCGTGTCGTTGCCGGCATTGCCATAGGTCCAGTAGGTGTTCGTGTCCCAGTAATAGCCGTTTTCCTCGCTATACGTAAAAACGGTAGTCGTGTAGCTGTAGTAATATTCATCCAGGACTGTATCGACGCCATCGCCACGACCGAAACGATAAGTGTCGTTACCGGCATAGCCGAACAGGCTGTCGTTTCCACCGCCGCCCTGCAGCGTATCGGCGCCGAGGCCGGCATTGATGGTGTTGGCGCCACTGTTGCCGATCAGGATGTTGTCCACGTCATTGCCCGTGGCGTTCAGCGCCGCCGTGCCGGTCAACGTCAGATTCTCGAAATTGGCGGCCAGAGTATAGGAAAGCGACGATACCACGGTATCGCTGCCGGCATTGGCGGCTTCAGTCATGCTGTCGCTGCCGTCGAAATTATACGTGTCGTCGCCGGCACCGCCGGTCAAGCTGTCTGAACCGGCACCGCCGTTCAGCGTGTCGTTGCCCTCACCGCCATTCAGCGTATCGCTGCCATCACCGCCCGCGATCGAGTCATTGCCCGCACCGCCATTGATGACATTCGCGACACCGTCACCAGTCAGGACATCATCATTGGCCGAGCCGGTCAGGTTCTCGATCCCGGTCAGCGTGTCGCCTTCGGCATCGCCGCCGGCGCCCGTGCCGATGCCGAGGTTGACCGTCACGGCGATCGTCGACCCGGCATAGCTCGCCGTATCGATGCCGGCGCCACCGTCCAGCACATCAGCCCCAGCACCACCGGTCAGTGCATCATTGTCGTCGTAGCCCAGGAGCGTGTCATTGCCGCCACCGCCCTGCAGCAGATCATGGCCATACCCCCCGTCAAGGGTATTGGCATTGCCATCGCCGGTCAGGGTATCGGCATGATCCGTACCGATCAGATTTTCAATCCCAGTCAGGGTATCGCCCTGCGCGTCCCCGCCACTACCCGTGCCGGTCGCCAGATTGACACTCACCGGTGCCGTAGAGCCGGCATAGCTCGCGGTATCGACGCCCGCACCACCGATCAGCACATCCGCTCCGGCGCCGCCCCGCAGCGTATCGTTGCCGTCGTCACCATTCAGGATATTGGCGTTGCCATCACCGGTCAGCGTATCCGAATAAGCCGAACCGAGCAGATTCTCGATCCCGGTCAACGTGTCGCCCTGCGCATCGCCACCGGTTCCGGTGCTGGTTGCCAGGCTGACGGTCACCGCCGCAGACGAAGCGCCGTAGTTGCCCGTATCGCTGCCCATGCCGCCATTGAGCACATCGGCACCAACGCCGCCATTGAGTTGATCGTCGCCATCCTCGCCATTCAGCGTGTCGTTGGCATCGCCACCCAGCAGAATATCCGCGCCGCCGCCACCATTCAGAATATCGGCACCATTGTTGCCGTTCAGCACATTGGAATTGGCATCGCCGGTCAGCGTATCGGCATAGTCAGAGCCGGAGACATTCTCGATGCCGGTCAGCGTATCGCCCTGCGCGTCGCCGCCGCTGCCGGTACCGGTTGCCAGATTGACCGTGACCGCCGCCGCGGAATCGTCGTAGCCGGCATTGTCGGTGCCGGTACCGCCGCTCAGCACATCGGCGCCCGCGCCGCCATTCAACATGTCTTGGCCGGCGCCGCCCTGGATGACGTTCGCGTTGCCATCGCCATTGAGGGTATCGCCATGGGCCGAACCGATCAGGTTCTCGATCCCGGTCAGCGTGTCGCCCTCGGCGTCGCCGCCAGCGCCCGTCCCGGTGCCGAGATTGACCGTCACCGCCGCTGACGAACTCGCATAGCTCGCCGTGTCGGCGCCAATATTCCCGATCAACATGTCGGCGCCGGCGCCGCCGATCAGGGTGTCGTCATCGGCCCCGCCGTCCATCCAGTCGCCGTCTGCACCGCCATCCAGCGTATCATTTCCATAGTCGCCGATCAGCGTGTCGTCGCCCGCACCGCCATTCAGGGCATTGGCAACCGCGTCACCGGTCAGATTGTCACCGAAGGCCGAGCCGGTCAGGTTCTCGATCCCGGTCAGGGTATCACCCTGCGCGTCTCCGCCACTGCCGGGGCCGGCGCCAAGATGAACCGTCACGCCGGACGCGGAATTCCCATAGCTTGCCGTGTCATTGCCAGCGCCGCCGTTCAGCACATCGGCGCCAATGCCGCCAGTCATCGCATCTTGGCCGTCTCCGCCGTAAATCAGGTCGTCGCCACTGCCGCCGACCAGCGTGTCGTTGCCGTTATCGCCGTAGATCAGGTCAGTGGTAGCGGTTCCGGTGAGGATGTCATCACCCGTGGTGCCGCCGACCAGATTCTGGTCTGTGCCATTGCCGACCACCAGATGCTCGACTGCAACCGGACTGATGGCACCGCCGGTGTCCGTAACGGTGATATTCAGTGTGCGGATGCCAGCCGTCGCGCTGCTGCTGGTGAAGGTTACCGAGCGCAGGATCTGTTCATAGAGCACCAGATCGGCCAGTCCGGTCAGCGTCAAGCCATTAGGATTGGCCGGATCGCCACCGAAGCCGCCGCCAACCACGGAAATGCCGGTCGCCACGCCCTGGTTCAGCACGGCGCCATTCGTCCCGATGGTGAAACCGCCGCCCAACCCCAGCGCATCGCCAGTCACAAATCCATCGGCAATACGGAAACTCGCCCCGGTCAGGTCGGCATCGGCCTGGTCCGGATGGTCGATATCGGAAAGCGTAAGATTGGCCGCTGCGCCCACGTTGGCAGGGTTGACCTGCGTGACCGTCGCCTCGGCGATCTCGACCTGGATGATGACATCGTTGAAATCGAAATCCGGATTCTGGCTGCCGGCAAGATCCTCCCAGCCGATGGCAATGCGATCCGGCGCAGGCGTGTTCGCGCCGTCATTCAGCTCGCCCTGGCCAGCCGCGGCATGCTGGGCGCCATCGATATTCAGCGCCCGCGTGTCGAGCGTCACGCCGTTGAAATGGGCGTTCTCGCTGGCTGCCGTATGGAATACCGGCGTTGCCGACTGGTTGATCGCCGTTCCCGTCGATGCCGCGGTATTGAGATCGTGCACCATCAGCTGCGGCGCCACGGTGTCGAACAGAGACGCCGTCAGTCCGGAATTGCTGCCGTTGACGAAGCTGATCTGCGCAGTGCCGGCAGTCACCTGATCGATCAGGGCATCGGTCTGGGCATTGCCCGCACCGTTGCTGATCATGAACAGGCCGAAGTTGGTTCCAGCCGGGAACATGCCAAGGCTGACAGAGGTATAGGAATCAGTCGGATTGTTCGGATCATCTGGATCCAACACCGGCGGCGTCTGCGATGCATTGGGGAAAACAATGCGCGCCGGACCGAAACTGCCATCGGTGTTGATGACATAGAAACCGATGACACTCTGGTTCCCCGCCACTTCGGAATGGAAGTGGACGATCACCTCGCGTTCCTGATTGTCCAGGCTGATCGGCCCTGTGCCGTTACGATACTGCTCCGGCAGCGCCACGGTTTCATGGGTATCGGTCAGGACATTGATGAAGTTGCTGATATCAGACTGATACTGGCTGCTGACCTGATCCACACTGGCATAGGTGTAGCGATCGATGCTGACGGTGGCTGCATCGTTGATACCCGCCAGATTGATGGTAGCTGTTGCGTTCGCCGTGCCACCTCGCCCGTCCGAGACCGTGTATTCGAACGAGACCGGTCCGTTGACATTTTCTGTCGGCGTGAAAGTCACACTGCCATTGGCATTCAGCGTGACCGAGCCGCCCACCGCATTGCTCACGCCTGCAATTGATAGAATGTCGCCATTGGCGTCAGTGTCGTTGCTCAGCAACGCGGAGGCCTGGATCGTCAACGCCTGGTCTTCGGTGCCGTTAAGCGTTTCGCCTTGCGCCACCGGGGCGGCATTGTTCTGCGGGAAGGCAAAATGACTGACCACATCGAGGGTGCCGCTAGTGGAGCCGATGACAAGATCGTTTTTGCCATCGCCATTGATATCGGCAATGGACAGCGCCGAGCCGATGCCCTGGCCGGCAGCGCCGGTCAGGGTGATGAACTGCCCGGTTGCCTCCTGCGACAGGTCGATGTTGCCGGAAGAGAAACCGCCCTGCTTGCCCCAGATGACCCACAGCTTGCCGGCCCCGCCAGCGGCGGCACTGCTGCCCACCACGATATCGCCCAGTCCGTCGCCGTTCAGGTCGCCCAGCGCCATGGTGCTGACGCCAGAAGACACGCCGGTCAACCGCACGCCGGTCTGCCCGTTCAGCGCTGCGACATCCACACTGGCGCCGGCCGCGTAGCTGGCATTGCCGAATAGCACGAAGCCGCCGGTCGCGCCGGTCCCCCAGCCCGCCATGTCGGCAGCGCCGTTGCCGTCAACATCGCCGCCGAATGCAACCTTGCGATAAAATGGATCGCCGCCAGCGTAATTGAAATTGGTCAGAATCAGTCCGCCGGCATTGCTGGACAGGTTCTGCTCGAAGCTGCCCGCGGCATTGCCGAAGGTGATTTTCATCGCCCCGATATTGTAATAGCCGTCGTTGCCGGCGCCGACGCTGGTAACGATGTCGCCATAGCCGTCATTGTTGATATCACCCGCCCCGGCCAGATAGGTCATCGAGGCCTGGGTTGCGCCGCCGACGGGATTGACGCCGCTGTAGGCGGTGAAGCTGGCTGTTGCCGATGGCCCAGTCACGGTGCCCATCCAGCCCGCCATCGACAGCGTGCCGGCGGACACGCCGCCGAACATGGAGGAGTTGTAGACGCTGGCAAACAGGTCAGTCTTGCCGTCGCCGTTGAAGTCGGTTGCCACGCTGGAAATCAACTTGAAGCCGCCCAGCGCAGAACTTGAGCGCGTGGCGTCGATCGTGGCATCTGGCGACGCACCGCCCTCCGTAAAGCCCAGGCTGGTGCCCGCATTCGCTGCAACGATGTCGGTGTCACCGTCGTTATCAATATCGGCAAATGTCGAGGTAAAATTGACCGCAGTGAACTTGTACACATTCGGACCGCTGGCGGCAGCCGCAGAGAAATCGCCGCCGTTCAGCCGCATAGCCAGCGAGCCTTCCTGGCCCATGATAACGCCATTGGCATAGGCAACGGACACCGTGGCGCCGCCGCTCACATGCTCGCTGCCATATGTTGGGCTGTTGATCACCTGCAGGTCGGTGATGCCATCCCCATTGAAGTCTCCCTTGCGGATGTCCTGCACGCTCACCAGGCCACTACCGATGCGGGTCGATACCTGCGCCAGTGAAAGATCATCGTCTGTGACATTCAGGCTGACGGTCGCGGTATCCATACCGCCGTTGCCATCCGAAACCGTGTAAGTGAAGCTGGCTGCGCCGTGGAAATTGGTGGTCGGCGTGAAGACGATGTCACCATCCTGGTCGAAGGCGACAGTCCCGCCAACCGCGCTTTGCACGGAGAGGATCGAGAGCGTGTTGCCGTCCGGATCGCTGTCGTTACCAAGCAGCAGATCCGGCTTCAGTTTCAGAAAGCGGTCTTCAAGGAGGCCAAAGCCGCTATCGTTGATGGAATCCGGGTTCTGATTGGTAGGCATGAAAGACCCTTTCTAGGTCTCACGGCTCAGCGACCGTTCTGGCCATGAGAGGCGTTTGGGTTTCCGAGTCCTCATCACTTGCCGACGACTCGCCTTTGCTACTCACATGCAGATTCGGTAGCAGAGTCTTGTTTCAGCTGCAACCGGAGATGCTTTATCGATTCGTTATACAAATATTTAAAATATATGCGACAAGGGAAATGCACATGCTCAAGAGCAGGTATCAGCAACTTCGCCGAAATTTGTCATCGCCTGCTTCCACGAAAGACCCTGAGACGATCAGAATCGATGCTCCGCATATAGCTGCGGCCAGATTGAAAGCCTGAAAGGACGACGTCGACGAAATCGCAATGCCTCGCGATTCAATTTCGGTTCTATGGCCTAAAAGCAATCGTGAAAATCCACTGTGTGCAGGAGTACCGAAGGCGAGTGGAAACGGCGGCCTTCAAGGCTGATTGCGCTATGACTTAACGTCCAGCTTCATCTTCTTCATTTTTAAACTGGGCTCATTATCTACGGTCAGATCACCGTCAACTTCACCGTTAGAAGGTGAAGATACGGGTCGAGGATTCGACTCGCTTGCCGACACCGATGACAGCAGTGCACTGTAATTATTGAAGCGCAATATCAGCTCTAAAAGCCGCAACGCCGAGATCGGGTCGAAAGCTGTCTGCCCTTTGTCTGACACGCCCGCTTGAGAGCCCGGGGCAGACACTGCGCTGTCAGATAGCTTCAAGTCTTTTCAAAAGACTGAATTGGCGACCCCAACGGGATTCGAACCCGTGTCTTCACCGTGAAAGGGTGACGTCCTAGGCCTCTAGACGATGGGGTCGGCCTGTGGCTGCCCGAATCATCGACCCGGAAAGCGGCCCCGGTTGCCCGGTGCGACGCGGTGTGTACCGGGTCGCTGCGCACAAATCAATAGCTGCTCCCCGGCCTGACTCCGCACGCTTTCGCGGGACGATTCCCGCAGCGCGACCGCCACCCCTGCTGGTTTTGAACCAATTTATAAAATGGTCCGCTTTACCTGGGCGCGATTTGCCGGAAGAGGCAGCATACTGCGCATTAAATTGGCATTTGGTACAAGGATTTAGTCTTGTCGGCCCCGAACCATTGTGTTTAGGTTCGGAGTCATGAACGAGATGACGCTCAAGCCCTCCATTCGCGTCGGCAGTGCCGCTGAGGCCGTTGGCGTGTTGCGCAAACTGCTGGTCGAGCATTCGGCTTTTCCGGAAAATCCGCTGCCCACCGAGCGCGACCTGTCGGCCCGCCTGGGCGTCAGCCGCCGCGTGGTGCGCCAGGCGCTGTCGGAACTGGAAGCCGAGGGCAAGATCTGGCGCCGCCAGGGCAAGGGCACCTTCATCGGCCCTGCACCCTCCTCCTCGGCGCCGACGCTCAGCCGGCTGGCCAGCCGCACGAATTTCTACGAGATCATGGAAGTGCGGCTGCATATCGAGCCCAGCATCGCCGGGCTGGCTGCCCATCGCGCCAGCGCCGAGCAGATCGCCATGATCCAGCGCCTGGCCGAACGGGTCGCCGCCGCCGGTCTCGATACCGAACCGGCAACCCTGGAGCGCTGGGACAGCGCATTTCATCGCAGCCTGGCCGAAGCCGCCGGCAACCGGCTGTTCCTCGACCTGTTCGAGGTGATCGACAAGATCCGCTACGACCCCTCCTGGCAGAGCACGCGCGCCCGCGCCCGCACGCCCGACGGCAAGGCGCGCTCGGCCAGCCAGCATCTGGAGATCGCCGCCGCCATCGCCGCCCGCGATTCCGTTCGCGCGACGCAGATCATGCGCCAGCATATCGCCTCGCATCAGGAAGCCCTGCTGAAAGCCATGAACACCGACCAGCCGGGCTAAGCCGTTTCGTCCACTGCGCACCAGTATCGGATCCGCGTCTATGAAAGTCCCCTTCGCCTTCACCACTCGCCCCGAAATCAAGGGCACCTTCGGCGTCGTCGCCACCACACACTGGATCGCATCATCGGCCGCCATGGGCGTGTTGGAGCGCGGCGGCAATGCGTTTGATGCCGCCGTCACCGCCGGTTTCGTGCTGCATCTGTGCGAGCCGCATCTGAATGGCGCCGGCGGCGACCTGCCGGCCCTGCTGTGGAATGCCAAGACGGGCAAGATCGAGGTGCTGTGCGGCCAGGGCCCGGCGCCGGAGAAGGCAACGATTGCACATTTCAAGTCGCTGGGGCTGGACCTGATCCCCGGCTCCGGCCTGCTGGCGCCCTGCGTGCCGGGTGCGGTGGATGGCTGGCTGCTGATGCTGCGCGACTATGGCACCATCGACATTGCCGAGGCGCTGGCGCCGGCAATCTATTATGCCGAGACCGGCACACCGCTGGTACCGCGCGTGATCGACACCATTGGCACCGTGCAGAAACTTTTCCAGGATGAATGGAAGACGTCGGGCGCGCTGTGGCTTGATCGGACCGGCGCGCTGCCCAAGGCTTACGCGCTGTTCAAGCAGCCCGGCCTGGCCGCGACCTATCGCAAGCTCGGCAGCGCCGGCAGCGGCAGCCGCGAGCAGAAGATCGAAGCCGCACGCAAGGCATGGCGCGAGGGCTTCGTCGCCCAGGCGATCGATAAATTCAGCACCGGCACCGAAGCGATGGATGCCTCGGGCCGCCGCCATCGCGGCGTGCTGAGCGGCAACGACATGGCCAAGTGGCAGGCCCATGTCGAAAGCCCGCTGACCTATGACTATCACGGCTGGACCGTGGCGAAATGCGGCCCCTGGAGCCAGGGCCCGGCCTTCCTGCAGCAGCTCGCCATCCTCAAGCATTTCGATCTCTCCAGCATGGACCCGGCGGGCCCGGATTTCGTGCACACGCTGGTCGAGGCCTCCAAGCTGGCCTTTGCCGACCGCGAGGCCTGGTATGGCGATCCCGATCATGTGGATGTGCCGATGGCCGCTCTGCTGTCGGATGCCTATAACGCACAACGTGCGAAACTGATCGGCCCCACGGCGTCGCTGGAGCTGCGGCCCGGCGATCCGGTTGGCAGCGGCGCCAAGCTGACCTCGATCAAGGCCGGTGAAGCCGGCGGCGTCGGCGTCGGTGAACCCACCGTGGGCCGTCTGGCCGGCAGCGACGGCAAGGTGACAATGCGCGGCGCCGCCAGCGGCGACACCTGCCATGTCGATGTGATCGACCGCTGGGGCAACATGGTCTCGGCCACGCCGTCAGGCGGCTGGCTGCAATCCTCGCCGCTGATCCCCGACCTGGGCTTCTGTCTCGGCACGCGGGCACAGATGTTCTGGCTCGAAGAGGGCCTGCCCAACTCGCTCAAGCCTGGCAAGCGGCCGCGCACGACGCTGTCGCCGTCGATGGCGCTGCGCGACGGCAAGCCGGCACTGGCCTTTGGCACGCCGGGTGGCGACCAGCAGGACCAGTGGTCGCCGCAGATGTTCCTCAAGGTCGTACACCACGGCATGAACCTGCAGGAAGCCATCGACAGTCCCGCCTGGCACAGCGAGCATTTCCCCTCCTCCTTCTATCCGCGCGCCGCCAAGCCCGGCCATCTCGGCCTCGAAGGCCGCTTCCCGAAGGACACTATCGAGGCGCTGAAGGCCCGCGGCCACAAGGTGGAAACCGGCGGCGACTGGTCGGAAGGCCGCCTCACCGCCTGCGGCACCACCGAAACGCCGGAGGGCACGCTGCTGACCGCGGGCGCCAATCCGCGCGGCATGCAGGGCTACGCGGTGGGTCGCTAAAGATGACGTGGTCGATTGTCGCCCGCGATTCTGCCACTGGCGCCTTCGGTGTCGCCGTCACCACCAAGTTCTTCGCCGTCGGTGCGCTCTGTCCGCATGCCAAAAGCGGCAACGGCGCGCTGGCGACGCAGGCACTGATCAATCCCACCTGGGGCCCGCGGGGCTTGGCCATGCTGGCCGATGGCCTGCCGGCAGCCGAGGTCGTGCGCCAGCTGGTGGCTTCCGATGACGGCCGCGCCGCGCGCCAGCTGCATGTGGTCGACCGCGCCGGCAACACGGCCGCCCATACCGGCGACGGCTGCATCGACTGGTGCGGCCACAAGACCGGCACCGGATTTTCGGTCGCCGGCAATATGCTGGCCGGCGCTGCCGTGGTGGACGCCACCTTTGCGTCTTTTGCGGCCAGCACCAAGACGCTGGCCGAACGCTTCCTCGATGCGCTGGATGCCGGCCAGGCCGAGGGCGGCGACAAGCGCGGCAAGCAGTCGGCCGCACTGATCATCTATGCGGGTGAGGATTATCCGGCGCTCTCTTTGCGCGTCGATGACCATGCCGAACCGCTGGAAGAATTACGCCGGCTGTATACGGTGTCGCGCGGCCGTGCCGCAGCGTTTTCCAAATTCTATGCCACCCGCGACAATCCGAGCGGCATCTGGGACCGCGGCGTGATCGAGGCGGAAGTGCAGCGCCTCGAAACACAACAGCGCGCGGAGCTGCGCTGATGGCCCTGCTCGAAGTCGCAGACCTGCGCACGCATTTCAACACCGAGGGCGGCGAGTTCCGCGCTGTCGATGGCGTCAGCTTCACAGTCGATTCCGGCAAGACGCTGGGCATCGTCGGCGAGAGCGGCTGCGGCAAGTCGGTCACCTCGCTCACCGTGATGGGGCTGCTGCCCAGCCGCGGCGCCCGCATCGCCAGCGGCAGCATAAAATTCGCCGGCAACGACCTGCGGCATATGCCGGCCGACGACCTGCGCGACCTGCGCGGCAACCGGCTGGCGATGATCTTCCAGGAGCCAATGACCTCGCTGAACCCAGCCTTCACCATCGGTGACCAGATCATGGAAGGCCTGGTGCGGCACAAGGGTCTGACCGGCGCCGAGGCGCGCGAACAGGCGATTGCCATGCTGCGCAAGGTGAAGATTCCGGCGCCGGAAAAGCGCATCGACGATTATCCGCACCAGCTGTCGGGCGGCATGCGCCAGCGCGCCATGATCGCCATGGCGCTGGCCTGCGGACCGGAGCTTCTGATCGCCGACGAACCGACCACGGCGCTGGATGTGACGGTGCAGGCGCAGATCCTTGATCTGCTGCGCGAGCTGCAGCGCGATTTGGGCACCGCCATCATGCTGATCAGCCATGATATGGGCGTGATCGCCGAGATGGCCGACCATGTCGCCGTGATGTATGCCGGTCGCATCGTGGAACAGGCCCCGGTCGAAATGCTGTTCGACGCGCCGCAGCACCCCTACACCATCGGCCTGCTCGGCTCGATCCCGCGGCTGGATCACACCAAGGACCGGCTGGCCGCCATCGAAGGCAGCGTGCCCGATCCGATGGACCCGCCGCCGGGCTGCCGCTTCAGCCCGCGCTGCCCGTTTGTCGAGGATCAGTGCCGCGCGGCAGCACCCGAGCTGCGCGATGTCCTGCCCGGCCATGCCGTGGCCTGCTGGAAGGCGCCTCTCCTATGAGCAACCTTCTGGAAGTGCGCGGCCTGACCAAGCAGTTCACCGCCAAGACCAACTGGTTCGGCCGGCCGATCAGCCATGTCTCCGCCGTCGACAATGTCAGCTTCGATCTCAAGCCGGGCGAAACGCTGAGCCTGGTGGGCGAGAGCGGCTGCGGCAAGTCGACCACCGGCCGGCTGCTGCTGCGCCTGATCGATCCGACTGCGGGCACGATCACCTTCGATGGCCGCGACATCACCAAACTGACCGGCACGGCACTGCGCGACCTGCGCCGCGAGATGCAGCTGGTGTTTCAGGATCCCTATGCCTCGCTCAATCCGCGCATGACGGTGGGCGACATCCTGGCCGAACCGCTGATGCTGCATGGCCTGGTGCCGCCGGGCAAGCGCAAAGCCCGTGTGGAGGAACTGCTCACGCTGGTCGGCCTGCGCGCCAGCCATGCGCGGCGCTATCCGCATGAATTCTCCGGCGGCCAGCGCCAGCGCGTCGGCATTGCCCGCGCGCTGGCGGTGGAGCCCAACCTGATCGTCTGCGACGAGGCCGTGTCGGCGCTGGATGTCTCGGTGCAGGCACAGGTGTTGAATCTGCTGAAAGACCTGCAGGCGCGGCTCGGCATCGCCATGGTGTTCATCGCCCATGACCTCGCGGTGGTGCGGCATATCTCGCAGCGCATTGCCGTGATGTATCTGGGCAATATCGTCGAAGTGGCGCCGGCCGCCGAACTGTTTGCCAATCCGCAGCATCCCTATACCCGAGCGCTGCTGTCGGCCATTCCGGTGCCGCAGCCCAACGCGACGCGCCAGCGCATGATCCTGAGCGGCGATGTGCCCAGTCCGATCGATCCGCCGCCGGGCTGCCGCTTCAACACCCGCTGTCCCTTCGCGATCGATCTCTGCCGCCAGGCCATCCCGGCGATGGAAACGACATCGGCCGGCCACAGCGTTGCCTGCCACCGCTGGCGCGAGCTGCCCGCGGCCGCGCCGCTGCCGGCGGAAAGCGACACCGCCGGTGCTGCGCGGCTCGCTCGCCTGCAGGCCCGTTTCGTCGACACTGCATCCCGTGTATCGCAACCATAACAGGAGAGGCTGACATGATGAGAAAGAGCACTTGGGCGGCGCTGGCCGCGGTATTGCTGCTGGGCACCGGCGGGCTCGCCACCGGCGCTTCGGCGCAAACGCTGAAATTCGGACTGGCGGAAGATCCCGATGTCCTCGATCCCACCATGGCCCGTACTTTCGTTGGCCGTATCGTCTTCTCGGCGCTGTGCGACAAACTGGTGGATATCGCTCCGGATCTGAAGGTGGTGCCGCAGCTGGCGACCGAATGGAGCTGGTCGGCCGACAACAAGGCGCTGACCATGAAGCTGCGCCCGGGCGTGACCTTCCACGATGGCGAAAAGCTTGATGCCGAGGCGGTGAAATACAATATCGAGCGTCACAAGACCATGCAGGGCTCGCAGCGTCGCGGCGAACTGTCGGCCGTGACCTCGGTGGATGTCGTCGATCCGCTGACCGTGCGCCTGAACACCGCGGCGCCGTTTGCCCCGCTGCTGGCTACCCTGACCGACCGCGCCGGCATGATGATCTCGCCCAAGGCCGGCAAGGCGCTGGGTGACAAGTTCGGCACCGCGCCGGTCTGCGCCGGTCCGTTCAAGTTCGTCGAGCGTATCGCCCAGGACCGCATCGTGGTCGAGAAGTTCGATGGCTACTGGAACAAGGCCAATGTAAATTTCTCGCGCATTGAATTCCGTCCCTTCATCGATGCCACCGTGCGCCTCGCCAACCTGCGCTCGGGCCAGCTTGACTTCATCGAGCGGCTGTCGGCCACCGACGCCGGCGCCGTGCAGAAGGACAACAAGCTGAAGCTCGTCTCCGTCACCGAGATCGGCTACTACGGCATCACCATCAACATCGGCAAGAGCGACAAGGCCAAGACCTCGGCCCTCGGCTCAAACCCGAAGATCCGTGAAGCCTTCGAGCTGTCGCTGGATCGCAACGGCATCAACAAGGTGGTGTTCGACGGCCTGGCCACGCCGGGCAACCAGTGGGTCGCGCCGAACAATCCCGCCTATGCCAAGTCGGTGCCGATCCCGAAGCGCGATGTCGCCAAGGCCAAGCAGCTGCTGAAGGAAGCCGGCAATCCGAACCCGGTGGTCAACCTGGTGACGCCGACCACCACCGATGCCAGCAAGCTGGCCCAGGTGGTGCAGGTGATGGCCAAGGAAGCGGGCTTTGACGTGCGCATCCAGGCCACCGAATTCGCCACCTCGCTGAACATGGCCGACAAGGGTGATTTCGAGGCCTATATCCTGGCCTGGAGCGGTCGCCCCGATCCGGACGGCAATCTCTTCTCCTTCCACGCCTGCAAGCAGCCGCTGAACTATTCAGGCCTGTGCAATCCGGCGCTGGACGAGATCCTGAACGACAGCCGCCTGACCACCAATGTGGCCGAGCGTCAGGCCGCCTGGGAGAAGGCCGCCAAGATCGTCAATGCCGAGCGGCCGATCATCTATCTTCTGCATCGCAAGTGGCTGTATGCCCACAATGCCAAGCTGACCGGCTTCAAGGAATATCCCGATGGCCTGGTCCGTTTCACCGGCATGAAGATGTAATGCGTCGGGGCCGCCGCTCAACCGCGGCGGCCCCTCCTCTTCTTTTTTCGTAAAGCCCCATGATCCGCTTCCTGTTCCGACGCATCGCCATTCTGCTGCCGACACTGCTGTTCGTGTCGATGATCATCTTCGGGCTGCAGCAACTGCTGCCCGGCGATCCGGCAATTGCCATGGCCGGCGAAGAGCGCGATCCGCAGGCGATTGCCGAGGTGCGCGCCAAGTACAATCTCGACAAGCCGATCTGGGTGCAGTACGGCCTGTGGATCGGCGGCATCCTGCAGGGCAATTTCGGTGAATCGATCCGCATCCAGCTGCCGGTGTCGCAGCTGCTGCTGGAAAAGCTGCCGGTCACCATCGAACTGGCGATCCTCTCCATGCTGGTCGCGCTCGCCATCGGTCTGCCAGCCGGCGTGA
Organism: Ferrovibrio terrae; assembly: GCF_943372915.1. Taxonomy (GTDB): domain Bacteria; phylum Pseudomonadota; class Alphaproteobacteria; order Ferrovibrionales; family Ferrovibrionaceae; genus Ferrovibrio; species Ferrovibrio terrae_A. The sequence goes on along the minus strand of NZ_CALSAN010000045.1, from coordinate 13,932 downwards.
TTTCTGCATTGCATAACGGCCGCTGGCCGGATTACGTCGCCAACATCATCGGCCTCTGGGGCCTGTCGACGCCGAATTTCTGGCTCGGCATCATGATGATCCTATTCTTCTCGGTCGAACTCGGCTGGCTGCCGGCATCGGGCTATGTCTCACCCACCGAAGACCTCTGGGCCAACCTGCAGGCGATGATCATGCCGGCCTTCGTGCTGGGCACCGGCATCGCCGCCGTCTTCATGCGGCATACCCGCAGCGCCATGCTGCAGGTGCTGGCCAGCGACTATATCCGCACCGCACGCGCCAAGGGCCTGTATGAACGCGTGGTGATCGGCAAGCATGCCTTCCGCAATGCCGCCGTGCCGGTGATCACGTTGGGTGCGCTGGAATTCGGCCAGCTGCTGTCGGGGGCCGTGCTGACCGAGCAGATTTTCTCCATTCCCGGCTTCGGCAAGCTGATCGTCGATGCGGTGTTCAACCGCGATTACGCCGTCGTTCAGGGCGTCGTTCTCTGCACGGCCACCGCCTATATCCTGCTGAACCTGCTGGCCGACATCGCCTACTTCCTGGTTAATCCGAGGCTGCGCGCATGACCGCCGTCGAGTCCGTCATGCAGCCCGCCGCAGCCACCAAACCTGCCGCCGAAGAAAGCCCGGCGCGGCGCGCCTTCCGCCGCCTGCTGCGGCGCAAGGGCGCCGTGGTCGGGCTGGTGGTGGTGCTGATCTTTGTCAGCTTCGCGCTGCTGGCCGATGTGATTGCGCCCTACAGCCCGGTCGAGGCCGACTGGAGTGCCCTGCGCGGCGCCCCCACGCTGGAGCATCCCTTTGGCGGCGACGAGCTGGGCCGCGACGTGCTGTCGCGCGTGATCCATGGCGCCCAGGCCTCGCTGTTTGCCGGTGTCGTCTCGGTTTTCCTGGCGCTGCTGATCGGCATTCCGGTAGGGCTGCTGTCCGGCTATGCCGGCGGCCTGGTCGATGGCCTGATCATGCGCTTCACCGATGCCATGCTGGCGGTACCCTTCCTGATCCTGGCGATTGCGATGGCCGCTTTCCTCGGTCCCAGCCTGACCAATGCGATGATCGCCATCGGCATTGCCGCCGCCCCCATCTTCGTGCGGCTGACGCGCGCGCAGGTGCAGGCGGTGAAGGTGGAAGACTATGTCGAGGCGGCACGTGCGGTGGGCAATTCGCCGCTGCGCATCGCGTTTCGCCATATCCTGCCCAATATCTGGCCGGCACTGATGGTGCAGGCCACGCTCACCATCGCCTCGGCCATCATCGCCGAAGCCAGCCTGTCCTTCCTCGGCCTCGGCCAGCAGCCGCCGGAGCCAAGCTGGGGCAGCATGCTGAACACCGCCAAGGACTACATGACCGACGCGCCCTGGATGGCGGTATATCCCGGCATCTCGATCTTCATCGTCGTGCTGTCGTTCAACCTGCTGGGCGACGGCCTGCGCGACGCGCTCGATCCGCGCCATCGGGAGTAGCCCGACTCTTGCCGTAACGGTTGGCAGCCCCTACCATCCTCCGCATACAGTTTTTGGAGGATCGCCATGGGCCACGACCACCACCACACCGACTGGAAGCATGACGGCGTGCGGGTGATCCCGGCCGACAAGCTGGACCCGACCTCGGCGGGACAGACCGCCGGCATGAACCGCGCCACTGCGATCAATTTCGCCCGCGCCGGCGCCCAGAAGATCTGGGCCGGCACCGTGCATATCCACGCCAATGCCAAGACCGGCGCCCATCATCACGGCGACCTGGAAAGCGTGATCTATGTGGTGAAGGGCAAGGCGCGCATGCGCTGGGGCAACAACCTGGAATTCGTGGCCGAAGCCGGACCGGGTGATTTCATCTTCGTGCCGCCCTATGTACCGCACCAGGAGATCAATGCCAGCAGCGACGAGACGCTGGAATGCGTGCTGGTGCGCTCGGGCCAGGATCCGGTGGTGGTGAACCTGGATATCGAGCCGGTGGAAAAGCCCGACAGCGTGCTCTGGGTCGATCCCATCCACGCCGCACCCAAGACCTAACCGGCGCATATCCAGCATGCTTTACGACCGGCTGTTTGGCACCGGCAACCGGCGCGGCATCGTTTCCTTTTCGCTGGCCATCTTTCTCTTCGTCATCAACGAGGCGCTGTGCAAGCTGGTCTATGGCAATGTACCGGCCAGCCAGATCCTGGCCGTGCGCGGCCTGATCGCCACCGCCATCATCCTCGTCATCGCCCATCTGCTGGGCGCCACGCGCCGGGTCGCCATGCTGCTGGACAGGCGGGTCGTGGTTCGCAGCGGGATCGATCTGCTCGGCAGCTACGCCTATATGGTTGCCCTGTTCCATATGCCGATCGCCAATATGACCGCGATCAACATGGCCTCGCCGCTGATGATGACTGCCGTGGTGGCGGTGGTGCTGCATGAACCGGTCGGCTGGCGGCGCTGGAGCGCCATTGTCGCCGGGTTCTTCGGCGTGCTGCTGGTGGTGCAGCCGCAGGCGAGCAATTTCAACGCCTACTCCATCCTCGGCGTCGGTGCCGTCATCTGCATCGTGCTGCGCGACCTGGTGACGCGACGCATCGACGCGGCAATCCCTTCGATCATGGTGACGCTGACCAATGTCGGCATGATGGCCGCCGTGGCGCTGGCCTTCGCCCTGGCCGAGGGCTGGGTGGCGATGACCTGGGGCGATTTCGGCTACGTGGCGGTGGCGGCGCTGTTCATCGCCGCCGGCTACCAGCTCGCCGTCGATGCCTTCCGCCATGCCGAGGTGCCGGTGATCGTGCCGCTGCGCTATACCGGCCTGCTCTGGGCCCTGCTGCTGGGCTACCTGGTCTGGGGCGATGTGCCGAATGCCCTGGCCACTGCCGGCATCGTGCTGATCGTGGCCAGCGGACTCTATGTCCTGCACCGCGAGCGCGTGCGCGGCAGGACCGTGCTGCCGGTCGAACCGCAGCCTTAAAGACCCGGCTGCGCCGCATCCTCCAGCACGAACTGCACGCGCTTTTCGCCGCGCCAGTGATTGGTGCGCAGATGGCCGCCGATATGCAGGGCCGAACCGGTCTGGCGCGCCTGCATCAGCGCGGGGCCGAGATCTGCCTCGACCGAGCGGAAGGCAATCGCAGCCAAGCGCGCGCCGCTGCCGTCGCCTGCCGTGATCAGGCAGCGCACGTGCTTCTCGCCTACCACATCGGCCTGCACCACGCGCACCCCGGCCAGCGCAAAACGCGGCTCCGGGTTGCCTGAGCCATAGGGGCCGAGCAGCTCCAGCTTGTCGCAGAGTGTGGCATTAGCGCCGCCGATGCCGAGCGCGCCATCGAAGCCCATCGAGGCCGAGGCACCGGCCTTTTCCACCGCCGGTGCCAGGCGTTCATTCAGGAAGGCCTTCAGCTCATTCAGTTTGGCGGTTTCCACCGTCAGGCCGGCCGCCATGGCATGGCCGCCGCCATTGACCAGCAGGCCGGCCTGGCCGGCCGCCACCACGGCGGCCCCCAGATCGACGCCGGGGATCGAGCGGCCCGAGCCCTTGCCGATACCGTTTTCATCCAGCGCGATGACAAAGCTCGGCCGGCCGGCAGCCTCGCGCACGCGGGCGGCGACAATGCCGATCACGCCGGGATGCCAGCCCTGCCGCGCCACCAGCGCCAGCGCCGCGGTATCGGGCACATGCTCCAGCTCCTGCATGGCCTCCAGCAGCACGCCGGCCTCGATCTCCTGGCGCTCACGGTTATAGCGGTCGAGTTCGACGGCGATCTGCTGCGCCAGCCGGGCGTCGTCGGTGGAGAGCAGCCGCGTCCCCAGATCGGCCTGGCCGACACGGCCGCCAGCATTGACGCGCGGCCCGAGCAGGAAACCCAGATGATAGGCGCCGGGCGGTTCGGCCACGCCGGCGATATCGGCCAGCGCCGCCATGCCGACATTGCTGCGACCACGCAGGATCTTGAGCCCTTGACCGACCAGGGCGCGGTTCAGCCCGGTGAGTGGCACCACATCGCAGACGGTGCCCAGCGCCACCAGATCGAGCCAGCCCATCAGGTTGGGTTCCGGACGATCCGCCGTGTAATGGCCTTTGGCGCGCAGGCGGCGGTTGACCGCCACCACCAGCAGGAAGGTGACGCCGACGGCAGCCAGCTGGCCGAAGCCCGGCGTTTCATCCAGACGATTGGGATTGACCACGGCCAGCGCCCGGGGCAGTTCGGGTTCGGCCAGATGATGATCGGCGACGATCACTTCGAGGCCGACGCTGGCGGCCTCTTCCAGCGGCGCAAAAGCCAGCGTGCCGCAATCGACGGTGACGACGACCTTCACGCCCTCCTGCGCCAGCCGGCGCAGCGCCGGCGCATTGGGGCCATAACCTTCCTTCAGGCGGTCGGGGATATAGACGCGCAGCTCGCGGCCGACCGAAGTGAAAAAGCGATTCAGCAGCGCGGTCGAGGTGGCGCCATCCACATCGTAGTCACCGAACACCGCCACGGCTTCATTGCCGATGATGGCATCGGCCAGCCGCTCAGCCGCCGCATCCATGTCGCGGAAGCGCGAGGGATCGGGCAGCAGGCGGCGCAGCGAGGGATTGAGATGGTCTTCCAGCTCTTCCAGCCCGATGCCGCGGCCGGCCAGCACGCGGCCGAGGATTTCCGGCAGGCCGGCCTGCTGGGCCAGGGCCAGTGCCAGCCGGTCATCGGTATTGCGCAGGCGCCAGCGCCGGCCACCGATGGAACGGGTCACGCCCAGAAACGCAGGCGCGGAATCGGTCAGCATGGTCAACTCTGGTGTGGGGGGCGGATTACCGCGGCAATGCGGCGGATCGTGCCGGTCTGCGAGCGCATGACAATCGAATTGACCATGAAGCCGCCGGGCACGCGCTTGACACCATGCAGCAGCGAGCCGTCGGTGACGCCGGTGGCGGCAAAGATCACATCGCCCGAAGCCAGGTCGGCCAGGCTGTATTTGCGGTCGAATTTCTCGATGCCGAGCCGGCGGGCGCGGCTGCGCTCATCCTCGTTGCGGAACAGCAGGCGCGCCTGCATCTGGCCGCCAATGCAGCGCAGCGCAGCAGCCGCCAGCACGCCTTCCGGCGCACCGCCCGAGCCCATGTAGATGTCGATGCCGGTGGCCGGATCGGTGGTAGCGATAATGCCGGCCACGTCGCCATCGGAAATCAGCGCCACGCGGGCGCCGGTGGCGCGCACCTGCTGGATCAGGTCGGCATGGCGCGGGCGGTCGAGGATGCAGACGGTGAGTTCCGACACGGCGATGCCCTTGGCCGCCGCCAGCCGGTTCATGTTCTCCGCCGGTGCCGCATCGAGATCGACGACATTGTCGGGCAGGCCGCCGCCGACGGCGATCTTGTCCATGTACACGTCGGGCGCATTGAGGAAGCAGCCGGCATTGGCAAAGGCGATCACCGTGAGCGCATTGCTGCCGCCCTTGGCGGTGGCCGAGGTACCTTCCAGCGGGTCGAGCGCAATGTCGATGCGCGGGCCTTTTCCGGTGCCGACCTTCTCGCCGATATACAGCATCGGGGTGGAATCGCGTTCGCCCTCGCCGATCACGATGGTGCCGTCGATGGTGAGATCGTTCAGCGCCGTGCGCATGGCATCGACCGCGGCCTGGTCGGCCGCCATCTCGTCACCCAGGCCGGCTAGCTTGGCGGCGGCAATCGCGGCGGCTTCGGTGACGCGCACCACTTCCAGCGTGAGGTTGCGCTCGACCGAGATGCTGTCGACCGCAACGGCCGGCATCGCGGCTGCCGGTTTTTCCACCTTGGCCTTCTTCGCGCCGGCTGCTGGCTTGGATACGGCCATGGTCTGCCTCAGAGCGGTTCGATGCGGATGAGTGCCGGCGCCTGCAGCACCGAACGCAGCTTGGCGATCTTCTTCATCGCCCGGGCCATATCGGCCTCGCGCGCCTCATGGCTGATCAGCATGACGGCGACCGGCTGGTTCTCGGCTTCCGAGCGGCCACGCTGCACCAGGCTTTCGATGGAGATCTTCTCGTCGCGCAGCACGGCCGACACATCGGCCAGCACACCCGGCTGGTCGCGCACGATCAGGCGGATGTAATAGCGACCGACATAGCCATCCATCGGCGCAGCCTTCAGTGGCTGCAGCTTGGTGGTCGGAACACCGAAAGCATGCAGGCGACGGCCGGCGGCCAGATCGGCCAGATCGGCGACCACGGCAGACGCCGTCGGGTTGCTGCCGGCCCCGCGGCCCTCGAACATCATGCGGCCGACATAGTCGCCCTCGGCGGCAACCGCATTGAACACGCCATCGACATGGGCAATCGGTGTATCCGAGGGCACCATGCAGGGATGCACGCGCTGTTCGATGCCGCGTGGCGTGCGGCGAGCAATCGCCAGCAGCTTGATGCGGTAGCCGAATTCCTTAGCAAAGGCGATATCCACCGCCGAGACCTGGCGGATGCCCTCGACATGCACAGCCTTGAAATCGACCTGGGTGTTGAAAGCCAGCGATGTCAGGACGGCAAGCTTATGCGCGGCATCGATGCCATCGACATCGAAGCTCGGATCGGCCTCGGCATAGCCCAGCGCCTGGGCTTCCTTCAGCACCACGCCGAAATCACGGCCGGTCTGGCGCATCTCGGTCAGGATGTAATTGCAGGTGCCGTTCAGAATGCCGGTGATGCGCTCAATGCGGTTGCCGACCAGGCCCTCGCGCAGCGCTTTCAGGATCGGGATGCCGCCGGCGACGGCGGCCTCGAAGGCCAGCGGTGCGTCTTTCGCTTCCGCCATCGCGGCAATGCGGGTGCCATGCATGGCCAGCATCGCCTTGTTGGCGGTGACCACGCCCTTGCCGGCCTTCAGCGCGGCCTCGACCAACGCGCGCGCCTTGCCATCGGCGCCGCCGATCAGTTCGACCACGACTTCGACTTCCGGGTCTTTCACCAGATCGAGCGCATCGGCATACCAGCGCCAGCTGCCCTTGGGCATGTCGCGCTTCTTGCGCTTGTCGCGCGCCGACACTGCCACCACCTTGATCGGGCGACCAGCGCGGGCCGCAAGCATGCCGGCATGCTGATCCAGCAGGCGCACCACGCCGGCACCGACAACGCCCAGCCCCGCAATGCCGACTTTCAGCGGCGGGGCCGATTTCACATAAGCCTTAACCATTGGCAACTGCCTTATTGGCCTGATCGGGGAGATTGGATGGCGACGCGAGCAGCTTCTTGATGTTCTTCACCGCCTGCCGCGTGCGGTGCTCGTTCTCGACAAAGGCCAGACGCACGAAATTGTCGCCATGCTCGCCGAAGCCGATGCCCGGCGCGACGGCCACTTCGGCCTCGCGCAGCAAAAGCTTGGAGAATTCTACCGAGCCCAGATGCGCATAGCGCTCCGGGATCGGCGCCCAGCAGAACATCGAGGCAGCCGGCATCGGGATATCCCAGCCGGCAGCCTGCAACCCCTTGACCAGCACGTCGCGGCGCGACTTGTAGGTCTGGCGGATTTCCTCGACGCAGTCCTGCGGGCCGTTCAGCGCGGCCGTGGCGGCCACCTGGATCGGCGTGAAGGCGCCGTAATCGAGATAGGATTTCACCCGCGCCAGCGCGCCGACCAGCGTGGCATTGCCGGCACCGAAGCCGATGCGCCAGCCCGGCATGTTGTAGGTCTTCGACAGCGAGGTGAATTCGATGGCGACATCGCGCGCGCCCTTCACCTGCAGGATCGAGGGCGGCGGATTGCCGTCGAAATAGATTTCCGAATAGGCCAGGTCGGAGATGACCCACATGCCGCGCTTCTTGGCGAAATCGACGATCTCTTCATAGAAGCTGAGATCGACGGTCATCGCGGTCGGGTTGGCCGGGAAGCTGACGATCAGCGCAATCGGCTTGGGCACGCTGTGCTGATAGGCGCGATCCAGGCCGGCGATGAAATCGATACCCGGGCCGATGGCGACCGAGCGCACATTGGCGCCGGCGATCACGAAGCCGAAGGCATGCATCGGATAGCTCGGGTTCGGCACCAGCACGGTATCGCCCGGCGCCGAGATCGCCATGGCGAGATTGGCCAGGCCTTCCTTGGAGCCCAGCGTGACGATGGCTTCCTTCTCGGGGTCGAGTTCGACGCCAAAGCGGCGGCCATAGTAGTTCGACAGCGCCTTGCGCAGGCCGGGCACGCCGCGGCTGGAGGAATAGCGGTGGGCTTTCGGGTTCTGCGCGGCTTCCACCAGCTTGGCGACAATATGCGGCGGGGTCGCGTTATCGGGATTGCCCATGCCGAAGTCGATAATGTCCTCGCCGCGGGCTCGCGCGGCGGCCTTCATACGGTTCACTTCCTCGAACACGTAGGGCGGCAGGCGCTTGATGCGGTAGAACTCGGTATCCATGATCCTCAGGTCCACTGTGAAGTACTGATGTGACGGAAAAACGGTTTGGCGTGCAGAAGACTGGGCCTCAATTACGCGAAGGCGCGGCAGCTTTTCGCCCCGCGCCTCCGCCGCCGGTCTGCTGAAATCTGTTTAGTTCACGATATAGATTTCAGCCCGGCGGCTATAGTCATCGGTAGCGCCTGCGGCATAGGAAGCCGGCGGCGGTGCGGTGGTGGCGGCAATATGAGACGCGCCATTCTTGCGCAGCTCGGCCAATACGTTGTCGGTGCGACGCTGCGCCAGGCCGGTGGCCGCCGGAGTAGCATAGGTCACGATCTTCAGGTTGCCCTTGTTGCCGACGCCTTTGTAATACTCGGCCACCTTCTTGATCAGCGCCTTGTCGTCGTTGCCAAGACCGCTGGCGCCGTTGCCGAAACGCACGATGGCCAGCAGTTGCTGCGCGCCGGGCAGCGCGACCGGGCTGTAACCGCCGGCAGCCTGAGGCTGGGCCAGGCCCGCCGGCAGGGTATTGGCACCCGACTGCGCCAGGCTCTGGGCATAGCTGTCATTGGTGTTCACGCGGCCGGCCGGCTGCATCGGAGCCTGGGCCATCTGACCAGGCGCCACGGCCTGCACACCCGAACGCTGCTGCATCTGGGCGGCCGGCTCGGTCGCACCGCGCGGCAGCGGCGGCTGGTTGGCGCCGGGCAGCTGGGTCACCGGCGCGCGCGGCGATGGCGGCGGGGTGTTGCTGTCGGCCGGGCGGGCGCGCAGCTCCTCATCCGTATAGCGGGCATTGGCGCGGTCGGCGGCCAGGCTGTCGACCGCCTGGCGGCGTTCGCTGTTCGGCGACATTTCCACCGGGCGGGGCGGGACCCGGGCAAGATTGGGGAAGCGCTCGGCATTGGTGCCGGCATCCCGGGCCATATTGCCACTGGGAACCGGGGCCTCGGCCTCGTCATCGCCAAACCAGTCGCTGGGATCGGCCCAGGTGCCGCAACCGGCCAGACCCAGCATGGCGACCAGCAGGGCCGCGGCGGTCGCACCGCGCAGCCCAAGCCCGCCCTGCATCGATGTGCTGGCGGAATTCTTGCCGATCCGAACCATTCGCTCTCCCCTCAACTCGCAAAAACCGACCGACCGCCCATCGCCGGCCTGTCGGCCTTGCAGGGCGATTCCCTATCCCGTAACCTCAATTCGTAGCGTGAAAATCCGGCCGAAAACCGGAATCGCGCCGCGAGGAAACGGGCCCCGAGAATAAGGACTGTCGGATGGCGAAGCAACCGGACAGTGGCAAACCGGACTCTGACGTCAAACTGCCCGATCCGGCGGTCTGGGCCCGGAACTGGGCCAAGATCACCGAGCAGAGCCAGAAACTGGTGGCCGAGTTCGCCGCCAAGCAGCAGCCCGAGCCCGGTGCCGCCCCCGCACCCCCCCTTCAGGCCCCGGTAAACCCCGACCCGCTGAATATCGGGGGCGCCTTCATGGAAATCGCCGCCAAGCTGATGGCCGACCCGGCCAAGCTGGCCGAGGCCCAGACCAAGCTGTGGCAGGACTACGCCACGTTGTGGGCCAATACCACCGACCGCTTCCTCGGCCGGGAGGCCACCCCGCTGGTCCAGCCCGACAAGGGCGACAAGCGCTTCAAGGACCCGGCCTGGCAGGACAGCGCCCTGTTCGACTACCTCAAGCAGTCCTACCTGCTGACCGCGCGCTGGCTGCAGAACACCGTGCAGCAGGCCGAGGGCGTCGACCCCAAGGTGGCCCGCAAGGCCGAATTTTATGCCAAGCAGTTCATCGACGCGCTGTCGCCGTCGAATTTCGCGCTGACCAACCCGGAGGTGGTGCGCGCCACCATCGACAGCAACGGCGAGAACCTGGTCAAGGGCCTGCAGAACCTGCTGGAGGATCTCGAGCGCGGCAAGGGCAAGCTGAACGTCAAGATGGTGGATGCCAAGGCCTTCACCGTGGGCGAGACCATCGCCACCACGCCGGGCCAGGTGATCTATCAGAACGACCTGATGCAGCTGCTGCAGTTCGAGCCGACCACCAAGCAGGTGTATCGCCGGCCGCTGTTCATCGTGCCGCCCTGGATCAACAAATATTACATCCTTGACCTGAAGCCGCAGAATTCCTTTATCCGCTGGATGGTCGACAAGGGCTACACGGTGTTTGTCGTGTCGTGGAACCAGCCCGACGAAAGCACGGTCGACAAGACCTTCGAGAGCTACATGCGCGAAGGCATCCTCGACGGCCTCGATGCGGTGAAGCAGGCCACCGGCGAGGACGAGGTCACCGCCATCGGCTATTGCATCGGCGGCACCCTGATGGCTTCCACGCTGGCCTGGATGGCGCAGAAAAAGGATACCCGCATCAAGGCGGTGACCTTCTTCGCCGCCCAGGTGGATTTCTCCGATGCTGGCGAACTCAGCGTCTTCACCGATGAAGACACGCTGAACTACCTGGAAAACCTGATGTCGGAAAAGGGCTATCTCGACGGCGGCGAGATGGCGAATACCTTCAACATGCTGCGCGCCAACGACCTGATCTGGTCCTTCGTGGTCAACAACTACCTGCTGGGCAAGGAGCCCTTCCCCTTCGACCTGCTGTACTGGAATTCCGACTGCACGCGCATGCCGGCCAAGATGCATGGTTTCTATCTGCGCAACATGTACCAGAAGAACCTGCTGTCGCAGCCGGGCCAGCTCGAACTCGCCGGCGAGAGGCTGGACCTGCGCAAGATCAAGATTCCGGTCTACCTGCAGGCCAGCCGCGAAGACCATATCGCGCCCTATCGTTCGGTCTACAAGGCGACGCAGCTTTATGGCGGGCCGGTGCGCTTCCTGATGGCCGGCTCAGGTCATATCGCCGGCGTGATCAACCATCCCGATGCCAAGAAATACCAGCACTGGCGCAACGAGACCGACACCAATCCGGCCAATGTGGAAGACTGGATCAAGGGCGCCAAGGAATATCCGGGCTCCTGGTGGGACGACTGGGACACGTGGCTGTCGGAGAAATCCGGCGAGAAGGTGCCGGCGCGCAAGCCGGGCGACGGCAAGCTCAAGGTGATCGAGCCGGCGCCGGGTTCTTACGTGAAAAAACGGATCGTGGATTAAGGACGTTCAGATGCTCGCACTCGTCGATGTGACCTTCAATTTCTCCACGCTGGGCGACAAGGCACAGCAGCTGGTGCGCGCCGAGTGGGACGAGGAAGAGCGGCTGCTGGCCAAGGGCCAATTCGTGGGCATCTGGCGCAAGGCCAACGGCATGGGCACCATGTTCATCCTCGATGTGCCGAACAACGAGGCGCTGGGCAACCAGGTGCGCGCCATGCCGCTGTATCCGTATTTCACCAATGTGGTGACCACGCCGCTGATCGGCCATCCGAATTTCCCGCAATTCGCCCGCGGCGCTGCCACACACGAAAAGCCGGACTCGAAGCCGAAGCCGGACAGCAACCTGTTCCTGGTCGATGTGCGCATCGAATACCTGCGTGCCGGCGAGAAATTCCAGGAGCTGGTGCAGGCCGAGTGGCGCAAGTCGGAGGCGATGCTGGCCAAGCGCCAGCTGGTCGGCATCTGGCGCAAAGCCAACGCGCTCGGGACTTACGTGTTGTGGAACCTGCCCGATGCCGATGCGGTGGCGACCACGCTGCGCAGCATGCCGCTCTATCCCTGCTTCACCAAGGCGGATGTGATCCCGCTGGCGCTGCACCCGAACTTCCCACAGTTTGCGCGGCCGGCCGAGACACACGAAAAGCCGGCGTAACACACGCCGCCAGATGACTGCCTGCCCCTGCCAGTCCGGCCAGTCTTTCGAGGCCTGCTGCTGCCCGATCCTGGCCGGCACACCGGCGCCGACCGCGCTGGCGCTGATGCGCTCGCGCTACACGGCTTACGCCACCGGTGACGTCGCCTATCTGCAGCGCACGCTGGCGCCCGAGCATCGCGCCGGCTTCGATGCCGCCGATGTCAGCGCCGGCATGAATAGTACGCAGTGGCTCGGGCTGGAGATTCTCGACACGGTGGATGGCGGCAAAGATGACAACACCGGCATCGTCGAATTCGTCGCCCGTTTCCAGGTGAAAGGACAGACCCGCGCACTGCACGAACGCTCACGCTTCCGCCGCGACGGGACAGACGGCGGCTGGGTCTATATCGATGGCGAGACGGCCGTGCAGCCGGTGAAAAAACCCGGCCGTAACGAACCCTGCCCCTGCGGATCAGGCAAGAAATTCAAGCAATGCTGTGGGCGGGTGTAATTAGGGACAACGACTGACGGTTTCCTTCCGAAAATGCGGCGACAATAGTTTGACTTCGCGCAGTTCACCGCTGCCGTATGTTCGCAGTGAAACGGTTCCTTCTAGTTCGACACTTCCCTGATGCGACTGCTCTGAAAAAAGAAAGAGCCCCTGTAGCTCGCCAAGCTGACGCTGATTCAAACCTGCAGCACCAACACTCGCGCCACCTGCCAATTCGCCTTCATACCCCGCAGTCCGTCCAGCTGTTATGATCCAGCCGGTAGGAATGTGACATACTGCCAATACTTGGATACCTCGGGTCGTAATATCAAAAGCTTCTACATATTCATTTCCTGTTACGTCTAACCCAACAATTGAAAGCAGCTCCGCACTGTGCGCAGCGCATGGAGAAGCCGATGCAAGCAGCGCTAGTGCGATCCGTTTTTTAATATGCATTTCAAACACCCAAATACAATTACCTAACTATTCTTCCGCTCCCCCCGCAGCGTCGGCAAACCAATGCCGGTGGAATCAAACCCGCCATCCACGCACAGCACCTGCCCGGTGACGAAGCTGGCCTGATCGCTGCTCAGGAAGAAGATCGCATTGGCCAGTTCGCTTTCCAGCCCGTAGCGGTTGAGCGGCATGTGATCGTGATAGTCGGCGCGGATTTCCGGCGTGTGCACCGCCAGCGCCATCGCGGTATCCACCGGGCCGGGCGCCACCGCGTTGACGCGGATGCCGTATTCGCCGAGTTCGGCCGCCTGCTGCTTGGTCAGATGCGCCAGCCCGGCCTTGCTGGTGCCGTAGGCGACGCGCAGCGTGGACGCGCGCAGGCCGGAAATGGAGGTGATGTTGACGATCGCGCCGCCGCCCTGGTCGCGCATGATCGGCGCCACCGCCTGCGTCATCAGGAAGGGGCCGGTGAGGTTCACCGCCATGACGCGCTGCCAGTCCTCCAGCGTCACCTCCAGGATGGGCTTGAAGATGGCGATGCCGGCATTGTTCACCAGCGCATCGATGCGGCCGAAATGGTCTTTCGCCTGTTGCACGGCGCGCTGCACGGCGGCCGGGTCGGAGACATCGGCTTCCAGGGTCAGGATCGCATCGGGCCGGTTGAGAGCTTTCGCCGCCGCCCGCAGCGTGTCGCCCAGGATATCCAGCATGGCGACGCGCCAGCCATCGGCGAGGAATCTGGTGGCTGCCGCCAGCCCCAGACCGCGCGCCGCGCCGGTGACAAAGGCAACCCTGTTCGATGCGGTCATGGGGCCGACTCACTCCCTGCTGGTTTTTATCCAGACAAGGCTAGCCCGCCGGGCAGCATTACGACCAGTGCCGGCCGCGCGCGAAGAGTGCTGCGGCCCGGCGGT
>NZ_CALSAN010000044.1:0-28536 GCF_943372915.1 Ferrovibrio terrae | reverse complement strand
ACGGCCTGCTGAAGGGCGTCAATGTCGCCGCCACCGCCGCCATGGCGCGCGCGGTGCCGATCCCGGTGATCGCCTCGGGCGGCCTCGCCGGCATCGAGGATGTGATCGCGCTGAAGAAGGAAGCCGCCAACGGTGCCGGCATCGATGGCGCCATTCTCGGCCGCGCGCTGTATGACGGCCGCATCGATCCGGCCGCGGCGCTGAAGGAAGCGGCATGAGCCTCAAGGTCCGCATCATCCCCTGCCTCGATGTGAAGGACGGCCGCGTCGTCAAGGGCGTCAATTTCGTCAACCTGCGCGATGCCGGCGATCCGGTCGAACAGGCCGCCGTCTATGACGCCGCCGGCGCCGACGAACTCACCTTCCTCGACATCACCGCCTCATCGGACGCGCGCGACACGCTGTATGACGTGGTGGCGCGCACCGCCGAACGCTGCTTCATGCCGCTCACCGTCGGCGGTGGCGTGCGCGTGGTGGAGGATGTGCGCAAACTGCTGCTGGCCGGCGCCGACAAGACCTCGATCAACACCGCCGCCGTCAGCCGGCCCGATTTCGTGCGCGAGGCGGCCGAGAAATTCGGCAGCCAGTGCGTGGTGGTGGCCATCGATGCGCGCCAGGTCTCGCCCGGCAAGTGGGAGGTCTTCACCCATGGCGGCCGCACCGCCACCGGGCTCGACGCCATTGAATGGGCCCAGCGCATGGCCAGCCTGGGGGCAGGCGAGATCCTGCTCACCTCGATGGACCGCGACGGCACCGAAAAGGGCTTCGACCTCGAACTGACCCGCCGGGTGGCCGACAGTATCTCGATACCGGTGGTCGCCTCTGGCGGCGTCGGCAATCTGGACCATTTCGTCGATGGTGTAGCCAAAGGCCATGCTTCGGCGGTGCTGGCAGCCTCGATTTTCCACTTCGGCCGGCATAGCATTGGCGAGGCGAAACAGCATATGGCCGCTGCCGGCATTCCGGTCCGGCTCTAGGAAAGATCGGGAGGCCACCGCAATGTCTGGCGAAAATCGCGACCTGCTGGAACGTCTCTATGAGACGATCGTCAGCCGCAAGGGCGGCGACCCGGCCGTGTCGCATACCGCCAAGCTGTTCGCCAAGGGCCGCGCCAAGATCGCCCAGAAGATGGGCGAGGAAGCGGTCGA
This sequence comes from Ferrovibrio terrae, assembly GCF_943372915.1. Taxonomy (GTDB): domain Bacteria; phylum Pseudomonadota; class Alphaproteobacteria; order Ferrovibrionales; family Ferrovibrionaceae; genus Ferrovibrio; species Ferrovibrio terrae_A. The sequence continues at coordinate 27,389 of NZ_CALSAN010000044.1, read as the reverse complement.
GCTGGCGATTGCCGCGGTGGCCGAGACGCGCGCCGAGGTGATCTCCGAAAGTGCCGACTTGGTGTTCCACCTGCTGGTGCTGTGGGCCGACTGCGATGTCACCATCGAGGATGTCCGCGCCGAGCTGCGCCGCCGCGAGGGCCTGTCGGGGATCGAGGAAAAAAAGGCGCGTCAGCTGACCTGACGCTTACGGAGACGCGTGATGGCCGAGGCTTACAATCCCCAGAATATCTTCGCCAGGATTCTGCGCGGCGAGATTCCCTGCAAGAAGGTGCATGAGACCGCACACAGTCTCGCCTTCCACGACATCAATCCGCTGTCGCCGGTGCATGTGCTGGTGATCCCCAAGGGCGCCTATGTCGGCTTCGATGATTTCTCCGCCAAGGCCAGCGCCGAAGAGATGGCCGATTACGTGAAGGCGATCGGCGATGTGGCGCGCCAGCTCGGCGTTGCCACCGACGGCTATCGCCTGCTCAGCAACTGCGGTGCCAATGCCAACCAGGAAGTGCCGCATCTGCATGTCCATATCTTCGGCGGCCGCCCGCTGGGCCGGATGCTGAAGAAAGACGGCGAGTAAGCCTCCTTTCCCCTACGATTTCCCGGAAATCCACAGGATTTAATCCTTAGGCGGAGGGCTTGCACCCGAGTTTGTTACTTTATAACGTTATAGAGTAACAAATTCCCCGGGGGTTTCCATGTCGCTTTCGATCCGTCGCCGCCTGCTGCTGGGCAGCGGTCTCGCCCTGCTGTTCCCGCTTGCTCAGGCCGTGGCGCAGGACACCCCGACCCAGCTTTCCCCCGTGGTGGTGACCGCGCCGCTCAGCCCGGCCCAGGCCGACCTGGTCGAGGGCAGCACGGTGCTGGAAGGCGACGCGCTGGATCGCCGCCGCGCCATCACGCTGGGCGAAACGCTGCAGAACACCCCGGGCGTCAGTGCCACCCAGTTCGGTGCCGGCGCCAGCCGGCCGGTCATCCGCGGCCAGGGCGGCCCGCGCGTGCGCATCATGGAAAACGGCATCGACACTTTCGATGCCGCCACCGTCAGCCCCGACCATGCGGTGGTGGCGCCGGTGGGATCGGCGAAACGCATCGAGGTGCTGCGCGGTCCCGCCACGCTGCTTTACGGGTCGTCCGCCATTGGCGGCGTGGTCAATGTGATCGACGGTCGCATCCCCGATGCTGCGCCGAAGGATGGCCTGTCGGGCAATGCACGCGTTGACTATGGCAGTGGCGCGCAGGACAAGAGCGGCTTCGCCGGTGTCGATGCCGCCGTCACCGATCGCTTTGTGGTGCATGGCGAAGGCGGCGCGCTGACCGCCGACGATTATCGCGCCGGCAATGACCGGCGCATCCGCAACTCATCGCTGCATAACCAGAATGGCGCGCTCGGCGCGTCGTATCTCGGCGAAAACGGCTATGCCGGTGCGGCGGTCAGCCGCTTCGACAGTTATTACGGCGTGCCCGGCGGCGAGAATGTGCATATCGATCTCGAGCAGAGCCGTCTCGATATGAAAGCCGGCCTGTACGACCCCATCGGCTTTCTCGACGAACTGAAATTCAAGTTCGGCGTTGCCAGCTATCAGCATGATGAGATCGAGGCGAACGGCCAGCCGGCCACGCGCTTTTCCAACAACAGCTGGGAGGCGCGCGCCGAGGCGCTGCACAAGCCACTGTTTGCCGGGAGCGAAGGCGTGGTCGGCCTGCAGAGCAGCCGCCGTGACTTCAAGGCCGTGGGCGCGGAAGCCAACATCGCCCCCACCCAGACCGATAGCAACGCGCTGTTCGTGCTGGAACAGCTGGATACCGGCCCCTGGCTGTTCGCGCTCGGCGGCCGGGCCGAGCGGGTCGAGATCGACAATCTGCGCAGCCGCGGCGGTCGGGATTTCACCGCTGCCAGCCTGTCGGCCAGCGCCACCTATCGCTTCACGCCGATGTACCAAACCGGTGTTTCGCTGTCGCGCACCGAACGCGCGCCGACGGCGGAAGAACTCTATTCCAACGGCAAGCATCTGGCGACGCGGGCGTTTGAGATCGGCAATGCCGGCCTCGACAAGGAAACCGCCTGGCATTCCGAAGTCTCGCTGCGCAAGGTGCAGGGCGATGTCACCGGCGGCATCAATCTGTTTGTCACCCGCTTCAACGACTACATCTACGGCGCCTTCACCGGCCAGCAGCAGGAAGACCTCAACGAGCTGCGCTACAGTCAGACCGAGGCCGAATTCCGCGGCGCCGAGCTGGAAGCGGCATGGACTTTCTGGCGCGACAGCGATACTGGCCGCAAGCTCGGCCTCGATGGCGGGCTCGACTATGTGCGGGCCGAGGATCGCAGCAACCATCGCGCCCTGCCGCTGATCCCGCCGCTGGGCTATCGTCTCGGCTTTGTCGCGGAAAGAAACGATCTGGCCTTCCGGCTGGAGATGGTCGGGGTTGCCGACCAGGATCGCAACGGCGTCAACGAAACCGGCACCGCCGGCTATCGCCTGTTCAACACCGCGCTGACCTGGCGGCCGTTTGCCGAGCGGCGCGGCGTCGCCATCAGCCTGCAGGGCAGGAACCTGTTCGATGAAGACGGCCTCGTGCACACCTCGATGCTGAAGAACGATGCGCCGATCCGCGGGCGCGAGATCCGGCTGGGCAGCAGCGTCACGTTCTGACGTTACGCTGGCCTGCTGCCATCCAGCCGCGCCGTCAGGGCCTCGACGGCGCGGGTCAGGGCGAGGATCTCCTGTTCGCGCAGCAGGTCGATCTTCTGGTGCAGCAGCTCGATCTCCAGTTCGGCCTTCACGTTGACGCGGTAATCCTCCTCGGCATGGCGGCGGTCGATCTCTGACAGGCGGTTCTGGCTCATCATGATCACCGGCGCGGTATAGGCGGCCTGGAATGAAAGCATCAGGTTGAGCAGGATGAAGGGATAGGGATCCCAGGCCGGGCTGCCGGCCATCGCGTTGCCGACGATCCAGGCAAGCAGCAGGCCGCTTTGCACCAGGATGAAGCGCCAGGAACCGACCACGTTGGCGACCCGGTCGGCGATGCGCGCGCCCAGGGTCGGCGGCGGACCGAGCGGCACGCCAACGGTCACCGCCGGCTGCTGGCGCCGGCTGGCGCGATGGCGCCGCAGGCTATGCAGCAGGGCAGTGTCCTGGTCGGTCAGCGTGTGAACGGCGGTCATGGCGGGCTCCAGCGGGATCGGATGATCGAAACGACTATGGCATACCGTCGCGGCGGCCGGCTTGATCGGCATCAAGGCGTCGAACGGCGTGTCAGGCCACCGGTTCGCGCGCGTCGATCCGGGTCGCCACCAGAACCTCCAGCAGCTCGGATTTGCCGCGCAGGGCCACGCTTTCGCGCTGCCAGCTCATGCCCTGCAGAGCGGCCGTGCCGGCGCGCTCGGCCACCTCGGCCGAGATCACCAGTTCAGCACCGAAATCCTTGGTGGCGCTTTCCAGCCGGCTGGCGGTGTTCACCGCATCGCCCACGGCGGTCAGATGCATGGCACTGCCATGGCCCATCTCGCCGACGATGGCCGGCCCGCAGTGAATCCCGATGCCGATGCGCAGTTTCTGGTCGAGATCCATTTTCAGCGCGTCGTTCAGCTGCACCAGCGCGGCCGACATGCGGCGCGCCGCATCGAGTGCGCGCCGGCAGCCCTCATCGGCGCCCTCGTCGATGCCGAACAGCGCCATCACGCCATCGCCGATGAACTTGTCCAGCTTGCCGCCGGCGCTTTCCACCGCCTCGCCCATCGATTTGAAATACTGGTTCAGCACGAAGACGACGTCGTAGGGCAGCTTGCCTTCCGACAGCTTGGTGAAGCCGCGCAGATCGGCAAACAGGATGGCGATGCGCCGCTCCGAGCCCTGCGCGTAGTTGGCGGTGCCATAGACCACCTTGGTCGGCACGCCGGCCGGCAGCAGCGGCATCACTGCGATATCCTCGCGCGGGCGGATCTGGCAGGCCAGCCGCACGCCGGGCGAGGCCTTGATGCGCTCCAGCACTTTCTGCTCGGCCGCATCGGGCGGCGGCAGGATGCTGCTGCCCGGGCCGCTCAGGCGCACGCGGCAGGTCGAGCAGCGGCCCTGGCCGCCACAGACGGATGCATGCGGATATCCAATCGCGCGGCTGGCTTCCAGCACGGTTTGGCTGCCGGCCAGGCCGCGAAAGCGCCGGCCATCGGGATAGGTGATGGTGACGCTGCCGCGCCGGCGCTGCAGCAGGGCCGCGAGAATCCGGCCGAGCAGACCTGCACCCAGCAGGCTGATCATCACGATATAGGCGATGTCGATGCTGCGCATGCCGAACTCATAGGCCACCGGGCCTGGCCAGTTCAGGGTGGTGCGGAACTGCTCCAGCCATTCCGGCTGCTGCATCGACAGCAGCACGGAGCGGCCGGCGGTGAGATAGCCCATGGTGGCCAGCATCGGCAGGATCAGCGCGCTGGCATAGAGGAAGGGCCAGGCGCGTTCGAAGCTGTATTTCATGCGCAGCCAGTAATAGACGCCGATGCAGCCATGCGCCCAGGCGATCAGGATCAGGATATTCTGGCGCAGGCCGATCAGCGGCTCCTGCACGAACTGCACGGTCAGCACATAGGCATAGGTGTCGTTGAGGCCGAGGGCGCTGTTCAGGCCACGCGTGCCGATGATGTGATCGATCACCAGCGGCGGCACGCAGACGCCGAGCGTGATCTGCACCCAGCCCTGCCACGGAATGCCGCGGTAATGGCCGCGCCGCAGCCAGTTGAACAGGGCCAGCAGGGGGTGCAGGACTGCGGCCGCATACAGCAGCACGGTACCGGGCCAGCTGCGCCAGACAAACTTGAACAGATGCGAGCCGGCATCCATCGTCTCCAGCGAGATGATGCCCAGCGTGTGATTGATCAGATGCGTGGCGAGGAAGGTGAACAGCACAAGGCCCGAGGCCAGCTTGGTCCGGCTGTAGATATCCTCGAAACGTCCGCCCATCGCCATGCGCAAAGCCTATTGGGCCGGCAGCGCAGCGTCCAGCGTGTTGTGCGTCACGCCTGCGTCAGCGGCAGGACGACTTGGTTCGGGCAGGTGAGGCGCGAACAGCAGCTCGAGATAGTTGCGGTAATGCCGCCACTGCGCCGCCACCGCGCCGGCATCGCGCTGTACCTTGGAGAGGATGAAGGCGCCCTCGGCCAGCACCAGGCTGGTCTCGGCCAGCGTCTTCACATCCACCGGCAGGCGCGGCGGATACAGCCGCATCACCGCTTCCAGCTTGCCGCCGATGCGCTGCGTCCAGTGCGTGAAGACCTGGCGCACCACGCCCATCGTAGTGGCATCGAACAGCTGCGACTCATAGATGAAGGAGGCATAGAGGCAGCCCGGATAGGGTGCCGCCAGCTTGGCCATGTCTTCTTCATAGAGGCCGATGCAGATCAGCAGCTGCTGCAGCGGATCGCGGCTCAAGGCTTCGGCGCGCTGCAGGTTGGTTTCCAGATGCGCGGCATCGGCCTTGGCATCGCGCTGCACCAGTGCCAGCGCCAGATCGGCCTTGGTCTTGAAGTGATAGAAGAAGGCACCCTTGGTGACGCCGGCGCGCGCGATCACTGAATCGATCGAGGCGGCGGAAAAGCCGGTCTCCAGGATCACGGCCTGGGCGGCATCCATGATGGCTTTGCGGGTGGCGGTGCCGTCGCGGGCCAAATCTCATCTCCAGGCTGGAACCGTTCTATTATTGTACGGTCTGGTCGGTTTCACAAGGCTGTGAGTCGATCAGTAGCCCGAAGATAAAATCCAATCTTTTCAATAGTTAACTCGCATCTGCAGGGTTGTTGTACCGATACAATGTATACCTTGACGCGAGCGTGGCGCTTTATTTATACCGACCAGTCTGTTTGTTACCCCATGGAGACTACCATGCTGAAAGATCATGCCGGCCTGGCCGTCAGCGGCGCCGACACCACCGCCCTGGCGCTGCATGAAACCGCGCTCGGCCAGTTCCACTGCTACACCGGCAACCCGCTGGAGACCGCCGAGGCCGCGATTGCCGCCGCGCCCGATTTCGCCATGGCACATCTGCTGCGCGCGCATCTCTATCTCTCGGGCATGGAAGCGCCCGGCATCGCCCCGGCGCTGCAGAGCATCCAGGCGGCGCGCAGCCTGGCGCGCACCGAACGCGAAACCCTGCATGCCGTTGCCGCCGAGGCCTGGGCGGCCGGTCGTTTCGATGCCGCGTCCGAACGCTTCGACGACATCCTGATCAATCATCCGCGCGACAGCCTGGCGCTGCAGATGGGTCACCTGCTCGATTACTATCGCGGCGATGCGCGCAACCTGCGCGACCGCGTGCTGCGCGTGCTGCCGGCCTGGGGCGGCGCGCTGCCGCATTATCACGCCGCGCTCGGCATGCTGGCGTTTGGTTTGGAAGAGACCGCCGATTACGGCGCGGCCGAATCCACCGGGCGGCGCGCCTGCGATCTCAATCCGCGCGACGCCTGGGCCCATCACGCCGTGCTGCATGTGATGGAGATGCAGGGCCGCGTCGAGGATGGCATCCGCTGGGCCACTGTGCGCGAACCCTGCTGGGCGCCCGACAACATGATGGCGATCCACAACTGGTGGCATCTCATGCTCTATCACCTGGATCGCGATGACCATGCCAGGGTGCTGCGCATGTATGACAGCGAGGTGCGCGGCAGCAAATCGACCGTGATGCTCGATATGATCGACGCCTCGGCCATGCTGTGGCGCCTGCATCTGCGCGGCGTCGAGATCGGCGCGGCGCGCTGGGCCGAACTGGCCGAGGCCTGGTCCGGCACGGTCGATGACGGCATCTATGCCTTCAACGATGTGCATGGCCTGGTCGCCTATCTGGGGGCCGGCCGTCAGGATCTGGTCGAACGGCAGATGGAAACCCTTCGCCGCGCGGCCGCGCGGCCGAATTTCAGCAATGCGGCGATGACCGCGCAGGTCGGCCTGCCGGTGGCCGAGGCGCTGGTCGCTTTCAATGCCGGCCAGTATGCCGACTGCATCACACGCCTGCGGGCCGTGCGCAGCATCGCCAATCGTTTCGGCGGCAGCCATGCCCAGCGCGATCTGCTCGATCTCACCCTGATCGAGGCGGCACGCCGGGCCGAGGATCATGGCCTGCTGCTGGCACTCACCGCCGAACGGCTGCATGCCAAGCCGCAGAGTCCGCTGGCCCTGCGCTATCGCACCATCGCGGGGGAACGCGTCGCCGCCTGAAGCCGGCAGGGTCCGCCGTTTATACGGTGACGGCGGGCCGCACCTGCTCGGCCAGCGCACGCATCACGGCCTTCCAGTGCTGCTCGGCATCCGGCCCAGCCGCGGCAAAGGCCTTGGCGAAAGCCTGGTACTGCAGCTCGGTCAGCTTGCTTTCCAGCGCGGCGCCCTTGGGCGTCAGCGCCAGCATGGCCAGCCGGCGGTTGGCCGGTGCCGCCTTCTGCGCGACATAGCCCTGTTTGACCAGGTCGCCCAGCGGACGGTGCAGCGCCTGGCGCGAGACCTCCAGCATATCGATCAGGCTGGTGATGGCGATACCGGGCTGGCGTGCCACCACAAAGAGGATGCGGTGATGCGGCCGGCCGAAGCCCAGCTTGTCGAGCACGCGCTTGGGCCCGGCCACGCCGGCGCGGTAGCCCAGATAAAACAGCGCAATGGTCTCGTCCACCGATCCGCGCGGCGAATCCAGGATGCTCTGGCGCGGGGCCGGGCTTTTCTTTGAGGCCGTCATGGCAGGTGTCCCAACCGAGGTTGCAGAGCAGCATTACACAAAGGATTTCAAAGGGCTACTGGCGGCAGGCGGGGGCAAGCAGGCCATGCTCACGCGAAAGTAATATCAACTATATTGATATTATCAATACTATTGATATGTTCCGCGCATCCCGTTGCCGCATCTCGTAAGGAGTCACCTCATGGCCGGATTGCTGTTTGCCCTGTTTGCCTATCTCGGGTTTGGCCTCGCCGCAGTGGCGCTGGCGCTGTTCCTCGCCAGCCCGCTCAGTGCCGGCCTGGGGCTGCCCATTCATATCGATGCATCGCTCTGGCCGGCGCCATCGCCCTGGCTTGCCGGGGTTCTCGATCTCGGGCTGATCGGGCTGTTCGGCCTGCAGCACAGCGTGATGGCGCGACCGGCCTTCAAGCAGTGGATGACGGCCACCGTGCCGGTGCATCTGCAGCGCGCCGTCTATCTGGTGGCGTCGTCAGTCATGGTGGCGGTGCTGATCGCGCTGTGGCAGCCGCTGCCGGCCATGGTCTGGCAGGTGCAGGATGGTTTCAACGCCATGCTGGTCTGGATGCTGTATGGCAGCGGCTGGCTATTGCTGGTCGCCGCCAGCTTCATGATCGACCATTTCGAACTCTTCGGTCTGGCGCAGCCGTTTCGCCACTGGCGCAACCTGCCGCCGCCGCGTGATGAATTCCGCACCTCCTGGCTTTATCGCTATATGCGGCATCCGATCTATACCGGCTGGCTGGTGATTTTCTGGGCCACGCCGCAGATGACGGCGGGCCACCTGCTCTTCGCCATCGGCATGAGCGCCTATATCGTGGTCGGCATCCTCTACGAAGAGCGCGACCTGATCGCCGCCTTCGGCGATCGATATCGCGACTATCGCCGCCGCGTGCCGGCGCTGATACCCGGCCTGAAGATCTAGGAGCCACCGCGATGCCGATACTGGAAACGGCGGCTGGCCGCCTGTCGTATTTTGACAACGATTGCGTCGAAGCCGATGTACCCCGCCTGATGCTGCTGCATTCCGGCGCCGCCTCGCACCGGCAGTGGCGATCGCTGATCGCAACGCTTGGCCGCGGCTGGCATATTGTGGCACCCGATCTGATCGGTCATGGCGAAACGCCAATGTCCGATCACGGCAAGCCGACGCTGGAGGAGGAAGTTGTCCGGCTTACCGCCCTGCTTGAGCGGATGGATGGTCCGGTGCATCTGGTCGGGCATTCCTATGGCGGTGCCATGGCACTGGAACTGGCACGCCAGCAGCCGCATCGCATCGCCTCACTGGCCATGTATGAGCCGGTGGCGTTCGGTCTGCTGCGCGACAGCAGCCAGCGCGCGGCATGGCATGAGATCGCCCTGGTGGCGCAGCGCCATATCGATCTGGTGGCAAGCGGCGATCCACGCGCCGCCGCCATCGCCTTCCTCGATTACTGGGTGGGGCCCGGCGCCCTGCTGGCGATGCCCGCGCCGATGCAGGCCTATGTCACGGGCTGCATGAGCGCGGTGGCCAGCGAATTCCGCGGGCTGCTGCAGGCCGGCGGCGCCGCGGATGCCGGCCTGCAATCACTGGCCATGCCGGTGCTGCTGCTATGCGGCAGCAACACCACGCTGGCGGTGCGCGGCGTGATTGCCGAACTGCGCCGCCTGCTGCCAGCTGCGCGGTATATAAGTCTGGCTGGCGCGACCCATATGGCGCCGCTGCTGCAATCCGACCTGGTCAATCCGCTATTGGCGGATTTCCTCGATATTGCGGTCCAGATCACAAAGCGGGGCCTGCGCCGCGCGGGCTAGGGAACCCATCCCCTCATACAGCGTTCCACTTCCGATTTAATTCTCGGAAAACCGAGCAAATTATATTTCCTGCCTGCGATGCGTCCTGTGTCCGCATCCTGAGGCGGGGGAAGCGGAGCGATGAGAGATTCAAGTCAAGCCGGGCAGCCCGCTGTCTTGCAGCCCCCGCCCTTGCCGCAAGCGAACTGGGCGCTGTTCCTCGATATCGACGGCACTCTGCTCGATATCGCCGAGGCGCCCGATCGCGTCGACGTGCCGGCACCGTTGCGCAGGCATCTTCAGGCCATCGAGAAACACCTCGATGGCGCGCTGGCGCTGGTCTCGGGCCGCACCATTGCCGACATCGATCGCCTGTTCGATCCGCTGCGGCTCGCCGCCTCCGGCCAGCATGGCAGCGAATGGCGGCCGGTGCCGGGCGCGGCGGCACAGGCGATTACCGAACAGCCGCTGCCGCAGGGCCTGCATGAAGCCGCCGCCAGGTTAGCCAACCTGCATCCCGGCATCGTGGTGGAACGCAAGAGCCATGCCCTGGCGGTGCATTACCGCAATGCGCAGGATCTTGGCCCCGAGATCGGCAGCCGGCTCGCCCAGACCATCGCTGGCCTGCAGGGCCTGATGCTGCTGCCCGGCAAATATGTCTGGGAGATCAAGGATGCCCAGCAGTCCAAGGGCACGGCGGTCGAACGCTTTCTGCAGCAGCCGGCCTTTGCCGATCGCGTCGCCGTTTTTGTCGGCGACGACCGCACCGACGAGGATGGCTTCCGGGCGGTGGAGGCGCGCGGTGGTATTGCCCTGCCGGTCGGCGCGCTGGCCCTGCGGCAGCCGCAGCGGCCGGGCTTTGCCACGCCGGCGCGGGTGCGCGAGTGGCTGGCCGGCTTTGCCATGCAGGGCGGGGGTGTGGCATGAGCCGCTCTTCGCTGGATCTGGGCATCATCGGCAATTCGGTGATCGCCGCGCTGATCGACCGTGCCGGGCGTATTGTCTGGCATTGCGCGCCGCGGCTGGATGGCGATCCGGTCTTCTGCGACCTGCTGTCACCGAAGATCGAGGGCGAAGGCGTATTCGCTATTGAACTGCGCGGCCTGCAGCAGACGGCGCAGCATTACATCGAGAATACCGCCGTGCTGGTCACCACGCTGACCGATGCCAACGGTGCCAGCATCCGCATCACCGATTTCTGCCCGCGCTTCAAGCAGTATGACCGCACCTATCGTCCGGCCATGCTGATCCGCCGCATCGAACCCATCAGCGGCACGCCGGTCGTGCGCGTGCGCGTGCGCCCGCTGTTTGATTACGGCATGACACGGCCCAGCCTCACCCTGGGCTCGAATCATATCCGCTTCACTGCGCCGGGCGCGGCGCTGCGGCTGACCACCGATGCGCCGATTGCCTTCATCGATGCCGAAAGCGAATTCGCGCTCACCCATCCGATGACCCTGGTGCTCGGGCCCGATGAAAGCTTCACGGCCTCGCTCACCCATATGGCGCGCGAATTCCAGGAACGCACCATCGAATACTGGATCGAATGGGTGCGCTATCTCTCGGTGCCGTTCGAATGGCAGGAGGCGGTGATCCGCGCTGCCATCACGCTCAAGCTCTGCGCCTATGAGGAAACCGGCGCGATCCTGGCGGCGCTCACCACCTCGATCCCCGAGGCGGCCGACACGCCGCGCACCTGGGACTACCGCTTCTGCTGGATGCGCGATGCCTATTTCGTCGTGCAGGCGCTCAACCGTCTCGGCGCCACGCGGACGATGGAGGATTTCCTGCGTTACATCACCACCACGGTGGCGCTCAATCCCGCTGTCGAGCTGCAGCCGGTTTACGGCCTGGATCCGGCGGCATCGCTGGAGGAAGTCACCCTGCCGGGCCTGGCAGGCTATCGCGGCATGGGGCCGGTGCGGCGCGGCAACGCGGCCTTTGCGCAGCGGCAGAACGATACCTACGGCTCCATTGTACTGGCCGTGGCACAGATGTTCTTCGACAAGCGTCTGCCGCGGCAGGGTGATATCGCCCTGTTCCAGCAGCTCGAAGGCCTGGGCGAAACCGCCGCCCGGCTGGCGCTGACCGAGGATGCCGGCCTGTGGGAATTCCGCGGCCGGGCCCGCGTGCACACCCATTCGGCAGCGATGTGCTGGGCGGCCTGCAGCCGGCTGGCTCGCATTGCCGGCCTGCTCGGGCTGGACTCACGCGTCGCCTACTGGCGCGATCACGCCGACCGCATCCGCAAGGCAATCCTCGATCATGCCTGGAATGCGGAACTGAACAGTTTCGTCGTCAGTTTCGATGGGTCAGATCTGGATGCCTCGCTGCTGCTGCTGCAGGAGATCGGCTTCGTCGCGGCCGACGATCCGCGTTTCCTCGGCACCGTGGATGCCATCGGCGCACAGCTGAAGCGCGGCAGCCATCTGATGCGCTATGTGGCAGCCGATGATTTCGGCATGCCGCATAACGCCTTTTCGATCTGCACCTTCTGGTATGTCGATGCCCTGGCCGCCACCGGCCGGCGCGACGAGGCGCGGGCGATGTTCGAAGGGTTGCTGGCCTCGCGCAATCATCTCGGGCTGCTGTCGGAAGACATTGATACAGGCACAGGTGAGCTATGGGGAAATTTCCCACAGACCTATTCGATGGTTGGTTTGATCGTTTGCGCGATGCGACTGTCCAAAAGCTGGGAGGAAGCGTTTTGGCGCGGCTCGTAATCGTCTCCAACCGCGTGGCAATGCCGCGCGAACGCCTCAGCCGCGCCGGCGGCCTGGCGGTGGCCCTGCGCGAATCGCTCGGCCAGCATGGCGGCCTTTGGTACGGCTGGAGCGGCGAGGTATCGGAAAATCCCGACCCCACGCCGCGTCGCATCCGCCAGGGCCGCATCGATTATGCCGTGCTCGATCTGACGCCCGAGGAGCACAAGGGCTTCTATCTCGATTTTTCCAACGGCATCCTCTGGCCGCTCTGCCATTACCGGCTTGGCCTGATCGATTTCCGCCGTTCGGCCTGGGAAAGCTACCTTGCCGTCAATGCCCGCTTCGCCGAACAGCTGGTGGCGCAGCTGAAACCCGATGACATCATCTGGGTGCATGACTATCACTTCATCCCGCTGGCGGCCGAGCTGCGCCGGCGCGGCGTGCAGAACCGCATCGGCTTCTTCTTGCATATCCCGTTCCCGGCGCCCGAAGTGCTGGCCGCCCTGCCGGGGCATGACCGGCTGGTGCGCGATCTCTGCGCCTATGATCTGGTCGGCTTCCAGACCCGCGGCGATGTGCGCGCGCTCAGCGAATACATCCTGCATGAATCCGATGGCACCGTGCTGGGCAATGCCGGCAGCGAGGATGTGCGCATCTCCGCCTTTGGTCGCGACCTCAAGGCCGGCGCGTTTCCCATCGGCATCGACACGGCGGAATTCGCCAGTCTGGCCGCCGCCGAGGCCGATAGCGACGAGACCCAGCGCCTGAGCGAAAGCCTGGCCGGCCGCAGCCTGGTGATCGGCGTCGACCGGCTGGATTATTCCAAGGGCATCCCGCAGCGTTTCGAGGCGTTCCATCATCTGCTCGGCGCCAGGCCTGAACAACGCGGCAAGGTCACCTTCATGCAGATCGCCCCGATCTCGCGCGGTGAGGTGGCGCAATATCGCAAGCTGCGCAACGAGCTCGATGGCCTCACCGGCCGTATCAACGGCAAATTCGCCGAATTCGACTGGGTGCCGGTGCGCTATCTCAACCGCGCCTTTGCGCGCAATTCGCTGGCCGGCTTTTATCGTCATGCCAGGGTTGGCCTGGTCACGCCGCTGCGCGATGGCATGAACCTGGTGGCCAAGGAATATGTCGCATCCCAGGATGCCGCCGATCCCGGCGTGCTGGTGCTGTCGCGCTTTGCCGGTGCAGCCCGCGAGATGAAGGGCGCGCTGATCGTGAACCCGTATGACACCGAGCATATCGCCGATGCGCTGCACCACGCCCTGATCATGCCGCTGGAGGAACGGCGCCAGCGCTGGGAGTCGATGATGGCGGTGCTGAAGGTCAACACCATCGACCATTGGCGCGAAACCTATCTGGCGGCCCTGCAGGCCGAAGGCGCGTCGCCGCAGCAACTGGATGCCGCCGGCTAGATAGTTGACTTAGTCAAGTAACTCGGCATGATCGGCATGGGAGAGAACCGCCATGCCGAAATCCGCCACCCTTGCCGGGCCGCGCGCCCTGGCCGCAGCGCCTGCTGCCGATGCAACCGTCGCTGCCCAGATCGAGGCGGTACGCCGCTTCAACCGCTTCTACACCCACAAGATCGGCCTGCTCGAAGGCAGCCGGCTCTACGATCCGTTTTCGCTCACCGAAACCCGCGTGCTTTACGAGATCGCCCATCGCGACCGCGTCACCGCGTCTGATCTGGTGCGCGATCTCGGCCTCGATGCCGGCTATCTCAGCCGCATGCTGCGCGGCTTCGAGAAACAGGGCCTGGTGGCGCGCAAGCCCGCAGCCGAAGATGCGCGCCAGAGCCTGCTGACCCTGACCGCTGCCGGCCGCAAGGCTTTCGCGCCACAGGAGGAAGTGTCGCGCCGGGTGCTGCGCCCGCTGCTGCACAGGCTGCCGCCGGACGCGCGCGCGCAGCTGATCGGCGCGATGGAGACGATCACGCGGCTGCTGGGCGAAGCACCGCCTGCCACACCCGCTTTCACCCTGCGGCCGCACCGGCCCGGCGATATCGGCTGGATGATCGAGCGCCATGGCGCGCTGTATGCGCAGGAATATGGCTTCGACAGCAGTTTCGAGGCACTGGCCGCCGAGGTGGGCATGCAGTTCCTGCGCGATTTCGATCCGGCCTGCGAGCGCGCCTGGATCGCCGAACTGCCCGATGGCACCCGCGTCGGCTGCGTCTTGCTGATCCGCAAATCCGCCACCGTCGCCAAGCTGCGTGTACTGCTGGTCGACCCAAAAGCGCGCGGCCTGGGCGTCGGCAAGGTGCTGGTGCAGGCCTGCATCGATTTCGCCCGTGAAAAAGGCTATCGCAAGATCACACTGTGGACCAACAGCGTGCTGACGGCGGCGCGCGCCATCTATGTCAAGGCCGGCTTCCGGCTGGTGAAAAGCGAGACGCATCACAGCTTCGGCCAGACGCTGGTCGGCGAGACCTGGGATCTGAAACTGTGAGCAGTGACTGGCGGCCGGTCGCGGTGGCGGCTGCCATCGGCGTGCAGGTCGGCCTGGCGCTGGTCGCCACCCGCTATGTGGTTGGCGAAAGCGGCCCGGCCACGCTGGCGATGTTCCGCTATGCCATCGGTGCGCTCTGCCTGCTGCCGGTGCTCTATATCCAGAAAATCCCGCTGCGGTTCGCGCGCCGCGATGTCTTTCCGATTGCAGCCCTTGGCATTGTCCAGTTCGGCATCCTGATCGCGCTGCTCAATTATGGCCTCGCCCATATCACGGCGGCGCGCGTCGCCCTGCTGTTTGCCAGCTTCCCGCTGCTGACCATGCTGATTGCAGCCGCACTGGGCCGCGAACGGCTGACGCTGGCGAAAACCGTCGGCGTGCTGCTCACCATGCTGGGCGTCGCGCTCGCACTCGGTGAAAAGCTGTTCGATGCCGGCCACGCCGATCACTTCATCGGCGAGGCGGTGGTGCTGCTCGCCGCTTTCTGCGGCGCCTTGTGCAGCGTGCTGTATCGCCCCTATCTGCAGCGCTATCCCACGCTCAGCATCGGCGCCTTTGCCATGCTGGCCAGCGTCGGCTTCCTCGCCATCCTTGCCACATGGGAAGGTGTGTGGACGCAATGGGCGGGCTACAGCGCCACCGGCTGGGCGGCGGTGCTCTTCATCGGCGTCAGCAGCGGCATCGGCTATTTCGGCTGGCTCTGGGCGCTGCGCCATGCCTCGCCCACGCGGGTCACGGTGTTTCTCGGTCTGAGCCCGGTGACGGCGGCCCTGCTCGGCGCGCTGCTGCTGGCCGAACCGCTGACCATCCCGCTGCTGCTCGGCCTCGCCGTGCTGCTCACGGGATTGTGGCTGGCCCATCGCCCCGATGCGGCCTCGCCGTAAGCGGTGATCGTGCTAGATTGCGCTCATGCTGTCGCGCCGCACGTTCTTCTCGACCGCCTCTGCCGCCGCGCTCACCGTGATCGCGTTGCCGCGCATGGCAGCGGCGGCCACCACCAGCGTCACCCTGACGCCGGCCCCGGCGACGATACCGGTGGTGCCGGGCCAGCCTGAGACCAGTCTCTGGGCCTATAACGGCAGCCTGCCGGGCCCGCTGCTGCGCGTGAAACAGCATGATCGCCTGCGCGTCGCGCTGCGCAACGGGCTGCAGCAGGACACCACGATTCACTGGCATGGCATCCGCCTGCCCAATGCGATGGACGGCGTGCCGGGCCTGACGCAGCCGCCGGTGAAACCGGGCGCGCAGTTCAATTACGACTTCGTCTGTCAGGATGCCGGCACCTTCTGGTATCACCCGCATGCCGGCAACCCGGAGCAGGTCGGCCGCGGCCTCTACGGCCTGCTCATTGTCGATGAAGCATCGCCGCCGGCAGTCGACCGCGATGTCGCCTGGGTGCTCAGCGATCTGCGGCTCGACCGGGCGGCGCAGGTCACCGCCGATTTCAACCATCCGATGGATGTCAGCCATGCCGGGCGGCTCGGCAACACCGCGCTGATGAATGGCCGGCTGGCGCAGCCCTTTGCGGTGAATGCCGGCGAACGCATCCGGCTGCGGCTGGTCAACACGGCGAATGCGCGCATTTTCGATCTGCGCTTTTCCGATCATGCGCCCTGGCTGGTGGCGCTCGACGGCCATCCGCTCGATGCGCCGATGCAGCTCGGGCCGCAGGATCGCGTCGCCATCGGGCCCGGCATGCGCGCCGATCTGATCCTCGATCTGACCGGCGATCCGGCGGCGCGTTACACGGTGTTCGACCGCGACCTGCAGGGCCGCGAACACCGCCTCACCGATCTGGCCTATGCCGACACGCCGGCGAAAGCATCGCCGTCCCGTCCCATACCAAGGCTGGCCGCCAATCCGGTGGCCGAAGCCGATCTGAAGAATGCCGAACGCCTGCCGCTGCTGCTCGGCGGCGGCATGGGCGTGCCCTATTCCCTGCAGGTCGATGGCGGGCCGGTGCTGGATATGCGCCAGGCCTTCCAGCAGCACCGCATGGCCTGGAGCCTGAACGGCCAGGCCATGAAGGACCATGCCGACCATCACGGCCACAGCCCGCTGTTCCGGCTGACGCGCGGCAAAAGCTATGTGTTCGAGGTCAGCAACGACACCTCATGGCCGCATCCGCTGCATCTGCATGGCCATGTTTTCCGGGTGCTGACGCAGCCGGGCCGGCCCTGGCGCGACACGGTGCTGCTGCAGCCACAGGAGAAGGCGCAGCTGGCCCTGGTGGCCGACAATCCGGGCCACTGGATGCTGCACTGTCATATCCTGGAGCATCAGGCCGCCGGCATGATGGCGACCGTCAGCGTCAGTTAGGCAATGAATTCAGATAGTTAGCCGGCGATCTGCTTCTTGGCGGTTTCCAGCAGCTCGGCCAGCTTGGCGGCCAGGCGATGGTCGGAAATCTCGACATTCTTCGCCTTCAGGTCGGCCTGCACCTTGCGGATCACGTCGGCATCGCCGGCTTCCTCGAAGTCCGCCGCGACGACCTCCTTGGCATAGGCATCGGCAGCCTCGCCGCTCAGGCCGATCTGTTCGGCGATCCACAGGCCCAGCAGCTTGTTGCGCCGCGCGGTGGCCTTGAAAGCAAGCTCTTCGTCATGGGCATGCTTCTTCTCGAAGGCGTCCTTGCGGTCGTCGAAGGTGGTCATCCGGGCCTCGTGCAATCTTGGATCAACGTGTCCGATATATAGGGGTGTGGCGGCCTCGGCTGCAAGTCTCCGGCCTGTTTGACATTTATGACGGAAAACCGCGCCATAAGACTGTCTCCGCCGGGGCTGTTTTCCGCCGGATAGTGGTCTTGGGCGGATTGCGGCGCGAGGCCCCTTGCGCTATCTAGGGCGCGAGCTTTCCCTACAGCCGGACAGGTGTGCCATGACGCGCCGCAGACAGGTTTACGAGGGCAAGGCGAAGGTCCTCTTCGAGGGTCCCGAGCCGGGCACTCTGGTGCAGTATTTCAAAGACGACGCGACCGCGTTCAATAACAAGAAGAAGGGCACCATCACCGGCAAGGGTGTCCTGAACAACCGGATTTCCGAGTATCTGATGACCCGGCTCGGCGAGGTCGGCATCCCGACGCATTTCGTGCGCCGGCTGAACATGCGCGAGCAGCTGATCAAGGAAGTCGAGATCGTGCCGCTGGAAGTCGTCGTGCGCAATGTCGCCGCCGGCTCGCTGGCGACCCGCCTCGGCGTCGCCGAAGGCACCATGCTGCCGCGCTCGATCGTCGAGTTCTATTACAAGAACGACGAGCTGGGCGATCCGCTGGTTTCGGAAGAACACATCACCTGCTTCGGCTGGGCCAATCCGCAGGAAATCGACGAGCTGATGCACCTCGCGCTGCGCATCAACGATTTCCTCTCGGGCCTGTTCCTCGGCATCGGCATCCGCCTGGTCGACTTCAAGCTGGAATTCGGCCGCTGGTGGCAGAATGACGAGATGCGCATCATCCTGGCCGACGAGATCAGCCCGGACAGCGCCCGTCTGTGGGATCTGAAGACCAACGAGAAGATGGACAAGGATCGCTTCCGCCGCGATCTCGGCAATGTCGCCGAGGCCTATCAGGAAGTGGCGCGGCGGCTCGGGATTCTCCCCGAAGGCGGCCCGCGCGACATCAAGGGTCCCGACACCATGCAGTGAGGCGCCAGCAAAGCGCCGTTATTCAAGCGGCGGCCAGAGCAAGGGCCGCCGCTGTCGTTTTTAAGGAAAAGGCCGCCGGCCATTCATGGCCGGCCCCAATGAAGGAAAGACAGCAGACGATGAAAGCCCGCGTGCATGTTTCCCTCAAGAATGGCGTGCTCGATCCCCAGGGTCGCGCCATCGGCCAGGCCTTGCATTCCCTCGGTTTCGCCGATGTCGGCGAAGTGCGCCAGGGCAAGCTGATCGAGCTGGAGCTGACCGGCGCGCTGGCATCCAAGCCCAAGGCCGAGATCGAGGCCGCCGTGAAGGACATGGCGCAGAAGCTGCTCGCCAACATGGTGATCGAGAATTACTCGGTCGAACTGGTGGGCTGAGCGGCATGAAAGCGGCGCTGATCACCTTCCCCGGTTCCAATCGCGAGCGCGACATGCGCATGGCGCTCACCAAGGCCAACGGCGGCAAGGCGCCGCTGGATGTCTGGCATGGCGACAGCGACCTGCCGAAAGACATCGACCTGATCGTGCTGCCCGGCGGCTTTTCCTACGGCGACTATCTGCGCTGCGGCGCCATGGCGGCGAATTCGCCGATCATGCGCGAGGTGAAAAAGCGCGCCGATGCCGGCGTGCGCGTGCTGGCGGTGTGCAACGGCTTCCAGATCGCCTGTGAAACCGGGCTGCTGCCCGGCGCACTGATGACCAATGCCGGCCTGCAGTTCATCTGCCGCGAGGTGAATCTGCGCATCGAGACGACGGCGAGCGAATTCACGAAGAAGTATCGCAAGGGCCAGACCATTCGTGTTCCCGTCGCGCATCACGACGGCAACTACACGCTGGATGCGGATTCCGTGAAGCGTCTGGAAGACGAAGACCGCATCGCCTTCCGCTATGCCGATCCGCTTGGCAAGGTGGCGCCGGAGACCAACCTGAACGGCTCGGTCGGCAACATCGCCGGCATCTACAACGCCAAGAAGACGGTGCTCGGCCTGATGCCGCATCCGGAAAATGCCACCGACCCGGTCTGTGGCGGCATGGATGGCTACGGCCTGTTCGAGAGCATTGCGGAGAGTCTGTCGTGAGTGAAGCCAAGAAGGCCGTGCAGTATCCGAACGACCTGATGGGCCTGAGCAAGGCCGAATACGATCTGGTGCTGGAGATCATGGGCCGCGTGCCCAACCAGGTCGAACTCGGCATCTTCTCGGTGATGTGGTCGGAGCACTGCTCCTACAAATCGTCGAAGAAGTGGCTCAAGACCCTGCCGACCAAGGCGCCGTGGGTGATCTGCGGTCCGGGCGAGAATGCCGGCGTGATCGATATCGGCGACGGCGATGCCGCCATCTTCAAGATGGAAAGCCACAACCACCCCTCCTTCATCGAGCCCTACCAGGGCGCCGCCACCGGCGTCGGCGGCATCCTGCGCGATGTCTTCACCATGGGCGCGCGGCCGATCGCCAACTTGAACGCGCTGCGCTTCGGTGCGCCCGAGCATGCCAAGACCCGCCATCTGGTCTCGGGCGTGGTGCATGGCATCGGCGGCTATGGCAACTGCGTCGGCGTGCCCACCGTGGGCGGCGAGGTGAATTTCCACCCCAGCTACAACGGCAACATCCTGGTCAACGCGATGACCGTGGGTCTGGCGAAACAGGACAAGATTTTCTATTCGGCCGCTGCCGGCCTGGGCAATCCGGTCGTCTATGTCGGCTCCAAGACCGGCCGTGACGGCATCCATGGCGCCACCATGGCCTCGGCGGAATTCACCGATGACTCGGAAGAGAAGCGCCCCACCGTTCAGGTCGGCGATCCCTTCACCGAAAAGCTGCTGATCGAGGCCTGCCTCGAGCTGATGGCCACCGATGCCATCGTCGCCATCCAGGATATGGGTGCCGCCGGCCTCACCTCGTCATCGTTCGAGATGGCATCCAAGGGCGGCATGGGCATCGTCATCGACCTCGACAAGGTGCCGGCGCGCGAAACCGGCATGACGCCGTTTGAATTCATGCTCTCCGAAAGCCAGGAGCGCATGCTGATCATCCTCAAGCCGGGCTCCGAGCCGCAGGCCGAGGCGATCTTCAAGAAGTGGGAACTCGATTTCGCCGTCATCGGTCATCTCACCGATACCGGCCGCATGGTGCTGCGCTTCAACGGCGAGCAGGTCGGCGATCTTCCCATTGATCCCCTGGCGGCTGCGTCGCCAGAGTATGACCGGCCGTGGGTGAAGACGCCGCCGCAGAAGCCGCTCGGCCGCGTCAATCATCCGCTGCCGTTTGTCGAGGCGCTGGGCAAGCTGGTTGCCATGCCCGATATGGCCTCGCGCCGCTGGATCTGGGAACAGTATGATCACCTGGTGCGTGGCGACACTGCGCAGATCCCCGGCGGTGATGCCGCTGTCGTGCGTGTCGAGGGCCATGCGAAAAAAGCGCTGGCGATGACCACCGACTGCACGCCGCGCTATGTGTTCGCCGATCCGGTCGAGGGCGGCAAGCAGGCGGTGGCCGAAACCTGGCGCAACCTCACCGCCGTCGGCGCGCGTCCGCTCGCCATCACCGACAACATGAATTTCGGCAACCCGGAACGCCCCGAAATCATGGGGCAGTTCGTCGGCGCCGTCGAAGGCATCCGCGAGGCCTGCCTGGCGCTCGACTATCCGGTCGTCTCGGGCAATGTGTCGCTCTACAACGAGACCAACGGCAAGGGCATCCTGCCGACACCGGCGATTGGCGGCGTGGGCGTGCTCGACGACATCGCCACCATGGCGACGCTCGCCTTCAAGCTGCCGGGCGAAGCCATCCTGCTGGTCGGCAAGACCAACGGCCATCTCGGCCAGTCGGTCTACCTGCGCGACATCTGCGGCCAGGAAGCCGGCCCGCCGCCGCCGGTCGATCTGAAGGTCGAACGCACCAATGGCGATGCCGTGCGCATGCTCATCACCAAGGGCATGGTCTCGGCGGTGCATGACTGCTCGGACGGCGGCCTGGCGGTCGCACTGGCCGAAATGGCCATGGCGGCCGGCTTCGGCGCCGAGGTCAAACTGCCCTCGGGGGACGCCTTCGAGATCGGGTTCGGCGAGGACCAGGGCCGCTATGTGCTGACCTGCCCGGCCGAACAGGCGGAAGCCGTGATCGCCGCTGTCGAGGCGGTCGGCGCACCGGTGGCCAAGCTCGGCCTCACCGGCGGCGATGCGTTGACCTTTACCGGTCTGGGCACCATATCGGTGGCGGCCTTGCGGTCGGCCCATGAGGGCTGGCTGCCGGGCTATATGGCCGGCAAGTAACGAGAAACTGGCCCAAAAAGAGTTAACTGAAGGACGCTGACCAATGGCAATGGATGCCAGCGAAATCGAGAGCATGATCAAGGCCGCGCTGCCCGACGCCCAGGTGCGCATCGACGACCTGCGCGGCGACGGCGACCATTATGCCGCCACCGTGGTGTCCAGCGCCTTTGCCGGCAAGACCCGGGTGCAGCAGCACCAGATGGTCTATGCTGCGCTCAAGGGCCGCATGGGCGGCCAGCTGCATGCCCTGCAGCTCACCACACAGACACCGTCATAACGAACGACCAGAGGACGATCGCCATGAGCGAGAAGGAACAGACTTTCGAGCGTATCCGTGAGGAGCTGTCGGGCAACGATGTCGTGCTGTTCATGAAGGGCACGCCGGTCTTCCCGCAATGCGGCTTCTCCGCCGTCACCGTGCAGGTGCTGTCGCGGCTGGGCCTGAAGTTCAAGGGCATCGACATCCTGGCCGACCCGGCGATCCGCACGCATCTGAAGGAATTCTCCGACTGGCCGACCTTCCCGCAGCTTTACGTGAAGGGCGAATTCGTCGGCGGCTGCGACATCGTGAAAGAGATGTACCAGAACGGCGAGCTGCAGACCTATCTCGCCGACAAGGGCGTCGCTTACCAGGAAGCCTGAGGGCCAGGGCGCAAGAAGGTTTGGCGCTTGCCGGCCGTCCCTTTCTCCATACTCGGACTCGACCATGTGGTGCTGCGGGCGGATAACCCGCAGCGCCTTATTGCTTTCTACCGCGATGTGCTGGGCTGCAGCGTGGATCACGTGCAGCCGAAGATCGGCCTCACCCATCTGCGCGCCGGCACTGCGCTGATCGACATCATGGATCGCAACGGCGCCCTGGCCGCGCCCGGCGATCAGCCGCCCGAGCAAGCGCGGCGCAATGTCGATCATCTCTGCCTGCGCATCGACCGTTTCGACCACAGCGCGATTGCGGCACATCTCAAATCGCATGGCGTCAGCGTGCAGGCCCCCGCCAATCGTTTCGGCGCCGAAGGCGAAGGCCTTTCGATCTATCTCTCGGACCCCGAAGGCAATATGGTGGAGCTGAAGGGCGGCGGCGCGGCCGGTTGACCGCGGCGGCCCGCATTGCGCGAAACAGCACCATGACCATTTTCGACGCCAACCAGCTGATCCAGGATTACTACGACGCGCTCAACGCCCGCGATGTCGATGGCTTTCTGGCGCTGTTGACCGATGACGTGGTGCACGACACCCAGCAGGGCGCGCGCGAAAGCGGCAAGGCGGCTTTCCGCGCCTTCCTCGGGCGCACCGGGCGATGCTACGAGGAAAAGGTCGTCGATCTTTTCGTCATGACCAGCCCCGATGGCACGCGGGCGGCGGCGGAATTCACCCTGCTTGGCGTCTATGTCGAAACCGAAGACGGTTTGCCCGAGGCGGAAGGCCAGCGCTACAGCCGCCCGGCCGGCGCGTTCTTCGAGATCCGCGATGGCCGCGTGGCCCGCGTCTCCAATGCCTATCCGGGCGAGACGATGACGGCGCGCGACTGAACCGCCGGCCGCATCGCTGCAGCCGGCGGTTCCGCGATCAGGCTTTAGGCATCCACCAGTTCGTGCTTGGCACGCGCCAGCTGCTTGGTCAGCGTCGCCACGCGCTGGCCCAGATGCGCGGCGGTGTCGAGATCGCTCTGGATCGGGCCCTTGTCGGCGCCTTCATCGGCATTCGACTGCGCCATGGCGCCGAGGAAGCTGCCCAGGCGGTTGAGGTCGTTGACGCTGCCCTTGGAATTGTTGTTGCCCGGCAGCAGGTCGAGGCCGACCCAGATCATGCCGTGTTGTGCAGCGAAGGTTGTCAGCTGGACCAGCGTGTTGAACTTGTCGCCCGACTGCGATGCAGAATTCGTGAAGCCGGCACCGACCTTGTCCTTCCAGCCGCGGCCGTACCAGACCTGCGAGCTGTAATCCATGAAGGCTTTGAACGGCGCCGAGATGCTGCCCATATAGGTGGGCGAACCGAAGATGATGGCATCGGCGGCATTGATCTCGGCGATGCGGGCTTCGGCCTCGGCCACCGGCACCAGGATGGCCTTGGCACCGGCCACCCGGGCAACGCCGGCGGCCACGGCTTCCGCCTGTTTCTGGGTATGGCCGAAGCCGCTGTGATAGACGATCGCTACCTGGGTCATTTCGATAAGTCCCTGTTTTATCAAGAAAGAATTAGATCACCTAAAGCAAGTCAGTTACTTCAGGTTACTATCAATATGTCCCCTTGATTTCCTCAGTAAAGTAGGTACTTAAAAGTAACCACGACGTTTTTTGACCCGGAGCCGGTTTCGATGAGCAGTGCCCAGAAGTCTGCAGCCCAGAAGTCCGAGGATGTCCGCCATGAATGCCCGGTGGATGCCGTGCTGCGCCTGCTGATGGGGCCATGGACCACCTACATCCTCTATGTGCTGCGCACCCAGGGGCCGCGCCGTTTCGGCGAGCTGAAGCGCGAGGTCGGCGGCATCTCGGCCAAGGTGCTGACCGAACGGCTGCGCATGCTGGAAGAGGCGCGCCTGGTGCATCGCGACTACCAGGCCACCATCCCGCCGCAGGTGACCTACAGTCTGGCGCCGCGCGGCGCCGAGCTGAATCCGATGCTGGATGCGCTGAAGGATATCGCCCTGCGCTGGCAGACCGAGGATGCCCAGGCGGCCAGACCGCGCCAGGCGGCGGAATAGCTGATCACCAAACAGGCGCCCGGCCCGGAGGCCGGTTGTAAAACAGGCGGGTCTGAACCGCCTGTGCCGCCGGTGCATGAACGCTTGGACTCTGAATTAACTCAAAAGTTGTAATAACTAAATATTGCTCCACTTTACTTATATTCATTGTGGAGCAACATGCTTCTTGCATGTAGAGCTTCTGCACAGCAGCTCAACCGCGTGGAACGCCTTTCGGCAGGCAGCACGGCGCTGCCCCAGAGAGGTTCTTCGCATGCACCATGTCGGCATTCTGGCCCGGATCATCCTTGTCCTTCTGGTTTTCTCTGCCGGCCTTGCCGCCGTCGGCTGGCTCGGTGTCAATGCGCTGCAGACCTATGACCGCAAGGTTGCCGAGCTGCAGACCGCCAGCGAGCGTGCGCTCTATGCCGCGCGGCTGCATGAAGGCGTGATCGAGGCGGTGATGGAATCGCGCGGCATCTATATCGCGCGCGACCGCGCGGCACTGGAACGGTTCTCCACCGCGCTGCTCAAGGTGCTCGACGGTATCGAGCGCGCCATGCCCGACTATCGCGCGCTGCAACTGCCGGACCAGCGCGACAGCTTCCGCGCGATGGAGCAGCAGGTGGCGCAGTTCGTCAGTTTCCGCCGCGAGCTGGTGCGTCTGGCGCTGCAGGACAGCCAGCCTGCCGCCCAGGCCTTTGGCGACAACGATACCAACCGCGCCGTGCGCACGAAGCTGAGCAACGCGCTGGAACAGGCGGCCGAGCGCGAGAAGCTGCAGCGCGATGCCATCGCCGCCGAGCTGGCCGCTTTCGTGCGTCAGCGCATGCCGCTGCTGGTCGGGCTCTGTGTCGCCATCATTGCCGTCAGCCTCGGCCTCGGCTTTTTCATTTCGGTCTTCACCTTGGTGCGGCCGATCCACCGGCTCGGCCAGGCGATGCGGCAGCTCGCCGAGGATCGCACCGAGATCGCCATCCCGGGCCTCGACTATCGCGATGAGATCGGTGCGATGGCGCGCAATGTCGAGGTTTTCCGCGTCAATGCCATCGAAAAGAGGCGTCTGACCGCCGAACAGCAGCAGCGCGAAGCCGAAATCCGCGAGGCCGAGCAGCGCCAGCGCGCACGCGAACAGCAGGCCGCCAGCGAAATCGCTGCCCTGGTTGCCGCGGTGTCGCGCGGCGATGTTTCAGGCCGGCTCGCCATCGAGGGCAAGGATGGCGTTTTCCGCAGCATCGCCGAAGGCATCAACAGTCTGTCGCAGGCGGTGGAGACCGTGTTGCAGGAAGCCGGCGGCGTGCTCAACGCCCTGGCGCGCGGCGATCTCACCCGGCGGCTTCATGGCGACCATGCCGGCATCTTCGGCCAGATCAAGGCCGATACCAACAGCATGGCCGAGACGCTGACCGGCATCATCACGCGTCTGGCCGAGATCGCGCAGCAGCTGCAGGCGGCCTCGGCCGAGATCGCCGGCGGCAGCCAGGATCTGGCGCAACGCACCGAATCCCAGGCCGCCAGCCTGGAAGAGACCGCGGCCTCGATGCACCAGCTCACCGCCGTGGTCGGTAAGACGGCCGACAGTGCCCAGGCCGCGAGCCGGCATGCCGTGCAGTCGAGCGGCATCGCCGAGAAGGGCGGCGCCATCGTCAACGACACCATCGCGGCAATGCAGCGGATCGAGCAGAGCGCCGAGAAGATCGGCGATATCGTCGGGCTGATCGACGAGATCGCGTTCCAGACCAATCTGCTGGCGCTCAACGCCTCGGTGGAAGCGGCGCGCGCCGGCGAGGCCGGCAAGGGTTTCGCCGTGGTGGCGCAGGAGGTGCGCGCGCTGGCCCAGCGTTCGGCCACGGCCAGCAGGGACATCAAGGCGCTGATCCAGCAATCCAATGCACAGGTGAAAGACGGCGCGTCCCGTGCGAACCAGGCCGGCGGTGTCTTCGAAGAGGTTCTGGGTGGCATCCGCGAGGTGGCCAGGATCGTCGGCGATATCGCCGGCGCCAGCCGTGAACAGGCCAGCGGTCTCGATCAGGTCAATGATGCGATCGGCCAGATGGACAGCCTGACCCAGCGCAACAGCGCGCTGGTCGAGGAAACCGCGGCGGCCGCGCGCAGCCTGGCCGATCAGGCCGCCGAGCTGGCGAAAGTGGTTGGCTTCTTCCGCGCCGGCGCTGCGGCTGCCACGCCGGTGCGCCTGTCGCTGGTGGCGGAATAAAGAGGCCTGTTCTGTCGACGGACATCACGGCCGATCTTGCGCGGATGCCTCAGATCAGGCTGTGGAATTTCAGCAGCGCATCGAGCCGCTGCTTCAGCAGCTGCAGCGACACCGGCTTGACCAGATAGCCATCGACCTTGAGCTGCTTGGCCGAGACCACGGTTTCCTGCTGCTTGTCGGCAGTGAGGAACACCACCGGCGTGGCGGCGATGGCGGCATTGGCGAAGCCGCGCAGCTTGCTCAGATAGTCCAGCCCGTCCACCGGCTCCATATGCACATCGCACAGCACCACCTGCGGCCGCACCCGCACGGTTTCCTTGAAACCCTCGCCGCCTTCCTTGGCCTGGCTGATCAGATTGAAGCCGATCTGTCGCAGCAGCCCTTCGATGACATGGCGCGTGTAAGACTCGTCCTCGATCAGCAGGACGCGGATTTTTTCGTAGCGGGCTTTGTCGTCGCTCATGATGCGGTCAGGCCTTCAGGATCAGGGGCAGGGTGGCAGTCAGTTCGTCCAGCGTTGGCGGCAGCAGCTCCGCCATCAGTGCGGCGGTCTCCAGGTCGTCGGCATCGCAGGCGTCCTGCAGATCAGCCGCCAGATTGCCGAGCCGGGTGGCGCCGACGGTGAGGGCGCCGCCCTTCAGGGCATGGGCGAGATGGCGCAGGGCGGCGATGTCGCCGCCGCTCTGGGCCGTGGCGATGGCATCGACACGGTCCTGCGCATCGGTGAGGAAATCCTGCAGCAGCTGCTTGGCCGCCGCGTTGAAGGCGCCAAAGCTCTCGCCCAGCTTGTCCGGGTCGAAGATATCCCGGTCCCAGTCCAGTCTTGCTGCCACCGGCGGTGCGGCGGGTGTCGCCAGCACCGGCGCGGCCGTGGCGGCGCGGCGCCGCGGCAGGGCCGGCGGCAGCCACTGCGCCCGCATGCGGTTCAGGGCGCGGC
>NZ_CALSAN010000043.1:0-29155 GCF_943372915.1 Ferrovibrio terrae | reverse complement strand
CGCGGGCCTGGGCGCGCTTCTCTTCCAACTGCCGGATAATGTCCTGCATGAAACTCCCCGTATTGGCGCTCTATGACTGGGCCGTGACACCCGCCATAGCATATCGCGCGGCGCGGCAAAATAGCTTGCGCTGCAGTGCAAAAAGTCCTGCGATAAGCAGGATTTATCAGGACTGATATATAAGCCGACTTGAGGATAAGTCGCGGCGCTCAGACCTGTCGCTGCGGCATGCGCGCTTCGGTCAGGTCGGCGCCTTCCAGCAGGGCGCGCGACATGTCGGCCTCATCCAGCCAGGCCTGTTTCAGCCGGGCGCCGCGCAGATCGGTGCTGCGCAGCAGGCTGCGCATCAGGTTGACCGGGAACGAGCGGTCGGCGCCCAGGATCAGCGGGCCCAGATCGGCGTCGCGCAGATCGGCCCGGGTCAGCTGCGCGCCCGAGAGATTGGCGCCGCGCAGATCGGCACCGCAGAGATTGCAGTCGCGCAGATCGGCATCGGCCAGCTTAGTGCCCTGCAGCGATGCGCGTTCGAGGTTGAGGCCCTGCAGCACCGCGCCATCCATGGTCGCACCGGTCAGCACCAGACCGGGCCGCGCACCGATCAGGCGCAGATCAAGCCGGCTGAAATCGAACAGCCGCCCCTGCTGGCCGCCGGTTTCGACCCACAGGCGATACAGACGGAAAGCTTCCTCGATCGGCACGCCGAGTTCGGCAAGCGGCCGGCCGCGCGGCTTGTCGTCCAGCACGCCCTGCACATCGGCGCCGCTCATCATGGTGTTGTCGAGCTTGACGCCAACCAGCACGGCACCGCGCATCTGCGCGTCTTTCAGATTGGCACCGCTGAGATCGGCACCCGAAAGATTGGCGCCCTCAAGTCGTGCTGCTGTCAGGTTGGCGCGGGTCAGCACGCAGTTGATCAGCACCGCATCGGTGAAGTCGGTGCGGCCTGCGGCCACGCCGGTCATGTTGGCACCGGTGAGATCGGCGGCCACCAGACGCGCGCCCCCAAGATCGACGGCATCATGATCGGGTTTCTTCAGCTGCATGTTGCCGCTGATATCGCGTTCGGCAATCACGCCATCGCGCATGTCGGCATCCTGCAGCCGCGCGCCGGTCAGGTCGGCACCACGCAAGGAAGCCCCGCGCAGATCGGCGCGATCCAGCCGCGCACCATGCATCACCGCGCCGCGCAGATCGGCGCCATACAGCACGGCATTGCTCAGGTTGGTGTCGGAGAAATTGGCCGATTGCAGGTTGCAGCCGGTGAAATCGGCGCCCGAGAGATCAGCGCCCGCCATGGTCAGATGCGAGAGATCGCGGAACTGAAAAATCGCCCGTTTACCGCCAGGCAGTCGCTGGCGGTATTTTTCATGGTCGGCAATGGTGGCCAATAGCTCGCCATAGCCAACCTTTGGCCGCTGTCGCTTTGATGAATCTATCCCTGCCACGTCGGACCCCCCGGCCGACATTGAGTCTCCGTATACAGGGAGTATAGCAGCGGATTCGCAGCAGGGTAGTAAAGCTTCGCTGGCGAATCATGTCTGCAGCCAGCGGCAGCATGCCTAGTTACCAGTACGTAACAATCCGAGAAAACGGGTGATGGCCTGCAGATCGGCGAGCAATCCGGTGCGCCGGGCTGCCGCCTCGGCATCCTCGCCCCAGCGCTCGGCCTGGTGCAATTCGTCGATCAGCGCCGTCCGGTGGGCCGCCTCGGCATCCAGCCGGCCATCCAGCAGGGCCAGCCCCAGCACCACCGAGCCGGCATTGGTGGTCGCCCAATGCAGCGCCGTCAGCCTGTAGGGGTCCAGCCCGGCACAGATGCGTTCCAGCCGTGCCGGCAGCTCCGCCGGCTGCGCCACCGCCATGATGCCGCTGGTGACATTGAGCTGCACATCGTAGCGGTCGCGGAACCAGTCGAGCAGCGGCTGCCATTCCGCCGCCTGACGCTCGGCCAGGGCCGCCGGCTCGCTGGCACGGTAGGCCAGCAGATCGGTGCCGCCGTAGCGCACCACATCATCGGTGGCATAGCGCGGGTCGAGACTGACACGGTCGATCGCGGTGGCGGCCAACTGCATCAGCGGCATGGTGCTGGGCCGGATCTCGGCCTGCTGGGCCGCCCACTCCGCCGCGATGGCTTCCGCCAGCGGCAAGGTGGGCAGGCGCATCTCGGCCTTGGCCGGCGTCTTCAGCAGGCGGCCATCGAGGCGGATCACGGCGCTGTCGCCATCGGGCTCCGCCGTGGCGGTCTTGTAGAAACGCTTCATGAGGCCGGCTTATAGCGGCGGGTCAGCGGCCCAGCAAGTTGCCCAGGCCCTTGCGCAGATTGTCGAGCGGCTTCTGCTCCTGCTGCGGCTGCGTGCTGCCTGTCGCAGGCTTGGTCGACGACTGCGGCACTGGCCGGCCCTCGGCCAGGGCGACGGCCTTGGCACAGGCGGTGGCGGCATCGTCGCCGCCCGAGCCCAGCGCCGGCGACAGCAGGGCCAGCGGACCCAGCGCGGCAAAGCCGGCGGCGGCGCCGATCATGCCCTTGGCCAGCGCCGCCGTATCGGGCGTGAAGCTGGGGTCGGTGAAGCTGCCGCGCACCCGCACCGGCGGCAGCGCCGCCGCCAGGCCGGTATCGCGCGACGAGGGCACCAGCCGCAGGTCGAGCTGTTCGGTGCCGAGATTGACCGTGCCGTCGCCGGTCATGGTCATGCTGCCGGTCTCGGCCAGGATCGCCTTGGGCGTGACCATGCCGTTCTTGATGTCAGCGCCGGCGACCACGCAATGCAGCTTGGTCTTCGCCGTGGCGCGGCTCAGCGCACCGACGGCATCGGCCAGACGCGGCAGCGCGGCGCGCACATACTCCTCTTTCAGCTCGCCCTCACCCACCTTCAGCACCAGCCTGCCGTTCAGGCCCGCCATCATCTGACGGACGGAAGCGGCACTGCTGCTGACATCGAGCACCAGATCGGTGGGCCCGCCGCGGCGGACGACGTCGGTGATGCCGTTCTTCTGCAGATAGTCGCTCAGCACCACGCCCTTGCCATCCAGCTTGGCGGTCATCGACTTCGCCTTGCCATTGACGGAAATGTCGCCGTTGATGCTGCCGCCGGCGAGATTGGCAATCGCCGGTTTGAGATTCAGCAGGCCATCCTTCAGCGTCAGATTCACGGCCAGGCCCTGCGCTTCCAGCATCGGCGCCTTGAACCGCTCGGCCTTGTAGGCCACCACCGCATCGGCGGCATTGAGCCCATCGAGCGGCAGCGGATCGGCGCTGAACAGGCGGCCATCGGATTTCGGCGCGGCAGCCGGCCTGGCGGCGGCCGGTGTGCTGCCGGCGGCGGCGGGCTTGGCGGCCGTTTCCTTCGGCATCAGCTGGGTGACATCCATGCTCTTTGATGCGAGATCGAATTTCACCGCCGGCTTCGCGCCGGCCAGATTGATCTCGCCGCTGCCGCCCAGGTCGCTATCGGCGATCTTCATGACAATGTTGTTCAGGCCGTAGCGCTGCGGCCCGAGATCCTTCACCTCGGCCTGCAGGCTGAGCGGTACTGCCGGGGCCGACGCGCCCGCCAGCGCGGCCAGCTTGGCCAGGTCGGGCGCCTCGGCGCTCAGCTTCAGCGCCAGCCCCTTGGCCTGCATCGGCTGGGCGATGCTGCCTTCCAGGCTGGCCTTGGCGCCAGGCAAGGTAACATTCATTTTCACCGGCCAGGGCCGGCTCGGCGCCATCAGTTCGCCCAGGCTGCCCAGCGTGCCATCGGCGGTGATGGCATTGCCGTCCACAGTGGCGACCAGCTTGGTGACGAGCTGCCCGCCGCTGGCCTGCTTCACGGAGAGTTCCGTCAGCGCCACATCGTTGCGGGCGCCGGTCTGGGCATCACGGAAGGCCAGCTTCACATTCTTCAGCGACACATTCTCGATGGTCGGGATCGTGCCGCCACCCGATTGCGCGGCCGGCGCCGGTGTCTGCGGCTGCTGCTGCGGGGCCGGCTTCTGGCCGGCAAAGTCCCAGTTGGCCCGGCCCTGACGATCCTTCTCCAGCAGGAGGTCGACGTCGTTCAGCACCAGGCTGTCGATCTTCACCTGACCGCCGATCAGGGCGATCAGATCCACCTGCGCGGTGAATTCACCGATGGTGGCCATCTGCGGCCGGGCGCCCCAGGCGGCATTGGCAAAGCTGACCCGCTTCACTCCGATGCCGAGCGGCCAGAGGCTGAGCTTCATATCCTCGGCGATGTCGAGCTTGCGGCCGGTGGCCTCTTCGACGGCGGCAACGATCTGCGGTTTGAAGCGATTCACATCGACGGTCAGCACCGCAACCACGGCAGCGGCGATCAACAGCACCAGGATCGCCAGACCCCATTTCACGATACGCATGCGGCACCTCCCTCAGGCAGCTGAAGAAGACCGGGCCGTCAATTCGACCGCCAGATCCGGAAGTTCTCCGAAGTCCTTGATTATCTTTACTGCTCCAGCTTTGAGCAGAATCTGTTCGTCATGATAGCCCCAGGCTACGCCGATGGCCGGAACGCCGGCATTGCGGGCCATCTCCATGTCGTAAGTTGTGTCGCCGACCACGATTGTCGAGGCCGCCACGGCACCCGTCTCCGCCATCGCCTGCAGCACCATGTCGGGTGCCGGTTTACCGGCGGGGACGACATCGCAGGTCTGCAGGGTGACGAAACGCTCGGTCAGGCCATGTGTCGCCAAAGTAAAATTCAGGCCGCGGCGGGCCTTGCCGGTGGCGACACCGAGCAGGAAGCCGCCAGCCTCCAGCCGATCCAGCACCGGCACCAGGCCGGGAAACAGCGGCTCTTCATGGTCAGGCTCCAGCCGCTGGGCCACGGCAGCGACCTTGTAGGCCGCGACCACGTCATCCAGGGCCTTCAGCCCGATGGGCAGCAGCAGGCGCTCAATCGCCACCTCCAGCGGCAGCCCCACCGTGCGGCGGACGCTGTCGGCCTCGGGCAGGCCCAGGCCGTTGGCGGCAAAGGCGCTGTGCATGGCGCTGACGATGTGGTGCTGGCTGTCGACCAGGGTGCCATCGCAATCGAAGATCACCAGTCTGGGCGGCTCGAAACCGGCACCGGATACGGAAGCAGGGCGTGTCATGGCCGCAGAATCGCACGGTCGGCCCGGCGCCTCAACCACTCTCAGGGGTGGAAATTTCTGCCCTGAATTCCTCTAAGAACCAGGAAAAAGGCCCCCGTCCTGCGACGGGGGCCCCGGTCTTTTCGGCCTGACGCGACAGCGTCAGTTGGTCGCCTTCTTGGCGTCGCGCGCCTTTTCGTCCTTTTTGGCCAGATCCTTCTTGGCCTGGTCCTTCTTGGCATCGGCTTTCTTCAGGTCGGCCTTGGTCTCGGCCTTCTTGGCATCGGCCTTGGCCGCATCCGCCTTGCCGTGCTCGGTCTTCTTGGTCTGCCCCACCGCCGGCGTCGCCGGGGTGGCCGGCGTGGCGGCCCCGGACACGCTCGGCTGGGCCGGGGTCGCGGGAGTCGCCGGGGTGGCGGTCTGGGCACAGGCGCCACCGGTGGCACCCCGGGCCAGCGCGCTGGCAACAGTGATGGCGGTAGCAAGGGATTTGAAACGCAGAGTCATTGTATGCCTCCTGGGGCAAAAGTGCTGGCCGGTGCATCCGCTCGGATGCCTCATGGCCGGCACGACTGAAACACTGATGCCGGATCGTGGCGGCACAGGGATGCAATCAAGGTATTGTTGTGGCAAACAGGAACCTATGAAAAAGCCGAAAAAGACCCCCGCTCCCGCCCTCAATCGACGCGCTGCCTCGCCCGCCGGCCTCACCCAGCTCGGCCACGCCGCCAGCCAGCCGGCCAGTCCCGATGCCGCCGTACTAGAGACGGTGGCCAATCCGCAGCCGGGCGTCACCTACCTGATCCGTTTCACCCAGCCGGAATTCACCAGCCTGTGTCCGATGACCGGCCAGCCCGATTTCGCCCATCTGGTGATCGACTATGTGCCGAACCGGCAGATCGTTGAATCGAAATCGCTGAAGCTGTTCCTCAACAGCTTTCGCAATCACGGCGCCTTCCATGAAGACTGCACGGTGAGCATCGCCAAGCGCCTGGTCGCCGCGATGCAGCCACGCTGGCTGCGCATCGGCGGCTACTGGTATCCGCGCGGCGGCATGCCGATCGATGTGTTCTACCAGACCGGCAAGCCGCCGGCAGACCTGTGGCTGCCCGACCAGGGCGTCGCCTCCTATCGCGGCCGCGGATAACATCCCCGCCATGACCCGCGTTGCGTTCGCTCTGCTGCTGCTCGCCGGTTTGGCCGGCTGCGGCGTCGAGACCAGCGTGCGCGACCTCAACAAAAGCCTGTATCGCACCTTCGGCGGCGGCAGCGATGCGCGCCAGCGGCCGGTGGATACCAGCAGCAGCGCCGGCACGCCGTGTTTCAGTGCCGAGACCGGCCTGCTCTACACCAGCCAGACCGGCCGCTGCGCGCCCGGCTATGCCGCCATCGGCATCGATCAGGCCGCACAGCAGTTCCAGGCTTCGACGCAGCGCGCGCCGGTCGCCGGCCGCAGCGCGCCGGAGATCGCGCCCATGCCATCCCGCAGCGTGGCACCGGCCACAGCCGGAACGTCCGCTGCTCCGGGAACGGTTGGCGCGCTGCCGCAATCGAACGTGCCGCCATCGGGCCCTGGCGGTGTGCCCAGCCAGCCCTATCGCAGCAACGAGGCGCGCGTCGGCGAAGGCATCTTCGCGCTCTGCTACAACGACACGTCAGGCCATGTCTTCGAGGCGCCGAGCTGTCCGCCGGGCAGCCGCTGGATCAACAGCGACGAGGCTGAACTGCTGCAGCGCGCACAGCTGGCCGAGGCCTCCTGGTGCTTCTTCCCCGGCCGCAGCGTGCTGTATCGCAGCCGCGCCTGCCGGCCGGGCGATCAGAAGCTGAACGTCGCCGAGGCCGACCGCGTGTGGGACACGCTGCCGGCCGACCGGCGCACACGGGCGCGGCCATCGGCCACCGGCGGCGGCGTGATGCCGGTGCCCGCAGTGGATGCCGCGCCACGCGGCGGCGTGAATGCTACGCCGCTGCCCGCGCCGCGATAGCCGCTGCATCCGGGATCACCAACGCGAAGCGGTCGTTCAGCGCCGCAAGCGTGATGCGATGCATTTCCTCAGCCTTGATGGTGCCTGTCCCCATCGGGTCCGGCAGGTCGCGATCGGCGCAGGCCTTGGCAACCACGATACCGCGATAGCCATGATCGATGGCGCTGCGTGCCGTGGCGCTGATGCACATATGGGTCTGGAAACCGGCGATGATCAGTTCCTTGCGGCCCAGCTCCTTCAGCACAGCATCGAGGTCGGTGCCGGCAAAGCTGTTGGGCAACCCCTTGGTGACGATGCGCTCGCCATCCTTCGGCTGCACGCCGGCAATGAAATCGGCCTTCGGACCCTCGGGGTTGAACAGCGCACCGCCCGGGCGGCCATGATGGCGCACATGCACGACAGGCGCACCATTGGCGCGCGCCGCGGCCAGCAGTCTGCCGATCTCGGCCACTGCCGCGTCCATGCCGGTGAGCGGCAGGCCGCCATCGGCGAGATATTCATTCTGGTGGTCGACCAACAGCAGGGTCGACTTTTCCCAGGCCACCGGGATGCCGGCGGCGCCGGCCATTTCAAGCAGGGTCTTCGGGCGGGTCATTTCACATACTCCAGACAGGACTAAAGGTGTGGCACAGGTTTAGCCGCTGGCGCCCTCTGTGCATATTCCATAAGATCGCGCCATGGCTCTGCAAAAACGCACAGATGACCTCGACTGGAACGACCTGCGCTATGTGCTGGCGCTGGCCCGCCATGGCAGCCTGTCGGCCACGGCCCGTTTCCTGAACGTCAACCACGCAACGGTGTCGCGGCGCATCGCGGCCCTGGAGGAGACGCTGGGGCTGACGCTGTTTCAGCGCCGGGCCCGCGGTTATGTGCTGACCCCGGCCGCCGCCCCGGTGCTGGCCGCCGCCGAACAGATCGAGGCGCCGCTGCTGCGGCTTGGCCGGCTGGGCGATGCGAGCCGCGGCGAACAGATTTCCGGCACCGTGCGCATCACCTGCACCGAGGGCGTCGCCAGCCATACGATTGCGCCGCAGCTGACCGGCCTGCGGCAGCGCTGGCCGGCGCTGCAGATCGAGATCGCGGTCGAGCACCGCTCGCTCAGCCTGGCGCGGCGCGAGGCCGATATCGCGATCCGCTGGGCGCGGCCCAAGACCGGCGAACTCTATGCCAGCCGGCTGGGCGCCGTGCCCTACCGGCTGTTCCGCAATCCGGCCGCGCCGGACCGCACGGCTGTCGCAGCCTTCGATGAAAGCCTGGCCGACCTGCCGGAATCGCTGTGGCTGAAAAAGTCGGGGCTGAAGCAGACGATCCGCAGCAACAGCATGCTGCCGCTGGTGGCCGCCGCCCGTGCCGGCGCCTGCGCCGTGCTGCTGCCGGAATATATCGCGCGGCAGTATCCCGAACTGGCGCCCGAACCGGGCAAGCCGCCGGTGACGCGGGAATTATGGCTGGTGCTGCATCGCGACCTGCGCAACACGCCGCGCGTGCGCGCCGTGGCGGATTATCTGGCAGACGGGATCAAACGCGCACTGCGCCAGCCGGCCTAGTGCAGGCCTTCCTTCTGCAGTGAGCGGCGGAAGCGCCGCAGGCCCCACCAGACCAGCAGTGCCACCACCGGGATCGCCACGCCGATCGCGATTTCCTTGTCGACCGGCAGGCCGACGGCATGCAGCGCCTGGGCGGCATAGCCCACCAGCCCGACCACGTAATAGGTGATGGCGGCAACCGACAGGCCCTCGACGGTTTCCTGCAGCCGCAGCTGCAGCCGTGAGCGCTGGTTCATCGTATCGAGCAGCCCGACATTCTGCCGCTCCAGCGCGACATCGACGCGGGTGCGCAGCAGGTTGGCCATGCGGGTGGCGCGGCGCGACAGGCCTTCGATCCGCTCGGCCATGGTGATGCAGGTGCGCATCGCCGGCGACAGCCGCCGCTCCATGAACTCGCCGATGGTGGGCATGCCTTCGATGCGGGTCTCGCGCAGTTCAGCGATGCGGCGCTCGACCAGGGCGTGATAGGCCCGGCCGGCGCCGAAGCGATAGGGTGTTTCCACCGCCAGGGTCTCGACCTCGGCGGCGAGGCCGGCCAGTTCCAGCAGCAGGCTCTGCTCGCTTTCATGCTCGACATCGACCATGCGGCCGGACAGCTTCGCCAGTCCCTGCTCCAGCGCGGTGATGCGCGGCGCCACCTGCTGCGCCAGCGGCAGCGCCAGCAGCGCCATCATGCGATAGGTCTCGATATCCAGCAGGCGCATGACAATGCGGCCGCGCTGGGCATCGGTGAGCGCGCCGCCATGCAGCACGAAGCGCACGGCATCATCGGCGCCGAGATGGAAATCGGTCCAGACCGTGGCATGACCGCTGGCCACCCGGCTCGCCACCATGGTCGGGCCATCAAAAATGCTTTCCAGCTGCGCCTGCCCCGGCACGGCCTCGCCGGCATCGAGCACGGTGACATCGGCAGCCACCATCAGCCTGCCCGGCAGCGCATCGAGCCAGCCGGCCGGCAGCGGCAGATCGGTGGCAGGCCGGTCCAGCGCCGTGCCGGCGCTGCGCGGCAGATACAGCGTGTAGGTCGAGAATTCGGTGCGCCGTTCCCAGATCAGGTGGGCGAGATCCGAGAGGGCAACAGCAACATGCTTGGTGCCCGGTTCGGGCTCGGCCATACCACAGCTGCGGCACAGGGCTGCGAGATGGGCATGCTCGGCGGCGCCATCTTCCGGTTTCAGCATCATGGCCAGATGCAGCACGCGGGCTGGTGCCGCGAGCGGCAGCGGCGGCCGGGCATGCACCTCGGCGGCCAAGCCACCGCGCAGCGGGTGCGCGCGGCTCCGCAGATCGTCGGGCAACAGTGGCGGCGGGGTTATTCTTCCAGCCATGCGTCGGCGCTCTTGTCGAGCGTGAGGCCGAGGAAGTCCCAGGTGGCGGCCATATGCGGCGGCAGCGGCGCACGGATTTCCAGCTTGCCGCCATCGGGATGCGCCAGCTTGATGCCGCGCGCATGCAGATGCAGCTTGCGGCTGACACCACCGGTGAGGAAGGCCTCGGCACCACCGTATTTGCCGTCGCCGACGATCGGCGTGCCGATGGCGGCAGCATGCACGCGCAGCTGATGCGTGCGACCGGTGAGCGGCGCCATGCCGAGCCAGGCGGCGCGACGGCCGGCCGTTTCGATGGTGCGATAGAGCGTGACGGCATTCTTGCCGTCTTCCTCATCCGCCACCATGCGTTCGCCGGCAGCGCCGGGCAGCTTGGACAGCGCCAGCTCGATCTTGCCCATGCGCTGGATCGGCACGCCCATCACCAGCGCCCAATAAAGCTTGTGCGCATCGCGCTTGCGCAGGGCCTCGGCCAGTTTCGCCGCCGCCGATGCACTGCGCGCCAGCAGCAGGACGCCGGAGGTATCCTTGTCCAGGCGATGCACCAGGCGCGGCCGCTCGGCATTGCCGAATTTCAGGAAGCCGAGCAGGCCGTCCAGATGCTCGGTCAGGCCGGTGCCGCCCTGGGTGGCCAGGCCGGCCGGCTTGTTCAGCACGATCACGGCGTCGTCCTTGTGCAGGACGGCAGCCTCCAGTTCGGCGATGCGCTCCGGGCTGGCCTTGGCCGGCTTGGAGACCCGGGGTTCATCGTCCTTGGGCGGATCGCCAAGCGGCGGAATACGGATCGCCTGCCCGACTTCCAGCCGGGTTGCTGCCTTGGCGCGACCGCCATCGATGCGAACCTGGCCGGTGCGCAGCAGCTTTTCCAGCTTGGCATGGCCAAGCCAGGGGAAATGGCGCTTGAACCAGCGGTCAAGACGCAGGTCGGCTTCGTCGGCACCGACGGTACGGGTGGTAACCTGGGACATGGGGGACACTCTAAGACGGACGGATCGACCTGTCAGCGCCAGACGCGGCGCACGGTATCCTTTTCCTTGGGTTCTTCCTGGACTGGCGGCGGGTTGGCGGCGCGCTCGCGCGCCTTCTCGGCCTGACGGTCGATCCATTCCTGCCGCATCTGTTCATGGCCCTCGATCGACTGCACCTCAAGCTCGCATTCCTGCGCGGTGCTGAAGATGATCTGCCGGGTCACGTTCTTGTATTGCGCCAGCTTGGTATAGAAGCAGTCTTCGCGCTTGGGCACGCTGCCCGGTGTGTAGAAGACCTGCTCCTTCGGCGTGAGAATCACAAAACTGTAGAGCCCCGCTGCGACCAGAAGCAGCAGGGCAAGCAACCCAACGACACTCAGCTTCTGCAACACGGAGAAGCGCTCCATGAATGAGGCCAATGGCGTCTTGGCCGACGATCTGCTGAGGGGCTGTGCCATCGTTTTAAGTTTATACCATAATTATGGGCCGGTCAGCGTAAGAGCTTGGTTAACGCTGCCCGTGCTGCGAGTAAAGGGCGCCGGTTCTACGTTCAGGCTTCGTCATCCTGGCGGCGGCTGCGCAGCTTCTGCCAGTAGTCGAGTCGCTTGATGATGTCGCGCTCGAAGCCGCGCTCGACCGGACGGTAAAAGGTCTGCCGTTCCATGCCGTCGGGGAAATAGTTCTGCCCGGAAAAGCCTTCGGCCGTATCATGGTCGTAGGCATAGCCGGCGTTGTAGCCCATCTGCTTCATCATCTTGGTCGGCGCATTGAGAATATGCATCGGCGGCATCAGCGAACCATGCTCGCGCGCGGCACGCTTGGCACCACTCTCGGCCTTGTAGGCGGCATTCGATTTCGGCGCAGTGCCCAGATAGATCACCGCCTGCACCAGACCGAGCTCACCCTCCGGAGAACCGAGGAAGTCATACATGTCCTTGGCGGCCAGTGCCTGCAGCAGCGCGTTCGGATCGGCCATGCCGATATCCTCGGCGGCAAAGCGCACCAGCCGGCGAAGGATGTAGAGCGGA
Organism: Ferrovibrio terrae; assembly: GCF_943372915.1. Classification (GTDB taxonomy): domain Bacteria; phylum Pseudomonadota; class Alphaproteobacteria; order Ferrovibrionales; family Ferrovibrionaceae; genus Ferrovibrio; species Ferrovibrio terrae_A. The sequence continues at coordinate 17,229 of NZ_CALSAN010000043.1, read as the reverse complement.
TCTTCACCACCCACCAGCATGCGCGCCATCCAGTAGAGCGCGGCATCGACATCGGAACCGCGCAGCGACTTATGCAGCGCCGAGATCAGGTTGTAATGTTCATCCTGGGTCTTGTCGTAAAGCGGCGCGCGTTTCTGCAGTGTCTCGGCCAGTCGCGCGGGATCGAGCGGCACGGTGTCGGCCGGCAGGGTGTAGATCTGCTCGGCCATGTTGAGCAGGTAGCGGCCATCGCCATCGGCCATGGCGCGCAGCGCGGCGCGGGCTTCGGCCGTCAGCGGCAGGGCACGGTTCTCGATGGCTTCGGCGCGCTGCAGCAAGGATTCCAGTGCCGCATCGTCCAGGCGATGCAGCACCACGACGGACGAGCGCGAGAGCAGCGCCGAGTTGAGCGCGAAGCTGGGATTCTCGGTGGTGGCGCCGACCAGCACCACGGTGCCGTCTTCCACATAGGGCAGGAAGCCATCCTGCTGCGCGCGGTTGAAGCGATGGATTTCATCGACGAACAGCAGCGTCGCCTTGCCGGTGGCGCGGCGGGCGCGTGCAGTCTCGAACACCTTGCGCAGATCGGCGACGCCGGAAAACACCGCCGAGAGCGGCGCGAATTCCAGGCCGGTGGCATCGGCGAGCAGACGGGCAATCGAGGTCTTGCCGGTGCCCGGCGGGCCCCAGAGGATCAGGCTGGCAAGCTTTTTCGCCTGCACCATGCGGGCCAGCGGCCCCTCGCCCTGCAGCAGATGATCCTGGCCGATGATCTCGGCCAGCGTCTGCGGCCGCAGGCGGTCGGCCAGCGGCGCCGCAGCCGCGGCATCAATGCCGGCTGCCGCAAACAGACTTTCGCCCGTGCCCCCTGCCGTGCCGGGCCTGGCCATGCTCAGCCCCGCACCGAGAAGGACAACAGCTGCTTGTTCCGCCGCAGCACCACGGTCCACTGGGTACTGCCCTGCAGCAGGCCCTGCAGGCCCTTTGCATCAGTAACGTCACGGTCGTTGATCTTGACGATCACATCGCCCGGCCGCACGCGCAGCCGGTTGGCCGGCGAGCCCGGCGCGATCTCGGTGACGATGACGCCGCGCATCAGCGTATCGACGCCCAGCTCTTCAGCGAAAGCCGGCGACAGGTTGCCAACCGTGGCACCGGCCAGCGGCTGGTTGCCGCTCAGCCGCGTCAGATCGCGCGGCGGCAGTTCGGGGGCATCCTGCAGGGCGATTTTCAGTGCCACGCGCTGGCCGCGCCGCTGCACATCCACGGCCGCCGTCTCACCCAGCTTGCGAGTGGCGATACGGAAGCGCAGCGCCTGCGGATCGTTGACCTCGCGGCCATCGATCGCCAGCACCACATCGCCGGCCTTCAGGCCGGCACGGTCGGCCGGGCCGCCCCGATATACCTCGCCGACCAGCACACCATTGGGGCGCGACATGCCAAGCCCCTGAGCGATCTCGCTGGTCACCACTTCGCCGCTGGCGCCGAACCACGGCCGCCGGATGCCCTTGCCCGCCATGGCGCTGGCGACGGTCGATGACACCAGATTGGCCGGAATGGCGAAGCCGATGCCGATCGAGCCGCCGGAGCGCGAGAAGATCGCCGTGTTGATACCGGCCAGCTTGCCATCCATGCCGAGCAGCGCGCCGCCGGAATTACCCGGGTTGATCGCCGCATCGGTCTGGATGAAGGACTGCGCCGTGAGGTCGTCGGAGATCGCACGGCCGACGGCCGAGATGATCCCCTGGGTCACGGTCTGGCCGACGCCGAAGGGATTGCCGATCGCCAGCACAAGGTCACCGACCTGCAGCTCGTCGGAATCCCGGAATTCCAGATACGGCAGTGTCTCGCCGCGGGCATCGATGCGCAGCACGGCAAGATCCGAGCGCGGATCGGCGGCGATCACCTTCGCCTCGAACTCACGCCGGTCATTCAGCGCAACAACGATCTCGGTGGCGCCGTCGATCACATGGTTGTTGGTGACGATGACGCCCTCGGCATCGACGATGACGCCGGAGCCCAGTGACTGCGCGACGCGTTCGCGCGGCGGACCGAAGGGCGCCTGGTCACCGAAGAAGCGGCGGAAGAACGGATCGTCGAACAGCGGCGAGCGCTGCTGCGCCACCTTCTCCACCCGGCGGGTGTAAACGTTGACCACCGCCGGCGCGGCATGCTGCACCAGCGGGGCAAAGCTGAGCTGGATTTCGGTGCGGCTGGCCGGCAGGCGGGTCTGGGCCTGCTGGGCCGAGGCGATGAAGGGAACCAGCGCCACCAGGGTGGTGAGCACCAGCGCGAGGAAGCCGCGGAAGGATGATGAGGGGCGTGTCATGGTTCCGGTTAGATAGGGATGTTTACAAAGTGTTTTCAATGGGGAGGCGGCACTGGCGAACGGATTAACTCCGTATTCACGCCTTGGTGGCGATTCTCCCTCCCATGGAACTCGACAAGCCGACTCTGCGACAGCTGCACACCTATTGGGACACCAAGCGCGCCGGCCGCCCCTATCCGGGGCGTGAGGATATCGACCCGCTCGACCTCCGCTTCGTGATCGGCAGCCTGCTGCTGGTGGATATCGAACCGTCACCCCTGCGCTTCCGCTACCGCCTGTTCGGCACCGACATCGCCCAGCGCCAGGGCTTCGACATGACCGGCAAATACCTGGACCAGCATCCCTGGCCCGAACTCGCCGCCATGGCCCGCCAGACCTATATCAGCGTGATGGAAAGCCACCAGCCGGCCCTGATCCAGCGCCGCGGCCTGGTCGGCGAACAGTATGTCTCCCACCAGTCCCTGGTGCTGCCACTGGGGCACGCCGCGGTGGAGATGCTGCTGATCGGCGTGGTGTTCACGCCGCAGACCGAGACGGACTAACCCACAAACGAAAACGGCGGCCCGGAAAGCCGGACCGCCGCTTCGAAAGATGGTGGCGTCAGCCGATCAGGCCGCCGCTTCGGCCTCGGCCGTTTCCTGCACCGGGCCCGAATCCAGGCCCTTGGCGGCGGGATCACGATCCACCAGCTCGACCACGGCCATCGGCGCAGCATCGCCATAGCGGAAGCCGGCCTTCAGCACGCGGCTGTAGCCGCCCTTGCGGTCGGCATAGCGGGTGTTGAGCGTGGAGAACAGCTTGTCCACCGCAGCCTTCTCCGGCAGGAAGGACAGCGCCTGGCGACGCGCATGCAGATCGCCGCGCTTGCCGAGCGTGATCAGCTTGTCGATCAGCGGCTTCAGCTCTTTGGCCTTCGGCAGCGTGGTGGTGATCTGCTCATGCTTGATCAGCGAGGCAGCCATGTTACCGAACATGGCACGACGATGAGCGCTGGTCTTATTGAGTTTGCGGCCGGCATTACGGTGGCGCATAGGGACTCTCCTCGATCTTCTTCTTTAGGCGGGCAGGATCAGTACTGATCCTGCAGCTTCTTCGCCAGTTCCTCGATATTCTCCGGCGGCCAGTTGGGGACATGCATACCGAGATGCAGACCCATCTGAGCCAGAACTTCCTTGATCTCGTTGAGCGACTTGCGGCCGAAATTCGGCGTCCGCAGCATCTCCGCTTCGGTCTTCTGGATCAGATCACCGATATAGACGATGTTGTCGTTCTTCAGGCAGTTGGCCGAACGCACCGACAGTTCCAGCTCGTCGACGCGACGCAGCAGGTTCGGATTGAATTCCGGCTCGCTGGTGATCTTCTCGCGGCTCTCAGCCTTCGGCTCTTCGAAGTTGATGAAGAGCTGCAGCTGGTCCTGCAGGATACGCGCGGCATAGGCCACCGCGTCTTCCGGCTTGATCGCGCCGTTGGTCTCGATCTGCACGGTCAGCTTGTCATAGTCGAGAATCTGGCCCTCACGGGTGTTCTCGACCTTGTAGGAGACCTTGCGCACCGGGCTGTACAGCGCATCGACCGGGATCAGGCCGATCGGCGCATCTTCCGGACGGTTGGCCGAGGCCGGCACATAGCCCTTGCCGGTTTCGACGGTCAGTTCCATGCGGATGGTGGCGCCGGCATCGAGCGTGCAGAGCACGTGGTTCGGATCCATGACTTCGATGTCATGGCCGGTCTCGATCATCTTGGCGGTGACTTCGCACGGACCCTGCGCATTCAGATGCATGCGCTTGGGGCCTTCGCCGTGCATCTTGAGCGCCATCGACTTGATGTTCAGGACGATGTCGGTGACGTCTTCACGCACGCCCGGGATCGACGAGAATTCATGCAGCACGCCATCGATCTTGATGGACGTGACGGCGGCGCCCTGCAGCGACGACAGCAGCACGCGACGCAGCGCGTTGCCCAGGGTAAGACCGAAGCCGCGCTCCAGCGGTTCGGCGACAATGGTGGCAGTCCGGCCCGGCACAGCGCCCGGCTCGATCACCAGCTTGTTCGGCTTAATCAGATCGGTCCAATTCTTCTGGATCACCTGTAACCTCGTTCGGTTGCGGCGGGAACTAAGCAACTCTCCGCCTAGACCACCTCGGGTGCGGCAACGGCCGCCCCAGTAAGTGGGTAGCGGCCGGCCTCATGTTCTTTGTTCTGCGCCGGACCTAAATCCGACGCGGACCGTTTAGATGCGGCGACGCTTCGGCGGGCGGCAGCCGTTGTGCGGGATCGGCGTGACGTCGCGGATGCTGGTGATGACGAAGCCGACAGCCTGCAGCGCGCGCAGGGCCGACTCACGGCCCGAACCCGGGCCCTTCACTTCAACTTCCAGCGTGCGCACGCCATGCTCGGCAGCGCGACGGCCGGCAACATCAGCGGCGACCTGGGCGGCATACGGGGTCGACTTACGCGAACCCTTGAAGCCCTGGCTGCCAGCCGACGACCAGGCGATGGTGTTGCCCTGGGCGTCGGTGATGGTGATCATCGTGTTGTTGAACGAAGCATTCACATGCGCAACGGCAGAGGTGATGTTCTTCTTTTCCTTGCGCCGGGGGCGCGCGGCCTTGTCCTTGACCATGGGTATCCTGCAGTCCTTAAAACGGGGGCTAACGGTTTAGCGCGCGGCCTTCTTCTTGCCGGCGATGGCGACCGCCTTGCCCTTGCGGGTACGGGCGTTGGTATGGGTACGCTGGCCACGGACCGGCAGACCCTTGCGATGACGCAGGCCACGATAGCAGCCGAGATCCATCAGGCGCTTGATGTCCATGGCGATCTCACGGCGCAGGTCGCCTTCAACCTTGTAATCGCGGTCGATGGTCTCACGGATCTGCAGAACTTCGGCGTCGGTCAGCTGATTGACCCGGCGCTCCGACGGGAGGCCCACCTTTTCGCAAATCTCTTTCGCCTTCACCCGGCCAATACCGTAGATGTAGGTCAGTGCGATCTCGACCCGCTTGTTGGTCGGAATGTTCACGCCAGCAATACGCGCCACGCTTTTTCTCCTCGAATCACCCGCTCCGGCACGACCGGAGCGTTCACCTTGGCACCGTTAAGACATACAGAAAACCAACGCAGTCAATGACTTACGTCGGGATTCGCAGCCTTAATTTTCGCTCGCGCCCGTTGCCAAGGGGCGCGATTATAGAAACTTCCTTCACTCAGTCAACTACTTAAGTGGGCTTAAAGCGAAGCCAAAACGGCCTCGATTTGCTGCGTCACTTCGTCGATTTCAGCCATCCCGTCCACCTTCCGCAGGATGCCCCGCCCCTCGTAATACGGGAGAAGCGGTGCCGTCTGCTCGTGGTAGGCCTTCAGACGCGGAACCACGGTTTCGGCCTTGTCATCCGCACGGCGGGTGAACTCGGTCGAGCCACAGCGGTCGCAGACGCCTGCCTGCTTGGTCGGCTGGAACTTGTCATGATAGCCCGCGCCGCACTTGGCGCAGGTGAATCGGCCAGTGATACGCTCAACCAGGATGCGGTCATCGACCTGCATCTCGATCACGGTATCGAGCTTGAGCTTGCGCTCGGCCAGCATCTTGTCCAGGGCTTCCGCCTGCTTGGTGGTGCGCGGGAAGCCATCCAGGATGAAGCCCTTGCGGCAGTCCGGCTGGTCGATCCGCTCGGCGATGATGCCGACCACGATCTCGTCGGAAACCAGGGCGCCGCTGTCCATTACGGCCTTGGCCTTGAGGCCGGTGGCGGTGCCGGCCTTGACGGCGGCGCGCAGCATGTCACCGGTCGATAGCTGGACTAGGCCATGCTTGGCAGTCAGACGCTGGGCCTGGGTGCCTTTGCCGGCGCCGGGCGGTCCGAGCAGAATCAGCCTCATTATTTCCGCGCTCCCCTCAGCTTGGCCTTCTTGATGAGACCCTCATACTGGTGTGCCAGCAGATGCGACTGGATCTGGGCAACGGTATCCATGGTCACGCTGACCACGATCAGCAGCGAGGTGCCGCCGAAGTAGAACGGGACCGAGTACTGGGAAATCAGGAACTCCGGCAGCAGACAGACGCCGGCGATATAGGCCGCACCGACAACCGTAAGGCGCGTCAGCACATAGTCGAAATACTCGGCGGTGCGCTGGCCAGGACGGATGCCCGGCACAAAGCCGCCGTACTTCTTCAGGTTATCCGCGGTCTCGTTCGGATTGAACACGACCGAGGTATAGAAGAAGCAGAAGAAGACGATCAATGCGACATAGGTCGCCATATACAGCGGCTGGCCATGGCCGAGCAGCGTGGTCACGGTGGTCACCCAGTCAGGCGCGCCCGAGCCGGCAGTGAATTGCGCAACCGTCGCCGGCATCAGCAGCAGCGACGAGGCGAAGATCGGCGGGATGACGCCAGAGGTGTTCAGCTTGAGCGGCAGATGCGAGCTTTCACCGCCGAACATGCGGGCGCCCTGCTGTCGCTTGGGATACTGCACCAGGATGCGGCGCTGGGCGCGCTCCATGAACACGATGAAGGTGATGACGCCGACGATCAGGACCAGCAAGAACAGGATGAAGAAGGTGCTGAGCGCGCCAGTGCGGCCGAGTTCCATCGTGGCCGCGAAAGCCCGCGGCAGCTCGGCGATGATGCCGGCGAAGATGATCAGCGAGATGCCCTGGCCGACGCCGCGCTGGGTGATCTGCTCGCCCAGCCACATCAGGAACAGCGTACCGCCGGTCAGCGTGACCACGGTGGTGAGACGGAAGAACATGCCCGGATCGAGCACGGCACCGCCGCGGGTGCCGGCCATGCCTTCGAGGCCGACGGCAATGCCGTAGGACTGGATCAGCGCCAGGAACACGGTGCCGTAGCGGGTATACTGGTTCAGCTTCTTGCGGCCTGACTCGCCTTCCTTCTTCAGCGCTTCCAGCTGCGGGGTCACCGCAGTCAGCAGCTGCACGATGATGGAGGCCGAGATATACGGCATGATGTTGAGCGCGAAGATGGTCATGCGCTCGAGCGCGCCGCCGGCAAACACGTTGAACATGCCGAGGATGCCGCCGGACTGCTGGCGGAAGATATCGGCCATGATCTGCGGATCAATGCCGGGCAGCGGAATATAGGTACCAAGCCGGTACACGATCAGTGCGCCGATCGTGAACCAGATGCGCTTCTTCAATTCGGTCGCTTTGGCGAATGCCCCAAGATTGAGGCTGCCTGCCATGCGTTCCGCTGCCGATGCCATATGCGAGCCCTAAAATCCGACCGCGTGAACCTGATACGGACGACGGGGCTCGCGCCCCGCCGTTGTGACCTGGAAGGTCTGTCTTACTTCTTCTTGCCCTTGGCCTTCTTCTCGGCCTTCGGCTCGGCTTCGGCCTTCGGGGCGATCAGCACCGTGATGCTGCCGCCAGCCTTCTCGACCGCCGCCTTGGCAGTGCCCGAGGCGCCGCTGACGGTGATGGTCACCTTGGCCTTCAGCTCACCGGTGCCGAGCAGGCGCACGCCGCCGGACTTGCGCGAGCACAGGCCCGCAGCCTTCAGCGCCGCTTCGTCGATCGGCTTGGTGGCATCGATCTTCTTCTTGTCGATGGCCGACTGCAGGCGACCGATGTTCACGGTCTCGAACGAGACCGGATTCAACGGATTGAAGCCACGCTTCGGCAGACGACGATAGATCGGGGTCTGACCGCCTTCGAAGCCACTGATGCTGACGCCGGTGCGGGCCTTCTGACCCTTGACGCCGCGGCCCGAGGTCTTGCCCTTGCCCGAGCCGATGCCGCGACCGACGCGCATCCGGTTCTTGCGGGCGCCCTCGTTGTCGGCAATCTGATTGAGACGCATGTTCCTAACCCTTCCGCTCGGACCGGCCTGAAGCCAGTCCTGTGATCCTTAGCCTTCGACCTGCACCAGGTGCTGCACCTTGGCGATCATGCCGCGCACCGAGGGGGTATCCTCCAGCTCGCGGGTCTGATGCAGCTTGCGCAGGCCCAGACCGACCAGCGTGCCCTGCTGATCGGCAGTGCGCTTGTTGGCCGAGCGCACCCAGGTGACCTTCACAGTCTTGCCGGCCGCCTTGGCCGTCTTCTTAGCAGCAGCCATGGAGATTACTCCTCGGTCTCGGTACGGCGGCCGAGCAGGTCGGAGACCTTCTTGCCGCGCTTGGACGCGATATGGCGCGGCGCGTTCAAGCCCTTGAGGGCCTCGAAGGTCGCCTTCACCATGTTATGCGGGTTCGACGAACCGAGCGACTTGGTCACCACGTCGGCAACGCCGAGCGTCTCGAACACAGCGCGCATCGGGCCGCCAGCGATGATGCCGGTACCGGCCGGAGCCGTGCGCAGAACGACCTTACCGGCGCCATGACGGCCCTCGATGTCGTGATGCAGCGTGCGGCCTTCGCGCAGGTTGACGCGGATCATGTTGCGCTTGGCATGCTCGGTCGCCTTGCGGATCGCTTCCGGCACTTCACGGGCCTTGCCCGAACCGTAACCGACGCGGCCCTTCTGGTCGCCGACGACGACGAGAGCGGCAAAGCCGAAACGACGGCCGCCCTTCACCACCTTGGCAACGCGATTGATGCTTACGAGCTTGTCGACGAGTTCGTTCTCGCCACGCTCGCGATCACCACCGCGGTCGCCGCGATCGCGCTCGCCCCGTTCACCCCGTTGAGTAGCAGCCATTGTACCCAAACCTTTCTTAGAATTTCAGACCGGCTTCACGCGCCGCTTCCGCGAGCGCCTTGATGCGGCCGTGATAGAGATAGGCGCCACGGTCGAAGGTGACATCGGTGATGCCGGCGGCCTTGGCGCGCTCGGCGATCAGCTTGCCGACCTCGGAGGCCGCCTTGCTGTCGGCACCGGTCTTCAGCGAACCGCGCAGGCCAGCTTCGAGCGACGAGGCGGCGGCGACAGTCACCCCCTTCACGTCGTCGATCACCTGGGCGTAGATGTAGCGCGAGGAGCGATGCACGCTCAGGCGCGGACGACCATGCGCTGCCGCAATGATCTTGGTGCGGTTGCGCTGCTTGCGGCGCTCGTTGAGCGCGTTCAGGCGAGTCTTCAGGCTCATAGCGGCATCCCTTACTTCTTCTTGCCTTCCTTGCGCAGGATGGTCTCATCAACATACTTGATGCCCTTGCCCTTGTAGGGCTCCGGGGGCTTGATGCCGCGGATATCCGCCGCAACCTTGCCGACCAACTGCTTGTCCGCACCCGAGATCTTGATCGAGGTGGGCTTTTCCACCTTGATTTCGATGCCGGCCGGGATCGGATAGATGACTTCGTGGCTGAAGCCCATGTTCAGCTGCAGGTTCTTGCCCTGCATCGCCGCACGCAGACCGACGCCGTTGATTTCCAGCTCTTCGTTGAAGCCGTCCTTGACGCCCTTCACCAGGTTGTTCACCAGCGTGCGCTGCATGCCCCACATGGAGCGGGCGCGGCGGGTGACCTGACGCGGCTTGACGGTGATCTTGCCGTCAACCAACGTGACGTCGAGATCTTCCACGATGGTGAGCTTCAGCTCACCCTTCGGGCCCTTTGCCGTCAGGGTCTGGCCGGCCAACTGGACCTGCACGCCCTGGGGCACGGGAACCGGATGCTTGCCGATACGCGACATGATCAGCTCCTTAGAACACGCGGCAGAGGACTTCGCCGCCGACATTGGCAGCGCGAGCCTCAGTGTCGGACATCACGCCGCGCGGGGTGGACAGGATCGAAATCCCGAGACCGCCACGCACCTTGCCGAGGTCCTTGATTGCCGAATACACGCGACGGCCGGGCTTCGAAACGCGATCGATGGTCTTGATGACCGGCTCGCCTTCGAAATACTTCAGCTCGATGCGCAGGTTGCGCTTGTTGCCATCTTCCTGCAGCTCGTAGCCGCGGATATAGCCTTCTTTCTTCAGCACTTCGAGCACGTTCATACGCAGCTTCGAAGCCGGGGAAGCGATTGCCGCCTTACCCGCCTGCTGCCCGTTACGGATACGGGCAAGCATATCGCCCAGGGGATCGGTCAGAGCCATCTGTTGCTCTCCTTACCAGCTCGACTTGGTCATGCCCGGGATCTGGCCGCTCGAGGCCAGTTCACGCAGCATGTTGCGCGACAACTTCAGCTTGCGATACACGGCGCGCGGACGGCCGGTCAGTTCGCAACGGTTGCGCACACGGATCTTCGCGGAGTTGCGCGGCAGTTCGGCCAGCTTCAGGGCCGCCTCGAAACGCTCTTCCGGGGTGATCGTCTTGTTCTTGATCGTCGCCTTCAGCTTCGCGCGCTTGGCGGCGAACTGCACCGACATCCTGCGGCGACGCTCATTCTTCTCAACAGCACTGGTCTTAGCCATATCCGGTGTCCCTTCTCGGCTCAGTTCTGGAACGGCATGCGGAAACCGGCCAGCAGGGCCTTGGCTTCCTCGTCCGTCTTCGCCGTGGTGCAGATGATGATGTCCATGCCGCGGGCTGAATCGACCTTGTCGTAGTCGATTTCCGGGAAGATGAACTGCTCCTTCAGGCCGAGCGCGTAGTTGCCGCGGCCGTCGAAGCTCTTGCCGTTCACACCGCGGAAGTCGCGCACGCGCGGCAGGGCGATGTTGATCAGGCGGTCCAGGAATTCATACATGTGCTCGCGACGCAGCGTCACCTTGCAGCCGACGCCCTGGCCTTCGCGAAGCTTGAAGTTCGCGATCGCCTTGCGCGACTTGGTCAGGATCGGCTTCTGACCGGTGATCGCAGCCATTTCACTGGCAGCGGCGGTCAGCTTCTTCGAGTCCTGGGCAGCCTCGCCCACACCCATGTTGACGACGATCTTGGTGATCTTCGGCACTTCCATGGAATTCTTGTAGCCGAACTTCTCGGTCAGCTGCTTGCGGACCTGCTGTTCGTAGATGTCTTTCATACGCGGATTGGCCATCCTAGCCTCCATCAGCGATCGATGACTTCGCCGGAGCGCTTTGCAACGCGCACCTTGCGGCCATCTTCGAGGAACTTGACGCCAACGCGGGTCGGCTTGCCGTCCTTGGGGTCGGCGAGCATCACGTTGGAAACATGCAGCGGGGCTTCGCGCTGCTCGATGCCACCGGCCGCGGTGCGGCTCGGCTTGACATGCTTGGTCACCTTGTTGGCGCCCTGCACGGTCACGCGATTGCTCTCGCGGCTCACGCTCAGCACTTCGCCGGTCACGCCCTTGGAGCGACCAGTGATGACGACGACCTTGTCGCCCTTCTTGATCTTCATAGCTTCAGCCATGGCTCAGAGCACCTCCGGCGCCAGCGAAATGATCTTCATATGGCCCTTGCCGCGCAGCTCGCGGGTGACCGGCCCGAAGATACGGGTGCCGATCGGCTCTTCCTGCTTGTTGATCAGGACGGCGGCGTTGCGGTCGAAACGGATGGCGCTGCCATCGGCGCGGCGGATTTCCTTCGCCGTGCGAACGATGACGGCACGATGCACGTCACCCTTCTTGACCTTACCGCGCGGGATCGCGTCCTTGACGGACACGACGATCACATCGCCGACCTGGGCCGTCCGGCGCTTGGCGCCACCCAGCACCTTGATGCACTGGACTCGGCGTGCGCCCGAATTGTCGGCGACGTCGAGATTGGTTTCCACTTGGATCATTGGACCTGTACCTCGCTAAACTATCTAGGTGCGGTTCAGGAAGCGTTTTCGACGACGACCCAGCGCTTAAGCTTGGAGATCGGCTTCGATTCCTGAATCGACACAACCTCGCCCTCTTTCCGAGAATTGCTCTCGTCATGGGCGTGGTAATTCTTCGAACGGCGGATGAACTTCTTGTACACCGGGTCCATGATCCGCCGCTCAACCTTGACGACGACGGTCTTGTTGCCCTTGTTGCTCACCACGACGCCCTGCAATACGCGCTTCGGCATCTTTTCTCTCCTTACGCCTTCTTGGCGCCGGCCTGCTTATGCAGGGCGGTGCGCACTCGGGCGACGTCGCGGCGCACTTGCTTCACGCGCGCGGTGTTCTCCAGCTGACCCGTCGCCTTCTGGAAGCGCAGATTGAACTGCTCCTTCTTCAGGTCGACAAGCTTGGTGTTCAGCTCGTCCTTGGTCTTACCGACCAGCTCACTGTTCTTCATGGCTTAAGCTCCCTCACCCAGGCGGGTGACGACCTTGGTCTTGATCGGCAGCTTCGCAGCGCCGAGCGTGAAGGCTTCCTTGGCGAGGTTCGCCGGGATGCCGTCGAGCTCGAACATGATGCGGCCGGGCTTGACGCGGGCCACCCACAATTCGGGCGAGCCCTTGCCGGAGCCCATGCGGACTTCGGCCGGCTTCTTCGACACCGGCACATCCGGGAACACGCGGATCCACATGCGCCCCTGGCGCTTGATGTGGCGGGTGATCGCACGGCGGCAGGCTTCGATCTGGCGGGCGGTGACGCGCGCCGGCTCGAGGGCCTTGAGGCCAAAGGCGCCGAAATTAAGGTCGGTGCCGCCCTTGGCAACGCCCTTGATACGACCCTTAAAGGCCTTACGGAACTTGGTACGCTTCGGTTGCAACATCTCTCGTTACTCCCGGCTCAACCTTGGCGGCCCTGATGGCCCTGATGACCCTGGACCTGTTCGGCCATGCGCTTGTCCTGCGCCATCGGGTCATGCGCCATGATCTCGCCCTTGAACACCCAGACCTTCACGCCGCAGCTGCCATAGGCAGTCTTGGCGGTGGCGCGGGCAAAGTCGACATCGGCGCGCAGCGTGTGCAGCGGCACGCGACCTTCGCGATACCACTCAACGCGGGCGATTTCGGCGCCGCCGAGACGGCCGCCGCAGTTGATGCGGATGCCACCGGCGCCCAGACGCATCGCCGACTGCACGGCGCGCTTCATGGCGCGGCGGAAGGCCACGCGGCGTTCCAGCTGCTGGGCGATATTCTCGGCCACCAGCTTGGCGTCGAGTTCCGGCTTGCGGATTTCGACGATGTTCAGGTGCACTTCCGACTTGGTCATCTTGGCCAGATCGGAACGCAGCTTCTCGATGTCGGCGCCCTTCTTGCCGATCACCACGCCCGGACGCGCCGAGTGAATGGTGATGCGGGCCTTCTTGGCCGGACGCTCGATGACGATGCGGGCGACACCGGCCTGGGCCAGGCGCTGCTCCAGATACGCGCGGATCTTCAGATCCTCATGCAGCAGGCCGGCATATTCCTTGTCACTGGCGTACCAGCGGGAATCCCAGGTGCGATTGATGCCGAGACGAAGCCCGACCGGATTGACTTTCTGACCCATTACGCCTGCTCCCCGCTCTGTACTTCAGCCTTCTTGGCCCGCTTGGGCTTAGACTGGGCCGGAGCCTTCTTCTCTTCTTCGCGCTCGCGCACCACGATGGTGATGTGGCTGAACGGCTTCAGGATCGGCGCGCCGCGGCCACGGGCGCGGGCGTGGAAACGCCGCATCACCAGGCCCTTGCCGACGCTGGCTTCGGCGACGACCAGACGGTCGACGTCGAGCTGATGGTTGTTCTCGGCATTGGCGATCGCCGACTGGAGGACCTTGCGGACATCCTGGGCGATACGACGCTTGGAGAAGGTCAGCTCGGACAGGGCCGCCTCGACCCGCTTGCCGCGGATCAGACCAGCCACCACACCAAGCTTCCGGGGGCTAACACGGATGTTACGCCCCACGGCCATGGCCTCGTTCTCGCCGAGGCGGGTTTCGCGCGCCTGCTTGCTCATGGTTACTTCTTCGCCTTCTTGTCGCCGGCAGTGTGGCCCGGGAAGGTTCGGGTCGGCGAGAACTCGCCGAACTTATGCCCGACCATATCCTCGGTCACATTCACCGGGATGAACTTATTGCCGTTGTGAACGCCAAAAGTCAGGCCAACGAACTGCGGCATGATCGTCGAACGCCGCGACCAGGTCTTGATGACCTCTTTGCGGCCCGACGACGCAACCTTGTCGGCCTTGCTCAGCAGATACCCGTCAACGAACGGGCCCTTCCAGACAGAACGTGTCATGATCTACCTCCTAGCCCGATCAGCTGTGCTTGCCCGACGGGCGGCGACGCAGGATCATATTCTGCGTCCGCTTGTTGTTGCGCGTGCGCTTGCCCTTGGTGTTCTTGCCCCACGGGGTCACCGGATGGCGACCACCAGAGGTGCGACCTTCACCACCACCATGCGGATGGTCGATCGGGTTCATGGCCACGCCGCGAACGGTCGGGCGAATGCCCATCCAGCGCTTGCGGCCAGCCTTGCCAAGCTTGGTGTTCTGGTTGTCCGGGTTGGACACGGCGCCGATGGTGGCCATGCACTCGGCCTGCACCAGACGCTGCTCACCCGAGGCCAGACGCACCAGGGCCATGCCCTGATCCTTGCCGACCAGCTGCACGAAGCTGCCGGCCGAACGGGCCATCTGGCCACCCTTGCCCGGCTTCATCTCCACATTGTGGATGATGGTGCCGACCGGAATCGACTTCAGCGGCATCGCATTGCCCGGCTTGATGTCGGCCTTCTCGCCTGCCACCACGCGGTCGCCGGCCTTCAGGCGCTGCGGAGCAATGATGTAGGCCAACTCGCCGTCATCATACTTCAGCAGGGCGATGAACGCGGTGCGGTTCGGGTCATACTCGATCCGCTCGACCACGGCGCCGATATCGAACTTGCGGCGCTTGAAGTCGATCATGCGATAGCGGCGCTTGTGGCCACCACCGATGTGACGGGTCGTGATGCGACCGAAATGGTTGCGACCACCGGTCTTCTTCAGACCCTCGGTCAGTTCCTTGACCGGGCGGCCCTTATGCAGCTGCGAGCGGTCGATCAGCACAAGGCCGCGGGTCGACGGCGTAACTGGCTTGTAAGTCTTCAACGCCATGGCTTCAGATCCCCGTCGTCACGTCGATCTTGTGGCCGTCGGCGAGAGTGATCATCGCCTTCTTCCAATCCGAGCGCTTGCCCGGCTCGCCACGAAAGACCTTGGTCTTGCCCTGCACCAGCAGCGTGTTGACTGCCTTCACCTTGACCTTGAACAGCGCCTCGACGGCGGCCTTGATCTGCGGCTTGGTGGCGGTCAGCGGCACCTTGAAGGTGACCTGGTTGTACTCGGAAGTACGGGTCGCCTTTTCGGTGATCACCGGTGACAGGATCACATCATAATGGTTCACGTTGCTCATTTCAGGCGAGCCTCCAGAGCCTCGACCGCGGCCTTGGTCAGAACCAGGGTGTCACGGCGCAGGATGTCGTACACGTTGGCGCCCTGCTCCGGCAGAACGTCGACGTTATGGATCGCACGGATGGCGCGGGCGAAATTCTCGTCCAGCACCTTGCCATCGATGACCAGCGCGCTCTCCAGGCCCATGCCCTTCAGCTTGCTGGCGAGTTCCTTGGTCTTACCGACCGACAGAACGGCGCTGTCGACGATCTTCAGCTTGCCTTCGGCCAGCTTGGTCGACAGGGCGGTCTTCAGGGCCAGCTTGCGGACCTTCTTCGGCAGGTCGATGGCGTGGCTGTGCGGCACCGGGCCGAAAGCCTTACCACCGCCGCGGAACTGCGGGGCGCGGATGCCGCCGTGGCGGGCGCCGCCCGAGCCCTTCTGCTTGACGATCTTGCGGGTCGAACCGGCAACTTCGCCATAGGTCTTGGTCTTGTGAGTGCCCTGCTGGCGCTTGGCAAGCTGCCAGATCACATAGCGCTGCAGCAGGTCGGCACGCGGCGGCAGGCCGAACACGTCCTTGGACAGCGTCAGCTTGCCCGAGTCCTTGTTCTCCAGCGTCGTCACGGCGACTTCGATTGTCTCAGCCATGATCATCTACCTTTACTTGGCGGCCTTGAGAGCGGCCGGCATCGGCAGATCCTTGGCGCGCGGCTTCTTCACCGCGTCACGGACCACCACATACTGACCCTCGGAGCCGGGAATGCTGCCCTTGACCATGATCAGGCCGCGGTCAGCGTCCGTGCGCACGATCTGCAGGTTCTGCTGGGTGCGCTGACGGTCGCCCATATGGCCGGCCATCTTCTTGCCCTTGAACACCTTGCCCGGATCCTGGCGCTGACCGGTCGAACCATGCGAACGATGGCTGACCGACACGCCGTGGCTGGCTTCCAGGCCGCGGAAATTGTGGCGCTTCATGACGCCGGCAAAGCCCTTACCGATCGTGGTGCCGGTCACGTCGACAAACTGGCCGACGATGAAATGCTCCACCGACAGTTCGGCGCCAACTTCCACCATGGCCTCGGCCGGGATGCGGAACTCGACAAGCTTGCGCTTGGGTTCGACATTCGCCTTGGCAAAGTGGCCGCGCAGGGCCTTGGTGACATTCTTCGGCTTGGCGGCATCGACGCCGAGCTGGAGGGCGGTATAGCCATCCTTCTCAGCGGTGCGCTGCGCCACCACCTGGCAGTTGTCCACCTTCAGCACGGTGACGGGCACATGTGTGCCGTCCTCCGAGAACAGCCGGGTCATCCCCAGCTTGCGTGCAACCAATCCGGTCCGCATGGGTTCGCTTCCCTTACAGCTTGATCTCGACATCCACGCCGGCGGCGAGGTCGAGCTTCATCAGCGCGTCCACCGTCTGCGGGGTCGGGTCGACGATGTCCAGGAGCCGCTTATGGGTGCGGATCTCGAACTGCTCGCGCGACTTCTTGTCGATGTGCGGCGAACGGTTCACGGTGAACCGTTCAATATGGGTCGGCAGCGGGATCGGGCCACGCACGCGCGCACCAGTGCGCTTGGCGGTGGAGACGATCTCGCTTGTGCTCTGGTCGAGCACCCGATGATCGAACGCCTTAAGGCGGATGCGGATATTCTGACTATCCATTGTCCTATGTCCTGTCTGACGCTCGATACTTACGCGATGACCTTGGCGACGACGCCGGCGCCGACGGTGCGGCCGCCTTCGCGGATCGCGAAACGCAGGCCTTCGTCCATGGCGATCGGCGCAATCAGCTCGACTTCCATCGAAACGTTGTCGCCCGGCATCACCATCTCAACGCCG
>NZ_CALSAN010000042.1:0-29889 GCF_943372915.1 Ferrovibrio terrae | reverse complement strand
CAGAGCGGCGCGCAGCGTCTGTTCGGTTTCGCGCCCGCCGGCAAACGGCACCACCACGGCACGCGCTCCGCTGCCCAGGGTTTCCATCACGGTATTGTAGCCGGCCTTGCTGATCGACAGCAGGCAGTGGCGCAGCATGCCCGGAAAGTCTGGCCGCACGGGCTCGATGATCACACCGGGCCCGGCCTGCCGTTGAAGCGTAGCAATGGCACCGGCATCCTCCTGCGGGCTGACCAGCAGGCGCCAGGGTGCGGCATGGGCCAGCGACAGGGGCCGGGCTGCAAGGGCGGTATCAAACAGGGCCATGCCTACGGCGCCGCCACCGGCTGAAACCAGCACCTCGCCGGCGCCGGCGTCGGTTGCTGCGACGGCATGCCGTTCCGCGATATAGCCGGTGTAGTACAGCTTGTCGCGAATCTGGCTGGCCAGCGGGAAGGTCTGTTCGAATGGCACAATGGCCGGATCGCCATGCACCAGCACGCCGTCGTAATAGCTTTGCAGCCAGGCGATGGTGTCGAGATCGTGCTGCAGCTTGCTGCGGTCGACCAGGATGTCGCGCACGGAGCAGAAAATCAGCGGGCGCCGCGGTTGACGCTGCAGCATATCCAGCAAGGGCACCAGTTCGAACCGCATCTGCCGTCGACCGAACGGGAACAGCTCGGTCAGGATGGCATCAGGGCCGAAGCCCGTGACTGCCGCCTCCAGCTTGCTGCTGCGCATCGCTTTCCAGGCATCCGTCACTTCGCTCTCGGTTTCATCGAGCAGGATCTTGAAAGTGGCATCCTTGGCGCGCGCAGGCGGCAACTGAACGAAATCGATGCCATCCAGGCCATGCAGGGTGGGATCAGGCAGGCCGCCTGAGACCAGCATGGTCATGCAGCCGCTGCGTCGCATCGCACGGGCGATGGTGGCCACGCGATGCAGATGCCCGACGCCGAGCAGATGCTGCACATAGATCAGGACGCGTGGCGCGGCCATCGTCACTCCAGCGGAACATTGGCAGCGGCCAGAACGGGCCGCCCATCCTCCGTTATGCTAAATTCCTGCAGGCAACGCCAGTCGAGCCTGACGGGCGGCTTGCCCAGCATCGGCCAGTCGAAGGCGAGCGCCAGGATCGCGCGGATCACGCCCTTGTGGGTGACGGCACCAGCATTGCCCGGCAGGTTGCGCAGCCAGGGCAGCAGGCGCTGCTGAACCTGGCGCGGACTTTCGCCGCCGGGCGGCTGCAGATCGAGGCCAAGCTCCTCATTGGCGGCAAAGGCGGCACCATGGCGGGCATGCAGCTCTGCCAGCGTGCAGCCTTCATAGGCGCCCCAGTCCATCTCGATCAGGGCCGGCTCGGTGGTGGCCTGCAATCCCAGCAGTGTGGCGGTTTCCTGCGCCCGGCGCAGCGGGCTGGCATACCAGGGCCAGTCGCGATAGGCCGCCGGAATGCGCCGGCCGCTGAGCTGTTGCCGGCCCGTTTCGGACAGCGAAGTGTCGGTGCGGCCCTGCAGGCGTTTATCGGCATTCCAGTCGGTCGGCCCATGACGCAGCAGCACGATATGGCGGGTCATGCCGGCAGCCCCAGTTGCGTGAACAGGGTTTGCAGCCGGGCCTGCGCAGCGCCCATCGACAGGTCGCGGGCGACACGCAGCGGCGCGGCAGCTGCCATGCGCTGCCGCAGAGCCTGATCGCCGAGCAGGTTGTGCAGGGCAGAGGCCAGCGTCTGCGGTTGGTCATCGGCTGTCAGCCAGCCGGTTTCGCCATGTGCCACGATATCAGGTACGCCGCGCGTGTTCACCGACAGCACCGGTAGGGCGGCCGCCTGCGCTTCCAGCAAAGCCATGCCATAGGCTTCGTTCACGGCGGGCCAGATATACAAATCGCTGGCGGCGTAAAGTGCGGCGAGGCTGTCTGCATCAAGCTGGCCGGTCAACGTTATCCGGTTGTGCAGCGGCGCAAAGGCGGCCTGCACGGTGTGGCGCTCGGGGCCATCGCCGACCAGTATGCCGTGCCAACCCATATCTGCCGCCAGCGGCAGGGTTTCAGCCAGGCGCTGGAACGATGCCAGCTTGTCACCGCTGCGCATCATTCCAACGGCCAGCAACCATGGCCGATCCAGCGGCAATCCGAAGCGTGCGCTCAAGACCTTGCGATGCTGCTGACGCTGCGTGGCTGCGGCCATAAATGGTGCGGTATCGATGAAGGGGGCGAAATACTGCGCCCGCGCACCGGCACAGGCGATCAGCGGCGGCAGGTCATAGCGCGTGATGGCGAGTACGGCATCGGCGGCTGACAGCGCCTGTGCAGCCTGGACATAGCCTTTTGCCCAGGCACCCTCGCGGCGTCGTGGCGAGTCCGAGGCTTCGGCAATCACATAGGGCAGGCCGAAACGCTGCTTCAGCGCCGGGCCGATATAATCGGCAGCCTTGTGATAGACATGATAGGTGAACAGCAGATCGGGTTTGCGGCTGGCTTCCTGCAGCCAGCGGTGGCTCAGTCTGTCGACCGCGGCGGCGGCGGCCTCGGCTGTGGCGGCTTCGTGCACAGCATCGCCGTCGCGATTGAAACTGCGCAGATCGGACAGCAGGTCGATATCATGGCCCATGCCGCGCAGCGCAGCCATGAACAGACGGGCGACGCGGCGGTCACCAGATGGCGCCGGATGATCGGGTGGCTTGAGCGGTGCATAGAAGCCGATCCGCATCGCCGCGCTCCGGTTCAGGCTGCCAGGCCGAAACGCCGGGCCAGTTCGGCGATGCCGCTGCCCATGCCGAAGGCCGTTCGGACCCGGCTGGCAGCAGCAGCCCCCAGCCGGTTGCGCAGGGCCGGGTCGACGATCAGGTGATTGAGCGCGACCATCAGTTCGCCAATATCCTCGCTCGGCACCAGCAGGCCGGTCTCGCCATCATGGATCAATTCCGGGATCGCGGAAATGGTGGTGGCGACACAGGGCAGCGCCTGGCTCTGGGCTTCCATCAGGACATTGGGCAGGCCATCCATATCGCCGTCGCGGTCGCGGCGGCTGGCCAGTGCAAAGATATCGGCATCGCGATAGGCGGCGATCACATCATCCTGTGCCGCCGCCCCGCGCCATGTGATGCGGTCGGCAATGCCGAGCTGTGATGCCTGTGCCTTCAATGCATCCAGCAGTGGGCCGCCACCGATATGGGTGAAATGCCAGTACAGGTCAGCCGGCAGCCGGGCCAGCGCCTGCAGCAGCAGGTCATACCCCTTCTTTTCCACGGCGCGGCCAACCGAGAGCAGTCGTACCGGATCCTGAGCGTCGCGGCCATCGCGACGTGGCCGCCAGGCCGGAGCATCGGGGAAGCGTGTGAAATCCAGGCCGTGATAGACCAGCGACACGCGCTCAGGATTGCTCAGGGCTGACAGATGCGTGTGGTTATGCGCCGTGCAGGTGACGGCCCATTGGCAGTCGGCCAGTTTCTCGCGCTTCTCCCAGTCCGGCGTGATCCAGATATCGCGCGCATGGGCCGATGCCGTCCACGGGCATTGCAGAATCTGTGCGGCATAGCGCGCCACAGAGCCTGGTGTATGGATGAAATGGGCATGCAGATGGCGATAGCGGTCCGGCAGTTCGGCGGCTAGCACCAGGGCCTGGCCGAAACGGCGGAGGCGATTGCGCGTGCGGTCGCGGCTGAAATCCTGCCGCCAGAGCTGAAAGGCGGCGCGGTAACCGGGCAGGCGACGCGCACGCCACCAGCTGCGCAGCACGCGCAGCGGTTCCTGATGCAGATATTCCGGCAGGTAAAGCAGCGGCGCCCGGATCTGGTCGTGCAGGGCGTGGCGTTTCGTGTCGGTGGGATGGCGCAGCGATACGATCAGGATATCGAGGCCGCGGGCTTCAAGCGCCGCGATTTCCTGAGCGATGAAGGTTTCTGACAGGCGTGGATAGCCTTTCAGAACAAAAGCGACGGGCGGTGGTGGGGACACGGACATACGCGGAAACGGCGGGCGGATCAGCCCCGCAATTCGACCACGTTGCCGGACGATTCGGCCCGTGGCCGCAGCCACGGCTGCACCAGGCGATCGACGTTATCCAGGCCTTCCAGCAGGCCGGGAATCACAATTTGCGAGGGCAGCGGCTGGCGCGGCAGGTTGCGGAGCGCATTCGCCATCACAGCCGGGTCATACTGGCCGTCATCTTCCAGCATGCGGATCAGGCCCAGTTGCTGGGCGCGGCTGGCGCGGATGAACTGTTCCATGCGCGGGCGCTTGCGCGGCACGATGATGGCGCGTTTGTCCAGCGACAGGATTTCGCAGAAGGTGTTGTAGCCGCCCATGGCGACCACGCCGACGGCATTGCGCACCAGATGCTCCATGTGCGCGTCGAAGGTGATGGCTTCCACGCGCGGCAGACGGGCCACCCGGGCCAGGAAATCGGCGCGGCGGTCTTTCTGCATGAAGGGGCCGAGCACGATCAGCGCCGGGTAGGGCAGCATCTCGGTGCTTTCATAGGCGCGCAGCACCCAGTCGATCAGGCCTTCGCCGTCGCCGCCACCGCCGGGCGTCACCAGCAGGAAGGGTCGCTGGGTGATTTCGGGGAGCTGATGTTCTGGTGGCGATTCGTTGGAGGTGCGCGGCAGGTAACCGGTATAGACCACCTTGCGCCGGACTTTTTCGGGCAGGGTGATGCCTTCCAGAGGATCGCAGAACTGCGGCAGGCCGTAGACCCAGATCTGGTCGAACAGCGATTTCAGCGCCGGCATGACATTCTTGCGTTCCCATTCGGGCGCCAGGGCACTCGGCTCGTCCATCACGTCGCGCAGGCCAAGCACCAGGCGGGTGCCGCTGGCCTTGAGCATTTTCATGGTCTCCAGAACTTCGCCCCGCAGGCCGAGCGGTTCCTTGTCCACGATGAAAATGTCGGGGTCGAAGACCCGCGCCGTATGCTGGATGATCTCGGCCCGAATCCTCAGGGTCTCCTCGATATCCATTGGCAGGTTCAGCGAGGTGTACTGGCCGTCGCGCAGCTTGATGACGCCGGGCACGCGGACGAAGTCGACGCGGCTGCGGAAATCGAAGCTGCCGATGATCGGCGAGCCGGACATGATCAGGACCGACATGTCCTGATGCCGCTCGACCAGGGCATGGGCAATCGTCCGGCATCGGCGCAAATGGCCGAGTCCGAAGGTGTCGTGGCTGTATATCAGCACACGCGTGCCGTCACTGCGCGATACCATGCTGGTTTCCCCCCTCGGGGAGCAATCGGGAGCGTACTGGGGTCTATAGTCTGCCCGGACTATGGCATAGCCCCCCGGCTCAGGCCAAGCCCTGGTTCTCCCAAGCCCCTGAGATAAATAGTGATCCCGGGCACAGTCCGGTCTCGTCTGACAATTGGCGGGCTGTCGACCTTCGGCTAAGGTCGGGGCAAAGCGGGGAAGTTCGGTGGAAAAAAATCTCTACAGCTTCATCCTAAAATACAGTCTGAAGCAGCAGGTTATCATCACGCTGCTCTCGGTCGTTTCCTTTATTCCCTATTATTATTACCTGAGCATCCCGAAATCGATCGTCAATCAGGGTATTCAGGGCAAAGACATCAGCTATCCGGTCGACCTGTTCGGCTGGGGTTTGTGGCAATTCGATAACACGGCCTATCTGTTCCTGCTCTGCGGTGTGTTCCTGTTGCTGGTGCTGATTCAGCAGGGCTTCAAATACGCCATAAATTACTTCCAGGGCGTTGCCGGCGAACGCATGTTGCGCAGGCTGCGCTATGACCTTTACGCCCATATCCTGCGGTTTCCTCTGCATACCTTCCGGCGCACCAGCCAGGGTGAAATCATCCCGATGGTGATCGCCGAGGTTGAGCCGGTCGGCGGTTTTATCGGCGAAAGCTTTGCCCTGCCGATCTTCCAGGGCGGCATGCTGCTGGTGATTTTTGGCTTCCTGTTGCTGCAGAACCCGCTGATGGCCTTTGCTGCGGTCGCGCTGTATCCGATCCAGTTTTACTTCGTGCCGAAAATGCAGGCCAAGGTGCGGGCGCTCGGCCGTGAGCGCATCAAGAACCAGCGCAGGCTGTCGGATCGCATCGGCGAAACCATCAGTGGCGTGACCGACCTGCATACCCACGACGTGTCGAATCGCATGCTGGCGGAATTTAGCGGTCGCCTCAGTATCAGCTACTGGATTCGCGTCGAGATCTATCAGCGCAAGTTCATGGTGAAGTTTCTCAACAACTTCATCCAGCAGCTCGGGCCATTCTTCTTCTACGCCATCGGCGGCTATCTCACGATCCGCGGCCAGATGGATGTCGGTACCGTGGTGGCGGCAGTGAATGCGCACAAGGAGATGGCGGCACCCTGGAAGGAATTGCTGAACCACTATCAGCAGCGCGAGGATGTGAAACAAAAGTACGAACAGGTCGTCACCCAGTTTGTGCTGGATGGCATGCGCGGCCCGGATGACCAGCATGTGGAGCCGGAGCAGCCGGTGTCGCTGGCCGGTCCGGTCGCGGTTTCCGGCCTCGTCCTGCATGACGATCAGGGACAGCCGATCCTGGAGAATCTCAGCCTGTCATTGCCCTGGCCATCCCGTGTCGCTGTGGTCGGCGATAACGGGCGCGACGAACTGTTGCAGCTTCTGGCGCGGCTGCATGATCCGACCCGCGGCCGGATCGCCATCAATGAACGGAATCTGGCCGAACTGCCTGAGACCGTCACCGGGCGCCGGCTCGCCTATGTCGGCCCGGCCAGCTACGTCTTCAACACCAGCCTGGGCGACAACCTTTTCATGGGCCTGCGTCATCGCCCGTTGACGACCCGCAGCCTGAACGAGGCCCTGCAGGCGCGGTATGAGCGTGAGGTTGCCGAAGCCGAGGCCTCGGGCAACTCGCCGTATGATCCAGATGCAGACTGGACCGATTATGCGGCGGCCGGTGCTGACGGGCCTGACAACCTCGTAACGGTTGCGATCGCTGCATTGAAAGCAGCCAGTTTCGACGAGGATGTCTATCAGTTGGGTATGCGCGGAACTGTTGACCCGGCGGTCAAACCCGACGTGGCGGAGCGTGTTCTTGCCGCGCGGCGTGCTTTTCGCGAGAAACTGACCAGTGGTGCACTGGCCGATCTGGTCGAGAGCTGGGATCCGGCACGCTACAACAGCAATGCCACGGTGGCGGAAAACCTGATGTTCGGCACCGCGCGCAATGGGATTTATCACGAAGACAATCTGGCGCGTGATTCGCATATGCTGCGTGTACTCGATGAAGTCGGCCTGCGGCAACGGTTCCTCGAGATCGGCCATGAAGTCGCTGCCACCATGGTCGAACTGTTCGCCGATCTGCCGCCGGAGCATGAATTCTTCCAGCAGTTCAGCTTCATTTCGTCTGAAGACTTGCCCGACTACAAAGACCTGCTGCAGCGCGCCAAACCGGGTGCGCTGGACCAGCTGCCGGAAGGGGACCGCGCCCGGCTGATGTCCCTGCCATTCAAGCTGGTGTTCGCGCGCCATCGTCTTGGTCATTTCAACGATGCCGAGCGCGAGGCCATCCTGAAGGCCCGGAAAATCTTCGCCGATACCCTGCCGGAAGATCGCAAGGGCGCCATCGCCTTTTTCGATCCGGAGCATTTCACTGTCTCGTCCAGCATCGTCGACAATATCCTGTTCGGTCGCGTCGCCTATGGGCAGGCGCAGGCGCAGGAGAAAATCGGCCGCGTCATGGCCGATGTTGTTGAACAACTCAAGCTACGCGAACCGATCATCGCGGTTGGTCTGCTGTTCGAGGTTGGCATCGCCGGTGCCCGTCTGACCGCGGCGCAACGTCAGAAGCTGTCGATTGCCCGGGCCCTGGTGAAGCAGCCGGACTGGGTGATGTTGTCTGAAGCCACTGCAGCGCTTGATCCGCGCAGCCATGCTGTGGTGGTGAAGGCGGTTACCGAGCTGCGCAAGGAGACCGGCCTGATCTGGTCTCTGCAGCGGGCAACGGACTGCGAAAGCTTCGATATCGTTGTCGTCGTGGAGAATGGACGGGTCACGCATACCGGATCCTACGCAGAGCTATGCGAGAAGAGTGCCCGGTTCAAGCAGATGCTGGCGCCGGCCTGAGCCGCGCATTGATGGAGAGCAGGTTATGAGTCTGATTGAAGAGGTCGAACTGCTGCGACGGATTCCGCTCTTCGCCAAGATCGAACCGTCGAAGCTGAAGCTGCTGGCCTTCACCAGCCAACGCCTAACCTACAAACCGGGCGATGTCCTGTTTCACCAGGGCGATCCCGGCGACGCTGCCTTTGTGATTATCGGCGGCGAAGCCGATGTCGTGGTCGATACGCCGACCGGCCCGTTGAAAGTGGCGCATTTGCGGCAGAACGATTTTGTCGGCGAGATCGCCATTCTGTGCGATGTGCCGCGCACCGCGACGGTGACGGCGACGCAGGAAACCACCGTGCTGCGTATCGAGAAGGATCTGTTCTTTCGACTGATCGGCGACTTCCCGCAGATCGCCATCGAGATCATGCGTGTGCTGGCCCAGCGCCTGGATCGCACCACCGCCGAGTTGCGCGATCTGTCTGCCAAGGTGAAGGGCTGATCACAGGTTATGAGCCGGCTGGACAGTTTCATCGCGCGCCTTTCGGCCCAGCGCGAATTGCTCAACTGGGCAATTGAGTGGGTGAGAGGTCGTGAAGGCCTGGTGCTGGAGGTTGGCCTGGGCAATGGGCGAACCTATGACCACCTGCGTGCCGGGCTGACGGCTGACCGGATTTACGCCTTCGATCGCGCCAACAACGCCAACCCGCGCTCGATCCCCCCGGCTGACCGCCTGGTGCTTGGCGAATTCGGCGACACCCTGCAGGCTTTCGCCGCCCAGCGCCCTGGCGCCGCCATTCTGGTGCATAGCGATGTAGGTCTGGGCGATCCGGACGCCAATGCCCGGCAGGTGGTGCAGATGAGTGGCTGGTTGCCGCCGCTGCTGGGTCACGGTGCACTACTGCTCAGCGACCAGAAACTCACCCATCCCGACCTGCTGTTGCAACCGGTTCCTGTGCCGATCCCGCCCGACCGCTATTTTGTCTATCTGAAGGCTTGAGCAATCAGCGACAGAAGGCATCAAATAGACACACATCTGCCGCAGGATGACGGCAGCAATAAAATGGGGGTGCTGTTTGATGTCTGACACGGGCAAAAAGAAGATTGCGATTTTGGGTGGCGGCGTTTCCGCTCTGACCAGTGCCTTCTATCTGGCCTCGCAGCCGGATGCGGCTGAGAAATACGATATCACCGTATATTCGATTGGCTGGCGGCTGGGCGGCAAATGCGCCACGGGCCGAAATGCCGATTTCGGCATGCGTATCGAAGAGCATGGCATTCACGGCTTCCTCGGCTGCTACTACAACACCCTGTCGATGATGACGGAGGTGTACAAGCTGCTGGACCGGCCGAAGGACGTGCCATTGGCAACTTTCGAGCAGGCCTTTTACCCGGTCGACTCCATCCTGTGCTGGGAGTTCCGCGATTATCGCTGGATCAACTGGCCACTCACCATGCCGCGCAACGACCTGAAGCCCTGGGAGCCGGACTCGTTGCCGACCCTGCAGCACTGGATCAAGGCGCTGGTTGAATTCCTCGGCAAGCGGCTGGACCACGCGGCAGGTACTGTGCCGTCAACCTTCCTGGAATTCAGCCTGGCGCGCGGGTTGTTTAACAAGCTCGCCGCCGAGGCGGACAAGATTGCAGCCGGAGAGGGCGGCCCGCTGCTCAAGGCGATCGATGATTTCTGGCTGTGGTTCAAGAAGCATGTCGAATCGCTGATCGAGAATAACGACGCGCTGCGCCATCTCTACATCACGTTGGATTATTTCCTCACCATGATCCGCGGCATCATCGCGGATGACGTGATCAACCTCGGCTTCGACCGGCTCGATGACGAGAATTTCTCCGACTGGTTCGCCCGCCACGGCGCCTCGATGCTGACGATTTCCTCGCCGCTCAGCCTCAATACACCGAACCTGTCCTACCAGTATCCCGCTGGCGATACGACGCGCTCGCCCACCATGGCGGCCGGCGCCTATCTGCACTGGACTCTGCGCGAGTTTGCCTATCTCGGCTCGTTCGGCTGGCTGTTCGCGGCCGGCACCGGCGACACCGTGGTGGCGCCGCTGTACGAATTGCTCAAGCGAATGGGCGTGAAGTTCGAGCTGTTCCACAAGGTGCGGGAAATCACCACCGGGCCGAATGGCGTGGGCGAGGTCGTTTTCGACATCCAGGCCACGCTGAAGGATCCGGCCAGGGGCTACGAGCCGCTGATCGATCTGCCGCTGGCGCAATATAACGGCAAGGCCCTGCCGGTCTGGCCGGACCGGCCGCTATTTGACCAGTTGGTCCAGGGCGAGGCGATGAAGGCTGCGAGGGTCGATATCGAATCCTACTGGACGCCGTGGAAACCGGTTGCCGAGAAGCGGTTGAAGGCGGGCGAAGATTTCGACACCGTGATCTGCGCCATTTCCATTGGCGCCCTGCCGATCCTGGCGCCGCAACTGATGCAGGCCAATCCGAAATGGCCACCCATGGTCGAAGCCATCAAGACGGTGCAGACCCAGACGCTGCAGATCTGGATGAACCGCACGCTGAAACAGATGGGCCTGCCGTTCGAATACAAGAATTACGATCGCCTGATCGGCGCCACGTTCGTCAATCCGATCGACGGTGTGGCCGATTTCACCGACCTGATCCCGGTGGAAGACTGGCCCAAGGATCAGATGCCGCAGTCGCTGCTGTATTTCTCCGGTGCCACGCCGCAATACGGCGCACAACCACCGTTCAGCGATCATGATTATCCCGTGCGCGAAAAGGCCCGCGTGAAGGCGCAGGCCCAGCAATACCTGCAGGCCTGCATGGGGGCGCTGCTGCCCAAATCAGTGACCAATGCGGTCAATCCGCCGGGCGACATGATCGGCTTCGATTTCTCGCAGCTGGTCTGCCTTGAGAATGACGCCACCACGCTGGGTGTCGCGCGTCTGGACCAGCAGTTCTGGAAACCCAATATCGACCCGACCGAACGCTATGTCACCTCGCCGCCGGGCAGCACGAAGTATCGCCTGAAGGCCTGGGACTCCGGCTTTGCCAATTTGGTGATCGCCGGCGACTGGATCTACACCGGCCTCAATGTCGGCAGCTTCGAGGGCGCCTGCATGGGCGGCAAGCTGGCTGTGCATGCCATCGATCCGGCGGCGATGCCGCTCAATAAGGTCTATGGCTTCCCGCCCAACCAGGGCCCCAAGATGGCAAGCCTGTAGGATGGCCGGCAAACCCGGGCCGCAGAACCTGTTGACCGATGTGCCCGGCCTGAAGGTCGGGCATGCGGTCGACGAGATACTGCGGTCTGGCGTCAGCGTTATCGTGCCGGATGCCCGTGCCGCCTGTTCGGTCGATGTGCGTGGCGGCGGCTCGGGCACGCGCGAAACCGATCTGCTGCGGCCGGAGGCCACCGTGCAGGCGGTGGATGCCATCTGCCTGTCCGGCGGTTCGGCCTTCGGTCTCGATGCCGCTTCGGGTGTCATGCACTGGCTGGCCGAACGCAAGCGCGGCGTCGAAGTGCGCGGCCATGTGGTGCCCATCGTGCCGGCGGCCATCCTGTTCGACCTGAACAATGGCGGCGACAAGGACTGGGGCGCCGAGCCGCCATACCGGCTGCTGGGGCGGCAGGCCTGCGATGCGGCTTCGGCCGGCCCGTTTCCGCTCGGCAATACCGGGGCCGGCTTCGGCGCCATGGCCGGCCAGATCAAGGGCGGGCTGGGCAGTGCCTCCTGGATCGAGCCCGACGGCCTGGTCGTGGCGGCCATGGTGGCCGTGAATGCGGTCGGCAGCGTATTGACCCCGGGCAACCGCAGCTTCTGGGCGACGCCATGGGAGCAGAATGCGGAGTTTGGCGGGCTGCCGTTTCAGGTGCAGAATGTCGATCTGGGGCTGGCCGCGGAATCCCGCATTGCCCGGCCGGCTGCCGGCAGCCATACCTGCATCGGCATCGTCGCCACCAATGCCGCATTCGACAAATCCGCCTTGCGGCAGATTGCCACCATGGCGCATGACGGCCTGGCCCGGGCGGTGCGGCCGGTTCACACGCCCTTCGATGGCGATACGCTCTTTGCCCTGGCCACGGCAACGTGGCAGGATACACAGGATGCCGCCGACAAATTCTGGCTCACCGCCAGGGTTGGCAGCATCGCCGCCGATTGCGTTGCCCGTGCGGCAGCACGCGGCGTTTGGGCTGCCGATCCGCTGGGAGCATTGCAAAGCGCCCGCGATGTGGTCGCCGCGGCACGAAACTCGTAAGGAGGACATCATGCAGGGCTGGAAAGTATTCGCGGTCGCGATGGGGATGACGGCATCGCTGGCCGCCGGGCAGGCGCTGGCGCAAGCCAAGACATCCCTCATCATGGCCATGTCGCTGGAGCCGCCGGGCCTCGATCCCACCATCGCCCCGGCCGCAGCCATCGGCGATGTGGTGCATTACAATATCCTGGAGGGCCTGACCAAGATCGCCGAAAATGGCGAGGTGCAGCCCTTGCTGGCCGACAGCTGGACCGTGTCGCCGGATATGAAGGCCTTCACCTTCAAGCTGAAGGCCGGCGTGAAATTCAACGACGGCACGACCTTCGATTCCGCCGATGTGAAATTCTCGTTCGAGAAATATGCCGGCGAGAAGAGCACCAACAAGCGCAAGGCGGTGTTCACCAACATCGCCTCCATCACGACGCCTGATCCGCTCACGGTGGCGATCACGCTCAAGACCCCGGACCCGATTTTCCTGTTCAGTCTGGGCGAGAACACGGCGGTGATCACGGCGCCGGAATCGAGCGATACCAATGCCACCAAGCCGGTGGGTACCGGCCCCTACAAGCTGGAAAACTGGGTGAAGGGCGATTCCGTCACCCTGGTTGCCACCGATACCTATCGCAATCCGGGCGCCATCAAGATCAAGACGGTGAAGATGCGCTTCATCAGCGACCAGGGCGCCATGGTGGCGGCGATGCGGGCCGGCGATATCGACGCCGTGCCGATCGGCATCACCGGCGAAAATGTGCGCGAGTTCGAGAAGGACAAGCGCTTCAAGGTCACGGCGGGCTCGACCGAGGGCGAGACCATGGTGATCATCAACAACAAGCGCAAGCCGTTCGACGATGTGCGGGTGCGCCGCGCACTCACCTATGCCATCGATCGCGAGGCGGTGATCGAGGCCGCCACGGCAGGCTATGGCAAGCCGATCGGCAGTCATTTTCCGCCGCATGATCCGGCCTATGTCGATCTGACCAAGCAGTATCCCTACGATCCGGCCAAGGCCAGGGCGCTGCTGAAGGAAGCCGGCGTCAGCAATCTGGAAGTCACGCTGCGCCTGCCGCCGCCGCCTTATGCGCGGCCGGTCGGCGAGGTGGTGCAGGCCATGCTGAGCCAGGTGGGCATCACCGCCAAGATCGAGAATGTCGAATGGGCGCAGTGGCTGGATGGCACCTTCAAGAACAAGAATTTCGACCTGACGGTGATCAGCCATGTCGAGCCGAACGACTTCGTGAAATATGCCGAGCCGGAATATTACTGGCAGTATGACAGCCAGAAGGCCCGCGACCTGATCGCCAAGGCGAACTCGACCCTGGACAAGGCGGAGCGCACCAAGGCCCTGCAGGATCTGCAGCGCCTGCTGGCCGACGATGCAGTCAATGTCTATCTGTACAACCTGCCGCGGCTGGGCGTGTACAAGCAGGGCCTGACCGGCTTCTGGGTCAATGCGCCGATCTTCGTCAACGATCTGACGGCGGTGTCCTGGCAGTAGGATCACAGCCCTCAGCCAAAGAAAAAGCCCGGCTTCAAGCCGGGCTTTTTTAGTGTCGTAAGGTCGAAGTGCTTCAGCGCACGAAGACCTGAACCTCGTTGGTGGCGGCCTGGCTGCTGCTGGCGGCCGAGACATTCACCCGGCTGGCCGGCAGGCCCATATCTGCCAGCGAGCGCAGCACGCGGTCGGCATTGCGGCGCGCCTGGTTCTGGTTGCTGGCGGCCTGCGCCTGGGTGCCGCCGGCGGCAATCGCCACCACGTCGAACACGGCATTGGGCTTGCGCGCCAGTGCCTGCGACACGGCGTTGTACAGTGCCTGCTGGTAGGGCACATCGGCGCGGTCGAAGCGGATCACCACCAGCGGCGTGCGGCCATCGGCGGCGAACGGCGCGGCAGCCGCATCGGCGGCGGCAAACTGCTGCGCGCCGGCATAGAAGTTGGCGCGGTTGCCCAGGCCGGGGCCGAGCAGCTCGCCCTGCTTGATGGCAGCCGACAGCGTCGTCAGGTTGGTGCGCTCGGCGCCGATATAGTTGGTCTGGCGGGCGACATCGGTGCTGAGTTCGCCAAGCAGGCGGTCGATCAGCACCACGGTCTTCGAGGTTTCGTCTTCCAGCACCGACAGCTGGCGATGATCTTCGTCGATGGCGCCCTGCAAGCTGTAGGTCGATTTGATCGACTGCAGCAGGTAGGTCGACATCGCGGAATCGGCCGCCACTTGGTTGGCGATGTTGCTCAGGGTACCGACATCGGCGGCCATGCGGTCAAGATCGGTCTGCGCCTGGGTCCACTGGCTGACCAGAATCGGATTGCCCGGCGTGGTGCCCATCTGCAGGCGCGTCGACACGGCAGCAACGGTGCCATGATAGCGCTGGGAATTCTGGGTGGCGCTGCCGCGGGCCGCCTGCAACTGCTGGTTCCGCTGGGTAACCTGCTGCTGCAGCTGCGACAGCTCGCCGCGCATCTGCTGCACCTTCTGGCCGACGAAAGTGCCGGTCGAGGCAGCCTGGGTGACGCCCGGGACGACGAAATTGGTGCTGCCCATGGCGGGCTGGCTGAGGACTGGATTCGGGTTCGATTCCGCGGCCGAAGCCGGGATCTGCTGGCGCATCACCGGCTGCTCGGACGGGTCGGAACCGGTCAGGGACGGCCAGAGTTCATCGCTGACGTAGGAGCAGCCAGAGAGCAGCAGGGCGAGGGAAATCGTACTCGCCGAAGCCAGCATTCGACGCCGATGCGTCGGATTACGAACAGGATGTGCCATGCCGCGCGGTCTCGCGTTAATTGTTATGAACTCAGAACTGCTGGCCTGGAGGCCCCCCGTCTCAGTGGTTCCAGCCCAGCGGAGAACCGCGTGACGAGCCTTCTGGAGACAGCGTTATTCTAGGGGCCGGCAGAACCGCCCGCAAGCATCATCTGCCTGTAGAATCCGAGGCTTGCACGGCAGGGCAGTATTCCGGGCTCGGCCCTTGCGTCCCCCCAGTGAATTGAGTAGGTTGCGCCCCCGTTGCGATACCAATCGCCGTGCGCTCGTAGCTCAGCTGGATAGAGCACCAGACTACGAATCTGGGGGTCAGGAGTTCGAATCTCTTCGAGCGCACCATTTTCTTCAAAGACTTAGCCATAAATCAGCCGGGTCCGAATCCTCGCCCGGCAGGCGCTTCTTTGTTATGCCAGTGGGTGTGCAGCGAATCGGTGCTGCCCAGCGGTTGGCATGACATCAGTT
This sequence comes from Ferrovibrio terrae, assembly GCF_943372915.1. Taxonomy (GTDB): domain Bacteria; phylum Pseudomonadota; class Alphaproteobacteria; order Ferrovibrionales; family Ferrovibrionaceae; genus Ferrovibrio; species Ferrovibrio terrae_A. The sequence goes on along the minus strand of NZ_CALSAN010000042.1, from coordinate 14,404 downwards.
TTCCCCAGTCCTGTTTCCATGGATGCAGCGCAGGCCATGCTGCACACGGTGTTCGGCTTCGAGCGTTTCCGCGCCGGGCAGGCCGAAATCGTGCAGGCGCTGCTGGGTGGCGAGGATGTGCTGGCGGTGATGCCGACCGGCAGCGGCAAATCGCTGTGTTATCAGCTGCCGGCGATCCTGCGCGGCGGCCTCACCGTGGTGGTCTCGCCATTGATCGCCCTGATGCGCGACCAGGTGCGGCAGCTGCAGGGCTTTGGCATCAATGCCGCCAGCCTGAATTCCGCCAATGACGAAGCCGAGAACCAGCGCGTCTACCGCGACCTGCGCGAAGGCAGCCTGCGGCTGCTCTATGTCGCCCCCGAACGGCTGGTGCGCCCTGACACCGTCACCCTGCTCAAACGTTCCAATGCCGGCCTGCTGGCCATCGACGAGGCGCATTGCGTGTCGCAATGGGGCCATGATTTCCGCCCGGAATATCTGGCGCTGGGCAATATCCGCGCCGAGCTGGGCGATATCACCACCATTGCACTGACCGCGACGGCCGATGCGCCGACCCGGGCCGATATCGTGCAGAAGCTGTTCGCCAGCCCGGACGGCAAGGGCGGACCGCGCGAATTCATCCGCAGCTTCGACCGGCCGAACCTGCATCTGATGATGCAGCCCAAGGCCAGCGCACGCAAACAGATCGGCGATTTCATCGCCGCCCGCCGCGGCCTGAACGGCATCGTCTACTGTTCGTCGCGCAAGCGCACCGAGGAACTGGCTGCCGGCCTGGTGGCGATGGGCCACAATGCCTTGCCCTATCATGCCGGCATGGAGCAGCGCCTGCGCGATGCCAACCAGGACACCTTCCTGCGCGACGATGGCGTGGTGATGGTGGCGACCGTGGCCTTTGGCATGGGCATCGACAAGCCCGATGTGCGCTATGTCTGTCATGCCGACCTGCCACGCAATGTGGAAGCCTATTACCAGGAGATCGGCCGCGCCGGCCGCGACGGATTGCCGGCCGAAACGCTGACCCTGTATGGCCTCGACGACATGCGGCTGCGGCGCATGCAGATCGAGGAGGGAGACACGCCCCCTGAGCGCAAGCGCATCGAGCGCCAGCGCTTCAATGCGCTGGTCGCGTTGTGTGAATCGCCGCGCTGCCGGCGGCAGACGCTGCTGGCCTATTTCGGCGAGGCCTCCGAACCCTGCGGCCATTGCGACCTGTGCCAGGATGGCGTGGCACGTTTCGACGGCACGGTGGAAGCGCAGAAGGCGATGTCGGCCATGATGCGGACCGGCCAGCGCTATGGCACCGAGCATCTGGTGCAGCTGCTGCTCGGCAACACCACCGATGCAATCCTGCGCAGCGAGCATGACAAGCTGCCGACTTTCGGTGTCGGCAAGGATCGCGATGCCAATGCCTGGCGCTCGATTTTCCGCCAGCTTTATGGCGGCGGCCTGATCGATCTGGATATCGCCGGCCATGGCGGCTGGTTCATCACCGATGCCGGTCGCGCGGTGCTGCGCGGCCAGCAGACGGTTGAGATGCGCGTCGAATCCTTGAGCGCGCGGCGCGAGAAAAGCCGCCGTGGCGCATCGGGCATGGCCGAGGCGGCGCTGGAGCCGGCAGACCAGCGCCTGCTGGCTGCGCTGAAGGATCTGAGGCGCCAGCTGGCCACCGAGTTGCAGCAGCCGGCCTATGTGATCTTTTCCGATCGCACGCTGCTTGAACTGGCGGCCAAGCGGCCGACCAGTCTGTATCGACTGACTGATATTCACGGTATCGGCCAGGCCAAGCTGGAACGCTTCGGCCAGGTGTTCCTCGATGTCGTGCTGGCGCATCAGGACGACCGCGCCGCCTGATCCGGTGTTTGGCATCAATGCTGCATGGCCTGATGCTGAGTTCATCAGTCCGGATGCCGCATCATGGTTCTCTACTCGCCGCCGCAGCCCGCCAGGGCATTGCCCGTCATCGATATCGCCACCACGGCGGGTAACGATGACGCCGCCTGCCGCGCGACGGCCTGGGAGATTCACAAGGCCTGCCGGGATACCGGCTTTTTCTATGTCACCGGTCATGGCGTGGCGGCCGAACTGATTGCGGCGCAATTCGATTGGGCGCGGCGCTTCTTTGCATTGCCGATGGATGTGAAGGCGGCGCTGCATATGAAACGCTCGCGCAGCTTTGCCGGTTATGAACCGCTGGCCGGGCAGACACTGGATGCGGCTTCGCCACCCGATCTGAAGGAAGGCTATTATTATACGGCCGACCTGCCGGAAGATGATGCCTATGTCGTCGCCGGCATCCGTGGCTATGGCGGCAACCAGTGGCCCGGTGATGACTTGCCCGGTTTTGATGCCACCGGCTTCCGGAGGCAGATGCAGGCCTATCATGCGGCCATGCGCGTGCTGGGTGACCGGCTGCTCAGCCTGCTGGCGCGCTCGCTCGATCTTGCGCCGGATTATTTTGTGCCGATGTATCGCAAGCCGAATGCCGTCGTGCGGCTGCTGCACTACCCACCGCAGCCCGAGGCCGCGCAGTTCAACCAGCTGGGCGCCGGTGCGCATACCGACTGGGGCGGCATCACGCTGCTGGCGCAGGATGATGCCGGCGGCCTGGAAGTGCAGAATACGGCGGGGGAGTGGATCGTTGCGCCACCGCTGGCCGGCAGTTTTGTGGTCAATCTCGGCGACCTGGTGCAGCGCTGGACCAACGATCTCTATCGCTCGAACATGCATCGCGTTCTGAATCGCGCCACTGTGCCGCGGGATCGCTACTCAGTGCCGTTCTTCTATACGCCCGATCATTTCGCCCGTATCGAATGCCTGCCCGGTTGCAGCAGCGCGGAACGGCCGCCGCGTCATGCGCCCTGCCTGGCCGGCGAGCATATGATGGAAATGTTCAATCGCTCCTACGGCCGCAAGGCAGGGTGATGAGCATGGCTGCCGCCCGTCTTGCCTATGTGAACCTGTTTGCCCGCGACATTGTTGCGCTGTCGGGATTCTATACCGCGCTGTTCGGCTTCCCCGAGATCGCAGCCCATCGCTCGCCGATCTATCGCTGTCTCGATGCCCAGGGCGCTGAACTGGGCTTCAATGCTGCGGAAGCCTATGCGCTGCTCAATCTGCAGACCCGCCAGCCGGTGGATATAGAAAGCCCGCTGCCTCTCGGGGTCTATTTCACCATCGAGCTGGACAGCACCGATGCAGTGGATCATGTCGCCCGGCAATGCGTGCAACTGGGCGGCGCGGTGCTCAAGCCGCCGTATCTGACCTACTATAACGCGCGTCAGGCGGTGCTGGCCGATCCGGAAGGGAATGTCTTCCGTGTCAATCACCGGGTCGGTGCGCGCACGCCCTATGACGCCCTGCCGCCGGACCGGCGCCCGCTCTAGGGCGTCCGCCGGGCTGGGATTGCCTATTTTATAAGCGTATGCTCTTGGCGCGAGGCGGGCGAACTGGCGGGTGAACGGGATTTCTTGTCCCTGGCTTGCTCCCTGCGCCCTGGTCTGGTGTGGCCTGGTCTTTGCAAACCTTTTCCGCGTACTGAGCGAGGGGATGATCATGACCAAGACGATTGCAGCGACGATGGGTGCCCTGTTGATGATGGGCAGCCTGGCCCTGACCGGTGTGGCCCAGGCCCAGGAAACGGTGAAACTCCGGGTCATGGGGATGCCGCTGGCGACCGGCAAGATCCGCAGCGACCGCGAGCAGCCGTTCTTCGAAAACCTGCCCAAGACCATCGGCTTCCCGGTCGAGGTTGATTACAAGCCGCTGGACTCCACCGGCATCAAGGAATTCGAGCAGCTGCGCGTGGCCCGCTCCGGCCTGTTTGACATCATCGGCCTGCGTCTGGCGCAGATTTCGCGCGACGAGCCGACCATTCTCGGCCTCGACCTGGTCGGCCTCAATGGCGACTACGATACCGCCCGCAAGGTGGTGACCGCCTATCAGGGTGCAGTCGACGAGCGCCTGCAGAAGCTCTTCAACACCAAGCTGCTCGGCGTCTGGCCGTTCGGCCCACAGCTGGTGTTCTGCAAGCCGGCGATCAAGTCGCTGGCTGATCTCAAGGGCCTCAAGGTCCGGATTCTCGATGGCGTGATGGCGAAGTTCATGGAGCGCGTCGGCGCCACGCCGGTCACCATGGCATTCGGCGAAGTGTCGCAGGGCCTGTCGCTCGGCACCATCGATTGCGCCGTCACCGGTCCCAGCTCGGCGAATTCCGCCGGCTGGCCGGAAAGCGTCACCCATGTCTATCCGCTGGCGCTGCAGGTTGCGGTGCAGGGTTATGGCATCAACCTCGATACCTGGAAAAAGCTGAAGCCGGACCAGCAGGTCAAGCTGCAGAAAGCTTTCACCGATCTGAACGAAAGCATCTGGAGTTATTCCAAGGAACTCTGGGATGATGCGATGCGCTGCAATGCCGGGCAGGAGCCTTGCACCACCGGCAAGAAATACAAGCTCACAACTGTTGCGGTGCAGCCGCAGGATCTTGATCTGGTGAAGGGTGCCGTGCGCGAGATTTCCTACCCGGCCTGGTCGGAAGCCTGCGACAAGGTCAATCCCGGCTGCTCGGCCGGCTGGAAGGCCTCGGTCGGGCCGATCATCGGTCTGAAGTAATCAGGGATGTGCCGGCGGCGACCGCTGCCGGCACATAGTTCCGATGAAGCGCTTTGAAACGATCGCCGCCGCACTGTTCGGCGCCGTATTCCTCATCCAGGCCCTGGCCGTGGCAGTGGAAACGCTGCTGCGCAAGCTGTTCAATTATTCTCTGCAGGGCGTCGATGAGCTGGGCGGCTATCTGTTGGCCTGCGGTGCGGCACTGGCCTGCGCCGTTGCCCTGATCAGCCGCGCCCATATCCGTATCGACCTGCTGCATGACCGCCTGCCGCAGCCGCTGCGCATCGCACTCAATGGTCTGTCGCTGCTGTGTATCGCGCTCTGTGCTGCGGCCCTGCTGCGCATGGCCTGGGTCGCGCTGGATGAATCGCTGCTGTTCAATGCCACGGCGCAGACGCCATGGGCGACGCCGCTGTGGCTCCCGCAAACAGCCTGGCTCGGTGCCCTGGGCATATTCGGTGCCGTTGCTGTTTTCGAACTGGTCCGCTTTGCCCGGCTCGCGCTGGCTGGCCGTAGTCGTGATCTGAACCACTTTTACGGCCCGCGTGGCAGCAAGGAAGAATTGCAGGAAGAACTCGACGACCTGCGCGCGCGCGGCGTGTCGTCCGATCCGGTGCTGCCGCTGACGAAAGACCCGTCACCATGAGCATGGTTGCCATCGGGGTTATCGGCTTTCTGGTGATGGTGGCGCTGATGCTGATCGGCCTGCCGATCGGTGCGGTGATGCTGCTGATGGGCCTGGGTGGTGGCATGCTGGCCTTCGGCAACGCCTTCCTGGTGTCGTCGGCCTCGGTGGCCTGGGGCACCATGAGTGACAATGGCCTCACGGCCATTCCACTGTTCGTGCTGCTGGGCGAGTTCCTGCTGCGCAGCGGCATGGCCGACCGCATGTATACCGTGTTTGCCGCCTGGCTTGGGCGGCTGCCGGGTGGACTGCTGCACACCAATATCGGCTGCTGCGCGCTGTTTGCCGCCACCTCCGGATCATCGGTTGCCACGGCGGCGACCATCGGCACCGTGGCGTTGCCGTCGCTGCAGCGCCACGGCTATCCGATGCGCGATGCGCTGGGCAGCCTGGCTGCCGGCGGCACCCTCGGCATTATGATCCCGCCCAGTATCAACTTCATCGTCTTTGGCTCGATGACCAACACCTCGGTCGGCAAGCTGTTCATTGCCGGCATCCTGCCCGGCCTGCTGCTGACCGCCAGCTTCATGCTGTGGATCTATCTGTCGCATTCTCTGCGGCACGAGAAGGTCGCCACCGTGAACGTGCCCTGGGCGGAACGCCTGCGCCTGCTGCGCTATCTGATCGAGCCGGTCGGCGTCTTCGGCGTCGTCATGGGGTCTCTGTATCTCGGCATCGCCACGGCAACCGAATCCGCGGCCCTTGGCCTTGTCGTCGTGCTCGCCTTCGTGATCGCGCAGGGCAAGCTGAGTGTCGCTCTGCTGAAGAACTGTTTCATCTCCAGCGCCAAGACCACCGGGATGATCCTGCTGATCGTGATCGGCGCCTTCGTGCTCAACCTCGCCCTGTCGCTGACCGGCATCGGCGAGGCGCTGACCAAATGGGTCACGTCCTTCGGCCTCAGCCGGGTGGAAACCCTGCTGGTGCTGATCGGCTTTTATCTGCTGCTCGGCATGTTCATGGACACGCTGTCGATGATGGTGGCGACCATCCCGTTGTCTTTCCCTGTTGTCGCTGCCGTCGGGGTTGATCCGGTATGGTTCGGCGTGTTCATTGTGCTGATGTGCGAACTCGGCCTGATCACCCCACCGGTCGGCATGAATCTGTTCGTGGTGCAGGGCATCCGCCCCGATCGCGGCCGGATCGACGATGTGATCTGGGGCGCGCTGCCCTATGCGATCATCATGATCCTGTTTGCCCTGTTGCTGATAGCCGTGCCCGGCATCGCGACGGCGCTGCCGGAGCTGATGCGCGGCTGACGCGTCCGGCGCAAAGAAGACCCCGCCCGGCGAACCGGACGGGGTGAGGGGGGTACTGGCGGGGGGAAAGGCGAAAAGGGCTCAGCAGGTTTCGTTGTTGAACAGCGAAACCGCCTGGCGGGCCCCATAATTGGTGGTCAGCGCGGTCATTGCGCCAGACCGGCCATAACCGGTGCCAAGCTGGCTCTGCTTGGTGGCGCCACGGATCACGGCATTCAGCAGTTTCTGATTGGCATCGCGCGCCGTGCGCACGACGATCTCGTTGCGCTGGCCGACCGCCTGCATTTCCGACAGCAGCTTTTCCAGCCTCTGGCGCTCGGCTTCGGGCGCCGCGCGCAGGGCATCGGGATGCTGGCGCAGAACCTTCTGCTTGTCGCGCAGCAGGCCGGAGATGATCCGCTTCTGCTCGGTCGAGCGGTCGAGACCATCATAGGCAAAGCGTTCCAGCGCTGCGGTTTCCTCGATCAGCACGTCTTTCAGCTGGATCACCAGGTCGCTTAGTTCGGCGACGGTGGGGGGCACGGCACCGGGCCCGATATTGTCGACCATGCGCGGCCCGGCATCGAGGCCCAGGCGCTGGGCGGCGCGGGGCGAGAGCGGCTGGCGGGCGGCAGGCTGCTGCTGTTTCTGGTTCACGACTGGGCCTCCTGCATCTTGAGCATCTGGTCATAGACCATGTCGGCAATGCCGACCGTGCGGGTCTTGGCCATTTCACGGCCATACTGGTCGTTGAGGAACGAGCGCCATTTGGCTTCGGCCTGGCCGCCGCTCATCGGGCCGTCGCTCTTGATGCCGCTCGACATGAATTCGAACACCTGGGTCAGGAAGAAGGACTCGAAATCCTGCGCGGTCTTCTTGATATCACCCTTCGGCTTGCCGGCGGCATCGAGGCGGGCACGATCGGCCTGGGCCTGTTCGATGGCGTAGGAGCTGATGGCGGGCGAGGCGACGAGCGAGGACATGTCACATCACCTGGATTTCAGCTTGCAGCGCGCCTGCGGCCTTGATCGCCTGCAGGATTGTGATCATGTCGCGCGGACCGACACCCAGTGCATTGAGACCGTCGACCAGTTCCTGCAGCGACACGCCGCGCTTCAGGATGCCGAGCCGGCGGTCGGCCTGCTCGTCGACCTGGATATCGGTGCGCGGCACCACCACGGTCTGCGCACCGCCTGCGGCTGAGCCGGCCACGGTGGGCGTGCCGGTGCCGGGCACCGCCTGGGTGATGGTGTCGAACACGAAGTTGCCCGACGCATCCTTGACCGGTTGGCCGTCCGGGCCGATGCGCGGCACCTGCACGGTACCGGTCGAGGCCGAAGTGCCGGAGATGCCGGCAATGGCGGTGGCGGCGGGCGCGAAGGGATTGGGCTGCGACACCTGCGGGGTTTCGGTGATCCGCACCGTGAGCGAGCCCTGGGCAATCGCCACCGTGTCGATGCGCACATTCGGGCCCATGACGATGGTGCCAGAGCGTTCATCGATGATGACACGGGCCATCTGATCGGTTTCGATCTGCAGCTGTTCGACTTCGGTCATGAAGCCGACGACGTCACGACGGAAACGGTCCGGGATGTCGATATGCACGGTGGAGGGGTCGAGCGCACGCGCGGCAGGCACGCCAGCCAGGGTGGACACGGCCTGGCTGATGCGACGCGCAGTGGTGAGGTCGGGGTTCTTCAGCGCCAGGCGCAGCACCGGCAGCGAGGTCAGCTCGAAGCCGACTTCACGTTCAACGATCGCACCATTGGCAATACGACCCGAGGTGGGCGTGCCGCGCGTGACCTGCGCGGCGGCGCCCTGGGCCTTGAAGCCGCTGATGGCAACGGCGCCCTGGGCCACGCTGTAGACCTCGCCATCGGCGCCGAGCAGCGGGGTGACCAGCAGGGTACCGCCCTGCAGGCTCTTGGCATCGCCCATGGTGGAAACGGTGACGTCGATGCGACCGCCGTGGCGGGCAAACGGCGGCAGCACGGCGGTGACCATCACGGCCGCCAGGTTCTGGGTGCGGAAGGTGCCGGCATCGCGGATGTTGACGCCAAAGCGCTCCAGCATCGCCTGCAGGCTCTGGCGGGTGAACGGAGCATTGGTCAGGCTGTCGCCGGTGCCGTCGAGACCGACCACCAGGCCGTAGCCGACGAGCATGTTGTCGCGAATACCTTCGAAATCGGCGATGTCCTTGATGCGCGAGCCGGCCTGCGCCTGCAGGGGCAGGCTCAGGGCGAGTGCCAGGGCACAGGCGGCCAGCAGCAGGCGGCGGATCACAGTGTTGGCGAAGCGGATCATCGTCATCTTCCTTCACGCGAACCGGTCACGCATGCCGGTTCTCTCGCACCGTTAAATGCGATTGTCGTGCCAGAAGGTAACGCTTTGAATTATATGCGGTTTGGAGCCCAGAATGGGGCCAGCCCGGCAAAAAATGCCGTCTTTACCCGGTCAATCTTATCGGGCACCATGCAGCCGTTAAGAGACCATATTTTCCATGAGCATAGACAAGATCAAAGGCCCGGGCGGGATCGCCCCCGGCAGCCCCAAGCGCACGACCGGCAGCAGCAGCGCCGGCGGCCCCAGCTTTGCCAGCATGCTGAAGGGTGCCGAAAAGCCTGCCGGCCAGGTTTCGCAGGCCCCGCCGGTGGCCGCGCTGGATGCGATGCTGACCATTCAGGCCGTGGATGAACAGGGCGGCGGGCGGCAAAACCGCCAGCGCGCCTTCCAGCGCGGATCGACCCTGCTCGAAAGGCTCGAGGATATTCGACACGGCCTGTTGATGGGCAGCATCCCGGCTGAGCGGCTGCAGACGCTTGCGCGCACGCTGCGCAGCGAAAAGCTGATGGTCGAAGACCCCAAACTGGCCGAGGTGATGGCCGAGATTGAGCTGCGCTGTGAAGTCGAATTGGCCAAGCTAGGCTTGTAATTTTATTGCTCCGAAGGCGGAGCTTTCATAATTCTTTCAACAATTCAACGACTTCCGAGTCGCTCGACGGCCTTGCTCCGGGCCGGGCCGATTCATATACTCCGCGCGCCGCGGACGGGGTTTTCGGAGTCGCCGCGGCGCCTGGAGGGTCTCTTACATGGGTATCCAATTGAAGGCGAATTATCGGCCGACCGAGAGTGAGCCCTTCATGAATTCGCGCATGAAGGAATACTTCCGCCGCAAGCTGCTGGCCTGGAAAGAAGAGATTCTGCGGGAGTCGAACCAGACGTTGCAGCACCTGCAGGAAGACACCTCGCAGGAGCCCGACATTGCCGACCGCGCCTCGACCGAGACGGATCGGGCGCTGGAGCTGCGCACCCGCGATCGTCAGCGCAAGCTGATCTCCAAGATCGATGCAGCGATGAAGCGGATCGACGATGGTTCCTACGGCTATTGCGAGGAGACCGGCGAGCCGATCTCGCTCAAGCGGCTTGAGGCCCGGCCGATCGCCACGCTGTCGATCGAAGCGCAGGAGCGGCATGAGCGCCGCGAGCGCACCCATCGCGACGATACGTAGTCGTCAGTCCTATCGACCAAAACGAAAAGGCCGGTCTTCTGACCGGCCTTTTGCGTTTGCTCTCGCCCCTGGCGTTTTGCCGCGGTTCGCATCCTGCGATCCTGACGCGCTTTCTGGCGTGCCCGAACTTCGGGCGGGGCGGAAAATCCCTTTCGTGTCTTAGAAGGGGAAGATGATGTCGTAGATCTGCTGGCCCCAGCGGCCCTGCTGCACATCGGTCAGCTGACCGCGGCCGCCGTAGGCGATGCGCGCTTCGGCCATCTGGGTGTGCACGACCGTATTGGTGGCGGTGATGTCTTCCGGCCGCACGATGCCCTGGATCATCAGTTCGCGCACTTCGTTGTTCACGCGCACTTCCTGGCGACCCTGCACGACCAGATTGCCGTTCGGCAGCACCTGGGTAACCAGCGCGGCCACCACCAGAGTGATCTGTTCCTGGCGGTTCACCTGACCCTGGCCCTGCACCTGCGAGGTCGAGTTCATCGTCACCATGTTGGACGGGTCGATGTTACGGAACGCTTTGTTCATGGCCGAGGGTACGCCCTGGCCGGTCAGCACGCCGCCAACGGCGCCAGCTGCCGGGTCTCGGGCAGCTTCCAGGCCGAGGAAGTTCGGCAGGCCCTGTGTTTCGCTGTTGTCGCGCGAGGTCGAGGTGTTGTTCTGCAGCTGGGCGCGTTCCTGGATGTTGATGTTCACTGTCAGGATGTCGCCCACCTTGGTGGCGCGCGGATCCTTGAAGAACTGGCGCGCACCCGGCCGCCACAGCGAGTTGGCGTGGCGCGGTGTCACTTCGGGGGCCGGCATTGGCAGGCTGACCGGGCGGTAGTCGCGCGCTTCGGTCGGATTATCGATCTTGCTCAGGTGCGGCGCCGATCCGATATCGCCCAGGCGGCTCAGGTTGCCACAGGCACCCAGCGAAAGGGCGAGCCCAGCCGTGGCGGCAATGCGCAGCAGCATGGTGAGCGAAGAGGGCTGTTGGCAGGTCATGACAGGTATCCTTCTCGGCGCGTCAATCAATTCGAGGCAATGATGCTGGGCGCAGTGACGACCTGCACCAGATTCATGCCGGTCACGGTTGCCTGGATCGTGCGCTTGCTCTGCAGGTTCATTACCTGGATCACGTCGCCGATGCTGCCGGCTTCCATCGCGCGACCGGTGGTGGTGATGGTCATGCCCGGCACCTGCGCCACCATGGTGACCAGGCCATTTTTGGTGATGGCTTCAGGCCGGCCGATGTCGGAACTGCGGATCGGCAGGCCGGCAGCCAGCGCGCGGCGCGGGGTCTGACCAACCAGCTCTTCAATGCGGTCGATGTAGCCGGCGCCGTAGCGGTGGGCCGGCACCTGCAACCATTCCACGTCATTGCGGTTGATCACCTGGCCGGTGGCAATGCGACTTTTCAGCACCGGGATGGCTTCTACAGCCTGGGCTCGGCCGCTTAGCTTCAGCGTTTCGGTGGCGGCGCTGCTTGACACGGTGGCATAGAAGCGGCCGCTGCGCTGATCGAAGGAGAAGGCGTCGACCTGGAAAGCCGAAGTCGCGGAGGCCGGCACCTCGATCTCGTTGCTCATGCCGTGGAAGTGAATCTCCACGGGACGACCGCCATTGCGCTGCTGCACCATCTCGGCGATGCGACGACCGATTTCGCGTTCGCCGATCACACGCACGGCGCCAATCGAGGCCACCTTGGTCTGTGCCGAAACCGGCTGGGCAGGAACGATCGGCAGCGCCAGCGTGACAGCTGTGATGCCGGCGAGAAGAAGAGTGCGAAGCGAGGCCATGGTCGGTCTCCGTGATACGCGTTAAGCCTTTACCGCAGGCGGGTTGCGGTCTGCAGCATTTCGTCTGAAGCAGTGATGATCTTCGAATTCATTTCATAGGCGCGCTGCGCGGTGATCAGGTTGGTGATTTCCTGCACCGGATTGACGTTCGAGGTTTCGACGTAACCCTGACGCAGCACACCGAAACCGACAGCATTCGGATTGCCCACGGTGGGCTGGCCCGACGCGGCGGTCTCAAGGAACAGATTGTCACCCGTGGCTTCCAGACCTGCCTCGTTGACGAAGGTGGCGAGCTGGATCTGGCCGAGCTGCTGGGCATTGGTCTGGCCCGCGATGCGCGCTTCGACAATGCCAGTGGCATCGATATTCACCGACAGCGCACCCTGCGGCACGGTGATCGCCGGGTTGAGCAGGTAGCCGTCGACGGTGACGATCTGGCCCTGGGCGTTGACCTGGAACGAACCGGCGCGGGTATACGAGGTTTCGCCAGACGGCAGCGTGACCTGGAAGTAGCCCTTGCCGCTGATGGCGAGATCGTAGGTGTTGCCCGTGGTGGTCAGGTTGCCCTGTTCATGAATGCGGTAGACGCCGGCGGTGCGCACGCCGACACCGATCTGGATGCCCGAGGGCACGATGGTGTTGGCATCCGACGAGGTCGAGCCCGGGCGCCGCATGTTCTGGTACAGCAGATCCTGGAACTCGGCACGCTGGCGTTTGAAGCCCGTCGTGCTCATGTTGGCGATATTGTTCGAGATGACTTCAACATTGAGCTGTTGAGCCATCATGCCGGTGGCACCGGTGCTGAGCGAACGCATGGTCTAGGTCTCCTGGTCCGTCAATTCATCAATTCTGGCGGCCGAGCCGCTGGATCGCCAACTTCAGGCGATCGTTTTCGGCATCGAGCATGCTCTGCGTGCTCTGGTACTGGCGCAGCAGCTCGATCATGTTGGTCATTTCGACGATCGGTTCGATATTCGAGGCTTCCAGCATGCCCTGCACCAGCGTGGTGGTGGCGGGGGCATCGATGGTGTCCTGCGTGGTGGCGAACAGGCCCTGGGCGGTCTTGCGCAGTTCCTGCTCGTTGCGGAAATTCACCAGGTCGATCTTGGCGACCTGCTGCTGGCCGACATTCAGTGTGCCGTCCACGGCCATGGTCGGGGTGCCCTGGCCATCGGGAACGATGATGTCGCGGCCGCGGTTATCCAGAACCGGATGACCACCCGAGGTCACCAGGCGGCGGTCGGCATCCAGACGCAGATGGCCATCGCGGGTATAGCGACGGCCCTGCGGGGTATCGACCGTGAGGTAGCCGCTGCCGCTGATGGCGAAATCGAAGGTGTTGCCGGTCTGCTCCAGCTTGCCGGCGCGGAAATCACGCAGCACGGCCCAGTCGTTGACGAAGCTGGTCTTTTCCTTGGCATTCGGGCCCTTGAGGAATTCCTCAAACATCACCCGCTCGCCCTTGTAGGCGTTCGAATTCATGTTCGCCATGTTGTTGGCGAGCACATCCATTTCGCGGCGCATGCCTGAAAGGCGCGAAAGACCGATGTAAGTGGTATTTTCCATGACACGAAACTCGCGTTTAGCCGTTGTTGCCGGTAGTATTGCAGGCAGCGTGCCAGTTCGATTTATGTCGGAAAACGGCCGTTTATTTCGGGTTTTCCGCCAGCTCGGCGGTTTTTGACCGGGGCGGGGCGGGCCAAACCCGGCAAAAACTGCCGGCCTTTGACAAAGTGTTAACTGTGGGCCCTTACCAATGGCATCCGGAGTGAACCGGCAGACGCCGGATTCTGGTGCCAGGGATGTGTGGCAGGCATGAGTGACGACACCGAAGGCCAGGGCGAAGGCGAAGGCGAAGGCGCACCAAAGAAGCGCGGCAAACGGGCAATCGTGATCGTTGCGGCTGTCCTGGTTCTGCTGCTGCTCGTGGGCGGTGGCGGCGCGGCCTATTTCTTCCTGTTTGCCAGCAAGACCGAGGAGGCCGAGGTCAAGCCGGAGGTTCCCAAGGTTACGGTCTTCTATGATCTGCCCGATATTCTGGTGAATTTGAATTCCACCGGCCGGCAGGCCTCCTATCTGAAGCTGAAGGTGTCGCTGGAACATAATGACCCGCTGTCGACGCCGAAGCTGAACGAACTGCTGCCGCGCGTGATCGACAATTTCCAGATCTATCTGCGCGAATTGCGCCCGGACGATCTGGTGGGGTCAGCCGGCCTGTACCGGCTGAAGGAAGAACTGCTGATTCGCGTCAATCAGGCGGTGGCACCGCTCAAGATCAATGACGTGCTGTTCAAGGAAATGTTGATCCAGTGATCACACGAGGCGTCCATGGCGGATAATCCCGAAGACGGCGGCGCCGAATGGGCCGGCGGCGACGGCGGCGATGAGGCCGGCGGCTCCACCAGGATTCTGAATCAGGACGAAATCGACAGTCTTTTAGGCTTCGATGCGTCCGTAGAAGAAGAGTCAGACCGCGCGGGCATCCGCGCCATCATCAACAGCGCGCTGGTTTCCTACGAACGTCTGCCGATGCTCGAGGTGGTGTTTGACCGCCTGGTGCGTCTGATGACCACCAGCTTGCGC
>NZ_CALSAN010000041.1:0-30950 GCF_943372915.1 Ferrovibrio terrae | reverse complement strand
AACGCGCCGAGACCGAGGCCGGCGCCACCGCACTGGCCGCCATCGACATCCCGAAAGGCGTCGAGGTGTTCGAGATCAGCGGGCCGTTCTTCTTCGGTGTCGCCGCCATGCTGGCCGATATCCTCGACCGCATCGAGAAAGCGCCGCGGGTGTTCATCCTGCGCATGGGCAATGTGCCGCTGGTGGATGCCAGCGGTATCGACGCGCTGGGCAGCTTCATCGACAAGAACCGCGCACGCGGCACCGTGGTGCTGCTGACCCGCGTGCAGCCACAGCCCCTGCAGGTGCTGCGCGAAATGGGACTGCTGGAGCGGCTCGGGCCCGGTGCGGTGCAGCCGAACCTGACAGCGGCGCTGGCGAAGGCGCGCACTATCGTCGCAGAGCCGCCAACGGCCGCCTGACCGCCTCGATCAGATCGTCGGCGATCAAACCCACGCCGGCTTCATTCGCCGCCGCGCCATGCAGCCAGACGGCGGCACAGGCGGCTTCAAACACCGGCATCCCCTGCGCCAGCAACCCGGCGCAGAAGCCGGCCAGCACATCGCCCGCGCCTGCAGTTGCCAAATCAGGAGGAGCATTCGTGTTGATCGCGGCACGACCGTCAGGATCGGCAATCACGGTATCGGCGCCTTTCAGCACAATGACGGCGTTGCTCATCTTGGCTGCCGCCCGCGCGCGCGCCAGTTTGGTCAGCGCGGCGAGATCGGGGAACAGGCGGGCGAATTCGCCGTCATGCGGCGTCAGGATCGTTGGCCCCCTGATCGCTGCGAACAGCCGCTTCGGATCATCCGCAAAGGCTGTCAGCGCATCGGCATCCAGCACTGTGCCGCGTTTGCTCGCCAGTGCATCCAGCACCGCCTGCTGCGTCGCCATGCCGCTGCCGTTGCCCGGCCCGAGCAGCAGGGTATTGCGGCGCGGATCGGCCAGCGCGGCGCGCCAGCCGGGAATGCCGTCGCAGCGCTGGCGCATCAGCGCATCCGGTCCGCCCCCCTGAAGCATCGCCTCCTGCGGCTGCGCCAGCGTCACCAGTCCGGCCCCGATGCGCAGCGCCGCATGGCCGGCCAGCCGCGTTGCCCCGGCCTGCCGCCCGCCACGCACCAGCACATGGCCGCGGGCATATTTATGGTGTGCGACATGCGGCACCGGCAGTAGCGCGCGCCACAGGGCGGGATCGTTGCGCCATTGCTGCGGCCTGATCTCGGCCAGCACCGCAGCCGAAATGCCGATCTCGGCAACATGCAGATCACCGCAGAGCAGCCGGCCGGGCAGCAGCAGATGGCCCGGCTTGGGCCTGAAAAAAGTGACGCTGCGTGTGGCGCGCACCGCGCCGCCACGAAACTTTCCGTCATCCCCGTGCAGGCCGCTGGGCAGATCGACCGCCACGACTGCCGCGTCGGATTCATTCACCGCATCGACCAGCGCCAGCGCTGCACCCTCCAGTGGCTTGCTCAGGCCGGCGCCGAACAGCGCATCGACGATCACATCGGCCTGCATGATCTGCACCGGCGTGGCAGCAATCACCGGACCGGTCCAGCGCTGCGCCATCGCTGCCGCATCGCCCGTCAGCTTGTCACGCGATCCGAACAGCAGCAGCGCGACCTGCCGGCCGGCATCTTTCAGCAGCCGTGCTGCAACAAAGCCGTCGCCGCCATTGTTGCCTGGCCCGCAGAGCACCACCACGCTCCCCAGTGGATGATGCCGCTGCACCATGCGCGCCACGGCGGCACCTGCGGCTTCCATCAGGTCGATGCCCGGCACGCCGCCGCCCCATGCACCGCCATTGATGGCCGCGCGGTCGGCGGCAGCCATTTCGGTGACAGTGAGCAGAGCGGCGTTATCGGTCATGCCAGTTTCGGCCTCGGCTTGTGCCACTCGGTGGCCGCCTCATAGGCGGCCCCGGCGCGCAGCAGCAGATCCTCGCGATGCATCGGGCCAACCAGCTGGAGAGAGATCGGCAGGCCGGATTTCGAGAAGCCGCAGGGCACCGTGAGCCCGGGCTGCTGAGTCAGGTTGAAGGGATAGGTGAACGGTGTCCACTCCGTCCAGTAGGCATCGCCCATGCTTTCGGGTGCGAGGCGACCGGCGGTGAAGGGCAGCACGGCGAGCGCGGGTGTCAACAGCAGGTCGTATGTTTCATGGAAACGCTTCATCAGCACGCCCAGCCTGCCGCGCTCATTCTGGGCCTGCAGGTATTCCCTGGTGGTGATCTTCGCCCCTGCCTCTGCGGTTTTGATCAGGCCGGGATCGAGCATGGCAAACTTGTCTTTGGGCAGCGCCATGGTCGCATTGTAGGCGCCGAGGAACCAGTGCACATGGAACATCCAGATCGGATCGGCAAAGCCGGGATCGACCTGCTCGACGCTGGCACCCAGCGCCGCGAACTGTTTCGCCGCCACATCCACCGCCGCCGCAACCTCGGGATCGACTTTCGCGAAACCCAGCGTCGGGCTGTAGGCGATCTTCAGGCCTTTCACGCCCTGCCCCAGATTGGCGGTGTAGTCGCGCCCGTCATAGGGCAGCGCGAACCAGTCGCGCGCGTCAGGTTTGACCATCTCGTTCAGCATCAGTGCCGCATCGCGCACCGTGCGCGTCATCGGTCCCAGATGCGCCACGGTGCCGAAGGGGCTGAGCGGCGCCGCCGGCACGCGGCCGAAATTGGGTTTCAGACCGACGATGCCGGTGAAGCCGGCCGGGATGCGGATCGAGCCGCCGCCATCGGTGCCGACCGCAAGCTGGCCGAGGCCGGCGGCGACCTGCGCCGAGGCGCCGCCCGAGGAACCGCCCGGCGTGAGATCGGTGTTCCACGGATTGCGCGTGATGCCGGTGAGCGGCGAGTCCGTCACGCCCTTCCAGCCCATCTCGGGCGAGGTGGTCTTGCCGATGATGACACAGCCGGCTTCGCGCAGGCGCGCCGTCACCGGTGCATCCTCGTCCCAGGCCTGGTGCGGATCGACGGTCTTCGAGCCGCGCAGGGTCGGCCAGCCCTTGGTGAGGATGATGTCCTTGATCGAGGCCGGCACGCCGTCGATGGGGCTGAGCGGCTTGCCGGCTTTCCAGCGCGCTTCAGAAGCTTGAGAATCGCGCAGGGCGGATGCGTCATCGACCAGATTATAGGCGTTGAGCCGGGGGTTGATCGCCGCGATACGCTTGAGCAGCGCATGCGTCACCTCGACCGGCGACAGTTTTCCGGTGCGATAGCCTTCGACCAGATCGGCGGCCGGCATGTAGCAGAGGTCTTCACTCATTCTGAATCTGTCCTGTTCAACGCGGCTGAATGGTCATCGGCAGATTGGGCGACGGCCGCAGGGTGATTTTCGCCACCGGCGTCACCATGGCGCCCGGCACCAGGCGGGCACGCAATTTCTGCGCCAGTGTGGCGAGGATCAGCACCGCCTCGATCATGGCAAAGCCCTGGCCGATGCAGATACGCGGCCCGGCCCCAAAGGGCAGATAGGTGTAGCGGCGACGCGCGGCAGCCTTGTCGGGGGCGAAATTCTCCGGATCGAAGGCATCGGGATTCTGCCAGTACAGCCGGTGCCGATGCATGATCCAGGGCGACACCACCACCATGGTGCCGGCCGGCATCTCGATGGCACCGAAGCGGTCATCGGCCACCGCCTGCCGCGCCGTGGTGTGGGCCGGCGGATAGAGGCGCATCGCCTCCTCGATCACCATGCGGGTATAGATCAACCTGTCGTAGTCGGCATAGGTGGCCGGCCGGCCGCCGAGCACTGTATCAAGCTCGGCATGCAGTTTCGCCTCCACCGCCGGCGCATGGCCCAGCAGATACCAGGTCCAGGCCAGCGCGGTGGCGGTGGTTTCATGGCCGGCGAGGAAGAAGGTGGCCATCTGGTCGCGCACTTCCCGATCATCCAGCACGCTGCCGGTCTCATCGTCGCGCGCCGCCAGCAGCAGACCGAGCAGATCGCTGCCCGGGTCTGCACTCTCGCGCCGGCGGCGGATCAGGCTGTTGATGATGGCATCCATCTCGGCCAGCGCGCGCTGGCCCTCGCGCGCATCGGGGCGCGGCACCCAGCGCGGCAGGCCAAGCAGATCGGGAATATTGGGTCGCACCGTGACCTGGTAGCGGTCCATCGCCGCTCCCACCGCCGAGACATCGGTGGTCGCATCGGCGCCGAACATGGTGCGCGCGATGATGTCGAGCGTCAGCAGCATCATCTGCTCGGCCATGTCGATGCTCTGGCCTTGCGGCAGCGCTACCAGTTTTTCCGCCAGCGCGGCGGAATAGTCCGTCATGATCTCGGCGAAGCCGGCGAGCCGGCGCGGCTGGAAAATCGGCGCCATCATGCGGCGCTGGCGTTTCCATTCCGCACCTTCACTGGTGAGCAGTCCCTTGCCCAGCCCGGGTTCCAGCATGCGCTTGCCGACCGGGTCGCGCTCGTAATTCGCCGCATTGTCGAGCATGACATGGCGGATCAGGTCGGGGTGATTGGCCAGGATCATCGGCTTGAAGCCGAGCCGGTAGACAATGACGTCGCGCTCGAAGGCCTCACTCGTGTAGGTGCCGATGGCATTCTGGCGCAGTGTCTTCAACAGCCGGAACAGCGGCAGGCGGCGTTCGTGCCGCACCGGAAAGGCCGGGATGAAACCCAAGATGTCTCTGGGGCTGTCGCTGGCTGCCGTCATGCGCTTACATCGTGGTCGTCATGCCGCCATCCACGGTGAGCAGGTGGCCGTTGACATAGCCTGCCGCCGGCGAGGCGAGGAACAGCGCGGCGCCGGCCAGTTCGTCAGGCTTGCCCCAGCGGCGCAGCGGCGTGCGGTCGGTGACGTATTTCACGAAATCCGCGTTCTTCATCAGCTCGGCATTCAGCTCGGTTTCGAAATAGCCCGGCGCGATGGCATTGCAGGTGACGCCGCTGGCGCCGAGTTCGGCGGCAAAGGCCTTGGTCATGCCGAGAATGCCGTGCTTGGCTGCCGCGTAAGCGGGTATGCCGGCGCGGCCCCAGACCGACATCACCGAACCGATATTGATGATGCGGCCATAGCCGCGCTTTGCCATGCCAAGACCGGCTGCCTGCGCCAGCGCAAACGCCGCCGTGAGATCGACCTCGATCACCTGGCGCCAGTCCTCCAGCTTATAGTCGGCCAGCGGCTTGCGGATATTCATGCCGGCATTGTTGACCAGGATATCGAGGCTGCCATGGGTCTTTTCGATGGCGGCAATCGCCGACACGCCGGCGGGAATGTCGGCCACATCGAAGGCGGCGATATCGACCAGGCCATGGCGACGCACCACATCGGCAGCCGTCTGCAGGGTTTCGACATGGCGGCCATTCAGGATCACCAGCGCACCGGCCTCGGCAAACAGCTTGGCGAATTCCAGGCCGAAGCCACGCGAGGCACCGGTGATCAGCGCCACCCGGCCGGTGAGATCGAACATTTGCTTCAGCATGACGGAGCCTCCCACGCACATTTCTTGGCCCGAGTTTACCGGTTTGGAGGCTGGACACCAGCCCGCCGGGCTTCCTACCATCATCGCAACACAGGAGGACGCCATGCTGCGCTGCTATCAGGTTGCCGCCTTCGGCAAGCCGCTGGTGCTGACCGAGAAGCCGCTGCCGCAGCCGGCCGGGCGCCAGGTGCTGGTCAGGGTCGAATGCTGCGGCGTCTGCCACAGCGACCTGCATATCTGGGACGGCTATTTCGATCTCGGCGGCGGCAAGCGCGTGGTGGCGGCCGCCAATGGCACTCTGCTGCCGCTGACACCCGGCCATGAGATCACCGGCACGGTTGTGTCGGCCGGCCCCGAGGCGACACAGGTGAAAGCCGGGCAGCGCAAGCTGCTCTTTCCCTGGATCGGTTGCGGCACCTGCCCGCCCTGCCGCGACGGCAACGAGCATCTCTGTGCCGGCGCGCAGCAGGCGATCGGCATCTTCAGCGATGGCGGCTATGCCAGCCATGTGCTGGTGCCCGATGAGCGCTATCTGCTCGATATCGGCAGCCTCGATCCGGCACTGGCGGCGACCTATGCCTGCTCCGGCCTCACCGCCTATTCGGCGCTGAAGAAGATCGGCCGCCTGCGCGAGGATCACAGCCTGCTCATCGTCGGCGCCGGCGGCGTCGGCCTGAATGCGGTGGCGCTGGCCAAAGCCATGACCGGCGTGGCGCCTATCGTCGCCGATCTCGATCCGGCCAAGCGCGCAGCCGCCCTGCAGCTCGGCGCCAGCGAGGCCATCGATCCGCGCGCGGACGGCGCGCTGAAAACACTGCTGAAGGCCACCGGCGGCGTGATGGCGGCGGTGGATTTCGCCGGCTCGGATACCAGCTTCGGCTTCGGCTATGGCGCTTTGCGCAAGGGCGGCCATCTGGTCACCGTCGGCCTGCTCGGCGGCACCGCGAGCTTTTCCATCGGCCTGCATGTGATGAAGGGGTTGCGGGTGAGCGGCAGCTATGTCGGCAGCCTGGCCGAACTGCGCGAACTGCTGGCGCTGGCGCAGACCACCGCGCTGCCGGCCCTGCCGATCACCATGGCGCCGCTGGATCAGGCGACCGCGTCACTGGAAAAGCTGAAGGCCGGCCAGGTGGTGGGCCGGATCGTGCTGGAGGCCTAGTTGAGCGGCCGTTCACCGATCTCTTCGGCCACCATGAGCAGATAGCCATCGGGATCCTGCACGAAAACCTCAAGCTGTCCGGATTCGCGGTCTCCGACGCGCCGCCATGTTTCACGCAGACCGGTATGAATCGGCCAATCCATCGCTGTCAGGGCGGCAATGACGGGATCGAGCCGCCTGACATAGACCTGCAGCATCAGACCCCGGCCATAAGGCCGTTGCAGCGGTCCGGTTTCCCATTGACCGTGGCGCTGGCAGAGCATGATCTGCGCACCATCGGGATGCTCAAGATAGACAAAGCGTTCTACCGGTCGCTGATAGGCGATACCGAAACCGAGCACGTCGCGCCAGAAACTGAGGGATATGGTGAAATCCTGCA
Organism: Ferrovibrio terrae; assembly: GCF_943372915.1. GTDB lineage: Bacteria > Pseudomonadota > Alphaproteobacteria > Ferrovibrionales > Ferrovibrionaceae > Ferrovibrio > Ferrovibrio terrae_A. The sequence goes on along the minus strand of NZ_CALSAN010000041.1, from coordinate 23,996 downwards.
CCAGCAGTTCCACCATCAGTCTGGGCCAGCCGCTGCGCGGCGGGCCGCCGTATGGATCGGTCATGAGCTTTCTCCGGCAGAAATCCTGCCAGGAGAATCTTGCAGGGAATTGTTACAGGAACAGCGCCAGCACGCCGGTATAGCCGTAGAGCCGCGACTGGGCGATCTCGCCACCGCAATACATGCCGACCAGCGGCAGGTCGGGGAACACGGTCTGGATGCGGGCCAGCTCGCTGGGCGACTGCACGAACTGATCCTGGCAGCGCGCCATGCAGGAATACCACAAGGCCCCGCGCGGCACGCGGTCGCCGCAGCGGCGCTTCACCTCGGTGAGCATGCGGTCCATGTCGCGGCCGGCCGATTCGATGTCGCGGCGGCAGAAGAAGATCTGCTCGCCCTCTTCCACCATGGCGCCGATGGCGATGCCGCCGGCCTGGGGGTCGATGCCGATGATGTTGCGCACCAGGAAATCGGGGCGGTCGGCGCCGGTGATCGGCAGGCCCACCATCAGCCCGCTGGAGAGCTTGCGCAGGTCCTGCAGCGACTCCACGGCGAAGCTGTCGCGCAGCACGTCATAGGCCGGCTTGGAATCGAGTTCGAGAATCACATTGCCATCGGCCGCGGTGATCTCATGCAGGCCGCCGACCTGGCTGCAGCCTTGCGTCAGGCTGGTCATCATCGGCTGCGCTTCGGAAAACACGATGCCCGACATGCCGCCCTCGATGGCGCTGCCGGCCCATTGCGGGCGCGGCCCGCGCGCCGCCACCAGGCCGCCGACCAGATAGGCGCCACAGGCTTCGGAAAAATCCTCGATCAGTTCGGGCAGCGCCGGCACCTGCGGATCGGCATGCACGACGCCGAGCCAGCCCTGCGGCCGCTCGGTGGGACGGGTGAAGACCTTGGCACTGCCCTCGGGCACGGTGCCAACCAAGCAGGCCACCACTGGCTCGTCGCAATATTCCTTGTCGCCGGCGGCAATGCTGTAGCCGCAGGCGCCGACCATGTTGGCAATGCCGGTGGCCTCGGTCAGCCGCTTCATGATCTGCGGCATGCGATCGGCCATGCGGTCGCTGACATAGACGAAGCCGACATTGGCGGTATCGGACAGCGGCATCAGCTGCAGCAGGCAGCCATCAACCGCCATGCGCCAATCCTCGGCCGCGCCGACACCGAGACGGAAGCGGGAGCCCGTGGTCTGTTCGGTCATGCCGTATCTCCCAAAACTGCCGGGCCTTAAAATATCGGCCTGTGCTGTCGGTCACTCTATAACAGTTTCGGCGCCGGTGAAAATTCGCCAAAGCATGAAATTATGCGATTGTCCGTCTCAGGAGGTCCGCCATGCCCCGTCCGCTCCGCAATATTATGTCGTCTGTGGGTCTTGCTCTCAGCCTGGCCGTGCCGGTCCATGCCGCAGAGCCGAGTGCCGTGGGCCGCTGGAAAACCATCGACGACGAGACCAACACGCCGCGCAGCATTGTCGAGATCACAGATGTGAATGGCGAATTGCAGGGCCGCATCCTGCAGATCTTCCTGCGGCCGGATGAAAAGCCCGACCCGCGCTGCGAGGCCTGCGAGGGCGAACGAAAGGACCAGCCGGTGATCGGCATGGTGTTCCTCTGGGGCCTGAAAGCCGACGGCACCAATGAATGGGCCGGCGGCGGCGTGCTCGATCCGAAGAACGGCAAGATCTACAACGCCAAGGCCAGCCTCACCGAAGCGGGACAGAAGCTGCGCCTGCGCGGCTATATCGGCACGCCGATCCTGGGCCGCACGCAGGTCTGGCTGCGCGAAACGCCTTAAAGGCCGGAGATGCGTTTCGCCAGCGCCGGCGACAGCCCGATGCTGGGCACGCCGGGCGGCGTCGCAAAGGTGCCGATGGTGGCCTTGCCGAGTTTCGATGCGGCCACGGCTTCAGTGACGCGCACGGCGGCCTCGGTACTGTCGATCAGCGGCACCGGCACCTGATCGCGGATCACCGCAGCGAGGCCGGCAAGACCCGCGCCACCGAGAATCACAGTATCGGCACCGTCCTTTGCCGCTGCCTTGCAGGCATTGGCCAGCAGGGCCATCGATCCTTCGGGGTCGCGGGCAATGTCGCCACCGGTGGGCGCCACGGTCTGCACCGAGGCGAGCTTTTCGCTCAGGCCGCGGCTGGCGACGAATTCATGCAGCATCGGGCCCCAGCGCTCACCGCCGGTGACGATACCGAACTTCTTGCCGAGGCTGGCCGCCAGCTGGATCGAGGCATCGGCCATGCCGACCACCGGCACATCGCAAAGCTCGCGCAGGCCATCAAGGCCGGGATCGCCGAAGCAGGCCAGCAGCACGGCATCGAAGCCACCATCGGCATGCTCGGCCCAGGCATCGAGTGCCGCATGGGCAGCGATGGCGTAGGAACTGCGGGTGGCAACATAGGCGGCACCGAAGCGCCCGGTGGCGCCGACCAGCGTGGTGTCCGGCGACACCACCTGGCGCGCGACACTAAGCACCTTGTCGGTCATCGGCACGGTGGTGTTGGGATTGATCAGCAGCAGTTTCATCAGCCCAGCTCGAATGTGGTGATACCGTAGAGATGCGCGATGTCGACCACCGGCGCCGGCCCCTTATACATGCGCGCGGTCTCGAAGTCCGGCTTCAGGCCGGCGCTTTCGGCGAGTTTCACCGCATGCGCGTTGGTTTCCGGCACATCGAGCCAGACCGGACCCGCGACGCCCTCGCACAGGCCAGCCAGCAGATCGACGGCCAGCGCCGGCGACGCGGCATACAGCGGCCCGATCTTGTGGCCGCTACGGCAGGGCCGGATCACGCCGAGGCCGGCCAGGTCGCCATCGACGACAGAGGTCAGGGCGCGATGGCCCGGCGCGGTGAGCCAGGCGGAGAGGAACCCATCGCGCGGCGCCGGGAAGAAGCGGTGATCATAGGTCAGCAGTTTGTCGAAGCCGATGCTGCGCGCATCGACCAGCGCAGCCGATGGCGTACCAAAGCCCGGCGTGCCGCCATAGCGGATATTACGATGGGCGAGTGCGAAACCGGATTTGCGGTAGTTGTCCTGCTGCGCCAGCACGCCATCGAGGCCAACCACGCGTTCGCCCAGATGCTGCAACCCGGCCTGCCACACCGCCCAGCCCCTGCCCTTGCCGCGCCAGGCCGGCGCCGCGATGTAGAAACCGAGGAAGCCATAGCGATGGCCGTAGCGCACCACCGACACACAGGCGACCGGCTCGCCATCCTGCAGGCCGATCAGGAAGCCCTGCGGATCGGCGGCGTGGAAGATGCCGGCATCGGCAAGGCCCGGATTCCAGCCCTCGGCAGCGGCCCAGTCGACGGCGAGGTCGAGCTGGGCGCGGCTCATCACATGCACTGAAAATCCCGCGGTCATGATGCCGGACTATACGCCCCGGCCCGCATCGGAGCCATGGCGGGCGCGGCGCCAGCGCACGAAACTGACAGCACCGAGCGCCAGGATGATGATGACAAAGGAGAACGCACTGGTGACGGTGCCGAGCGCGTAGAGCACCGGCGTCGTCACATTGGTGGTCATGGCATAGATTTCCAGCGGCAGGGTGTTGTCGGTGCCGGCTGTCATGAGCGTGCGGGCGAATTCGTCGTAGGACAGCGTGAGGCCGAACAGCGCGATGCCGATCAGGCTGGGCAGGATGATCGGGATCACCACATGGCGGATCACCTGCCAGGGCGTGGCGCCGAGATCGCGAGCTGCCTCTTCGTAGGATTTGTTGAAGCGGTTGAAGATGGCAAACATGATCAGCAGGCCGAACGGCAGCGTCCAGGTCAGATGCGCGCCGAGCGCCGAGCCATACCAGGTGGTATCCCAGCCGATGATGCGGAACTGCAGGCCGATGCCGAGGCTGACCAGGATGGAGGGCACGATCAGGCTGGCAATCGCCATGTAGAAGATCACGCCCGCACCCTTGAACCGGTGACGGAAGGCGAGACCGCCGGACAGCGCGATCACGACGGTGAGCAGCATGACGATGACGCCGAGCGCGAAGCTGCGGGCGAAACTGCCGGCGAAATCGCCGACCATCTGCTTTTCGGTGAGGTTGCGGAACCAGTTGAGCGAGACGCCGCGCATCGGGAAGGTCAGGCCGCCTTCCGGACCCTGGAAGGACAGGATGAAAATGGTCGACATCGGGCCGTAGAGGAACAGCACGAAAAGAATGAAAAAGGCGCCCAGCACATAGAAAGCCTTGCCGCGTTTCTGGTCGCGCATGTCAAAGCTCCTTGCGGATATCGACGATGCGCATCATGCCCGCCACCATCAGCAGCACGACAATCAGCAGGATCACCGCATTGGCGGCGGCAGCAGGGTATTGCAGCAATGAGATGGCATTGGCCATCATCAGGCCGACGGACGCGCTCTGGCCGCCGCTCATGAAGCGCACGGTGACAAAATCGCCCATGACCAGCGTAACGACGAAGATCGAACCGATGGCGATGCCGGGCTTGCACAGCGGGATGATCACATTGGTCAGCACCTGCAGCCCGTTGGCGCCGGCGTCATAGGCGGCCTCGATCAGCGAGCGGTCGATCCGCATCATCGAATTGAAGATCGGCACGATCATGAACAGCGTGTAGAGATGCACGAAGGCCAGCACGACGGCGAAATCGGAGAACAGCAGGAATTCCAGCGGCTGGTTGACGATGCCGGCATTGACCAGGGCGGAGTTGAGCAGGCCGTTGCGCCCCAGGAACGGAATCCAGGAAATCATGCGGATGATGTTCGAGGTCAGGAAGGGCACGGTGCAGATCAGGAAACAGGCGGTCTGCCAGGTGTCGCTACGCACATGGAAGGCGAGGAAATAGGCGATGGTGAAGCCGATCAGCAGCGTCACCACCCAGACGATGGCGGCATAGCGCAGTGTGTTGAGGTACGTGCGTAGCGTGACCGGGCTGCCCAGCAGCTCCTTGTAATTGGTCAGCACGAAATCGGGGATGATGCGCGCAAAATCGTAGTCCCAGAAGCTGACCACCACGATGGTCAGGATCGGAATCACCAGGAAGGCGCCGAACACCAAGGTGAGCGGCGCGACCTGCAGATAGGGGATGTAGCTTTTGTTCATCGGAACTGCGCCGCGCAGACCCCATACAATCCGGGCCTGCGCGGCGCTCTTTCCGTCTTCAGGCGGCGATGAACTCGTTCCACTTCTGGACCATGTAACGGTCCTCGTCCATCACGGCATTCCAGCAGGCGACCTTGCCCATGCGGTTCTCGAACGAACCGCCATCGCGCACGGCACCGGCCTTTTCCAGCAGCTTGCCATCGGGGCTCATGATATCGGTCTTGGCCGGCTGGCCTTCCATCCAGAAGGCCCATTCGTCGGCGCTCATATGCTGCTTGGCGGTATCCAGCACGGCAGAGTAATAGCCCTGACGGTTCAGATAGGCGCCGACCCAGCCCGACAGATACCAGTTGATATATTCATAGGCGGCATCGAGTTCGAGGCCGGTGAGATGCTTGGCGATGCCCAGACCGCCGCCCCAGGCGCGATAGCCTTCGGCCAGCGGCTGGTAGACGCAGGGGATGCCCTTCGACTTCACGGCGGTGACCGCCGGCGACCACATCGACTGGATGATGACCTCGCCCGAGGCCATCAGGTTGACCGACTCATCGAAGGTCTTCCAGAAGGCGCGGAACTGGCCGGCCTTCTTGGCGGCGGTCATGATCGAGATCGTCTTGTCGATCTCGGCCTTGGTCATGTTGCCCTTGTCGCCGTATTTGATCTCGCCCATCGATTCGCAGATCATTGCCGCGTCCATGATGCCGATGGACGGGATATTCAGGATGGACGCCTTGCCCTTGAACTTAGGGTCCATGATGTCCTTCCAGTTGGTGATCGGGCGACCGACCAGATCCGGACGGATGCCGAGCGTATCGGCGTTGTAGATGGTCGGGATCATGGTCATCCACTGGGTCTGCGACTTGGCAAACTTGGTGGAGTCCTTGCCCTCGACGAAGCCGACGCTGTGCGGCGCAGTGCCCTGGGCGATCACGCTGTCGGGCTTGAGCTTGCCGCTGAGGAACAGCGGCACGATCTTGTCGACATTCTTGATCTTCTTGGTGTCCATCGGCTGCATCACGCCGGCCGGGAACACCTTCTTGCAGATCCAGTATTCGATATCGGCGATGTCGAACGACTTCGGCTGGGTCACGGCGCGCTGCGCCACCGCATCGGAATCGAGTGCGGTCATCTGCAGGGTGATGCCGGTATCGGCCTTGCACTTCTCGGCGATGGCATTGAGATTCGACACACCGGTGCCGAACTGGCGCAGCGTGACATTCTTGATGTTCTGCGCCCAGATCGTCGGGAAGCCGGTGAGCGCGCCGCTGCCGGCCGCCAGACCGATACCGGCCGCAGCACCCTTCAGCACGGTGCGGCGATTCATGCCACGCGTTTTACCCGTCATCTTGTCCTTAGCCATGTCAGCCTCCGCTGCTTTGTTATGCGGCCCGATGCCGCCCGTTAATCCTCGAGGATATGGACATCCCCAAGTTTCCATGACACCGCAGCCGCATCGCCCACGGCGACCGGCGCGGCAAAGAAGGTCGCTTCATCGACCGCAACCGCGAATTCGTTTTCGTCGATGCTGCAATCCAGCAGACCCTGCGGCGTGATGCCGACATGCACCATGCTGCCGAGATATTCGACCGCGCGCACGGTGCCGCTGAATCCGGCCTGGCCGCCGGATGCCGGCCCCAGCCGGGCATGATCGGCGCGCACGGAAATGCGGCGTCGGGCGCCGCCCATGCCCGGCGCCAGCGGGATGCCGACATTGCCGGGCAGCAGGATATTGCCATCCGCGGGATCGACCGCGCAGTCGAGGATGTTATGGCCGCCGATGAAGCGGGCGACGAAAGCGGTGCGCGGCTTGTTGAAGACATCGCGTGCCGACGAAGCCTGTTCGATACGGCCCTTGTTCATCACCACCACCAGATCGGCCAGCGCCATCGCCTCTTCCTGGCTGTGGGTGACATGGATGAAGCTGATGCCGAGTTCCTTCTGCAGGCGCTTCAGCTCTTCGCGCATCTTGGCGCGCAGGAAGGGGTCGAGCGCCGAGAGTGGTTCGTCCAGCAACAAGGCGGAAGGCCCGGTGATCAAGGCACGCGCCAATGCGATACGCTGCTGCTGACCGCCGGACAGCTGCGCCGGCAGGCGGGCGGCGTAGTCCTGCATATCCACCAGGCGCAGCAGTTCCATCGCCCTGGCGCGACGCTCGGCCTTGGCCATGCCCTTCATCTTCAGGCTGAAGGCGACGTTGTCGACACAGTCGAGATGCGGGAACAACGCATAATTCTGGAACATCATCGCCGTGCCGCGCTTGGCCGGCGGCAGGGTGTTGATCACCTCGTTGCCAAGCAGGATATCGCCGTCGGAAATCTCCTCATGGCCGGCGATCATGCGCAGCGTGCTGCTCTTGCCGCAGCCGCTGGGGCCGAGCAGGCAGCAATAGGTGCCGGCCGGAATTTTCAGACTGATCGAGTCGACAGCAATGGCACCGCCGTAGCGTTTGAGCACCGCCGCCAGCTCGATATCGCCCTTGTCTGCCATCGTGTAATCCGCACCGCGTTCGTTGCGCGGGAGCGATGCAAGGCAGATGCCAGCCGCCGGTTGTGGGGGCTTTTCACGGCATCAGGCAGAATCGTATGCAATCGCTGTATGCAGCACGCGACCGCACCGGCGACCGGTGGTCAATATTTGGGCGGAATCAGCCGATCTGCTTGAGAAAACGGCGGTGCGTCAATCGCCGGCTGCAGCGAGGTCGGGAAACACCTGGGCGACAAAGCGCGGATAGGTTTCGGCGATGTCCCGGGCGATCCGGGTGCGCAGCAAGGCCAGGGTATCGGCATCGGGTGCGGCCGTGGCCGGAACACTGGCCGGGCAATCGAAATCGAAGCCGGTATTGTCGCGCACCTCTTCCACCGTATGGCCGGGATGCACGCTCTCCAGCCGGAAGCGGCGCTGCACGCGGTCGAAGGCGAACCAGCACAGGTTGGTCAGCAGGCCGATCGGGCCGCCGGGACGATAGGTGCCGTCATTCTGCGGCCCGGCCGAGGAAATGAAATCCACCTTCGGCACCAGCACGCGGCGGGTATGCTCCTCGCGGAACAGGATGACGCGCGGCACCAGATAATAGAGGTAGCCCGAGCCGAACGAACCGGGCCAGCGCACATCGGTTTGCGGATATTCACCACCGGCGCCGACCAGATTGATATTGGCCTGGCCATCGATCTGGCCGCCGCCGAGGAAGAAGGCATCTAGCCGTCCCTGCCCGGCAAGATCGAACAGTTCGACACCGCCATCGCAGAGGAAGTCGTTGCGCACGCTGCCCAGCACATTGACCCGCATGCGTCCGCCAGACTGCGCGCGCGCCAGCAGCGCACCGGCGCCGGGGATCGGCGAGGACGCGCCGGTGGCAACCAGTCGGCAGCCCTGCAGCAGGCGGGCGATGGTGCTGATCAGCAGTTCCTGACGGCTGAAGTTCATTACTCGGCCGCCTTCTGATCCTGCACGAACTGGTCGCAGTAGCGGGCGAAGCCTTCGGGCGTGCGCGCCATCTCGCCATAGAGCTTCAGATGCGCTTCGTCATAGTCATAGATATCCCACAGCTTGATCGGCCAGGCGCCGCGCGGCGCCTCGGCAATGCCGCCGATATAGGCTGCGGTCAGTGTGCCCGCCGCGGTCTCCTCGCTGGCAAGCAGATCGACATCGCGAATCTCCTCCACCGTCACCAGCGACGCGGTGGAGGCATGGGCCATCGCCACCAGCTCGCGCCGGCGGCCGATGAAGACATTGCCATTGCGGTCGGCAAAGGGAGCGTGGAAGACGGCGAAGTCGGGCTTGATCGCCGGCAGCAGCACGATGGGGTCTTTGCCGGCCTCGAAGGGATTGTCGATTACCTGCCAGTCGGGACGGTTCTTCAAAAGATCAGTGCCGAGCAGGCCGCGCAGCGGCATGAAGGGCAGGCCCTTGCCGGCGGCCTGGATCGCCGCATGCACGGCGGGACAGGTGGCATCCATCATGCGGAACTGTTTTGCCTTGAGGGCAGCCTGGAAACGATAGGCGGTGCCGTATTCACCCAAGGTGATCGCCGAGGTCTCCACCGTGCCGATGCAGCCGGCGCCGGCCAGCATGTCGACCTGCAGGCCGGAAACCGGCACGCAGACCACATGCAGGTCGCGCAGGCCGCGCCGGATCATCGCCCGCGTCAGCGCCATCGCCACGCCGGAATAATCCGGCGGCACGGCAATCTTGGCGCCATTGGGAATCTCGGCCGCGAGCTGGTCGGGGCTGCTGACGGGCACTTGCCCAACCTGTCGGGTCATCGCGCGTTCCTCCCGCGTCCGGTCTTGCCCCTATTGTGGCGCAATCACCGGACAAGGCAACCCGGCAGTCGTAAAAACCGCCTAGCCGATGCTCATCAGGCTGGCATTGCCGCCGGCCGCGGCGGTGTTGGTGCTGACCGTGCGCTCGGTTACCAGCCATTCAAGCGGATAATCACCGGCGGAATCCGCCGTGTGGATCGGTACTATGGCTTCGCCTTCGGCTGCCGCCTGCTGCGCCCGCTGCAGCAGTGTGTCGCTGGCACCCGCAAACAGGATGGCATCGCCGCGCCCCTGATGGCCGATCCGCTCGCGCAGCGCTGCCGGCAGATCACGGAACAGATCGGCGAACGGCTCCGGCACGATGGCCCGGTTGCCGGTCGCCAGCGCCGCTGCCACCTGAACCAGCAGGTCTGCGGGCGCCGCGGCGTCACAGCGGATGCTGCCGCGCGGCAACAGGATGTAGAGGTTGCGTTCGCCCACCGGCCCCGGCAGTTCGCGCACCAGTCCCGGCAGGTTGCGCGGCAGCAGCGCCGCGCAGCGCTGCGCAACCGCCGCATGCCGCTGCTGCAGCCAGCCATGATAGAGCGCGAAAAGCGCGTTGCTCCCCTGCCCGCTCATGCCTGCGGCGGCTGGCGCCGCACTCAGCAGGCGGCGCAGATAGAGCGGCCCGCCCGCTTTCGGCCCGGTACCGGACAGGCCATGGCCGCCAAACGGCTGCACGCCCACCACGGCGCCGATGATGTTGCGGTTGACATAGAGATTGCCGGCTTCGATACGCTGGGTGACATGGGCGATGGTTTCATCGATGCGGCTGTGCAGACCGAAGGTGAGGCCATAGCCGGACTGGTTGATCTGGTCGATCAGCGCATCGAGATTTTCGCGGCGGTAGCGCACCACATGCAGCACCGGGCCGAACACCTCGGCCTTGAGATCCGACACCTTGGCCAGTTCGATCACGGTGGGCGGCACGAAGGTGCCGTGGCGTGCCTGCTCTGGCAGGGCCAGCTGCTCGATGCGGCATTTCTTCGCCCGCATGGCTTCGATATGGGCCAGGATCGACTGCTGCGCCGACGCCGTGATCACCGGGCCGACATCGACCGACAGGCGATCCGGCGAACCGATGCTGAGTTCGGCCATGGCGCCCTTCAGCATCTTCAGCATGTGATCGGCAACATCCTCCTGCAGGCAGAGAATGCGCAGGGCCGAGCAGCGCTGGCCGGCAGAGTCGAAGGCGGAGGCCAGCACATCGGCGACAACCTGTTCGGGCAGCGCAGAGGAATCGACGATCATCGCATTCAGGCCGCCGGTTTCGGCGATCAGCGGGATCGGTTTGCCATCGGGTGTCAGGCGCGAGGCCAGCTGCTTCTGGATCAGGCGCGCCACCTCGGTGGAACCGGTGAACAGCACGCCACGGATGCGCGTATCATTGACCAGCGCAGCGCCGACCCGGCCATCGCCGGGCAGCAGCTGCAGGGCACCGGCCGGCACGCCGGCCTCGCGCAGCATTTGCACCGCCTGGGCAGCGATCAGCGGGGTTTCCTCTGCCGGCTTGGCCAGCACGACATTGCCCGCCGCCAGCGCGGCCGCCACCTGGCCGGTGAAGATCGCCAGCGGGAAATTCCACGGGCTGATGCAGACGACAGGCCCGAGCGGACGATGGGTGGCGTTGGAAAATTCTGTCGCCACGCTTTCGGCATAGTAGCGCAGGAAATCGACCGCCTCGCGCACTTCGCCGATGGCGTTGGGCAGCGACTTGCCGGCCTCGCGCACGATCAGGCCAAGCAGATGCGGCATGCGGGCTTCCAGCAGATCGGCGGCACGCAGCAGGCATTGCGCCCGCTCGGCCGGCGGTGTGGCCTGCCAGATCGGCGCGGCAGCCACCGCACCATCCACGGCCTGCGTCACCTGCACTGTCGTTGCCGGAATCATCTGGCCGACGATATCGCCGCGGTTGGCCGGATTGCGCAGCTGCTGGGCTTCGCCCGCTTCCGCAGCGCCATCCGTCAGCAGCGGCACTGCTCGCCAGCTCTGGTCGGCGCTGGACAGCAGAGCGGCTGACAGCGAGGCCAGGCGCTGTTCATTGGAAAGGTCGATGCCGGTGGAGTTCTGGCGCGCGCCAAGAAGATTACGTGGATGTGCGATCTTTGGATGCGGCGCGCCGAGCGGCTGGATCGCCCTGGCGATATCGACCGGATCGGCGATCAGGCTGTCGAGTGAAATGGCCTGGTCGGCGATCTGGTTGACGAAGGAGGTGTTGGCACCGTTTTCCAGCAGACGGCGCACCAGATAGGCCAGCAGCGTTTCATGGGTGCCGACCGGTGCATAGATGCGACACGGTCGGTTCAGCTTGTCGCGCCCGACCACCTCTTCATACAGCGGCTCGCCCATGCCATGCAGGCACTGGAACTCATACTGGCCGGTGTAATAGTTCTCGCCCGCCATCGTATGGATGGTGGCCAGCGTCTGCGCATTGTGGGTGGCGAATTGCGGATAGACCGCATCGGGTGCGGTCAGCAGTTTGCGTGCGCAGGCCAGATACGACACGTCGGTATGCACCTTGCGCGTATAGACCGGGAAACCTTCGAGGCCATCGACCTGGGCGCGCTTGATCTCGCTGTCCCAGTAGGCGCCTTTCACAAGGCGCACCATCAGGCGATGGTCGCTGCGGCGGCCGAGATCGATGATCCAGTCGAGCACGAAGGGCGCACGCTTCTGATAGGCCTGCACGACAAAACCGATGCCGTTCCAGCCGGCCAGATCCGCGTCGAAGCACAGGCTTTCCAGCAGGTCGAGCGAGATTTCCAGCCGGTCGGCCTCCTCGGCATCGATGTTGAGGCCGATATCATAACGCCGCGCCAGCAGCGTGAGCGCCTTCAGCCGCGGCAGCAGCTCGGCCTTCACGCGCTCCAGATTGGCGCGGTTGTAGCGCGGATGCAGGGCCGAAAGCTTCACCGAGATGCCGGGACCTTCATAGATGCCGCGTTTCGCCGCCGCCTTGCCGATGGCATGGATCGCCTGTTCGTAATCGGTGTAATAGCGCTGCGCATCGGCTGCCGTGGTCGCCGCCTCGCCCAGCATGTCGTAGGAATAGCGGAAGCCCTGCGCTTCCCATTGGCGGCTGTTGGCCAGAGCCTCGGCAATGGTCTGGCCGGAGACGAACTGCTCGCCCATCATGCGCATGGCGATATCGACGCCCTTGCGGATCAGCGGCTCGCCGCCCCGGGCGATCAGCTTGGTCAGCGCATTGGACAGCGACTTGCCGCTGGTGGTGGCGGTCAGTCGGCCGGTGATCAGCAGGCCCCAGGTGGCGGCATTGACGAACAGCGACGGGCTGTGGCCGAGATGGGCTTCCCAGTCCCCATGGCCGATCTTGTCGCGGATCAGCGCATCGCGCGTGGCGCGATCAGGAATACGCAGCAGCGCTTCCGCCAGGCACATCAGCGCCACGCCTTCCTGGCTGGAGAGTGAGTATTCGTGGATCAGGCCTTCGACGCCGCCGGACTGGCTTTTGGCCCGCAGCGCCTCGACCAGCCTGCGCGCCAGCGTGCGTGCCGTCGCCGTCACCGTCTTGGGCAGAGTGGCTTCGGCGATCAGCTGCGGCAGGCATTCCGGTTCCGGTCGGCGATAGGCGGCGGTGATCTGCGCCCGCAGCACGCTCTGCGGCTGCACGGTCTGGGCAAATTCCAGGAAGGGCGCCTGCAGGGCATCGTTTGCTGCCGGCGCATCCTGCACATCGATACTCGCCCGGGTGTCGGCGAATAGGTCATCCAGCGCATCGCCGCGTTCGACCTTGTCCAGCACCGAGAAAATCGCCTGCTTGATCAGCCAGTGCGGCGAGCGGCCGATGCCGTCGGCCGCGCGCTTCAGACGGGCCTTGAGGTCTTCGTCGATCTTCACGCCGATGGTGGTGACTGCCATACCCGGTCCCCGCTGCGACTCCGGCCTGTGATGCAGGCCCTGCTGCCGTGACCATTCCGCAAAAGGCGCAACCGAGTCAATCGGAAAGGCGCAACCTTATTAAGATTATGATTTTTATAAACTATTATGAGATTCCGACGAATTGCCGTCGGCAGGTTGCGCCTATTGGCGGGGATCGGCGGCGCAACCTGTCTGATCCGGCAACGGGCCCAAACGAAAACGGCCGACCATCAGCTAAGCTGTTGATCGGCCGTTTGAATTAATGGGGCGAGGAACGGGACTTGAACCCGCGACCCCCAGAGCCACAATCTGGTGCTCTAACCAACTGAGCTACCCCCGCCACAGGAAGCCGCTTCTTAACTGCCCGGCCGGATGCGGTCAAGCCATTGTCATGGCTGCGCTGCGCTGGGCGGGCCGGCGATTCGCGCCGGCCACCCTGAAAGTTGGCCGCAATTTCAGTATCTTGTGTGGAATTTCGCAGTCCGCTAAGACAGATGCATGGGTAGCTTCTGGCTCATCATGGGCGCCATGCTGATTGGCGTGCCCGGCGCGACGTTTATTGTGCTGCAGCTTATCGCTCAGCACAAAAGGCAGATCATGGCCTATGAGTGGAGTTCTGCCGAAGTTGTTCGCCGCGGCCAGCGCATGGACGAGCTGGAAAAGCTGGCCAAGACCGCCCAGCAGAAAATCACCGAACTGAACAAGCAGAAATTCGAGCTGGAAGCCCAGATCGCCAAGCTGGAGAAACTGGCCAGCCAGGCAGTGGCGCAGGAAACCAACCACAAGACCTTCAGCATCGGCATCTACAATTCGGAAGTGCGCCGCGCCCATATGATGGGCGAGAAGCATCGCCAGCTCGACGACAAATGGGGCGAGATCAACTACGTCGAACTGAATGCCGCCAGCGAAGACGAAGTGCGCCGCACCATCATGCGCAAATTCCCGCCCGAGCGCGGCTTTGTCATCGAATCAGTCCAGGCCGTCAAGAAGTAGGGTTGCCGGCATTCAGGCGTGACGCCTGCACCAGGATTTCCAGCCCGGTCTCGCCATCGATCTCGCCACGCGGCGCCACCGGCCAGAACCATTCCTTTTCGGCAGCCGGCAGCGGCACATCCAGCACGGCGCTTTCGCTCAGCACCGTTTCATTGGCACGGTTGCGCCAGATCCGCCGCGCATCCGCCACCAGCCCGACCGGACAGCTGAATCCCAGCAGGCCATGCAGATGCGCCTGCATGATGGCGCGGCCGAAGCTTTCCGCCGCCTGCACTGTCATGCCCTGGCGCTGCACATAGTCCATCGGCAGCAGCGGCAACTGCGACAGCAGGTTGAGCGACAGCACGCCGTCCGGCGGCACCGGATCGAGATCGCGCATCGCGTCGATGGAGGGGATCGGCAGCGGCATGCCGAGCCGCCATTCCGACAGCGGCCCGACCACGCCGGTAACATCGGCCAGCCGCAGTTCGACATTGGGCCAGCGCCGCACGGCGACGCGCGCCTGCGGCAGCAGGGCGATATCGAAGACCAGGATGCGCTTGAACAGCGGGCTGAGTTCGGCGAGCGGCAGATCGGCCAGGGTGCCAGCCCCGAGCAGCCAGAGCGTGTCGCGACGGCGGCAGGCGCCCACGGTCATCAGGGCAAAGTCGCGCGTGCGGCTTTCATGTTCGGCCCATTCGCGCGCCCAGCGCCGCCGGCGCGACCACAGGCTGACCGCGGCCTTGGCATAGCCAAGCTGACGCGCCGGGCGCGTTGCCTGTGTCCCAGCCCAGATCAGCACCTCCGCCAGCATGGGCGGTATTCTACTTATTCAGCGGCGGATTTCACCGGTTGCGGCGTCACCCCGAAGCGCGCCTTGACCTGCTCCGGCGTGTAATAGCCGCGCTCGATATCGCGGGCCACTTCGGCCGGGTCGCGCCGGGCCGGGTCGCCATAGCCACCGCCGCCCGGCGTGGAGACATGCAGGCGGTCGCCGACCCTGATCTCGATATCCTGGTCCTTGGACAGATGCGGCGGTACGTAGCTTTTGATGCCATCCTTGCCCTGCAGGTCGACACGCACGGTGTTGAGGCCGCCATCCTCGCCGCCCAGCACGCCACGCGGCCCGCTGCGACCGTGATCCATCACCATCGAAGCGCGTGCCTCGCCGCGGCGCAGACGGATGGTGTAGTTGACGCCGAAGCCGCCACGATGCTGGCCGGCGCCGCCCGAGCCTTCATGCAGCGAGTATTCCTCGAACAGCACGGGGTAATACTGCTCCATCACTTCGATCGGCGTGGTCTTGGAAATGCCGATGGTGGAACAGCCATTGCTGATGCCGTCGCCGCCATACCAGCCGCCATAGCCGCCGCCGGAAATCACATACATCACATAACTGCGGTCGCGCTTCGGGTCATACCCGCCCAGCGCCAGATTGCCCGAGGTGCCGGCCGGCGCGGCAAACAGCCGGTCCGGCATCGCCTGCACCAGCGCGTTGAACACGGCCTCGGCGATGCGCTGGCTCACTTCGGCGGCACAGCCCGACACCGGACGCGGATATCTGGCATAGAGGAAGGTGTCGTGCGGGTCTTTGATCTTGAGCGGCTCGAAGGTGCCGGCATTGATCGGCACATCGGGGAAGATGTGCTTCACCGCCAGATAGATCGACGAGTAAGTCGTAGCGATCACGCTGTTCATCGGGCCGCGACAGGGCGGGCTGGAGCCCGTCATGTCGAAATGCAGCTCCTCGCCTTTTTTGGTGACCTGCATCTTGATCAGCAGCGGCTCGTCCACCACGCCGTCGGAATCGACGATGCCTTCGCCGTGATAAACGCCATCGGGGATGGTGCGGATGCGGGCGCGCATCTGCTGGCTGGCGCGCTGCTTGAGTTCCTCGATGGCCTGGGCGACCACATCGGCGCCGTAACGGTCCAGCAGCGCAGTCAGCCGCTTCTCGCCGATGGTCAGCGCCGCCGCCTGGGCCTTGATATCGCCGATGCGCTGGTCGGCGATGCGGATATTGCTGAGGATGATGGAGAGGATTTCCTCGTCCAGCTTGCCTTCCTTGTACAGCTTCACCGGCGGCAGGCGCAGGCCCTCCTGCTCCACCTCGGTGGCATTGGCAGAGAAGCCGCCCGGCACCATGCCGCCGATATCGGGCCAGTGTCCGGTGTTGGCAAGCCAGGAAAACAGCTTCCCCTTGTAGAAGAATGGCTTCACGAAGCGCACATCCATCAGATGGGTGCCGCCGAGATAGGGATCGTTGACGATATAGACGTCACCCGGCCTGGGCACGAGCATAGGCGTGTTGCGCGCCCGCTCGATCACCGCCTGGGTGGAGAACTGCATGGTGCCGACAAAGACCGGCAGGCCGAGTTCACCCTGGGCGATCAGTTCGCCAGTCTCGCCATGATAAATGCCGTCCGAGCGGTCGAGCGCTTCCGAGATCACCGGCGAGAAAGCGGCGCGGCAGAAGGCCAAGTCCATTTCGTTGCAGACCTGCTGCAGGCCGTTCTGGATGACGACGAGTGTTACCGGATCAATTGGCTTTTTCGTCATGGCCCACCTCTACTCTGCAGTCACGGCAACGATCAGGTTGCCCAGCGCATCGACATGCACGCGATTGCCCGGATCGATCACCACCGTGGTATCGAGCTGTTCAAGGATGGCCGGGCCGGTGAAATCGGCGCCGCGCGGCAACCGCTCGCGGTCATAGACCGGCGTATCCTGCCAGCCACCCTCATCGTACCACACCTTGCGGCTGCCCTTGCGGGCGCCAGCGACATCCTTGGCCGGTTCGGCCGAGAGCAGACGGTCGAGCGACAGCCGCGCACGGCGGCCGATCACGGCGGTGTGCAGGTTGACCAGCACGGCGCGGATTTCCGGCAGTTCGACCTCGAAGCGTTGCCAGTAAGCCTCATCGAAAGCCTTCTGCAGGGCATCGCGGCTGATGGTCTTGTCGGGCACGGCGACGGTGAGCAGATGGCTCTGGCCCTGGAACTGCATGTCGGCGGTGTGCAGCACCTGCACCTCTTCCACCGGCACGCCATCGCGTTCCAGCGTCGCCAGGCCCTCGGTGACCTGTGCCGCCAGCACCTCGGCGACCAGGCCATCGGGCAGGATCGACAGCGGCTTGTTCACCGTGCGCACATAATCATGGCGCAGGTCGGCCACCACGCAGCCGAGCGCATTGGTGATGCCGGGCCGCGCCGGAATGAGCAGTTTTGGGATGCCGAGTTCGCGTGCCAGGGCCGCAGCATGCAGCGGTCCGGCGCCACCGAAGGCAAACAGCGCGAAGTCGCGCGGATCATGGCCACGGCTGAGCGAGACCATGCGGATGGCACCGGCCATCTTGTCATTGGCGATGCGCAGGATCGCCGCCGCTGCATCGTCGGTGCTGATGCCGAGCGGCTTGCTGACCTCGCGGTCGATGGCGTCTTTCACATCCTGCAGCGACACCTTGTTGTCGACCGACAGCAGGCCATCGGGATTGAGGCGGCCGAGCGCCAGATTGGCATCGGTGATGGTCGGCCGTGTGCCGCCGCGGCCGTAGCAGATCGGGCCGGGCCGGGCGCCGGCGCTTTCCGGGCCGACCTGCAGCATGCCGGCCTCGTTGATGAAGGCGATCGAGCCGCCACCGGCGCCGATGGTGTGCACGTCCACCATCGGCACATGGATCGGCATGGCATATTCGAGTTCCAGTTCGGACGATACCTGCGGCACGCCATCCTGGATCAGGCCGACATCGGACGACGTACCGCCCATATCGTAGGTGATGACATTCGGCAGGCCGGCGGCACGCGCGGTATAGGCCGCCGCCATCACCCCCGAGGCCGGGCCCGACATCACGGTGTTGACCGCCGTCTCGGCGACGATGCCGGCTGCAATCGTACCGCCATTGCCCTGCATGACGAGAAGATCGCGCCCGAAGCCCTTGGCCTTCAGCTCACCATTCAGGCGCTCGATATAGCGATGCAACACCGGCTGCACGGAGGCGTTCACGCAGGCCGTGGTCCCGCGCTCGTATTCGCGATACTCCGACAGCAGCTGGTGCCCGGCGGTGATGTAGCTGTTGGGCCAGACCTCGGCGGCGATTTTCAGCGCGCGCTTTTCATGGCTCTGGTTGATGTAGCTGTGCAGGAAGTGGATCACCAGCGCTTCGCAGCCGGCATCCTTCAGCTGGATGGCGGCCTGACGCACGGCGGCTTCATCCAGCGGGATGACCACCTCGCCATCGGCATCCATGCGCTCGGGCACTTCCAGCCGCCACTGGCGCGGCACCAGCGGCTCAAACCCGCCGGTCAGGCCATAGGGCTGCGGCCGGGTGCGGCGGCCGAGTTCCAGGCTGTCGCGGAAACCCTTGGTGGTGATCAGCCCGATCTTCGCCACCTTGCGTTCCAGCAGCGCATTGGTCGTGGTCGTCGTGCCATGCACGATCATATCGGTCTGGTCGAGGGCGATGCCGCCCTTCTCCAGCGCGCTGAGCACACCGAAAGCCTGGTTATCCAGCGTGGTGGGCACCTTGGCCAGCGCCACCTTGCCCAGCTTCGGTTCAATGCCGATCAGGTCGGTGAAAGTGCCGCCGACATCGATTCCGACAATCCAACCCATACTGAAATCCTCACACCGACAGATACTGTTCACGCACCGCCGCATCAGCGGCAAGTTCGGCCATGGTTCCGGAATAGCGGATGCGGCCCTTCTCGATGATGTAGGCGCGATCGGCCACCATCTGGGCGAAATGCAGGTTCTGCTCCGACAGCAGCACGCAAAGCCCCTCCTCCTTCAGCTTGAGGATGGTGCGCGCCATCTGCTCGACAATCACCGGCGCCAGCCCCTCGGAGGGTTCGTCCAGCAGGATCAGGCGCGGATTGCCCATCAGCGTGCGGGCAATGGTCAGCATCTGCTGCTCACCGCCCGACATGCGGCCGCCGGGGCGGTCCTTCATACGGCCCAGATTGGGAAACAACTCGAACAGCCGTTCCGGCGTCCAGGTCGGCGCGCCGTCGCGCGGCTTCTGCCGGCCGACCTCGAGATTCTCCATTACTGTAAGATCGGTGAAGATGCGGCGATCCTCCGGCACATAGCCGAGGCCCAGCCGGGCGATGCGATGCGGCGACATGCGCTCGACGCGGGTGCCGCCAAAGCTGATGACGCCGCTCTGCGCCGTCACCAGGCCGATCACCGACTTCATCGTGGTCGACTTGCCCGCGCCATTGCGGCCCAGCAGCACGACCACCTCGCCGGCCTCGGCCTTGAGCGCGATATCGGCGAGGATATGGGCGCGGCCGTAATAGGTGTGAAGGCCTTCAACCTGCAGCATGTCAGTGGCCCTCCCCGAAGACGGCACCGGAACCGAGATAAACCGCCTGCACCTCCGGGTTGGCCCGCACCTCCTCAGGCGATCCTTCGGCGATCAGCTTGCCGCGGTTGAGCACGATGATGCGGTCGGCCTGGGCGAAGACCACATCCATGTCATGCTCGGTAAACAGCACGGCGATATTGTCCTGCCGCGCCAGCTTGGCGGTCAGCGCCATCAGTGCGATCCGCTCGTTCGGTGCCATGCCGGCGGTCGGCTCATCCATCAGCAGCAGCTTGGGCTGGTTGGCCAGGGCGATGGCGAGTTCGACGCGCTTGAGATCGCCATAGGCCAGGATACCACAGGGCCGCTCGCTCTGGTCGGCCATGCCGACACGTTCCAGCAGCACCAGCGCCTCGTCGCGATACATCGCATTGGCCGGGCGCCAGAAAGACATCAGCCGGTTGTGGTGCGACAGCAGCGCCATCTGGATATTCTCGCGCACGGTCATCGAATTGAAGGTCGCGGTGATCTGGAATGTGCGCCCAACACCCAGCCGCCAGATGTCGCGCGGCGCCATGCCGATCAGGCTGCGCCCCAGCAGGGTGACGATACCCTGGTCGGGCCGCAGCTGGCCGTTCAGCATGTTGAAGCAGGTGCTCTTGCCGGCACCGTTGGGACCGATCAGGGCCAGCAATTCACCGGCACTGACACTGAAGGCGACATCCTGCACGGCCTGCACGCCGCCGAAGGATTTGCACAGGCTGCTGACTGTGAGCACCGTCATGACACGGCCTCCCGGCTGCGCATCACCCCGACGCGAGTGGCAACCTGTTTCAGGAAGCCGGCAATACCCTGCGGGAAGGCCAGCACGATGACCAGGATGGTGAGGCCGAGGATGGCCCGCCAGTATTCGGTGTTGCGCGCGATCGAATCCTGCAGCCAGGTGAAGACGGCGGCACCCGCCACCGGGCCGGTCAGCGTCTGCACGCCGCCGAGCAGCACCATCACCAGACCATCGACCGAACGCGAGACCGCGAGGGTCTCGGGCGAGATGCTGCCCTTGGAGAAGGCGAACAGGCCACCGGCGAGACCGGCGAAGGCACCGGCCAGCGTGAAGCCGAACCACTGGAAGCGCCGCACATCGATGCCGATGGCATCAGCGCGCAGAGTGGAATCGCGGCCAGCGCGCAACGCGTAGCCGAAGGGCGCATGCACCACGCGCCAGAGGAACAGCACGCCGGCCACGCAGAGCACCAGGGCGAAATAGTAGAAGGCCGTGCGGTTCTTCAGCCATTCGCTGGGCCACAGGCCGATCAGGCCATTCGACCCGCCGGTGAAGGCATCCCACTGATAGATCACCGACCAGGCGATCTGGGCGAAGGCCAGCGTCAGCATGGCAAGATAGACGCCGCTAAGCCGCACGCAGAACCAGCCGAACAGCAAGGCGCCGAGGCCGCCGGCCAGCGGCGAAGCCAGCAGAGCAATTTCCATCGGCAGCTTGAGCTTGAGGAAGGCCAGCGCCGCGCCATAACAGCCAAGGCCGAAATAGGCGGCATGGCCGAACGACACCATGCCGGACGGGCCCATCAGGAAATGCAGGGTGACGGCAAACAGCGCAAACACCGCGATATCGATCAGCAGCACCAGCAGATAGTCGTCCCCACCCAGCGGCATCAGGCCGAGCAGCACGACCAGCCCCAGCACGGTGAGCCAGAAGGCCTGGTTGAGCGGATAGAGCGGCGGCTCGACCGTGAAGGCGCCGCGCTGGGCGCCCTGCTGCTTGCCGAGCAGGCCCCAGGGCCGCACCACCAGCACCACGGCCATGATGACGAATTCGACCACCAGGGTGAACTTGCTGAACGAAAACACCATGCCGAAGACCGACACATCGCCGAGGCCGATGCAGAAGGCCTTGGCCTGGGCGATCAGCAAGGCAGCGAGGAAGGCGCCGCCGATCGAGCCCATGCCGCCGACCACGACGACCACGAAGGCATCGGAGATCACAGTGATATCGAGCATCAGATGGGCCGGTTCACGCGGCAGCTGCACAGCACCGCCCAGGCCAGCGAGGAAGGCGCCGAGGAAAAAGACCCCGGTGAACAGGCCGCTTTGGTTGACGCCGAGCGCGCCCACCATCTCGCGATCCTGGGTAGCCGCACGCACCAGCGTGCCCCAACGGGTGCGGTTCATCAAAAGCCACAACAAGCCCAGCATGGCGGGGCCTATGGCGATCAACACCAGATCATACTGCGGGAACCGCTTGCCGAAGATTTCGACGGCACCACGCAGGCCGGCGGCCCGCGGCCCGACCAGATCCTCGGCGCCCCAGATGTAAAGCGCGGCATCCTTGATGACGAGCACCAGCGCGAAGGTGGCGAGCAGCTGGAACAGCTCCGGCGCGCGATAGATGCGGCGCAGCACCACCACCTCGATCACCACGCCGATCAGGCCGACGCAGAGCGCGGCCATCAGCACGCCGCCCCAGAAACCGAATATCGAGCTGCGGCCGAAGAACTCGACCAGCGTATAGGCCAGGTAGACGCCCAGCATGTACAGCGAACCGTGGGCGAAGTTCACGATCCGGCTGACGCCGAAGATGATCGACAGTCCGGCGGCCACCAGGAACAGCGACGAAGCGCCGGCAAGGCCGTTCATGAACTGGATGGCAATGTTGGACAGCAAGACCCCGACCCATCAAGCAATAAGGGAAAGAAAATTCAGGAGAGAAAGATGCCCTCCCGCCATTACCTGCGGGAGGGCACTGTCGCGGCAGGCTTAGTCGGCCGGACGCATCTTGGCGACTTCGGCATCCGACGGCAGGAACTTGGCGCCGTCAGCATAATACCAGTCGGTCATGATGCCCTTGCCATCCTTCAGGCCGATCTTGCCGACATAGGCACCCATCGTGGACTGGTTGTCCTGCGGACGATAGGTGATGTTGCCAAGCGGCGTGCTGTGGGTCAGCCCCTTCATCGCCGCCACCAGCTTCTCGGTGTCCAGCGTGCCGGCCTTCTTGATCACGGCCGCAGCAGACTGCACCGTGGCATAGCCAACGATCGAACCCAGGCGCGGATAGTCGTTGAACTTCTTCTGATAGGCATCGGCAAACGCCTTATGCTCCGGCGTATTGATGGCATACCAGGGATAGCCGGTGACCCACCAACCGACCGGGGCCTCGTCCTTCAGCGGATCGAGATATTCCGGTTCGCCGGCCAGAAGGTTGAACACCGCGACATTCTTGAACAGGTCGCGGGTCTGGCCTTCGCGCACGAACTTGGCGAGATCGGCACCGAACAGCGAGGAGAAGATCGCATCCGGCTTGGCGGCGGCAATGGCATCAGCCACCGCACCGGCCTCGATGCGGCCCAGCGGCGGGGCCTGCTCGATGACGAATTCGACATCGGGCTGCGCCGCCTTGATCAGCTGCTTGAAGGCAGCCGTGGCCGACTGGCCATATTCATAGTTCGGATAGACGATGGCCCAGCGCTTTTTCTTCAGCTTGGCCGCTTCCGGCACTAGCATCGCCGTCTGCATGTAGGTGGAGGCCCGCAGGCGGAAGGTATACTTGTTGCCCTGGTCCCAGACGATCTTGTCGGTCAGCGGCTCGGCGGCAATGAAAAGAACCTTCTTCTCCTTGGCGAAGCTCGACACGGCGAGACCGACGTTGGAGGGGAAGGTGCCGATCAGGAAGGCGACCTTCTCGCGCGTCATCAGTTCCTCGGCGATGCGCACGGCGTCGCCCGGGTTGTTGTTGTCGTCGCGGCTAACGATTTCCAGCTTCTTGCCCAGCAAGCCGCCACTGGCATTGACCTCTTCGACGGCGAGTTCCCAGCCCTTCTTGTAGGGCTCGAGGAAGGCGGCAAAATTCTTGTAGGAATTCAGCTCACCGAGCTTGATGGTATCCTGCGCCTGGGCGCCGGATGTCAGACCGATCATCGCCGCACCGAACGCGGCACTCAGTTTCAACCAGCTTCTGCGATTCATACTTGCCTCCTGTTGAAGTCCTATGGTTCCCGGAAACGCGAACGCTAAACTTTTCTTCTGACGCAATTATCGCTGCCCATCCTCGCCCTTGATCTCATGGACCTGCAGGCCGCCGACCCGGGCATGTACGCGCCCGCCGGTGCTCATCGCCAGGATGAAGGCGATCTCGTTGTCGCGCGGCCCATCGGCCACGCCGAATTCGATGGCATCGAAATGGCTACGCACATAGGCGGCATTCACATGATGCAGTGGAATGTCGATGCGGGCACCCGGCCCGCCTACCTTGGTGGCGGACGGCACGATGGCCTTGGCATTGCCGAGAATCTCGCGCATCGAATAGCCGCCGGGCACATGCCACAGCGCGCCATGTTCCAGTTCGCCGCCGGCGCCAATCAGGGCGCCCTTGCCATAGGCCTCGATGGCCTTGGGATCATTGCCGAGCGCCGCGACCAGCCGTTTGGTGAGATCAAGGCCCAG
>NZ_CALSAN010000040.1:0-32181 GCF_943372915.1 Ferrovibrio terrae | reverse complement strand
TCGCCACCGAGCCTTCGTAATAGAGATGCGGCACCATGCCGTGCGCGGCATGCTCGCGGCTGTCGATCCACAGCCAGGTGCTGAGCGCCCAGGCCGCGGTGGTGCCCAGCGCCACCAGCAGATCCATGTTGCCGGTGCCGGCGCGCAGCGCACTCCAGCCGGCACGATAGAAACGCCAGCCCAGAATGAACTGCACCGGCGTGGCGATCAGGAACTGCAGCAGCGGCGACAGCATCAGGTCATCGCGGCCGAGCAGTGAAAAGACCATGCCGCCGATCAGTGGCAGGCTGAGTGCGAGCGCCAGCAGCGCAAGATTGCGGTCGCGCGCAATGGCTTTGGCTGCCTGATCGGCACGGGCGGCGACCGTGCGGGCAGCATCGTCAAAAGGGCGCGCCTCGTAGCCGGCCTTGCGCACCGCCGCGATCAGGGCGGCGACATCGCCGGCATCGCGCGGCACCGAGACTTCCGCGCTTTCACCCGCCAGGTTGACACTGGCATGGCTGACGCCCGGCATGGCCAACAGCGCCTTTTCGACGCGGCCGACGCAGGAGGCGCAGCTCATGCCGGCGATCTGCAGCCGGATCTTGTCCAGCGGCACGCTGTAGCCGGCTTTCTCCACCGCCCGGATGGCCGCAGCTGGCGACACCGCGCCGGCGAATTCCAGATGGGCGGTCTCGGCGGCCAGGTTGACGCTGGCCGTGCTGACGCCTGGCAGGGCGCGCAACGCGCGCTCCACCCGGCCGGCGCAGGAGGCACAGCTCATGCCGGCGACCGGCAGGTCGAGGGTGTGGGACAGGGTTTCAGACGCGGACATGGGGAGCCTCACAGCGTTGCGCTGCCCTATCAGATAAGGCTTCCCATCATGGGAAGGTCAAGCCGATTGTGCAGACTGGCAGGAAGTCCTGAAAAACCAATGATTTCGTGGGCGAAACAGAATCCTACCAATTCTAACTTTCCCCAGATTTTCCAAAGAGTAATCAAATCGCCACCATACAACCGTTCGGCGCTTTGATAGTTTCCGGCCATGGATTTCGTCGCCTCCCTGCCGTCTGCTCTGACCGAGCCAAGCCGGCGCTTCTTTACCGAATGGCACCGCTGGCGCGGGCGCGGCCTGGTGCCGCAGCGCAGCGTGCTGGATACGGGCAAGCTGGGCGACCTGCTGCTGCGCTGCCTGCTGCTGGAGATTCGCGGCCGCGAGGAGATTCCGATCCGCTTTGTCGGCTCAGGCGTCGGCGAGATGATCGGCGTCAATCTGGCCGGCCGCAATTACCTCGATCTCACCGATCCCGATAACCGTGCCCGCCGCGCTGCCCTGCTGTTCACCGAGGTGGCGCAGCCCTGCGCCGCCGTCATCTATTACTGGCTCAGCACCGGCAGCGGCGCGATCCTGCCGGTCGAGCTGGTCTCGGCGCCGCTCTGTGCCGATGGCGAGACCACGCCGTCGCTGGTGCTGGCCTGCGCCACGCCCCTGATCAAGGGCAGCGATGCCGCCCGCGACGTGGCGCCCGACTCCTATGCCGAAGGCGAAGGCCTGCGCTTCATCGATATCGGCGCCGGCCTGCCGCCGGTTGGCCCCGACATCCATGTCGCCCAGCGCGTACAGTGACGAAGCCGCAAGCCAAGACGATGCCCTATTCACCCCAAAATCTGCGCACCCTGCTGGATCGACAAAGCGGCATCGTCATGCCGATTGCCGGCACCGAACCGGTCACCGCAGAGTCTCTGCTGTCGGATGACAGCCGCCAGTTCCTGGCGGCCTGGAAGCAGTGGCGCGGCGACCGGCTGGCGCCGCAGCGTGCCGAAATGGACCTGGTGTCGATTGCCCGCCTGATGCCGAAGCTGGCGCTGCTGGACGTGTTCAGCCCGGAGCGCGCGGTGTTTCGCCTGGCAGGTTGCGACATAGAGCGCCTGGTCGGCATGCGGCTGATGGGATGCAATTTCGTTGCTATGGCAGCCGAGGAGCAGCGCGCGACGCGCAGCCGGCTGGTCTGGCAGACGGCGACATGGCCCTGTGGTGTGCTCAGCTTCCATGCCCTGCCGCAGCCCGGTGCAGCGCGCGCGCATCATGTCGAAGTCTTTGCGCTGCCGATCCGGCCGGACAGTGCCGAAGCGCCGATGCAGGTTCTGGCCCTAGCCAGCCGCCTGCCGGTGCGGCAGCAGGAGCAATCCTCGAAGCTGCCGCTGGCGCAAACCGGCGTGACGCAGCATTTCATCGATATCGGCGCCGGCCTTCCGGCCTGAGGCCGCTTTACCGCCGCGATATCCGCGTATCAACATCCACAGTGAAGTGGATCGCCGTCAGCGCCTCGGCCAGCACATCGATACTGCCGGGCAGCCAGCCGCGATAGCAGCCCGTCACCAGCAGGTGATCATCCGCCGCGCTGAGATTTGCACCGGCCACGATCTCGACGGCGAGATCCACCGGCAGCACCAGCCCGCGGCGATTGCCGAACATCGGCGTCGAAATCGTGCTCACCGTGGCATGGCCGGCCTGCCGGTCCAGGCAATGCTGGATAACCGCCGGCAGAGCCGCAGTCGGCGCATCCGCATCCCTGACAATCACCAGCTTGCTGCCAAGAAAGCCTGCTATGGCGGCTATCATGGTCTCGGGCTGCAGGGCCAGGAACGGGAAGACGATGATCAACGCCGACGGCAGGCCGTGCTGGGGGACGAACCGTTCGGCGGCAGCCTTCATGCGAAATAGGCCGCGATCTTGCGCTTGTCGTCATTGCTGGCCTGATAGCGCAGCGCAACGAAAGCCCCATCGACGCGCACCACCTCGGCTTCCGCCTTGAAGCGCAGGCCGGCGCGGCGCAGGTCGGCCGCCACCGTGAACTTCTCGCCCATGCGCGGCGCGCGGTCGAACGGACCAGCCAGCAGGCCGGTGACGCTCCAGTTCTGAAGATTGTAGGCCTTGCCGCCGATCTCGACACTGTCTTCTTCGCCGCAATCGAAGCGCGACTCACGCCGGCGTTCGGCCGAGGCAGTGTCATCGCTGCGGAAGAAGCCGACCAGGTCAGACAGGTCGCGCGCCTGATGCGCCAGAGTCTGGGTGGCGGCACTGGTTTCTTCGACCAGGGCGCCATTGCGCTGGGTCATCTCGTCCATCTGGCTGACAGCGGTGTTGATCTCCTGCATGGCGCGGGCCTGCTCGTTGCTGGCCGTGGCGATTTCGGCCACGATATCGTTGACCTGCTTCACCGCCGTCAGAATTTCATCCAGCGCTGCACCGGTCTGGTTGACCAGCTGCACGCCGGACTTCACCTGGCTGTTGGAGGCCTGGATCAGCGTCTTGATATCCTTGCTGGCATTGGCCGAGCGCTGCGCCAGCGCACGCACCTCCTGCGCCACCACGGCGAAGCCCTTGCCGGCTTCGCCGGCGCGGGCCGCTTCCACGCTGGCATTCAGCGCCAGCAGATTGGTCTGGAAGGCGATCTCGTCGATCAGCCCGATGATATCGCTGATCTTCTGCGCACTCTGCTCGATCTGCCCCATGGCAGCCACGGCGTCGTTGACAACGCTGCCGCCCCTGGCAGCGGTGTCGCGTGCCAGCACGGCCTTCTGATTGGCGGCACCGGCATTGGCGGCATTCTGCTTTACTGTTTCGGTGACCTCATGCATCGCCGCGGCGGTCTGCTCCAGGCTGGCAGCCTGGCTTTCGGTGCGCTGCGCCAGATCCTGGGCGCCGGTGGCGATCTCGCCAGACGCGTTGTTCACATTGAGCGCGGTGTTGCCGATCTTGCCGGTGATCTCGCGCAGCTTGTCGATGGTGGCATTGCAGTTGTCCTGCAGATGCTTGAGCTGGCCCTGATAGCTGCCGGCCATGCGGTTGGCGAGGTTGCCTTTCGACATGGCGCCCAGCACGGTGTCGACCTCATTCACGGCGTTGGCGACAGTGCCCAGCAGTCCGTTGATGCCGGCGGCGATTTCGCGCATGAAGCCGCTCTTGCCGTCGAGATTGACCCGACGCGCCAGATCGCCCTGCAGTGCCGCTGCAACCAGGCCCGATACCTCGGTCTGCACCGCATGCTGCTGGGTCATGTCGCGCCATTCCACGGCGGTACCCAGGCGCTTGCCGGTAACATCGAAGACCGGCACGACGGTGATGTCGAAGCGCAGCCCGCCAACCGTGACGGTGGTGTCGTAGGGTTTCTCCAGCGCCGCGATCATGCGGTGCTGCTCGGCCTGACTCTTGTCGAACAGGTTGATCTTCTGCCCGATCATCGCGGCAGGATCGAACTGCGGTACATCCTTGCGGATATCCTGGCCCGTGGCCTGGAACAGCGCCTGTGCGGCCCGGTTCACAAAGACGACGTTGTGGTTGTCATCGGCCAGCACGACACAGGCCGTGATGCTGCTGAGCGTCTCGCCGGTCTGCAGGCCGCTGACGATGCGGTCGCGGATTTCCTCGGCCGCGCGCAGCGCCGAGCCGATCTCATCGCCGCGCTGCTTGCCGGTGGTGTCGATATCGACCTTGCCGCCGACCAGATCGGTCAGGGCGCTGGTGACGCGGCGGATCGGCGTGGCCAGGGCATTGCCGAACCACAGGCCGATCAGAACCGCCGCCACACTGGCAAGCGCCAGAACCACACCGACCTCAAGAATGACCGCATTGACAATGCTGTAAGCAACGTCGGTGGGAATGCGCACCAGCACCGACCAGCCCAGGCCCGAATAGTCATAGGCCCCCTGGCTGCGGTGATAACCGGCAACCTGCGATATTTTCTTGCGCGCATGCACGGATTCGATGCCGCCAGCCTTGCCGGCCACCGCCAGCTTTGCCGCCTCAACGCCGGCCTCAACCAGATTCAGTTTGCCGAGCACGGCCCAGTCGCGGACATAGGGCCGGTCTTTCAGCTTCTCGCTGTCGTAATCGACGATCACAACGCCACGCGGATCGAGCACGGTGATTTCTGTATTTTCCAGGCCACTGCTGCCCAGGCTCTGGCTCGATTGCTGGATGATCTGCTCGACCAGGTCGAAGCCGGCGAAATTGACCCAGACGGCAACCGTCTTGTCATTGGCATCGGTGACCGGCGCGGCGAAAATCATGGCATAGTCGTCGCCAGCATAGAGCGCGGCCAGTTCGGGATGGCGCGCCGGCTGTTCCACCACGCTGCCGGTAAAGCCGTTCTTGCCCTGCAGGAATTTTCCGTCCAGCGCGGCGCGCAGCCAGGACGCATTGGCATAATTGCGCTGATACAGCGCTTCGGTGGCCATGGCCTTGCCGGCGGCGGATTTGGAATTGACCGCCAGCACCTTGCCTTCGGGACTGACCAGCAGCATCAGCTTGTAGATGCCGTAATTCGCCATGTAGCGGTTCATCGCCACCACCAGGGGATTGTCGTCGCCCGGCTTGCCCCAGTTCTGCGGCTCGGTCGCCACCGCGTTGTAACCGAAGGCCTGCACGTCGCCGTAGCGCTCGAACAGGTTGCGATCGATCACATCGTTGATCGCCTGGGCCGCCATGACGATACGGCTGGTCTGACCCTGCTTGATCTCGCCCACTTCCAGCCACAGCGAGGCCGTGAGCAGCAGCAGCGGCAGCAGCGCGAAGGCGATCAGGGCCGTGACGATCTTGCTGCGAATGCCGAGGGTGTTCATCGTTGTGGCGTCCTGGTTTCTGGTGGTGATGCGATCAAGCGAACTGCGCCGCCGACGCCCCTATCGAATAGGGGAAAGTCCGTGGACGTACGTAGTTACCATTTGATAATATTATCGCCTGTTTACTGGGAAAAACTCCGAATAGCAGGCCGCAATCAGGGGGTGGGTTTGTGTGATCCGCTGGCATCTCTCAGCTCCGGCGACGTCTGATGGCTGTATGATGTTCCGGCGCTCGCCAAGGATGTGCCACCGGACAGCGACGCCTACGTCACGCTGCGGCGCCACCCGGTTCCGCACCATGGGCGCGGAAGGGTTTTCGGGACTTGAGGTGGATCAAGGACGCCAGGCCGCCTTTGCATGACCTTCGCAAATAGGTATTGCGGACCGGCGCGTTATCTTCAGGCTGGGCGGCGGGGTTATTTTTCGGTAACGTATCTTCTGGGTGAATGACGAGACTGGATAATCCAGCCAGGTAGCAAGGGAGGCAGCCCTGAGTTCTGTATCGACGTCTGACCGGCACTGCATCCTGCTCATCGAAGATTCCACGCCGGTGCGCGCAGCCTTGCGCGCCGCACTGGAGGCTGTGGCCTATCGGGTGATCGAGGCGCCCAATGGCGAAGAGGGCCTGACCAAGGTCGGTGAAGCCACGCTGCTGTTGCTCGATCTTGGTCTGCCCGGCATCAGCGGTTTCGATGTGCTGGAGCGTTTGCGCAAAACCTCGGCCATGCCGGTGATCGTGCTGTCAGGGCAGGAAGAGGTGGATGCGAAAATCCGCGCGCTTGATCTGGGCGCCGATGATTACGTGACCAAGCCTTTCGATGCCGGCGAATTGCTGGCGCGCGTGCGCGCCGCGATCCGCCGGAACATAGAATCCAGCACCAAGACCGGCACCACCATTGTCACCGTCGGCCCCTTCGTGATCGACCCGATGACCGGCGACACCCGGCGCGATGACCGCCCGGTGCGGCTGTCGCCGATGGAAGCGCGGTTCGTGAAATTGCTGGCGCAGAAAAGCGGCCAGCCGGTCGGCACCAAACAGCTCACCATCACGCTGTGGGGCAACGACAATGCCGAGATGCGCCAGGCGCTGCGCGTGCTGGCGCGCAAGGTGCGCTGCAAGCTGGAAAAAGATCCGGACTCGCCGCGCTTCCTGCTCACCGAACCCAGGCTGGGCTATCGGCTGATCAATCCGGAAAACGCAGCACACGCCTGATCTTCTGGCGTGCCAGCCACGTCTGCGGCGCTGCTGATTTTGCGGCCCAGACTTGCATGGCCTGCATAGGTGCGGTCGGCAGAAACCAATTTCTCGTTCTGCCGCAGGCGCTTGCACCAATGCAAACATAAGCGTGGCCGCCGGCATCACGCAAATGTGCCTGCTTTGCCGCGCCAGCGCGGCGGCACCCTCTTGGCAAGGCGGCAAATGCTCCCCATATCTGCTGCATGGCGACGGCGACAAGCTGTTGCCGGCATCGAAAGATCCCCCCCTTTCGATGCCCCAATGGCGCAGAGGTCATTGCGCAAAACGCCCGGCTCGCCCCCCGACCGGGCGTTTTCTTTTGTCCGCGCGCGATCGCCGTATATGCGGGCGATTGGGTTTCCTCCGCAGTCTGATAATATGGTGGAGAGAGGACGCACCCGATGACCCAGCACCCCACCATCGACCCGGCCGTGATGCAGCAGCGCAAGGCCTATTACGACAAGATCGGCACCCGCAAGCTGGCGCCGTTGTGGGAAGTGCTGCATGGCCTGGTGATCCCGCAGCCGAAAAGCGCCTGCCAGCCCGCGCTGTGGCATTACGCCGATATTCGCGACGACATCATGGAGGCCGGCCGCCTGATCACCGCGCGCGAAGCCGAGCGCCGCGTGCTGATCCTGGAAAATCCCGGCATGCCCGGCCAGTCGCGTATCACCACCTCGCTCTATGCCGGCCTGCAGCTGATCCTGCCTGGCGAAGTGGCGCCGTCGCATCGCCATACGCAGTCGGCCTTGCGCTTCATCGTCGAAGGCGGCGGGGCTTACACCGCCGTCGATGGCGAGAAGACCATCATGCAGGAAGGCGACTTCGTCATCACGCCGAGCTGGACCTGGCATGACCATGGCAATGACAGCGACCGCCCGATGGTGTGGATGGACGGGCTGGACATTCCGCTGGTGCAGGCGCTCGACTGTTCGTTTTCGGAAAAATATCCCGAAGAGAGCCAGCCGCTGTCGCGGCCGACCGGCGACAGCCTCGCGCGCTACGGGTCCGGCCTGCTGCCGATCGATCACGAAGTGCGCGTGCCGACCTCGCCGGTGTTCAATTATCCCTACAGCCGCACGCGCGAGGCGCTCGACACCATGCGCCGCGGCGACACCTGGGATCCGTGTCACGGCCTGAAGCTGCAATACGTGAACCCGGCCAATGGCGAGAGCGCGATGCCCACCATCGGCACTTACATGCAGCTGCTGCCGAAAGGCTTCAGTGGCGAAAGCTATCGTTCGTCGGATGCCACGGTGTTCAGCGTGGTGGAGGGCAAGGGCCATACCCTGGTGGGCGAGGGTTCAGAAGCGCAACGCTTCGACTGGGGCAAGCGCGATACCTTCGTGATCCCGAGCTGGGTACCGCATCGGCACCATGCGCCAAACGAAGACGCCGTGCTGTTCAGCTTCTCGGATCGTCCGGTGCAGAAGAAACTCGGCCTGTGGCGCGAGAGCCGCGGCAACCGCTAGATTTTATAGAGCCAGAAAAGAGTTTTTGGGCATGGCGAAAGTCACCAAGATCGTTGAGATCGCCAATGACGATGAAGACGACGACGATGCCGCCGGCTTTGCCGAGGATGGCTTCGACGGGCTGACCGGCGCCGATCTCGACAATGGCGACGACCTGGACGGCCTGCGCGCGGTGGCACGGCTGGCCAAGCTGGTCGGCAGCCTGCCATGGTTTTCCGCCGTCGGCCGCAAGCTGACCGCCACCGAGATCAACGATGCCGAGGCCTATACCGCCGGCATCGGCTTTGACGAGATGCGGGTGGCCGGGGTCGAGAACTGGCTGGCGGCTTCGGCTGCCGCCCAGGCGCCGGACTGGGATGACGACTGGTGGCAGGCCGAGCAGCAGATGCAGAATGCGCTGCTGGAACAGGCGCTGCAGCATACCGACCAGCATGATCTGGAAGTGGCACTGACCCATGTATCGACCCGCGCCGGCGAGGTGGCGCATGAACATGCCGCCAAGATGGCGGCGCGCCAGGGTGTCAGCGATCCGTCCCTGCTGAAGGTGGCAGCCGGTGCGGCGGCCACGGCAGCCTATCAGGCCGCGCTGGTGCTGGCGGCGCGCAGCGCTGATTCAGAGGATGACGATGGCGAGCATCCCTTTGCCATCAAGTTCCGCCTGTTCGAGGCCGGCCGCCTGCCGCTCGGCATTGTCGGCAGCACGTTCAATCTGTTTTAGGCGATCTGGTCTGAGACGCAGAAGCCCTACTGCTCGCCGCGGATTTCCTTGCGGCGGCCGTAGAGGAAAATGCCAACCACGATGGCGCCCAGCACGATGCTGAACAGCACGCCCCAGATCAGCGGCCAGGTGGCGGCGGGATCGAAATCGGCGGCCATGTTGGTCCAGAAGCGGAAGGCCATGCCGATGGCGCCGAGTAGCGCGCCGACCAGGGCAGCGGTGATGGCGATGGCAAAGATCTTGTCGGCGCGGCTGTGCATGGCAGGCAATGTGACGCCTTTGCGCCGGTAATCAAGCGATGCCCGGTCGCTGCGTCAGCGTGCCGCATAAGACCTAGGCGTTAACCCCATCCGGATTTAGGATTGCGCCATGAACCAGATGGCATCCGTTGCGGCCAGGCCGCAGGTTTTGCTGAGCAGTCGCGGCCGCGACTGGAGCCATCTCTATGCCGATCTGCTGGCGATGCCGGGCGGGCCGGTGACCGTGCTGGACAGCAAACAGACCATGCTGAGCGTCCATGTCGGCGCCCCGCTGCGGGTACGCTGCCGCATCGGCGACGGCCCGCGCGAGGCGCGCCTGCTGCTGCATGGCGATATCGACATCCTGCCGGCGGGCGCCAGCGGCGAATGGTTTGACGAGGCACCGACCACCGCGCTGGTGCTGCGGCTGGCGCCAGACCTGCTGTCGCGCGCGGCAGCGGAGCTTGGCCTGTCGCGCGCAACCCTGTCACCGCAGGCGCAGCTGCGCGATCCGCGCCTGGTGCATCTGGCCTGGGCGATCCGCGCCGAACTCAGCAATGGCGATGCACGCGGCCGGCTGTATGCCGACAGCCTTGGCATGGCGCTGGCGGTGCAGCTGCTGCGCGGCGAGGGCGCGCCCGCAGACGCGGCCGGCAGCGGACGCGGTCTGGCACCCGCGCAGCGCCGCCGGGTGGCAGACCATATTGCCGCACATCTGGAAGATGACCTGTCTGTCGATGCACTGAGTCGGCTGGCCGGCCTCGGCGCGACGCAATTCAAGACGCTGTTCCGGCAGAGCTTCGGCCTGCCGGTGCATCAGTATGTGATCCGCCGCCGCGTCGAACAGGCCAAGCTTCTGCTGCTGCAGGGCCGGATGGGCCTGGCCGAGATCGCGCTGGCCGCGGGCTTTGCGCATCAGAGCCATATGGCGCGCAGCATGAGGCGGCTGCTGGGGGTGAGCCCGGCGCAGGTGCGCAGGACCGCCGACTGATTCTGCTTTGCGGCGCCTGATCCGGCGCGACAGCCGCAGGGCGCTTTGCCATCCTGCGGCCAGCGAATCACCGGAGAGTCTGAGCATGCCAAGCCGCGAGACCGTGGAAGCCTTTGTCGCCATGGTGGAATCGAACCAGCATGACCTGGCCATCGAACGCTTCTACACCGAAGATGCCAGCATGCAGGAAAACCTGACCGAGCCGCCGCGCCAGGGCCGCGACCGCCTGGTGGCGCATGAGCGTGCCGTGCTGGCCCGCGCCGCCACCGTGCAGACCGAATGCGTGCGCCCGGTGCTGATCGAGGGCGACACCGTGGTGATCCACTGGGTGTTTCATTTCGCGTTCAAGGACGGCAGCAAGCGCCGCATCGAGGAGCTGGCGCACCAGACTTGGCAGGGCGAGAAGGTGTGGCGCGAGCGCTTTTATTACGACCCGGCGCAAATGAAGGCTTACGTCTGATCGGCTACTTCACCCAGACCTTGTGCTTCTTGTGCCAGTCGGCCAGCGAGAGTTTGGGATAGAGATCGTAGGTCTCGTCCCTGCGGCCGACCTGCGGTTTCACCCAGGCCGGCTTGTAGCGCAGCATCAGATGCACTTTCGCCGGCGGCTTCGGCAGCGGCGTATCGATGGCGGATGCAAAGGGATGGATCAGCGCGGGCCAGGTGGGATCATAGAGCCACAGGGCCGTGGCGCAGCGTTTGCAGAAATTGCGCTGTCCCGTGCTGGTCTCGCAATGTTTGCCAGCGTCGTCGCAGATTTCGGCACGATAGACACCGATGCTGCGTTTGCCTTTTTTGATCCGGAGGCTGGCGGAAATACCGCCCAGATTGATGGCGAACCCGCCGCCGCCGGCAGTCTTGCGGCAGATCGAGCAGTAGCAGAGCTGGTAGGGCACCGGCGTGTGGCTGTCGAGACTGAACGCCACGGCACCGCAGCGGCAGCTGCCTTCAAGGGTCATCGGCATGGCATTCTCCCGTGATTACCTGTGGCGTATTTTCCCGCTGTGGAAACTACGCGCCTGAAATGCACCGCTGCAATTCCGCGATGGCCAATCCGCATCTGTCTGTTTATACAGGGCGCCCTATATGGCGCCGCTCAATCAAACGCAGTCTCCCAGAAAAACCAAGCCAGAAAACCATTCCATGCACGCCTCCGAACAGCCGCACGGCAAAGCCCGCTTCCTGCGCAACGCCTTCATCCTCGGCCTGCTGACCGCGATCGGGCCGTTTGCCATCGACATGTATCTGCCCTCGCTGCCATTCATTGGCAGCAGCCTGAATGCGGACCCCGACAAGGTGCTGATGAGCCTGACGGCGTTTTTCATCACCTTCGCGCTGGGCCAGCTGGTGTTCGGCCCGATCTCGGATATCACCGGGCGCCGGCCGCCGCTGTATTTCGGCATCGCGCTGTTCATCGGCGCCAGCATCGGCTGCGCCATGGCCGACAGCGTGGAGATGCTGATCGCATTCCGCTTCCTGCAGGGCCTGGGCGGTGCGGCCGGCATCGTGATCCCGCGCGCCATCGTGCGCGACCTGCATAGCGGCGTGGAAGAGGCCCGGCTGCTCGGCCTGTTGATGCTGGTGTTCAGCGTGTCGCCGCTGCTGGCGCCGCTGTTCGGCAGCGTGATCATCGAGGCGCTGGGCTGGCGCACCGTGTTCTGGTTCGTCGGCGGCATCGCCGTGCTGGCCGGCCTGCTGGGCTTTTTGCTGGTGCCGGAAACCCGCTCGGCCGCGCAGCGCACCGAAAGCAGCCTGGCCAGCATGCTGGGCACGTGCCGCCAGCTGTTCACCGACAAGACCTTCATGGGCCTGACGCTGGCCGGCAGCTTTGCCATCTGCGCCTTCTTCGTCTTCCTCGGCAACGCGCCCTTCGTGATGATGGGGCAGTATGGCCTGTCGCCGGCCGGTTTCAGCCTGACCTTCTCGGCAAACGCTGCGGCCTTCTTTGCCGCCGCGCAGCTCTGCGGCTGGCTCGGCGCCCGCTACGGCCTGCAGCAGCTGATCATGCCCTCCATCTACGGCTTCACCGCCATGATGCTGCTGGCCTTTGCCGTGCATGCGGCCGGGCTGTCGAACCTCTACCTGATGATGATCCTCCTGTTCCTCGGCTATGGCTGCCTCGGCATCCTGCTGCCGACCTCGTCGGTGCTGGCGCTGGAGTCCTACGGCGAGGCCGCCGGCATGGCCTCGTCGCTGATGGCGACCCTGCAGCTGGCCATCGGCGCCATCGTGATCGGCGTGAGCGGCAAGATCATCAACGGCGCCGCCCTGATGATGGTGGGCGGCATTGCGCTTTGCGCGGTGGCGACCCTGGCGGTGGCCCTGCTGACGCTGCGCGGCGGCGGCCGGCAGACCGCCCCGGCCGAGTAACTGGCACCCTTCACCGGTTTGCGCTACAGAATCAGGCATGAGCAAGAAACCTGTCAAAGCTGGTGGTGGCCCGGTCAAACTCGCCACCTGGAACATCAACTCGGTGCGGGCGCGCCTCGACCTGATGGGCGCCTTCCTCAAGCAGCATGACCCCGACATCCTCTGCCTGCAGGAAACCAAGGTGCGGGATGACGAGTTTCCGCATGAGCTGTTCGAGCAGCGCGGCTATGCCCATCGGCTGATCCATGGCCAGCCTGGCTATAACGGCGTGGCGATCTTTGCCAAGCGTGCCATCACGCTGAAGGAAAAGCTGAACCTGGCCGGCCGCGACGACCGCCGCCATATCGCCGCCGAACTGGCCGATGGCACCATCCTGCACAATTATTATGTGCCGGCCGGCGGCGACATCCCCGACCCGGTGGCGAATGACAAATTCGCCCATAAGCTGGAAGTGCTGGCCGGCATGACCAAATGGTCGGCGGCGCTGAAGAAAAAGGGCGGCAAGGAAATCCTGGTCGGCGATCTCAACATCGCGCCGCTGGAAACCGATGTGTGGTCGCACAAGCAGCTGCTGAAGATCGTCAGCCATACGCCGGTCGAGACCGAGGGCATGCTGAAGATGCAGGCCGCCCGCGGCTGGGTCGATGCCGTGCGGCATTTCGTGCCGCCGAGCGAGAAGCTGTATTCCTGGTGGAGCTACCGATCCGCCAACTGGGAAGCCGCCGACAAGGGCCGCCGGCTCGACCATGTCTGGGTCAGTCCGGAACTGCAGGGCAAGCTGGTCGGCGCCCAGGTGATCAAGGCGATGCGCGGCATGGAAAAAGCCTCCGACCACGCGCCGATCATCGTGACGCTGAACCTGGGGTGACGGTCAGAAGATCACCGCCGCAGCCTTGTCGCCAATAAAAGCGCCAAGCCGGTGGTAGCTTTCGAACCGCCGCTCCGTGAAGAACTGGTCTGATGTACTCTGGTGCGGGAAATCCGGGTTGGCCAGCGCGTAGGCGAGCAAGTCGGCCGGCGCATCGCTGACCAGAGCCGGCTTGATATAGAGCAGCGTGCCACGCTCGCCCGCTTGCCCTGCGGCCGGCGGTGGATAGAAGATTTTCGCAGTGATGAAGCCTTCCTGCAGCAGCTTCGCACGCGTGCCATCGGTGATCAGCGGGTATCCTTTGCCGCGATAGGACATTGGTGGCTCGCGCACCGCGTCCAAGCGTTTCCATATCGCAGTGCTGGATTTCGGTGACAGGCCGTCGAACTCGACCTCAATGCCGAATTCAGTATAGGCCAGCATCAGCGCCCGCCCGAGATCATCCAGTGAGTAATTCGGATCGCATGACGCATCCGAAAGCACGATATATTTCACTTTGCGGCGCAGCAGTTCATAGAGGCCAGTATTGTCGAAATGGCCACCGTCGCTCAGTTCGATATAGCGTTTATCTTCGGAGAAATAGTTGCTGATGAGCGATCCCACGCCCGGTGTGAGAAAATTCGGCGGCCGTGTCTTGGCTGGGCCGGTCTTGGCTGCCTGCCGCGGATTGGGCTGCCAGTAACCGAGGCGGATATTGAATAGTGTCATTAGGAAACTAACCGCCCAGCGCCGCGTGATTGCATCCTCGCCACCGGCAGTGTTCGGGTTTGCAGCAGCTCCCGATATCGCCATCGCGGTCGCCATAGTCAGGTCGGGTACCTGCCTAAAACGGCTGACATTGTGGTCCTTGGTTCTGAGCCAGCCGGTTGCCTGCGAGCCACAATAGAGCGGCGACAGTATGAAACTGTCGCCGCCGCGCTGGTAGAATTTCTGGTCCCGCGACCGTACCAAAATCACATTCGTGTTGGTGATGTGATAGGCGCCGCGATAGACCGTGGTCGCCTGCGGATCGGACGCCCCGAAGATATCGCTGAGCTTGGACTCATCGGATTCTCTGAAACCGTAGGTACGGTAACTCGGCATGAAGGTTTCCATCAGCCGGTCGCGATAGAAGCGGTGCGGCGAGATGTTGTTCGGATTGAGCAGCTGAAAAATTGCCCCAGCCAAAACAAAGATAGCTAACAGTCGACGTTCTCCAAGCCATATCTGTTCTGCAGGTAACGCAATCTCGAAGAGCAGGGTTATCGTGAAAATACTGGACACACCACCGACAAAGGCAAACAGCGCCGCTACATCCAACAGGAATTCATCGCCGATGTCGGCTCTATACTTCATCCATTTCGACGCAATCAGCCCCATGAGTATGATTCCGACGCAGACAAACACAGTGCTGATATGAATGTAGCTTAAAACATGTGTCACTAACTGCTCGAAGCGGCTCTTCTCAATATTAGACGCAATCAAACCGCCGATTGCGCCGCCGGCAATAAAAGCAAGCCATAATATAATGGGGGACCGCGCCTCGGTTTCATTCTTATGGCCCGAGATATGCTTCAGAATTTTGAGAATAAGCAGTATCGCGAAGCTGCCGATAACAATATTTACAGAAATGCCAACCGCCGTGTCGGGTATCGACTGCACGAATCGGCTGCCATCGATATTGATCACGATCGTGTAAGCGACGGCAAAGACCGCCATCAGAAGGGCTACAGATAGGAAAAATGCAGCGAGCCGCAGCATCAGCGCGCGCATTCTTTCGCCAAGCTTCTGCAGGTGCGATATTAAGAAGCTGCCGCCACTGCCCGTCAACGAAAGCGCGGAACCGAGATAGAGATATGGATTGCTGGCAGCATCCCGAGCTGCGCTGTGAATCAGCGGCATCAGCGAGAAAACGAACAGGACCAGCGCCCAAGTCGACCAGGTAGTGAAAGCTCCCAGCGCTCGGAGGCGGCTGGCATGGCTGCCTTCAAAGCTTGGCCTAACGGCATAGATAATAAGGTACACCACAAAGCTGAACAGATAGGTCACTGCAACGGCATTCACCGCCAGCAGCGAGAACTGCGCCAGTTCCTTTTCTGCAAACAACTCCCCCCAGACCAGGAGTGTGCCCCCCCAGGGAATCTGGTCGAGCACCGCGATCACCCACTCGTTGCAACTATGGGAAAACCGGTAAATCGGTAGAAAAAGCAGAGTCATCAGCAAAAGTGCGAATACGAAGTAGATCGAAAACGATGCCGCTGACATGCGCAGTGTGTTGAGTAGCCCAGACATCAGCGTAATGTCATTGTTGGGCGCGAGGTAGTTTGCACGCTGCCGAATATGTTCCAGCAGACTGAGGAGGAAGGATTTTCCGCTTGGCTTCTTGCCGGACCCGCGCCCATCCTGCGGCACTGTGTACTTGGGGAAGGCATTGGCAGAAACATCCGGATTCTGCGTGATCGCCCAGGTCAGCGCGGTGCCGACATAGCCGCCACCAGAGACTGTGGAGAGATAATCAAAGCGGTCCAGCTTGCCTTTATAGGCAAGACTCTCCAGCACACCGGCGGCAAAGGCTGCGGACCGGATACCACCGCCGGACAGCGCAAGGCCGCTGAGATCCTTCTCCCGTTGCTGCGGGTCCGTGCTCTTGAAATTGTCTTCCGCATCTTCGGATGTGACGAATTCACTGTATATCGGACGCAGCAGGCGCGGCTCCTGCTCGCGCGGCTTGTCCTCCCGCTCGATCTCAGCCACCGACTGACGCGAGCCTAAGTCCTCATTGCGCCAGATCGTCATCCGTCGGATCTTGTGGCGACGGCAGATATGATCGATCTCCTGCCGGAAGACCTCGCTGAATTCCACCGTGTAACTGTTTTCCGCGGACGCTGCCTTGGAACGATCTTCGCCGCCGCCCTCCGACGTCGCCATTGCTGCCCCCCACTCGACCGACCCCGCACCACTTTAGTATAGGCGGCGGCGAATGGTACAATTTTAAGTATGTATGCGGGGTAGGCGGGAAGCCCCCTCCTCAAACGCCCCAGTCGGGATCGGGAATGGTGAGGAAGACCTTGCGCAGGCCTTCGCCCCAGAGCCCGCGGATACTGGCGAAATAGGGTTCCTGCTCGGTGATGCGCTTGCGCAGGGCGAATTTCAGATCGCCCCTGGGCAGGATCGCCAGGTCGAGCGGCAGGCCGACCGAAATATTCGAGCGCAGCGTGCTGTCCATCGAGACCAGTGCGCATTTGGCCGCCTGCACCAGCGGGGTTTCCGGGGTGATCACGCGATCCAGGATCGGCTTGCCATACTTGATCTCGCCGATCTGCAGGAAGGGCGTGTCGACCGTGGCGCGGATGAAATTGCCCGCGTAATACAGCATGTAAAGCTCATGCGGCTTGGCGCCGATCTGGCCGCCGAGCAGCATGGAGAGATTGGGTTCAACGCCCTGCTGCTTCAGCCCCTCGCCATCGCGGCGTGCCACCTCGCGGATCGCGGCGCCGACCATGCTGGCGGCCTCGAACATG
The DNA here is from genome assembly GCF_943372915.1 of Ferrovibrio terrae. Taxonomy (GTDB): domain Bacteria; phylum Pseudomonadota; class Alphaproteobacteria; order Ferrovibrionales; family Ferrovibrionaceae; genus Ferrovibrio; species Ferrovibrio terrae_A. The sequence continues at coordinate 15,182 of NZ_CALSAN010000040.1, read as the reverse complement.
CTGGCGGCCTGATTGAGGTCGCAGGTCTTGCCCTGTTCGTCTGTGAAACCCTCTTTCAGCAGGGTCACCACCGTCTGGCTGAGCGACAGGTTGCCGGCCGTGGTGAGCACGATGGCACGCTCGCCCGGCGTCTCCCAGACATACATCTTGCCGAAGGTGGAGATCGAATCCACGCCGGCATTGGTACGGCTGTCGGACAGCATGACGATGCCGTCATTCAGCAGAAGGCCGACGCAGTAGGTCATGATTGAACCCGTCCCCAGACTTTAATCCGCCCGCATCAAAGCAAGCCGTGCATGTCCGGGTCAAGGTATAGAGCCGGTAATGCTTACCAGACCCCCAGCCAGATGCCCCAGCCATGGATCACGCCGATGGGGAAGAAGATCGCCCCGGCGATCAGGAAGCCCCATTCACTCTGGGTGAAGCAGGTGTAGAGATGCTGCACCCAGCCGGCGAAGCTGAGGCCGCAGACAATGATGGCGGCGATGGCGAAACGCCTGAGGAAGTCGAGCATGATGGCAGTCTCCTGCCATCCTAACGCTTCAGAACCGTTTCAGTTCTGGCGTGTCTTCAGTTTGGCTGCATGAAATCGCGGGCAATCGCCGCGCCCAGCTCGATATTGGTGTCGATCAGGTTGGTCAGGTATTCATGCAGGCCGCGGGTGAAGATCGAATCGATGTCGTCGTAGCGCAGCTTCAGCAGCATGCTTTCGGCCAGCCGCACGGACGGATAGTCGCGGCGGTAGCTCTCCCGCAGGTATTGCAGGATCGACACGATCTCGGCGAAACAGGCATGCAGGCTGCGTGGGAAGTCCTCGCGCAGCACCAGCAGCTCGGCCACCTTCAGCGGCCGGATGCTGTCGCGGTAGATCTGGCGATAGATGCGGAAGGCCGAGACCGAGCGCAGCAGCGCGCCCCACTGGTAGTAATCAACCGCACCGCCGATATCGCCGGGCGAGGGCAGCAGCACGTGGTATTTCACATCGAGGATGCGCGCGGTGGAATCGGCGCGTTCCAGCAGCGTGCCGAGCCGCATGAAGCGGTAGGCATCGTCGCGCTGCATGGTGCCCTCGGCAACGCCGCGGAACAGCTGGCTGCGCTCGCGCACCCAGTCGAAGAAGCTGGAGAAGCCATCGGCCTCCACCTTGGCCATGGAGAAGGTGCGCATCTCCAGCCAGGCGGCATTGATGCTTTCCCAGGCCTCTGACGTGATCTGCGCCCGCATGGCGCGCGCATTCTCGCGGCCTGCCTTGAGGCAGGCATGGATGGAGGAGGGATTGTCGGGCGCGAAGGCGAGGAAGTCGATCACCGCGCGCCGGGTCGGCGGACCGCCATGCAGGGCAAAGGACTTGTCGCAGCCGGCGATGATGAGGGCCGCTTCCCATTCGTCGTTGCGGGTGCCGCCATGGGTGGACTGCATGCTCATGCGATGCGCCACGCCGAGGATGCGCGACATCGCTTCGGCGCGCTCGACATAGCGGTTGAGCCAGTAAAGGTTATCGGCGGCGCGGCTGAGCATCAGTCATCCTCGCCGGCTTTGATGTCGTCGGCGGCATCTTCCTCCAGCACCCAGGTATCCTTGGTGCCGCCGCCCTGGCTGGAATTCACCACCAGCGAGCCCTCGCGCAAGGCCACGCGGGTCAGTCCGCCAGGCACCACACGCATGGTCTCGCCGCTGAGCACAAAGGGCCGCAGGTCGACATGGCGCGGCGCGATGCCGGATTCCACAAAGGTCGGGCAGGTGCTGAGTGCCAGCGTAGGCTGCGCGATATAGGCTTCCGGCTTCGCCACGATCTTGGCGCGGAAGGTCTCGATCTCGGCTTTCGAGGACTTCGGCCCGACCAGCATGCCGTAGCCGCCGGAACCGTGCACTTCCTTGACCACCAGCTCGGCCAGATGCTCCAGCGTGTATTTCAGATCGTCCGGCCGGCGCAGCACATAGGTGGGCACATTGGCGAGCAGGGGCTCCTCGCCGAGATAGAAGCGCACCATGTCGGGCACATACGGATAGATCGACTTGTCGTCGGCAACGCCGGTGCCGACCGCATTGGCCAGCGTGATGTTGCCGGCCTTGTAGGCCGCGAAGATGCCGGGAATGCCGATCATCGAATCCTTGCGGAAAACTTTCGGATCGAGGAAGTCGTCATCGAGCCGGCGGTACAGCACATCGACGCGCTTCAGGCCGCCGACGGTGCGCATGTAGACGATGTCGTCCTTCACCGTGAGATCGCCGCCCTCGACCAGCTCGATACCCATCTGCTCGGCCAGGAAGACATGCTCGAAATAGGCCGAGTTGTAGACGCCGGGCGTCAGCAGCGCGACGGTCGGTTCGGACTCGCAATGCGGCGGCGCGCTGTCGCGCAGCGTCTGCAGCAGGGCATCGGGATAATGGCCGACCGGCGCGACGCGCACCTGCGCAAACAGATCGGGGAACAGCCGCATCATCGCTTCGCGGTTCTCCAGCATGTAGGAGACGCCCGATGGCGTGCGGCAGTTGTCTTCCAGCACGTAGAATTCGTTTTCCGCCGTGCGCACCAGGTCGATGCCGGCGATATGGGTGTAGGTCTGCCGCGCGATGGTGACATCGCGCATGTGATTCACATAGGCCGCATTCCTGAGGATCAGATCTTCAGGAATCGTGCCGGCGCGCAGGATTTCGCGCTTGTGGTAAATGTCATCCAGAAACGCATTCAGCGCCTTGACGCGCTGCTTCAGGCCACGCCGCAGCCGCTTCCATTCCTTGGCCGAAATGATGCGGGGCACGATGTCGAACGGGATCAGGCGTTCGGTATCGCCGCCCTCGCCATAGACGGCAAAGGTAATGCCGAGCCGGCGGAACAGCAAATCGGCTTCCTGGCGGCGGCGATCCAGCATGTCGCTGGGTGCTGCATCGAGCCAGCGTTTGTAGTCGCGGTAGGGGGCGCGGACACTGCTGGCCGCCTGCGATTGCGACTGACCAGCCTGGGTCTGTATCGCGGCAGGGCCGAGGTCCATCTCGTCGAATGCGGTCATGCCGGTCGAACCTCCCCCTTGCGGATCGATAATGGCGGGGAGCGCCATCGGAGCGCAATCGCAAGCCGTCGGGTCTGAGCAAAGAATGGAACGTCCGAGACAGAAAAAGACTGCAACATGCTTCAGAGACGGCCTGTCGGTATGAGCCTGGGAGACGATGCAACTTTCATGCAAGCGAATTTGCCAGCCGGAATCCATGGCAAAGCAGCCGGCGGACAGGGTCCGCCGGCTGCTCGGCTTTCAAATGATGTAATTTTGGGCAGTTCCCCGCCCGAAGTCAGGCCGCCTGCCAGTTGGCCGCCAGGACGCCGGCCAGATCGTCATTCAGGCCGGCCGCCGCCAGGGTCATCTGGCCGGCGGTGGGTGCGCTGAAGCCGGCCATGGCCGTGACCAGGTTTTCCACATTGGCCGCCGACAGCGCGTAGCCGCCATCAACGGTGCCGATGACATCGACCCGCCGGCTGGTATCGGAATACCAGTCCGCCAGCAGCACGCTGCTGGCGGTTTCGCCGATCACGTCGATCCGCAGGTCATCGCCGACCTGGCTGAACCACAGCTGGTCGAAGGCCACGCCGCTGCTGAACTGCACCGTGTCGGTGCTGGCGGCGGCATCGGTGATGCCGGCCTGCACGATGGTGTCGATGCCGTCAGCGCGGCCGATCTGGTACAGGTCGCTGCCGCTGCCGCCGATCAGTGTGTCGTTGCCGCCGGCGCCGGTCAGGCTGTCATTGCCGGTGCGGCCAAACAGCGCGTCGGCGCCACTGGTGCCAGTGATCATGTCGTTGCCAGCGAGTTGGTCACGGTAGGGAGTGAACGTGGTGCCACTGACCACATCAACCGTGCCGCTTAGGGAGCCCACCAGCAGGTCATTGCGGCCATCGCTATTCATATCGGCAATCGATAAGGCCGATCCGATGCCCTGGCCGCTAGTGCCATCCATAGTGATGAATTGACCTGCCGGCGTCAGTGACAGATCAATGGTGCCAGCATAACCGCCATCCCGACCCCAGACGACCCAGAGCTTGCCGTCGCCGGAATTGGCCGTGCGGCTGCCGACCACGATGTCGCTGAAACCGTCGCCGTTCAAGTCGTCCATCGCGATACTGCTGATACCGGTCGATACGCCGGTTAGCTTGATGCCGCTCAGGCCGTTCAGGGCGCTGATATCAATATTGCCGTCGGCCACATAGCCCTGATTGCCAAACAGCACAAAGGCGCCAGTCGCGCCAGATCCGATCGTACCGCCGACCCAGCCGGCCATATCGGCCAGCCCATCGCCATTGACATCACCTCCGCTCGCCATGAAGCGGAAGGTTCTGTCACCAGAGGGGAAATCGAAATTATCCAGAATCAGGCCACCAGTATTACTCGACATGTTTTGTGCGAAAACACCACTAGAATTACCTAGTGTGATCTTGACTGGACCATAAGTCTGCTGGCCGTCATTGGCGGCACCGACGCTGGTGACAATATCGGCATAGCCGTCGCCGTTTATATCGACGCTCCCCATTATCTGGCTGTGAGATTCCAAGGCGGAACTACCGACTGGCGTTACATTATTGTAGGCCGTGAAGTTCGGCGATGACGATAAGGTGCCGTCATTACTGATCCAGCCTGCCAACGAAGGCGTGGTCGCTGAGATCGATGCTCCCCCTCCATGCGTAGATAACGCACTGCTTACAAACAGATCCAGTTTTCCATCGCCGTTAAAATCTGCCGCCACAATGCCAGTTGTATAGAAGCCCTGCGCCGGCAGAAGTGTAGAATCTGCAGTATTATCCGCCAATGCTCCGCCCTGCATGATACCGATCTGGACGGGTTGGTTTACGGTGCCGCCCGATGGAGACCATTGAAAACCGTCGCCTCGTACAAGGTCGGTATCGCCATCTTGATCAATATCGCTGAAGGAAAAAGCGGGCAGATAAGAATTCGCAGCGAATTTGAAAACATCTGTGCTGCTGGATGATGCTCCAGCGAAGCTTCCGCCCGCCAGTTGCGTCGTCAGCGATTCAGCAACACCGAGAATGATACCCTGTTCCAGCGCAACGCCCGTTGCACTGACCCCCATCGCCAGATCGGTTACATTGTCGTCATTGAAATCGCCGGTCTGCAAATTCAGGACTGGCTGGGCGTTGCTGACGGCCCGAACCGATATCGCTCCTAAGAACAGGCTGTCGGGTAGGACCGTCACATTGACTGTGGCTGTTCCGGTACCGCCATGGCCATCCGACACCGTATAGGAGAAACTGGCGGCGCCGGTGTAGCTGCTGGTCGGCGTGAAGATAACCTGACCTGCCTGGTTGATAGACACCGTGCCACCGACGGCGCCCTGCACCGACTGAATGCTGAGCGTGTCGCCATCCACATCGGTGTCGTTGGCCAGCAGCGCAGAGGTGGAAATCGTCAGCGCGGTGTCTTCCGACGTGGTCAGCGCGCCATCGTTCACCGCCACCGGCGCATCGTTCACCGGCGTGACGGTGAGGTTGACCGTGCCGGTGGTCAGGCCGCCCTGGCCATCCGAGGCCACGTATTTGAACGAGGCCGGGCCGTTGTAGTTGGCGGTCGGTGTAAAGGTGACGACGCCTTGGGCATTCTTGGCGACCGTGCCATTCGTTGCATTGGAAACCGCCAAGATCGAAAGCGTATTCCCCTCGATATCGCTGTCGTTGGCCAGCAGCTGCGACGCGGTCAGCTGCAGCGGCGCATCCTCGGCGAAGGTGAAGCTGTCATTGCCCGCGACCGGCTTGTCGTTCACCGCCGCGATATTGATGGTCATCGTATTGGGGGCGGGATCGAAAGCCTGACCGTCGCCGACGGAAAACGTGAAGCTGGCCGCGCCGTTGGCATTGGCGGTCGGATTGAAGGCGAGGGTCGACAGATCGGCCACCGCGATCACCTGTCCCGCCGTCACCGCGACGCCGTTCAAGGTGAGCGTGCCCTTGGCGCCGCTCGGCAGACTGTCGATGCGAACCGCGGCCAGCGTGTCACCGTCCACATCCGTCGATGCAAAGAGCCCGGCCGCGAAGCTGTATGAAATGTCTTCGGTGGCGCCTACGGTGATATCGAAGCCCTGGGGCGCGTCATTCAACGCGGTGACGCTCAGGTTGACCGTGGCAACCGACACCTCGCCCAGGTCGTCCAGCGCATAATATTCAAATGAGGCTGCGCCGCTGTAATTGGCGTCGGGTGTGAAAACGATGTTGCCGTTGATGTCGTATCCGACTGTGCCGCCAACGGCATTGCCGATTTCCAGGATGCTGGTGCCGGCCGGATCATTGGCCAGCAGCTGACTGGGGGTCAGCAGCAGGGCGGTATCTTCTGCCGTGGTAAAGCCACTGTCGTCTTGAGCCGGACCGGACATTCTGCGGGTCTCCCTGTTCTAGGGTCGGCATATCGATTCGCGCACTACGAGCCTATTCAAATCCGATTACAGGGAAAAGAAAATATTGGAGTTATTTATATCCTTCTAAAGAATAGTCCTGCGATAATTCCACATCTTTGAAGTGCGGCCCGAAACAGAAAAAAGCCCGCAGTACAAACTGCGGGCTTTTGAACAGGGCAACCCGGGCCGGCGGGTGGGAAAGCCGGCCCGGGTGCCTTCGCGTACCCCTGTTACTGCACCGTCTCGCCGTGCAGGTTCAGGTCGAGACCATCGCGCTCGGTGGCCTCATCGACGCGCAGACCGATCGTCCAATCGATGATCTTCAGGATGATCAGGGTCACGATCGCGGTGAACACGATGGTGATGACCACGCCGTAGATCTGGGTCAGAACCTGACCGCCATTGCCGTCGAGCAGGCCGAGCGGGGCGTCCTTGCCGGCAATCGCCGCCTTGGCGAACACGCCGGTCAGGATCGCGCCGACGATGCCGCCGACACCATGCACGCCGAAGGCGTCCAGGCTGTCGTCATAGCCGAGCGCATTCTTCACCGTGGTGGCGGCAACGAAGCAGATGATACCGGCAACGATGCCGATGATCAGCGCGCCCATCGGATCGACGAAACCGGCTGCCGGGGTGATGGCAACCAGACCGGCCACCGCACCCGAGACGATGCCGAGCACGCTCGGCTTGCCGCGGGCCAGCCACTCCGAGAACATCCAGGCGAGCGCAGCGGCCGCCGTGGCGATCTGGGTGACGGCCATGGCCATGCCGGCATTGACGTTGGCACCCGCGGCCGAACCGGCGTTGAAGCCGAACCAGCCGACCCAGAGCAGACCGGCGCCGATGATCGACAGCGTCAGGTTATGCGGCGCATGGCTGACCTTGCCGTAGCCCTGGCGCTTGCCGAGCACGAGGCAGGCGACCAGGCCGGCCACACCGGCATTGATATGCACAACAGTGCCGCCGGCGAAGTCGAGCACGCCCATTTCGCCCATCAGACCACCGCCCCAGACCATGTGGGCAACCGGCGCGTAGACGAAGATCAGCCACAGGCCGATGAACCACAGCATCGCCGAGAACTTCATGCGATCGGCAAAGGCGCCGGTGATCAGGGCCGGGGTGATGATGGCGAAGGTGAGCTGGAAGGTCATGAAGACCGTTTCCGGGATGGTCTTGGCCAGCGCGTTCACGCTGTCGATGGCCAGGCCGGACAGGAACAGGTTCCCGAAGCCGCCGATGATGGCGTTGCCTTCCGAGAAGGCCAGGCTGTAGCCGACGATCATCCAGAGCACGGTGACCAGGCAGGTGATGGCGAAGCTCTGCATCATGATGGCGAGCACATTCTGCTTGCGCACCATGCCGCCGTAGAACAGGGCGAGGCCGGGGATGGTCATCATCAGGACCAGCGCGGTCGAGGTGAGCATCCAGGCGGTGTCGCCGGTATCGAGCTTCGGCGCTTCAGCATCCTGTGCGAAGCCGAGCGAGGGAATCAGGGCAAAGAGAGCAGCCAGCACCAGGCCGAACATGACGTAGCTGAGCCAGCCGAGCTGTCGCTGATCGGCCACAGTGGCCGTCGAGACGGTGGAGAGTTGCATGACGGTTTAATCCTCCTGTCAGTGAAGGTCACGCCAGTTTCCGGACCGGGGCCAAGATCGCTCCCACTTGGGATCGCTCCCGGCTTGCCGGCGGACCCGCCCGGTTCCCCCCAATGAGAACTCCGGAAAAGGCCCACCCCTGGCGCATACCTCTGGCCTAAATGTTTACAAGAACCGTGCCAGCCGGTTGCACTGCGGCAAATCTCGCAGAAGGCCGGAATCAGCCGGACAGCGTGATTATTCTAGGACTTACCGCTGCCAAGCGTGACTAATATTTAGCCTATTGCCTTATTTTTGGTGCTTTTTTGAGCGCCGGATACAGCCTGTTTCGCGGGCAGCCCCCGGCCTGCCGGTCTGCCGGGCAAAGCTGAACGCACCGTATGACAAGAGCGGGGCCGGCGGGACGCCCGGCGGGCGCCGGCGTTCTGTTGCCATGCTTCGCTTGGCGATCCTGCTCCTGCTCGGCCTGTTGCCCTGGCTCACGCTGCCCCCGGCGGTGCGGGCCGGTACGGGTTTCGCGCCGGCCAGCTTCTATGGCCTCCCGGCGCCGCCGCTGCGCGGCCCCGATCAGGCGGCCGGCCTCGTAATCTGGAATCACGGTTATGGCGCCCATGCCTATATCGAGCAGGCGCCGCCGCTGGCCTGGTATTTCGCGCAGGCCGGCTGGGATGTGTACCGCCAGTATCGCAGCCTGAAGAGCGACAGCGGCTTTCGCGCCGCCGCCGCCGTGGAGCAGGCCGTGGAGAAGGCCCGGGCCCTGGGCTATCGCCGCATCGTGCTGATGGGATTCTCGATGGGGGCCTATGCGGCTGTCGATGTGGCGCAGCGCCGTCCGGTGGCGGGCGTGATCGCGCTCGCGCCGGCCACGGTGGCGCATGACAGTTTCGGCTGGGAGCTGAACGACCACGCGATGCGGCCGATGTGGCGACAGCTCGGCGCATTGCCGCAGCCGCTGGTCGCCGCCTATTTCCCGCAGGATATTTTCTACGAAACCGAAATGCCGGCGGTACGCGGGCCATGGCTGCGCCAGCAGCTGGACCACGCCGCTGCGCCGCATCTGGTGATCGACCGGCCGCAGCTGCCCGGTATCGTCGGCCACAGTGCGGGCCTGGGCTGGAGCTTCGCGCGGCGCTACGGTCCCTGCATCCGTCGCCTGATCGACAGCACGGCAGCGGACAGCCGAACGCCCGATTGCACCGGGCTGCGCGACGACCGGGCTTTCGCCACCGCCGCCATATCCGCACAAGCGATGCAGCAGCTGCGGCCCTATCAGGGCCGCTGGCGCGGCCAGCCCGGCAAGCATTGGGGCTTCAGCATGGAGATCGGGCCGGACGATCTCGGCGTGCCGCTGATGACGCTGACACTGCCCGAGCAGGGTACCCTTGACTTACCACTGGTCGCCACTGCCGATGGCTGGCGCGGCGAAGCCGAGTTCGGCCTGCTCGACCTGCGGCGCATGGGAAATACACTTGCGGCACGCATTACCCGGCCCGGTGACAGCGCCAGCGACCGCAGCTTCGTCTTCCAGCGCGACGCGCCAGCCACTTCACACCTGGCTGGCCCGCCATTGGAATTGGCCGATCAGCTCTTGTCGTCGACCGGCTTGAAGTCGAGGGCCACGCCGTTGATGCAGTAGCGCAGGCCAGTCGGCTCCGGACCATCCTCGAAGACATGGCCGAGATGGCCCTGGCAGCTGGCGCAATGCACTTCCACGCGGCGCATGCCGTGGCTGGTATCGATGGTGGCCTTCACATTCTCGGCCACCGGGGCATAGAAGCTCGGCCAGCCGCTGCCGCTCTCGTATTTGGTGTCGGAGGTGAACACCTCGGTGCCGCAGCCGGCGCAGAGGTATTTGCCCTTGCGCTTTTCCCGGTTGAGCGAACTGGTGCCCGGCCGCTCGGTGCCGTGGCCGCGCAGCACGCGTTCGGCTTCGGGGGAGAGCGGCTTGGTGGCGCCGCAACTGGGCGCGGATTTTGTCTCGGTCATGCTGGGCCTCCGTTTGGACCCAATCTAGTGCATGCGCTGCGGTTTGCGAGCCTGGCCTTGTCTTTTCTGCAACCGGTTTGCCATAGTACCCGCACAATCGGGGGTATGCGTGTTTCGAAATGTCCTGATCGTCACCTTGCTGCTGACCGGCCTTGTGGCCTGCAGAACGACCAAGGAGCGCATGGCGGTCGAGGCCATGCAGATGCCATCCAGGCCCGAGGGTACGGCACGCCTCGTTTTGTACCGCACCGACAGCGTGATCGATGCCCGCGCCCCGATCCCCGTCGTGGCGGTGAACGGAGAGACCGTTGGCACACTCGCCGACGAAACCCTCATCATCCGCGATGTGCCGCCGGGGGAACTGGAAATCACCCTGTCACTGCGCGAAGCAGACCAGCGCAGCAAATACACGGTCCAGACCGCCACGCTGCGGGCCGACCTGAATGCCGGCGGTGAATGGTTTGTCGAGGCGCAGATCTCCGAGCCGTGCAAAGCCGGCACCCGGCCAAGAAACTTCTCCTCCGTGCCAACCGGCCTATGGCAGACCGATCTGATGCTGACCAGCATGAGCGCCGTAAGCCTCGCGGTGGCCCATGCGACCATGGAATGCGGCGCAATCTACAATCTCAATCCGACCTGGCCGAAATCGACCTGGAACCTCAATCCGCTGCTGAAGAAATACGGCGCCGAGCCGATGCAGCACACGCCTCTGCCCGATGTGCATCTGCCGCAGTCTGACCTGCACTGGCATGTCGCCGAGCGCGCCATCCGCAGTCATTTCGAAGGCAATAACGTCGAGTACATCCCGTTTCTCGACCCATCTGGCCGCGACAACCTGCTGCTGAAGGACATCACCCTGGTGCGCGAGGAGCGCAATGCCGACGGCACCATCGGCATCCTGGTCGATGTCGAATACCTGCATGTCAGCCACGAAACGATTGCCGGCCGCTATGTGAAGCGCCCGCTGCGCTACACGCTGGAACCGGGTGAGCCGGCGCCGAAAGTGGCGCGCTGGGCCGACGCGGACTAGCTAATCCGCCTCGACCGGCGCCGGCGCCGCGCCACTCGCCACGCAATTGCGGCCCTGCTGCTTGGCCTCATAGAGCGCCGCATCGGCCTGCTGCATCCAGGCGTCCATCTGCTGGCCCGGCTGCAGCACGGCAATGCCGATACTCACCGTCACGCGCGCCGCACCCGACATCGACGTGCCGGCGATCAGATTGCGCAGCTCCTCGGCCACGATCAGCGCCGCAGCGCCATCGGTATCGGGCAGCAGCAGCAGGAATTCGTCACCGCCGATGCGGAACAGGCGATCCAGCCGGCGCACCCGGTCGGCGATGAGCGCCACCACCGTGCGCAGCACGGTGTCGCCGGCGGCATGGCCGAAACGGTCGTTGATCGGCTTGAAATGGTCGATGTCGATCAGCAGCAGGGCGGCAGAGGCCTGGCTGCGGCGCTGGCGCTCGATCACATCCTCCAGACAGCTTTCCATATGGCGGCGGTTGAACGCCCCGGTCAGCGGATCGGTCAGCGTCTGCGCCACCAGCCGCTCATGCAGGTCGTTGATCACGCTGAGGATGATGTTGACGATCACGATGGTGAGCAGCAGCGCGACGAAGGCGCGCACCGCCATGCCGCTGCCGGCATGGATCTGCACCAGCACCGTGGTGCCGGCCAGCAGGGCGAGGCTGACCGGCACGGCAATGCGCCGCGCCAGCACGAAATAGGTGAACAGCACCACCGGATAGGTCCACAGCACGCCATAACTGGGCTGGGCGATCAGCAGCAGGGTGACGGCAGCGGCGGCCGGCACCAGCAGCAGGGCAAACGGCACCGGCGCCTTGCGCCCGCGATAGATCGCCACCGCATCGACCGCCAGCACGATCACGGTGGCAAAGATGGCCAGCCCGAGCGGAATCCGCCCGGTGACCATGTTGCTGGCGGCAAAGGGCGCCAGCAGCGCGGCACTGACCACGGCGATGCGATAGAGAATCTGTTCGCGATGACCGGCCAGCGCATCGCCACCGCCGAACAGCCGGGCGAGAAAAGCAAACGGCCGGCGCGGCGGGGTTGGCGTCATGGGGCCATCATCGGGGCGTCAGCGCCGGCTGAGCTTCTTGGCCAGCTCGTCGAGCTGTTCGAGCGTCTGGTAATGCAGCACCAGACGACCGGCTTCGGGCTTGCCCGGCTCGGCCTCGATCTCGGCCCGCAACCCGAGCGCCGCGGTGATGCCGCGCTCGAATGCCAGGGTATCGGCATCCTTGCCGACCGGCGCGGTTTTCGGTTTCGGCGCCGACGGCGGCCGGCCGCCCTTTTTCGCTGCTGCCGGCGTGCCGACCTCGCGGCCGACGGCGACCAGCTTTTCCACCTGCCGCACGGTCAGCTGACCCTCGACGATGCGCAGCGCCAGCTGCTCGGCCAGCGCATGGCCGATCAGCGGCCGGGCCTGGCCGGCGGTCAGCTTGCCCTCGATGATCATCTGCACGACGGGCTTGGGCAGCTGCAGCAGCCGGAGAATATTGGCGACATGGCTGCGGCTCTTGCCGATCACCTGGGCGATCTGGTCCTGGCTGTATTTGAATTCATCGGCCAGCTGGAGGAAGGCCCCGGCCTCCTCCATCGGGTTGAGATCCTCGCGCTGCAGGTTTTCGATCAGGCCGATCTCGACCGCATCGCGATCGGTGATGTCCTTGATCACCACCGGCACGGCATGGATCTTGGCGATCTGCGAGGCACGCCAGCGGCGTTCGCCGGCGATGATCTCGTAGCCCTGCCCGTCCTTGGCGCGGCGCACCAGCAGCGGCTGCAGCACGCCCTTGGCCTTGATCGACTGCGCCAGTTCCTCCAGCGCTTCCTTCTTGAACAGCTTGCGCGGCTGATAGGGATTGGGCTTGAGCTGCTCGATGGGGATTTCGCGCACCCCGCCGGCCGCGCCGCGCGCCGCCGCGGCGTCCGAGCCCGGTGCCGGCTCGCCCATCAGGGCAGCAAGGCCACGGCCGAGGCCGCGGCGTTTGGGATCGTCAATCATGCTCTACGCTTTCACTGTAAAAAGTCATTCCGCCGCGTCGCGCAGGGCCTGCTCGCGTTTGATCACCTCGCGGGCCAGCGCCATATAGGCGGTGCTGCCCGGCGCGCGGTGATCGTAGATCAGTGCCGGCACGCCATGGCTGGGCGCTTCGGAGATGCGCACATTGCGCGGGATCACGGTCTCGTAGACCTTCTCGCCGAGGAAGCCGCGCACATCGGCCGCCACCTGGTCGGAGAGGTTGTTGCGCTTGTCGAACATGGTCAGCACCACGCCCTGCACATCCAGCGTGGGATTGAGGGTGGTGCGCACGCGCTCGACCGTGCGCAGCAATTGCGACAGGCCTTCGAGTGCGAAGAACTCGCATTGCAGCGGCACCAGCACGGCATCGGATGCCACCATCGCATTGACGGTGAGCAGCGTCAGCGACGGCGGGCAGTCGATCAGAATGTGATCGAATTCGGCGAGCCGGCCCGCGATTGCGTTTTTAAGGCGATGGGTGCGGTGCTCGAGATCCATCATCTCAAGTTCCGCGCCGGCCAGCTCGACATTGGCCGGCACGATGGAAAGGTTCGGCACCTTGGTCGGCCGGATCGTCTCATGCAGCTCGGCGGCGCCCATCAGCAATTCATACGTGCCGAAGTCGCGCTCCTCATGGGTCAGCCCCAGGCCGGTGGAGGCGTTGCCCTGCGGGTCAGAGTCGATCAGCAGCACGCGCTCGCCGACAGCGGCCAGCGCCGTGGCGAGATTGATCGCCGTGGTGGTCTTGCCCACGCCGCCCTTCTGGTTGGCGATCGCCAGCACCCGGCCCTGGCGAGCGGGTTGCGGTATCAGGCCGGCATCGTCGGCTGCCGCGGCAGCCAGTTCGGCACCCAGCGTGTCGTCGTCGCCCCAGCCGGACCCCTGGTCCGAACCATGTTCTTGTTCTGTACTGGTCACTTGGGTTCCAATCCCCTGAGAAGCAGGATGCGGGCGGCCGGATCGGTCCGGCTCGGCAGCATCTCTGCTGTCGGAAGTGTCCAATATCGCCGGGCCTCGGTCAATTCATCCTCGGCCTGCCGGCCCTTCGGAAACAGGTAAACCGTATCCGGGCCAGCCAGCGGGCGTGCCAGGCCGATGAGGTCTTTCAGCGGCGCCAGCGCCCGCGCCGAGATCACATCGGGCGCACCGCCCATCGCCGCATGAAGCTGCGCGGCATCAAGCGCTTCAATGCGTTTCACGTGAACGGTAACACTGCTCAGCCCCATGGCGCGCGCGGCCTCGCGCAGGAAGGCCGACTTGCGCTGGTCGCTTTCCACCAGATGCACGGTCGCCATGCCGAGCGCGGCGATCACCAGGCCGGGAAAGCCGCCGCCGGAGCCGAGATCGAGCCAGCGCGTGGTGCCGGCCGGCGCAAGATCGAGAATCTGCGCGGAATCGAGGAAATGGCGCTGCCACAGGTCGGGCAGCGTATTGGGCGCCACCAGGTTGATCGCCTTCTGCCATTTGGTGATCAACCCGGCATAGATGTCCAACCGCTCGATGGCGGTGTCGCTGCACTGGGTGGCGGCCTGGAACTCTTGCGGCATCATGGCGCGGGTTATCGCCCATGACGCCCGGCTTGTCAGGTGTTTCCCGTGCAACCCGGCCGAAAAGCCTAGTCGCCCCAGGGATCGTAGGTGCCGAACGACCAGATATGGCCTTCGGGGTCGCGGCAGGTGAAGCCGCGGCCGCCGTAATCCTCGTCCTTGATGTCGATCAGGATGGCGGCGCCGGCGGCCTTGGCGCGGGCGTAGTGCAGGTCGGCATCGGGCACCACCACGTAAATGCTGATGGTTTCACGGCCGCCCACCTCGTCGGGCTGCACCATATGCTTGGAAAACGGCGTTTCCAGCACCGAACTGAGCATGATCAGCTCGTCGCCATAGGTCAGCTCGGCATGGCCGACACGGCCCTCCTCGTCCTCATAGAGGGCGTGGATCTCGAACCCGAAGCTCTGGCAGAGCCAGTCGATCATCGCCCGGGCATCGCGATAACGCAGCACCGGCACGATCAGGCCGGGATGTGCGCCCGGCGGGGGTGAAGGGGGTAATCCAGCCATGCGGGACACCTTCTCTATTCACGACACCCCACTCTAACCTGCCGATACCAACAACGCATGAAAAAGGGGGATGTTTCACGTGAAACATCCCCCTTTTCAGATA
>NZ_CALSAN010000039.1:0-32464 GCF_943372915.1 Ferrovibrio terrae | reverse complement strand
CGCCGGCGCCGGCGGCACCCGCAATATTTCCGGCAACAGCCACATGATCGTCGCGCTCGAGCGCGAGCTGGCCGACCTGCATAACAAGCCCGCCGCACTCGCCTTCATGTCGGGCTACATCGCCAACCAGACCTCGCTGTCCACGCTGGCCCGGTTGATGCCCGGCTGCATCATCCTGTCGGATGCCGACAACCACAACTCCATGATCGAAGGCATCCGCCAGAGCGGCTGCGAACGGCGCATCTGGCGTCATAACGACGTCGCCCATCTGGAAGAACTGCTGCAGGGCATCCCGGCCGACCGGCCGAAGCTGATTGCCTTTGAAAGCGTTTATTCGATGGATGGCGATATTGCGCCAATCCATGCGATCTGCGACCTGGCCGACAAATACGGCGCCATGACCTATCTGGACGAAGTGCATGCCGTCGGCCTCTACGGCAACCGCGGCGGCGGCATCGCCGATCGCGACGGCGCCATGGACCGCATCCACATCATCCAGGGCACGCTCGGCAAGGCCTTTGGCGTGGTTGGCGGCTATATCGCCGGCAGCGCCATCATGATCGATGCCGTGCGCTCCTATGCCCCAGCCTTCATCTTCTCCACCGCCATGCCGCCGGCGATTGCTGCTGCCGCCACCGCCAGCGTGCGCTATCTCAAGCGCAGCCAGGTCGAACGCGCCCGCCATCAGGAACGTGCCGCCACGTTGCGCCGCATGCTGCTCAATGCCGGCCTGCCGGTGCTGGTGAACCAGAGCCATATCGTGCCGGTGATGGTCGGCGATGCGGCCCTGTGCAAGACCGCCTCCGACATGCTGCTGGGCGATCACGGCATCTATATCCAGCCGATCAACTATCCCACCGTGCCGCGCGGCACCGAACGGCTGCGCATCACCCCGACGCCCGTGCACACCGATGCGATGATGCAGGCACTGACCGCTGCCCTGCTCGATGTGTGGCAACGCCTGGGCCTGCGCCGCCAGGCGGCCTAATTCGTTTATCTCTGCTGGTGGTTGTTGCGACCGCCTCGCCCCATGCGGGTGGGCCGGAGGTTATCGGATTTAAACCCTTGTAAACTCTACCTTTGTTAGCGTGACGCCCGTATGAGAAGCCCATCAGGGGCTCAGGATGTCACAGCGCGCCTTTCAATCACTGCCGGATTTCGGTTTCACGCCACTGCAGGTGCAAACCTTGCAGCAGCGTCTGCGTGCCCCGCAATTCCTCTATATTTCCGGGCCGGCCGGCGGCGGCAAGACCAAGGCGGCCATGCTGCTGGCCTGGACCTTTTTCCAGGCCTATCGCCGTCCGTTCCGCATAGACGGCCAGGACATGACCACGACCCAGATCCGTCAGGCCGCCATCGAACAGAATGCCGGCATCCTGTTTCACGACCTGGCCTCGAGCCATGACTACATGAAGGCCGGTTACTGTACCGCCTGTCACATGACCACGGTGGGGATCGCCTTCGATGGTCCATCCAGCGCCACGCACGCCCATGCCTCTCTGGTGGCACGCCTGCCCGATCTCACAGCGCGTGACAATGTCATCGTCATCGGGGTCGAACGCGACGAAGACAGCACCGAGATCGAACGCTACAAGATCGACCTGCATCTGGGCTGATCGCCACTGTGCCATGTTGTCGCAACCGCGCCGCCATGTCGGCCCGGATTGATTTCGGTCAAAGCTGCCTTACTCCCCATGCGCCAATAGTTGCGGCACCGCTTGCCTCATCGGCAAGCGCTGCGCCGCATGTGGGCGCCTGCCAAACAATGGAGCGATTATGCGTATCGGAAAACTTATTGCGGCGACGGCTGGCGCCGCGCTGCTGCTGACCAGCCTGGCTTTCAATGCCGAAGCCGCTGACGGCAAGACCGCGGGCGACATCATGGTGCGCGGCCGTATCATCGGCTTGCTGCCGGCAGAAAGTGCCAACGTCACCATCATTGGCGGCGATGTCGATGCCAGCAACGAATGGACCGGTGAAGCCGACTTCTCGTATTTCTTCACCGATAACATCGCCGCCGAACTGATTGCCGCCACCACCAAGCACCAGATGGCAGTCAAGCGCAGCACGTCTGGCACGGTCGATCTGGGTGATGTGTGGCTGCTGCCGCCGACCCTGACCTTGCAGTATCACTTCGCACCGAAGTCGGCCTTCAGCCCCTATATGGGCGCCGGCCTCACCTATGCCGTCTTCTACAATGAGGACAAGGCCTCGGGTCTGCGCAGCGTCAAATATGACAATGCCTTGGGCTATGCATTCCAGGCCGGTTTTGACTACCAGCTTGGCGGCAGCTGGTATTTCAACGCCGATGTGAAGAAGATCTTCCTCAACACCGATGTCACCGTGACCACCAATACCGGCACGGTGATCCATGCCGATACTGATCTCAATCCCTGGGTGGTTGGCATCGGCGTCGGCTACAAATTCTGAGACTTTTTCAGTGCCGGCCGCGATGGACCTCGCGGCTGGGACAAGACTGCGCCTCCGTCGATCCTGGCGGGGGCGCTTTTTTCTTTGATGGCATCCGCCGCTTCGCCCCGCGACTTGACCGGCAGGCACAGCCCCGCATGATGGGCGACCGTTTTCCCGCTGTGAATGCCATGACCCAGACATCCCCTGCCGTGCATCCTGAACTGCTGCGCCTGCGCGACAGCATCGATAATATTGACGCCGCCCTGATCCATCTGCTGGCCGAGCGGTTCAAATGCACCCAGCAGGTCGGCCATCTGAAGGCGACGCAGAGCCTGCCGCCGGCCGATCCGGCGCGCGAGGCCCGCCAGATCGCCCGCCTGCGCCAGCTGGCCGAAACCGCCAAACTGGATCCTGATTTTGCCGAGAAATTCCTCGCCTTCATCGTGAAGGAGGTGATCCGGCATCACGAAGCCATTGCCAGCGAAAGCAAGGCCGGCAGGACCTGAACAAAAAACGGCGCCCGGCCATGATAGCCGGACGCCGCGTAAAGCGCTGCCGCCAGGGCCGCTAGATGCGCCCCATCAGCAGCAAGACAATCACCACGATCAGCACAATGCCGATGCCGCCGCTGGGGTAATAGCCCCAGCTGCTGCTATGCGGCCAACTGGGCACCGCGCCGATCAGCAGGATGATCAGGATGATAAGCAGGATCGTGCCAATACTCATATCGGCCTCCTTTTATTATTATGAATTTTGACTGGGGAAGAAAACCCGCGGTGCCGGGCAGGGAACTGTCCGGCACCGGGATTTCATGTCTTGCGGCCGAAGACCATCAGCGCAACACCACCGCAGGCGGCAGCCGCACCGACAATCAGATACCACATGGTCATATCCGTGTAGCGACCGGTTACGGTCTCAGACAGCTGCTCCATCGGTGCGTTCGATGCATTCAGCCCGAAACCGAGCATGACGACACCCGCCACCAGGATGATGATGCCGAACAGCATGTTCGTGGGCATGGCGACCGCCTTACTTCACGACCAGGTCGTTTTTCACCGCTCGCACGCCCTGGGTATTGCGGGCGATCTGCTCGGCACGCGACTTGGAAGCTGCGGTATCGACAAAGCCGCTCAGCTGCACGGTATCCTTGAAAGTCTCGACGCTGATCTGGCTGGCCTTGGTCACCGGATCCTTGATCAGTTCGGCTTTCACCTTGGTGGTGATCGCCGCCGAGTCGACATATTCGCCAGTCGATTCCTGCTTGGGAGTCGAGCTGCAAGCCGAAACGGCGACGGCGCCGCCCAGCATGGCAACGACGGCGAGGCTGCGGGAAATTTGGGAGAGGGTCAGCATGATGATCGTCCTTTTCTGTGTTAGACCGGTCATGAGAGACTCATGACCAAAGTTTGTTTTACTCAGTTGACCTGCCGGCAGAGTGGTCATGCCACACTGCCGGCCACCGCGGCCTCATACCTGCCCGTGTATTAGCGCCAGGCAGGCTTGCCGAGATTGATCTGCTCTTCATCGGTGAGACCGCCCGCCGCGGCGCCAACGGCGCCGCCGATCAGCGCACCGCCCAGCACGTTGCCGGTCAATGCTCCGCCAGCTGCGCCAACACCTGCGCCGATTGCGCCACCAGAAAGCGCACGATCAGAAGTGGACTGGCCGCAGGCGCCCAACGAGACACTGGCTGCGATCAGGACTACGGCAGCTGCCGCAGCCATCAGACGGTTCTTTGCTACATGGTTCATGGTCGCCTCCTTGGAGCCCAGAGGGCTCCGGTTCGGCAGACCGGCCCGCATCTGGACACCGCTCTGCACTCTGCACAAGGAAACGGCCATATCGTCGATTGGTTCCGGAACGGGAACCAATGGCGGTCGACTAAAATGTCGGAAGGCCACGAATACCGGCTGCCGCAAGAGGCGGCGCAGCCGATATCGCATAAATCTCACAGGCTGCCGACCAGGCGGCAGCCCGGAGCACCCCATCCCGTGAAAACGAGTTAGACGAAGAAATCCGGGATCAGATCGGTTTCCGCGGTGCCTGGATGGCGGTAGCGCGCGAAATCCTTCAGTCCGGCACTGCGTAACACCTCGTCATCGATGAAGAAATTGCCCGTGGTTTCCCTGGCCGGCCGGGTGAGAACCACATGGGCCGCATCCGACATGATCTCCACCTTGCGGCACTTCTTGCGCAATTCCGGCCCGGTGATCACATTCATCGCGTCAGTGTCGATCGCGGTGCGCGGCCATAGCGCATTGACGCCGACACCCTTGCGCTTGAATTCACCGGCCATGCCCAGCACGCACATGCTCATGCCGAACTTCGCCATCGTGTAGGCGACATGCGGCGCAAACCAGTGTTCCTTCATGTTCAGCGGCGGCGACAGGTTGAGAATATGCGGATTCTCCGCCTTCATCAGGTGCGGCAGGCATTTCTGACTGCACAGGTAGGTGCCGCGCGTGTTGATCTGGTGCATCAGGTCATAACGCTTCATCGGCGTTTCCAGCGTGCCGGTCAGCGAAATGGCCGAAGCATTGTTGACCAGGATATCGATGCCGCCGAAAGCCTCCACGGCCTGCGCCACGGCGGCCTCCACCACCGCCTCATCGCGCACATCCACCACCAGCGGCAGCGCCTTGCCACCTGCCTTTTCAATCGCCTCGGCGGCGGTGTAGATCGTGCCGGCCAGCTTGGGGTGTGGCTCGGTGGTCTTGGCAGCGATGACGATATTGGCGCCGTCTTTGGCAGCCCGCAGGCCGATGGCCAGGCCGATGCCACGGCTGGCGCCCGTGATGAACAGTGTCTTGCCTTTGAGCGACCCGGTCTTGATCACCTCGGTCATGCGTCCCTCCCCGGTTCTTTCCGCGATCATAGCGCGGAGAGGGCCGGCGGAGGAAGCTGCCGCGGCGGCAGGTTATTTCTTGGCAGGCGCCTTGCCGGCCGGCGCCTTGGCAACCGTCCAGGTACCACCGCTGCGGGCGCATTGCTCGGCCACATTGGGCGGGACGCCCTCATAGAAATACGCCTTCACCATCGCCGTTTCCGGCACCTGGTTTTCGGTCTCGGGCGGCAGGCCCTGCATACGGCGGATGTTGGCCTGGATGGTGCGCAGCGGCGTGGCGCACATCCCGACATGGGCGGCAGGGCATTTGTCCAGCCGCTCGGGCACCGTGCGAGCCTGCGCATTGCCCGACGGCCGGCACATGCCATCGATCGTACTCTGCGGCATGTCGCTCACTTCATGGCATTGCACCATCTTCGGCCCGCCCATCGGTGTCATATCCAGGGTCTGCCGGCAGGCCTGGGCAAACCCGGGTTCCGCCAGACCGAGCAAACCGAAGCCGATGATGAAAGCGGCTGCCGAAACGGGTTTCATGCGTGCTGTCCTTGCCTAAGAAAGCAGGCCTAGCCAGAAATATTGGCCTTGCCAGAAAATCAGAGGCCCGGCGCTGTAACGCCGGGCTCGCTGGCAGACTGCAAGACAAATGCGGTAATTGTGTGGCTGCTACTGGGCTGCCAGATCAACCCGATCGGGGAGACCGTCACTGCGGCTGAATTCGTAAATTCCCGCCGGATTCCGCTGCCGCACCACATGGCCTTCATGCATCAGGTGATGCAGATGCGCCAGCGCTTCACCAGCGGCCAGCGTCATGTGATCCTTGATGTCGCGGCGGAACAGCAGCGGCAGCGTCTCGATCACTGTATGCGGCCGCTGCGCCAGGGCATCGAGCAGGGCCTCCAGCCGCACGGCATGATGTCGCTGCAACATGTCGATGCGCTTGTGCAGGCCGATAAAGGGATCGCCGTGGGCTGGCAGCACCAGCACATCGCCTGGCAGGTCGCTGAACTTGGCAAAGGAATTGAGATACTGGGTCAGCGGCCGGGCTTCCGGCTCGCCCGGATAGACGCCGATATGCGGCGAGATGCGCGGCAGCACCTGGTCGCCCGAAATCAGCAGATTCAGTGCCGGCGCATAAAGACAGGCATGCTCGGGCGAATGGCCGTTGCCGACGATCACCTGCCAGTCATGCGCGCCGATGCGCAGGCTATCGCCTTCCTTGATGCGGTGGAAAGCGCGCGGAATCGGTGTCACTGCCTTGGCGAAATTGCCAAAGCCACGCGCTTTCAGTGCGTCGATCTGCGCGGCATCGAACCCCAGCTGCTCATAGAAGGCAATCACATCGGCCGGCACCTCGGGCATTTGCTCGAGTTCGAGCATGCGGCCAAAGCTCCACTCGCCAAACGTCATCCACAGTGGCGCGTTGAACTTCTCATGCAGCCAGCCGGCCAGCCCGATATGGTCAGGATGAAAATGCGTGCACAGGATACGGGCGATCGGTTTGCCCTTCAGATGCTGCGCAACCACCTGGTCCCAGATCTTCTGCAACTTGGATGATTTGAAGCCGGTATCGATCAGCGTCCAGCCCTCGGACTCTTCGACCAGCCACAGATTGATGTAGTCCAGGCCCGGGATCGGTACCGGCATGCGCAGCCACAGCACGCCCGGGCGCATCTCCATCACCTCGCCATCACCCGGCCTGCCGTCAAACGGATAGGTCAGGCTGCCCTGGTCGGAGACAGCGGTGCCGTCGATACCGGGAACGGTCTTGGACTCCGATGCCGGAGTCTGGGCTGCGGGCGCATCGGCCACGGGTCTGGTCCTGATTTTGTTATGGAGGCGAATTAGGCCCCAGTCTGACGCTTAGGCCAGCGTCAGACAAGGGTAAGCCTCAGAAAGGGGAAGTCCAGCGCTGACGCTACGTCAATGCCGGCTTGATATCCCGGGCTATCAGGCGCGCAACAGGTCCGGCGTCACCGCGGCCAGGCTGGCACTGCCTTCGGTGGCAGACCGGCACAGGCCATCCACGCTGGTCAGCACCTGGTCGGCAAACAGCCGCGCCGATACGATCTTGGCGGTGAAATACGGATCGGTGGCACCGCCCGCGATCTCGGCCTTGGCTGCCAGGGCCTGCTTGGCCAGCAGCCAGCCGCCAACCGTGGTGGCAAACGCCCGCAGATAGGGCGTCGCCCCGGCCAGCGCGACGTCCGGATTTTTGGCCAGCTGTCCACCGATCCACTGGCTGGCCTTGCCCAGCGACTTCAATGCGCCATCCAGATTGGCATGAATGGCGGTGAAGCTGTCGCCGGCCTTGGCCGCTTCGGCCACGGTGGCTGCGATCTGCGCGAACAGGGCCTTCACCGTCTCGCCGCCATTCAGCGGCAGCTTGCGCGTCACCAGATCGATCGCCTGGATGCCGTTGGTGCCTTCATAGATCGGCAGGATGCGGGCATCGCGATAATGCTGGGCGGCTCCGGTTTCCTCGATGAATCCCATGCCGCCATGAATCTGCACGCCCATGGAGGCCACTTCGCAGCCGATATCGGTGGCCCAGGATTTCGACAGCGGCGTCAGCAGCTCGACCAGTGCCTTGGCACTTTTGCGCTCGGCTTCATCGGGATGGTGATGCGCGCGGTCGATGGAGGCGGCATTCAGGTAAATCAGGCCGCGGCAGGCTTCCGTCAGGCTGCGCATCAGCATCAGGGTGCGGCGCACATCCGCATGCTCGATGATCGCCACATGCTGTTCGGCATTCATGCCGGGATGGCGGCCCTGCTTGCGCTGTTCGGCATAGTCCAGCGCCTGCTGATAGGCGCGTTCGGCAATTGCCAGGCCCTGGCAGCCGACACTGAGGCGCGCGTTATTCATCATGGTGAACATGCAGCGCATGCCCTGGTTCTCGGCGCCGAGCAGATAGCCGACGCAGTCGCCGTTGTCGCCATAGCTCATCACGCAGGTCGGGCTGGCATGGATACCGAGCTTGTGCTCCAGCGACACCACGCGGAGATCGTTACGCTTGCCGAGCGAGCCATCCTTGTTGACCAGCACCTTGGGTACGATGAACAGCGAGATGCCCTTGGTGCCCGGCGGGGCATCGGGCAGGCGGGCGAGCACCAGGTGGATGATGTTATCCGCCATGTCGTGTTCGCCATAGGTGATGAAAATCTTGGCTCCGCTGATGCGGTAGGTGCCATCGCCCGCCGGCACGGCTTTCGATTTCAGCGCGCCGACATCGGAGCCGGCCTGCGGCTCGGTCAGATTCATCGAACCGGTCCATTCGCCCGACACCATCTTGGGCAGGTACATCGCCCTCTGCTCGTCGGTGCCATGGGCTATGATCGCGTCGATGGCGCCCTGGGTCAGCAGCGGGCAGAGCGAGAAGGAAAGATTCGCCGCCTGCACCATTTCCTGCGCCGCCATGGTGACGGCCCAGGGCATGGCGCCGCCGCCCAGCGCTTCGGGGAAGGGCATGCCGTTCCAGCCGCCGGCGACAAATTTCTTGTAGGCATCGACAAAGCCGGGCGCGGTGCGCACCACGCCATTCTCCGCCTTGGCACCCTCCTTGTCGCCGCCGCGATTAAGGGGCGACAGGACGCCGGCGGCGAATTTGGCCGACTCTTCCAGCACGGCAACCACGGTTTCGGCTTCGGCATTCTCCAGCCCCGGCAGCTGGGCGAGATCGGCCAGGCCGGCGATATGCTCGAGCGTGAAACGCATGTCCTTGACGGGGGCGACGTAGTCCATCTCGGTCTCCCTGACCACTGCTGTTCTGAAGGCGCAGGGATAATATGGTCCGGGATGGCTAGCAAGGCCAAGGCCCGCAGGCTAAAACTCGGCCAGATCAGGATTGGGCATGGTTGACGTAACGATTTCAGAGGCAGCCGACCGGCTGCGCCGCGGCGAAGTGGTCGCCATCCCGACCGAGACTGTTTATGGCCTCGCCGCGGATGCAACCGATGCGTCGGCCGTGGCGAAGATCTTCGCCGCCAAGGGCCGGCCCGATTTCAATCCGTTGATCTGCCATGTCGCCGATCCGGCCCAGCTGGATGCGCTGGTGATGCTGGATGACCGCGCCCGCCGGCTGGTCGCCGCCTTCTGGCCCGGCGCCCTGACCCTGGTGCTGCCGCGCCGGCCCGACTGCCCGGTGGCGCCGGCCGTCTCGGCCGGCCTGCCCTCGCTGGCCCTGCGTATGCCGGCCCATCCGCTGGCGCGCGAACTGCTGGCCCGCGTCGACCGTCCGGTGGCTGCACCCTCCGCCAACCGCTCCGGTCATGTCTCGCCCACCACGGCGCAGCATGTGCGCGACAGCCTGGGCACAGGGATTGCCGTGCTGGATGGCGGGCCCTGCAGCGTTGGCCTGGAATCCACCGTGGTCGGCCTGACCGGCGAAACCGCCACGCTGCTGCGCCCCGGCGGCATCGCGGCCGAAGACATCGAAGCCGTGCTGGGTGAAACACTGGTACAGCCCACCGACCAGACACTGCAGTCGCCCGGCATGCTGCTGAAACATTATGCCCCGCGCCTGCCCGTGCGGCTGAATGCTGCGGCTGCGCAGGGCAAGGAAGGCCTGCTCAGTTTCGGCAAACCCCTGCCCGGCTTCGCCACGGTTTTTCCGCTCAGCGAACGCGGTGATCTGGCCGAGGCCGCCGCCCGGCTCTATGCCGGGCTGCATGCGCTGGATCATGTTGCAGGCCTGGATGGCATCGCCGTGATGCCGATTCCGCAGCAGGGCCTGGGCCTGGCCATCAATGACAGATTGGTCCGCGCAGCCCGTGGACGTTAGCCGCAAGAGGGCTAAAATCATCGCCATGAACGCACCGCTCTCGACACCGCTTTCCGCCGCCCTGCTCGACCGTTTCAAGGATCTGGTCGGCCCCAAGGGCTGGGTCACCGATCCCGATGTGCTCGCCCCGCATTTCCGCGAGCAGCGCGATCTCTATGTCGGCAGCTCGCCCATGCTGCTGCGCCCGGCCAATACGGCCGAAGTCGCGGCCATCGTGAAGCTGGCGCGCGAAACCCGCACCAAGCTGGTGCCGCAGGGCGGCAATACCGGCCTGGTCGGCGGCAACATTCCGTTCATGAGTAATGACGAGATCATCCTGTCGCTGCAGCGCATGAACAGGATTCTCGCCATCGACCCGCTGAACGATACGATCACCGTGGAAGCCGGCTGCATCCTGCAGCAGGTGCAGCAGGCTGCCCGCGAGGCGGATCGCCTGTTCCCGCTCTCCATCGGCTCGGAAGGCAGTTGCACCATTGGCGGCAATCTCTCCACCAATGCCGGTGGTAACGCCGTGCTGCGCTATGGCAATACCCGCGAACTGGCGCTGGGCCTGGAAGTGGTGCTGGCCGATGGTCAGATCTGGAACGGCATGCGCGGCCTGCGCAAGGACAACACCGGCTATGATCTGAAAGACCTGTTCATCGGCGGCGAGGGCACGCTGGGCATCATCACAGCCGCCGTGATGAAACTGCATCCGCTGCCCAAGGCGATGGCGACGGCCTTTACGGCGGTGCCGAGCCCGTCCGCCGCCATCGAGCTGCTGGCCCTGTCGAAAGCCGCCACCGGCGGCCAGGTCACCGGCTTCGAGCTGATCTCGCGCATCTCGCTGGATTTCGCGCTCAAGCACAATCCGGGCACCACCGACCCGGTGGCCGAGCGGCATCCCTGGTATGTGCTGATGGAATTCTCCTCCGGCCGGGACGACGGCAATATCGGCGAAACCATGGAGGCCGTGCTGGCCGATGGTTTCGAAAAGGGCCTGGTGCTGGATGCGGCCATCGCGCAGTCCGATACCCAGCGCGCCGCCTTCTGGAAGCTGCGCGAGCTGCTGTCCAGCTCGCAGAAGCCCGAGGGCGGCTCGATCAAATGCGACATCTCGGTGCCGGTGTCGAAAATGGCCGACTTCATCGATATCGCCTCAAAGGCGGTGGAGGCCTATCTGCCCGGCATCCGCGTCGTCGCTTTCGGCCATATCGGCGACGGCAATGTGCATTTCAATGCGTCGCAGCCGGTCGGCTGGGACCGGCTGGAATACCTGAAACACTGGGATGCCGTGCATACCATCGTGCATGACATCGTGCAGGGCATGCAGGGTTCGATCTCCGCCGAGCATGGCGTCGGCCGCATGAAGATCGACGAGATCGTGCATTACAAGTCGCCGGTCGAAATCGAGATGATGCGCAAGATCAAGCGCGCCTTCGACCCCGACAATATCCTCAACCCCGGCAAGGTGGTCTGGCCCTAACGGGCCGGCGCCTATCCTTTCGCCGGCAGGGCCGTGTTGGGCAGCAGCTTCTGCCCGACCAGCACCAGCAGCAGCAGTGCGATGCCAACCGCATCGCCGATCCAGCCCGGCACCAGGGTCATCGCCAGCGCGCCGACGATCAGCATGGCGCGCTCGTACTGGCGCAGATGGAAGCGGAAGAAGCCATGCAGGCCGGCCGCCAGCATGGCGATGCCGATACAGGCCGAAACCGTCGCATGGATGATGTCCGGCCAATCGCCGATCATCAGCAGGGCGGGCTGGAACACGAACATGAAGGGCACGATGAAGCCCGCGGCGCCGATCTTCACCGCGGCCCATCCCGCCTTCCATAGATCGGCCTTGGCCAGACTGGCTGCGGCATAGACCGCCAGCGCCACCGGCGGCGTGATCGCCGACAGGATGGCGAAGTAGAAGGCGAACATATGGGCTGCGGGTTCGACCACGCCCAGCTTCATGATCGCCGGCACCATCAGCGATACCATGACGATATAGGCCGGCGTGGTCGGCATGCCCATGCCCAGGATGATGCCCGCTACGGCGGTGAGCACCAGCGCCAGCAGCAGGCTGTTCTGCGACAGGCCGATGATCCAGTTGGTGAAGCTGATGCCCAGCCCGGTCAGCGTGATCGAGCCGATCACCAGGCCGGCGCAGGCGCAGGCCAGGGCAACGGCGAGCGTGTTGCGGGCGCCATCTTCCAGGGCTTCCGGGATCAGGCTCCAGCGCAGCTCCTGCCGCGTCGAGGCGCGCAGCATCGCCACCGGGAAACAGGCCAGCGTGCCGGCCAGCGCACAATAAGGCGCCGAATAGCCCGCCATCATGCCGCCGAGGATGATGGCAATCGGAATGAACAGATGCCCGCGCTCGCGGATCACGGTGAGCAGACGCGGCACTTCATGAGCCGGCAGGCCGACCAGGCCCTGGCGCTTGGCCTCGAAATGCACGGCGCCGAAGCAGGCCACGTAATAGAGGATGCTGGGGATCAGCGCCCAGACGGTGACCTGGAAATAGCTCACCGCCAGGAACTCGGCCATCACGAAGGCGGCCGCACCCATGATCGGCGGCATGATCTGGCCGCCGGTGGAGGCAACCGCTTCCACGCCCGCGGCGAAATGCTTGGTGAAGCCGGTACGCTTCATCAGCGGGATGGTGATCGGCCCGTCGACCATCACATTGGCCACGGCCGAACCCGAGATGGTGCCGAACAGCGAGGACGACACCACCGAGACCTTGCCCGGCCCGCCGGCCTGCCGACCGGTCAGCGCCAGGGCGAAATCCATGAACAGCTTGCCGGTGCCGGTGCGCTCCATCACCGAGCCGAACACCACGAAAATGGTGACGTAAGCCGCCGAGACCGCCAGGGTCGAGCCGAAGATGCCCTCGGTGGTCATGTAGAGCTGATCCAGCAGGGTGAGCGGATCGACCTTGGTGACGAACAGGGCATGCGCCATGAACAGCAGTGCGGTGATCGGCAGGGCCCAGCCGATCACCCGCCGTGTCGCGTCCAGTACCACGATCACCAGGCCAAGACCGGCAATGATGTCGAGCGGCTTAAGGTCGTCGATATAGATGATGCGGTTGATGAAGTAATCGTAGTCGATGAACAGGTGGCCCAGCCCCAGCACGCCGCCCACGAAGAACAGCGCATCGAGCCAGGCGAACCGCCGGCGGCCGTCCGGTCGCACGGCGAAGGGATACAGCAGGTAAACCAGCACCAGGGCAAAGGCCAGATGAGTGCCACGGAAGATCAGCGCCTGCGGCGGACCCATGGCGATGACCCACATGTGATACAACGCCATCGTCACGCCAATCGGCGCAGCCACACGGGCCAGCAGACTCTTATCCATGACTTCCCCCGACCAGCACCAAAAAAATTACCGGCGTCGCCCTTATGTTTAAGGCGCGACGCCGGTCAGTCGCCTCAACGTATTATTTCAGCGCGCCGACTTCGCGATAGTATTTCGCGGCGCCCGGATGGAAGGGCACGCCGATATCCTCGGCCATATCCTTCGCCGTCACCTTCGCCATCGCCTTGTTCACGGCGGCCATATCGGCCATCTGGGTCGCCATCGCCTTGGTGATGGCATAGACCTGCGCTTCCGGCAGCTTGCACGAAGCGATGAAATGCGCCGAATAGGCGATCACCGGCACGTCCTTGTCCTGCTTCGGATAGGTGCCGGCCGGCACCACGCCCTTCACATAGCCGGCATTGATCTTCTTCATCGCCGCAACCGCCGCATCATCGGCCGGGATCAGGCGTACGCCGCGCGAGGAGGCCAGATCCATCACCGAGGAGGCCGGGATGGTGGTGCCCAGCGTAAAGACCTGGGCATGACCATCCTGCAGCAGCGCTGCCGCGTCATTGTAGGAGGCCATGAAATTGACCTTGCTCATGTCGCTGTAGGACATGCCATGCGCTTTGAGGATATCCGCCGAGATCGCCTCTGCGGTGTTGCCCTTGGTCTGCACGGCAATCGCCTTGCCCTTCAGGTCGGCGATCTTTTCGATCTTGGAATCGCCGGTCACCACCACCTGGAAATACTGCGGGTAGAGGTTGGCGATCTGGCAGACATTGGTGGTCTTTTTCTCAAACGGCGGATTACCGTTCACGGCATCGACCGTCGAGATAGAATTGCCGAAACCGAAGTCTGTCTTGTTTTCCTCAACGCCCTTCACATTGGCGATGCCGGCGCCCGGCAGGGTCTGGATCGTTACGCCCGGCACGGCCTTTTCGAACATCGCCTTCATGGTGCCGCCCAGCGGCACCCAGACGCCGCCCTGCGGGCCGGTCATCAGCTTGTAGGTCTGCGCCTGCGCATCCGTGCCGGCCAAAGCCGCGACACTGGCCGCAAGAATTCCAACTGTAGCGATGTTGCGATACCGCATAACGTCCTCCCGTTGTTTTTATGGAGGCAAAGTCTGCGTATACGTCCCTGCCACGTCAAGCAAAGATCAGTTGAACAGATCCTGCTGCTTCGGCGATTGCTGCAGCGCGTCATTGGGCAGCAATGCGCCATCGGCCAGGATATGCGTGACGGTTGCGCCATTTTTCAGCAAAGCCGGCGTGACCAGATGGGTGCGATGGCACTGCAGCGGATCGCGTTCGGCGCACATGATTGCTGTCGGCGTGGTCTCCGCCAGCACCAGCAGCTCGGTGATGCCGGCAGCAAAGACCGGCGCCGGCGCCCGCGGCTTGCCACCCAGTGCCTGCCCCAGCCAGCGATAGCCGATGCCGCCCGCCCGGAGGCTCTGCTCCAGGGCCGCACGGTTGAACTGCGGGGCAAAGCGCGAGGCCGGCGCCGATCGCACATCGGCCAGCAGGCCGATGCCATGCCGGCGCAGCAGCGCCAGAAAGGCTTCGGCCGGATGGCTGGAATGCCCGATGGTGAAAATCGCCGCCAAGCTGCACCTCGTGTGGGAGTCCTGTGATGAAAATCACAAGTTACCCATGGGTAACCATCGCAGGATAGACGGTATTTACCCGTATCTATATACACGGCTGCGACAGGATACGCACCCGCGACCGGTAACAGCCGGCGGGCCTGGGGGAAGACAGATGAAACGCGTTGTAAAGATCGGTTTGGGCGTGCTCGGGCTGGCCATCCTGGCTGGTGGCGGGCTGATCGTGTTGAAAGGCCGCCAGGCGGCATCGCCGGCCGTAGCCGCGGCACCTGTCCGCTTCGAGGGTATAGAATTCTCTCCCGCCGATCTGACCCCGGCGATCCGAACCGACCTGCGCCAGGTGGTGCGGTTCAGTGGCGGCCTGCAGCCGCTGAACCAGAGCATGATCCGCGCCGAGGTCGCTGCCGTGGTCAACGAGATCTCGGTGCGGCGCGGCGAGCGCGTGAAAAAGGGCCAGCTGCTGGCGCGGCTCGATACTGCTGATGTCGCCGCCAAGCTGCGCGAAAAGCAGAGCAACCTGGACAGCGCCCGTTCCGCGCTCAATCTGGCCCAGATCAACCGCGAAAAAGCCGAGACGCTGCTGCAGCGCGGCGTGAAGTCGCAGACCGCGATGGACGAGGCGGAGAATGCCTGGCGCACCGCCCGTGCCAATGTTGCAGCCTTGGAGCAGCAGCTGGCCATGGCACGCAAGGCGCTGGGCGATGCGGCGATCTATGCACCCATCGACGGCCTGGTCAGTGACCGCCTGGTCAATCCGGGCGAACGCGTGGCGGTGGATGCCAAACTGTTTGTCATTGCCGATCTCGACACCATGGAGGTCGAGGCGATGGTGCCCGCACGCGACGTGCCGCAGCTGAAAATCGGTCAGAAGGTGAACCTGCGCGTGGAAGGTTTCGGCGACCGTGTGTTCACCGGCCAGATCGACCGCATCAATCCCACCGCCCAGAGCGGCTCGCGCTCCATCCCGGTCTTCATCCTGCTGGCCAATCCCGATCACGTGCTGCGTGGCGGCATGTTCGGCAGCGGCGAGGCCGTGCTGGCCGAAGTGGCACAGGTGGTGGCGATCCCGCAGGAAGCCCTGCGCCAGGAAAACGGCACCCCTGTCGTCTATGTGCTGAAGGACAAGCAGGTGCAGCGCCGCGCCGTGACCGTGGCAATCACCGGCACCGCCGAGGGGCGCATCGGCATTGCCAGCGGTCTGGAAGCCGGCGAAACCGTGGTGGTGACACCCGGCCTGCGCCTGAATGACGGCCTCGCCGCCCGCATCGCCGGCCGTTAGGGAACAGTGCCATGTGGTTGACCCGCATCAGCGTCAACAACCCCGTTTTCGCCACCATGATGATGCTGTCCCTGCTGGTGGTGGGGCTGTTCGCCTATTTCAAACTCAGCGTCGAACAGTTTCCCGATGTCGAATTCCCTATCGTGGTGGTGAGCACCGGCTATCCGGGTGCGACGCCGGAAAGCGTGGAAAGCGAAGTCACCCGCCCGGTCGAGGATGCGGTCAACACCATCAGCGGCGTGCGCACGCTCACCTCGCGCTCGTTGGAAGGCCGCTCCACCGTCATCATCGAATTCGAGCTAACCGTCAGCGCCGTGGCCGCCGTGCAGGATGTGCGCGAAAAGATCGCCCAAGTGACGCCGCGTTTCCGCGACGAGATTAAGACGCCGGAAATCACCCGCTTTTCGCCCGACAACCAGCCGGTTGCCTCGGTCACCGTGCGCAGCGAGCGCCGCGACCTGCGCGAACTGACCACACTGGCCGACCAGGTGATCCTCAAGCGCCTGCAGACCGTGCGCGGCGTCGGCCAAGCCTATATCGTCGGCGGCCTCAAACGCCGCATCAACGTGCTGCCCAATCCGGAAAAGATGCAGGCCTACGGCGTCGGCATGGATCAGCTGGTCAATGTGCTGAAGGCCGAGAACCAGCAGATCCCGCTCGGCACGCTGACCCGCCCGCAGACCGAATTCGTCGTGCAGATCGAGGGCCGCGTCACCGATCCGCGCCGGCTGGCCGAGCTGGTGCTGGCGCGTCGCGGCAACACCTCGGTCACGGTGGGCGATATCGCCACGGTAGAAGACGGCTCGGAAGAAAAGGAAGCCGTCGCTCTGTTCAATGGCGACCGCCAGCTGGCGATCAGCTTCGTCAAGGTGCAGGGCTCCAACACGCTGGAAGTCATCACCGGACTCAAGCAGGCGATCAAGGATCTGCAGCCCGACCTGCCGTCCGATATTTCGCTGCAGTTCATGCGCGACGACAGCCGCGCCATCCTCTCCTCGGTCAACGGCGTGCAACGCACCCTGATCGAGGGCGCCATTCTGACCGTGCTGATCGTCTTCCTGTTCCTGAATTCCTGGCGCAGCACGGTGATCACCGGCCTCACCCTGCCGATTGCTGTGATCGGCACCCTGGCCGCTGTCTATGCCGCCGGCTTCACGCTGAACAAGCTGACCCTGATGGCCCTGTCGCTCGCCATCGGCATCCTGATCGACGATGCCATCGTGGTGCGTGAAAACATCACGCGACATGTTGCCATGGGCAAAAGCCACCGCCAGGCATCGCTGGACGGCACCAACGAGATCGGGCTGGCGGTGCTGGCCACCACCTTCTGCATCGTCGCGGTCTTCCTGCCGGTCGCCTTCATGGGTGGCATCATCGGGCGCTTCTTCCTGCAGTTCGGCATCACCGTCACCGTCGCGGTGCTGATCTCGCTGTTCGTCAGCTTCACCCTCGACCCCATGCTGTCCAGCGTCTGGCACGACCCCGACAGCCAGCCCAATGCCAAACGCGGCCCGATTGGCCGCGCGGTCGGCCTGGTCGACAAGGGCATGGAATGGCTCGGCCGGGTCTACCGCCGCATCTTAAGCTGGAGCCTCCGTTTCCGCTGGCTGGTGCTGCTGCTGGCCGTCTTCAGTTTCATCGGCACCATCGGCATCCTCCGCTCGGGTGCCATCGGTACCGAATTCCTGCCCGAACCCGACCTGTCGGAAATCCTGGTCGAGATCACCACGCCGTCCGGTTCGGCCATCGACTACACCGAGGCCAAGATCCGCCAGGTGCAGGATGCCATCAAGGAATTCCCCGAGGTGGATTATTCCTTCGCCTCGATCAATGCCGGTTCGTTTGCGCGGCGCAATGTCGGCACGCTCTATGTACGCTTCGTGCCGATCGACCAGCGCAAGAAATCGCCGCAGCAGATGGCGGTGCAGTTCCGCGAGCGTCTCGGCCGCATCGCCGGCATCGACAATATCAACATCGGCCAGGCCAATCTGGGCGGCGGCCTGAACAAGCCGATCATGATCGCGCTGAAGGGCCAGGATCTCGCCACGCTGGACAAGCTGACCCAGCAGGCGATGGAGATCATGCGCACCGTGCCCGGCGTGTCCGATCTGGAATCCAGCCTGAAGGCCAACAAGCCCACTGTCGCACTGGATGTCGACCGCCAGCTGGCCGCCGACCTCGGGGTCAGCACCACGGCGATTGCCGCCACCCTGCGTCCCCTGCTGGCCGGCGAGGAAGCCGGCACCTGGAAAGCACCGGATTCGGAAGATTACAGCGTCTTCGTGCGCCTGCCGCGCGACGACCGCACCGGCATGCCCGATCTCGCCCGCATCTATGTCGCCTCCAGCCAGATGAATGCCGATGGCAATCCGAAGATGGTGGCGCTGTCGCAGGTGGTCAGCATCCAGCCTTCCACCGGCTCGACCCAGATCAACCGCCGCGACCTGGCGCGCGAAGTGCTGTTGACCGCCACCACCGATGGCCGTCCGGTCGGCGAGGTCAGCCGCGCCATCCAGTCCAAGCTGGAAGAGATGACCCTGCCGCCCGGCTATCGCTTCTGGTTCGGCGGCGCGTCGAAGGACATGAAGGAATCGGCCGGCTATGCCGCCGCCGCGCTGCTGCTGGCGATCATCTTCATCTACCTGATCCTCGCCTCGCAATTCGCCAGCTTCCTGCAGCCGATTGCCATCATGGCGTCGCTGCCGCTATCGCTGTTCGGTGTGGTGGTTGGCCTCTGGGCCTGGGGTTCGACTTTCAGCATGTTTGCCGTCATCGGTTTCATCATGCTGATGGGCCTGGTCACCAAGAACGCCATCCTGCTGATCGATTTCGTCAATCACGCCCGCCGCGAGGGCATGTCGCGCGCCGATGCCATCCTGGAAGCCGGCGAAATCCGCCTGCGCCCGATTTTGATGACCACGCTGGCGATGATCTTCGGCATGTTGCCGCTGGCGATGGCGATCGGCGAAGGCGCCAAGCAGACCGCTGGCATGGCCCATGCGGTGATCGGCGGCCTGATTTCCTCCACCCTGCTGACCCTGGTGGTCACGCCGGTGATCTTCACCTATCTGGATGACCTGGGTGCCTGGGCCAGCCGCAAGCTGGCCAGCGCGCGCCCTGACGATGCCGGCCATAAGGATGACGCCAGGCAGCCCGCCGAATAATTCCAATTTACCCGCGATTATCCGTGGATTTTTGTCCGATGCTTGTCACATCGGGGACATGATCGACGCCCTAGATTGAAGGCCGACGCCACAAGAGCGGCCACAAGGCCATAAGCCATAAGGGAGGCCCAATGTCGCAGATTCTCGCCGCCACCGCCAAATCCGATCTCGCCGCGACACAGTTTGTCGTGCGCAAGGATGATCTGACGCAGATCCGCTTCGAGGACTTCACCCTGCATGCCGACGATCTGCAGCCCGAGCAAATCCTGGTCAAGGTCGACAGTTTCGCCTTCACCGCCAACAACATCACTTACGCCGAGCTCGGCGGTAAGATGTCGTATTGGGACTTCTTCCCCGGCAGCGATGAGGCCTGGGGCATCATCCCGGTCTGGGGCTTTGCCGATGTGGTGGCCTCGCGTCATCCTGCCATCGCGGTGGATGAACGGATCTACGGCTACTTTCCGATGGCGACCCACCTGGTGATGCAGCCGGTCAAGCTGACCGACAGCGGCTTCATCGAGGGCATGCCGCACCGCGCCAAGCTGCCGCCGGCCTATAACAGCTATCTGCGCATCACCACCGAGCCGGCCTTTGCCGAAACGTTCCAGCCCTATCAGGCACTGCTGCGGCCGTTGTTCATCACATCGTTCCTGATCGACGATTTCCTGGCGGATGAGAATGTCTTCGGCGCCCAGACCGTGGTGCTGTCCAGCGCCTCGGCGAAAACCGCTTTCGGCCTGGCGCATCTGCTGCATCGTCGCAAAGACATCACCTTGGTCGGGCTCACCTCGGCCGGCAACCGCGCCTTCGTCGAGGGTCTTGGCTGCTACAACCGCGTGGTGACCTATGACCAGATTGCCGAGCAACCCATGGAAGATGCCGTCTATGTGGATTTCGCCGGCAGCGCCGATGTGCGCCGCGCGATCCACGAGCATTATGGCGACAGCCTGAAATACAGCTGCGCCGTTGGGCTGTCGCACCGCGAGATGAACCCGCCGGGCAAGGGCCTGCCGGGGCCGAAGCCGCTGTTCTTCTTCGCGCCCGACAGGATCGTCAAGCGCAGCAAGGACTGGGGCCGTAGCGGCCTGGAAAGCAAGCTGAATACCGCCTGGGCCGACTTCCTGCCGCTGCTGCAGGGCTGGATCAGGGTCATTCGCGGCGACGGCCGTGCCGCCGTCGAGGCCACCTACCGCGCAACGCTCGCCGGCCGCGTCAAGGCCGATGAAGGCCACATTCTCAGCCTGTGGGAATAAACTGCCCGCCGATCAGGCCGCGCGGTTGGCGCGCAGCTTGTTCTGCAGCAGGGCCGACAGCCGCTCGATGCCCTCGCGGATACGCGCCGGCTCGCCCAGCGAGAAGCTGAGCCGCGCCGTGTTGCGCTTCACATCGGTGGCATAGAAGGCCGAACCGGGCACGAAGGCGACCTGGATATCCTTCACGGCTTCCGCCAGCAGTTCGGTGCCGTTGATGCTGTCGGGGAATTCCAGCCAGATGAACATGCCGCCATCGGGCCGGGTGTAGCGCACCTCCTTGGGCAGGCAGCGCTCCAGCGTTTCCAGCATCACGTCGCGACGTTCCTTGTAGGCCTTGCGCAGCTTCGCCACCTGGCTGGCATGCGAGGAGGACGCGATATCGCAGGCCACCATCTGGTTGATCGTGCTGCAATGCAGGTCGGACGCCTGCTTGACCAGCACCAGCTTGTTGATCAGCGCCGGATCGGCGCAGACCCAGCCGATGCGCAGCGCCGGCGTCAGCACCTTGGACAGGCTGCCGACATAGATCACCAGCCGCTTGCCGTCGCTGCCCGGCGCCGCCAGGGCCTGCAGCTCCAGTGCGGCGAAGCTTGGGATACGCGCATTCTCGTAACGCAGCTCCTCGTAGGGCGAATCTTCCAGGATCGCCACATCATACCGATGCGCCAGGTCGAGGATCGCCTTGCGCCGCGCCAGCGAGGTGGTGATGCCGGCCGGGTTGCAGAAATCCGGCGTGAGATAGAAGAATTTCGGCTTCTGCTTGAACGCGGCTTCCAGCGCATCGAGCAGCACGCCCTCGTCATCCATCGGCACCGAGAGGAATGTCGGCTGATAGGTGCCGAACACCTGGATGGCGCCAAGATAGCTGGGCGAGGACATCACCACGCGGTCGCCCGGATTGATCAGCGCGCGGCCAAGGAAATCCAGCGCCTGCTGCGCGCCCGAGGTGATCAGCACCTGCTCCGGGCCGGTCTCGATACCATGGGTCTTCAGATAGCCCACGATCCAGTCGCGCAGCGGCGGATAGCCCTCGCTGATCGAATACTGGAAGGCCTCGCCCGCCAGCGCCGGATTGGCCAGCACGCGCTGATACGATGCGCCGATGGCATCGAGCGGGAACAGCGCCGGATCGGGAATGCCGCCGGCAAAGGAGATGATTTCCGGCCGGCTGATCAGCTTCAGCAGCTCGCGGATTTCAGAGGCGCGCAGGGTGCTGACAGCCTGCGACAGGCCGGGAAAGGCGGATTCGGTCATGATGCTGGCTCGGGTTTCCTCAAAAGCTGGCGCCAGCTTAATCGGACGGGCGGCGGCGGAAAAGCCGCCCGGGCTGCTAGGTGAGCAGTTTCGCCAGCAGGCCGTCCAGCACGGCACGGCCCTCGGCCGTGGCGACGATCCGATCCGGCATGCGGACCAGCAGCCCGGCCGCCTCCAGCGGTGCCGACCGCGCCGCCGGCACAAAGGTATCGAGATCGAGCCCGGTGGCGGCGTGGAAATTCCGCGCGTAAACACCCTCGCGCAGGCGCAGGCCCATCATCAGGGCTTCCTCGGCCCGCTCGGTGCTGCTCACCGGCGTTTCGCTCTCGCGACCGTCGCCATCGCGCTCCACCTGTTCGAGCCAGGTTTCCGGCTTGCGGCGATTCTGCAGCGCGCGCCAGCCATCCGGCTGCTGCAGCCGCATATGCGCGCCGGGGCCGAGGCCGAGATACTGCCCGCTGCGCCAGTAGACCAGGTTGTGCCGGCTCTCGCCGCCCGGTTTTGCATGGTTGGAAATCTCGTAGGCCGGCAGTCCGGCCTGGTCGAGAATTTCCTGTGTCAGGTCATACAGCGCCGCCTGGTCGTCGGACGGCATCGGCTGCAGCACGCCGCGCGCCACCGCGCCGGCAAAGCCGGTATTGGGCTCGATGGTCAGCGTGTAGAGCGAGAGATGGTCGCCGGCGAGGCTGAGCGCATCGCTAAGTTCGGCGCGCCAGCTTTCTGCCGTCTGCTCCGGCCGGGCATAGATCAGGTCGAAGGAATAGCGGGGCACGGCCTTCGCGGCGGCTGCGATGGCACGGCGCGCCTCGCCGGCATCATGGGCGCGGCCGAGGAATTTCAGCACCGCAGCATCGAAACTCTGCACGCCAATCGACAGGCGGTTGATGCCGGCGGCAGCAAAGGCGGCGAACTTGCCGGCCTCGGCCGAATTCGGATTGGCCTCCAGCGTGATCTCGACATCGTCTGCAAAGGCCCAGTGGCC
The DNA here is from genome assembly GCF_943372915.1 of Ferrovibrio terrae. Lineage (GTDB taxonomy): Bacteria > Pseudomonadota > Alphaproteobacteria > Ferrovibrionales > Ferrovibrionaceae > Ferrovibrio > Ferrovibrio terrae_A. The sequence goes on along the minus strand of NZ_CALSAN010000039.1, from coordinate 9,610 downwards.
GCGTGCTGCCTCCAGGATGGCCGCAGCGGTTTCCGGCGGCATCAGCGATGGCGTGCCGCCGCCGAAGAACACCGAGGTGATTGTCTCACCGCGTCCGACACCGGTGGCGGCATGCTGCGCCATCTCGGTGAGATAGGCTTTCTGCCAGCGCAAGGCATCGACGCGCTCGCGCACATGGGAGTTGAAATCGCAATACGGGCATTTCGAAACGCAGAAGGGCCAGTGCACATACAGGCCGAAGCCGCGCGGCGGCACCGTCGTGCCCTCAGCTGAAACAGGCATCGATCAGCTGCCGGAAGGCCAGCGCGCGATGGCTGATCGCATGTTTCTCGGCGGCCGGCATCTCGCCGAAGGTGCGCGTCTCGCCATCCTTCGTTTGCGGCAGGAACATCGGATCGTAGCCAAAGCCATGCAGGCCGCGCGGCGGCCAGACCAGCCGGCCCTGGATGATGCCTTCGAAGCTTTCGACATGGCCATCGGGCCAGGCGAGGCTGAGCGCGCAGACGAACTGTGCGCCGAACGGGGGTTCGGCGCCCCATTCTTTCTTACCAATACGGTCTTCGACGGCACGCCAGACCTTGTCCATCGCCTTGGAGAAATCCTTCGACGCACCGGCCCAGCGCGCGGAGTAGATTCCTGGCGCGCCGTCCAGCGCATCGACGGCCATGCCGGAGTCATCGGCCAGGGCGGGAAGTTGCGCGGCCTGCGCCGCCGCCAGCGCCTTCAGCTCGGCATTGGCAATGAAAGTGTCGCCGGTTTCTTCCGGCTCGGGCAGGCCGAGTTCGCCGGCCGAGACCGCGCGCACCTTGAACGGCGCGATCAGGTCGCCGATCTCGCGCACCTTGCCGGCATTGTGGCTGGCGATCACCAGCGTGTCGCCACTGAAGCGACGGCGGCTCATGCCTAGAGCCCTACCGCCTGGCGCTGCAGGGTCATCAGATTCTTCACGCCCAGCTTGGCGAGGCCGAGCATGGCGGTGAACTGCGCCTCCGAGAACGGCTCCTTCTCGGCGGTGCCCTGCACCTCGACGATGGCGCCGGTATCGGTCAGCACGAAATTGGCATCGGCCTGCGCCGTGCTGTCTTCCGGATAATCGAGATCGAGCACGGCGACGCCGTCGCATAGCCCGCAGCTGACCGCGGCCACCTGGCCGATCAGCGGAATCTTGGCAATGGCACCGTCTTTCACCAGCTTGGCGAAGGCCAGATGCAGCGCCACCCAGCTGCCGGTGATCGCTGCCGTGCGCGTGCCGCCATCGGCCTGCAGCACATCGCAGTCGAGACGGATCTGGCGCTCGCCAAAGCCGGCGAGATCGGTGACGGCGCGCAAGCTGCGGCCAACCAGACGCTGGATTTCCTGCGTGCGGCCCGACTGCTTGCCACGCGACGCCTCCCGATCGGTGCGGGTGTGGGTCGAGCGCGGCAGCATGCCGTATTCCGCCGTCACCCAGCCGCGACCGGTGTTGCGCAGGAAGGGCGGCACCTTTTCTTCAACCGTGGCAGCGCAGAGCACATGGGTCTCGCCGAACTTGATCAGGCAGGAGCCCTCGGCATATTTGGCGAAACCCGGCTCCAGGCGGACCGGGCGCAGTTGATCGGCGGTGCGGCCACTGGGACGCATGGTTTTTCCTCGCGAATAAGTCTGAAAAGCGTCAGCGGTTTCTAGTCGATATGGTCGTAGCGGACAAGCCACCTTGACAGCCAGCACCAATCGAATACACCGGCAGCATAACCGAAGGGTGCAGGCCGGACCAGCAACCGGCAGCCTGTGGTGGGGGATGTCTTGATGGCCTGGCGTACAACCGGAGTGATCGGCCTGTTTGCCGCGCTGATCTGCGCGATCAATCCCGTTGTCGCGGCCGAGGACGAACATGAGAAGGCCGGCCAGCGTTTCGGCTTCGGCGATCTGGAAATCGGCCTCACGCTGGATGCCGGCCTCGGCCTGTTCGGCGTCAGCAATGCACAGAACGGCCTGGGCAGCCTGTCCTCGCATGGCCGGCGCAAGGGCGGCCGCAACTGGGCCGAAGCCTATGTCACGCCCGGCATCGATGCTGCCTATTTCCTCAACGACACCACACTCTATGGCGGCGTGAAAGTGACCGGCAGCGCCACGCGTGGCGATGGCGAGGCCCAGCGCAATTCAGTCACCGACCTGCGGCCCACTGCCTTCGGCCTCAGCGAAGCCTATCTGGGCTGGAAATCCGGCCTCGCCTTTACAGCGCTCGGCGAGGATGCCATCGACATTTCCGCCGGCCGCCAGGGCTTCGTGGTCGGCGACGGCTTCCTGATCGCCGACGGCACGCTGGACAGCTTCCGCCGCAACAACTACGTGCTCGGTCCGCGCAGCGCGTTTGACCGCACCGCGATCCTGCGCATCAACACCGAACCGGTGCGCGCCGATCTGTTCCATCTCGAAAGCAACACAGACCAGCAGTATCTGCGCGGCAAGGATGCAGCGGCAACATCGCTGCATGGCGGCAATATCGAATGGTTCGCCTCCAGCCACCGCGACCATGGCCGCAGCGAATACGAGGAGCGCCAATGGTATCTCGGCGCCACCGTGCTGACGCTGACCGACGCCGACCAGGCGATCAGCCCGCGCCGCGATGGCATGACCGTCTATGCCCTGCGCTCGGGCGGCGCGCTGCTCAGTTCGCTGGGGGAAGGCTGGCAGGATGCGGCGCTGTATGGCGAAATCGCCCGCGAGCGCAACGGCGCCACCGGCCGCCGCCTACGCGCCGAGGCCTGGTATGTCGAGCCGCAATACACCTTCTCCGCCCTGCCCTGGCAGCCGCGGCTGAGTTACCGCTACATGCATTTCAGCGGCGACAACAATGCCAACGACACCGTCGAGAATGGCTGGGACTCGCTGTTCAGCGCCGGCGGCCCGCGCGGTTATGGCAGCTGGGATCTGGGCGAGATCTACGCGCGCTATGTCGGCGGCAACTCCAACCTGAACAGCCACATGACGCATCTGAAACTGCAGCCGATGGAAGACTTGAGCCTCGGCGCGATCTGGTACCGGCACAACTTCGACAAGCGCGACTATGCCAATGGCGTGCGGTCTGAACGCCTGCTCGACGAGGTCGACGTTTATGCCCTGTGGACCACACCGCTGCCCGGCCTCTCGGTGGCCACCGTGCTGGGCGCCGCCAGGGCCGGCGACGGCCGGCGCCAGCAGCTCGGCACCACAGATGCCACCGACCGCACCACCTGGCTCGGCCAGATGGTGTTCAGCTACAGCTTCTAGACCGCCGCCCTAGCGGAACGCCTCCTCGCGATAACGCCGCGCCGCATCGGCCAGCGACAGCTCCTGCTGCTTGCCGTCACGACGTCGGAAGGTGAGCGTGCCGCGTTCCATCTCGCGTTCGCCGGCAATCGCCAGCAGCGGCAGGCCCTGGTCATGCGCCTCGGCGATCTTGCGGCCGATCCGTTCGGGCCGGCCATCGACGCTGACGCGATACCCTTCGCGGCCGAGCGCAGCGGCGGCCTTGCGGGCATAGCCTTCCTGCGCACTGGTCACGCTGGCCACCGCGATCTGCTCGGGCGCCAGCCACAGCGGCAGCGCGCCCTTGTGATGCTCCAGCAGCATGCCGATGAAGCGCTCCATGCTGCCCAGTACGGCATGGTGGATCAGCACCGGGCGCTGGCGGCTGCCATCGCTGGCGACATAATCGGCGCCCAGCCGCTCGGGCAGCACGAAATCCAGCTGGATCGTGCCGCACTGCCAGGACCGGTCGTGGCTGTCGCGCAGATGGAATTCCAGCTTGGGTCCGTAAAAGGCGCCCTCGCCGCTCTTGATGCCGAAATCGATGCCGGCACGCCGCGCTGCCATTGCCAGTGAGGCTTCGGCCCGGTCCCAGGTGGCGTCGTCGCCGGCGCGCTTTGCCGGCCGCGTGGAAAAGAACACCAGCGGCGCGCCGAAACCGAAATCTTGATAGATGCTGCGCAGCAGCTCGCAGAAGCGCTGCACCTCGCCTTCCACCTGGGCCTCGGTGCAGAAGATATGCGCATCATCCTGGGTGAAGCTCTTGGTGCGCATCAGGCCCTGCAAGGCGCCCGAAGGCTCGTCGCGATGGCAGGCGCCGAATTCGCAATAGCGCAGCGGCAGGTCATGCACCGAGCGCAGGCTCTTGGAAAACACCTGCACATGGCCGGGGCAGCTCATCGGCTTCAGCGCAAATGGACGGTTGCCGCTGTTCAGGCGGTACATCTCGTTGGCGAACTTGTCGGCGTGGCCGCTCGCCTCCCACAGGCTGTAGCTGAGCAGCTGCGGCGTGCGGATTTCGGCAAATCCCACCTCGCGCATGCGGCGACGGATGTAATCCTCGATCACGCGATACAGCGCAAAGCCGCGTGGGTGCCAGAACACCATGCCTGGCCCTTCCTCCTGCTGGTGGAAGAGGTCCAGCCGCGTGCCCAGCACACGGTGGTCATAGGGGTCGGTCTCTGGATTCAGCCGGGAATTCAGGCTGCTGCTGGGACTGAAGCTGTTCATGTCCGTCTCCGGGTTGCGAAGCGGCCGGTGATGAACGAAGCCCCGGAAACACCGAGGCCCCGTCCGTCGCCGGCGGGGCCTCTGGGTGTCTTGCTATGCGTGACCTACTCTACGCGCAACAACCCATGGCACCGCCGACGGCGGTAACCTTAATGGTAGCTACGGTGAGAATAATGCTCTGCATGGTGACGCGGACGGTATGCGCAGATCGATGAAGCGTCAAGAAAGAAAATTGCCGGGATGCAATTTCGGGCTCCCCCTTCACCATCATTTCAAAGGCAAACAGATATCGGTGAGCAGTTCGGTGGGCGCCACCTCGCGGGGATTGTTGAGGTAATCCTCCAACACCGGCGCATCGGCGGCCTCACGGCCAGAGCGCACCAGCCAGTCGCCATAGAGCCAGTCATAGGCCGCCCTCATATCCGAATACGGACCCTTGTGGCGCAGGATGGCATAGTCGCCGCCGCGCAGACTCGCGCGCTGCAATGGCGCATCGACCGGGAAGCTATCATCGGGCACGACAATGCCAGCGGCCGATTGCAACTCGGCTTCCGGCACAGATGTCGGATCGGAGTAGAACACCCCCTTCATGCACAGCCCCGGCCGCAGCAGGTTACGCGCCGCCAGCGTGCCGAACAGGGTTTCAAAGGCCCTGCCGATCTGCATATAGGAGCCCTGATGCGGGATCACGGCGAGCGTGGCGGGGGCCAGGGTTTTGATCGCGACGTCGCGCATGGCGGACACTCCTTTAGGAGAGGAAGGCATGGTGAAGCGGGTATGGCTGCCGGCCTTGCGATATTCCGCCGGCGGCAGGCCGTATGCATCCTTGAAGCTGCGGCTGAAGGCGGCGAGACTGCCGTAGCCGGCCCGTGGCCAGATTTCATCGAGCGGGCGGTCGGTCTGCACCAGATCGGCGGCGGCGCGCTGCAGGCGCAGGCGCTTCACCGTGGCGGCCACGGTTTCGCCGTAGACCGCCTGCCAGATGCGGTGCCAGTGCCACGGCGACAGGGCTGCCACTTCGGCCAGCGTGTTGAGATCGGGCGCCGCATCGAGATGGGCATAGATATATTCGATGACGCGGGTGAAGCGGCGGATATAGCTGGCCTGCCCCGGCGTATCGGAGGTGGTGAAATCTGAACTGGCGAATTCGGGCATGGCTGATCCTGTTCCTGACTGAAGAAACGCTAGCACGGGCCCATTTGACAAATCTTGCGAAGATGCCCTGACGGCTGCGCGAGCGCCAGCCCGGCCGTGTGCGGCCCGGCTCAGAGCTTGCGGTACATCACCAGCGCGTCGACCAGGCCGAGCTGGGGATGGCGGAAGGCTTCGGGCAGCCGGCCGGCGACCTCGAAGCCGAAACTCTGCCACAGGCGCACGGCGCGGCCGTTGCTGCTGACCACGAAATTGAACTGCATGGCGAGGAAGCCGCGGCTGCGGGCGTGGTCCAGCGAATGCTCGCACATGATGCGCGCCACGCCCCTGCCGGTTGCTGCTGTGGCCGTGACATAGCCGCAGTTGGCAACATGGCTGCCGCCCCCATGCTGGTTCGGGCGCAGGAAATAGGTGCCGAGCACCGCATCGCCATCGACGGCGACGAAAACCTCGTGCGCGGGCGAGAACCAGTAGTCGACCGCCTCGGCCTCGCCGATATCCACGGGCACCGTATAGGTCTCGCCGGCGCGGAAGACCGGTTCGAGGATCGACCAGATCGCGGCGCGGTCGGCGGCGCCGGCGGAACGGATATGCAAAGCCATGCTGCTTCCTCTCTGGCCAGACGGTGGCCGGACCTCGATATCCCCGGATCTTGATTGCGCGGAACCGTACCTTATATGTTCTTGGTTGGGCAAGAAATAATCATCCAGATCCAAGCCTTTAATAGAAATGCGCGTATCGGCTGCGGCCTTGGACAAGCAGCGCGCGAATAAAGCGGAATAAGAAGAAATAAGGAGGAATACGACAGAATAAGCGTGGGATAAGGCCGATTAAGCTGCAGATAAGCCCGACTAAGGCCGGAAGAGGCGCAAACAAGGCCGCGACAGCCTATTTGAGCACGGTGAACTGGATGCCGAACCAGCGATAGCGGCCGGCCTCGGACGACGGCACCGAGCAGCTGATGCGGTCGCGCGGCGGCTTCATCGCGTCAACCGGCCGCATCTCGTAGCGCCGTTCACCGATTTCCCGGGGCGGGATCGCCTTGCCCTCGCCGGTATAGCAGACCATCTGCTTCAGCCGCTCGATGCCTGGCGCCACGGTGAAGCGCAGCACCGGCGGATTGGTGGTCTGGCCCAGCCGGATCAGCACATCCGCCGGTTCGACGTCGCTGACCGGCAGCGGCAGGGCATTCAGCGCCTGGCGCACGCGTTCGACCGAGCCGAAACTCTCGTTCATCGGAAAACGCGGCAGCCAGAACATGTCGTGCTTGCTGTGCGCCACGCCGGAATGCTGGCCGAAGGCGACGCTGTAGCCGAGCGATTTGACCAGCGCCAGCGTGCGCGCGTCCCACTCGCCGAAGGGATAGGCAAACAGCGCCGGCTGCTCGCCCAGCTCTTTCTCGAAGATGGCGCGCGAGGTTTCCAGATCCTCGCGGGCCTTTTCAGGCGACAGCGCCGGCAGCGAGGGATGGCGATGGCTGTGGGCGCCGATGGTGACGCCTTCCGCCTTCATCTGGCGGATCTGGTCCCAGGTCAGGTAGCCGCGCAGCTTGCTGGTCACCGGCTCGGTGGCGACGAACAGAGTGAAGGGAATCCCGGCCTTCTTCAGGCGCGGCCAGCCCTCGGTGAAGGCGGAGATATAGGCGTCGTCGGCGGTGATCGCCACGGCGCGGTCGGGCAGGCTTTCGCCGGATTTCAGCTTCGCCACGATCTCGGGCAGGCCCATTACTTTATAGGGGCCGGATTTCAGCTCGGCGATATGGGCGTCGAACTGCTCGAGCCGGATATTGGTGCTCGGCACCGTGTTCTCGCCAAAGCGGTGGTACATCAGGATGGTCGCATGGTCGGCGGCTGCCGCCGGCAGAGCTGCGGTCAGAGCCAGGGCGCAAAGGACGACGGAAAGCTGGGTTTTCATGACCGGTATCCTAGCCCGGCCAGGCCGATCGGGGGAGGCCCGGCCGGCCCGTAAAACGCTCACCAAGGGGAGACTTGGCCCGTCATTTCCGCTATAAGCCCGCCCCATGAGCAAGACGCCCCTTTCCAGCCGGATCGCCCCGGTTTTCTGCGCCATCGACACTGTGGAACTGGCCTTCGCCGCCCGCTGCGCCCGCGCCGCCGCCGCCGCCGGATTCGGAGTCAAACTGGGCAAGGAATTCTTCACAGCGCATGGCCCGACGGAGGTGCGCTCGATCCTGCCGGTCGGCACCCCGCTGTTCCTAGACCTGAAATTCCACGACATCCCCAACACCGTGGCCGGCGCCGTGCGTTCCGCCGCCGCCGCCATGGGTCCGTTGATGCTGACCGTGCATGCCTCCGGTGGCCCGGCGATGATCCGCCAGGCGGTGGATGCCGCCAAGCAGGCGCGTCAGCGCCCCTGGATCGTGGCTGTCACCGCGCTGACCTCGCTGGATGCTGCCGACCTCGCCGCCATCGGTATCACCGAGGATGTCAGCAGCTATGTGGTGCGTCTGGCCAAGATGGCGCAGGCCAATGGCGCCGATGGCGTGGTCTGCGCCGCCACCGAGATTGCCATGCTGCGCCAGGCCTGCGGTCCGGATTTCAAGCTGGTGGTGCCGGGCATCCGCCCCAAGGGTTCGGCGGCCGGCGACCAGAAGCGCGTCATGACGCCGGGCGAGGCGCTGAAGCTGGGGGCCGACCATCTGGTGATCGGCCGGCCGATCACGGAAGCCGAGAATCCCGAAGCCAGCGCGCAGGCGATTGCGCAAGAACTGGCCGAGGCGGCGTAACGTGGCCCTGTTCACCAAGATCTGCGGCCTGACCGATGCGGCCGCTGTGGCCGCCGCCGTCGAGCATGGCGCCGACATGGCAGGCTTTGTGTTCTTCCCGCCTTCGCCGCGCAATCTGTCTGCCGAACAGGCGGAAGCCCTGCTCGCCGAGGTGCCGAGCGGCATCGACCGTGTCGGGCTGTTCGTCGATCCGGAAACCGATTTCCTCGACACGATCCTCGCCAAGGCACGACTGGACCTGCTGCAACTGCATGGCGACGAGACGCCGGAACGCTGCCGTGCCATCAGCATCTATTTCGGCCTGCCGATCATCAAGGCGATCAAGGTATCGACCAAGGCCGACCTGAAGGCGGCCAAGGCCTATGAGGATATCGTTGACTGGCTGATGTTCGACGCCAGCCCGCCAAAGGATGCCACACTGCCCGGCGGCAACGGCAAAGCGTTTGACTGGAGCATCATGCAGGGGGCCGACTTCAAGCGGCCCTGGCTGCTGGCCGGCGGCCTGACTCCCGGCAATCTGACCGAAGCCGTGCAGCAATCCGGCGCCCGTGCGGTTGATGTATCGTCTGGCGTGGAGAGCACGCCGGGCAAGAAGGACCCGGCGAAGATTCGCGCTTTTCTTGACGCAGCCCGCCGCCTGTGATGAATGCATTCTGAGGACAGATCGATGAACGCGCTCAATTCCTATCGTTCCGGCCCTGATGAGAAGGGCCATTTCGGCAAGTTCGGCGGGCGGTTCGTGGCCGAGACGCTGATGCCGCTGATCCTCGATCTGGAAAAGCACTATACCGCTGCCAAATCCGATCCGGCCTTCAAGGCGGAGATGGATTACTTCCTCAACGACTATGTCGGCCGGCCGAGCCCGCTGTATTTCGCCGAGCGTATGACCCAGCATCTCGGCGGCGCGAAGATCTATTTCAAGCGCGACGAGCTGAATCATACCGGCGCGCACAAGATCAACAATTGCATCGGCCAGATTCTGTTGGCCAAGCGCATGGGCAAGACCCGCATCATCGCCGAGACCGGTGCTGGCCAGCATGGCGTGGCGACTGCCACCGTGGCGGCGCGTTTCGGCCTGCCCTGCGTGATCTATATGGGCGAAGTCGACATCGAGCGGCAGCAGCCCAACGTGTTCCGTATGAAGCTGCTGGGTGCCGAGGTGCGCGCAGTGAAGTCTGGTTCACGCACCCTGAAGGATGCGATGAACGAGGCGCT
>NZ_CALSAN010000038.1:0-35148 GCF_943372915.1 Ferrovibrio terrae | reverse complement strand
GGGGCAAGCCCGAGGATGACGACCTGTCGCTCACACCGCCTGCGGCTTCTGCGCCAGGATGAACAGGCGGCGGAAGGGAAACAGCGTGCGGCCATCGGCTTCCTTGCCGTAATGCGTCACCACGCGCTGGCGATAGTCGGCCTCAAACGCGCTGCGCTCGGGTTCCTCCAGCCGGTCGAGGAACTGCTTGAGCCAGGTGCCCTTGGTGTATTCCGCCACCGGATTGGCGCCCGACAGCACCTGCAGGTAGTCAGTCTCCCAGATTTCCAGCGACGCCGTAATGCCGCTCAGCATGCGCCAGTAGGCCGCCGGCTCGGCGACCGGGCGACGGCGCAGATGCGGCTCAAGCTTCGACCGCCAGGGCCCCAGCTCGATGGTATCGATGATGCACTGATGCGAGGGCGCGCCGAAATTGCGCGGCATCTGGATGGCGAGCCAGCCGCCGGGCTTCAGGCAGTCCAGCAGCCCGGGGATCAGCGTGTCGTGGCTGTCGAGCCAGTGCAGCGTGGCATTGGAATACAGCAGGTCGACCGGCTGGCCGGGGCGCCAGGTCGCCACATCGGCCTCGATGAAATCAGCCGCCGGATAATCGATGCGTGCCTTGGCCAGCATGGTGGGCGAGGAATCGACACCGGTGTGTCTGGCCTGCGGCCAGCGCTGCTGGATCAGCGGCGTGAGGTTGCCGGCGCCGCAGCCGAGATCGACCACCGAGGCCGGTGAAACCAGCGGCACGCGGGCCAGCAGGTCGACGGCGGGCCGCAGCCGCTCGCCCGCGAATTTCAGGTATTGCGCCGGGTCCCAGGACATGGAGACTAGGGTAACCGAGGAAACGAAACCGGCAAGGCGATTGTGATGAAATCTTCTCAAGACACGCTCGATTACGCTCAACAGCCCTTCGATGCGGCTCTAGAGCTGACCGGCATGGTGGTGCGGCCTGAGCATATCGATGCCAACGGCCATATGAATGTCGGCTATTACAACGTGATCTTCGACCAGGCGCTGGATCGCTTCTTCATCCCCTTCGATCTCGACTGGAGCTATGTGCAGCGCACCAACCTGTCGACCTTCGTGCTGGAGACCCATGTCTGCTATCTGCAGGAGGTGGTCGAGGGCGATGCCTTGCGCTTCACCTTCCAGCTGCTCGGCGCCGATACCAAGCGCATCCATTACTTCATGAACATGTATCACGCCGAGAAGGGCTATCTGGCAGCGACCAGCGAACAGATCCTGGTGCATGTGGATCTGGCCACGCGCCGCTCCTGCGCTTTCCCAGCGGAACATCAGCGCCTGTTCGCGGCGATGCTGGCCGGCCATGACAAGCTGCCGAAGCCGCCGCAGGCCGGCAAGAGCATCGGCATGGCGAAGAAGGGCTAGGCGCCCAGCTTGATCTCGACTTCGACAAAGGCCATCGGCGCGGTGCCGGCGTTGAACACGTCATGGGCCACGCCCTTGGGCCGCGAGTAGCTGCCGCCGGCCTGCATCTGGACGATGCTTTCCTTGCCGTCCTTGTCGATCAGCCGCATGGTCGCGTCGGTGAGATAGGTCACCGTGTAGGGATATTCATGCACATGGAAGCCGGTGGCAGCACCGGGCGCGAAATCCCAGCGCGTGATGCGCACGCGCTCGTCATCGGCCTGCTGGGTGGGAATGGCTGAACCTGTGGCCTGGCACATGGGAAGCTCCTTTTCTGTTCCGCGATCCTAGGATGCAACGGCAGATGCGGTCCAGCGCGGAATTGTCGCGCTGCAATCGGGCACCGCCCTACTCGTCGGCCGGCTTCTTCCGGCGCAGGGCCGCGCGCAGCGGCCGCCCCTGCGCGATCGCCTTCAGCATGCCGCGGAAGGTGTGCACCTCTTGTGATGCGAGCGGCACGCGCTGCAGGGCCGAGCGCAGGTTGCGCAGGATGGCGCCGCGCTTGGGCTCGACATTGTGGAAGAAGGCCGACTGGTTCAGCTCGTCCACGATATGGTCGAACAGCCCCTGCAGTTCCTCCTGGGTGGCGAAACCGCCGCGCACGGTATCGAGGCGGCTCGGCGCCGTGTCGTCACTGGCCGTGAACCATTCATAGCCGAGCAGCAGCACCGCCTGGGCCAGATTAAGCGAGGAAAAGCCGGGATTGAGCGGCACGCTGATCGCCGTATGGGCGAGCGCCACATCCTCGTTGTCGAGCCCGGTGCGTTCGCGGCCAAACAGGATGCCGACGCGGAAGCCGTCTTTCTCCTCCGCCCGCATGCGGGCTGCTGCCTCACGCGGGGTGACCACCTCTTTCATCATGTCGCGATGGCGCGCCGTGGTGGCATAGATGCGGTGCAGGTCGGCGACGGCATCGGCGGTGCTGGTGAACACGCTGACCGCATCCAGCACCGGATCGGCCTTGCTGGCCAGCACATAGGCGGCCGGGTTGGGCCAGCCGTCGCGCGGATTGACCAGGCGCAGCTCGGTGATGCCGCAATTCAGCATGGCGCGCGCCGCCGCGCCGATATTCTCGCCCAGCTGCGGTTCGACCAGCACAATCACCGGCCCACGGCGCAGCGGACCCGGCGGCGCGTATTTGCCCAGCTTCGGACGGTTGGTGCCGGTCATGTTACTTTGAAGGCTGGGCGCCGTCGCGCAGCAGCTTCCACTGGATCGAATCCATCAGCGCCACGAAGGCGGCGTCGATGATGTTGGGCGACACGCCGACGGTGAACCAGCGGTTGCCGGCACCATCGGCGGATTCGATCATCACCCGCGTGGTGGCCTCGGTGCCGCCATTGAGAATGCGCACCTTGAAATCGACCAAGCGCAGGTCGTCGATGTAACCCTGGTAGCGGCCGAGATCCTTGCGCAGCGCGTTATCCAGCGCGTTGACCGGACCGTTGCCTTCGGCGACCGAGAACAGCGTCTGGCCGTCGACATCCAGCTTGACGGTGGCTTCCGAGATGGTGACCAGTTCGCCACGCGCATTGAAGCGCCGCTCGACCTGGACGCGGAAGCTGCGGATCTTGAAGAACACCGGCATCAGGCCGAGCGCGCGACGCGCCAGCACCTCGAAGCTCGCCTCGGCGCCATCGTAGGAATAGCCTTCCGCCTCGCGCTGCTTCACGTCATCGAGCAGGGCATTCAGCCGGCTGTCATTGGGATCGTAGCTGATGCCGGCCTCGTTCAGCCGCACCAACAGGTTCGAGCGGCCGGCCTGGTCGGAGATCAGGATCTTGCGCGTGTTGCCCACCGTCTCCGGCGGGATGTGCTCGTAGGTGCGCGGGTCTTTCATCACCGCCGAGACATGCAGGCCGCCCTTATGCGCGAAGGCCGAGGCGCCGACATAGGCAGCATGGCGGTTGGGCGCGCGGTTGAGCAGCTCGTCCAGCAGGCGCGAGGTGGTGGTCAGCTGCGTGAGATCCTGCGCGCTCAGGCCGATATCGATATGGTCGGTGAACCAGGGCTTGAGCATCAGCGAGGGGATCAGCGCGATCAGGTTGGCATTGCCGCAGCGCTCGCCCAGGCCGTTCAGCGTGCCCTGCACCTGGCGCACGCCGGCCTTCACCGCAGCCAGCGTGTTGGCCACCGCATTCTCGGTGTCGTTATGGGTGTGGATGCCGAGCCTTGAGCCGTCGCCCAGCTTGGCCACCACCTCGCCGACAATGCGCTCGACCTCATAGGGCATGGTGCCGCCATTGGTGTCGCAGAGCACCGCCCAGCGCGCGCCGGCATCCAGCGCCGTCTTCAGGCAATCGAAGGCGAATTTCGGATTGGCCTTGTAGCCATCGAAGAAATGCTCGGCATCGAACATCGCCTCGCCGAATTTCTTCTGGGCGGCGGCAATGCTGTCGGCAATCAGCTCAAGATTCTCATTCAGCGAAATACCGAGCGCGACATCGACCTGGAAATCCCAGCTCTTGCCGACCAGGCAAGCGGCATCGGCGCTGGCATTGAGGATGGCGGCAAGGCCCGGATCGTTATCGGCCGAGCGGCCCGGCCGCTTGGTCATGCCAAAGGCGACGAATTTGCTGCGCTTCAGCGCCGGCTTGGCGGCAAAGAATTCGGAATCGGTGGGATTGGCACCGGGCCAGCCACCCTCGATATAGGCAACGCCGAGTTTATCCAGCGCCTTGGCAATGACGCGCTTGTCCTCGACCGAGAAATCGACGCCCTGGGTCTGGGCACCGTCGCGCAGTGTCGTGTCGAACAGATAAACGCGGTCCTTGCTCACGTCAGCTACTCCTCAGGCGCTGCACCACGCGGTCGCGACCGATCAGCGGCAGCAGCGGCGCCATTTCAGGCCCCTTGTCGCGCCCGGTCAAGGCCAGCCGCAGCGGATGGAACAGAGCCTTCCCCTTGGCGCCTGTCTTGGCAGAAATTTGCTGGGTCCAGGCCTTCCAGGTGGTGCCGTCCCAGGGTTCGGCCGGCAGGGTCTCGGCGGCGGCATCCACCACCGCCCTGTCTTCGATGACCGTCGCAATGTCGCCAGAGACCACCGGCCACCAGTCGGCGGCCTCGGACAGCTGGCCGATATTGCCGCGCACGGCCAGCCAGAAAGCCTCGGTGGCGCCAGCCGGCAGACGTGGCTGCACGGCGGCGAAGTCCATCGCATGCAGCAGCTTGGCATTGAGCAGGTCCAGCTCATGCGGATCGAGCCGTGCCGGCGCGCGGCTGAAGCGGCCAAGATCGAAGCCGGCCACCAGCGTGGCCAGTTCAAGCTGCGGCTCGACCGGATCGGCCGAGCCCAGACGGGCAAGCAGCGAGTTCAGCGCCATCGGCTCGTAGCCCTGATCGCGCAGATCGCTGAGCGACAGCGAGCCCAGCCGCTTGGACAGGCCGCCGCCATCGGCATCGAGCAGCAGCGAGAAATGGCCGAAGCTGGGCACGGTATAGTCCAGCGCCTCGAACAGCTGGATCTGCGCCGCCGTGTTGGTGACATGATCCTCGCCGCGGATCACATGGCTGATCTGCAGGTCGCCGTCATCGACGACCGAGGACAAGGTATAGAGCGGATAGCCATCGGACCGCACCAGCACCGGATCGCTTAAGGAAGCCGCATCGATCTCGACGCGGCCATGCACGATATCGTCCCAGGCGGTGATGCGATGCTCGAGTTTGAAGCGCCAATGCGGCTTGCGGCCCTCGGCTTCCAGTTTGGCGCGGTCTTCATCGGTCAGCTTCAGCGCGGCGCGGTTATAGACCGGCGGCTTTTTCTGGCTGAGCTGGATCTTGCGGCGCAGGTCGAGTTCTTCCGCCGTTTCATAACAGGGATAGAGCCGGCCGCTGGCCTTGAGCTTGTCCGTCGCCGCCGTGTAGAGCGCGAAACGGTCGGACTGTTTGGCAAACCGATCCCAGTCGAGCCCGAGCCAGCGCAGATCGATTTCGATTCCTTTAGCAAACTCATCGGTGGAACGTGCCGTATCAGTGTCGTCCAGGCGCAGCAGGAAGCTGCCGCCGGATTTACGTGCAAACAGCCAGTTCAGCAGCGCACCGCGCGCATTGCCGACATGCAGCCGGCCCGTGGGGCTCGGCGCGAAACGTACCGAGATGCCAGTCATTTCCCAGAATCCTTGGGCGCATCCCGGAAGGCATTGGTAATCGGATAGCGGCGGTCGCGGCCGAAATTGCGGGCGGTGAGCTTGACGCCCGGCGGGGCCTGGCGCCGCTTGTATTCGGCAATATAGAGCAGATGCTGAATCCGGCGCACCACATCCTCGGGCTGGCCGGCAGCAACGATCTCGCGCACCGGCATTTCCTTTTCCACCAGCATTTCCAGGATGGCATCCAGCTGCTCGTAGGGCGGCAGGCTGTCCTGATCGGTCTGGTTGTCGCGCAGCTCGGCAGTGGGCGCACGTTCGATGATGGCAGCCGGGATCACCACGCCTTCGGGGCCGAGGCTTTCCAGCGGACGGTTTTCGTTGCGCCAATGCGACAGCGCATAGACGGTCATCTTGTAGACGTCTTTCAGCACGCTGTAGCCGCCGCACATATCGCCATAAAGCGTGGCATAGCCGACCGACATCTCGGATTTGTTGCCGGTCGTCAGCACCATATGGCCGAACTTGTTGCTGAGCGCCATCAGCGTGACGCCGCGGATGCGCGACTGCAGATTCTCTTCGGTGATATCCGCCTTCTTGCCCTTGAAGGCATCGGCCAGCATGCCTTCGAACGCCTGGTAGGCCGGCTCGATCGGGATGGTTTCATAGGGCACGCCCAGCGCCTTGGCGCAGGCGGCAGCATCGTCGAGGCTGCGCTGGGAGGTGTATTTCGACGGCAGCATCACACAGCGTACGCGTTCAGGCCCCAGTGCATCGACCGCGACAGCCGCCGACAGCGCAGAGTCAATGCCGCCCGACAGGCCGAGCACCACGCCGGGAAACTTGTTGCGGTTCACATAATCGCGCAGTCCGACCACCATGGCCTGATAGATGCTGGACATGGTGTTGAGCGGCTGTTCGATATGGCCCTTGGCACAGACCCAGCCATCGTTGCCGCGATACCATTCGGTGACCGCGATGTCGTCGAGGAAATCGGGCTGGCGCACCGGCAGGCTGTGATCGGCATTCAGCACAAAGCCGCCGCCGTCAAAGACCAACTCGTCCTGGCCGCCGGTGCGGTTCACATACATCAGCGGCAGGCCGGTTTCGACCACACGTGCGATGCCGAGCGGCAGGCGCTGGTCCCACTTGTTCTCTTCATAGGGCGAGCCGTTCGGCACGATCAGCATCTCGGCGCCGGTTTCCGACAGGCATTCGGCCACATCGGGCATCCACATGTCTTCGCAGACCATGACACCGAGCCGCACGCCACGGAACACCATCGGGCCCGGCAGCGGCCCGGCGGCGAAATGGCGCTTCTCGTCGAACACGCCGTAATTCGGCAATTCATGCTTGTGCCGCACGGCAACGATCTCGCCGCCATCCAGCAGCAGCGCGGAATTGTACAGATTGTTCTTCTCGCGCCAGGGCGAGGTGACCAGCAGGGCCGGACCGCCATCGGCAGTCTGCGCCGCCAGGTCGCGCACGGCGGCCTCGCAGGCCTCCTGCACCGAGGGGCGCAGCACCAGGTCTTCCGGCGGATAGCCGACGATCACCAGTTCGGGGAACACCACCAGATCGGCCTGCCCGGCGGCAGCCGTGGCGCGCGCCTGCTCCACCAGCCGGCGGTTACCGGCGATGTCACCCACGGCCGGGTTGATCTGGGCCATGGCGATGCGAAGGCGATCGGCAGGTGTGGCAGGCGGAACGGCGGACATCGGGACAGCGGGGTTAAATGCTTGAGGGACCGATACTTACCCTTGCAGCCAGCGCGGCTCAAGGCGGGGCAGTGTAGCCCGCCGGATACCGGGTGGACTAGTACCGCAACCAGCCCCAGATCAGCAGAAATGGCATATGCCCGCGAAAATTTCCCGGCATACCGGCCTCGACCCGCGCCGGCGGACCAGCCTGTGCCGTGGCACATCGTGAAACGCAGGGTTGCCTGTTGCCGGCACGTGCCACAAATCCGCATTTGACGCGGCTTGACGCTGATCAATGCACACGATCGACAAGCTGTCATGCTGACGTCGTTTAATCGTTCAGGAGAACAACCTCTCAGGAGATTCCGTCATGCCTGCCACGCAAACCGCCAAAACCCCAAGCCTCGAACCTGCCGCCATGCTGGCCGCCAATCTGAGCGATGTCCAGGAACGCAGCGCCGCCACCTTCGCCCGCGCCTATGACGTGCTGGCCAAGACCAGCCAGGCGATCTGGGAAAGCGAGCCGGAGCTGTTCAAGCTGGAAAGCGAACAGCTGCTGAAAAGCCTTGCGCCGCCGAAGGCCGGCGACAATCCGGCAGCCGGCCTCTCGGCCTATTTCGCGGAGCTGCATGACGGTTCGGAGCGCATGATCGCGCGCATGCGTCATATCAACGACCTGGCCTGGGGCTGCGGCTGGCAGATCGCGACGATCTATGCCGACGGGCTGCAGGACATGTGGAAGCATGCGCAGGCCAAGATACCGACGCAGCCGGCCGCAGAGGCCGCGCGGGGAAAAACGGCCTAACAGGCCCATTGCGGCCGGACCGATGGCCTGCCGTTCAGATGGTTGGATTGCAAGACCATGAACCAGTTGAGTCCGCCGCGCGTGGCCACCCCGCGTCTGTCTGAAACCGAGCAGCCCCGGCCGGCAGCCAGCGATGAGCCGCTGGCCAAGACCATCGACCGCACGCTGCATGCCCAGGCCGCCCGCCTCACCGGCGGCCTGGCACCCTCGGCCCTGTGGGCCGCCTATCTCGACTGGGCCGTGCATCTGGCCCTGTCGCCGGGGCAGCAGACTTTTCTGGCCATGAAGGCGGCCCGCAAGCTCTCGCGGCTGACCACCTATATGAGCCGCTGCGCCCTGCAGGGCCGCGAAGCGCCAGCCTGCATCGAGCCGCTGCCGCAGGACCGGCGGTTTGCCGCGCCGGCCTGGCGGCAATGGCCATTCAACGTGTTCAGCCAGGCCTTCCTGCTGCAGCAGCAATGGTGGCACAACGCCACCACCGGCATCGATGGCATGACGCAGCAGCACAGCAACCAGGTCGAATTCGCCTCGCGGCAGATTCTCGACATGATGGCGCCGTCGAATTTCCTGTGGACCAATCCGGAAGTGCTGCAGCGCACCGTCGAGCAGAACGGCCGGAATCTGATCGACGGCTGGCGCAATTTCATCGACGACTGGCAGCGCCAGCTGACCGGCCGCAAACCGGCCGGCACGGAGGATTTCATCGTCGGGGGCAATATTGCCGCCACGCCGGGCAAGGTGGTGTATCGCAATGCCCTGATCGAACTGATCCAGTATGCGCCGCAAACCGCCAGCGTGCGGCCGGAACCGGTCCTGATCGTGCCGGCCTGGATCATGAAATATTACATCCTCGACCTGTCGCAGCAGAATTCGCTGATCCGCTATCTGGTCAGCCAGGGCCATACCGTCTTCTGCCTGTCCTGGAAGAATCCCGATGCCGGCGACCGCGACCTCACAATGGAGGACTACCGCAGGCTGGGCGTGATGGAGGCTCTGGCGGCGGTGAATGCCATCGTGCCGCAGCAGAAGGTGCATGCGGTGGGCTATTGCCTCGGCGGCACCCTGCTGATGATCGCCGCCGCCGCAATGGCGCGCGATGGCGACGAGCGGCTGAAGACCATCACCCTGCTGGCAGCACAGGCCGATTTCACCGAGGCCGGCGAACTGACATTGTTCATCACCGAAAGCCAGCTCAGCTTCCTCGACGATGTGATGTGGCAGCAGGGCTATCTCGACTCGCGCCAGATGGCCGGGGCCTTCCAGCTGCTGCGCTCGAACGACATGATCTGGTCGCGCCTGGTGCATAACTACCTGATGGGCGAGCCGCGCCGCATGACCGACATGATGGCGTGGAATGCCGATGCCACCCGCATGCCCTATCGCATGCATTCGGAATACCTGCGCAAGCTGTTCCTGCACAACGATCTGGCCGAAGGCCGCTTCGTCGCCGGCGGACATCCGGTGGCACTGAGCGATATCCGTGCGCCGGTCTTTGCGGTGGCAACCGCCTGGGATCATGTCGCGCCCTGGCGCTCGGTCTACAAACTGCACCTGCTGACCGATACCGACATCACCTTCCTGCTGACCACCGGCGGCCACAATGCCGGCATCGTGTCGCCGCCCGGCGGCGTGGCGCGGACCTATCAGGTGATGGCGAAAGGCCATGCCGACCGCTACATCGATCCCGATACCTGGCAGGCGACGGCGGCCAAGCATGACGGTTCATGGTGGCCGGAATGGCTGGCCTGGCTGCACGCCGCATCGGGCCCACCGGTCATGCCGCCGGCGATGGGTGCGCCGGCTGCCGGCTATCCGCCGCTGACCGATGCGCCGGGCAGTTACGTGCTGGTGCCCTAGGCAAACCGCGCAACTGCCGCAACGTCAGCGGCCGGCAAGCCTTCCTAAAGGGTGCGGATTTGCCTTAACTACCTGCCAGAAAACATGCCAATTCCGGCAGGGAGGCCGCCATGTCCAAGAACACGCAAGTCCTGATGAAACAGCACCCCAAGGGTGCGGTCACCGAGGCCGATTTCGAGATCGTGCAGCGCGACATCCCCAAGCCCGGCCCCGACCAGGTGCTGGTGCGCAACATCTACCTCTCGCTCGACCCCTATATGCGCGGCCGCATGGATGCGGTGCGCTCTTACGCCGCCCATCTCAATCCGGGCGACATGATGGGCGGCGGCACGGTGGGCCAGGTGATCGAGAGCAACATCGAGAAGCTGCCGGTCGGCACCTATGTGAACGGCATGCTGGGCTGGCAGGGCTATGCCGTTGCTAAGGCCAACGAGCTGCGCGTGCTCGATCCCAAGGTGGCGCCGATTTCCACCGCGCTGGGCGTGCTGGGCATGCCGGGCTGCACCGCCCATTACGGCCTGATGCAGATCTGCGAGCCCAAGGCCGGCGAAACCGTGGTGGTTTCGGCCGCCTCGGGCGCGGTCGGTTCGGCGGTGGGCCAGATCGCCAAGATCAAGGGCTGCCGCGTGGTTGGCATCGCCGGCGGCAAGGACAAGTGCGATTACGTAGTGAAGGAGCTCGGCTTCGATGCCTGCATCGATTACAAGGCAGGCGACATGCAGGCCGCCTTCAAGGCGGCCACGCCGGACCGCGTCGATGCGTATTTCGAGAATGTCGGCGGCGATATCATGGAGATGGTGTTCGGCCGGCTGAACGGCTTCGCGCGCATCGCCATCTGCGGCCTGATCTCAGGTTACGACGGCAAGCCACATGCCTTCACCGGCATGCGCCATATTCTCGTCAACCGCGCGAAGGTGCAGGGCTTCATCATCTCCGAGCATATGAGCTACTGGCCCGGCGCGATCACCGAGATGGCCGGCTGGATCAAGCAGGGCAAGCTGAAATACCGCGAAGACATCGCCGAGGGGCTGGAGAATGCGCCCAAGGCCTTCATGGGGCTGCTCACAGGCAAAAATTTCGGCAAGCAACTGGTGCGCGTGAGCCCGGAAACGCTGTAACCTCCGACCCAACAGTCTTCAAAAAACGTCGTTTCGCGGAGGAATATCCATGTTCGATCGTCGCCAGTTCATCGCGCTGGGCAGCGGTGCTGCCATGTTCACCGCCATGCCCGGTTTCAGCTTCGCGCAGGGCTGGGCGCCGTCGAAGGCCGTCACGGTCGTCGTGCCCTATCCCGCCGGCGGACCGACCGACAGCCTCGCCCGCCTGGTGGCGCAGGAGATCAGCGCTGGCCTGGGCCAGCCCGCCGTGGTGGAGAACGTGCCCGGCGGCGCCACCGTGATCGGCACCCTGCGTGTGGCGCGCGGTCCGGCCGATGGCACGCAGCTGATCGCCAGCACCAACCAGACCTTCTCCACCAACATCTCGCTGCTGCCCAATGGCGGCGGCTACGATCCGGTGAAGGATTTCGCGCCCATCGCGCTGCTGGCCGACCTGCAGCATATCCTGGTGGTGAAGAACGACCTGCCGGTGAAAAGCGTGGCCGATCTGGTGGCGCTGGCGAAGAAAGACCCGGGCAAGATCAACTGCGGCTCGACCGGCCAGGGCTCGGCCTCGCATCTGACGCTGGAGCTGTTCAAGACCAAGGCCGGCGTGAACATGACGCATGTGTCCTACAAGGGCTCGGCGCCGCTGCTGCAGGATCTGCTGGGCGGCCATGTCGATTGCAGCTTTGCCACCACCCCCACCGTGCTGACGCAGATCCAGGCCGGCAAGCTGCGCGCCATCGCGGTTGCCTCGCCCAAGCGCTCGCCGCATCTGCCCGAGCTGCCGACGGTGAACGAGGCCGGCGTGAAGGGCGTGGAGGCCGATGCCTGGCTTGGCATTCTCGCCCCCGCCGGCGTGCCGGACGCGGCCCTGGCGCGCTATCGCCAGCTGATCCTGGACGTGATGAAGAAGGACAGCGTGCGCGAGACCTTCTTCAAGCAGGGCATGGCGGTGAACGTGAAGACCGACAAGGCCTTTGCCGCTTTCCTGCAGGACGACATCAAGCGCTGGGCCGAGGTGATTAAGATCGCCGATGTGAAGCCGGAATAGCGCGGCCCGCTGCTGATTGCGCTGGCCGGCGGCATCCTGCTGCCAGCCTACCCTGGGGACACCCGTGGCCTTGCGCCGAGGCGGAATTTCGCTCGACGCGTGCCGCCCGGGGGCATGCACTGCTGCAGAGGTTGCAGATGGCGCCGTTTCACCGGGACGTTGCCAAATATTTAGCGGCAGGTATCCGGATTTCAAATTGATCTGGGTCATCGCTTCTACGAGCGTCAGTTGCAAGACTGACCCGTCGTCGATGTCATGAAGTCCCGCCCGAAACGATTCCCCACAATGATTGCCGAAACGCACCGCGCCCTGTCTCCCGCCGGAGACGGCCGGAAAGACCGGCCGTGAACCCGCGGCCCGCCGAGCGCCGCAGCGGCCAGATCAGCATGGTCACCGTGATCGGGCTGACCGGCGCGCTGGCGCTGCTGTGGTTTGTCGCCGCCAGCGAGGGCGACCTGCTGGCCTATCTGAACCTGACCGGCTTCATCATCGTCTTCGGCGGCGTGACGGTTTCGGCGCTGATCGCCTTCCAGGGCCGCGAGCTGCTGGCTGCGCTGCATGCCTTCGGTGCCATCTTCCGCTCCGATACCAGCATCCGCACCGAAATCACCGACCTGGTCGATGTGGCCCGCCATCTGGCGCAAAAACGCATCCAGCAGGCCGAGGAACGTGCCGCGCGGGTCAGCAGCCCTTTCCTGCGCCTCGGCCTGCAGTTGGTGATCGATGGCACGCCGATGGATGACCTGATGCAGATCATGAACTGGCGCATCCGCAAGATGGCCGAGATCGAAAGCGCGCAGGCCCGGCTGTTCCGCACGCTGGCCGCGCTGGCACCCGGCTTCGGCCTGCTCGGCACGCTGGCCGGCATGGTGGCCATGCTGCGCGAGCTGGGCTCTGGCGATATCGCCCGCGTCGGCAGCGGCATGGCGGTGGCGATGCTGGCCACGCTGTATGGCGTGGTGCTGTCGAACCTGATCTTCAAGCCGATCGCCATCAAGATCGAGCAGCGCACCCAGCGCCGCATCGCCACGCTCAACATCCTGCTGGAAGGCGTGATGCTGGTATCGCTCGGCCGCTCACCCACCGTGGTGGCCGATGCCATGCAGGCCTTCCTGAACGAGACCCGCGATGAAATCCGCGCTTGAGCCGAAGGCGGCCCCGAAAGCGGCACAGGCAGCCCGTCGCATGGCCCTGCTGGCCGAAACGCATGCCACCGGCACTGCGGCCGAGGAAAGCGAGGACTGGGTGGTCAGCTACATGGACATGGTCACGCTGCTGATGATCGTGTTTCTCACCCTGGTCGGCATGCTGTGGATCGACAAGAAAACCCGCCCCACCGTGGTGAATGTGCTGCAGATCGAAACCGGCCCGCTGCCGCGCCATGATTTCGCCGATGCGGCCATGACGCCCGAGGCGCCCGCTGCGAAGCCGGCAGACCAGCCCCTGCCCGCCCAGGTCACGGTGACCCCGACGACACGCGCCACCGTCGACCGCTGGATCGAGGCCCTGCGGCGCAACGGCCTGGAGGATCAGGTGCAGCTGCAGATCCAGGAAAACCGCGTCAGCATCGCGATCCGAGACCGCCTGCTGTTTGCCTCGGCCCAAAGCGAGATCGGGCCGGACGGCCAGCGCGTGCTGCTGCGCCTGACCGCGCTGCTGCGCGACCTGCCCGGCGTGATCTCGGTGGAAGGCCATACCGACGACCGGCCGATCCGGTCCGACCGCTTCCCGTCCAACTGGGAATTGTCCGCCGGCCGCGCTGGTGCGGTGGTGCGCGTCCTGACCGACAATGGCCTGCCCGCGCGCCGCCTGCGCGCAATAGGCTATGCCGATTCCCGGCCGCTGGTGCAGAATACCGACCCGGAAAGCCGGGCCCGCAATCGCCGCGTGACCTTGGTGATCGAGGACTAGTACGAAATGGAACAGAAGATCAGTGCCGTCATGCCCGCTGCAGTCCCACTCCACCAGATCGCCGCACGCCTGCGCCGGCAGCATGCCGGCAAGATCGCCGTGCTGATCGACCTGTCGGCCATCCCCAATATCCACAGCCGCATCATGTTCCGCAGCATGGCGCGCTTCATCGAGGAGCGCAGCCTGGGCGAGCCGGTCGATGCCGTACCGCTGGCGCGCAACATCCTGGTCCTGCTGGCGGTGCCGGAGGTGATGCAGCGGCTGCGCGGCAAGCTGGAGTCCCTGAGCGACGAATTACAGGAACGGCGCCATGGCTCGATCAGCCTGCGCCAGTTCGACCTGGACAAGCAGGCCGACAGCTTTGCCGAGGCAGCCCGTCGCCTGATGGAACAGTCTCCGGCCCCGCCCTCGGAGCGGGTGGTGCCGCTGCGCGACGAAGCGCCGCCCGACCTCGATGCCCTGTCAAAGGTGATCGATATCCACCGCATCCTCTGGCAGGCCGATCTGGCCAACCAGCGGCGACGGCAAGTGATCTGGACTCTGCTGCCCAATCAGCCGCCGGTGGCGCTGGCCGATGAAACCTGGATTTCCATTGCAGCCGTCGAACGCGCCGTGGGCATGTCGCTGCGTGACAATATCTGGCTGTTCGGCAAGGCCACCGAGCTGCTCGACCAGCGCATCATGGCGCAGATCATGGCCGAGCATCGCAGCCTGCGCCGGCCGCTGTCGATCAACCTGCATCTGGTCACTGTCATCAGCACCGCCTTCCTGCGCCTGCTGACCGAAAAGCCGGCCAGCGAGGTGCGTCAGCTGATGGTGGAGATTCCGCTGGTCGAATGGCAGACCAGCCCGGCCCTGCGCGAAACCGCCCTGCAGATTCTGCGGCGCCATGAGGTCAAGCTCTGCCTCGATGGCATCCATGCGGACACGGTCACGCGCCTGAGCGAACAGGACTGGCAGACCGCCGACTATCTGAAATTCGATGCCGATGCAGCGCTGCTCAGCCGGATGACCGCCGAACTGCAGTCGCTGTCGCCACAGCACCAGGAGATGCTGCGACACAAGGGCATCTTCTGCCATTGCGACAGCAATGGCGCCGTTGCCGCCGGCATCGGCCTGGGCGTGCAGCATTTCCAGGGCCGCGGCCTAACGCCGCTGCTGGAAGATGTCGATGCCATGCAGCAGTTGCTGGGCATCGAAGCCGCCGAAGGCGCAACAGCAGCGCTGAAAGGCCTCTAGCACCGCAGAGCGGCCGGACTTAGGATGGGGCAAAACAAGCCCCGTGGGAGGGAACCATGACCAGCTGGCCCGACCGCCGCATCCTCGATCTGTTCGGCATCGACCTGCCGATCCTGCAGGCGCCGATGGCCGGCGCGACCACGCCGCAGATGGCAATTGCGGTGTGCGAGGCTGGCGGCCTGGGCGGGATGCCCTGCGCCATGCTGAGCCATGAGCAGGCCCGCACCGCACTCGACATCATCCGCCAGGCCACCGGCAAACCGCTGAATGTGAATTTCTTCTGCCATCAGCCGCCGGCCGATGATCCGGTGCGGCTGCAAAACTGGCGCCGCCGGCTGGCACCCTATTACCGCGAGTTTGGCCTGGATGCCGAAGCCCCGCTGCCGGCGACCGGGCGGGCGCCGTTCGACGAGGCCTTCTGCCGGCTGATCGAAGACTACAAACCCGCCGTGGTGAGCTTCCATTTCGGCCTGCCGGCGCAGGCCCTGCTGGATCGCGTGAAGGCGACCGGCGCCAAGGTGATCGCGTCGGCCACCACGGTCGAGGAAGCCGTCTGGCTGGAACAGCAGGGCTGCGACGCCATCATCGCCCAGGGGCTGGAGGCCGGTGGCCATCGCGGCAACTTCCTCTCGCCCGACATGGCACAGCAGATCGGGCTGTTCGCGCTGCTGCCGCAGGTGGTGGATGCCGTGAAGCTGCCGGTGATCGCCGCTGGCGGCATCAGCGATGCGCGCGGCATCGTCGCCGCGCTGGCGCTGGGCGCGGCGGCCGTGCAGATCGGCACCGCCTATCTGCTGAGCCCGGAAGCCACCATTGCCCCCTATCATCGCGCCGCGCTGAAGAGCGCGCCCAGCGATGCCACCGCACTGACCAACCTGTTCACCGGCAGGCCGGCACGCGGCATCATGAACCGGCTGATGCGCGAACAGGGGCCGCTGTCGCCCGAAGCGCCGGCCTTCCCCACCGCCGGCAGCGCGCTGGTGCCGATCCGCAGCAAACTGGAGCCGACCGGCAATGGTGATTTCAGCAATCAGTGGTCGGGACAGGCGGCGCGGCTGGCGGTCGAACTGCCGGCCGGCGAACTGACCCGCAAGCTGGCGGCGGAAGCACTGGCGAAACTGGCGCGCTAGCGGCGCAGCAGGAACTCGCGGCCGACCTTCACGCTCGGCACGCCGTCATAGGCGACGATATCGGCGGTGGCATAGGTTTCCGTCCAGCTGTCGGGCAGATACGAGCCGGTGCCGACGATGTCGATCGGCGCCGAGACGCTGGCCATCACCTTGCACTTGGCCGCATTGAATCCCGATGAGGCGACGATCTTCACGTTGAAAAAGCCGGCGCGATCGAGCGTCGAGCGCATGTGATAGATCGCGGCACCGGAAACGCCGGTGCCGACCAGCCAGCGCAGCTCATGCTCGGTGCGATACTGGCGGATCGCGTTGGGCACATGGCGCTCCAGCACGGCGTAAGACGCCTGCGGATCGAGGCCCTCGATATAGCGGCCGCCATGCGTATCCAGGCGAACCGCAAGACGCCCTTCATTGGCGGCATCGGGGAAGCGGTTGCACACCGCCAGCGCATCGGTGACTTCCTGGCCGTAGTAATCGACCAGCACGGTCATCTGCTCGCCCGGGAAAGTCTCGGCATAGAGTTCGGCGGCGCGCAGCGTCGAGCCGGCATAGCCAATCAGGGCATGCGGCATGGTGCCGAAGCCCTTTTCGTTACCGAAGTAATGCGCGGTGGCGTCGGTAGCATTGCCGATGAAGCCGGCGGCACCCACATCGCGCCGCGCCGCCTTGCCGCCGACGGAAGCCGCATAGGCCATCATCTCGGCCATCTCGGCGCCAGCGCAGTGGCGCGCATCCATGGCGAGGAAGCGCACATTGGGAAGATCGCAGCACATCGAATAGGCGTTGTAGGCGGCGACGCAGGCCGCGCCCAGCTTCTGCAGGTAGATGGTTTCCAGATCGACAACCTGCGCCATCGAGCCGCTGATATACAGCAAAGGTTCGCCGGCACCGACCCAGGTGCCTTCCTCATGCAGCAGCTCGATGCCGAACTTGGCGCCGCGCGCGGCGCCGACCTTCTCCAGCCATTCCACCATCAGACGCGGGCAGAAGATCACCGGGCGGCGCATGAACACCGCATAGGTGACCTGCTTGTCGCCCATGCGCTGGACGATTTCCTTGGTCTTCTTGAAATAGGTGTCGGTGTGGTCGGCGATCTGCCGCTCCAGCTCGGCCGCCTGGACCGGCGGCACGAGCGGCGTGACGGACGGCTTGCCGTCAGGCTTGAGCGGCATGACGCTGCGCACCGCGGTTCATGCGTTCGAGCTTGAGCATCTCGGCGATCAGGAACGACAGTTCCAGCGCCTGCGAGGCGTTCAGCCGCGGATCGCAATGGGTGTGGTAGCGGCTGGACAGGTCGTCGTCGCCAATCGCCTGGGCGCCGCCCATGCATTCGGTGACGTCCTGGCCGGTGAGTTCGAGATGGATGCCACCAGCGTGAGTCCCCTCGGCCAGATGCACCTCGAAGAACTGGCGCACTTCCGAGAGGATGCGGTCGAACGGCCGGGTCTTGTACCCTGACGTCGAGGTGAGCGTGTTGCCGTGCATCGGATCGCAGGACCACACGACGCTGCGGCCTTCCTGCGCGACTTTACGCACCAGCGCCGGCAGATGCTTCTGCACCTTGTCATGGCCCATGCGGGCGATGAGGGTGAGACGGCCGGGCTTGTTCTGCGGATTAAGGGTGTCGATCAGCTTGATCAGCTCGTCCGGATCAGAGGTCGGGCCGCATTTCAGGCCGATGGGATTCAGCACGCCACGCAGGAATTCGACATGGGCGCCATCCAGCTGGCGGGTACGGTCGCCGATCCACAGCATATGCGCCGAGGTATCGACCCACTCGCCCGAAGTGGAATCCACGCGGGTCATCGCCTGTTCGTAGCCGAGCAGCAAAGCCTCATGGCTGGTATAGAAATCGACCGTGCGCATTTCCGGCGTGCGCTCCGGCGTGATGCCGCAGGCTTCCATGAACTCCAGCGTTTCGGTGATGCGCGCCGCCACATCCTGCCAGCGCTCGGCTTCCGGGCTCTTGGCGACGAAGCCGAGATTCCAGCCGTGCACGCGATGCAGGTCGGCATAACCGCCCGAGGCAAAGGCGCGCAGCAGGTTCAGCGTCGCCGCCGCCTGGCTGTAGGCCTGCACCTGGCGCATCGGGTCCGGCACGCGATTGGCAGAGTCGAACTCCATGCCGTTGATGATATCGCCGCGATAGCTCGGCAGCTCGACATCGCCGCGCTTCTCGATATCGGACGAACGCGGCTTGGCGAACTGGCCGGCCAGGCGGCCGACCTTCACCACCGGCAGGGCGGCGCCGAAGGTGAGCACGACGGCCATCTGCAGCAGCACGCGGAAGGTGTCGCGGATATTGTTGGCACTGAATTCGGCAAAGCTCTCGGCGCAGTCGCCGCCCTGCAGCAGGAAGGCGCGGCCCTCGGCCACCTTGGCGAGCGCGGCGGTCAGATTGCGGGCTTCGCCGGCAAACACCAGCGGCGGGTAGTTCGAAAGCTTCTCCTCGGCAGCAGCCAGGGCAGCAGCATCCGGATACTCCGGCACCTGCTTGATCGGCTTGCTGCGCCAGCTATCGGGCGACCATTTGCGCGCACTCATCGTCTTCGTCCTAACTGCTTGTAGACTTACAGGTTTTCAGGAATTGGAGATAATAGGTCGGGGCCGGCCGCTTTTCCAGCAACATACGAGTCGCCGGCCGGCAGATTTCTCGGGCACCCGTGCCCGGCCAAGGAAAACAACGGGTTGCGGCGATCAGCCGATCATATGCCGGTATTTGCGCTGCACCGGCCAGACCGGCGCCTGCTCGCCGGTGCGCTCGGCCACGACATAGAGGAAGCCGTTCATCGGCGGGCTGAAGCGCTGCACCGGGTTGACGGCAAAGGGCACCTGCTGGCCGCTGGCGGCCGGCGCGCTGCCGCCCAGATGCAGCAGCGCAAAGCCATTGGCCTCGAAATAATCCGGATAGACGGTGGGCGAGAAATTCCAGAAGCCGTGATTGATGAAGGTGAGCGGCGCGACATGCAGCAGGTAGCCGCCGAGCCTGACCGCCTCGCAGACATTGCGGAACGCCATGCCGACATTGAAGCAATGCTCGCAGGTGCCGGGATCGATCACCAGATCGAACCCGCGGCGCAGATCGTCGGGCAGCGGTTCGTTGAGATCGACAATGCGCTCGATGCCCTGCAGCGCCGCCACATCGGCCACCGTGACATCGAGGCCGAGGCGATCAAACAGCGCCAGCGTATCGTAGACCGGCACGCCGGGCCGCAGCTTGTGCCACTCGCGCACCGCTTCGGCATCGGCGCGCTCGGGCAGGTCGCGCAGCAGATCGGCGCCGACCAGATGCTCCAGCACCGGCCGGTCGACCAGCAGATCGGGATAGCCAAACACCAGCACGCCCAGGCGGCGGTCACCCGCCGTCTTGCGGGCGCGCCGGAGCGTCGCCATCACCAGCTGGAGCTGAACCTCGTTGATCGCCATCGCAATGGCAGCGCAGGATCAGATGCTGAAGATCTTGCCCGGATTCATCAGGTTGTCGGGGTCGAGCGCCTTCTTGATGGCGCGCATCACCGCCACCGCCTCGCCATGCTCGGCGGTCAGATACTTCATCTTGCCCCGTCCGATGCCATGTTCGCCGGTGCAGGTGCCTTCCATGCGGAGCGCCCGGTGCACCAGGCGTTCGCTGAAGGCCTCCACGGTTTCGACTTCCTGCGGGTTGCTGCGGTCGATCACCACCGAGAGATGGAAGTTGCCGTCGCCGACATGGCCGACCAGCGGCGCGGTCAGGCCGGTCTTCACCACATCGTCCTTGGTTTCCAGGATGCATTCGGTGAGGCGCGAGATCGGCACGCAGACATCGGTGGCCATGATCTCGCAGCCCTTGCGCAAGGCCTTGCAGGCGTAGGCCGCAGCGTGGCGCGCTTCCCACATCTTGGCGCGGTCTTCCGCCTTGGTCGCCCACTGGAAGCCCTCGCCGCCATGCTCGCTGGCGATGGCCTGCACCATCTCGGCCTGCTCGGCGACGCCGGCCTCGGACCCATGGAATTCCAGCATCAGCATGTTCTGCACCGGCAGATTGAGCTTGGAATACTTGTTGATGGCATCGGCCTGCACGTCGTCCAGCAGTTCGATGCGGGCGACGGGAATGCCGGCCTGGATGGTCTGGATCACCGAATTGACCGCGCCTTCCAGCGTGGCGAAGGAACAGGTGGCCGCCGCCATGGCTTCCGGGATGCCATACAGCTTCACGGTGATTTCGGTGATGATGCCGAGCGTGCCTTCGGAGCCCACGTAAAGCCGGGTGAGATCGTAGCCGGCGGCCGATTTCTTGGCGCGCTTGGAGGTGCGGATCACGCGGCCATCGGCGGTGACCACGGTGAGCGCCAGCACGTTTTCGCGCATGGTGCCGTAGCGCACCGCATTGGTGCCGCTGGCGCGGGTGGAGACCATGCCGCCGATCGAGGCATCGGCGCCCGGGTCGATCGGGAAGAAGAGCCCGGTATCGCGCAGGTATTCGTTCAGCTGCTTGCGGCGCACGCCGGGCTGCACCACGACATCGAGATCCTCGGCATTCACCTGCAGGATGCGGTTCATCTGCATCAGGTCGATGCTGACACCGCCCTGCACGGCGGTGACATGGCCTTCCAGCGAGGTGCCGGCGCCATAGGGAATGATCGGCAGGCCGTGGGCGGCGCAGATCTTGACGATCTCGACCACCTCTTCGGTGCTGTGCGGGAACACCACCGCATCGGGCGGCAGCGGCAAAGCCCAGGATTCGTCGCGGCCATGCTGGTCGCGCACCGCCTGGGCGGCACTGAAGCGGTCGCCCAGCAACTGCTTGAGGGCATCCAGCGCCGCCTGGGTGGCGGCGGGGGTCAGACGGGGCTGGGCGGCGGCAACGGGGGCCATGGCGTTTCTCCTCGGATTACCCATAGAGGTAACGCTTTGTCGCTGCGGTAGCAATGCAGGCGGAACCGCCAAAGCTGCCGGTTTTCATGCTGCGCTGCCCAGTCGGATCCCGGTGGCAGGGTGGCTAGTCGGGTCCGCTTGCGCTATGTAGGCCCCATGTCTGCCGACCCCTTCGACCTGTCCGGATTCGAGCCGGAAAACCAGCCCGCGCCGAACGATCCGGTGGCCGCCGCAGCGCTGCCGCCGCCCGACTGGCTGACCCGGCTGAACGAGGCCCAGGGCGAGGCGGTGAACCACCTGGAAGGCCCGCTCCTGGTGCTGGCCGGCGCCGGCACGGGCAAGACCCGCGTGCTGGTCTCGCGGCTGGCGCATATCCTGTATCGGCGGCTGGCCTGGCCGAGCCAGATCCTCGCCGTCACCTTCACCAACAAGGCCGCGCGCGAAATGCGCGAGCGCGTCGAACGGCTGGTCGGCAATGCAGTCGAGGGCCTGTGGCTGGGCACCTTCCACGGCATCTGCAACCGCATCCTGCGCCGCCATGCCGAACTGGTGGGCCTGAAGCCCAACTTCACCATTCTGGACGACGACGACCAGATGCGGCTGATGAAGCAGATCATCGAGGCCGAGGGCCTGGACGAGAAGCAGCTGCCGCCGCGCCTGCTGAAATCGCAGTTCGACCGCTGGAAGGATCGCGGCCTGGCGCCGGGCAAGACGCCGGATAGCGATGCCGGTTTCGCCGAGGGCAAGGGCCCGCATCTGTATCGCCTGTATTGCGAACGCCTGCTGCAGCTCAATGCCTGCGACTTCGGCGACCTGCTGCTGCATAACCTGACGCTGTTCCGCGAACACGCCGATATCCTGCAGAAATACCAGCACCAGTTCCGCTACATCCTGGTGGACGAATACCAGGACACCAACGTGGCGCAGTATCTGTGGCTGCGGCTGCTGGCGCAGAAGCACAGGAACATCTGCTGCGTGGGCGATGACGATCAGTCGATCTATGGCTGGCGCGGCGCCGAGGTGGGCAACATCCTG
The DNA here is from genome assembly GCF_943372915.1 of Ferrovibrio terrae. Lineage (GTDB taxonomy): Bacteria > Pseudomonadota > Alphaproteobacteria > Ferrovibrionales > Ferrovibrionaceae > Ferrovibrio > Ferrovibrio terrae_A. Next base: position 12,965 of record NZ_CALSAN010000038.1, on the reverse strand, counting down.
CGCTTCGAGCAGGATTTCCCCGGCGCGCGGATCGTGCGGCTGGAACGCAACTACCGCTCGACGCCGCATATCCTGGGCGCCGCATCGGGCCTGATCGCGCATAATGAAAGCCGGCTGGGCAAGACGCTGTGGACCGACCTGAACGAGGGCGAGAAAGTCATCGTGCAGGGCGTGTGGGACGGCGATGAGGAAGCCCGCCTGGTCGGTGACGAGATCGAGAATCTCGAGCGCGAAAAAGTGTCGCTGAACCAGATGGCCATCCTGGTGCGCGCCGGTCACCAGACCCGAGCCTTCGAGGAACGCTTCCTCACCATCGGCGTGAAATACCGCGTGGTCGGCGGGCTGCGGTTTTACGAACGCCGCGAGATCCGTGATGCCATCGCCTATTTCCGCGTGCTGATGCAGCCCGATGACGACCTGGCATTCGAGCGCATCGTCAACACACCGAAGCGCGGCCTGGGCGACAGCACCCTGCAGATGCTGCACAAGCTGGCGCGCGCGGCGCAGAAATCCCTGACCGCGACATTGCATGACCTGCTGCAGACCGACGAGATCAAGCCCAAGCAGCGCAACACGCTGAAGAAGCTGATGGCCGATTTCGACCGCTGGCGCCAGCAGGCCACCGAGCTGCCGCATACCGAGGTGGCGCAGATCCTGCTGGAGGAATCCGGCTATATCCAGATGTGGCAGGAGGACAAGTCGCCCGAGGCACCGGGCCGGCTGGAGAACCTGAAAGAGCTGATCAGCGCGCTCACCGAATTCGAGAATTTCGCCGGCTTCCTCGACCACGTGGCGCTGGTGATGGACACCGAGAACAGCGAAGACGCCGAGATGGTCAGCCTGATGACCCTGCACGGCGCCAAGGGCCTGGAATTCGATTACGTCTTCCTGCCCGGCTGGGAAGAGGAACTGTTCCCCAGCCGCCGTTCGCTGGAAAGCAACGGCACAGCCGGGCTGGAGGAAGAACGCCGGCTGGCCTATGTCGGCCTCACCCGCGCCCGCAAGCGCGCGCAGATCACCTTTGCCGCCAATCGCCGCATCTACAACCAGTGGACTTCGGCGATCCCCTCGCGCTTTCTCGACGAACTGCCCAGCGAGCATGTCGATCACCGGGCCCAGACCGGCCTGTATCGCGGCAGCCAGGGCCTGGGCTATATCGGCGGCGGTTTCAGTGAATCTGCGTCATCATCGCCACGGGCCGGCGGCTATCAGGGCACCAGCTGGGATTTCTCGCCAAAGCAGAAGGCCGGCGCCATCGAAGGCCGCGCGCGCCGCATCAGCGATGACGATGTGGTGCAGCGCAGCCCCGACGACCTCGCCTTCAAGCTTGGCGACCGCGTCTTTCACCTGAAATTCGGCTACGGCAAGATCCGTGGCATCGAGGGCAACAAGCTGACCATCGGTTTCGAGAAAGCCGGCGAAAAGCGTGTCATCGCCTCCTTCGTCGAGAAAGCCTGATGCCGCTGTCGCCTGAATTCTGGTCGGTCGAACTCGATGTCCCGGTCGATCTGGTTCCCGCCGCAGAAGAGATGCTCGGCGAGGCCGGTATTGCCGTCTCGTCCTATGAAGTGATCCGCCCCAGTGTGGCGATGAGCCCGGACTGGCGCGTGCAGGTGCTGTTCGATGCGCCGCCGGATGAGAAGGACTGGCGCAAACGGCTGAAAGCGGTGGCTGCCGGGCTGGATATCCCCGCCGTGATCCGCTTCGCGCATCTGCCGGCGCAGGACTGGGTGCGCCATACCAACACCCTGAACGCGCCGATCATGGCCGGCCGCTTTTTCCTGTATGGCGCCCATGATGCCGGCCAGGTGCCGCCGGGCGCGCTGGGCATCCGGCTGGATGCCGGACTGGCCTTTGGCACCGGCCGGGCGCCCTCCACCTATGGCTGCCTGCAGGCAATCGACGATCTGTGCCGCGTGGCACAGCCGCGGCGCATGCTGGATATGGGCACCGGCTCGGGCGTGCTGGCGATGGCCGCGGCCAAAGCCGGCGCACGTCATGTGCTGGCCGCCGATATCGACCCGGTCGCCGTGGCGGTGACGCGCAACAATGTGCGGCTGAATGGTCTGGGCAGCCGAATCGGCGCACTGACCGCGAGCCGGCCCGATGATCCGCGCCTGCGACAGGCCGGGCCCTATGATCTGGTGGTGGCCAATATCCTGGCCGAGCCGCTCTGCCGCATGGCGACAGGCTTAAGCCGCCTGGTGGCCGCAGGCGGACATCTGGTGCTCTCGGGCCTGCTGGCCAAAGAGGACCACCTGATCGTGGCGCGATATCGCGCCGCCAATATGCACACAGGGGGGCTCAGCCTTGCGCGGCGCATTCCGCGCGAAGGCTGGCACACGTTAGTGTTCAAGCAGCGCGCCTGACCGGCGCGCCGCTGCGTCGCTTAGGCGGCGACGACTTCCTTGACCTTCAGCACCTGGACCTTGGCTTCGCCCTCGTCATTCGACGGCTGGCCCGGGCGATAGATTTCGCCAGCGACAGCGGCCGGAATATCCGAGCGGCTCAGACCCATGTCATGCAGGGTACGATCATCGAGGCCACGCAGTTCGGCTTCCGCGGCAGCCTTGTGCCACAGGTAGACGATATGCTGCAGGGTGGCGCCGATCAGGTTGCCGACCGTCTGGCCGAGCAGCGCGACCCGCAGGTCCTGCTTGCGCACACCCAGCGCGATCAGGTCGTCGCGGGTGAAGTCGATATGGGGCTTGGACACCGGCCGGGTGCCGAACACGGCATTCCAGCCGCGGACCAGCAGCTGGGCGATGGCGCGGGCGCGGGCGCGCCGGGCTTCACGCTCCAGCGCCACGTAATCCGTGAGGCCGAGATAGAGGTAGGGCAGGCTGGCGAGGGTCGTCGGGGTCTTGGTCGTAGCGCGCGGGGTTTGCATGGCTATCTCCTTTACGTTGGGATAAGCCGCCCCGGGTGTTCCTCAGCGGTGATGCGTAGGATTATGAAATACGTCAGCACCGCTGTCGTAGATATTGCGACGCACCATTTTACTTTGCAAGTGCAAAATTGTTAAATTTTTGAACAAATTCAATTATGTAGAAAAAATGACCAACTGCATAATTTTTCCGCTTACTGATTAATCAAGGGTTTAGATGCGACTCGTGCGCGGTTGGAGGCAAGCTTTGCCGTGGCGTAAAACCAGCCATGCGTGAAACGAATAGCGGCGCAGATACGAAAAAGGCGCGGCTCATAGGGGATGAGCCACGCCTTTACTCGCTCGATCTGCCGGGGCATCCGCCTCCGTCCGGGGGGAGGAGACATTTGGGGGCGGTACGTGCCCCCGGCACCGAAGGGGCCTGTTTGGGCCTTAGGCCGCGACGTCGCGCGGCACCAGGCGGGTCACCGGGGCGGTGACGGCATTCTCGTTGACGGCGGTGACAGCCGGGCGGGCGATCAGGCCGGCAACAGCCGCCGGGATCTGCGAGCGGTTGAGGCCGATGTCGCGCAGCATGGCGTCATCGAGACCGTTCAGCTCGGCCAGGGCGCGCTGCTGGGCCAGATAGGCCTTGGCGCGGGTGGCGGCCGACTTCAGGGCGGTCCAGGCGTTGAACACCAGGTTGGCGATGGCTTCAGCGCGGATACGACGCGCATAGGCCTCAACTTCAGCCGGCGTCAGGGGCGCCAGGTTGGCCGGGAAAGCGAAAGCGGTCTGGTTGCGCAGGGTATTCATGATAGTCTTCCTTTTCTGTGGTCCGGGCATCCTCTGCATCGCGGCCACGGCGAGAATATTGCACTGCACCTATTAAAAATCAATGACTTAGCTATGAGTTGTTTGCACACACAGTAATGCAGAAAGTGCATAGCTCGGTCTGGACGACGCCCTGGCGTGGCCCCATAATTCTGAAGACTCGGCAACAGGTTAGGCCCAGAAGACAGATGACACTGCACCAGCCGCCCCCGCTTTCCGGCCTCCCCGACTCCGCCGCCGCCTGGCTGCGCGGCATTGCCGCCGCCCCCAGGGTCTTTGGCGGATTCCCCGGCCTGGCCCTGCTGCCTGCCGACCTGCCGCTTGATCGCGCCAAGGCCGAAGCCCTGGTGGCCGAACTGGCCGCGCGATACGCCGCCGCCATTGAAGATCGCGCCGCGGTGCCTGGCCGCGTGGCCGCGCTGCGCGCCGAACTGGCCGCGCGCAAGCTGAGCGGCCTGTTCCTGCCGCTGACCGATGAATACCAGAGCGAATACATGCCGCTGCGCGCCCAGCGCCTGAGCTGGCTGACCGGCTTCACCGGCTCGGCCGGATCGGCCGTGGTGCTGGCCGACAAGGCCGCCGTGTGGAGCGATGGGCGCTACACCCTGCAGCTGGCGCATCAGGTGGATGGCGCGCTGTTCGAGCGGCTGCACAGCACCGACAACCCACCGACCGACTGGCTCAAGGCCAACCTGAAACACGGCGACCGCTTCGCCTACGATCCCTGGCTGCATACCGAAGCCACCGTGAAGCGGATGCAGGATGCCTGTACGGCTGCCGGCGCCGAGCTGGTGGCGGTGGACAGCAATCCGCTGGATGCCGTGTGGACCGACCAGCCGCCGCCGCCGCTGGGCCCGGTGCGGGTGCAGGACCTGGCCCTGGCCGGCCGCACGGCCGCCGACAAGCGCAGCGCGATTGCCGCTGTGGTGCAAGCCAATGGCGCCGATGCGGTGGCGCTCACCCTGCCGGAATCGATTGCCTGGCTGCTCAACATCCGCGGCAGCGATGTGCCGCATACCCCGCTGCCGCTGTCGATGGCGATCCTGCACAAGGATGGTGCGGTCGATCTCTATATCGACGGGCGCAAGCTCGATGCCGCCCTGCGCAAACATCTGGGCGACGTGCGGCTGCATGAGGCCGATGCCTTCCCGGCCGCGCTCACCGCGCTGGGCGAAGCGCGCAAGACGGTGCAGGTCGATCCGGCGACTGCGGCGATTTATGTGCTGCAGCAGCTGGAGAAAGCCGGCGCCACGCTGGTGCGCGCCGAAGATCCCTGCCTGCTGCCGAAAGCCTGCAAGACCGCGGCCGAGCTGGATGGCACCCGTGCCGCCCATCGCCGCGATGGCGCCGCCGTCAGCAAGTTCCTCGCCTGGCTGGATGCCCATGCGGCCCAGGGCGGCATCGACGAAATGGCGGCGGCCGAGAAGCTGCAAAGTTTCCGGCGCCTCTCCAACGAGCTGCGCGACCTGTCCTTCACCACGATTTCCGGCGCCGGCCCCAACGGCGCCATCGTGCATTACCGCGTCACCGCCGAAACCAACCGGATGCTGGAGCCGGGCAATCTCTATCTGGTCGATTCCGGCGGGCAATACCCCGACGGCACCACCGATATCACCCGCACCATCGCCATCGGCGAACCAAGTGCGGAAATGCGCGACCGCTTCACCCGCGTGCTGAAGGGCCATATTGCGCTGGCGACGGCGAAATTCCCCGAGGGCACCTCGGGCCAGCAGCTCGATGCCCTGGCGCGCAAGCCGCTGTGGGAGATCGGGCTGGATTACGACCACGGCACCGGCCATGGCGTCGGCGCCTATCTGTCGGTGCATGAAGGGCCGCAGCGCATCGCCAAGCTGGGCAGCGCCGTGCCGCTGAAACCCGGCATGATCATTTCCAACGAGCCGGGCTATTACAAAACCGGCGGCTATGGCATCCGCATCGAGAATCTGGTGGCCGTGCGCGTCGAAACCGAGAAGGCCGAGAGCGGCAAACGCTGGCTCGGCTTCGAGACCATCACCCGCGCACCCTTTGACCGCCGCCTGATCGACCTGACGCTGCTGACGGCAGCCGAGGTCGCCTGGGTCGATGCCTATCACGCGCTGGTCTGGCAGGAGATCGCCGAGCTGGTGGATGATGCCACCCGTGCCTGGATGAAGCAGGCGACCGCACCGCTCGGTGCGTGACGACAAAACCACATCATTGTAACGGGAGAGAAACGAATGCTCGACGCACGCATCAAGGCGGCGCTGGAACTGGTGACCACCGCCACGCTGACCACGGTTCTGCTGAAAAAAGGCCTGCGCAATGTCTGGCTGCGCGGTGCAAAGCCGCTGACGCCGCAGGACAAGCGCATTGTTGGTGAAGCCTTCACGCTGCGCTTTGTGCCGGCGCGAGAAGACCTCGCCACCCCGGCCAGCTGGGCCTCGCCGCGCTCGACCCGTGGCGCGATCGAGGACATGCCGGCAGGCTGCATCGCCGTGGTCGATGCCATGGGCATTACGGATGCCGGCATCTTCGGCGACATCCTCTGTGCGCGCATGCAGAAGCGCGGCGTCGCCGCCCTGGTCACCGATGGCGTGGTGCGCGATGCCGCCGGCGTGATCGGCACCGGCCTGCCGGTGTGGTGCGATGGCGTGGCTGCGCCGCCATCTGTGGCCGGCCTCACCTTCGTGAACTGGCAGGAGCCGATCGGCTGCGGCGGCGTGGCGGTCTATCCCGGCGATGTGATCGTGCTGGATGCCGATGGCGCCGTGCTGATCCCGCAGGCAATGGTGACCGAAGTGACCGCGGAAGCGGTGGAGCAGGAGCGGCTGGAAACCTGGATCATGGGCGAAGTCGACAAGGGCACGCCGCTGCCCGGCCTCTATCCGCCCAATGCCGAGACCAAGGCGCGCTACGAGGCCGAGAAGAAGAAGTAACCTTTAAATCTGCCGCAGCCAGCGCGGCAGCCTTGCACGGCTGCGCTGGCTGGCCCGATCCGACAGCGTCGAGCAGGATTCGTGATAGCCCGGCTCCAGCCGGCCGGGCCGGATGCTCCAGCGCGGCAGGGCATCGGTCATGCTGGGCGCATCGGACTCTGCTGTCGCACGGATGGCGATGCTGGCGCAGGCCGCCGCGTCGCTGTCGGCTGCGTGATGACGCAGCGCGAAGCCGATATGGGCCGCCACGGTATTGAGTTTATGGTTTTCCAGCTGCGGCCAGGCGGCGCGGGCAATTTTCACCGTGCAGAGATACTGCAGGCTCGGCCAGGGCTGGCCGTAATGGCTCAGGGCCTCGCGCAGCACGCCGATATCGAAGGGCGCGTTATGCGCCAGCAGCAGCGGCGTCGCCTCCAGATGTGGCAGCAGCTCATCCCAGATGGCGGGGAATTCCGGCTCATGCTCGACATGATACGGATAGATGCCGTGGATGGCGATGTAGCTTGGTGCGAACTGCATGTCATGCGGACGCACCAGGCGATGCGCCACATGGCTGACCTGCCCATCCCTGATCCAGGCCAGGCCGATGGAGCAGATGCTCCCGCGCGAAGGGCTGGCGGTCTCGAAATCCAGCGCAATCGCCGTCGCGCCGGCGGTGTCGGCAAGCGATGGCAGCTGGATCTGGTCATGCATGGCGTCAGCCGCCGATCAGGGCGAGCCAGTCGTCTTCGCTCAGCACCGGCACGCCGTGCTTCTGCGCCTCGGCCAGCTTGCTGCCGGCGCCGGGACCGGCCACCAGATAATCGGTCTTCTTCGACACCGAGCCGGCGACTTTCGCACCCAGACTGAGTGCCCGTGCCTTCGCCTCGTCGCGGGTGAATTTCTCCAAGGAACCTGTGAACACCACGGTCTTGCCGGCCACGGCGGAATCCTGCGCCGGCTTTTCCGGCGGCACCACTGCGGTGAGTTGCTTCAGCAGATGGTCGATTACCGCCCGGCTTTGCTTGCGCGTGGCAAAGGCGACGATGGCATCAGCCACCACATCGCCCATGCGGTCGATGCTGTTGAGATCACCCCAGGCCTCGCCATGGCGCTCAGCAGCGGCATCCATCGCTTCGAGCCAGCGTTCCGGCGTTTCGTAATGCATCGCCACCAGGCGGGCGCGTTCCTGTCCGACATGGCGGATGCCGAGCGCAAACAGGAAGCGATCGAAACCGATGGTGCGGCGCTGCTCGATGGCACGCACCAGATTGTCCACCGAGGTGTCGCCGTAGCCTTCCTTCCTGCGCAGCTCGGCCGCATGTTTCTGCGGCAGCCGGAAGATATCGGCCGGTTCCCTGATCCAGCCCCACTCATAGAAGGCGGCGATCTGCTTTTCGCCGATACCCTCGATGTCGAAGGCATTGCGCGAGACGAAATGGCGCAAGCCCTCCATCGCCTGCGCCGGGCAGCTGACGCCACCGGTGCAGCGCCGCCGTACATCGGCCTCGCCCGCCGCATCCACCTCGCGCTCGGCCGGCTGGCCGCAGACCGGGCATTTGGTGGGGAAGGCAAACTCTTCCGCGCCCTTCAGGCGTTTTTCCAGCACGACGCTGACGACCTGCGGGATCACATCGCCGGCGCGCTGGATGATCACGGTATCGCCGACACGCACATCCTTGCGCTTGATCTCGTCCTCGTTATGCAGCGTGGCATTGGAGACGAGAACGCCACCGACATTGACAGGTTTGAGTTTCGCCACCGGCGTCAGCGTGCCGGTGCGGCCGACCTGGATATCGATATCTTCCAGAATGGTCTGTGCCTGCTCGGCGGGGAATTTATGCGCCGTGGCCCAGCGCGGACTGCGGCTGATGAAACCAAGTCGCTCCTGCCAGTCGAGCCGGTCGACCTTGTAGACCACGCCGTCGATATCGAATGGCAGGGTGGCGCGTTGCGTCCCGATCTCGCGGTAATAGGCGAGCAGGTCGTCCAGACTGTGGCAGACCCTGACCGGCGTGTTGAGCGTGAAGCCCCAGTCGGCCAGCCGCTTGCGCGACTCCTGCATGCTGCGGCCGAGCGGTGCCGAGACTTCGCCCCAGTAATAACCGAAAAAGCGTAGCGGGCGTTTCGCCGTGATCTTCGGATCGAGCTGGCGCAGGCTGCCGGCGGCGGCATTGCGCGGATTGGCGAAAATCTTCTGCCCGGCCGTTTCCTGCGCTTCGTTCAGTTTGAGGAAGTCAGCGCGGGTCATGTAAACCTCACCGCGCACCTCCAGCACCTCCGGCCAGCCCTTGCCATGCAGCTTGTGCGGCACGTCATGCTGCAGGGTACGGATATTGGCGGTGACGTCCTCGCCTTCCTGGCCATCGCCACGGGTGGCGGCGCGCACCAATTCGCCATGCTCATAGCGCAAGGAGGCCGACAGGCCGTCGATCTTCGGCTCGGCGATCAGGGTAAGGTCGTCGGCCTCTTTCAGATTGAGAAAGCGGCGGATGCGGCCCAGGAAATCGGCCACGTCCTCATCCGCGAAGGCATTGTCGAGCGACAGCATCGGCTTGGCATGCCGTACCTTGGCAAAACCCGCCGCCGGCGCCGCCCCAACGCGGCTGGAAATGCCGGTCAGGGTTTTGAGATCGGGGAATGTCTCTTCCAGGTCCAGCAGACGTTTCTTCAGCGCGTCGTAGTCGGCATCCGAAATGCTGGGGGCATCCTGCTGGTGATAGCGCTGGTCATGGGCGGCGATTTCTTCTTCCAGCCGGGCATGCTCCAGCTTTGCCTGCCGGGGACTCAGCTCCCCCACCGGTTTCCCACGCTGACGGCTCATGGCTCAGGCGTCCTGGCCGGCCAGCAGGCTGTCGGCCGCGGCGCGTGCCGCATCGGTGATGGTGGCACCGGCCAGCATGCGGGCGATTTCCTCGCGGCGGTCGCCGGCACTGGCCAGCGGCGCCACTTCGGTGAGCGTGGTGCGGTTCTTGGCCGGGCCGGATTCGCGTTTGGCGATGCGCCAATGCTGGCCGCCCCTGGCGGCCACCTGCGGCGAATGGGTCACCACCAGCACCTGCACCTGCTCCGCCAGTCGCGCAAGCCGCTGACCCACAGCGGCAGCGGTGGCGCCACCGACACCGCGATCCACCTCATCGAAGATCAGCGTGCCGGCCGCGCCGCGACCGGCCAGCACGACACGCAGCGCCAGCATGAAGCGGCTGAGTTCACCGCCCGACGCAATCTTGGCCAGCGAGCCCGGCGCGGTGCCCGGGTTGGTGGAGGCAAGAAACTGCACGCGATCGGCGCCTTCCGCCGTCCAGTGTTCCGGGGCCAGCGCCTCGACGGATGTGGAGAATTTCGCCGCCCCCAGTTTCAGCGGCGCCAGTTCGGCGGCCACAGCCTTGTCGAGCTTGGTCGCCGCCTTGCGGCGCGTCGCCGAGATCGCCTCAGCTTTGGCCTGATAGGCGGCCCTGGCAGCGGTGGCGGCCTTTTCCAGCTTGCCCAGGGCTGCCGCCGAGTTGTCGATCAGGCTGAGGCGTTCGGCATACTGCTCGGTCAGGGCCGGCAGCGCATCGACCGTCACGTTATGCTTGCGGGCGGCTGCGCGCAGGGCGAACAGGCGCTCTTCGGCTTTTTCCAGTTTCTGCGGATCGAGATCCAGCTCGCGCGCGGTCTGCTCCAGCGCCGAGGCCAGCTCGCCGGCCTGCACCAGCACCGCATCGGCCTGGGCGATCACCGCATCCAGCTTGCCGGCGGCTTTCTCGGCAACGCGCTCCAGCGCCCGCAGGCAGGCGCGCAGACGCGCGTCGACGCCGCCACCCTGCTCCAGCGCGCCTTGCGCTTCCTGCATCGCCGTGGCGAGCTTCTCCCCGGCCTGCAGCAGGCTGCGCTGCGCGGCCAGTTCCTGTTCCTCGCCCGGCTGTGGCTTCAGGCCTTCCAGCTCGGCCACGACATGGCGCAGGAAATCCTCTTCGCGGCGGGCCTGTTCGGCGCTCTGCCGCGCCGTCGTCAGCGCCGCTTCGGCATCCCGCATGGCCTGATAGGCATCGCGCAGCCCGGCGACGTCTTTCTCCAGACCGGCATAGTCATCCAGCAATGCCCGATGGATCGTGGCATCCGTAAGCCCCTGCTCGTCATTCTGGCCATGAATCTCGACCAGTGTATCGCCCAGCTTGCGCAGCAAGGCGACGCTGACCGCCTGGTCGTTGACGAAGGCGCGGCTTTTGCCGTCCTGGCCCAGCACGCGGCGCAGCACCAGTTCGTCGCCGCTTTCCAGCCCCTGCTCGGCCAGCATGGCATGGGCTGGGTGTTTGGCCGGCAGGTCGAAAGCGGCGGTGACCACGCCCTGGGCGGCGCCGTTACGCACCAGGCCGGCATCGGCGCGGCGGCCGAGCGCCAGGCCCAGCGCATCGAGCAGGATGGATTTGCCGGCACCGGTCTCGCCGGTCAACACACCCAGACCGGCGCCACAGGCAAGGTCGAGCTTTTCGATCAGGACAATGTCGCGGACGCCCAGACTGGTCAGCATGAATGGGCTGCGTGCCGGGCTAGAAGATATTCCACCAGGGCTTCTTTTCCGAAGACGTCGATGCCGTCGGAACTGCCTGGCCGGTCACCAGCGTATAGGTGTCGACATACCATTCGCTGCCCGGATAGTTGTAGCCGAGCACGGCAGCGACATTCTGCGCCTCTTCAACAATGCCGAGCGACATATAGGCCTCGGCCAGGCGGTGCAGCGCCTCGGGCACATGGGTGGTGGTCTGGAATTTCTCGATCACCGCCTTGAAACGGTTGATCGCGGCGATCTGCTGATTGTTGCGCAGATAGTAGCGACCGATGGTCATTTCCTTGCCGGCCAGATGGTCGCGCGTCAGGTCGATCTTTAGGCGCGCATCACGCGCATACTCACTGCTGGGATAGCGGCGCACCACTTCTTCCAGCGCGCTGAGCGCCTGCTGGGTGATCTTCTGGTCGCGGCCCACATCGGTGATCTGCTCGTAGTAGCAGACGGCAGTGAGATAATAGGCGTAGGGCGTTTCCTTGCTGCCGGGGTGCAGCTGGATGAAGCGGTCAGCTGCCGAGATCGCCTCGGAATACTGGTTCTTCTGATAATAGGAATAGGCCGCCATCAGCTGGGCCTTGTTGGCCCAGACCGAATAGGGATGCTGACGCTCTACCTCGTCGAAGCCTTTGGCCGCCGCTTCCCATTCCTGGGCTGCCATTGCATCCATCGCCCTGTTGTAGAGCTCCTCGACGGGCTTCTCGACATACGGGGCCTCCTTCTTGCCGCAGGCGACAACAGCCAGCGACAGCAGCAGGATGGCAGCGAGGCGGCGCGCGGTCGAAACCAGCCGCGACGAATCCGAACGAAAGAGCACAGGCATGGCGGGATTCTGTCGCATGGGGACCGGGTAAAATCAAGAATGGGGGGCGAATCAAGAATGAGGCGAAAATGACTGCGCCCGCGAGTCTCCTCTATCTTTCTGGCTGGCCGATTCTCTCCTGCAGAGCACGGCGAGCGGGCGATTTATCCCCCAAAGCCTACGTCTTTTGAACGCCCCGGTCTGAGGGTAGCCGCTATGTATGCATTATTATTAAGGTTTTTACCTGCGGTTGCGACCTATACTTCTGAACGATTTCCACCGGGACCGAATTCACCTATTACATGTATCAGTACCCGGTTTTGTACGGTTTCCGCATGGGTTCAATCCCGTGCCGCGAGTAGCTAGCGGTGGTGATTGCGGGCAGAATGCACCGGACAGAAGGGACGCTCGAAAAGCAGGTATACTCTTGGTACAGAGTGTTAATCTGCCAGTCCTACAAGAGTGTTATAAGGAATTCAGCCGGTCTGCCCGGCCCCGCCAAGAGGTGATCCGATGGGTAAAATCGCAACACGCGTCGACGAGTATGTGGGTGAACGCATCCGTGCCCGCCGCACCGAACTCGGCCTTACCCAGGAAGAGCTCGCCAACTCGCTGAAGATTTCCTACCAGCAGGTGCAGAAGTACGAGACTGGCGCCAACCGCGTCAGCGCCGGTCGCCTGTTCGAGATCGCCCAGCGCCTGCAGGTGGACATGGCCTACTTCTTCGAGGGCCTGGAAGCCCGTCTGGAGAGCAAGCCGATGGAGCATGGCGGCAAGAACCGCTCGACCATCGAACTGGTGCGCAACTTCAGCGACATCGAAGACACCACGATCCGCTCCGCCGTGGCCGGCCTGATCAAGAGCATCGCCAGCCGCTACAAGGACGAGGAACTCGGCACCGCCGACTAACCGGCGACCGGAGATTTCGGCGCCGACTCTCCTCCGGCGACAAAAAGCCCCGCTTATGCGGGGCTTTTTTTGTGATCGCACACCCGTTGTGAGGAATAGCCAAAGAAAAACCCC
>NZ_CALSAN010000037.1:0-35258 GCF_943372915.1 Ferrovibrio terrae | reverse complement strand
GAAGCAGCCGGCCAGCAGCCATGGCCCGGGCCGCCGCAGCACCGCGGCGTTGAAGCGGCGCGGCGGCGATTGCGCCACACCGGCCGTCAGGGGCGGCAGCAGCAGCGCGGCGGCCAGCGGCAGCACGCCCATTGCCAGCCACAGGCCGCGCCAGTCGAGCAGCTCGTGGCTGACCGCCAATGCGCCCAGCATGCCCAGGGTAACGCCGAGCGGCATGTAGCTGCTCCACAGGCCCAGGGCGAGGCTGCGCTGGGCCGGCAGGCTGGCAGCCGTGACCAGGCTGGGGCCACAGACCACGGTGATGACAAAGCCAAGCCCCTCCACCAGCCGCGCGGCGAGAAGCGGAATGGTGCTGAGGCTGAAGGCGCCAGCAAACGAGCCCAGTGCGCTGATCAGGAGGCCCAGCATCAGGGCTCGGCGCGCCCCGATGCGATCGCCGGCAAAGCCGGCCATGATGCCGCATGCACCGCCGACCAGGCTGACCGACGATGCCACCAGGCCGCCCAGTACGAGGTCGAGGCCGAATTCGGCACGCAGCTGGCCGAGCAGGGGCGGCAGCTTGCCCACCTGCATGGAGACGATCACGCCGGCGGCGATTACAGCGAAGACCGCCTGCCAGTCGGTGTGATGGCGGGATGTGTTCATTGTTGGACTGGACGTTGCGGCGGACGGCTGGGGTAAAGCGGACACACTCGAAACCGGAAACGGGTCGGCAAAAGAAAAGCGGCGGGGTCGCCCCCGCCGCTGTCTTGTAGCAGCTTTTTAAGCGCCGATCACGGCAACATGCGCTCGGCCTTCGCCGGCAGGTAGCCTTCCTCGAACAGGTCGGCGGCCTTCGGTGCCTTTTCCAGGCCGATGGCCGAGGCCACGGCATCGGAGGAGCGCTGCAGGCGGGCCATATCGACACCGCCGAAGCCATTGTCCTTGACATACTTGGTCAGGATGTTGCGCTCGAGCGACATCTTCAGGCGCTTCATTTCCAGGGCTTCGTCCACCAGACCGTCGCGGGTCTTGGCCGCTTTCACGCCGAGTTCCGGATTGGCGACGATTTCCTTCCAGGCCTTGATGGTGGCCTTGACCACGCCCTTCACGGCCGCCGGATTTTCCTTCATGAACTTCGGCGAAGCGACGATGGCGTTGCCGTAGAAGTCCATGCCGGCTTCGGCATAGGAGAACACCTGGACGTCAGACATCGCGACGCCGATTTTCTCGAGATCGAGCATCGAGGAGAAGTAATGGCCGCTGATGAAGTCGACGCTGCCGTTCTTCAGGCTGGGCTCGCGCAGCGGCGGCTGCAGGTTGATGAAGGTGACCTTGCTCTTGTCGATGCCGACCTTGGCGGCATAGGCGGGGAACAGCTTGAACGAGGCATCGAAGACCGGCGCGCCCAGCTTCTTGCCTTCCATGTCTTTGGGCGACTTGATGCCCGAAGACTTCAGCGCATAGAGGCCCATCGGGGCGGCGTCATAGGCCATCATCACGGCCTTGACCTGACCATCGGGGTTCTTGGCGTTGTATTCGATCAGCGCGTTGACGTCGGCAAAGCCCATCTCGTAGGCGCCGGTGGCGACACGCTGCAGCGCGCCGGCCGAACCCTGGCCGGCATCGATGGTGATGTCGATGCCTTCGGCCTTGTAATAGCCCTTCTGCTCGGCGAGCAGGAAAGCCGAGGTCGGGCCCTGGAAGGCCCAATCCAGCGTGAATTTCATCTTGGTCTGCGCATCGGCAGCGCCGGCGGCGCCCAGGCCGAGCGCCAGCGTGACGCCAGCCGCGGCAAAGGTGAAGGTGCGAGTGAAGGTCATGGTCTTAGGTCTCCCCGGTAAACGTCAATCCTGGCCGATTATCTGCGAGTCGGGCTCGGCGTAGGCCCGGCAGTCTATGCTGGCCCGAAAGCACCCGCCAAGAGCGAATCGAACACAGGTCCGGAGCAGGTCGTATGCAATTCTGAGTCCACTTCCGGTATGGATATCGGGGTTGGAAAACCGCCGGTTCTGATGGCCCGGCGGCAGGTTTGCCCAACCGGCCACCCGGCTGCCTGCTTTTGCGGCAAAACATTGTCACGGCGACAAGTTGATATGTTGCACCGCCCACAGGCCGGACGTATGGTTCGCCCGCCTAAATTCTCCCGTTCGCGCCTAGGAGTCGCAAAACAATGCCGTTCCTGTCCGATGCTCTCGGTCGCATCAAGCCCTCGGCCACCATCGCTGCCACCCAGAAGGCCCGCGCGCTCAAGGCCGCCGGCCGCGACGTGATCGGCCTTGGCGCCGGTGAGCCCGATTTTGAGACCCCGGCCAATATCCGCGAAGCGGCCAAGGCGGCGATCGACCGTGGCGACACCCGCTACACCGATGTGGACGGCACTGCGGCGCTGAAGCAGGCGATCATCGCCAAGTTCAAGCGCGAGAACGGCCTGGACTACAAGCCCGAGCAGATTTCCGTCGGCACCGGCGGCAAGCAGGTGCTGTTCAACGCGCTGCTCGCCACGGTCAACCCGGGCGATGAAGTGATCATTCCGGCACCCTACTGGGTCAGCTATCCCGATATCGTCAATTTCGCCGGCGGCACCCCGGTGTTTGTGACCGGCAGCGCCGAAGACGGCTTCAAGCTGCGTGCCGAGGCGCTGGAAAAGGCCATCACGCCGAAGACCAAGTGGGTGATCCTGAATTCGCCGTCCAATCCCTCGGGCGCCGCTTATACGCGCGACGAGCTGAAGGCGCTGACCGACGTGCTGGTGCGCCATCCGCATGTCTGGATCCTGACCGACGACATGTACGAGCACCTGGTCTACGACAACTTCGTGTTCACCACGCCGGCGCAGATCGAGCCGGCGCTGTATGAGCGCACGCTGACCATGAATGGTGTGTCGAAGGCCTATTGCATGACCGGCTGGCGCATCGGCTATGCCGGTGGTCCGGTGCAGCTGATCAAGGCGATGGGCAGCCTGCAGTCGCAGTCGACCTCGAACCCGTCCTCGATCAGCCAGGCCGCCGCCGTCGAGGCGCTGAACGGCCCCCAGGATTTCATCCCGAAGAACAATGCCGTGTTCAAGCAGCGCCGCGACCTGGTCGTGTCGATGCTGAACCAGGCCAAGGGCATCCAGTGCCCGAAGCCGGAAGGCGCCTTCTATGTCTATCCGAGCTGTGCCGGCACCATTGGCAAGACCTCGAAGGGTGGCGTGAAAATCAATACCGACCTCGACTTCTGCAACGCGCTGCTGGAGGAAAAGGGCGTGGCGGTGGTGTTCGGCGAAGCCTTTGGCCTGGCGCCGCATTTCCGCATTTCTTACGCTACGTCAACCGAAGCCCTGAAGGACGCCTGCGGGCGGATTCAGGAATTCTGCGCGCAGCTGTCCTGATTTCTGGCAGGTAACTGGTGACGGCCATCACGCAGCGACAAGAGGCCAGCTTGGCGCGGAAATCCGCCGATGCTAAGCAGCATTTGTCGCGGCCGCCCGGCCAGACAGGTCACGCATGCCAACGACGGTAAAAAAACGCTCCGTCGTGGTTGGCGGCCATCGTACCAGCATCTCCCTGGAACAGGCGTTCTGGGAAGCCCTGCAGGTGCTGGCTGCCCAACAGGCTAAGACCATCAACCAGATGGTCAGCGATATCGACGCTGCACGTTCGGGCAACCTGTCGAGCGCAATCCGGGTCTGGATCCTGGATCGGGCGAGAGAGGGGCTGTTGCAGCCGGAGGGAACCGCCGTCAGAGCGGTGCCTGCGGCAGGGAAGCAAGAACAGTAGCCTACGGCGTTCGGGGGAAGTCTTACAGTTCAGTGGCGTGAGTGCTCCCGCGCGGCCGTTCGCAGAACAGGCGGCTATGCGTATGACCCGATCCTCCCTCTCTGTCACAACCATCGCGGTTCTGGCATCGACGCTGTTTTTGGCAGCGTGTGAAAAGCCCGCTGCACCGCCGGAGCCGATCCGGCCGGTGCGCGTCACCACCGTGTCGCCGCAGGTTTACGAGAGCCGCTCCAGCTATACCGGCGAAGTGCGCGCCCGCTACGAGACCAACCTCGCCTTCCGCGTCGGCGGCAAGATCGTCGCCCGCTATGTCGAGATCGGCTCAGAGGTGAAGAAGGGCACGCTGCTCGCCCGTCTCGACCCCGAGGATATCCGGCTCGCCAGCCAGAATGCGCGCGCCCAGCTGAGCGCGGCACAGGCCAACTTCAATCAGGCCCAGACCGAGCTGAACCGCTACAAGAAGCTGTTCGAGAGCAAGGTGATCAGCCAGGCCGAACTCGATCGCCGGCAGAACACATACAACACGGCCGAGGCCCAGCTCGACAGCGCCCGCTCGCAGATGCGGGTCCAGCAGAACCAGATGGATTACACCGAGCTGCATGCCGATGCCGATGGCGTGGTCACGTCGATCAGCATCGAAACCGGCCAGGTGGTGTCTGCCGGCCAGACCGTGCTGAAGCTGGCGCGGCCGGAAGAGAAGGAAGTGGTGTTCAACGTCGCCGAGAACCGCCTCGACGAGTTGCGCAGTGCCACGGCGATTGTCATCAGCCTGTGGGCGCAGCCCGACAAGGAATATGCCGGCGTGGTGCGCGAGATCGCGCCGGGCGCCGATCCGGCCACCCGCACCTATGCGGTGAAGGTGAGCGTGCAGGCGCCGCCGGCCGGTATCCGGCTCGGCATGACATCGACGGTGTCGATCGTGCGGCGCTCGGATGCGTCTGTGGTGGCACTGCCGCTGGCGGCGCTGTACCAGCAGGGCGGGGAACCGGCCGTGTGGGTGTATAGCGGCCCGGCCGAGGGCGAGGGCAAGGTCGAACTGCGCACCGTGAAGGTTGCAGCCTATATCGAACGGGCCGTGCTGATTGCGGATGGCCTGAAAGACGGCGAAAAGGTGGTGACTGCCGGCGTACACAAGCTAATCCCCGGCCAGACCGTGCGCCTGCTGCCTGAAGTGCAGTCTGCCAGTGCGGGGAAGAAGTCGTGAGCCAGCATCAGCCTGCGCCTGCCGACGATGATGGCGTCGGCCGCTTCAACCTGTCTGCCTGGGCGCTGCGCCACCGCTCGCTGATCGGTTTCCTGATGGTGCTGCTGCTGGCGGCAGGCGCGCTGTCCTACACCCAGCTCGGCCGCGCCGAAGATCCCGATTTCACCTTCAAGGTGATGATCGTGCGCACCAACTGGCCCGGCGCCACGGCGCGCGAGGTCGAGCAGCAGGTCACCGACAAGATCGAGAAGAAGCTGCAGGAGACACCGTATCTCGACAACGTGCGCAGCTATTCCAAGGCGGCGGAATCCACCATCTTCGTTACCCTGCGCGACAGCACGCCGCCGAAGGCGGTATCCGGCGTGTGGTACGAGGTGCGCAAGAAGGTGGGCGATATCCGCCAGACCCTGCCGGCCGGCGTGCAGGGGCCGTTCTTCAACGATGAATTCGGCGACACCTTCGGTACCATCTATGCCTTCACCGCCGACGGCTTCACCCATCGCGAACTGAAGGATTATGTCGAGGATGTGCGCGAGGAGCTGCTGCGCATCCGCGATGTAGGCAAGGCCGATCTGCTCGGCGTGCAGCCCGAACGCATCTTCATCGAGTTTTCCAACAAGAAGCTGGCCAATCTGGGCGTCAGCCCGCAGCAGGTCATCGATGTGATCCAGGCGCAGAATGCGCAGACCGCATCCGGCGTGGTGCAGACCTCGTCTGACCGTATCGCCACGCGTGTCAGTGGCGATATCGAAAGCGGCCGGGCGTTGTCCGAACTCTCGATCCAGGCCAATGGCCGGCTTATCCGGCTCGGCGATATCGCCGATATCAAGCGCGATTATGCCGATCCGCCCAGCCCGCGCCTGCGCTATAACGGCCAGGAATCGATCGGTCTCGCCATCTCGATGGCCAAGGGCGGCAACATGATCGAGCTGGGCAAGCAGCTCGATGCCACCATGAAGCGGCTGAAGGCCGATATGCCGATCGGCATCGAGGTGCTGCAGGTGGCGGACCAGCCCACCGTGGTGCAGCGCTCGATCTCGGAATTCATGCAAGTGCTGCTGGAAGCCGTGGTCATCGTGCTCGGCGTCAGTTTCCTCAGCCTCGGCCTGCGCAGCGGCATGGTGGTGATGCTGTGCATCCCGCTGGTGCTGGCGATCACCTTCGTATGCATGCAGATCTTCGGCATCGATTTCCACCGCATTTCACTGGGGGCCCTGATCATCTCGCTCGGCCTGCTGGTGGATGATGCGATCATCGCGGTCGAGATGATGCAGGTGAAGATGGAACAGGGATTCGACCGCTTCCGCGCCGCCAGCTTTGCCTATACCTCGACAGCCTTCCCGATGCTCACCGGCACGCTGATCACCGCCGCCGGCTTCGTACCGGTCGGCTTTGCCAAATCCTCGGCCGGCGAATACACCTTCTCGATCTTCGCCGTGGTCACCATTTCACTGCTGGTCTCCTGGGTCGTGGCGGTGATCTTCACGCCCTATATCGGCTATACCCTGCTGCCGACGCC
The DNA here is from genome assembly GCF_943372915.1 of Ferrovibrio terrae. GTDB lineage: Bacteria > Pseudomonadota > Alphaproteobacteria > Ferrovibrionales > Ferrovibrionaceae > Ferrovibrio > Ferrovibrio terrae_A. The sequence continues at coordinate 28,792 of NZ_CALSAN010000037.1, read as the reverse complement.
GAAAGCCGGCCATGGCCACAGTGAGGACGTTTATCACCGCGGCATCTATCGCTTTGTCCGACCGGTGGTGGAGTGGTGCGTGCGGCGGCGCTGGATCGTGATCGCCGGTACCTTCGGTATTTTCGTGCTCAGCGTGGCAGGCTTTGGCCTGGTACAGCAGCAATTCTTCCCCTCCTCGAACCGCCCCGAATTGATGGTTGATCTGCGCCTGCCGCAGGGCGCATCGATTGCCGCCACCGAGGAAGAGGCGCTGAAGCTGGAGGCATTGCTGAAGAACGATACCGATATCGTCAGCTACACCACCTATGTCGGCGCGGGCGCGCCGCGTTTCTACCTGCCGCTGGATATCCAGCTGCCGAACGACAATTTCGCCCAGGTCGTGGTGCTGACCAAGGGCGATGCCGAGCGCGAGCGGGTACGCGACAGGCTGATCGCCGCCTTCCAGGAGGATTTCGTCCTGCTGCGTGGTCGCGTCAACCGGCTGGAAAACGGACCGCCGGTCGGCTTCCCCGTGCAGTTCCGCGTCAGCGGCCCCAATCCGATGGAAGTGCGACGCATCGCCTTCCAGGTCGCCGATGTGATGCGCGCCAATCCCAATGCCCGCGATGTCAACCTCGACTGGAACGAGTTGAGCAAGGTGGTCAAGCTGGATGTCGACCAGGCCAAGGCGCGTCTGCTTGGTATTTCCTCGCAGGATCTCGCCACGACTCTTAACTCCATCGTGTCCGGCCTGACCGTGACGCAGTATCGTGAGGATCGCGAGCTGATCGATGTGGTGGCCCGCGCCGAAGCCAGCGAGCGCCTGAGCCTGACCGGCATCAAGGATCTGAACGTGGCCGGCGCGGAAAGCACGCGCCCGGTGCCGCTCAGCCAAGTGGCGGAAATCCGCTACGAGCTGGAGGAAGGCATCATCTGGCGGCGGGACCGCCAGCCGGTGATCACCGTGCGCGCCGATATCGTCGATGGCATCCAGGCGCCGGTGGTGTCGATGCAGATCGAGCCGCAGCTGAACGCGTTGCGCAAGAATCTGCCGCCGAATTACCGCATCGTGATGGGTGGCGCCATCGAGGAAAGCGGCAAGGCCAATGCCTCGATCGGCGCGGTGGTGCCGGTGATGATCGGCATCATGATCACGCTGCTGATGATCCAGCTGCAATCGGTGTCGCGCATGCTGCTGGTGCTGCTAACCGCGCCGTTGGGCCTGATCGGCGTCACGCTGGGGCTGCTGACCTTCAATGTACCCTTCGGCTTTGTCGCCATGCTGGGCGCCATCGCGCTGGCAGGCATGATCATGCGCAACTCGGTGATCCTGGTCGACCAGATCGAACAGGATATCGCCGGCGGCGAGGCGGCCTGGGACGCCATCATCAACGCCACGCTGCGGCGGTTCCGGCCGATCATCCTCACCGCGCTGGCGGCGATCCTCGGCATGATCCCGCTGTCCACCAGCAACTTCTGGGGGCCGATGGCCTACACCATCATCGGCGGCCTGCTGGTCGCCACGCTGCTGACCGTGCTGTTCCTGCCGGCACTCTATGCCGCCTGGTTCAGGGTGAAACGTCCGTCCGGCACGCCGGCTGCCGCGTAAGGCAGCCGGACTTGCTTACAGCGTCGACTCGACCTTCACTTTGTCGGCCTTGACCTTGCTGGGCATGGTGACCGGCTGATCGGTCCAGTCCTCGCCGCCGGTGACCACGCAGGCGCGCCCGTCGGTGCTGGTGATGAGGATGGTCCAGGAACCGGTCTGCGAGACCAGCAGCTCGACGATGCGGTCGCCGACAACGCCGGCAGCCTGCGGCTGCTCGCCGAACCGCTGGTCCAGCATCTTGCCCATATCGTCGCGCAGGCCGCAGACCATGGCCTGCTGCGCATGCGCGGGTGAGATAAAGGCGGCAATGCCGAGCGAGAGGGCGGCGATGATCAGGGTGGTGGAAAGCAACGCACGGGATGAGATGGCCTTGCACATGGCTGGCCTCCTTCGGTGTGCGCGTCCGCGTCCTGCAGACGCTTCTTTCACACTCTCAAACTACCAGCTGATGCTTAAAGTTCCGTTTTCAAGCCCCGTACAGCCGTTACAACGCCGTGATCAGGCGGCGTCGTTGAGATGGCAGGCCGACAGGCGGCCGGGCGCAATCTCTTTCAGGACAGGCACTTCCGCCTTGCAGCGGGCAAAGGCCTGCGGGCAGCGCGGATGGAAATGGCAGCCCGGCGGCGGGTTCAGCGGCGAGGGAATTTCGCCCTTGATCGGCAGGTAGTCGCGTCGTTCGGCCACCAGTTTCGGGGCCTCGGCCAGCAGGGCCTGGGTATAGGGATGGTTCGGGCCGGCAAACAGCTGCTCGGTCGGCGCGCTTTCCACCACGCGACCGAGATACATGATCACCACCCGGTCGGAAATGTGCTCCACCACCGAAAGGTTGTGGCTGATGAACAGGTAGGTCAGGCCGAGCTGCTCACGCAGGTCCATGAACAGGTTCAGCACCTGGGCCTGGATCGAGACATCCAGCGCCGCCACGGCCTCGTCGCAGACGATGAATTTCGGCTGCACGGCCAGGGCGCGGGCGATGCCGATGCGCTGGCGCTGGCCGCCGGAGAACTGGTGCGGATAGCGTTTGCGATAGCGCGGATCGAGGCCGACCTGCAGCATGATCTTCTCGACATAGGCGCCCATCTCGCTGCGCTTGATCAGGCCATGCGCCACCGGTGCCTCGCCGATGATCTCTTCCACCCGCATGCGCGGATTGAGCGAGGCATAGGGGTCCTGGAAGATCATCTGCACGCCCAGCTGATAGGCGCGCTGCTCCGCGCTGCTGCGATCGGCGACGGTTTTGCCGTGATACTGAATGGTGCCATCACTGGCGTCCATGATGCCGGCAACGATGCGGCCCAGCGTGGACTTGCCGCAGCCGCTTTCGCCGACCAGACCGACCACCTCGCCTTCCTGGATCGTCAGGTCGACATGGTTGACCGCATGGACGGCGCGTTCCTTCAGGCCGGCACCGAATAGGTTGGCGATCTTGGCGGCGATATCCAGGCGCCAGACGAAGCGCTTGGAAATGCCCTTGAGTTCGAGAATGGGGACGGTCACGCGACAACCTCCGCCGGGCTCAGCGGCTTGGCATCGAAGGGATGGTGGCAGCGGGCGCTGTGACCCGGATCAAGCTCGGCCAGTTCGGGCATGGTGTCGCAGACGGCATCGGCGCGACCGCAACGCGCCTTGAAGCGGCAGCCCGGCGGCAGGTTCAGTGGTGCCGGTGCCATGCCGGGAATCTGGAACAGGCGCTTGCCGCGCGGCATCGCGCCGGGCACCGAGCCGATCAGGCCGCGGGTATAGGGATGCTGCGGCCGTTCGATCACCGTGGCGATGGCGCCGGTTTCGACGATCTTGCCGGCATACATCACCATGATGCGGTCGGCCAGGCCGGCGACCACGGAGAGATCATGGGTGATCCAGATCAGCGCCGTGCCGGTATCGCGGCAGAGTTTGCGCATTTCATAGAGGATCTGGCCCTGGATGGTGACGTCCAGCGCCGTGGTCGGTTCATCGGCGATGATCAGGTCGGGCTTGTGCAGCAGTGCCGTGGCGATGGCGATGCGCTGGCGCATGCCGCCGGAGAACTGGTGCGGATAGGATTTCAGCCGGTCTTCGGGTGCGGCGATGCCAACCGATTGCAGCGCCTCGATGCAGCGGGCGCGGGCGGCGGCCTCGCTGACCTTGTCATGGGCCCGCACGGTCTCGATCATCTGGGTATCGACGCGCAGAACCGGGTTCAGCGTCATCATCGGATCCTGGAAGATCATCGCGATGCGCGCGCCACGCAAAGACCGCAGGCGATCCGGGCTGGCTGTGGTCAGTTCCTCGCCGTTGAACTTGACGCTGCCGGCGGCAATGCGGCCGGGCGGATCGATCAGGCCGAGGATGGAGAAGCCGGTGATCGACTTGCCCGAGCCGGACTCGCCGACCAGACCGAGGATTTCACCCGCCTCGACAGAGAAGCTGACGCCATCGACGGCGCGCACGATGCCGTCGCGGGTCGGGAACTGGGTCTCGAGATTGTCGACCTGGAGCGTTGCGGTCATGGGGCTGCTGGCTTTAACGCTTGAGGCGGGGATTGAGAACATCGCGCAGCTGGTCACCGACCAGGTTGATGGCGATGATCACGATGGTCAGGATCAGGCCGGGGAACAGCGAGATCCAGTAGACGCCGCTGAGCAGATAATCGAAACCGTTCGAGATCAGCATGCCCAGCGACGGCTCGGTGACCGGAACGCCCAACCCCAGGAAGCTCAGCGTCGCTTCCAGCGTGATGGCGCGCGCGATGTTGATGGTGGCAATCACGATCAGCGGCGGCATGCAGTTGGGCAGCAGGTGTTTCAGCAGCATGCGCGCGCGGCTGATGCCGAGGCAGCGGGCAGCCTCGATATATTCCTTGTTGCGCTCCACCAGTGCGGCGCCATGGGCGGCGCGGGCGAAATAGGCCCATTGCACGGCGATCAGCGCCACAATCACCTTGTCGACGCCGTTGCCCAGCACGGCGAGCAGGATCAGGGCGATCAGGATGGCGGGGAAGGACAGCTGGATATCGACAACGCGCATGATCAGCGCATCGATCTTGCCGCCGCTATAGGCCGCCAGCAGCCCGGCCACGGCGCCGATGCCCAGCGCCGCCACCACGGAAACGACACCGACCATCAGACTGATGCGCAGGCCATAGAGCATGGCGCTCAGCATGTCGCGGCCCTGGCCGTCGCTGCCAAGCAGGAAGACAAAGCCTTCACCCGACATTTCGCCCGGCGGCTGACGCGCATCCATGATGTCGAGGATGGCGAGATCGTAGGGATTCTGCGGCGAGATATAGGGCGCCACCAGGGATGCGCCGAGCATCAGCACCAGCAGCACCAGGCCGAGGATGGCCAGCTTGCTTTCGGCGAATTCGGCGACAATGCGTTTCCAGGGCGCTTCGGTCTTGGCCAGCGGCGCGCCAGTCGTGACGGCGACAGGGGGGGCGGCGGTCTGGCTCATTTCGCCTCTCCCAGCCGCACGCGCGGATCGAGCACCGAATACAGGATGTCGACGATCAGGCTGATGATGACCAGCAGGAAGACCACGACGATCAGATAGGCAACCACCACAGGGCGATCGAGATGGACGATGGAGTCGATCAGCAGCTTGCCCATGCCGGGCCAGGAGAAGATCGTCTCGGTGATGACGGCAAAGGCGATCAGGCTGCCCAGTTCCAGACCGGTGACGGTGGTGATCGGCACCATGATGTTCTTCAGGATATGCACGCCGATGACACGGCGTTCGCTCAGGCCCTTGGCGCGGGCGAATTTCACGTAATCCATCAGCATCACCTCGCGCGCGGTGGCGCGCGCCAGGCGGACGATCAGGGCGCATTTCGACAAGCCCAGCGTCAGCGCCGGCAGGGCCAGGTATTTCCAGCCGGCCGCCGACAGGAAGCTGACATGGATGCCGAGGATTTCCATCGTCGGGCCGCGGCCCGAGGCGGGCAGCCAGCCGAGCTGTACGGCGAAGACCATGATCAGCATCAGGCCGACCCAGAAATTCGGCAGCGAGAAGCCGAGCACCGAACCAGCCATGATGGCGCGGGCCGCCACGGTTTCATGGCGCAGGCCGGCATAGAGGCCGAGGGGCACGCCGATCACGACGGAGAGGAAGGTGGCGATCAGCGCCAGTTCCAGCGTCGCCGGCATGCGTTCGAGGATCAGGTTGATGGCGGGCTGGCCGAAGACAAAGGATTTGCCGAATTCGCCCTTCAGCGCAGACAGCACGAAGGCGAGATACTGCTCCCACATCGGCCGGTCGAGGCCGAGTGCCTTGGCGATGGCCTCGCGATCAAGCTCGGTGGCCTCGGGGCTGACCAGAATCGCCAGCGGATCGCCGATCATGTAGATGCCGACAAACACCAGCACCGACATAACTGCCATCACCAATGCCGCCTGCATCAGGCGTCTGATAATAAAAACGAGCATGACTTAGAGACGCCCCGACACCCTGTTTCGCCGGTGCCAATTCATGGTCATTCCGCCGGCTTCTCTGACCCAGCCTATACCGGAATCCATATGCAGTGCCTAGGTTTTCTTACAGAATGAAGTGATAACGCGGCGACATGGTTTTTATGCGCCCTCGGCAGTCACAGCGCGTGTTGCCGGCGTTGCGCGGTTGCAGGCACGGGTCGAACCAGTGCTGCGATTGGTTCGCAGGCCTGGCGGCGCGGCAATCAAAAAGCGCCGCCGGCCATGCAGCCGGCGGCGCTATCGGTTCAGGCCGAATGAAGACGTCGCAGTATCAGCTTTCGCTGTTGCCCGGTGCTTCAGTCGCCGCGGCTTCGGCAGGCGCTTCGGCCGTCTTGTCGCGGACCTGGGCGCGAGCCTCGCGGGCATCGCGCTTTTCCTTGTTCTGCTTGCGCTTGGCGGCCAGCAGCAGCACGCGGTCGAGTTCCATCTGGCTGCAGATGCCGAGATAGACCGGATCGCGCGGCTTGATGTTGGCGTGATTGGGATGCGTGTGGTTCTTCACGCGATCGATGGTCGCCTTGGTGGTGCCGAGCAGCTTCTGGATCTGTGCGGTCTGCACTTCCGGATGATACTTCAGCAGCCAGGCGATGGCATCGGGACGATCCTGGCGCTTTGACACCGGGGTGTATTTTGCACCCTTGGTCTTCTGGCGCTGCAGCGGCACGGTCGGCGCCAGCAGCTTGAGGTCGCCGCTTGGATCCTTTTCGCAGCGCTCGATCTCGCCGGGGCCAAGCTGGCCATTGGCGACCGGATCGAGGCCGACGATACCAACCGCCACCTCGCCATCGGCGATACCCTTCACTTCCAGCACATGCAGGCCGCAGAAGCGGGCAATCTGGTCGAAGGTCAGCTTGGTATTGTCGATCAGCCACACAGCGGTGGCTTTCGGCATCAACGGCAATGCCATGGGTAAAATCCTTCTCAGGCGGCCGGCCGCGGTCAGCGGCCGCCCGCGGGGGCGAAATCGCGCGACAATATAGTGCAATGGTCCGGGGGTGCAACCACCCCGGGGGTGCTAAGTTATTGTTTTTATGTCAGATCGTTAGCAAAACTTTGCCGACATGGTCGCCATGGTCGATCCGGACATGGGCCTGGGCAGCCTCGGCCAGCGGAAAGCGGCTGTCGATGATGGCCTTGAGCCGGCCATCGGCAAAAGCCGGCCAGACCCTGGCTTCCAGCGCCCGGGCAATCTCGCCCTTGAAGGCGATGGGGCGGGGCCGCAGCGTCGAGCCGGTCACGGTCAGCCGCTTGCGCATCAGCAGGCTCAGGTCGCCCTCGCCCTTGGGCCCGCCCTGCACCGCGATGATCACCAGCCGGCCTTCCTCGGCGAGGGCCTTGATGTTGGGGGCGAAGTATTTGCCGCCCACCATGTCGAGGATGACATCCACGCCCCTGCCGTCGGTAAGTTCAGCGATGCGGGTGGCGAAATCCTCGGTCTTGTAGTTGATCGCCTTTTCAGCACCGAGGCTTTCGCAGAAACGGCATTTTTCATCCGTGCCGGCGGTGGCGAAGATGCGCTTGGCGCCCAACAGCCTGGCCAGCTGGATCGCGGCGACACCGATGCCCGATGCGCCGCCATGGATCAGGATGCTTTCACCGGCCTTCAGCTGGCCGCGATCGGCGATGTTGGTCCACACGGTGAACCAGTTTTCCGGCAGCGCTGCAGCTTCTGCCATGTCGAGTCCCTGCGGCACCGGCAGGCATTGCTCGCCCGGCGCCACGCAATAGGTGGCATAGCCACCGCCGGCCACCAGCGCGCAAACCTTGTCGCCGATTTTCCAGCGCTGCACGCCGTCTCCCAGCGCGACGATCTCGCCGGCCACTTCCAGGCCCGGATAATCCGGCGCGCCGGGCGGCGGCGGATACATGCCGCTGCGCTGCAGAACATCGGGACGGTTCACGCCGGCGGCATGCACCTTGATCAGCACTTCGCCGGCCGCAGGCTGCACCATCGGCCGTTCGCCGGGTTTCAGCACCTCCGGGCCACCGGGCTGGCTGATCTCGATCACCGTCATGGTCTGGGGCAGCATTGTTGGCTCTCCGCGAAAGGACTGCTAGTCATCTAGTCGGGCCCGCTGTCCACGGCAAGCCGGCAGCTTTTGCTTTATCGGATATTCCGCGTTTAGTATGGCGGCCAGCAAAACCGGGGAGGCCGGGATGGACTGGGACGAAGCCGAGCGGCGCAAACCTGCGCTACCGAAATTCGAGACGATGTCGATTGAAGATCTCGAGGATCGCATCGTCGCGCTCGAAGCCGAGATCGCGACCATCCGCGGCGTCATCAAGGCCAAGCAGGCGGCGCGCGGTTCGGCCGACAGCTTTTTCAAGAAATAGGTGTTTCTGGGGCGCGGATATGCGCCGGCACCAGATCGTCGATGGATGCCTCCGTTCGCCGCAGCGCGACGCGGCAGACGGTGACGCCCGGTTCGGCCTGGCTCTGCAGCACGATGAACTGACCGCCGGCGGCATGCGCGATGGCGCGGTCGTATTCCATCATGCGCCAGCAGGCTTCTGTGCGTCCCGTGCCGCGCAGCGGGCAGGGGGTCTCGATCCGGGCCAGCACCGTATTGGCCGTAACGCCCTCGATCGGCACCTGCTTGGGGCTGGGAAAGCTCCGCTGCCAGGCCAGGCCCAGCCCGGGCAGGTCGTTGGTCGGGCCGATGCGCTTGCGGGCAATGGCTCGGGCAGCAAGCCAGCGTGACCAGGCAACGCTGACAGCCTGGAGGCGGGCCGGACGCGCCAGCAGCGCCGAGACAGCCAGCAGGGCAGCCATGGCGCGTCGAACCAGGATTTTCTGGACAGGGGTCACAAATCAGACATATGACAAAATTTGTCATATGTCAAAACCGTTCAGCGTGCCCGAACAGTTCTCAGGATCATGTCGACGGCGGCAACGGCCCGCTCCCGCCAGACGGATTTGTCCAGCTCGGCGGCCAGCCGGGGGTCATGGAAACGGGCCATCAGATCGTCGATGCCGAGGGCCAGCTTCTCGGCCGGCTCGCCACGGAAGGCGCCAGCGGCGCTGCCTTCGGCCAGCAGGCCGGCCAGATGGCGGCGGACATGGCTGCGGTGCTGCCGGGGCAGGGAGCCGAGGTTGCGGGTGACCTCGTCCAGCACCTCGACCAGGCACGGATCGGAAAGGTAACGCCTTGTATTTTCAGCATCCATGAGCAGAAACGCCTGCAGGCGGGCCGCCGGGCTGCGGCCGTGGTCGCGGGCGATCGCAGCCAGGCGGGTTTCGTCCTCGGCCAGCCAGCGGGTTGCCAGCGCGGCCACGATGGCGCGCTTGTTCTGGTAATGCCGGTAGACGGCAGTACGCGCGATCCCGGCCTCGGCGGCGATATCCTCGATGCGGCAGCGCTTGCCGCCCAGCCGCCGGAAGCAGGCCAGGGCCGCATCCAGCAGCCGGTCCTGCACGGGGCCTGCCAGGGCCTCGGCGGCATCCTGCGGCTCGCTTTGTGACACGACAGCCATTTTTGTCATGCCTCGACCATACAGGAGGATGGCCACTTCACGAAATCTTAAGTGCGTCCGGTGATACTGGGCCCATTACAGATTTCGATTTAGTCCCGGTCATAGTTTCCTCCCTGTTGGTTTTGACCTTCAGGCCGTCGGGTCGCTCCGGCGGCCTTTTTTTGTGCCTGGCACGCCGGATTTCATCTGCTTGACTGATCCGGGTACGGCATGGATTAATCGCTGCAGTTTCGAGGTTGAGGCAAGATTGTCGGGTCGCCCCGTCCGCCAGGATGAGGCGGCCCGCTTTTTTGTCTGCTACCCATAAGCCTTGAGAAAATTGTCCGGGAGGGCGCCATGCTGGAACCCAAATTCTTCCGCTTCGATACGCTGAGCCTGCATGCAGGCCAGCAGCCTGATCCGGCGACCGGCGCGCGCGCCGTGCCGATCTATCAGACCACCTCCTATGTCTTCCGCGATGCCGACCATGCGGCGGCACTGTTCAACCTGGAACGTGGCGGCCATATCTACTCGCGCATCTCCAATCCCACCGTCGCGGTACTGGAAGAACGCCTCGCAGCGCTCGAAGGCGGCGTCGGTGCGGTCTGCACGGCCTCAGGGCAGGCGGCGCTGCATCTGGCGATTGCCACGCTGATGGGGCAGGGCGGGCATATTGTCGCCTCGCGCAACATCTATGGCGGCAGCTACAACATCCTCGTGCATACGCTACCCCGGTTCGGCATCACGACGACATTTGTCGATCCGCGCGACCATGCCGTCTGGAAGGCGGCGATCAAGCCCGAAACCCGCCTGGTGTTCGGCGAGATTCTCGGCAACCCAGGCCTGGAAGTGCTGGATGTACCGGCGGTGGCGAAGATCGCCCATGATGCCGGGCTGCCGCTGATGCTCGATTGCACCTTTGCCACGCCATACCTGTTCAAGGGTTTCGAGCATGGCGCCGATCTGGTCATGCATTCGGCTACCAAATTCCTGGGCGGTCATGGCGTTGCCATTGGCGGCGCACTGATCGACTCTGGTCGCTTCGACTGGGAAGCCTCGGGCAAGTTCCCGACGCTTACCGAGCCTTATGCCGGTTATCACGGTCTCGATTTCGCCGAGGAATTCGGCCCCGCCGCCTTCATCATGCGCGCGCGCGCCGAAGGTCTGCGCGATTTCGGCGCCTGCATGTCGCCCACCAATGCCTTCCATCTGCTGCAGGGTGTCGAGACGCTGCCCTTGCGCATGGCGCGCCATGTCGAGAACAGCCGCAAGGTGGTGGCTTTCCTGAAGGGCCATCCGGCGGTTGCCTGGGTGTCGTATCCCGAACTGGAAGAGCATCCTGACCATGCGCTGGCGAAAACGCTGCTGCCCAAGGGCTGCGGTGCGGTATTCAGCTTCGGTGTGAAGGGCGGTCGCGAGGCCGGCCGCGTGCTGATCGAGGCGTTGCAGGTGTTTTCGCATCTCGCCAATGTCGGTGATGCCAAGTCGCTGGTGATCCATCCGGCCAGCACGACGCATCAGCAGATGTCTGCTGCCGAACTGAAGGCTGCCGGTATCGGCGAGGAGCTGGTGCGGCTGTCGGTGGGTCTGGAAGACAGTCAGGATCTGATCGACGACCTGAACCAGGCCCTGCGCGCGGCGCAGAAGGCCATCAAGGCCGCAGCAGAGTAAGGGCGGGGAAACGAACCAATGTGGCTTGATGTAGCGGGCAAGAAGATTTTCGCGGCCACCGGCGGCAAGGCTTTCGATGCGACGAAACCAACCGTGGTGTTCATCCACGGCAATGCCTGCGACCATACCAGCTGGTCGATGCAGACGCGCTGGTTCGCCTATCACGGCTATTCGGTGCTGGCAGTCGATCTGCCGGGCAACGGTCGCTCGGAAGGCCCGATGCTGGAGAGCGTCGAGGCCTTTGCCGACTGGATGCCGATGCTGCTGGATGCAGCCGGCGTGCAGCAGGCGGCGCTGGTCGGCCATTCGATGGGTGCGCTGATCGCGCTGGAAACCGCAGTCCGGCATCCGGCGCGGGTCAGCCGCATTTCGCTGCTCGGTTTTGCTTTCCCGATGGCAGTGAATCCCGAGCTGCAGGCGCTGGCCGATAGTGGCGCCTATACGGTCGTTGAACTGATGAATGACTGGATGATTGCGAAGAAGAACCAGATCGGCAGCAATCGCGTGCCGGGCTCGCATCTGCTGACCAGCAGCATCCGCCTGATCGATCGCGCGCCGCGCAGCTGCCTAGCGCTGGGCTTCCGCCTGTGCAATGCCTATCAGAACGGCAAGCAGGCGGTCGCAGCCGTTGCCGTGCCGGTGCAGATCCTCGCCGGCGAACGCGACCAGATGACACCCTTGCGCGCCGCGCGGGGTTGGGCGAAAGAGTTCAAGGATGGCCGCATCGACGTGTTGCCGGGCTGCGGCCATTTGATGATGGGCGAACGGCCCGACGAGACGCTGGATGCGCTTAAAAGTTTCATTGCTGGATAAGAGATGGCCAAAGACCCTGTCAAAGCCGAGCAGCGGCTGTATCTGATCACGCCGCCGGTTATCGAACCGGCCGTGTTCGCCGAAGACCTGAAGAAAGTGCTCGGTGCTGGCGATGTCGCCTGCCTGCAGCTGCGCCTGAAAGACGGCGAGCAGTCGGCTTCTGACAATACCTTCCGCCGCGCGACCGAAGCCCTGCTGCCGGTGTGTCATGAATACGATGTCGCGCTGCTGATCAATGACCGGCCGGATCTCGCGATCAAGTTTGGCGCCGATGGCGTGCATGTCGGCCAGGAGGATGCGCCCTATGAGGAGGCGCGCCGCATTCTGGGACCAGACCGCATCGTTGGCGTCACCTGCCATGACTCCCGTCACCTGGCGATGGAGGCCGCCGAGGCCGGTGCCGATTACGTCGCCTTTGGGGCGTTTTTCGCGACCGATACCAAGCAGCCCAAGACCAGGGCAGAACCGGACCTGATCGCCTGGTGGGCCGACCTGATGGAAGTGCCCTGTGTGGCCATCGGCGGGATCACGGTGGAGAACTGCCCGGTGTTAATCGAGGCAGGGGCCGACTTTCTGGCGGTTTCTGCGGGTGTCTGGCGCCATCCCGAGGGCCCGGCCGAGGCGGTAAAAGCCTTTAATGCGGCAATTGCCAAGCACGGGCGGCGCTGATAGGTTCCGCCGCCTTTCCAAAAACGAGCAAATCCGTCCCCCATGGCCCTGCGATCCGCCTTGATCAATGCGATGGCAAACGCAGCGCGTAAAGCGCAGCGCAGCCTGATCCGCGACTTCAACGAGGTCGAGCACCTGCAGGTCTCGAAGAAGGGGCCGGCTGACTTCGTGTCTGCTGCCGACCGCAAAGCCGAGAAGGTTCTGCAGCAGGAGCTGTCCAAACTGCGTCCGGATTTCGGCTTCGTGATGGAAGAGGGTGGCCGCATCGAGGCCAAGGACGGCAAAAGCTACTGGATCATCGATCCGCTGGATGGCACCACCAATTTCCTGCACGGCATTCCGCATTTCGCCATCTCGGTCGGCGTGCAGCGTGAAGGCGAACTGGTGGCCGGTATCGTGCTGGATGTGGTGCGCGACGAGCTGTTCTGGGCCGAGAAGGGCGTTGGCGCCTATGTCAACGAGCGCCGCATCCGTGTCTCCGCCCGTCGCAAGCTGCCAGAAGCGGTATTCGGCACCGGCATTCCCTTCCATGGCAAGCCGGGCCATCAGCCCTTCCTTAAGGAAATGACCACGGTGATGGCCGAGGTCGCCGGCATCCGCCGTCTCGGTGCCGCTGCGCTCGATCTGGCCTATGTGGCCGCAGGGCGCTTTGACGGCTTCTGGGAAACCGGTCTGCAGCCCTGGGATATTTCGGCCGGCATCGTTCTGGTGCGCGAGGCTGGTGGCACGGTCACGGATCTGGCCGGCGGCGACCAGATGATGGAGACAGGCGGCATCATTGCAGCCAACGATGTGCTGCACGCGCCGCTGAGCAAGCTGCTCAAGGCCTGACCGATCTGATCCCGCAGGGCATTGCGGGTCTGATCCTCCGTACAAGTGATTGATTTCCTGCTCCCGGCACCAGCTTGCCGGGTTGTCGCAGTCCGCTGCCTCCGCTATCGTTCGCCACATATTTTCGGGGTAGGGGGACTTTTTCCGATGGCCAGGCCGCTTTCGCTTTCGCTTGTCGCCCTCTCGCTGGCGTGCGGACTTGCCGGTGGCTTCACCGTGAGCATGCCGCGCCCGGCGGTGGCCCAGAATTACATCGGCAGCGGCAACATCACCTTCAATCCGCAGGCCCTGGATCAGCTGAGTGCTGGCCGTGGCCTGTCCGCCCCGGCCACCACGACGCAGGTGCCGCTGCTGGGCGCCACCGGCAAGGCCAGCAAGGCGGCGAAGCAGCAGCGTGTAATGCCACTGGCCAGCCAGACGGTGACGGATGGCCCGCAGCCGCTGGTCGGCGAGACGGGCAAGCCTTCTGCCATCAAGCTGAAGCCGCCGCGTGCCACTACCGCGACCCGCAAGGCCTCGGCTACACCTGCCGCACCGAAGACTGCCGCGTCGAAGAGTGAGGCGGCGGCTCCCGTAGCCATGGCACCGGCCCCTGTCCAACCGGCCCCAGCCCCGGCCCCAGTTCAGCCGGCCCCTGCCGCGCCGCCGGTGGCGGCGGCACCGGCGCCCATGCCCGGTCCGGTTCCGGGCACGCCCATGGCGGTTGCGCCCGCGCCTCAGACCTCTGCTCCGGTCGCGGCTGCCCCGGTGCCGGCCCCGGTGCCCGTACCCACTCCGCCCCCGGCTCCCGCTGCCACGCCGGCTCCCGCTGCCACGCCGGCACCTGCCCCTATGCCTGCCCCGGTGGCGACGCCCGCACCTGCCCCGGCTCCCGCTCCGGCCCAGCAGATGGCGACCGCACCCGCAGCGCCACGCCCGGTGCCGGCGCCGTCCGCTCAGGGCGGCGTCGTGACCATGTCTTTCCCGAGCGGCCAGGGCGAATTGCCGAACGCCGATCTCGCCGCACTGGATGGCCTAGCCAAGCAGTATGCCAGTGGCGAGGATCGTCTGCAGATTCGCGCCTATGCCTCCAGCACGGTGGCGGATGGCGGCAGCGGTGCCCGCCGCCTGTCGCTGACCCGCGCGCTTGCGGTGCGGCAGTATCTGATCGACAAGGGCATTCGCTCCACCCGCATCGACGTGCGCGCGCTTGGCGCGCCCACCGATGGCAGCGCCGCAGACCGCGTCGAGATCGCCCCGGTTGGCCGCTAGTTGACCGGATCCTGTCGATTAGACAGGCAGCCTGGCGCCGGATTGTCGCATATCTGTGGTTGATCCGGCTTGCTGCCATGGGCGATCATCGACCGTCCGCGCATTGATTCGTACTATGTTTCTCACGCGGTTGCCGCTCGCGCAGCCAGTCTGCGGCGGTTCATGGTCCGACCTGCTGGTTGGCGCCGTGAAATTGCCGTATTCGCTCCGTAACGCAGAAGCGGAAGGATGGATTGAATGACCAAGCCTGGCCGTTTCCTCTTGCGCATGGTGCTGTTTCTGGCCGCCGTTGGCGTCGTGATCGCCGTGCTGCACACCACCCTGCTGCGCGCCTATATGGCCAACGTGGCGCTGAACAGCCTGATCGGCGCGATCCTGCTGATCGGCATCCTCTACACATTCCGCCAGGTCTGGGAAATTGGCCGCGAGGCGAACTGGGTTGAAGCCTGGCAGCGGGCCCAGCGCAGCGGCGGCAGCAATATCGGCGAGCCGTCGAACCTGCTGGCCCCGTTGGCCCGCATGCTGGCTAATCGCGGTCCGCGTGGTTCGCTGCATGCCACAGCCACACGGGCCTTGCTGGACTCGGTGGGCTCGCGCCTGGATGAAGGCCGCGAGATCTCGCGCTATTTCATCGGCCTGATGGTGTTTCTCGGTCTGCTCGGCACCTTCTGGGGTCTGCTGGAAACCATCAATGGCGTCAGCGACACCATCAATGGCCTGTCGCTCAATGCCAGTGAAGACATCAATGCCCTGTTCAGCAAGTTGAAGGGCGGTCTGGAAACCCCGCTCACCGGTATGGGGCTGGCCTTCTCGGCTTCGATGATGGGCCTGGCCGGCTCGCTGATCCTGGGCTTCCTCGATCTGCAAGCAGGCCAGGCGCAGAACCGTTTCTATAACGATCTGGAGGAATGGCTGGCCGGCTTCACCCGTGTCGGCGGCAGCGCCGTGGCTGAAGGCGACCAGTCGGTACCCGCCTATGTGCAGGCGCTGCTGGAGCAGACGGCCGACAGTCTGGATAACCTCCAGCGCACCATGGCGCGCAGCGAAGACAGCCGCGGCCAGACCGGTGCGGCGCTGCTGCAGCTCAATGAAAAGCTCAGCCTGCTCACCGAGCAGATGCGTGCCGAGCAGGGATTGCTGCTGAAGCTGACCGAGCATCAAATCGAGATGAAGCCGATCATGGCCAAGCTGGCGCAGGGCGCCGATGGCGGCAACTTCGACACCGTCAGCCGCGGCCATCTGCGCAACATCGATATCCTGCTGACCCGTATGCTCGACGATGCGGCTCAGGGCCGCGCCAAGCTGATCGATGACATGCGCGCCGAGATCAAGCTGCTGTCGCGCACCATCGCGGCGTCTGCCGACACCCAGCGCCGGAGCTAGGCGCCATGGCGCTGGGCCGCAGTCACAGGCGCAACGATCACCAGAGCGCCGGCCCGTGGCCGGGCTATGTCGATGTGCTCTCCACATTGCTCATGGTCATCGTCTTCGTGCTGGCGGTGTTCATGCTGGTGCAGTTCTTCCTCGCCAATGCGATTTCCGGCCGCGACAAGGCGATCGAAGGGCTGCGCAGCGAACTGGCCGGACTGGTCGACCAGCTGTCGCTGGAAAAGCGCAACAACGCGCAGCTCCGGCTCGACCTGACCAACATGCAGGCCACGCTCAGCGGTGCGACGGCCGAGCGCGACCAGCTTGCCGCCGTTCTGGCCGACAGCCAGGCGCGTGCCGATGATGCCGAAAAGCGTCTGGCCGAGCAGCGGCAGATCCTGGTCGACCTGCAGGGGAAGCTGGTGTCCAGCAGCGGCCAGCTGGAGCAGGAGAAGCGGCTGACGAGCGAGGCGCGCAGCCAGGTCGATCTGCTGAACCGGCAAATCCTGGCGCTGCGCGAGCAGCTGGGCCAGATCGAGCGGATTCTCAAGGAAAGCGAAGAGAAGGACAAGACCAACCAGGCGCAGGTCAGCGACCTGGGGCGCCGGCTGAATGCAGCATTGGCGCGCAAGGTGGATGAACTCACCAACTACCGCTCTGAATTCTTCGGCCGCCTGCGTCAGGCGCTGGGCAACCGCCGCGACATCCAGGTGGTGGGTGATCGCTTTGTCTTCCAGTCCGAAGTGCTGTTCGATTCCGCATCGGCCGAGCTGAAGCCCGAAGGCCGTGAGCAGATCGGCAAGCTGGCCAAGACGCTGATCGAAATCAGCAGCAAGATCCCCAAGGAGCTGCCCTGGGTGCTGCGCGTCGATGGCCATACCGACAAACTGCCGATCAATACCGCGCAGTTCCCGTCGAACTGGGAGCTGTCATCGGCGCGTGCCATCTCGGTGGTGAAGTTCCTTGCCAGCCAGGGTGTGCCGGTTGAGCGCCTGGCCGCCACCGGCTTTGGCGAATTCCAGCCGCTGGATGCGCGCGAGGATCAGACGGCGTTCCGCCGCAACCGGCGCATTGAACTCAAGCTGACCGAACGCTAGCCATGTTCGAAGAAGCGTTTCTCAAAGTCGGCGAGCGCCTTGGGGCGCTGCAGGCCAAAATGGTGATTGCCCTGGTGGGCGGCGCATTGACGCTGGCGGTCCTGGTGGCCGCCGGGGTGTATGTCTGGCTGCATCCGGTGATGCACTGCCGGCAGCAGAGCGCGCTGTTGTTTTTCGGCACGGCGGTACGCAAGGGTGAGCATGTCCGCCATGTCGATGGCAACGAATGGAAGGGCTTTGTCGAATCGGCGATCGTGCCGCGGCTGCCCGATGGCTTTACCGTGCTGGAGGGCCAGGGTTTCTATCGTTCGGTCGCCGATGGCAGTGCCATGCAGGAGGGCACCTACATCCTGATGGTGGCCCATCGCAATGATGGCGACATCAATGCCCGGCTTGCCACCATCGTCGAGGATTACAAAGCGCGCTTCAGTCAGGAAAGCGTGCTGCGCCTCGACCAGTGCGGCGCCTACCGCTTCTAGCTCTCGATTTCCCGCAGTTTGGCTTCATCGAGCTGGCAGTCCAGAACGGTGGGCTGGAACACCGCGCCGATCAGCAGACGGCCCTGATGCTGCACGCCGACGCTGGCGCCTGACAGCATGTCGCCGGGATCGCCAAAGGCCTCCGAAGTCTGTATCGCGCCGCGCGCATTGCGGCTGAGCCGCAGGATCATGCTGGGGCTTTCCTTCTCAGCATTCATGGCATGGCCGATGAAGGCGAAGGCATTGGCATGGGCGGCGACCCAAAGCTCGCCATTGGCGTCGCGACGGATATTGTCGGCACCGCCGGGCAGCGCCAGGCTGCCGCTGCGCAGCAGCATGCCGCTGGTGATCTCGCGCGTGTAGGCCAGGATCATGCGCCACTGGGTGGAGCCGACCAGCACGGTGCCGCCATCGGCACTGATCTCGATGCCGTTGGCGAAGGCGATGTTATCGGCCACCACACGGGCGCCGCGGCCATCGTGATAGACGACGGTGGAGCGCGACAGCTGCAGCAGGTTTTCGACCATATGCATCCAGCCGGGGCCGGAACCACGGTCGTTGGTCAGATAAAAGGATTCGGGGCCGGCGGCGGCGATGCCGTTGGGGTGCACGAACAGGTCGCTGGCCACGCTGCCGCGATGGCGCAGGACCGGAATGTTGCCAGGAGTCTGCTGCACGGCGAAGATTTCGACGGTGTGGCGGTCGCGGCTGCGATGATTGATGACATGCAGGAAGCTCTGGCCATCGGGCGTGGTGAACAGGCTCAGGCCATGTGGATGCAGCACCATGCTGGCCGGGGTTTCCAGCCGGGTGAATGTGCCCGGGCGGCTGCTCAGGTCGTAGAAATACAATCCGCCCGGCGCAGCGCGATCGCGGCGATCCTGGCTGGAGACGATGGCGCCGGGCAGCAGGCCGGGACCATCGGGCAGCACGGCCATGTCTTCGGGGCCGGGCGGCGCGGGCACTGCCACGCATTGTCCGGCCGTGAAGGCATCGACGCTGCGATAGGCGCCGCCCAGCCAGATCGTATAGCCGACATAAACGATGATGCCGACCACGGCGAAGCGCCACCAGAAGCGCATCAGCCGGCCGGGCAGCGGCCTATCAGTACGGCGCTTACGCGGCATCGGCCGCCGATCCTGTCATGAACTGCAGCCGGGCGAGGCGGGCGTAAAGCCCGTCTTCGGCGATCAGACTGTCGTGGCGGCCGGCGGCAACGATGCGGCCCTGGTCCATCACCACGATACGGTCGGCCTTCTGCACGGTGGCCAGGCGATGGGCGATCACCAGCGTGGTGCGGCCTTGCATCAGCCGCTCCAGCGCCGTTTGCACCTTGCGCTCGGATTCCGCATCCAGCGACGAGGTCGCCTCGTCCAGCAGCAATACCGGCGGGTCGCGCAGCAGGGCGCGGGCGATGGCGATGCGCTGGCGCTGGCCGCCAGAGAGGCGCACGCCACGCTCGCCCAGATAGGTGTCGTAGCCTTGCGGCAAGGCCTGGATGAAGCCGCGCGCGGCGGCAGCTTCGGCGGCGGCATGCACTTCTGCGTCGGTGGCCTCGGGGCGGCCGTAGCGGATATTTTCCGCTACGGTGGCGCCAAAGATCACCGGCTCCTGCGCCACCAGGCCGATATGCTGGCGCAGGCCCACCGGATCGAGCTGGGTGATGTCGCAGCCATCGAAGCGGATATGGCCCGAGTCAGGATCATAGAAACGCAGCAGCAGCTGGAACAGGGTGGTCTTGCCCGCCCCGGAGGGGCCGACGATGGCAACCGTTTCGCCGGCGGCAATATCCAGGCTCAAGCCATCCAGGGCCGGCGTCAGCGGCCGTGCCGGATAATGGAAGCGCACGGCGTCGAACTGCAGGCGACCTGCGGGCTTGGCCGGCAGCGCAAGCGGTGTGGCTGGCGCGCGGATGGTGGGCTCGGTGGCCAGCAGTTGCATCAGGCGTTCGGCCGCGCCGGCCGCGCGCTGCACATCGCCCCAGGTTTCCGACAGGGCGCCGACCGATGATGCGCCGACGACGGCATAGAAGACGAAGGCACTCAGTTCACCGGCGGACATTGCGCCGGCAAACACCGCCTTGCCACCGATCCACATCACCGCATTCACTGCGCCGAACACCAGCAGCATGACCAGCGCGGTGAGCCAGGCGCGAGCGCGGATGCGGCGCACGGCAGTGCCAAAGGCCGCTTCGGCATGGCTGCCAAAACGGTTCGCCTCGCGGGCTTCGTAGGTATAGGCCTGCACTGTGGTGATGGCATTCAGCGTCTCGCCCGCCTGGGCTGCGAGATCGGCGATGCGGTCCTGGCTTTCGCGCGAGAGTTTGCGCAGGCGGCGGCCGAGAATGATGATCGGCAGCACCACTAGCGGAATCACCAGGGCCACCAGCATGGTCAGGTCGGGCGAAGTGACGATGAGCAGGCCGGCGCTGCCGATAAACAGCAGCGTGTTGCGCAGGGCCACCGAGATCGAAGAGCCCACCAGGGTCTGGATCAGTTCGGTGTCGGTGGTCAGACGTGACAGCACTTCGCCGCTGCGTGTCGCCTCAAAGAAGGTCGGGCTCAGTTTCAGGACATGCGCATAGACGGCACGGCGGATATCGGCGACGACCCGCTCGCCCAGCCAGGTGACGCAGTAAAAGCGCGCGAAGGTTCCGGCGGCCAGGATGACGACCACGCCGAACAGAGCGCCGAAATAGAGGTCCAGATAGGCGCCATTGCCATGGCCGAAGCCGACATCGATGACGCGCCGGATCGCCTGCCCGATCATCAGCATCGCGCCGGACGTGACGATCAGGGCGATGGCGGCGCCCACCGCCATCCAGCGATACGGGGCGACAAAGCGGAACACAGGCTTCAGCGCCGACAAAGGCGGGCGCTTGGGCTCGGCAGCAGATGGGGCGGACGCGGTTGTGGCGGACGGCATTGCTTTGTCTTGTTGAAATCCCCGGTGGTTATACCCACCGTCACCCCCCGCCACAACGCGACAGGGTGTGGTGCGTGGTCACAATCACACGCGGTCTGTCATGGCGCGTCGAATGCAAGTGTATGATCTTTCTTTACCCCCTTAGATTTCACTTTATGTTCTGTTTTCTCCATTATAGATATTCATTACCCATTTTCGCTCCTCTCATGAGGGTCATATATGTCTGCTCGCCAATTTCACGGGGCTGTCCTTTGGCTACCGCTTCTCGCAGCGGCGTGTGTCGGGCCTGTCGAGCCGCCACCCATTGCCGCAAAGGCCGTGCAATTGGCCGATGGGCAGACCGTCAGTCCCGGCACAGTGACCGGTCTGGATGGCCGTACGATCGAGTTGACCCGTGTGCAGATCGACATTCCGCGCGGTCGCGAGATCGGTCGTCTGCAAGGCCAGTTCGGCAACAAGTGCCTCGGCGCCAAGACCGGGCCGATCTATCAAGAGCGTCCGCGCATTCAGGAACGCAGCAACGAATGGAGCGACACCTTTTACCGGGTGATGAATGGCCATGGCTACAAGGTTGCGGGCGATCCGAGCCAGATGTTCGAGGTCCAGCAGCGTCAAGAGGGTGATCTGCAGTTCGGTGTTACGATCAGCGAGATGCAGATTCAGGTGCATGCGGTCTGCGACTTCCTCTCGGAACGCGCTGTCGGCATGCGCGGCAATGCACGGGTCACAGCGGAATGGCAGGTTTTCGATCCCGTTCGCCGGCAGGTGATCCTGCGCCAGCGCAGCGAAGGGCGCTTCGATGCGCCACAGACGATTGCGCTGGATGGTAATCTTGCACTGCAGCTGGCATTTGCCGATGCGGTCAATCAACTGGCCGCATTGCCGGAACTGCACAAGACAATGGCTGAGCGTGCGCCGTTGCCGAGCCCCGGATCGCCGGCCATCACCGAGGGGCAGGCGCGTCTGCCGTTACGGCGCGTGGCGCTTTCCCAGCAACCGATCGACAGCCAGATCGATCGGCTGCGCAGTGCCACCGTGCTGATCGAGGTTGGAGCGGGAGGGCATGGGTCGGGGTTTCTGGTGTCCGAAGATGGCCTGATGGTGACCAACCGGCATGTCATCGGCGGCCAGCGCTTCGTGCGTGTGCGTCTTGTCTCGGGCCGCACGGTAGTGGGCGAGGTGCTCCGCCAGCATGAATTGCGCGATGTCGCGCTCGTCAAACTGGAGGGCAGCGGCTATCCGGTCGTGCCGATCCGCGAGACACCGGTGCGGATCACCGAAGAGGTCTATGCCATCGGCGCGCCGCAGCTGAAGCAGTTGGCCTGGACTGTTACGCGCGGCGTGGTCAGTGCCTGGCGGCCGGCGCGGCCGCCCAGCCAGCCTTTCGACCTGATCCAGGCCGATGTTGCAATTCACCCGGGCAACAGCGGCGGTCCCCTGTTCGATAAACAGGGCAACCTGGTGGCCATCTGCGTGTCGGGTTATGGCAAAGACAACATGAGCCTGAACCAGTTCATCCCGATCCTGGACGGCCTGGAGAAGCTGGGACTGGATCTGGTCGATCCGGCCGAATTCGAACGGCGCCGCAGGCTGGCCGCGAGCCAGTAGTTAAATATTTGATTCATATTGACTTTCTGGCCCTGCCCGGTTCGGGCTTGCGGGGGTAGGCGCTTCTGGCTATAACGCCGGGCGATTTAGAAATGCGGCTTCCCCCCGACCATCATGCCGATGATCGTCATGAGTTGCGGGCCGGCCCAGGAGAACTGTCATGAAGGCCGATATCCATCCCGATTACCACGAGATCAAGGTGCAGATGACGGACGGCACCGTCTACACCACCCGTTCGACCTGGGGTAAGCCGGGCGACACCATGATGCTCGACATCGACTCGACCTCGCATCCTGCCTGGACCGGTGGTCCGGCGCGTCTGAACGAGGCCGGCGGCCAGGTCGCCAAGTTCAAGAAGCGCTTCGGCAGCTTCGGTCTGAAAAAGTAAGACCCGGCCAATTAGGCCGTAGTCGGATTGTTTCCGGAGCTTCAGCTCCGGGTAAAGGGCGGCCGGGTTATCCCGAGCCGCCCTTTTTGCTTGCCGATGGCATAGCCACGCTTGGCTGATTCCGCTTTCAGCGCACACACGGCCACGTTTCATTAACCACATCGGGATTACCAGTGGGGCTGATACGGCGCTCCGGCGCAACGGGAACAGCGCAGTCATGGCCCAAGTCTACCAATCCGCTTCGATCAAGCTGGCCGACGAGATCATCACGGTGATCTACGTTTCCTATGCCGCCATTGCCACCGATGAGATGGCGGCCCGTTCGCTGGCGGCGATGAAGCCATTGTTCAAGAATTCGACGCTGGTTCTGGCCGCCCAGGGCGTCAATCTGGCGCCGGAATTCGTCGGGCCCAAGCATGTGACCGATTTCCTGCGTGGCCGGGCGTTGCATGATTTCAAGTGGTATCCGATCTCGATCGGATGACTGGCGGGCGGATCTCCGCCCCACACACCCGGCTTTCCAGCATTTCCCGAAAAATTTCTGGGCCTGTTTTTCGCCCCCTTGAAGCATCCTTGGGCGCTTCCTACCTCACTGCCGTGCCGGATGCTCAGACTGAGGTCCGGCCCTCACGGCGGCCCGGCTCATGCAGCGGGAATGCCTCCTGCCTTTGGTGGCGGGCCGCGCAAACGACTCATCGCTTGAAGGAGGATGACTCATGCGTGCTTTCGATCTTTCCCCCCTGCTGCGTTCCAGCGTCGGCTTCGACCATGTGAACCGGCTGTTCGAGCTGGCCAACCGCGTCGATGAGGCGACCGCCAGCTATCCCCCCTATAACATCGAGAAGCATGGCGAAGATGCCTATCGCATCACCATGGCGGTGGCCGGCTTCAGCGAAGCCGAACTCGACATCACGGTGAAGGAAAACAGCCTGATCGTGACGGGCAAGGCGGCCGAACAGACGGCCGAGCAGGGCGAGACGGTGTCCTACCTGCATCGCGGCATTGCGCGTCGAGCCTTCGAACGCCGTTTCGAGCTGGCCGATACCGTGAAGGTGGTCGGTGCCGAACTGAAGGACGGCCTGCTGCATATCGCGCTGAAGCGCGAAATCCCCGAGGCGAAGAAGCCGCGCCAGATTCAGATCAACACGGCTGCCCAGAGCGGCACCTTGGGCGGCACGGTGATCGAGGCGCAGCCCAAGGCGGCGTAAGGCATCGTTGACGCAAAGAAAACGGCCCCGGTCGCGAGACCGGGGCCGTTCCTGTTTCTGGTGTTGAAAGGCGGCTTACGCGGCCTTGAATTCGCTTTCCAGCTTGGCGTCGTACTTGCCCAGCGCGGCGAGGCCATTGAGGCGGGCGCGATGCAGATAGCCCTTCTGCGCATTCGCCACATTGGCGGCCTTGCCGCCCCACAGCTTCAGCGGCAGGGCCTGCAGGGCACGGCCATAGGAGAAGGTCAGCGCCCAGGGCAGTTTCGGATGGCGGGCATTCATGGCGCCGAGATGGGCGGAGGCCAGCTCGTCCGACTGGCCGCCCGACAGGAAGGCAATACCCGGCACGGCCGACGGTACGCAGCGCTTCAGCACCTGCACGGTGGCATCGGCCACTTCGTCGATGCTGGCGATCTTCTTGCTGCTTTCGCCCTGGATCACCATGCCCGGCTTCAGGATGATGCCTTCCAGCGCCACATTATGGATCGCCAGATATTCAAACACGGTGTGCAGGGTACGCTCCGTCGCGGCGAAGCTGGTGGCCAGATCATGGTCGCCATCCATCAGGATTTCCGGCTCGACGATCGGCACGATGTTGTTGGCCTGGCAGATGCCGGCATAGCGCGCGAGCGCTTCGGCATTGGCGACCAGCGCCTGGCGGCTCGGCTTGCCATTGGCGATGTTCAGCACCGCGCGCCACTTGGCGAAACGGGCACCGAGCTGATGATATTCAGCCATGCGCTTGCCCAGGCCATCGAGGCCTTCGGTGATCTTCTCGCCATCCGAACCGGGCAGAGTCTGCACGCCCTTGTCGACCTTGATGCCCGGGATGATGCCCCGCTTGTTCAGAATATCGACCAGCGGCGTGCCATCCTTGGCTTTCTGGCGCAGTGTCTCGTCATAGAGGATCACGCCGGAGATGTATTTCTCGGCGCCATCAGCGGTGAACAGCATCTCGCGGTAATCGCGGCGGTTCTCTTCCGTCGATGGCACGTTGATGCTGGAGAGGCGCTTCTCGATGGTGCTGGTGCTTTCATCGGCGGCGAGGATGCCCTTGCCCGGTGCAACCATGCCCTGCGCAATCTTGTTCAGTTCCTTGAGGTCCATTGTCAGCTCCCGATACGTCTTCAGTCAGGTTCGTTTAAACGAAAAACCCGGCCCTGTTTCCCCTGGGACCGGATTTTATCATGCATTCACTTGGCGGCCAGCGCGGCCACGCCGGGCAGTTCCTTGCCTTCCAGCCATTCCAGGAAGGCGCCGCCGGCCGTGGAAACATAGGAAAATTCTTCGGCCACACCGGCATGGCGGAGCGCCGCCACGGTGTCGCCGCCGCCGGCCACACTGAGCAGACGGCCCGAAGCCGTCAGTGCCGCGGCAGTGCGCGCCACGGTGACGGTGCCGGCATCGAAGGGCGGCGTCTCGAAGGCGCCCAGGGGGCCATTCCAGACCAAAGTCTTGCAATCAGCCAGGATGGTGCCCAGGCGGGCAGCGGCCACCGGGCCGATATCCAGGATCATCGTGTCGGCAGGCACGCGTTCGGCCGGCACCACCTTGCTGGGGGCGCCTTGCCTGAATTCGCGGGCCACCACCACGTCATCGGGCAGGATGATGGCGCAGCCGCGGGTCACGGCATCGCGCAGGATGTCGCGCGCCGTATCAGCCAGGTTCTTCTCGCACAGGCTCTTGCCGACTTCACGGCCCTGGGCGAACAGGAAGGTATTCGCCATGCCGCCGCCGATGATGATCTTGTCGACCTTGCCGAGCAGGTTGCCGAGCAGTTCCAGCTTGGTGGAAACCTTGGCGCCACCGATCACGGCGGCAACCGGCTTCTCCGGCTTGTCCAGCGCGGCCTCGAGATGCTTCAGCTCCACTTCCATGTTGCGGCCGGCATAGGCGGGCAGCAGATGCGCCAGCGCCTCGGTCGAGACATGGGCCCGATGGGCGCAGGAGAAGGCATCGTTGACATAGATATCGCCCAGCGCCGCCATTTGTTTGGCGAAGGCCGGATCGTTCTTCTCTTCCGCCGCATGGAAGCGGGTGTTCTCCAGCAGCACTACGCCGCCAGCCTTTAGCTTGGCAATCGCGGTACTGGCCGGTTCACCGACACAGTCTTCGGCAAAAGAGATGGAGGAGCCCAGCGCGGTGGCGAGCGCGGCCGCCACCGGCTTGAGCGACATTTCCGGCACCGGTTTACCGTCCGGACGGCCGAAATGCGACAGCACGACAACCTTGGCACCCTTGCGCGACAGTTCGTGCAGGGTGGGCAGGATGCGGCTGATGCGCAGATCGTCGGTGATCCGGCCGTCCTTCATCGGAACGTTCAGGTCGACGCGCGTCAACACCGTCTTGCCGGCGACGTTGACATCATCGAGGGTGCGGAAACCGGCCATGCGGGCTGCTCCTGCTTGGCCGTTAGAGCTTGGCCATCGCCACCGCAGTATCGGACATGCGGTTGGAGAAGCCCCACTCGTTGTCGTACCACGACACCACGCGCACCAGATTGCCATCCATCACCGTGGTCTGCTTCAGGTCGAAGGTCGAGCTGGCCGGATTGTGGTTGAAGTCGCTGGACACCAGCGGCTGGTCGTTGACATCGAGAATGCCCTTCAGCATGCCGGCGGCAGCCTTCTTCACGGCCTCGTTGATCTCTTCGACCGTGGTGTTCTTCTTGGCAATGAACTTGAAATCGATCAGCGACACATTCGGGGTCGGCACGCGGATCGAGGAACCATCCAGCTTGCCCTTCAGCGAGGGCAGCACCAGGCCGACGGCCTTGGCGGCGCCGGTGGTGGTCGGGATCATCGACAGCGCCGCGGCGCGGGCGCGATAGAGATCCTTGTGCATGGTGTCCAGCGTCGGCTGGTCGCCGGTATAGGCATGGATCGTGGTCATGTAGCCCTTCTCGATACCGACGGCGGCGTCGAGCACATAGGCGACAGGGGCCAGGCAGTTGGTGGTGCACGACGCATTCGAGACGATGGTGTGCTCGGGTTTCAGCTGGTCATGGTTCACGCCATAGACGACGGTGAGGTCGGCATTGGTAGCGGGCGCGGAGACCAGCACCTTGCGGGCCCCGGCGGTCAGGTGCAGCGCGGCCTTCTCCTTGTCGGTGAAGATGCCGGTGCATTCCAGTGCGATGTCGACCTTCAACTCTTTCCACGGCAGCTTGGCCGGATCGCGCTCGGCGGTCACCTTCATGAAGCCGCGACCCACATCGATCGCATCGCCCTTGGTTTCGACCTTGCCGTTGAAGCGGCCATGCACGCTGTCGTAACGGAACAGATGGGCGTTGGTCTCGACTGGGCCGAGATCGTTGATGCCGACAACTTCGATGTCTGTGCGGCCGCTTTCGATGATGGCGCGCAGCACATTGCGGCCAATGCGGCCGAAACCATTAATCGCAACCCGAACCGTCATTTTTTCATTCTCCGATGGGATGGCGTGGCGAGCGGAAACCGGGCGGCGGAAACCGCCCATAACCGACCTTTTTCGGGGCAGGGTTTAGCCCCTTTACGGGTGAGTCGCAAGGCGAGCACGGGGATATCACGGCCCCCGCATCAAGCCGTAGGGGAAGGGGGTCCACCAGCCGGCTTTCAGGCCTGCAGCGCGCAGCCCCGCCCCGATCCACTCGTTGCAGGTGCGAAATGGGCTGTAACGGCCTGTTGCCTCGTAAAAGACGTCATCCAGGCCGAAGCCTGGTTCTGGCAGGGGCTGTGGACGGCCATCGCGGCCGGGGGCAAATCCGGCCTGAATATACGCGGCCAGGGCGTGGTATTGCAGGGTGTCGACCTCGATACGCCGGGTGCGGAGCTGGGGCGCGGCCAGGGCCGTTTCCGGCACCCGCATCACATGCATGGCGGCCGGGCCGCGGCCGAGCAGGGCAGCCATGGCCAGATCGGGGCGGAAATCCACCGGGCGGCGGGTCGCCAGGTAAAAATCCCGGTCGCCCCAGCCAAATGCGACATAATCCGCGTCGCTGATCCGTGCCGCGAGCGCGCTGCCGCCCAGCCAGTTGCTCCAGTCGGTCTGGTCCTGCCCGGTCGGGCCCCTGGCCGGCAGGGCGGCCCAGACATGCCAGCCATTCGAGATCAGGTAGATCGATACCGTCGGCTGGCCTGCCTGAGGCTCACGATGTGGCGCGGGCAGCAGGCCAAGACCCAGCGCGGCCAGACCATACAGCATGGGCAGGGCGAGGACGGCGAGGGCCAGGAGGATCAGCAGGCGGCGGCTGCGCATGGGGGCTTTCTGTGCCGGAAAAATGTGGCGACAATGAAGCGATTGGGCGGCTGAGCGGCTCCGAATCGGGGATAAGCCCTTGGCTGCCCAGTATTCCCTTGGCTAGTATCCTGTCGGAGACGATCTGTACTGCAAACAAGGACCGGCGGGGGCCGGCCTGCAGATTGGGGGGTAGGGGAATGCGTTTTCATTTGTTGCCTCGTCTTGCGGCAGCCGTAGCGGCTGCCTGTTTGATGATCATCGCCGCGCCAGCTGTGCAGGCGCAAATCAAGGATGCAGCCGATAAGGGAGGGGACGACCCGTCTTTCCTCGCTTTCAGCGCCGGCTATCACGACGTCCACGACAATCATGACGCCTTCGAAGGGCGCATCGAATATCGCCATGGCGAGAAATTCTGGATCTTCAAGCCGGTGGTCGGTGTGCTGGCGACCCACGATGAAGCGGTGATGGGCTACGCCGGTGTGCTGGTCGATATCTATTTCGGCCGCCGCTGGGTGCTGACGCCGGCTTTCACGCCGGGCCTGTATCGCAAGGGCGACGGCAAGAATCTGGGCGGTACGGTCGAGTTCAAGTCGCAGATCGAGCTGAGCTATCGCTTCGACAACCGTTCGCGGCTCGGCCTTGGCGTCAGCCACATCTCGAATGCCAGCATTTATGACAGCAATCCGGGCACCGAGACGGTCTTCCTGACCTATGCCCTGCCGCTTGGCGGGCCGCGCTAATCGCTCGCTCGATATGTGATCGGCGTGGGGGGGGGGG
>NZ_CALSAN010000036.1:0-35799 GCF_943372915.1 Ferrovibrio terrae | reverse complement strand
CTTTGCCAATGGCGACCTGCTGCTGTTCAGCGAAGACGTGCCGGCGGCGCGCACGATCGGCAGCGACGGCCGTGCGGCCTGGCTGTGGCGCGATGGGGCCTGGCATGACCTGGCCTGGCCGGCACGCGACGATTTCCAGCCCACCGATGCGGTCGCACTGGAGAATGGCGATGTCATTGTGCTGGAGCGCTATTTCACGCCGTTGGTCGGCCCGAAGGCACGGTTGCAGCGGATTCCGGCTGATGCCATTCGGCCTGGCGCGAGTCTGGCATCCGAACTGCTGGCCGAATGGACGCGGCCGGTCTCGGTCGACAACATGGAAGCGCTGGATCTGCGTCGTGCCGCCGATGGCAGCCTGTGGCTCTATGTGATGTCGGATGACAACCAGAATCCCTGGCAGCGCACGCTGCTGATGGTGTTTCGCCTGGTACCGTGAGGCACAAACGAAAACGCCCGCCAGGCGAACCTGACGGGCGTTTTGCGAATTCTATCTGCGTAAGATCAGGCAGCCTTGGCGGCCAGCGCCTTCTTGATCTTGCGCTTGATCGACTTGGCGTCGTCCGACAGCAGCGCGTCCTTGGTCTTGATCAGCCAGTTGTCGATGCCGCCGTTATGCTCCACCGAGCGCAGGCCATGGCTCGACACGCGCAGCGTCACATCGCGACCCAGGGCTTCGCTGATCAGCGAAACCACATGCAGGTTCGGCAGGAACCGGCGACGGGTCTTGTTGTTGGCGTGGCTGACATTGTTGCCGGACTGAACGCCCTTGCCGGTCACTTCGCAACGACGGGCCATGATGAACCTCTAACTTTCCAGTGTTTCCTAAATTTGGTGGCCGGTTATAGGGACTGGCCCCCCAGACGTCAACCCGGTCGTCGCCCGCAAAAGCCGGTCGCTGCGGCCTGCGGCATCCTGCCCGCCGTCGGAAGGCTTCAGGCCCGGAAAACCGCCCTGAATCCGGGGCAATTCCCGCGTTGACTCTGCTATGACGACCCCGTATACAGCGGGACCGATTTTCCGGGGGCCTTCGCGGGCCGCCGATCTGTTTTTGTTTAACCCTCTTTTTCGCGGTTTTCTGGGAAAAGTGGGCAAGTCTGACGGAGAGCCGCTGTGAAACGTACCTTCCAACCGAGCAACCTGGTGCGCAAGCGCCGCCATGGTTTCCGCGCCCGCATGGCCACCGTCGGCGGTCGCAAGGTCATTGCCGCGCGTCGCGCGCAGGGCCGCAAGAAGCTCTCGGCTTAATATACCCGCGATGGCGTCGGGCGGTGTCGAGCGACTCCGCCGCCGCGCGGATTATCTCCGGGTGCAGGCGGCCGAGCGGCGCGTAGCGCTGCCGGGACTGCTGTTGCAGGCCGCCTCCGGCGAAACCGGCTGTTGCCGGGTCGGCTTTACGGCGTCGCGCAAGGTGGGCAATGCTGTAATCCGCAATCGCGCCCGCCGCCGCCTCAAGGCGCTGGCCAGTGAAATCCTGCCAATCCACGCAGTGCCCGGCCATGATTTCGTGCTGGTGGCGCGCCATGGCACGCCGCTGCGGGATTTTGCCGCGCTGCGCCGCGATCTCGAAACCGCTTTGAAGAAACTCAAGCTCTGGCAGGCGCCGGCCGATCAACCGGCTGCTAATATCCGCGGGGATGTGGCATGACGCCGCTTGCCACGCTGCTGTCGCTGCCGATCAAGGCCTACCGCCTCGTCCTGTCACCCTGGGTCGGGCATAACTGCCGCTATCAGCCGACCTGCTCCTGCTATGCGCTGGAAGCCCTGGAACTGCATGGCGCGGCGCGCGGTGGCTATCTCGCCGTGCGGCGGCTGGCCAGTTGCAATCCCTTCGGCGGCAGCGGCTACGACCCGGTTCCACCTGTCACCACCACTTCATCCGTACAGCAAGGCTCAGTCTGATGTCCGACCAGAAGAATCTCATTATCGCCATC
This sequence comes from Ferrovibrio terrae, assembly GCF_943372915.1. Taxonomy (GTDB): domain Bacteria; phylum Pseudomonadota; class Alphaproteobacteria; order Ferrovibrionales; family Ferrovibrionaceae; genus Ferrovibrio; species Ferrovibrio terrae_A. The sequence continues at coordinate 33,868 of NZ_CALSAN010000036.1, read as the reverse complement.
GTGGTGTCGGTGGCGATCATGCTTGGCTTCCAGTTCTTCGTCGAAAAGCCCAAGCAGGACAAACTGCGCGAGCAGCAGGCGACCCAGCAGATCCAGGCGCCGGCTGGCAGTGCGGTGCCTGATGCCAGCGGTTTGCCGGCGTTGCCCAGCCTGGCGCAGCAGATGGCCGAGCAGGCCGCCACGCGTGACAAGGCGCTGGCGGAAAGCCCGCGCGTGAAGATCGAGGGCAAGCGCCTGATCGGTTCGCTGAACCTGGTCGGCGGCCGCATCGACGATGTGGTGCTGCCGGAATATCGCGAAACCATCAAGCCCGACTCCAAGCCGATCCATCTGCTGTCACCCACCGGCGGTCCGTCGCCCTATTATGCCGAATTCGGCTGGACCGCGTCCGGCACCAGCGTGGTGCTGCCGACGGCGCAGACGCGCTGGACCGCCGACAAGGATGTGCTGCGGCCGGGCCAACCGGTGACGCTGACCTGGGACAATGGCCAGGGCCTGGTCTTCGCGCGCAAGATCGAGATCGACGACAACTATCTCTTCACGGTCACCCAGACCGTGGAGAACAAGGGCGACAAGGCCCTGACGCTGTTCCCCTACGCGCTGGTATCGCGCCATGGCACGCCGACCACCGACGGTCTCTACATCCTGCATGAAGGCCCGGTCGGCGTGTTCCGCGACAAGGCAGCCGACAGCGGCACGCTGAAGGAACTCAGCTACAAGGATCTGATCGACGACAAGGCGCGCGAATACGACTCGGTCGGTGGCTGGGTCGGCTTCACCGACAAATACTGGCAGACCGTGCTGGTGCCGGGCGTGGAGCAGAATGTGAAGGCCCGCTTCACCCATGCCAAGCCGGCAAACGGCCCGGATCGCTATCAGGCCGATTATCTCGGCGGCGGCCAGCAGCTCGAGCCCGGCAAGACCGTGTCGGCAACCACGCTGCTGTTCTCCGGTGCCAAGGAAGTCAACCTGCTCGACCGTTATGAGGAGCAGCACAAGATCCTGCGCTTCGAACTGTCGGTCGACTGGGGCTGGTTCCACTTCCTGACCAAGCCGATGTTCTACAGCATCGACTATCTGAAGGGCGTGCTGGGCAATATCGGCCTGGCCATGCTGGCGGTCACCGTGATCGTCAAGCTGCTGTTCTTCCCGCTTGCCTACAAATCCTATGTGGCGATGAGCGCGATGAAGAAGCTGCAGCCCGAGATGCAGGCGATGCGCGAGCGTTATGGCGAAGACCGCGCCAAGATGCAGCAGGAGCTGATGGCGCTGTACAAGAAGGAAAAGGTCAATCCGGCCGCCGGCTGTCTGCCGATCCTGTTGCAGATCCCGGTCTTCTTCGCGCTCTACAAGGTGCTCTATATCGCCATCGAGATGCGCCATGCGCCTTTCTATGGCTGGATCCGCGATCTTTCCGCGCCTGACCCGACCTCATGGCTGAACGGCTTCGGCTTCCTGCCCTGGGATGTGCCCAATCTCGGTCCGCTCGCCATCATCTCGATCGGCGTCTGGCCGATCATCATGGGCATCTCGATGTTCCTGCAGATGAAGATGAATCCGCAGCCGCCGGACCCGGTGCAGCAGAAGATCTTCGCCCTGATGCCGATTGTCTTCACCTTCATGCTGGGCAGCTTTGCCGCCGGCCTGGTGATCTACTGGAGCTGGAACAACACGCTCTCGATCCTGCAGCAGTATGTGATCATGAAGCGCATGGGCGTGAAGATCGGCGGCGGCGCCGAAAAGCCTGAGCCGGCGAAGAAGAAGTAACGGATATGGCCGAGCTGCCGGCCGCCGACGAAAGCTTTGCCCCGGCCGCGCTGGAGCGCGGCCGGCTGCTGTTCGCCGGCCCTTGTGATTTCTTTGCCGGTGCCATGACGGTGCCGCAGCTGCCGCCGGCGCGCGGGCCCGAGGTCGCCTTTGCCGGCCGTTCCAATGTCGGCAAGTCCTCGCTGGTCAACGCGCTCTGCGGCCGCAAGGCGCTGGCCCGCACCTCCAACACGCCGGGCCGCACCCAGCAGCTCAATTTCTTCGATCTCGGCGGCGTGCTCAGTCTCGTCGACCTGCCGGGCTATGGCTATTCCTCGGTCGGCAAGGCCAAGGCGGCGGCCTGGACCGAAACCACGCGCGCCTATCTGAAGGGGCGCACCGAGCTGAAGCGGGTCTGCCTGCTGGTCGACAGCCGCCATGGCCTGAAGACCGGTGATGAAGATATCATGACACTGCTCGACAAGTCGGCCGTGATCTATCAGGTGGTGCTGACCAAGGCCGACAAGACCACGCCGGCAGAGTTGGCCGAGATCAAGGCGGCGACGGCGACGGCGCTCAGCCGGCATGTTGCCGCGCATCCGATCATTCGGGTGACCTCCAGCGAGGCTGGCACCGGCATCCCTGAGCTGCGGGCCGAGCTTGCAGCATTGACCTGACGACGCTTATAACCGCTGAAGCAACAAAACACCGGGAAACACCCATGAAGACCACCGGCCCGCAACCGCTGGAAACGCATCTGCAGCAGACCGCCAAGGTTCTGTCGGAGGCGCTGCCCTATATGCGCCGCTTCGCCGGCCAGACCATGGTGGTGAAATACGGCGGCCATGCCATGGGCGACGAGGCGCTGGCGCTGCAATTCGCCCGCGATATCGTGCTGATCAAGCAGGTTGGCATCAATCCGATCGTGGTGCATGGTGGTGGCCCGCAGATCGGCGCCATGCTGGAGCGGCTGAAGATCAAGAGTGAATTCGTCGATGGCCTGCGCGTCACCGATCAGGCCACCGTCGAGATCGTCGAGATGGTGCTGGCCGGCTCGATCAACAAGGCGATTGTCACCGCCATCAGCGCCGCCGGCGGCACCGGCATCGGCCTGTCGGGCAAGGATGGGCGGCTGATCGAGGCCCGCAAGCTGCGTCGCAGCGTGCGCGATCCCGGGTCGAATATCGAGAAGCTGCTCGATCTCGGCTTCGTCGGCGAACCGACCCGCATCAATCCCGATATCCTGCGCACCCTGCTTAATTCCAACGTCATCCCCGTCGTCGCCCCCATCGGCATCGGCGAGAATGGCGAGACCTATAATATCAATGCCGATACCTCGGCCGGGGCGATCGCCGCGGCAGTGGGTGCCAGCAAGCTGCTGATGCTCACTGACGTGGCCGGCGTGCTGAACAAGGACAAGAAGCTGATCCCGACCCTGACGGCCAAGGAATCGCTGGTGCTGATGGGCGATGGCACGATTTCCGGCGGCATGATCCCCAAGGTTGAAACTTGCCTCGATGCCGTGCGCGGCGGCGTGCAGGCCGCGCATATCCTGGATGGCCGCATCCCGCATGTGCTGCTGCTGGAACTGTTCACCGCCCATGGCGTCGGCACGATGATCGAAAAGACGCCGTAAATTCTTTCGAGCGGATCGAAAAGCCGCCGGTGCCGCAACCGGCGGCTTTTTTTATTTCTGAACGGGCTTGCGGTTCACCAGCAGGATGCCGGCAACGATCACTGCAGCGGCGACCCAGACCAGCAGGCCATAGCGCTCGCCGAACACGAAGGTGCCGATGGCAAGGCTGACGGCGGCCATCACATAGCCGATCTGGCTCAGGTAAACCGGTCCGGCCACGCGCTGCAGCTCGAAATAGGGGATGAAGCTGAGGCAGGCAAACAGCCCGGCTGCGGCCAGCACCCAGTCCGATGGCGCCACGCCGGCCGGCACATAAAAGCTGCCGAAGACAGCGCAGGCAACCAGCAGCCAGACGGCGGCGCCCAGCAGCGTCCCTGAGGCCAGTGCCAGCGGCGCGGCATCCTTGGGCCAGGCGCGGGTGCGATAGATGTTGCCCAGCGCCAGCGAGACCGGCGCGATGAAGGCCAGCAGCATCCACGGCAGGTCGGCATCCGAGACCGGGCCCGAGCGCGGGCCGAGGATGAGCAAGATACCGACCAGTCCGAGGCCGATACCGGTGGCGCGCTGCCATGCAAAACGTTCCATGCGCAGGCCAAGCGCGATGGCATAGGTGATCATGGCTGGGAAGGCATAGGCGATGCTGGGCAGACCGGCTCCGATGCGGGCGACGGCGAGGAAGATCAGTACGCTGGGCAGGGCCAGCGTGATCAGGCCGCTGATGGCGTAGAACCGCAGATGCCGCAGTGGCGGTCGTGCCCCGGTCAGGCTGGCGAGCAGCAGAAGCAGCAGGCCGCCGAGCAGGTTCTGCCAGAAGGCAAAGGCGATCATCGGAATGTCGCTTTGCGCCGCGATGCGGGCCAGCGGCGGGGCGGCGCCAAGCGCAACACCGGTGACAATCAGCAGCAGCAGAGGATAGGAGCGCGACTGGCGCAGGGCGGTAAGCATGATGTTTCTTTATTGATGGCGAGGGAACGGGCGGGGGCGATATATCGCCCCAGGCTGCAATGTCTATGGCTGCGGATTGTCGCCTGACAATTCCGCTTACAGCCGCGGTGACGGCATCACCGCGGTGGCGTCCAGGCCTGCAGGAAGCGCTGCACCACCAGGGCCGCATTGGCCGAAGCCAGCCCCATGAAAGTCGCCATCTCGTTGCCGCCATGCTCGCCACCGGCAAGGTCGGACAGGCTGCGGAAGGCGATGAAAGGCGTGCCATTGGCATAGGCCACCATGGCGACAGCCGCGCTTTCCATGTCCAGCAGCTGCGCCTTGAAGGTGGCAAACACGTATTCACGGAAGGCGGCATTGTCGACGAAGGCCTGGCCCGATACGCCATTGCCGCCCAGGATCAGGCGCGGCTTGCGCGTCAGGCAGCGGCCGGGCGCAACACAATCCTGCAGCGCGACATCGCCCATCTTCGCCGTTGCCGCCATCATGCCGGTATCCACCGCGAACCAGGTTTTCTTTTCCGGCGTGGCGCTACCCGCGCGGCGCACCTCGACGGGGCCGGGAAAGATCATGCCGTAATTCGGGATGTCACGGCTCTGCCACGGCGGCACGCCCCACTGGCCGCCGCCCAGATCGCGCGCGAAGGTCGCTTCCAGATACTGCGACCATTGCTGAGCCACCACCACATCGCCCACATGCAATGCCGGATCGACGCCGCCGGCAATGCCGCTGAACACGATGCCGGTGACATCGAAACGGTCGAGCGCGACCTGCGTCGACATGGTGGCGTTCACCATGCTGATGCCGCTCAGGAACAGCACCACGTTGCGGCCGGCCAGTTTGCCGGTGACGAAGTCGATGCCATTGACGCTGTGGCTCTTCTGTTCGGTGGTGGCGGCTTTCAGCAGCTGCCATTCCGGCGCGAAGGCCGACATCACGGCGATGCGCGGTGTGGAGTCCAGCCGTTCGGCCGCCAGCAGCGGCGGCGACAAGAGCAGCAACAGGGCGAAGGCAAGGTGGCGCATGGTTGTCCTCCGGTCAGGCTTTGATGATGCGCTGCAGCCAGCTGCGAAAGGCGCGGATCGCCGGCTCGCGCTCGCGGCCGGGCAGATGCAGCAGATAATAGCCGCCGCGCCGGGCGACGCGATAGCGCGGCAGCGGCTCGACCAGGCGGCCGTCGCGCAGCTCGGCGGCGACAAAGAAATCGGGCACCAGCGCGAGGCCCAGGCCATTCACCGCCGCCTCGATCGACATGAAGAAATGCTCAAAGGCCGGGCCGCGCCCGGCCACCGCCTTCATGCCGGCGCCGGCAAACCATTCCGCCCAGGCCTCCGGCCGCGTCGAATGGGCCAGCAGGCTGTGGCGTTTCACGTCTTCGGGCTTTTTCACCGGCTTGGTTTTCAGCAGCGCTGGGCTGCCGACCAGGATCACGGTTTCCGGCATCAGGAATTCAGCCGCCAGATCGGCCGGCCAGTCACCGCTGCCGTATTGAATCCCGACATCGACCGGTTCACGGGCAAAGTCGATCGGCCGGTCGGCACTGGTCACATCCACGGAAATATCGGGATGCAGGCGGTGGAAATCGGCCAGCCGCGGCATGAACCAGCGCATCGCCAGTGTCGGCAGCATGGTGATGGCGAGATGATTGGCTGGCCGGCGGCTGCGCGCCACCAGCCGCGTGGCGGTGGCCAGCTGCGCGAAGGCATCGCTGAGCGCCGGCAGAAAGGTGGCGCCTTCCGGCGTCAGCTCCAGGCCGCGCGGACTGCGGCGGAACAGGCTGACGCCCAGATCTGCCTCCAGCTGCTTCACCAGGCGACTCACGGCGCCCTGGGTGACATGCAGCTCCTCGGCGGCACGGGTGAAGCTTAAGTGCCGTCCGGCGACGGCAAAGGCCCGCAATGCATTCAGCGAGGGCAGGCTGCCCTGAATCTGGGCGGCGTCATTATGAGAAAAACTCATCATTGGGCGAGTTTAAATCGGTTGTCGGATTGGCGCCACTCGATAATATCCGCCGCGCGTTTAAGCCCCCCAGCACGAGGTTACCTCATGAATGCCCTGACCCCGGTCAAGACCGCCGCCAAGGCGATCCGCCCCTTCCATCTTGCCTTCCCGGTCACCGACATCGCCGTGACTCGCAAGTTCTACGGCGAACTGCTTGGCTGTTCGGAAGGCCGTTCGGCGGAACATTGGGTCGATTTCGATTTCTTCGGCCATCAGCTGGTCGCCCATCTGGCGCCGGAAGAATGCACCATCAAGGCCTATAGCTCAGTCGACGACCACCAGGTGCCGGCCAAGCATTTCGGGGTCATCCTCAGCATCCCCGACTGGAAAGCACTGGCGAAGAAGCTGACCGATGCTGGCATCAACTTCATCATTGAGCCCTATGTTCGCTTTGAAGGCGAAGTGGGCGAGCAGCACACCATGTTCTTCCTCGATCCCTCGGGCAATGCGCTTGAGTTCAAGGCCTTCGCCAACGACGACATGATTTTTGCGAAGTAAAAAAGCATACTCTCGTAATCATTCTTGAAAGCGCCGTCACTGTCGTGACGGCGCTTTTTTTGCTGCCTGCAGAATCCGGTTGCGGAGCATTTGGGTTTAACTTTTAAGTAGAGACGGTGGGTATTTTTAGACGCTCTGCTATTCCTGCGGCGCCTGCACGATAATTTTAGTCAGAACGCCAGTCGCATATTTCAATGTTTCGGCCAAAGGCCGGTGCATCAGTCGCCCGATCAAAGATCGACCATGGCATGGCAGCGAGCAGGTGTCGGCAGGCATAGCCGCTTCGGTGGGGCGAAGCGCGATGGGGGATGACATGGGCATCACGCGTATAGTCACCGGTACCGGTATTCTGTTGACCTGTCTTGCGCTGACCGCCTGTGGCCGGAATTCTGAGCCGCACATCCTGCATAGTTATGGACTTGGTCAGGGCACGGCCCTGGTCACCGATGCCAAGCAGCGTGTGGTGTGGTCAGTGCCGGCCGAGAACGGACAGCTTGAACGCGGCGGCGCGCCGGCCGACAAGCGCCGCGATCCGGACTATGGTCTGGTCGGCCATAATGAGCCCAACCAGATCATCTGTGCCGAGCCCAGCCCTGATGTGACGCAGGCCATCTCCGAAGCCATGCGCCTCGCGGTCAGCGTTGATCTCAGCAAGGCGACACCGGCAGGTATGGCCACCGGCGGCGGCAAGGATATCGGCGTCGATTTCGGCCGCTCGGTGACAGCGGCGGTGGCGCAACTGGGCGAACGGCTGGCATCGATCCAGCTGTTGCGCGACAAAATGTATCGCGCCTGCGAGGCCTATGCCAATGGCGCCATCAACGCCACCACCTACACCACCACCATGGGGCGCATCGACAAGACGATGGTGACGCTGCTCTCGGCCGAGCTGGCCGCGGGCGCTTTCGGGCGCGAACTGGCGGCGCTGGGCGGGACGGCGAGTGTAAAAGGGCCGGATCCGGCGGTACTTGAAGAGAAGCGCAAGGCAGTGGAGGCGGCACAAAAGGCGTTGAAGACCAGCCAGGATACTCTGAACGCGAAAATCGACTCGCTGAAAAACGAGGCCGATCCAGCCACCAAGGCGCAACCCGAAATCGCAGATGTGTCGAAGAAGCGCGACGAGTTGGAGAAGGCGATACTCGCCTATACCACGGCTGCCGAAACCACCCTGTCGCTTGCGGCCGCCTCGACGATTGGAAAAGTTACCGGTTTGCAGACAGCATCGGCCAAGGGCAGCAGCGATGCGGTGGTCGCCATCCATCGCGCTTATGTCGATGACGACGGCCTCGATGCCATGGTGGATGCCTGCATCACTGCGCTGGATTACACCGGCCCGCTCTATGCACGGCTGATTGCGCGACATACCTTCTATAATTACGAACCCTATTTTGATGCATTGAAGGCCACGACGGCGGCGCGAATCCAGCAGGGAGCGCATGATCCGACGCGACAGGCCAGCCTGCTGCGTCAATTGGCCTCGGCCCAGGCCGAGGAAGGCCGCCTCCGTGCCCAGTTGGATGTCGCACGCAAGGGGCAGGCGGTGGCTGCGAATGAGCTGAAGGCGGCGACGGAACATCTCAGCAATGAGAAAGCCTTCCTGGCGCGCCTGGGCAGGCCCGATGAGGCCGATCCCGTGCAGCGCGATGCCCAGGCCCGCATCCGCATGGCCGAGCGGCGTTACAGCGCTGCCGTGACGGCCGAAGACAAGGCCGGTGACGGTGTCGCTGCTGCCCAGGATCGCCTGCTGAACCAAACGACAATTACTGCCGGCCTGCATCAGACAATAGAATCCGCTGCGGTGCCCGGTTACCCGGAAATCGCGGGGATGTTGCAGCCGTTGCTGGTTGCGAGCGACGATCTGCAAGACAGGCTGCTGAAGCGGGTGAAGACCGGGATCGACAACCGCCTGCCGATGATGGCGCAGTGCAAAGAGATTATCGGCAGGGATTTCGCCGGAGCCAAGCACAGCCAGGAGCAGTCCCTGCGTGGCACGGGCGATCCGAACGAGATCGCCCGGCTTGGCGCCCGCAGTCAGGCCGAGGCCATGACGGCCTGCGCGGACAAGGCACTGGCTATTGCGGGCAATGCCCAGTTGGCCACACTAGCGCCGGAGTTCCTGAAATCCTGCATCGCGCAGTCGTCGCAGCCCAAGGCTCCTGCTGCGAAGCCGGATGGCAAGGCTGCCGCGAAACCGAGTGAAGCGCCGTTGGCTGCACCGCGACTGCCGGTGACGCGGATCGCCTTCGACTAGCGGACCGTCAGAACCGGGCGAGTGCCTCGGTCGCGACGCGCTCGCCCCATTCCTGCACGAAGTGGCCGGCCTCGGGCAGTTCCAGCGGCGGCGGGCAGCCCTTGATGATCTTCGCCAGCGCCTGCATCACCGGCGGGCCCAGCACCGGATCGGTCATGCCGATGGCCATCATCGTCGTACCGGTCCAGTCCTTCTTCCAGAAGTCGCGCGCGCGCTGCGAGGTTGCCGCGCCGGGCGCGTCGGGCGCATCGGGCACCAGGTTGGGGAAGCGGCGGACGCCGCCCTTGTAGTCCTTGTCCGGGTAGGGCGCTTCATAGGCGGCGGCTTCTTCGGCCGACAGATGCGGGCAGCTGCGCTGCATCAGCTTGGCGATCGCCATATCCGGGTTCTTGTTGTTCCAGGCACGCCAGTCGAGGAAGCCCTGCGTCAGCGGTACATCGCCGGTGCCGAGCGCGGTGTTCATCACCAGCAGGCCGGTGAAGCGTTCGGGCATTTTCATCGGGATGGTCAGCCCGAGCAGGCCGCCCCAGTCCTGCACCACCAGCACCACATTGTGCAGGTCGAGCGCGCGGATCAGCGCGATCAGGCTGTCGCGGTGAAAATCGAAGCTATAGACGCTGTCCTCGCGCGGCTTGTCAGACTTGCCGAAGCCGAACAGGTCGGGCGCCACCACGCGATGGCCCGCCGCGGTGAAGATGGGGATCATGCGGCGGTAGAGATAGCTCCAGGTCGGCTGGCCATGCAGGCAGAGGAAGGTCTTGCCGGCATGCTTGCCCTCGTCGAGGTAATGCATGCGCAGGCCGTTGGCCTGGGTCAGGTAATGCGGCTTGAACCCGTAGCCGGGCAGGGTGTCAAAGCGTTCGTCCGGCGTGCGCAGGGCCTCGATCATTGGCGTCCTCTCCCTTTTCTTTCAGGAGAGGCTGCCATGGGGCCGATGTCAACGCTTCTTCTTGACTGCCTTCTTCTTCGCCGCCGGCTTTTTGGCCTTGCCCTTGCGGATACCCGGCGTGACGCCTTCCTTGCCGAAGACGCGGGCGAAGATGGTGTCGACATGCTTGAGGTGATAGCCGAGGTCAAACAGCGCGGTGAGCTGCGCCGGCTTCAGCTTGGCGGTCACTTCCTTCTCGGCCAGCAGGGCCTGCAGGAAATCGCCGCCATGCTGCCAGATCTTCAGCGCATGCTTCTGCACCAGGCGATAGCTGTCCTCGCGCGACAGCCCCGCCTGGGTCAGCGCCAGCAGGATGCGCTGCGAATGCACCAGGCCGCCGAAGCGGTCGAGATTCTTCATCATGTTGTCGGGATAGACCACCAGCTTCTCGATCACGCCGGCCAGGCGATGCAGCGCGAAATCGAGATGGATGGTGGCATCCGGGCCGATGCCGCGCTCGACCGAGGAGTGGCTGATATCGCGCTCATGCCACAGCGCCACGTTTTCCAGCGCCGGCACCACGGCCGAGCGCACCAGGCGGGCGAGCCCGGTCAGGTTCTCGGTCAGCACCGGGTTGCGCTTGTGCGGCATCGCCGAGCTGCCCTTCTGGCCGGGCGAGAAGAACTCTTCGGCTTCCATCACTTCCGAGCGCTGCAGATGGCGGATCTCGGTGGCCAGCCGCTCGATGGACGACGCCACCACGGCCAGATGCGCGAAATACGCCGCATGGCGGTCGCGCGGGATCACCTGGGTCGAGACGGTCTCGGGCACCAGGCCGAGCTTCTTCGCCACCCATTCCTCGACGAAGGGATCGATATTGGCAAAGGTGCCGACGGCGCCGGAGATCGCGCAGGTGGCGACTTCCTCGCGCGCAGCAACAAGACGCTTCCGCGCGCGCTGGAATTCGGCATGGAAGCCGGCGAGCTTGAGGCCGAAGGTGGTCGGCTCGGCATGGATGCCGTGGCTGCGGCCAATGGTGGGCAGCAGCTTGAATTCGAAGGCGCGCTCTTTCAGCGCGGCCAGCACACGGTCGGTGCCGGCAATCAGCAGATCGGCGGCGCGCACCAGCTGCACATTCAGGCAGGTGTCGAGCACATCCGACGAGGTCATGCCCTGGTGCACGAAGCGCGCGGCCGGGCCGACATATTCGGCCAGATTGGTCAGGAAGGCGATGACATCATGCTTGGTCTCGCGCTCGATCGCGTCAATCCGCGCGATCTCCCACTTGCCCTTCTTCCACACCTCCTTCGCTGCCGCCTTCGGGATCACGCCGAGCTGGGCTTGCGCGTCGCAGGCATGCGCCTCGATCTCGAACCAGATGCGGAAGCGCTGCTCCGGTTCCCAGATGGCGGCCATTTCAGGACGGGTGTAGCGCGGGATCATCGAAGCCTCGGGGCGGAATCGGAGAGGAAAAGACTGAATAGTCGCGGCTGGTTTAGACGCTCGGGGCAGGCGGATCAAGCGCAGGCTTTTGGTTCGTTGCGGTTCGCTGGGGTTCGCTGAGGTTCGCTGGGCTTCGCTGCGGTTCGCTGCGGTTCGCTGGGGTTCGTTCAGGCTCGCTGCGGTTCGCTCGGGTTCGCGGCGGGACAGGCTTTTGGCGCTTTTCCGCCCCGCGGGCAGCCGCCAACGCCCCCGCCGGCGGCAGAGCGATGTCGCAATGAGAACATATTGTGAACATGCAGCCGGAAGTCAAGACGGCTCAGCCGCCCGGCAGCACCTGGTGGATATCCAGCTCGCGGATCAATTGCGCCGTGCCGCTGACCAGGCGCGAGCCGGGCACCGTGCGCGGCAGCGCCAGCACCAGGCTGTTCCACAAAGCCGGCGGCCCGATCGGGGCGCGCGGCAATTTGCTGCCGCCCGGATGCAGGTGCTGGGCGCTTTCCGGCAGGATGGTGCTGCCCACCCCGGCCATCACCAGGGCCAGTGCGGTCTGCACCGCGCCCACCTCGGCCACCACCTTCAACTCGATGCCCTTGGGCCGGATCGCCGCATCGACCTGGGCGCGGATCGCATTGGGCGCGCCGGCCAGGATCATCGGATAATCGGCCAGCGCGGCGAGGCCGAGCCGGGCCGGCAGCGCGGTATCCTTCGGCGCGAACAGCAGCAGGCGTTCGCGCATCAGTGGCCGGTATTCCAGCAGCGGCGAGGGCTGAGGGTCGAACAGCAGCGCGAGATCGAGCTTCGCGCCGATCAACTGCTCGCGCAGGCCCAGCGTCAGGCCTTCGATCAGGGTGATGACGGCGCGCGGAAAGCGCTGGCGGAAGCGCTGCACCAGCGGCACGCCAAGCCGCACGGCCACCCGCGGCGGCAGGCCTACGGCAATCCGGCCGCTGGGGCTGGAGTGCAGGTCGCGCAATTCGCCCTGCGCGCGGCGTGCGGTATCCAGCATGCTGCGGGCATGCTGCAGCAGGGCGGCGCCGGCCTCGGTGGGCACCACGCCGCGCCCGGTGCGGATCAGCAGGCGCTGTTCCAGCTCTTCCTCCAGCAGGGCGATCTGCCGCGACAGGCTGGGCTGGGCGAGGTTGAGCGCCGATGCCGCGCGGCTGAAGCCGCCGGCTTCCACCACGCTGACAAAATACTGCAGCTGTTTCAGGTCCATGGCCGGATATAGGTAAAAAGCATAGGTGTTATTGAATCTATGTCATTGTTCTCTAGCACATCGGCATGCGACACCCAAGCCCATGGAGAAAACGCTGCCGGAAGGCGCCTGTAACGCGCATTGTCATGTCTTTGGGCCGAGGGACCGCTTCCCCTATGCCCCGGACGCCACCTTCATTCCCGAGACCGATGCGCCGAAGCAGGCGCTCTATGCGCTGAATGACAGCTTCGGGCTGCAGCGCTGCGTCGTCGTGCAGTCGAGCTGCCACGGCTTCGATAACAGTGCTACCGAAGATGCCATCGCCACCCGGCCGCGCGACTATCGCGGCATCGCCCTGCTGCCCACTGCTGTGGCCGATGCCGAACTGCGCCGGCTGGATGCCGCGGGCTTTCGCGGCGTGCGCTTCAATTTCATGAAGCATCTGGGCGCCGCCACGCCGCTGGACGAGATTCTGGCGCTGGCCAGACGTATCGCGCCGCTCAACTGGCATCTGCAGGTGCATGGCGATCCCGCCATCGTCACCGCGGTGGTGCAGACTTTGGCAACCGGGCCGGTGCCTGTAGTGATCGACCATATCGGCCGGCTGGATGCCAGTGCCGGGCTGCATCAGCCGCTGTTCCAGGCCTTCTGCCGCCTGCTCGACAATCCGAAAGTCTGGATGAAGGTGAGCGGCATGGACCGCATCAGCAAGCGCGGCCCGCCCTATGAGGATGCGCAGCCGTTTGCCCGCCATCTGGTGGAATCGTTTGGCGACCGCGTGCTGTGGGGCAACGACTGGCCGCATCCCAATCATGCCGGCCCGATCCCCGATGACGCCCAGCTGGTGCAACTGATCGGCCGCATCGCCCCCACCGTGGCTCAGCGCCAGGCCCTGCTGGTGGACAATCCGGCGCGGCTCTACCGCTTTGGAGACCTGTGATGCAGCCGCGCAGCAATCGCTTTGACGGCAAGGTGGCCATCGTCACCGGTGCCGGCTGTGTCGGCCCCGGCTGGGGCAATGGCCGCGCTGCCGCCGTGGGTTTCGCGCTGGAAGGCGCCCGGGTCTTTGCCGTCGACCGCGACCCCGCGCGGCTGCAGGAAACCCTGGAGCGTGCCGGCGCCGCGCGCGCTGCCATCCAGACCTTTGCCTGCGATGTCACCGACTCTGCCGCGGTGGCCGGGATGGCACAGGCCTGCCTGGCAGCCTTCGGCCGCATCGACATCCTGGTCAACAATGTGGGCGGCTCGGCCAAGGGCGGCCCGGTGGAGATGAGCGAAGAGGTCTGGGACAGCCAGGTGGATTTCAACCTGAAAAGCGTGTTCCTGACCTGCAAGCATGTGCTGCCGGCGATGATCGCGCAGAAATCCGGCGCCATTGTCAATGTCGCCTCCACGTCGGGCCAGCGCTGGACCGGCAGTGCGCAGGTGGCCTACGCGGCGACCAAGGCCGGCGTGATCCATCTGTCGAAAGTGGTGGCCGTGCAGCATGCGCCCGACGGCATCCGCGTGAACTGCGTGGTGCCGGGCCAGCTGCACACGCCGATGGTGGAATTCCGCCTGGCCGGCCAGCGCAGTGGTGGCGATGTGGAAGCCCTGCTTGCTGAACGCCAGAAGCGCATCCCGCTCGGTTTCATGGGCGATGGCCGCGACACCGCCCATGCCGTGCTGTTCCTCGCCAGTGACGAGGCGCGCTTTGTCACCGGCACCGAGATTGTCGTGGATGGCGGCATGACCGCCCGTTGCGACTGACGCTGTAAAACGAAAAACGCATAACCGGAGGAAGATGAGATGAAAAAACTTTCCGCACTGGCCGCAGCCCAGGTCGCCATTCTGGCCTTGTCTGCCGCAGTGGCCGCGCCGGCTTTGGCACAGAACAAGGTGACACGCATCATCGTGTCGTTTGCGCCGGGCGGACCGGTGGATGCCGTGGCCCGCACCATGGCCGACCAGCTGGGCAAAGAGCTGGGCCGCAGCGTCATCATCGAGAACAAGCCCGGCGCCAATGGCGCCATCGGCGCGCAGGAGGTGCTGCGGTCGGCACCCGATGGCAGCACGATCTGGATCACCAGCGTGGGCGCGGCGGCGATCAATCCGGCGCTGTATCCCAAGCTGCAATACAGCATGGATACGGATTTCGCCCCGGTGTCGCTGGTGGTGAACAATGACGAACTCTTCGTGGTGCATCCGAACAATCCGGCCAAGACGGCGAAGGATTTCATCGAGGCCAGCAAGAAGGGCAAGGGCGCGGCCATGGCCTCGTCGGGTATCGGCAGCATCCCGCATCTGGCCATCGAACAGCTGGCCGATGCCACCGGCGCCAACCTGCTGCATGTGCCCTACAAGGGTGCTGCGCCGGCCATCACCGATCTGATGGGAGGCCAGGTGGACGGTTTCTTCGGCGATGTGCCAGGCCTGATCGGCCATGTGAAGGCCGGCCGGCTGAAGCCGCTGGGCATGGCATCCAAGAAGCGCCATCCGGTGCTGCCCGAGGTGCCGACCCTGGAAGAGCAGGGCCTGAAGGGCGTCGATACCAACAACTGGTATGCCTTCTTCGTTTCGGCCAAGACCCCGGCCGCGGTGATCGCCGAGCTGAACAAGGCGACGCGCGCCGCGCTGACCGACAAGACCGTGTCGGACAAACTGCTGGCCATGGGCGCCGAGCCGGCACCGTCCACGCCGCAGGAGCTGGCCGCCGTGCAGAAGCAGGATGCGGCGAAATGGGCGGCGCTGATCAAGGCCAAGAACATCAAGGACGACCAGTAACCAACCGGAGTCTGCAAAATGACCGTTCGCGTTCCGCTGGTCACGCCGGGCAGCCGGCCGGAACTCGCCGAGATCGAGCAGCGCATCATGGCCGAACGCGGCCGGGTGTCGCTGCTCTATCAGGTGCTGCTGAACAGTGCGCCGATTGCCAATGGCTGGGAGCGCATGCTGACGGCGGTGCGCAACCAGACTGCGATCCCGGCGTCTTTGCGTGAGATCATCATCCTGCGCATCGCCGTGCTGAACCGCGCCGCCTATGAATTCGACGCCCATATCCCCCATGCCGAGAAGGCCGGGGTGTCGGCGGCGAAGATCGATGCCCTGCGCGCCGGCCAGACCGGGACTGGCGCGCTGTTCACCGATGCGGAACAGGTGGTGCTGGAACTGACCGATGCGATGACGCGCGACGTGCAGGTGCCCGATGCGCTGTTCGCCCGCGTCAGCGCCCTGTTCACGCCGCAGGATGTGGTGGAGCTGGTGGCGACGGTGGCGGCCTATAACATGGTGTCGCGTTTCCTCGTCGCACTGAATATCGGGCATTAGGCGGGAACCGGCGCATGGCAAACAAGGGTCTTCTGCTGGTCACCATGGAGCCGCCCGCCGGGCTGGAAGACGAGTTCAACGACTGGTACGACAGCGAGCATTTCCCGCAGCGCTGCGGCCTGCCCGGATTTGCCAGCGGCACACGCTGGGTCTGCCTCGATGGCTGGCCGCGCTGGCTGGCGCTGTATGATCTCGACAGCCTCGCGGCGCTGGAAACCGAGGTCTATCGCGCGGTGTCGGGGCCGCACAGCACGCCCTGGAGCAAGCGCATCCTGCCGCGCACCATCGGGCGCCAGCGCGTCACCGCCGAACAGGTGGCGCCGGGCGATGCCGTGCTGGCCGATGCCACCGGCATCGCGCGGCTGCTGCTGGTGCGCTATAGCGATGCTGATGCCGCGGAGCTGCAGAACAGCTGGCATGCGCGGCCCGGCGTGGTATCGGCGCGGGTGTTCCGCGATGCCGGCGGCCTGTGGCTGCTGGCCGGCTTTGCCGCGCATGTGACGCTGGCCGAACTGGCACCGCAGGTGAATGTGCGGCCGGCGGATCTGATCAATCTCTACATGCCCTACCGGCGCTGAGGCGTGATGTCTGATCACGTCACGCTGGATGGCATCGGCCTGCGCTATCGGCTGCAGGGCCGCGGGCCGCTGCTGGTGCTGCTGCATGAACTGGGCGGCAGCCTGGACAGCTGGGACGAAACGGCGGCGCTGCTGCAGGATGAGTTCACCATCCTGCGTCATGACCAGCGCGGCGCCGGCGGATCGGACAAGCCACGTGCCATCCTGACGCCGGACGACCATGTCGCCGATCTGGTCCGGCTGCTGGCGCATCTACGCCTGGCGCCGCCCTATCGGCTGGCCGGTGTCGCCGCCGGTGCCGCGCTGGCGGTGGCCTTTGCCCTGCGGCAGCCGCAACAGGTCGCCGCACTGGCGCTCTGCGCGCCGGCGCTCACCGTCGATCCGTCGCGGCGGCAGTATCTGCAGGATCGCGCCGATCTGGCCAGTCGCGCCGGCATGCAGGCGATTGTCGAGGCCTCGCTGGCGAATTCCTATCCGGCCATCATGCGGCGCGATGCGCAGGCCTATGCGCGGTATCGCGAGCGCTTCCTCGCCAATGATCCGCTCTGTTACGGCAATGCCAACCGCGCGCTGGCCGAGGTCGATCTGGAACAGCATGTGCCGCGGCTGACGATGCCCTGCCTGGTGCTGTCTGGCCGCCATGACGGCCTGCGGCCGCCGGCGGCCGGGCGCGCGCTGGCGGGGCGGATTCCCGGTGCGGTGTTCGATATCGTCGACAGCGGCCATCTGATGCCGGTGCAGGCCGGGGCCGCGCTGGCGGCTCGCCTGCGTGAATTTTTTCTGGCCGCGCCGGGGCAGGGGATGCTAGCCGAAGGGCATGAGCGCCGCCTGCACCATCCATGACCTGCCCGCCATCCATGATCTGAGGGAGCGGCCCGACCTGCTCGATGCGGTGGCCGAGGCTATCTGGGCGACCTTCTGGCAACACAAGGGCAGCGCGCTGTCCGATCTGCAGGCCGGCTTTCGCAAGCATCTGGCGCCCGGCGCCCTGCCGTTCACGCTGGCGGCGGAGCGCGACGGTGTTTTCTGCGGCACGGTCTCGCTGATCGCCTGCGACGAACCGGAACGCGCAGACCTCGCGCCCTGGCTGGCGGCCTTGTGGGTGGCGCCGGCGTGTCGCAAGGCCGGCCTCGGCGCCGCGCTGGTGCGCGAGATCGAGCGCCGCGCCGCGGCGCTGGGCATCGCGCGGCTGTATCTCTCGGCCAAGCCCGCCGTGGCACCGTTTTACGAGAGGCGCGGCTGGCAGGCGATCGATACCGATATCGGCCCGGCGCGGCTGGTGATTTTCGAGCGCGCGCTCAGCCCGTGAGCGTCATGTCGGGGCGGCCCAGCCGCCGATAGACTCATAGAGCGCGTCGCGCAGCCGGCGGACGTCGCGGTTCAGGCTGCCCAGGTTGGCGACCGGTTGCTTGGAGGCCGCCAGCAGGGCGTCATTCAGGCAGCCGGCCTCGGACCGGATGGCGCGGCCCCGGTCGGTCAGGGCGATGACGACCTGGCGTTCATTCTCCGGATTTCTGGTCCGCTGCAGCAGGCCGGCGGTTTCCAGCCGTTTCAGCAGGGGCGTCAGGGTGCTCGATTCCAGCGCCAGCCGCTCGGCGATGGCGCCGACGGTCAGACCGTCTTCGCGCCACAGCACATTGAGCACCAGATATTGCGGGTAAGTCAGGCCCAGACGGTCGAGCAGGGGCTTGTAGACCCGCTGGATGGCCATCCCCGCCGAATAGATGGCGTAGCAGACCTGATCGTCCAAAGGCACGGGATTGCTGGGTTTTTTCTCGGTCATGGCGGGCTCCTTCGCCTCGATGTCGTTATTATAATCGCAAAAAACAATATCGCGATAAAAATTATGCTTGACGGGTTTGCGGGTCTGGGCTACATAACAGTTATCGCGATAATAGTTGTCGCGATTAAACAAGGAAGAAAGCCATGACCACCCAGACCCGGACCCTGTTGAACGCCGCCATCGTCTCCCTCGGCATGGCCGCTGCCACCGCCACCGCCGCCCATGCGGCTGACCGCATCCCCGAGACCCAGGCCATCCGGAATGTGGTGCTGGTGCACGGCGCCTTCGCCGACGGTGCGGGCTGGCGCGGCGTCTATGACGAGCTGACCGGGCGCGGCTACCGCGTCACCATCGTGCAGAATCCGCTGACCTCGCTGGCCGACGACGTGGCGGCGACCAAGCGCGCGCTGGACCGCCAGAACGGCCCGGCCATCCTGGTCGGCCATTCCTGGGGCGGCACCGTGATCACCGAGGCCGGCATCGACCCGAAGGTCGCCGGCCTGGTCTATGTCTCGGCGTTCTCGCCCGATGCCGGCGAGACCTCGGCGCAGCAGTATGAGGGCTTCACGACGCCGCCCGAATTCGTCATCGACGCGCAGAAGGACGGCTACGGCTTCATCGATCTGGCCAAGTTCAAAGCCGGCTTCGCCGCCGACACCAGCGATGCGGATGCCGCCTTCATGCGCGACTCGCAGGTGCCGATCAACCTGTCGGCCTTCGGCACCAAGCTGACGAACGCCGCCTGGCGCAGCAAGCCGAGCTGGGCGGTGATCGCCACCGATGACAAGGCCTTCGACCAGAAGATGCTGCAGCACATGGCCAAGCGCATCAATGCGAAGGTGACGAATGTTGCCGCCAGCCATGCGGTCTTCATGACGCAGCCGAAGGTGGTGGCCGATGTGATCGACCGGGCCGCCAAGGACGCCGTCCCCGCGGCGCGTTAAGCGGCGGGACCGGCGCAGGCAGGCGGCGACCTTCGGGTCCCGCCTGCCTGTCTTTTTTTGTGCGGGACAGCGGCGTGCGCAATTGCCTCCCGACAATTCCGCGGCTGAAACAGGCTCGCCGCTCGGCTAGGATGGCAAAAAATCGGAGCCTTCCCGCATGCCCACCACCGCAAACCTGCTGGCCTTTGCCGCCGTGTCGTTCGGCATGGTGCTGACGCCCGGGCCGAACATGATCTACCTGATCTCGCGCTCGATCTGCCAGGGCCGCATGGCCGGGCTGATCTCGCTGGGCGGCGTGGCGCTCGGCTTCGTCTTCTACATGCTCTCGGCCGCCTTCGGCATTACGGCCCTGCTGCTGGTGGTGCCCTATGCCTATGAGGCGCTGTGCTATGGCGGCGCCGCCTATCTGTTCTGGCTGGCCTGGCAGGCAATCAAGCCCGGCGGCCGCTCGCCGTTCCAGGTCAAGCAGCTGCCGCAGGACTCACCGCGCAAGCTCTTCGTCATGGGGCTGGTCACCAACCTGCTCAATCCCAAGATCGCCATGCTGTATCTGTCGCTGCTGCCGCAATTCCTCAATCCGGAACAGGGCAATGTGCTGGGGCAGTCGATCACGCTGGGCTTCATCCAGATCGTCATCAGTGTCAGCGTGAACTGCCTGATCGCGCTGACCGCAGGCAGCATCGCCGGCTTTCTGGCCGAACGCCCGCTCTGGCTGCTCATTCAGCGCTGGCTGATGGGCACCGTGCTGGCCGGTCTCGCCGTGCGCATGGCGCTGGAGGCCAAGCGGTAGGGATACCGCCTAGCCTTTGCCCTCGCCGCGGATGCGGCCGTAGCGATCTTCTTTCGCTTTCAGGGTTGGGCGCGGCGTGCCGCTGCGGGGCCGCTGCTGCGCATCCTGCAGTCCTTCAGGCTTGACGCCATCGCCGGCGAAATCGTCGTGATGCTCGGCGGCGAACTGGTCGTTGCCGTAGGTGCCAGGGCCGTAAGGCAGCTGCGCGGGCGCATCCCGCACCAGCGGTTCGGTATGGGCAGGGCCGGTGCCGCGGCCATGCTCGCCGGGTTCCACCGTCATCTGCTTCGGTTGCGCGATGCGCGGCTTGTCCTTGCTGGGCGGGTCGCCGATGGGAGTTTTCGGCTGCGGCTTGTCGGGCGGTGTCGCGGGCGGTTTCGGCTTGGGCTGTTCGGCCATGGCGGGTCCTCCTGAAAGGATAACCCGCCGCGCGCCTTCAGGTTCCCCGCTGCCACCGCGTCAGGGCCAGAATCGCGCCGCCGGCGATCAGGCCCCAGAAGGCGCCGCCGATGCCGAACAGCGTCAGTCCGCTGGCCGCCACGATGAAGGTGATCGCTGCCGCCTCGCGGCTTTGCGGATCGCTCAAGGCGGTGACGAGGGAATTGGCGAAGGCGCCGAGCAGCGCCAGGCCGGCGACGGCCTGGATCAGCACCGGCGGCGCGGCACTGAACACTGCGGTCGCAGCACCGGCCAGCAGGCCGAAGACGATATAGCCGATGCCGGCCACCACGGCGGCGATCCAGCGCTTGTCGGGATCGGGATGCGCCTCGGGTCCGGCGCAGATCGCCGCCGTGATGGCGGCGAGGTTGACCGCATGGCCGCCGAAGGGTGCGCCCAGCAGGCTGAAGAGGCCGGTGGCGCGGAACAGCGGCGCCGGATCGGGGTGATACGCGTTGGCCTGCAGCACCGCGATGCCGGGGATGTTCTGGGACGCCATGGTGACGATGAACAGTGGCAGCGCGATACCGAGCAGGGCGCTGGCGGAAAAGGCGGGCATGACGAGCACCGGCTGCGGCCATAGCGAGCCGAGGCTTGCGGCATTGATCTCGCCGCCGGCGATGATGAAGCCGAGCGTCACCAGCACGGCGGCCGGCATCGCGTAGAGGCGTTTGAACTTCGCCACCAGCGCCCAGACGATGACGATGCTGAGGCCGGCAACGGGAAGCGCGGCCACCGCCTTCACCGGCGCGAGGCAGAGCCCGAGCAGGATGCCGGCCAGCATGGCATTGGCCAGCGCTGGCGGGATCGCGGCCACCGCGCGACCCAGCGGCTTCCACAGGCCGGCGAGGGTGAGCAGGGCGCCGCAGATCAGGAAGGCGCCGACCGCGCCGGCAAAGCCGCCGGCGATCTCATGGCCGGCGCTTGCCGCCAGCAGCGCGCCGCCCGGCGTCGACCAGGCAATGCTGATCGGCATTTTTGTTTTCAGGCTGAGGATGATGGCGCAGAGCCCCATGGCGATGCTGAGTGCCATCAGGCCGGACGCCGCCTGCGCCTGGCTGGCGCCGACGGCGATCAGGCCCTGCAGGATCACCGCAAAGGATGAGGCGAAGCCGACGAAGGCCGACAGCAGCCCGGCGGCAATGGCTGGCGCTATGGAGGCGGGGGCTGATCGAATCGGCGCGGACATGCGCCGAGTCTAATACGCGATTGCTGCCGTTGTCGCGTCGCCGCCTACTGCGACAGCAGGCGGCTGGACCAGTGCACGGCGAAGGGTGCTGCCGGATGCAGCGCCGGCGCCGGTTCGGGCTGCAGGCGGGTGAGCGTGATGCGCAGGCCGTCTTCCAGCGCGGTGGTGGCGGCGACGCGCAGATGCCGGATCGCCGCGGTGGGATCGCCGAGCAGGCGGCGGATATCGCCAGCGCGCGGCGGCAGCATGGTCAGTCGCGGCGGCTGGCCGCTCAGGCGGGCGATCAGCGCCGCGAGATCGCGGATGCGGGTCGGCTGGCCGGTGCAGACATTGAACACGGCTGCGGCCGCCGGGCGGCGGTCGCGCTGGCGTTCCAGCAGGCGGTCCATCGCCGCCGTCAGATGCGCCGCCACATCGGCGACGAAAATGAAATCGCGCTGCTGCTCGCCATCGCCATGCAGCGGCAGCGCTGTGCCGGCTGCGGCACAGGCGGCGAATAGGCTGATCACGCCGGCATGGGGCGAAGCCGGGTCCTGGCGCGGGCCATAGACATTGAAGAAGCGCAGGCCGGCCGTGGGCACGCCATGCTGGCTGGCGGCGATGCGGCCGTGCAGTTCGCAGCCCAGCTTGTCGGCACCATAGGCGTTCAATGGTCGTGTCGGCGCCATTTCCGACTGGCGCTGGTCGCCGCCGTCGCCATAAACAGCGGCCGCGGAGGCATAGACCACCGGCACCGTGCGCCGGCGCGCGGCATCGAAGACGGCGATGGTACCGCCCAGATTGATGCGATGGCTGCCGCTCCAGTCTTCCCGGCTGGCCGCTGTGCCGGCGGCGGCAAGATGGAAACAGCCGCTGACTCCTGCCATGGCGAGCGCCGTCATGGCGGGATCGGCAACATCGCCGAGCATCAGCTCGGCTTCGGGCGCCAGATTATGGGTGCGGCCGCTGGAGAGATCGTCGAGCACGCGGACCCGGTGGCCCTGGCGCAGCAGCTGGTCGACCAGATGCGAGCCGATGAAGCCGCAGCCGCCGGTAACGAGGAACTGGGCCATGGGCCGGGCCTTTCCTGACGCAGAGCTTGAGACAGACAGGAAAACGCATGGCGGGGCAGGAGGTTCCGCCTCCGGACGGCCGCGCTGCGGCGACCGCATATAGACCGGAAATCCGGTAATCGTATACGATCCAGGCAAAGGATTGCCCGGCCGATTCGAATGGCCGGCGGACGGTGCATGGCGCAGGGAATGGTAAAGCCGGCATCCGGCAAGGCGACCGCTGGCAAGGGGCCCGCGCCGCGCGCAACCGGGCGCAAGATCACCGCTGCCGAGGCGATGGCGGTGCCGCGCCTGCCCAAGACGGGTGGAAAATCCGCGCCCGGCCGCAAGACTGCCGCCGCCGGCAGCCGCGCCAGCATCGACGATGCGACGATCTATGACAGCGTCTACACCGCCATTGTCGACCACATCATCATGCCGGGCACCAAGCTGCCCGAAGATGTGCTGGCCAGGGCCTTTGGCGTCAGCCGCACGCGCATCCGCAAGGTGCTGCTGGCACTAGCGCATGAGAATCTCAATCTGGTGACGCTGCAGCATAACCGTGGCGCCTCGGTGACCAAGCCGAGCGTGCAGGAGGCGCGCGACGTGTTTGCCGCCCGCCGGGTGGTGGAAACCGGCATCGCCGCCGCACTGGCGCGGCAGATCACGGCCGAGCAGATCGCCAGCCTGCGCCGCTTCGTGGCGCATGAGCATGAGGCCGAGAAAACGCGCGACCGGCGCGGCGCCATCAAGCTGGCCGGCGAATTCCACATGGAACTCGCCAAGCTGATGCAGAACGAGCCGCTCACCGTGTTCCTGCGCGCGCTGATCTCGCGCACCTCGCTGATCGTCGCGATCTACGAGGCGCCGGGCAATGCGATGTGCAGCCATGAGGAACACGGCATCCTGATCGACCGGCTGGCCGCGCATGATGCCGCTGGCGCCGTGCGCTACATGGAAGAGCATCTGCTGCGGCTGGAAGGCGGCCTCGACCTGAATGCGGCCAAGCGCCGTCCGGTCGATCTGCAGGATGTCTTCGCCCGGCTGGCCGGGGGCGCGAAGGGGCGGTAATTACTGCAGCCCATCCCAACCATCCGTGCGTCGCAACGCGCAGATGGATCCCCGGGACAAAGCCGGGGTGACGGATCGAGCGGCGCGACCCTAGCCCTTATACGGGTGCACCTTTTTCCAGTGTTCGGCGATCTCGATGCGTTTGGCGATCCACACCTTGTCATGGCCCTGGATGTAATCCATCAGGCGGGCGAGTGCGGCAGCGCGGCCGGGCCGGCCGATCAGGCGGGCATGCAGCGCGATCGTCATCATCTTGGGCGCGCCGTCGCCGCCTTCCTTGTAGAGCGTGTCGAAGGCATCGCGGACATGGTTCTCGAAATCGACGCCGGTGGCAAAGCCATGCAGCTGGCCGAACTTCATGTCGTTGTTGTCGAAGGTATAGGGCACGATCAGCTGCGGCTTCTTGACGCCGGTCGTGGTCCAGTAGGGCAGGTCGTCGTCGTAGGAATCGGATGAATAGACGAAGCCACCGTCTTCGGCGACCAGCTTCAGCGTGTTTTCCGAGAAGCGGCCGGTATACCAGCCGAGCGGGCGCTGGCCGGTGGCCTGGCGGATCGACTCAATCGCCAGCTTCATGTCGGCGCGCTCCTTGGCGATCGACATGCCGTTATAATCGAACCAGCGCCAGCCATGGCTGGCCACTTCATGGCCCTGCTCGTGCATCGCGGCGGCCGCTTCCGGGTTGCGCGCCACCGCCATGCCGACGGCCCAGGAGGTGAAATGGATGCCGCGTTCCTGGAACAGGCGCAGGATGCGCCACACGCCGGCGCGGGCGCCGTAGTCATAGACGGATTCAGTGGCATGGTCGCGCTGCTTCACGCGCGGGGTGCCGCCGGGGATTTCGGTGAGATAGGTTTCCGACACCTTGTCGCCGTGCAGGATGCTGCGCTCGCCGCCCTCTTCGTAATTGAGCACGAAGTTGACCGCGACTTTGGCGCCGCCCGGCCATTTCGGGTCCGGCGTGGTGGGGCCGTAGCCATAGAGGTCGCGCGGATAGGGTTTTTTACCGAGCGCGGCGGCAACGATGTCGATGGTCTTTTTGGTCTTCTTCGGGGCGGCAGTCTTTTTCTTTTTGGCCATGGCTCTCAGCTCAAGGGATCGCGCGGAACGCGGGGCGGTTTACCGAACGGGTTTGAAATTCTCGATGAAATGCAGCAGCGCGCCGGTGGCGAGTTCCACATCGTCGGGCAGCACGGCTTCCAGCGGATTGTGGCTGATGCCGCGGGTGCAGCGCATGAAGATCATCGCGATCGGGCAGAGCGGCGCCAGCGTTGCGGCATCGTGGCCGGCACCCGACGGCAGCCGCATGGTCGGCACGCCCTGCGCCGTGATGGCGGCTTCGGCCGCATCCATCAGCTTGGGGTGGCAGGGCGTTGCCGTGCTGTTGTAAAGCTCGGTGATCTTGTATTCCAGCTTGCGACCGACGCAGATCACGCCGATCTGTTTCAGGATGTCGTCGGCGGCGAGGTCGCGCAGGTCGTCCTCGCCGGCGCGCACGTCGATCGAGAACACCGCCTTGCCGGGGATCACGTTCATCGCGCCGGGCAGGGCTTCCATCATGCCCACGGTGCCGACCAGCGTCGGCGTGCCGGTGCAGCGCTTTTCGATGTACTGCACGATCTCGGCTGCCGCCACCAGCGCATCCTGGCGCTGGCCCATCGGCACGGTGCCGGCATGACCGGCGAGGCCGGTGATCTCGACGCGGAAACGATGCGCACCGGAAATCGCCGTCACCACGCCCAGCGCCAGGCCCTCATTTTCCAGCACCGGGCCCTGCTCGATATGCAGTTCCACGAAGGCGGCGATACTGCCCGGCTTGCGGGCGCAGAAGCCGACTTTGGCCGGATCGAGGCCGAAGCTGCGATAGGCATTGCCCATCGAGATGCCCTGCTTGTCCCGGGCTTCCAGGATGGCGGGATCGAAGGTGCCGGCCACCGCGCGGCTGCCGGTCATGGCCGAGCCGAAGCGGGTGCCTTCCTCGTTGGCGAAGCCGATCACCTCGATGGGAAAAGGCATCCGCTTGCCGCGTTTGTTCAGGTCGGCGATGCAGGCGATCGGCGCGATCACGCCCAGCATGCCGTCGTATTTGCCGGCATTGCGCACGGTATCGAGATGCGAGCCGGTCATCAGCGCCGGGGCGGCCGGTTCGGTGCCGGCATAGCGGCCCACCACATTGCCGGCCGAATCATGCTCGACCTCCATGCCGGCCTCGCGCATCCACTCCGCGACGCGTTCATGGGCCTGCCGGTGCTGCGGCACCAGGAAGGTGCGGGCCAGAAAGTCGGGGCTTTCACTGATGCGGCCGAGTTCGTCGAGCTGCGCGAGCATGCGGTCGGCAAAGCGGTGGGCGGCCATGGGCGAAATCCTGTCGGAACGCTGGGGGATTGTATACACTTTCCAGAACCATAGCACCGGCCCAAGGCGGAGGCCAAGCGCGGTTGACGGCGGCAGCACCGGCCGGGATATTTTTATGGGGGGAAATCTTTGTTGGTCCGGGACGTCTCGAAATATCCGGCCGGACATGGCAATGAATTCGCCATGCTGCCCAGTCGCGCGCCATGATCCGCGGCCAGGCTGTCTGGATGCGTGATGCCGCTGACCTGAGCCGATGACCACAGCCCTTACCGAATCGCAGCGCACCGTCGCGCGCAAGTTCGTCGCCTATGTCTTTGGCGATATGGCCGCGCTGTGGGCTGGCAAGGGCTGGAACATGGCAGGGCAGCATGGCATCGAGCGGCTGCGGACCGATCTGACGCCGGTGGCGCTGGGCTATCGTCGCAGCATGGTGGTCGGCCGCCAGCTGTTCTTCTTTTCGCAGGCCTGGCATGTCACTGGCACGCCGCTCTATGCCGACCGGGCACATGCGCTGTTTGCCGACCTGACCGGACGGTTCTGGGATGCCGAACATGGCGGCTGGTTTTTCAGCCTGGGCGATGATCATGCGCCGGCAAATGCCGGCAAGGATCTGTACGGTCATGCGCTGGTGCTGTTCGGGCTGGCGCATTATGCGACGGTCTTTCAGCAGCCGGCGGCGCTCGACTGGGCGCGCCGCACCCATGTGCTGATCCAGCGTCATCTGCGCCTGCCGCAGGGCTGGCTGGCCCAGGCCGCCGCCCGGGACTGGAGGGTGACCGATCAGGCGCTGGAACAGAATCCACATATGCATCTGCTGGAAGCCTACCTGGCATTGCATGCGGCCAGCGGCGATCCGGACTTCCTTCAGGAGGCGGCACGGATCGTGGCACTGTTTGCCAAGCATCTGCGCTCGCCCAATGGCGCCCAGGTCATCGAGCATCTCGATGCCGATGGCCGGCCGCGCCAGGATATAGGCCATCTGGTGCAGCCAGGGCATTCTTATGAATGGTACTGGCTGCTGAACGAATATGTTGACAGCAGCGGGCAGCAGGACTGCAAGATCCTCGCCGCCCCCCTGTTCGACTGGGCCAACCGCCATGGCGTGGACGGCCTGCATGGCGGCATCTACGACCAGCTCGACACCCAGGGCCACGTGTTCAGCGACCGCAAACGCATCTGGCCGGTGACGGAATGCATCAAGGCGCATGCCACGCTGGCGGCGCAGGGCGGCGATGCCGAGACCTGTGCGGCGCTGACGCGATGGATCACGTTTCTGGACCGGACCTATTTGACGGGTCAGGGCGGTTGGCATGAATATCTGCGCCGCGACCTGCAGCCCGACAGTGACTACCTGCCGGCCAGCACGCCCTATCACATCGCGATGGCGGCGCTGAAGGTCGAGCGACTGCTTGGCCAGCGTGAGACCCGTAAATTGACGATGATGCCATGAGCCACGATCCGGACACTCTCCTGCAGGCGATGTTCCAGGCGGCGCGGCAGGCCGCCGATCCCGCCGTCTGCCTGCCGCCGCATCTGCCCGCACCGGCCCGCGGGCGCACCGTGGTGGTGGGCGCCGGCAAGGCCGCCGCCAGCATGGCCCGGGCGGTGGAGCAGCACTGGCCGCAGGACCGGCTGGATGACCTGGATGGCATCGTGGTCACGCGCTACGGCCATGACGTGCCCTGTGAGCGCATCGTGGTGGTGGAGGCGGCGCATCCGGTGCCGGATTCGGCGGGCGAGAAAGCCGCGGCGCTGATCCTGCGCAAGGTGCAGGGGCTGGGGCCGGACGACCAGGTGCTGTGCCTGATCTCGGGCGGCGGCTCGGCTCTGCTGGCGCTGCCGGCGCCGGGCCTGACGCTGGCCGACAAGCAGGCGGTGAACCAGGCGCTGCTGTCCTGCGGTGCCAACATCACCGAGATGAACTGCCTGCGCAAACATCTCTCCGCCATCAAGGGCGGCCGGCTTGCTGCCGCTGCCGCACCGGCGCCGCTGGTGTCGCTGCTGATTTCCGATGTGCCAGGCGACGATCCGGCGGTGATCGCTTCTGGCCCCACGGTGCCCGATCCGACCAGCTTTGCCGATGCGCTGGCGGTGATCGAGAAATACGGCATCCCGCTGCCGCCGGCGGTGCTGAAGCATCTCAGGGCCGGCAAGGGCGAGACGCCCAAGCCCGGTGATGTGGCCTTTGCCAATACCAGAACCGTGATGATCGCCACGCCGCAGATGGCGCTGGAAGCCGCTGCAAAGGTGGCGCGCGCCGCCGGCATCACGCCGGTGATTCTGGGCGATGCCATCGAGGGCGAGGCCCGCGAGGTGGCGATGGTGATGGCCGGCATTGCGCGTCAGGCGCGCCGCCATGGCCAGCCGGCCGGCACGCCCTGCGTGCTGCTCTCGGGCGGCGAAACCACGGTGACGATGCGCGGCAAGGGCCGTGGCGGCCGCAATGCCGAATTCCTCACCGCACTTGCCGTGGCCCTGGATGGCGCCGAGGGCATCTATGCGCTGGCCGCCGATACCGATGGCATCGACGGCAGCGAGGACAATGCCGGTGCGCTGCTGCGGCCCGACAGCATCGCCCGCGCGGCGATGAAGGGCATCGATGTGAAGGCCTGCCTGGCCAACAACGATGGCTATGGCTTTTTCCAGGCGGCCGGCAGCCTGATCATGACCGGACCGACCCTGACCAATGTGAACGACTTCCGCGCCATCCTGATCCTGTGACCCGCTGACCCATGAGCACGCGCGCCACCCTGCTGCTCGCCATCCTGCCGCTGCTGGCACTGGGCAGTTGCGTGCCGAGCGGCAGCATGACGGCGCCACAGGCAGCCGCACCTGCGTCGGGTATTCGCAGCAATCCCGGCGGACCCGATCTCGAACGCTACACCAACAATGCCGGCCAGTATCCGCGCGCCACGCCGGCCACCTGGTGGCAGCCGGCCTACAGCGTCGACGGTTTCTCGCGGCTCGACGAGATCTTCAGCGCCCGTGTGGTCGCGCGCGGGACCGCGTCGCGGCCCTGGCGGCGCGCTGCCGCCGAACCGGCACTGCAATATTCCGCCCCGCCGATGCGTGGCGGCGGGCGTTACGATATCGACGGCTATCTGGCGCGCAATCCCACCACCGGCCTGCTGGTGGCCGTGGGCGACACCATCCATGTCGAACGCTATCAGTATGGCCGCACCGATGCGCATCGCATGGTGTCGTTCTCGATGGCCAAGACGATCTGCGCCATCCTGGTCGGCCTGGCGGTGGCCGATGGCGCGATTGCCTCGATCGACGATACGGCCGAAAAATATGCACCGGCGCTGGCCGGGAGCGAATATGGCCGCACGCCGATCCGCCACCTGCTCACCATGTCGTCCGGCGTGCGCTTCCGCGAGGATTACGATGGCCGCGACGACACCGTGAAACTGTCGCGCGCCATGCTGTTCGGTCCCGGTGGCGCCGGCGCCGTGCGGCAGTTCGATACGCGAGAAGCGGCGCCGGGTACGCGCTGGTACTATGCCTCGTCGGAAACCCAGGTGCTCGGTCTGGTGTTGACCGGCGCACTGAAACGCCCGATTGCCGACTATGCCGCGGAGCGCATCTGGCAGCCGATCGGCGCCGAGGCCGATGCCAGCTGGGTGATCGACCGCACCGGCCAGGAAACCACCTATGCGAATTTCAGCGCCGTGCTGCGCGACTATGCGCGGCTGGGCATGCTGCTGGCCAATGGCGGCAAGGTCGGTGCGCAGCAGGTGATCCCGGCCGACTGGCTGCGCGAGATGACGCGGGCGCATTTCACCAGCACGCAGACCGGCCGCTGGTTCGGCTATGGTTTCCAGACCTGGATCTTCCCCGAGAATGACGGCAGCTTCGCCCTGCTGGGTGTGCGCGGGCAGACCATTTTCGTCGATCCGCAGCGCCGCCTGGTGATGGTGCACACCGCCGTGCGGCCCGATGCGCGCGATGCCGGCGGCGCCGAGGCCACGGCATTGTGGCGCGGCCTGCGCCAGCATTTCCCCCCTCGCGCCGGATAGGCTATACAGACACGGTCACCCGCCGGAGGCCGTATGCAGCCTGTTACGCTCAGTCTTGCCGATCTCAACCGCATGAGCGCGCCCGATTTCGTCGCCAGCTTAGGCGGCATTTTCGAGCATTCGCCCTGGGTGCCGGAGCGTGCGGCGTCCAGGCGCCCGTTCGGCAGCCTCGACAGCCTGCATGGCACCATGGTGGCGGCGATGTGGGCCGCGACTGAGTCCGAAAAGCTGGCGCTGCTGCGCGCGCATCCGCAGCTGGCCGGCAAGGAAGCCGATGCCGGCACGCTGACGGCGCATTCGACATCGGAGCAGGACAGCGTCGGCCTGACGCGGCTGAGCGCGGAAGAGAAGGCCAGGATCGTGGCGCTCAACGCCGCCTATCTGGACCGCCATGGCTTTCCCTTCATCATCGCGGTGAAGCTGCGGACCAAACGGCAGATTTTCGAGGCTTTCGAGGCGCGCATCCGCAATGCGCGCGAGATTGAACTGACCACGGCGCTGGTCGAGGTGGGCAAGATCGCCCGCATCCGCCTCGAAGCGCTGCTGCAGGCTTGAGGAGACGCGAATGGCCCGCCTGAGCACCCATGTGCTGGACACCATGCATGGCAAGCCGGCCGCCGGCGTGACCATCGAGCTTTACGCGCTGGATGGCGATGCGCGCCGCCTGGTGAAGACCGTCACCACCAATGCCGATGGCCGCACCGATGCGCCGCTGCTGGCCGGCGAGGCCTACAAGCCCGGGCAATACGAGCTGGTGTTCCATATCGGCGCGTATTTCCGTGGCCTTGGTGTCACGCTGCCCAGTCCGGGTTTCCTCGATATCGTGCCGCTGCGCTTTGCCATGGCGGAGGCCGACGGGCATTACCATGTGCCGCTGCTGGCCTCGCCCTGGAGCTATTCGACGTATCGCGGATCGTAATCCGAACGGAGGTTTGCCATGACCGATCATGCCGCCTTCATGCGCCAGGCCATCGCGCTCAGCCGTATCCATATGAATGCCGGGGCCGGCGGCCCCTTCGGCGCGGTGATCGTGGCCGATGGCAAGGTGGTGGGCGAAGGCTGGAACAAGGTGACCTCCACCAACGATCCCACCGCCCATGCCGAGGTGACGGCGATCCGCGATGCCTGCAAACGCCTGGCGCGTTTCGACCTGCGCGGCACGGTGCTCTACACCAGCTGCGAACCCTGCCCGATGTGCCTGTCAGCCACCTACTGGGCGCGCATCGACAAGGTCTATTACGCCAACGAACAGGCCGATGCGGCGGCGATCAATTTCGACGACGCGTTTCTCTATCGCCAGCTGGCGCTGCCGCGCGAACGCCGCTCGCTGGTCTGCGAGCAGATCCTGCGCGACGAGGCGCTGGAGGTGTTCCGCGAATGGGCCGACAAGCCCGACAAGGTGCCATACTGAACGAGCGTTCAGCGCACCTGGTTTCGATTCTGCAAAACGCGGCCGCTTACTTGATCGGCGCCCCTGCCGCGATCCAGGCGGCGAGAATCTGGCGTTCCTCATCCGTCATCTCGGTGGCATTGCCGGGTGGCATGGTCTCGGTGCGCACCGCCTGCTGATTGATGAGCGATGCGAAACGGCGGATCTGCGCCGGGCTTTCCAGCATCACGCCTTTCGGCGCCTCGGTGATGCCGTCGAAGGTCGGCTTGGCGGCATGGCACACCGTGCAGCGGGCGGCCACCACGCGCTGCACATCCTCGATGGTGACGCCTTCCGCCAGCGTGGCGCGGCGCGGGTCCCAGTGGGTGAAGAACACCAGCCCAACGGTGAGCGCGAAGGCGATGCCGAGGAATTCGTAGCGCGTGCCGCGGCCCTGGTTTTTCAGGTTGAAGAAATGCCGCACCAGGCCGCCGATGATCATCACCACGGCGAGGATCGCCCAGCCGTAAGGGTGGCCATAGGTGACCGGGTAATGGTTGCTGATCATGGCGAACAGCACCGGCAGGGTCAGGTAGTTGTTGTGCAGCGAACGCTGCTTGGCCTGTTTCCCATAGGACGGGTCGGGCACCTGCCCCGCCAGCATCTCGGCCACGGCCTTGCGCTGGTTGGGGATGATGTTCATCGCCACATTGGCCGCCATGATGGTGCCGATCAGGGCGCCGACATGCAGATAGGCGGCACGGGCCGAGAAAATCTGCGTATAGCCCCAGGCGGCGGCCACCAGCAGCACGAAGCCGACAATCGCCAGCGCCGCGTCGTTGTTGCCGAGCGGCGACCGGCACAGCAGGTCATAGGCGATCCAGCCCAGCACCAGCGAAACCAGGCTGAAGCCGATAGCTTCCCAGCGGCCGAGCGGCAGCACCTTGGCATCGATCAGGTAGAGATCGGCGCTGACGTAATACAGCGCGCCCATCAGGAAGAAGCCGCTCAGCCAGGTGAAATAGGCCTCGTATTTGAACCAGTGCAGTTCGGCCGGCAGCTGCGGCGGCGCGACCGAGTATTTCTCGGTGAAATAGAAGCCGCCACCATGGATCAGCCAGGCCTGGCCCAGCACACCCTGCTGCTGGTTGATGCCCTTGCGCAGCGAATTGTCGAGCCAGACGAAGAAGAAGGAGGAGCCGATCCAGGCAATGCCGAAAATCAGGTGCATCCAGCGCAGCACCAGATTGAGCCATTCCATTGCCAGATCGATCATGCCGTCCGTCCCCCGGGGACCGCGCCGATGTTGCGGCGCGGCAAAGACCAAGCCCTACCGAGCCCGGGCAGAATCGTCAATCCGGATTGTGTACAATTTTACCGCGCAGCGCCGCTCAGACCTGCTGCCGGCGTGCATCCTTGGCATGCAGGATCAGCGGTTCGCCCGGCATGTTGCAGGTGAGGATGCGGGTGATGCGGCCCTGGGCATCGCTCAGCGGCAGCACGATGCGGTCCCAGCTGTTGATGGTGATCTGCATCGGCATTTCATGCCAGGTGAACAGCGGTATCGGGCGGCGCAGCAGGGCGCGATAGCCGGCGATGTAGAATGTGCTGGCCAGCGAGCCGGTGACGATTTCAGAGGTGCGCTTGCCGGTCATGTCGAAGCCGGCAACGCGGGCCACTTCGCTGCCATAGAGGCGGTAGCGGAAATCCTCGCCGTCATCCAGCACGTCGATCAGCAGGATGTAACCCAGCGCCGGCTTGAGCTTGAACGGATCGATCTGCTCGGGCATCACGCGGCCATCGGCATCGCGCAAGGACAGCCAGAGATTCAGCACGAAGGGCAGCTGGGTGGTGGGCAGGTCTTCGGCGCGCGGATTCCACTGCACGACCGGCGGCTGCAGGCCGTGGCGCAGGAATGGCGCGCTGAGCGGCGTCAGGTTGCCGGTCAGCAGGCCGTCGCGCATCGCGTCGATGGCTGTGCGGTCGGGGGCGTCGCTCATGGCTGGTCCATCATTCTGCTGGAGAAATAGCGGTTTCCCGCCATTACGGCAAGCTGGCGAGTAGGCGTTCCGGCTATGCAATCTGGCCGGTCGGTTCAGATGAGCCTTAGTTCAGACGCTTAGGCGGCGGCGGTTCCAGCTCGCCCAGCATGGCACGCACGCTATCCAGATGCGGATTCAGCTGCAGGGCTGCACCAAAGGCACTGACCGCCGCTGCCATTTCGCCATGGCGCAGGCAGATCTGGCCGAAACCGCAGATGGCGCCGAAATGGCGCGGTTCGAGCTGCAGGGTGGCGCGGATATCGGCGATGCTTTCGGCATCGCGCTGCTGCAGATACAGCAGGGTGGCGCGCTTGTTCCAGGCCTCGGCCCAGCGCGGCGCCGCGCGCACCAGGTCGTCCAGCACCTGTTC
>NZ_CALSAN010000035.1:0-38216 GCF_943372915.1 Ferrovibrio terrae | reverse complement strand
CAGCAGGCCGGCGTCCAGCAACAGCTTCATGACCTGGGGGATTCCGCCCGCACGGTGGAGTTCAACAGTGACGTAGCGGCCGCTGGGTTTGAGATCGCAGATCACAGGCACCCGTTGGCGGATTGTTTCGAAATCACAAGCTCCAGATGATCCATCACCACGGATGCCAGGTTCACCAGACTGGCGATCTGCTTTGGGGTTGCGGTTCGGGGCTTATGGTCCATGACACAGAGTGTGCCGATATTGAAGCCATCCTGCGTGCGCAGCGGAATGCCCAGATAGAAGCGGATGCCAAGATCGCCGGTGACCAGTGGATTGGACTTGGCGCGCGAATCCTGCAAGGCATCTGGCAGCATGAGCGGGGTGCGATGCATGATCGCAGACGCACAAAGGCCTGGCGCGTGGCTGGTATGATGAAGATCCAGTCCATGGCGGGCCTTGAACCAGATGCGATTGCGGTCGACGACGCTGATGGCCGCGACGGGTGCGGCCAGAAGATCGGCGGCACTGGTCGCGATAAGATCGAGGATCGGATCCGGCAGCGTATCGAGCGTATCAAACCGCCGCACGGCGGCGAGCCGCCGTTCTTCCTCTTCCTCCGGATCGGGGAGAAGATAGTGTATCGAAGCCGTCCGACGGCTGTGCCTGTCCAGTCCCTCTGCCATGAGGCAGACTACGCCCATATCCCGCAATGATGGCCAACTATTAGGAGGTATCACCTCCGTATCGCAGGCATGCAGGGCAATATGGACCGATTACTGGCATAATCCTGCCGTGGCCGCCGTCTCATCAATAGAGGTATTGGCTGGCCGCTGACGAATTGGCGGCTGCGAGCGGCCGTAAGCCACGGCGCGCAGCCCTGCGTCTATCTTGCCATGCGGCGCGCGGGCAGCAGCATTGCCCCTTATATTCATGATGTGCGGCGCCTATATGAAGCATGCTCTCACGATAGTGGCGCATGCAGCCGGCAGCATATTCCGTCGTCTGCTATCCTCGCTGACTTCCACATTGCGAATTGACTGAGATCGCGGGTCGACGCTATCGCCCGGCCATGATCCTGATGACGCCCGCGCGTCAACGCCTACGGTCGTTTGCTACGCCAGATGTATTCCGTCTGGTCGATACCGCACAGAATCGATATCTGACCTCCTTCTCCCCCATGCTTGTGGGATGCAGCGCTCATTGACCGAGTACTGCACAAAAGAGGTAGTCCGAAAAACTATTTCATGCTGAAGCGCAAAGCCCGTGGCCTTGCGGCTTATTGGCATGGAGTCGACACGCCTAGAATGAACAATCGCCTTCAGTTTCGTGAATCTGAAGAGGCCGTAAAAGCCCGCGCGGAACTTTTTGGTGAAACTTACAGGGAATTGAATGTCCGCCCGTCAGCGTGTGCTGGTGGCTTCGCGAAACTTGGATTTCGCCGGGGCCTTGCATCGTGAAATCAGTCGTCTGCCTGAATGGTGGTTGATCGGTGTCGTGGATTCGCGGGTCGAAGATGTCTTCGAGCGCACCTGTACGATGGTTGATGTGCTGCTGATCGATGCTGAGGATTTGACCTGGCTCTGGAACAACCGAAATGACGCAACGCAGAAAATCCTGGAAAGCCTGCGCACTGTGGTGATTTTAAGCGATAAGCAGATTCTCGACGTGGTGCCGCGTCTGCCTGCGAACAGCGGTTTGCTGTTCAGGACAGCCAACGGAGAGGTGCCAGTGGATGTGCTTGAAATCGCACTCAAAGGCTATGTGGCGATTGGCCAGCCGCTAATTGATCGCCTGAAGCGGAATCAGTTTCGGCTCGATATTGTTGCGGGTTTTTCGGCGGAAGAGCGCCGCATCCTGGCTCATATCGGCAACGGCCTGTCGAATCGCGAGATCGCCCGCGCCACCGGATTGGTCGAGAATCGGGTCAAGACGCTGGTGCATCTGGTAACCCATAAACTGCGGATGGGGAACCGGACGGCTGTTGCCATGTTTGCCGCCTCCAACCAGCTGGCGGCTACAAATTCGGACTAGACTACCCCTAAAGTGCAGGAATCCAGCTCAGCCCGAAGTGATCCTGGCCAGGCGGCCTACCCGGCCACAGGACAGGGCGCGGGCCTGCTTCAGCACCGGGGCCGGCTCGCTGGGCATGCTCAGGATATTTGCCGGTGGCATGGGAGGAGAACGGCCCGCGCTCGCATTCATTTCGGCGATGACGCCATTCTGCAGGGCCCAGATGGCGGCCTGGGTTCTGTTGGCCACATGGATTTTCTTCAGGACACCCTTCAGATGAACCTTCACGGTGCCTTCGGTGATCTGCAGGTGGCTGGCGATCACCTTGTTGGACTGTCCGTTCACCAGGCAGGCCAGAATCTCATTTTCGCGCTCGGACAGCGGGCGGTTCCGGTCTGATGCCCCGCCGGCCTGAACCGTATGCCTTGTGTTGATCAGAAGATGCGCAAGGGTAGTGGGAAACACTTTTTCGCCCATCAGGACTAGGTTCAGCGATTGCTTCAGGGCCTCTGCCGACATGTCTTTCAAAAGATAACCATCCACGCCGGCGCTCAGGGCACTCGCCAGGCGCGGGATACCCACGGTGTCGGTGAGCACCACCACGCGCGCCGGAACCGGCAGCGCCCTGACACTCAGCATCAGCTCAAGCAGGATATCGCCATAACCGGCAGTATCAATGATAACGACGTCGGGCTGTTGCACGGCGATCTGGGTATTGCCTTCAGGGAAGGACGATATGCCGAGTGCGACGCTGTATTGCGATCCATCCAGGATTCGCCTCAGGCCTTCACGGAAAAGCTGGTTCCGATCGATATGCACGATCTTCATGCGTCCCCCAGGGATGTAAACCAAAAATGCAGTATTGCGACTTGCGCCAAATGAGTGCGATGGACACTAACGGGCGGCGCCGAGCGCGCATAAGAAGCGTTTGGAGCCAAGGATGAACATTCGGAAGAGATATTCATCCCGCTTTTAAAGCGGAGTACCTCCTTTGAGCAGCATGTAGGATGAACGACGTGTCCGATTTAAGGCACTCGCAGTGCCACCCATACGCAGCGCCTCGATACGAACGCGCGTTGGGTATGCTCGTCCGCATGCGGTGTTGGCCAGCGATCAATACATAAGCCCTGTAGCTGGCATGGCTATTCGCCAAGCGGCGCAATGCCGGATGGGCTGGTGCATCACTTGCGATGATCAGCTTTCTTATCTGTCGTCGGCCCAGCGCCAGTCAGACACGGCCGGCCTGGTTAATTCT
Organism: Ferrovibrio terrae; assembly: GCF_943372915.1. GTDB lineage: Bacteria > Pseudomonadota > Alphaproteobacteria > Ferrovibrionales > Ferrovibrionaceae > Ferrovibrio > Ferrovibrio terrae_A. Next base: position 34,969 of record NZ_CALSAN010000035.1, on the reverse strand, counting down.
GCCAGCGTCGCATCGGGATCACCGGCGCAGAGCCGCAAGCGGATCGGCTGTTCACTGCCGGGCAGACAGGTTGGCCGCACTATGCATCCGGTTTCCGGCGCAGGTTCGGCGGGCGGCAGCTTCGCAACGCAGCTTGGCCGTATCTGCTGGTCGGCGCCGGCCAGAGCATCGCTGAAGCGAGGATCGGTTGGCCGGTGGTTCTGCGTGGCAGAGGGTGCGCCGGCGAATGGCCCGGCGAGATTTGATTTCCCTTCCGGCCCGCCCAGAACCGCCCCCAGCAGCGGCAGCAGCGGAGAGCAGCCAGCCATAAGCCCCAGGGCGGCGACCAAAACGAAAACCCTTGTGACCGGGCCGCGCCGCGTCATCAGAGCACCCGCAGCGGTGTCCAGGCTGCCAGCTTGTGATGCTGCAGCCATTGCAGCGCGGCTTCGGTTGCTAGGGCCACATCATCGGCGCAGAGCTGCGGAGCCAGCGTGTCGATCGCCGTACCTGCTGCATGCTTGAGGCTTGCATCCTGGCCGGTTGCCAGCACCAGCAGCCATTTCAGCGCGGTGACCGGTTCGTAAAACGGGCCGGATGGTCGTAGCAGCATCTGGGCAAGGCTGTGCTGCGCCTTGGCTTTGCCGCCATCCGCGGCCATGCCATACCATTTGCGGGCCGCATCAAGATCCTGTGGAACCCGGATTCCGGTGTGATAGAGCCAGCCGAGATAATGCTGCGCCTCCACCACGCCGTTTACGGCCGCGTCGGTCAACAGCTGAATGCCACGTGCATGGTCTTCTGGTGTACCGCTGTCATGGATATAGAGAACACCAAGATTGGCCATGGCATCGTGCTGCCCTTGAGCGATGGCGGCTTTGAGAAGGTGAATGGCGCCATCGGTATCACGTGCGATCCCGGTGCCGGCCAGCATGAGCTGTGCCAGTGCATTCTGCGACCGGGCATGGCCCGAACGCACGGCATTCTGAAACAGATGCACGGCCTTCTCGGGATTGTGGGGCATCAAGACGCCATGCTGATGCAGCGTGCCCAGCACAAAGCACGCGCCGGCATGGTTCTGCATGGCGGAGGCAGCAAGCAGAGCATGGGCCTTACGGCGGCCGGCGGCACCAAGCTTGCCAACCAGGCCAAGCACGCCGAGCGTATACTGGGCTTCGGCATCGCCACGGTTTGCGCCCCAGGCCAGGGTCGCGACCCGCGCCGCAGACGGAGAGCGGTTGTGTTGCCGGTTGGCAGCCGGCAAGGGCTTGGCATTGGGATCGATGCCAAGCCGCCGGCGTGAAATCGCATACAGCGTCATGGCTTGCATCCATGGCCCGTTCATAGCCGCTCTCCTGCCATCATCCTGCCGGGTTACGGCTGCGGGTTGTTGACGGTCTTGTTGATGAGCACAGAATTGTCGACCTTGACCTTGGTGCTGGCCGACGCATCCTGGCTGCCCGTGCTGGTTTGGTCGGTCGCCAGCGTCGCGGTCGCGCTTGAGCCACCTGAAATGGTCTGGTTGACCTGGTTCATGTTGGCGATGGCAGTCGAACTGGAATTGTACTGTGTGACATATTGATTCAATGCACCCATGCCGGCGGCGGTGCTGGCAGCGCTGCTGCTGCTTTGCAAGCGCTCCTGGAAATCGAATTGCGCCGACATGCTGGGGGTGCGGGCGGGGAAATTGTACCCATCGCGTCCCATCTGCTGGGCAGCGGCGGGCTGGGCTGCGGATGCCAGTGCGATCAGCACGGCGAGGGATGAGAGTTTTGACCAGAACATGACAGCCTCCATGGCTTGAAAGTGCAAAGAGATCGGAAGCGGGAGAGAGCGCAGGGGGGCCACACTCTCTCCCGTCCCCGCCAGTAGGTTACGGAGCCGCAACCACCGGGGTCTTCACCGTGATGGACGCATTGTTGCCCACCGCGGTGGCAACCGAGTTCACGACCGGGCGAGCCAGGCTGCCCAGGCCGGTGTAGTTGCTGATGGTGACGTCATTCACCTTCGACTTCGCTGTCACGTCAGCAAAGGCGAACTGAGTCACGTCGCCGATCAGCAGAGCATTGCCAGCCGAAACCGGTGCAACCGAGACGCTCAGGTTGTTGCCCACTGCCGTGGCCGAGCTGTCGACGGTGGCGTTGAGAATGTCGCTCACCGTTGACTTGGCCTTGACTTCGGACTTCACCAGATCGCCGTTCAGTGCCATCGATGCCAGGGCGGCCGCGATGGTCAGGCTGGAATTGCCGGTGCCGTAATAGGCCGGATCCGACCCTTCGCCGCTGCCTTCACCAACCAGGAACTGCCCGGAATGGAGTTGCAGGGCGACATCCGTGGTGATGTTCAGATTGTTGCTCACCGCGGTCGCGGCGCTGACAATCGAGGGCAGCTGGGTCACGGCGTCCAGGCTGGCAGTCGCCGGAACCGTCACTTCGCCGAGATCGACGGTTGCGGTCACGGTGCCGTTGATATTCGGCATCTGATCGACTTCGTCGACATTGCCCGCGCTCACATTCGGGCTGTTGTAAGGATCGCCCGGGATCATGGCGCCGCCGATACCGTAATGGAACTGGATATCGGTGCTGCCCAGATCAACGGTGCCAGTGCCGGCAGGCTGGTTGTTGTAGATGTTCTGGACCTTCGAAGTGGCCGTCACATCGCCAATATGGCCCTGCAGGTTTTCCACCATCGTCATGCCAGTCGGGTCAATATTGATGTTGATATTGACATTCTTGGTGATGGTCTCGGTGATCGCGGCATCCCACGTCCAGTTGACTTCGTCAAAGGCATGGGCAGGAGTGGCGATGGTGAGGCCGAGGGCTGCCACCGACACACTGGCCAGCAGGCCAGCTTTCAGGATCGTTTTCATTTGTTAGCTCCTTTGGGTTTCGTAAGGGACTCTTCTGCGTAGGTGGTCCGTTCGAGCTGGCACTCGGCCGAGGTCGGCAGACCCAAATAATCCGTCATGATCTGGTACACGGCCATTTCGACGACGGACCTCACACCGAGCTGAAGCGGTTCGTTCTGAATACGTCCCGCGTCGAACTCGACGAGCCTTGAGCCGAAGAAGCGAAAGACGTTTGCTTCGACTTCATAACCAAAAATCTGTTTCTGCAGCGAGCTGACATAGCGAACGTCAAAGCTCTGTGAGTTGACCACCCGGATATCCAGGCCGACATTGATCACCACAGTGCGGGCGCCGGCGCCGATACCGCTGATCGAAAGGCGCGCGCCCTCGCTGACGATGTTGTAGTTCAGCTCGGTCAGCGCTCCCATGACGACAAAGTTGCTCGCCCGGATCGGTGCGGTTGTCTGGGGCGGCGCGATGGCAAGCTTCTGTTCGACCATGCGGGCTTCGGCCAGCGGGATGCGCAGATCGAAGCGCTCGACCAGATGCACACGGCGCGTCTTGTAGAACGCGCTCATCATCATCTCGGTGATGCCCTGCGACAGCACGGCGCCATTGTTGGAGCGGTCGACCTGGCCGGTCTTATCGGCAACCTCGCCCACCGTGAAGATCGGCAGGTTGTTGCCTGGAATTTTGGCAAGCGCCGACAGGCACTGCGAATAGGGTGTATCGTTATTGGTGACGGGCAGTCCGTAAGTCGGGCGGGCTCCCTGGCTGGAATAGACGCTCTGGGCCGAGCAAGCGCTCAGCGACATAGCGGCTATTGCGATCAATGGTAAGGTGCGCACTGTATCTCTCCCGCCTGTTATGGCAGTTGGCACCTGACCGAATTTGCATCGTGGTCTGTGGCGCCAACTGCATGATCTCTCGCAAGTCACAATAGGGATTGCGTGCGGTGACTAAAGAAATCAGGCGGCCGGTTTTTGGCGCAACAGAGGTACACACTTCAGATCGACTCCATCGCAAGATGGAGAAGGGCTACCACCGATGTCTTATTGTTGTTGACGCGGCATCTGCATTAAGCGATTGGTTGTGGCATCGCACATATACTCTGTATCCCTGAGAGGCCAGAAAGGCCCGTGCAGAGAATTTGCCGATAACAGTGAGAAGCAGAATGTTTACCGGCCGGCGTGTGCTTGTCGCCTCAAGGAAGTCAGATCTCGCCTGGGCTCTGCATCATGAAGTGATGCGTCTGACGCAATGGGAGCTGATCGGCATCATAGATCCACGGGTCAGCGATGCTTTTGATCGCACCTGCGCCATGGCGGATGTGGTGCTGATCGAGGCCGATGACCTGATCTGGCTGTGGGATCATCGGCTGGATGCAACGCAAAAGACCCTGTCAACCGTGCGGGCCGTGGTCATACTGACTGATCAGCAGATGCTGGATGTAATCACCAGGGCGCAGCAGAGCTGCGGCCTGTTGCTGCGTGAAGAGTATGGCGACGTCCCGATCGATTTGCTGGAACTGGCGATCAAAGGTTACATGTCGGTGTCCAGCCCGCTGATGCATCGCCTGATGACCAACCGGCTTCGTCTTGACATCGTCGGCACGTTCTCGCCGGAGGAATTGAGCGTTCTGGCCTATATCGGTGCCGCGATGCCAAATCGTGAGATTGCGCAGACAAGCTGCCTGGCCGAAAGCCGGGTGAAGACACTGGTGCATCTGGTGACGCATAAACTGCGCATGCATAACCGCACCGCCGTGGCCGTGTTTGCTGCGGCGAACGGGCTGACGCCTATCACGTCCGGTATGCCAGCAACCCCAATTCCCATCGTCCCCGGCTGCGCATAGGGGGTAGTTCTGACGCATATGGGGTAGGCGATGAAACATCGCTTCCGGGGAGGAGGGAAAGCACTACAGTGATATTTTCCTCTATGGGAGGCACAGCATGACTCCAGTTTCCAGCCACATCCGTGTGCTTGGCGCGGTTCTATTCGGCACCGCAGTTCTTGTCTGCGCCGGCGGCCAAGTCGCACAGGCCCAGGCCGGCAATCTGCCTTATCAATCCGGCAATGCCGGCATCAGCGCCGGCGCACGGCAGGCGATTCTGAATGCACGCCTGCTGGGCAGTACACCGCGCAACCTGGTCCGTGGTCCCGATGGCAGTCTGCTTGATGTCTCGCGGCGCGGCAGCCAGGCCTTTCTGCGTTCGCCCGAAACCGGCGCGATCCTGCGGGGCGGCAGCCCCAGTCGCGGCTGGTCGACCGGCCTGGGCACCGGCCTGGGCTGGGGTGGCCTGGGCAGCGCATATAGCGGTGCGCTGAGTTATCGCTCTCGCGGTTCCAGCGCCGACAGCATGATGCAATGGATCTCCATGCTGGATATGGGCCAGGGGCGATATTATGGCAGCGGGTTGCCGGCTGGTGAGTCTGGCAGTCCGATCGATCAGTGGACCGGGCAGAACGACCTGGGCTGAACGGTCTCAGGTATGAGCGACCTCCGGGGCGGCTGTAACATCGGCGACAATGCCGTGCTGCAGTGCCCAGATGGCTGCCTGGGTACGGTTCTGCGCGTGGATCTTTTTCAGCACGCCCTTCAGATGCACCTTCACAGTACCCTCGGTGATCTGCAGGCGATTGGCGATCGCCTTGTTGGAGTGGCCGTTGACCAGGCAGGCAAGGATTTCGGTTTCTCGTTCCGAGAGCGTGCTGTTGCGTTCCGTCTGGCCCCCATTCTGGGTGACAAAGCGATTGTTGATAAGCAGATCGGCGAGATCGGTAGGAAAAACTTTCTCGCCCATCATCACCAGTCGGAGTGACTGCTTGAGGGCTTCGGCCGACATGTCTTTCAGCAGATAACCATCCACACCGGCGCCCAGCGCAGAGGCAAGCCGTGGAATGGCGACGGCATTGGTCAGAACGACCACGCGGGGCGGCACGGCCACGGAGCGCGCGCAGAGCATCAGTTCTGGCAGTACCTCGCCATAACCATCGGTATCGATGATAACGATGCCAGGCTTCTGGGCTACAATCTGGCTGGCCCCTTCGGAGAAGGACGATGCCTCAAAGGAGACATAGAACGGCGAGTCATCCAGGATGCGCCGGAGGCCTTCCCGAAACAGCTGATTGCGGTCGATATGCAATACTGGAGTTCCGTCCATGCGCCTCCCCCTTTAGGGTGTGAACTTTAGTCAGTCGATGTGCGAAATTGCACCGGTTGTGGTGCAAATGAGGCTAGCGAAATCCCGGCTGCGGTCCTAATGGGCGTTCGGGGATGCCAGGGCACATTCGGGAGAGCCTCGACCCTGACGCCCCTGAATGAGGTACCCCATCGGATCGCCGATACGGACATGCGGCGATACCCCGAATGCATGCCAGGCAAGATAAACGGATTAGAATCGGCATTCGTCTCTGCGTTCGGAAGCTGCCGATGGAAATTATTTGAGTATACTAGCTCACAAATCCATTGGCCGGCACCTGTTATCTTGCAATCTGAGGTAATACTGCCCTTTCGTGCAGTTTGCGAAAATGCATAAAAGGATAAGCAGAATCATAATCAGACTCGGTTAAACAACCGTGGCGTTTGCGCCGAGGCGCAACATTCAGCATCAGGGAGTGCGCATTGGCATACCCGAATGATGGCTTGAATACCTGTGTGATCATCCCCATCTAGCTTATGTTGATGGATAGTCGGGCGACTCCGCCCTTCGCCGATCGACCTTACGCCGCTCAGATCGGCGCCAAGCTGACATTCTCGTTCCAGACCACAAGACGGCAAGAGTGAGTGCTGACCGCCTCACGCTTTCCGACCGATGCCACGCCCGGGGAGTGTCTCCCCTTTCGGGATAGCGCTACATCCGGGCGACTTTCACTTCACTTAACCCGCAACAGCGGAGAACAGGAGGCTCGGATGGCCAAGGAACAGAAACGTGGAAATCGCGAGAGCAAGAAGCCGAAGAAGACGCAAGCCGTTGTGGCTCCCGTCGTTCTGAAGGGCTTGTCTGCGTCGTCAGCCTTTCAAAAGAAGAAAAGCTGAGCACAGGCAGACCACAGGATTGCGCCATCGAGAGCCGTTCGCGGTTTTCGATGGCGACATCTCAAGGCATCTCGCGATCAGTCTGCATGCCTGACGTGCAGCATACTTCAGGCCCTGATGAAAGGATCGCGAAACATGCAGTATCTCGGTGCATTGCGCGGTACCGGAACCCTGACCAGCGGGGGTGAGGCAATGGGCCGCGCCGACTATGACTTTGAGGGTTTTGTCCGGCCGGCTGGTGAAATTAACGGCAGCGGAGAAATCCGCATGCCGCCGGCGGCGCTGAAACAGGCCTTCGGCCACAAAACGGTTCAATTGCAAACCGACGCGGGCCAGATTTTCAGCTTGCGCTTCAGCGACCGGAAACTTTCGGCCGCAAGCGACGTTGCGCATGTCGACCTCATCGGAAATCTGCCAGCGATTGCGGGCTGGGGCAATTAAATCGAAGGCCGTGCACTGCCGTGCCTGCCGTAAGCCAATATGGCTGGAAAGGCATTTGTGATCTTCACTCTTCGCTCCATGCTCGGTCTGCCGCATTTGGCCTCGCCATGGCAGGATGGCGCTCCGGTACGGGAAGAGCTTTTCGGTATCGACAGACTGGAGGAGCACGCGGAAAGTCTGGCCGCGGCACAGCGGATAACATCAAAACCGCCGTCAGTTCTGTCCCTGCGGATCCGACTCAATCGCAATGCCGTCGTTCTGCTGGCAGCCTATCGGGCAAATGCCGCAGAACTGGAACGCGGTAATGCCGTCGCGCCGGCGGCAGAGTGGCTGCTCGATAACTATCATGTCGTGGAAGAACAGATTCGCGAAATCCGCGATGATCTGCCGCCTGGCTATTATCGTCAGCTGCCGAAGTTGGCGGAGGGGCCTTTCGCCGGTTACCCGCGCGTCTTCGGGCTTGCCTGGGCTTTCGTCGCTCATACGGACAGCCATTTCGATCCCGATACGCTTCGCCGTTTCATCGTTGCCTACCAGCGGGTTCAACCGCTGACGATTGGCGAATTATGGGCGGTCGCCATCACCTTGCGTATTGTCCTGGTCGAAAACCTGCGTCGGCTGGCCGACCAGATCACGGCGGGCCAATCGGCGCGTGCCGATGCCGATGCGCTGGCCGATCGGCTGCTTGCGCCGGATAGCAACAGCGCGGCACTCGATGCCGATATCGCCAAGCGATCCGCCAGCCCTTTATCAGAGCGTTTCGCCGCGCAGCTAGCCAAGCGGCTGCGTAACCAGGACCCCATAGCAATGCCGGCCCTGGGTTGGCTGGAACAGCGACTGGGGGTCCAGGGCGTATCTGTGGGGGATGTTGTCCGGCATGCTCAGCAACGGCAGGGCGCCTCCAATCTGACGATCCGCAACGTCATCACCAGCATGCGGCTGATATCGAATATCGATTGGGCGGAACTGGTCGAGAGCGTGAGTCTGGTCGATGACCGGCTGCGCAAGACGACTGCCTTTGCTGGAATGGACTTCACTACCCGCGATCTCTATCGGAAGGCGATCGAACAGCTGGCGCGCGGATCGTCCTGCTCCGAGCTGGACGTGGTTGACCATGCCCTGGTAGCTGCCCAACGTGCCGCGGTCGAGGCAGATGGTGCGGCCGAGATCGAACGGACGACCGATCCCGGCTACCATCTGATCGCCGAGGGTCGGCCAGCCCTGGAGCATACCATCGGATTCCGCCCGCCGGTGCGGATGTGGATCAACCGGTTCAGCACCCGCCTGGGCCTGCCAGGTTATATTGGCGCAATCCTATTGATTGCAGGTCTTCTGCTGGGCCTTGCTGTCGCAGCGATAGACATGCCGGGGCTGGCCATCGGCTGGCTGATCATGTTTGCCATGCTGGGTTTTCTGCCGGCGACCGAGGTGGCGGCAACACTGGTCAATCGTGCGATCACCTGGAGCTTCGGTGCCGTCATCCTGCCCGGTCTGGAGCTGAAGGCCGGTATCCCTGCATCGCTACGCACGCTGGTGGTCGTACCGACCTTGCTGACGCGGGAAGAAGATGTTCTGGAGCAGATCGAGCGGCTTGAGATCCATCACCTATCCGGCACTGGCGGCGACCTATCCTTTGCATTGCTTTCCGATGGCGTGGATGCCGATGAAGAGATGTTGGAAGGCGATGCCGCTCTTCTGGCCGTGGCGGTTGAAGCCATTGCGGCTCTGAACCGGAAATACGGTCCGGGCCCGTCCGGCAACCGCTTTCATTTCCTGCATCGCCGGCGGGTGTTCAATGCCGGCGAAAGCAAATGGATGGGATGGGAGCGCAAGCGCGGCAAGCTTGATGAACTCAACCACTTGCTGCGCGGGTCGACCGAGACAACCTTCATGACAGCGGCAGGCTGCGCGCCGCAACTGCCGGACAACATACGCTATGTCATCACCTTGGATGCTGATACACGGCTGCCCCGGAATGCGGCGATCCGGCTGATCGGCAAGATGGCGCATCCGCTCAACCGGCCGAGATTCGATGCAGCCAGGCAGCGTGTGGTCAGTGGATACGGTATCTTGCAGCCACGCGTCACGCCTTCGCTGCCGGTGGGCCGCGAAGGTTCGCTGTATCAGCGTGTGTTTTCCAGTCCGGGCGGGATCGACCCTTATGAGGCGGCCGTATCCGACGTCTATCAGGATCTCTTCGGCGAGGGATCTTATGCAGGCAAAGGCATTTACGATGTCGATGCCTTTCATGCTGCGCTTGCCGGTCGCGTGCCGGAAAACACAGTACTCAGCCATGACCTGTTCGAAGGTGTTTTCGCACGTGCCGGGCTTGCCTCCGATATCGAGGTCATCGAGGATTTTCCATCCCGTTACGATGTTATCGCCAGCCGGCAACATCGCTGGACACGGGGTGACTGGCAGCTGGCACCATGGATATTCGGGGTGCAGCCTGGCCATCTGGGTCTGACCGGCGTCGGACGCTGGAAGATGCTCGATAACCTGCGGCGGTCTTTGCTGGCACCGCTGACCGTACTGCTTGTCGGCTTGTGCTGGCTGTTGCCCAATCATGCGGGCCTCACCGGCCTCGGGCTTGTTCTGGCCAGCATGGGTGTGCCGGCCGTCCTGCCCATCATCTTTTCCCTGTTGCCGCATCGCTCGGGCATCCGCCTGCGCAATCATATCAGTGCATTGGCAAACGATCTGCGGGACGTCGCGCTGCGTATGCTTTTGTCCGTGGCCTTCCTGGCGGATCAGGCCTGGCGCATGCTGGATGCCGTCGGCAGAACACTGGCGCGATTGCTGGTGACGCGCCGCCACCTGCTGGAATGGATGACGGCAGCAGAGGCCGCAGGGCGCCCCCGACCGAACCTGCACGGTTTCTACCGGAAAATGCGGGGCGGCTTGTTGTTCTCTCTTGTCCTGGCAGGCGGTGTCCTGGCCCTGGCACCATCGTCCTGGCCTCTGGTTCTGCCGGTCATGTTGCTGTGGTTGGCTGCACCCGCGATTGCCTTATGGGTCAGCCGGTCGCCGACGGTCTTGCAGCACCTGACCGTCACCGATGCAGAAGCTCGTGATCTGCGGCTGATCGCACGGCGCACCTGGCGATACTTTGAAGTCTTTGTGTCGCCGACTGAAAACATGCTGCCGCCGGACAATGTCCAGGAAGATCCGAAACAGGCCATCGCGCACCGAACCTCGCCGACCAATATCGGCCTTTACCTGCTCTCGGCAGTTGCCGCCCGCGACTTTGGCTGGGCCGGCACGATCGAGACCGTGGAGCGACTGGAGGCTGCAATCTCGTCGCTGCACAAGCTGCAGCGCTTCAGAGGGCATTTCTTAAACTGGTACGATACCCAGGATCTGCGAGCACTCGATCCCGCCTATGTTTCGTCGGTCGATAGCGGCAACCTTGCCGGCCATCTGATTGTGCTGGCGAATGCCTGCGAAGAATGGATCGGTGGCGGCCCCGCCATACAGGCGCGCTCTGGCATGGCTGACGCCATGCTGATGGCCCGCGCCGCCTTTGCCGCACTGCCATCCGGGCGCGGCGAGAAGGGCCGGCAGTTTACCGGGATACTGGACGAGATCGACAGTCAGCTGAAAGGCGGTCTGACGACCAGTGCGCTATACCCGGCCCTGAAGCGGCTGGTCGAGCGGGCGGCAAGATCTGCACAGAGCATTGTCTCGGCAGCCAGCGATGCAGATTCGCAGGATCTGGCGCTCTGGATCGACATCTTGCGCACGACGATTGCCGAGCATGACCGCGACAGACTGCAGTTCACGGACGCGGCACAGGATCTGAATGAGCGGCTGGCGGTTATTGCGGCGACGGCACGCGAGATGGCTCTTGCGATGGATTTCGCCTTCCTGCTCGACCCAGAGCGCAAACTGCTTTCGATCGGCTACTCGGTTGCCACCAATACCCTCGATCCGAGTTGCTATGACCTGCTCGCCTCCGAAGCGCGTCTGGCCAGTCTGTTTGCCATTGCCAAGGGCGATGTCGAAACCCAGCACTGGTTCCGACTGGGGCGAGCGTCGACGCCCATCGGCGGCGGCGCCGCATTGATCTCATGGTCCGGGTCGATGTTCGAGTATCTGATGCCGTCTCTGGTGATGCGCGCACCGGCCGGCAGCCTGCTGGAAAGAACCAACACGCTTGTGGTGAAGCGGCAGCAGCTCTACGGCCATGCACTGGATATTCCCTGGGGTGTTTCGGAATCGGCTTACAATGCGCGCGATATGGAATTCACCTATCAGTATTCCAATTTTGGCGTTCCCGGGCTCGGCCTGAAGCGCGGACTCGCCGAGAATGTGGTGATCGCGCCGTATGCCACGGGATTGGCGGCCATGGTCGATCCGCGGCATGCGCTTTCCAATTACGCCAGGCTGGCGGCCATAGGCGCCTGCGGGCGTTACGGGTTCTATGAATCCCTCGATTTCACGCGCACACGGCTGCCTGAAAACAAGGATGTCGCAATTGTGCGCAGCTTTATGGCGCATCACCAGGGCATGACTATTGTTGCTATTGCCAATGTTCTGGATGACGCAAGAATGCGAACGCGCTTCCATCGTGAACCGATGATCCAGGCCAGCGAACTTCTGCTGCAGGAGCGCATGCCGCGCGGCATTGCTGTCGCGCATCCGCGCGCCGAAGAGGTCAGAGTATCAGCAACCGAAGTCAAAGCTGAAGTCGCGACGGTCCGGCGAATTGTCGTGTCGGCTGGCGACCCGCCCGAAACTCATATGCTGTCGAATGGACGTTACGCCGTCATGCTGACGGCCACTGGCGGCGGCTACAGTCGTTGGCGGGATATGGCCGTGACCCGATGGCGCGAGGACGTGACGCGCGATGACTGGGGATCGTTCGTTTTTGTTCGTGATGTGCAAAGCGGCCAACTCTGGTCGACCAGTGCCCGGCCTGCGGGCCATGACGGTGACGATAACACCGTGATCTATGGCGAGGATTATGCCGAATTCACCCATGTCGATGGTGCGTTGACCACCATCATGGATGTTCTGGTATCGGGTGAAGATGATGGGGAGGTTCGTCGGATCTCGCTTATCAATGGCGGGCGGCGCGTTCGCGAAGTCGATATCACCTCCTATGCCGAACTGGCGCTGACAGCTGCAGCGGCCGATACGGCTCATCCGGCTTTTTCCAAGATGTTTATCCAGACCGAATATCTCGCTGAGTTCGGTGCATTGATTGCCACCCGTCGTCCACGTTCGCAGGATGAGGCGCAGGTCTGGGCCGCACATTTCGCCGTTGTGGAAGGCGATGTTTCAGCAGACCCGCAATATGAATCCGACCGGGCACGGTTCATCGGCCGTGGACGGGAGATCGGGACGGCGTCTGTGCTAACGGACGGCGCAGTACTCTCGAACACCGTGGGTACGGTTCTGGATCCGGTATTCTCGCTGCGACATCGCGTGGTAATCCCGCAGGGCAAAGTCGTCCGGGTCGCGTTTTGGACTATGGTCGCATCGTCCCGGGCCGCACTGCTCGATCTGATCGACAGGCATCATGATCGCAATGCTTTCGATCGTGCGAAAACACTGGCCTGGACCCAGGCGCAGGTTCAGCTGCGCCATCTCGATATCCAGGCAGAAGAAGCGGCGGACTTCCAACGGCTGGCCGCGCCCATCCTGTATGCGGACGCGCGCTTCAAGGCGCCTGCGGATGCAATCGCGCGGGGTGCTGGGCCACAATCCGGCCTGTGGCCGCAGGGTATTTCCGGTGACCTGCCCATCATACTGCTGCGCATAGACGATATTGAGGATATTGCCCAAGTGCGGCAATTGCTGCGGGCGCAGGAATACTGGCGCATGAAACGGCTGAGTGTTGATCTGGTTATTGTCAACGAACGGGCCTCTTCCTATACGCAAGATCTGCAGGTTGCCATCGAGACTGCGGTGCGCAGCAGCCAGTCTCGCCCGCGCTTCGGCGGTGAACAGGCGCGTGGCTCTGTTCATACTTTGCGTGCCGATCTGATCAGTGGCGATGTTCGTGCCTTGCTGCAATCGATTGCGCGCGTTGCATTGATTGCGCGCCGCGGCCCGATTTCCGCCCAACTGGCCCGGGCGCCCGCGTCGCCACCCGCGTCGACCGCGGCACCTCCCATCCGGCGTGGCACGGTGAGCCCCGGGGGGGCAACGAAGGCAGAGGCGCCGGAGGCCCGGACACTTGAATTCTTCAACGGCCTCGGTGGTTTCGACAAGGATGGTCGCGAGTATGTGACCATTCTGAATGCGGGGCAGACAACACCGGCGCCCTGGATCAATGTGATCGCCAATCCTGGTTTCGGGTTTCAGGCCTCAGCAGAAGGCAGCGGCTATACCTGGGCCGGGAACAGCCGGGAGAACCAGTTGACGCCTTGGTCGAACGACCCGGTCCATGATCCTGCTGCAGAGGCGATCTATGTCAGGGATGAGGCTAGCGGCGAAATCTGGACAGCCACGGCGCAGCCGATCCGGGATGCGGGCCTTTACACAGCGCGTCATGGTTTCGGGTACAGCCGCTTCGAGCATGAGGTCGGGGGGCTTGCGCTCGAATTGCTGCAATATGTGCCGCTTGCCGATCCGGTCAAGATCTCGCGGCTGACACTGCGTAACCGATCGGGACGGGCGCGACGGCTGTCGATCACCGCCTATGCCGAATGGGTTCTGGGCACATCGCGTGGCGCATCGGGGCCCTTTGTCATCACCGAGATCGATGAACAGACGGGTGCCATGCTGGCCTGCAATCCCTGGAGTACCGGTTTTTCCGGCTGTGTTGCCTTTGCCGATCTGGGCGGACAGCAAACCAGCTGGACCGCAGACCGTACCGAGTTTCTCGGTCGCGGCGGCACGGTCTCGGCACCTGCCGGGCTGACCGGAACGGCGGCGCTGTCAGGCATCACCGGCGCAGGGCTCGATCCTTGTTCGGCCCTGCAGCATGTCATTGATCTGGCGGCAGATGCAGAGATCGAAATTGTCTGGCTGTTCGGGCAGTGCAGCTCGGCCGAAGAGGCCCGACGGTTGGTCCTGCAGTATCGTGGCGCTGATCTTGACGTCGTGCTCGACGCGGTTACAGAACACTGGCAGGCCGTGCTGGGGGCGGTGCAGGTCAGGACACCGGATCGCGCCATGGACATCATGCTGAACGGCTGGTTGCTCTATCAGACCATGGCCTGCCGCATCTGGGCGCGTTCCGCTTTCTACCAGGCCAGTGGCGCTTACGGTTTTCGCGATCAGCTGCAGGATGGGATGGCGCTGACATTTGCGGCGCCAGAGGAAACCCGGCGTCACCTGCTGCGGGCTGCAGCACGCCAGTTTGTCGAAGGCGATGTGCAACACTGGTGGTTGCCGCAGTCGGGTCAGGGTGTGCGCACGCATATCTCCGATGATCGTGTCTGGCTGGCCTATGCCGCAGCCGTATATGTGGCGAGCTCGGGCGACGCAGAAGTTCTTGACGAAGTCATACCGTTTATCGAAGGGCCGCAATTGGCCGCCGGCGAGCATGATGCCTTTTTCCAGCCGATGGTTGCCGATGAAGCGGCGTCGCTGTTCGAGCACTGCGCCCGCGGCATCGATCAGTGCATTGGCCTGACCGGTCGTCATGGTCTGCCATTGATCGGCACCGGTGACTGGAACGATGGCATGAATCGCGTCGGGCAGGATGGGCAGGGCGAAAGCGTCTGGCTCGCCTGGCTGCTGCTGCGGACCATTGCGCTGTTTGCACCGCTGGCTGTCGCGCGTGGCGATACCGGCCGGGCGGAGCGCTGGCAGACCCATGCGGAGACCCTGCGGGTCGCCCTGGAACGCGAGGCCTGGGATGGCGCGTGGTACCGGCGTGCCACCTTCGATGATGGCACCTGGCTCGGCTCGAAGGACAGTGACGAATGCCGGATCGATTCGATCGCCCAGTCCTGGTCGGTCTTGTCCGGCGCGGCTGATCCGGCGCGCGCCGCCCTGGCCATGGCCTCTCTGCGCCAGCATCTGATCCGTGATCGCGATGGCCTGGCGCTGCTGTTCTCGCCGCCCTTTGACAGCACGCGGCACGATCCCGGCTATATCAAGGGTTATCCGCCGGGCTTGCGTGAAAATGGCGGCCAGTACAGCCACGCGGCCATGTGGGCGGTGCTGGCATTTGCAAGGCTGGGGCAGGGCCAGGCAGCGGCAGACCTGTTCGCGCTGCTCAATCCGATCAACCATGGCCGGACAGCTGAGGAGACGGAACGCTACAGGGTGGAGCCCTATGTGGTTGCGGCCGACGTTTATTCTGTCGCTCCGCATGTGGGGCGTGGCGGATGGACCTGGTACACGGGGGCTGCTGGCTGGATGTATCAGGCCGGGATAGGGGGCATCCTCGGCATTCGCCGTGAAGGCGCCATGCTGACCGTCGCGCCTTGTCTGCCGGAGGCTTGGCCCGGTTTCGAGGCCACCGTTGCGATCGGATCAGGCAGCTGTGATATCCGGGTTACCCGCTTGCCGCCAGACGGTAAAGGTAGCGCCCGCGCCACCCTCAATGGCGTGCGGATCGAGAGTACCGGTGTGGGCTTTCAGGTGCCATTGGATAACCGGAAACACGAACTGCTGATTTCGATTTAGGGCGCCCTTCTTCGAGCGGTGGGGCGCGGCTCTCTCCATGGCTATTCTTAGCATGCTTTAGCAGGGGTATGCCCCACATTGTCTCACGGGAATTCATCACACATAGTCTGAAAGCTACAGGTCACCCCCCTTCCGTTTACCAGCTTTATCTAATGGTGACTTGGAGGCTCTGATGGCCATGAAGGTAGAGGGGACCTGAGCCCTTAGTTTCCTTCAAGCTTTAGCTAGAATTCTTTCGTAATATGAGCCGATCTGGCTCGGTTGGACAACGGGGGGTGAGGAGTGGAGCCCACCAGTTGCTCCAGCGCTGACCCCGTTGCGCCCCGGAGGCCCTGCGTTTGGCCTAGGCCGCAGGCGACGGGTTGCTCAACGCGCTGTATGGCCTGACGGTGTTGTAATCCAGACGCCATTCGCTAAGAACCGCCTTCGTGCCCCCGAGCGATGTAAACAGCGTCTCGTTCAGCAACTCGTCGCGCAGGCGACCGTTGGAGCACTCGACAAAGCCGTTCTGCTGCAGCTTGCCCAGGGCGGTGTAATGTCATTCGCTCCGGCGCTTCTAGCGCCAGAGCAGGATCGTCATTTTAGTCGTGCCGTTGTCGCATGCGCGCAGCCGGCTCGCCCTCGCCTGCAAGGCGGGGCCGTCGGTAGCGCCTCGACGTCCGGCCGGGCTCGATCACACTGGTGCCGCCTAGATAAGCAGATGCGGCGACCCGGCATCAGGAATCACGTTGTGCTCTGAGAATCGACGGGCCGGTCATCGCCTCAAAGCGCAGCAAACGCATACTGAGCACACTGTAATGGCCTCGGGATGTCGGACCGCTTCGGTTCTGCGACGGTCGACAGCAGGCGAACTCGTCGCTTAAGCGAAATCTACGCAGGCTGTTCGCGCATAGATACCCAACATGATGAAAGTAACCCCGGATATCTGGGCGGTCTTCTCATATTTGAAAAAGTCAGTTGCGGGGCACGCCGTCTATGTTACCGTTAAGTATTGAGACAGCGTCTCACAATGCGAGACATAAATTACCACATGTGCGGAACGTCGGCAGATAATGTGGCTTGGGGGATGGGTGTAAGAATGCGCGTTGTTCGCCGATGAAGAAGCCGGCTAAGGAACGGTCGTACGCTGAAGTACAGTCCGTGGCGCGTGCCGCAGCCATTCTGATTGCCTTCACGAAGGCAGACAGTTGGGGGCCTACAGAACTGGCGCAACACACCAAATTGCACAAAAGCGTGGTGCATCGGTTGCTGCTGACGCTGGCCGGCAGTGGAATTCTTCTACGCGACATCGAAACCGGCCAATACAGCCTCGGCCCGGTGATGGCGCAGCTCAATCCGCGCGGCGGCATTCATGGCGCACTTAAACTATTGGCAAGGCCCTATCTGCAGAGGCTGGCGACAGCCAGTGGAGAAACCATCAGCCTGTGTGTGCTCGAGGATGGTCATGGCTTGTGCATAGACTATGTCGACAGCCCGCAATCGATGCGTTTCACGGTTTTTACAGGCGAGACATTTCCACTCAATGCCGGCTGTATCGGCAAGGTGATGCTGGCTTTCCAGCCCGAAGAATTCATCGAAGCCCTGATCGCAAAAAAAGCACTTAAACGCTACACGCCTAACACCATCGTCGACCCCAAGAAGCTGCGCGCCGAACTGGTGAAGATTCGACGCCTGGGATTCGGCTTCAGCGATTCGGAGATGACACCGGGGTCACGCTCGGTCGGGGCGCCGATATATGGGCTCGACGGCGCTGTAATTGCCAGCCTGGTGATATCGGCGCCCGCATTCCGCATGCCGGACGGCAAGCTGGATGGCTTCATCGCGATGGTACGCAATGAAGCAGCCAGCCTTTCTCAGGAACTTGGATACGTTCCAAAAGGCGCCGCACCAAAAACTAGAAAGAGTATCAAGGAGAAGTCGAATGCTGTTTAACCAAAAACGTGCTGACGAAATTCTCGCCAAGGCCGGAGTTGAAGCGATCGTGGCCACATCGCCTGAAAATGTGATGTATGCGACCGATTACGATTGCGTCACGCACTGGATCAACAAGGGCTTTCAGGTTTATTCGATCTATTCGCCAGCCCACAAGCCCAAGGCATCACTGATTGCGCCGAGCCTGGAGCTGGAGGCGATCGTAGATGGCAAGGTCTGGGTCGAAGACATCTACATCTTCAGTCCTTTCAAGCGCGGCCCGGCGCAGGCCAACGAGATGGACGAGGTGGGTAGGGCCGGCAAGGCGCTTCTGGAGCGGGCGCCGACGGTCAGTCGCGCGCTGGATGGTCTGATTGCAGCCATCGAATCGCGCGGCCTGCAGAACAGTCGCATTGCCATCGATGAGCTTGGCATGTCGCCGTTCATCTTCTGGGAGCTGAAGCAGCGCTTTCCCAATGCTGAGCTTATTCCCGGCAACCCGCTGTGGTGGGAAATCCGGATGATCAAGACGCCAGACGAGATCCACCGCCTCCGCATGGCATCGAAAGTCACCGAAGACGCCATCAACCACGCTTTCCGCATGCTCAAGCCGGGTGTGAAGGAAAGCGACATCATCCATGCCTATCACGTTCGTCTGGCCGAACTGAAGGGCAAGCCAACCTTCATGCTGTTCGGCAGCGGCAGCCGCAGCTCCTATCCGCATATGCTGGGCTCTGACAAGGTGATCGAGAAGGGCGATGTCGTTCGCTACGATATCGGCTGCACCTACGATTATTATCATTCGGATACAGCGCGCGCTGTGATCCTGGGTAAGGCGACCACGCAGCAGCAGGCGTTGTGGGATGCACTGGCGCAGGGCGTCGAGGATGCCACTGCCCTGATCAAGCCCGGTGCCGATGTCCGCGACATCTATCGGGCGGCTATGAAGCCGGGCAAGGACCTTGGCCTCGCTGATTTCGACCGCTTCCATTGCGGCCATGGCATTGGCATCGCCGTTTACGATCCGCCGGTGGTGACAATTGCGGATCCGACCAAGTCGGCCTTCCTGATGCCTTCGGTGGAAGGCGGGCTCAAGCCCGGCATGTCGCTGAATATCGAGGTCGGCTACTACATGCAGGGCGTGCAGGGCTTCCTCTGCGAAGATACCATGATCGTCACCGAGACCGGGTTCGAACGGTTGACGAACAACAGCAAATCCCTGGTCTATGACGAGTTCATGGCGAAGGTCGCGGCCTGATCGTCATGCGCGCAAAGATCACCACAATCCTGTCTTTCCTTGCCGTGCCAAAGCTGTGGCTCGTCGTTTTCTTCGTCCTCCCGATGATTGCGATGCTGCTTTACAGCTTTTGGCGTGTCGCGGATTACCAGATTGTGGCCGACTTCACCCTCCGCAATTACCAGAAGATCGGTGGCCCGCTTTACGTGGGCGTATTCCTGGCCACCATTAAGCTATCGATCTACGTCACCATCCTGTCGTTACTGATCGGCTATCCGGTCGCGTACTTCCTGGCTCGCAAGGTGCGGCGTTTCAAGATGACGCTGCTGCTGTTGGTGATCCTGCCGCTGTGGACCAGTTATCTGGTGCGCACCTATGCATGGATGCTGATCCTGGGCACGCAGGGTGTGATCAATCAGGCCCTGATGGGCATGGGGCTGATCTCGCAGCCGATCACCTGGCTGCTCTATTCTGATTTCGCCGTCACCATCGCGCTGGTCCATATCTACATGCCGTATCTGATCCTGCCGTTGTATGCAGTTCTGGAAAAGATCGATCCCAGCCTGCTGGAAGCAGCCTGGGATCTGGGTGGCGGCCGCGTCCGCACGTTCGTCTCAGTCATCCTGCCCTTAAGCCTGCCGGGCATTGCCAGCGGCTGCCTGTTCGTCTTCATCCCATCGATGGGCGCTTTCGTGACGCCGGAACTGCTTGGTGGCACCCGCAGTATCATGATCGGCAGCATCATCGCGCAGCAGTTCGGTGTCGCCTACGAATATCCCTTTGGCTCGGCCCTGGCGCTGGTGCTGATGGGGATCATCTTTGCCGTGGCCACTGTCACGCTGCGCTACGGCAAGCCCAAGGGGGCAGCATGATGCGCCGCGACTACGTCAAGCTCGGCTTAGGCATCTGGACCGCTGTTGTCCTGGTATTCCTGTTCTCGCCGCTGGTGATTGTGGCGCTGTTTTCCTTTAACGACTCGACAATCAGCCGGTTTCCGCTCAGCGGTTTTACCCTTGCCTGGTATCGCAAGCTTTTCAGCAATGCCGCCCTGCATGAGGCATTGTGGAACAGCCTGATCATCGCTTTTGCCACCGTGGTGGTCGCCAGCAGCCTGGGCATCCTGGCCGCAGTGGGTATCCATCGGTATGGCGGCAGGGCCGCGGGCAGCCTGCGTGCTTTTGCCCTCACGCCGATGATGGTGCCGCGACTGATCGTCGGCATTGCGTTGCTCACCTTCTACAACCTGCTGCAGGCCGACCTGTCCCTGCTGACAGTGATTGCCGGTCATATCGTCATGACCATGCCCTATGTGATCCTGATTGCATCCTCCCGCCTGGTGGGTTTCGACAAGGCCATGGAGGAGGCGGCCTGGGATCTGGGCGCCAGCACCTTCACTATCTTCCGTGAAATCACCATTCCATTTCTGAAGCCGGCCATCATCGCGGCCACCCTGATGTCGTTCACGCTGTCTTTCGATGAAGTAGTAGTCACCTTCTTTACAACCGGCAGGGACAACACGCTGCCGATGATCATCTGGTCGATGTTGCGCTTCGGCATCACGCCGGAGGTCAATGCCATCGCCACCATCACGGTTTTGGTCAGCGGCGCTTTTGCCGTCATTGCGGAATTATCCCTGCGGCAGGCGCAGGGCAGTCGGACATCATAAACCCAACAAGGAGGCTAGTCATGGAACGCGAGTCACTCAATTTGCTTCTGCCGCGTGGCATTTCGCGGCGTAAGGTTCTCCAGCTTATGGGGGCCACCGGCCTGGCGGCGGCTATGCCGGCCAGCCTTCGCTCGGCAATGGCGCAAGACAAATCGCTGTCGTATTTCACCTGGTCGTCCTGGGGGGAGGAAGGCTTCGTCAAGGATGCGAAGCAGAAACTCAACCTGGATCTGAAGCCGACCTTCTACAGCAGCTCCGATGAAATGATGGCCAAGCTGCGCGGCGGTGGCACCAAAATCTATGACATGATCGTGCCGGTGCAGAATTACATCGAGCCCGCAGCCAAGGCCGGCCTGATCGAACCGCTGAATCCAGCGGCACTGACCAACTCGAAGGATATCTTCGAGCAGTTCAGCCAGTCTCAGCAGTGGCGTGTCGATGGCAAGCTTTATGGCATTCCCTTCGTCTGGGGTGCCAATGCGATGGCCTTTAACCGCAAGGAAACCGGTGAGCTTGACTCGCTGAGTGCCCTGTTCGACCCGAAATACAAGGGCCGCATCGCCATGCGCGATGAACCGGAAGATACGCTAGCCGTTGCTGCCATGCAGCTTGGAATCAAGCAGCCATATTCGATGGGTGAGAAAGAGCTGCAGGAAGTCAAGAAACTGCTGATCGCCCAGAAGCCGCTGGTGCGCGCTTACTGGAAGAATGTCGCCGATGTGCAGAACATGCTGGCATCTGGCGAAGTGGTCGTGGCCTGGGCCTTCCTGGCCGTCATTGCGCCGCTGCTCAAGGCGGGCGTTGATGCCGGCTGGGTCTGGCCGAAGGAGGGCGCCGTGGGCTGGAGTGAGTCGATCACCCCGGTGAAGGGCACCACCAAGATGAAGCTGGTCGAGGAATACGCCAACTTCACGCTCAGCCCGGAATACGGCGAGTTCATGGCGCGGACGACGCGCTATGCACCGGCATCGAAGCCGGCCATTGCCAGACTGGAACCGCAGCTGGTGAAGGATCTGGGTATCGATATCAACAATGTCGGTCGTCTCGTCTTCAAGGATATTCCGAAGGACAAGTCCCGCTGGAATGAAATCTGGAACGAGGTCAAGGCGGCCTAATGCAGCACGCAGGGGATCGGGTAGCGTGATGAGCCAAATCGACGTTGAACTTCAATCGGTGGTTAAGCGATTTGGCTCGTTTACCGCGGTGGACGGCATTAATCTTGCCGTCCAGCGTGGGCAATTCGTCACGCTGCTCGGTCCTAGTGGCTGCGGGAAGACCACCACCCTGCGCATGATCGGTGGGCTGGAGTTGCCGGATTCCGGCCGCATCCTGATCGGTGGCGAACCGCTGGCTGTCGATGGCGGTGCCAGTCGACCGACCCGCATGGTGTTCCAGAATTACGCCCTGTTTCCGCATATGACGGTGGCCGAGAACGTCGCCTTCGGCCTGCGGATGCAGAAGGTACAGAAGGCAGAGATTGAAGCCAGGGTCAGGGATATTGTCAATCTGTTGGGCCTGAGCGTTCATATCGGCAAATTCCCACGCCAGATGTCCGGCGGTCAGCAGCAACGTGTCGCCCTGGCACGCGCGTTGGTGACGCGACCGCGTGTCTTGTTGCTGGATGAACCGCTTGGCGCGCTCGACCTCAAAATGCGCAAGCATATGCAGAATGAGTTGAAGAAACTGCAGCGCGAAGTCGGGATCACCTTTGTCTATGTGACCCACGATCAGGAAGAGGCCATGAACCTCTCCGATACCATCGTCGTGATGGACCACGGCCTGATCGTACAGCAGGGGACCGCTGCCGAGATCTATCAGAATCCAGCGACGGCCTACGTCGCCGACTTCATTGGTGAAGCCAACATTCTCACCGGTGTTTTCCAGGATGACATGGGTGGTTATGCATCAGCCACATCACCGCTTGGCGTGCTCGGCGGTCGGCTGCCCGAAGCTTATCGGCCGGTCGCCGGCGAATCGGTACTGTTTTCGATCCGGCCGGAGCATGTCGTGATCGGCCCCGCCGCTTCGACCCTTGATTTCAGCCAGACCGGTGTACTGGCCGAGGTCGCCTATCTCGGCGGCAGCTCGCGGCTGACGATCACGGTCGGTCAAAACACCCTGCGTGCCGACGTGCCAGGCCTGTTCACCGCGCGTGCAGGCGATGCGATCGCCTTCGGCTGGCTGGCAGAGAATGTACGTATCCTGCAGCATGACGCCCGTTTCATCGCGCCCGTTATCTGAAAAGAGGCATGCCGTGATTGTCGATTGCGAAACCCATCCCCTGTTGCTCGCCCGTCCCGTGGCGACCAACCCGCAGATGTCCATGATCAAGCATTACACATGGTGTGAACAGTCAGCCGATCTGCTGGTGGCCGAGATGAACTATGCCGGCGTCGATAGGGCTTTTCTGATCAGCTACGATTCCGAAGATATTTTGTTTGAGGCGCGGGCGAAGGGCTTCGATCTCGAGGACTACAGCGGCGGACGGAAATATTCGCTGCAGGGCTTTCACAAATATCCAGACCGGTTCTGGTGGTTCAACACGATCAAGAATCCGAAGCGATATGACGCGGCGGCACTAGTGCAGAAGGATTTCGACGAGGGCGCGTCCGGCCTGAAACTGTTCCCGGCCTATATCGAAGCCGGCCTGGTCGACGATGCGATGAAGCGGATTTTCCGCATGACCCTGGATCAGGGCAAGCGACTGCTGCTGTCCTTCCAGACCCTGATCCCGCCAAAGAGTTTTTCCCTGGAGGAATATCTCGACCAGCTGGATCGCCTGTTGACCGAGCTGCCGGGTTTGCCGGTTGTGCTGATGCAGGCCGGTTGCGCCGATCCAATCACGCCGCGCTGGAATCTGGTCCGGCGGATCGCCGACAAGCATAAAAGCCTGATCATGGGCTGCGGGTATGTCGGCGAGATCTGGGATGACGAAACTGAATACCCGTACCCAAATTACCTGCGCCGCATCGAGACGCTGACGAAAGCTGTCGGCGCAGACCGGATGATGTGGGGCACCGACTGGCCCTGGTTTGAGGACAAGTTCAAATACAAGCAAGGCGTCGATTCAATCCGCAAGCATGCGCATTTCATGTCGGCGGACCAGAAGGCGGATTTCCTTGGCCGCACGGCCGGCCGTTTCATGGGAGTATTGTAATGACGTTCACCATCGTTGCGCGCGATAAGCAAACCGGTTTTCTGGGCATTGCGCAGTCGACCAACCCGCTGTCTGTCGGTGCGCGCTGCCCCTTCATTCGCGCCAATGTCGGTGCTGTCAGCACGCAGGCCTATACCGATCCGGGCCTCGGCCCGCTGGCCATCGAGCTGCTGTCGATCGGCTATTCGCCCGAGAAAGTGATTGCCGAACTTGGCGAAAGCGACCCCGGTTATGCCTGGCGCCAGATCGGCATTGTCGACCGGCATGGCCGCGTGGCGGCGCATACCGGCGCCGAGGCCAAAGAGCATAAGGGCGCGCTGATCGGCGACGGCTATGTCGTGATGGGCAATCTCCTGCTGACCGACCAGGTGCTGCCCGATATGGAAAAAGCCTGGCGCGACAGTGCCGGCGAGCTGTTCGAGGAACGGCTGATGCGGGTGATCACTGCCGGCCGCGATGCCGGTGGCGATGCCGGCGGGCATCGCTCGGCCTGTCTGATCACCTATGACACGGAGCCCTATGGGCGTACCGACCTGAGGGTCGATTTCGCACCCAAGAAGGCAGGCGAGCCCGATGCCGTCGATCTGCTGCGCCGTGCCTTCGACGTCTACAAGCCGATGATTCCCTATTACAAGGTCAGGCCACACAATCCTTCGATGATCGGCTGGATCGACTGGCTGAAAACCCAGGGTATTGAATTCAAGGGGTAGGCGATGACTTTCACGGTAGTGGCGCGTTGTCGTGAGAGTGGGCAGGCAGGACTTGCTCTCGCGACGGTGTCGATCGCAGCCGGCGGGCTGTGTCCGTTTTTCACGCAGCGTGGCGACATTGCGGTCTGCCAGGCCTATGCATCGCCGCGGATCGGTTACCGCATGGCCAGCGGCATGGAACGCGGTGAATCGCCGGACGCGGTTTTCGCCGCGGCCCGCGCCATGGATGCGCATCCCCATTACCGGCAGCTGATCCTGCTCAGCCGCAGTGGAGAGACGCTCGCCTATTCTGGTTCGGATTGCCGGCCCTGGGCCGGGCATATTATCGAGGACGATGTGGTGGTGGCCGGCAATGTACTGGCCGGACGGCAGGTGATTGAAGCGATGCTGCAGGTCTTCAAGGCATCCGCTGGCGAGTCCTTGTCGGAACGGTTGCTGTTGGCGTTGGAGGCCGGCCGCGATGCCGGCGGGCAAGCGACGGCAGATGGTCTTGGCTTAAGTGAGCGTTCAGCCATGGTGCGGGTGCTGGGCAGTGGGGAGGCGGCCGGCTGGCCCGTGCTCGATCTGCGGGTCGACCTGCACAATTCGGCCATTCATGAACTGCGACGCCTGTATCAGGTGCATGGTGTCTATGCCGGCTATTCTGACCGGCGCGAGAACGATCCGCCGAATGCAGGCTCGATTGTCGGCTATGAGGCCGAAGCGATCAAACGCGGCGGCGTCTTCAGTGGGCGGCCATCGGTGTATCGCTGAGGGACGCGCTGCCTGGCGTGTCTGAATACCCTTGCAGACTAGACCGCAAGCCGCCCTATCGAACGCACCCTACTCAGCAATAGAGACTTGCGACAAAAGCGGGTCGCCGCCGCGCAAACGGGATGCGTTCTCGGCACACAGTTCAGCAATCCTTTTCAGGACGTTCGGGTCGCCTTGGCCTGAGATATGCGGTGACAGGATTACGTTTTCCAAATTCCAAAGCCCGGAATCGGAAGGAAGTGGCTCTGGTGCAAAAACATCCAGGCCAGCAGCCCGGATGCGACCATCCTTTAGCGCAAGCTCTAATGCGGCTTGGTCAATCACCGGACCGCGAGCGACATTGATGAATATTGGGCAACGCACCATCAAGTCAAACTGCTTGGCGGCGATCAGGGCTTTGGTGTCCTCGGTCAGCGGTACGCAGACGAATACAACATCGGCCATGCCGAGAGCCCGCTCCAGTTCTGAGATGGGCACAGTCTGATGAAAGCCTGAAACAGATGTGCCGCTGCGGTTGATGCCAATGGTTTTCATGCCAAAGGCTGCGGACCGGCTCGCGATCGACTTGCCGATTTCACCACAGCCGATGATGACCGCAGTCTGACCTTCAAGGCCGGTTACATGGGTAAGGATGTTTTTCTGGTCCCAGTCTTTTCGGATCCGGGCGCGTTCGAGATGGACTATCCCTCGCGACAAGGATAGCAGCATTGCGAACGCATGCTCGGCGACGCCTTGTCCCCAGGCCGAAGCTGCGTTGCAAACGGGGACATTCGCTGGGCCGCCATGCCTGAGAAAGGTGTCGATGCCAGAACTGGTGAACTGAATCCACCGGACGTTCTTTCCATGATCACACAAAGCATCCGCAACCTTCTTGTCATACGCAAAGCCAGAGACAATTACGCCATCCGCCTTTTCCACAGCTGTGGAAAAACCATCGATGTCTTTCACGCCTTCAACGGTAATTCCGTCAACGGTGGACAGGCGTTGAAGAATTTCTTCATCAAAGCGAATGGTATGGCAGACAATATGCGGGGCTCGGCTCATGCAGCTATCTGAAGTGGTGAGATACTTATTTAGGCAGCTTGTCCGCCCAGTCAGCAATAGCATTCGCTGTTTCAACTGGCTTCTCAGCAGGCAAAGCATGACTTGCATTCGGAATGACGGCAATCGATACACGGTCACCGAATTCGTCCTTGGCCTCCGCCCGTGAGCTCTCCGGCCGAAACGGGTCGGAGCCAGCCTGGAGGTCGAGCATAGGCGCCGTTCCACCGGCCCACCAAGCGCTCTGGTTTGTGATCTTGCGGGCGTCGCGCTGACTTTTGGTGACATCTTCGTGCCATCCCTCCAGCCATGGTGTCGGGTCATTTCCATCAGCGAAAAAGGCCAGTCTCAGGCCCGCCAGTTTCTGGTCGCGGGTCGAGGAGGGATCATTAATCATAGTGATGGCGTCGGAGAGTTCCTGCGGCCATTTCTTTGCGCCACCTGCCAGAAGCACAACACCGCGTGTCATCTGCGGATGGTCGGCGGCGATTGTCTTGGCAATCCACTGCCCATAGGCATGTCCGGCAATAATTGCCCTGCCGCCCTCGGCAGCAATCACCGCGGCGAAATCCCGGCCGAAATCATGGAAGGTAACGTTTTTCATGGGGCCGCGTGAACCACCGATGCCTCGTGGCTCGGGCAACGCAACCTTGTAGCCGCGTTTGGCAAGCTGGTCGGCCAATGGGCCGAATTCAGCAGTACCGCGGCCTGTGGAAGCAATGACAAGGACAAGCGGCCCCTGGCCCCGGACGGAATAGGCAATGGTGGCGTCGCCGTTTCTGACGACCCGTTCGTCCGTTGCGAAGGCAGGCGAAAGGGTCGTCAGTGCCAGTGCTGTTCCTGCCCCTAACGCTATGAAAAACCGCCGCATAGTCATCTCTAGCCTCCGGATTTCTTGGGATTGGAGCGTGTCTTGTTAGCTGTTGAAGACGGGCTTCCGCTTCTCTGCAAAAGCGCGCTGCGCTTCCTTGCTGTCCTCGGTAGCCGAAAGAATCACGGTCTGTGACTGTTCGTACCGGTAGCCATCACGAAGCGTCATATCTTCGGTGACATTGAAGGAACGCTTGGCGGCCTGCACGGCGAGCGGGCTCTTTGCGGCGATGGTCCGCGCGATATCCAAAGCGGTCTCCATCAACTTGTTACCCGGCACGCAGGCTGACACCACGCCCTGGCGATAGAGATCCGGGCCATACATGCGGCGAGCCGTATAAATCAGCAGGCGGGCATCGGATTCACGGAAGAAGCGGCGGACATGGCTGACGCCGCCAGCCAGGCCAACATCGACCTCGGTCATGGACAGGAAGCCTTCCTCGGCGCAGACCAGGATGTCGCAGCACAGAGCCAGGACGCAGCCCGCACCAATGGCTGCGCCATTGATGGCGGCAATAACCGGCTTGCTGCATTCCATCACGACGTCGAAGGAAGCACGCACGTTGCGATTGTGGAGTGGGTAGGCGCCTGCATCAGAATGATTTGGGCGGTCCTTGAGGTCGGCGCCTGCCGAGAATGTCTTGCCATTGCCGGTCACGACAATCGCGCGAACATCTTTCCGGTCGTTAAAAGAGTCAAATATCTGGACAATCTCTTCGCGGAACTTCCGGTTCTGCGCGTTCACTGGCGGACGGTTCAGTGAGACGGTGGCGACGTAATCCGCGATCTCGACGGTAAAACACTCATAGGTATCAGACATTTCATTCTCCATTAGAAATCGTAAAGTTCAGTGGGGTTTTTGACCAGGATGCGATGTCGCACAGTCTCATCGGGTTCCCACTCCCGGAATAGATCAAGGAGATGACCGACATCGGGTGCGCGGTCAGCAAGGCGTAAATGCGGCCAGTCCGAACCCCAAACCAGGCGGTTCGGGTTGGCTGCAATCAAGGCATCATGGAACGGTCGCAGGTCGGCGTAGTCAGGGAAGGCCTGTGAGCAGCGGCACAGCACGAGCTTTACCCAAAGCCACCCTTCCTGCAGGGCTCGCAGAATTTTCCGGAAGGCCGGATCTTCGACGCCACGGGAAACGACGAGACTGGCCATATGGTCGAGAACAACCGGAATGCCCAGGCTGCGATAGCGCGCGACGAGGTCCGCATGGCGGTCGATCGGGCCCCAAATCTCCGCATGCCAGCCTCGCGCTCGCATGCCAGGCAGCAAGTCGTCCAGAGCCTCCGTGGCCACCGCCCCAGGGAACCGGCCAGTGCCGCCTGGTACAGTCATATCGTTGAACCGCAGGCCACGAATACCGGCTGCGTGCCAGCGGTCGAATGTCTTCTCATCCAGCGTGCTGCTGGCGCAAATGCCCCGAAGCTTGCCGCCTGACGCATTGAGGGCGTCTATCATCAGTTCCGGGTCACTGCCGTAGGCGCCGGGCTGAACAATGACTCCATGCTCCAGTCCGGTCCTGACCCGCATATCCAGATGCAATTCTACCGGTGCGAAGGGCGGCGTGTAGTGCATCTGGTGCACAACTGGAAATCGATCATATGGGCCAAAGATGTGGGTATGGCTGTCACAGCTTCCCTGGGGAAGCTGCCAGCCGGGCGAACGGGCGGGCGGTGGCGAAGCGTCGGTCATGCCGATTTCCCGGCAGGAGGCAGCACGGTCGGACCGGACCCGGATACCGGCAATGGCGGGACCGCTCCGTCAAGCACAGGAATCTCGTGAGCATTCAGTGTGAATGAGACCATCGTGTAGTAGCCAATAACTGCCGTCAGTTCGACACAGCCCTGTTCGCCCCACCGCTTGGTAATGGCAGCATGAAGCGCGTCGGTGACATTTCCGGTCTGCAAAAGAAGACGGGTAAATTCGTAAACTTCCGCCTCGGCTTCGTCCGCCAGCTGTGGCGCCTGTCCGAGGCGGATAGCCTCGATGATGGCTTGATCCAGTCCGGCAACCCGGGCTGCCTCGGCGTGAATCTGGAATTCGAGCTGGCTGTTCCAGTATCGCCCTGTCGCGATGACCGCCAACTCATTGAGCTTGGCGGGAAGGCATGTCTTGTAGCGCAGGAATATACCGACCTGAGACCAGCGCGCAGCCAGTTCCGGACTGTGAATGATGGCGCGGAGCGGACCAACCATCCGGCCGCGCGGCCCCGAAACTACATCGTCGTAGACGCGCTTTTGGTCAGGCGTGAATTCTTCAACGGTGGGGAAATGCAGGCGGGTCATTGATCGTTACTCCGGTACTGCGGCTAGAGCGAGTTCCTTCAGAATCTGGTCGGTATGCTCGCCAAGCAGCGGCGGTGGCCGGTCAAAGACCAGTGGTTCGTTCCGGAAGTTCAGGGGACTCACGACCTGTTTGACTATGCCGCCTGTCGGATGCGGCAGGTCCCGGAGCATCTTCCGGTGTTCAACCTGCGGGTCGGAAAAAACTTCCGGAATAGAATTGATTGGCGCGCAGGGAACGCCCGCGGCATCAAGAGACGAGATGAGGTCGGCACGCTTCCAATTGGCGAATGTTGCCTTTAGCAATCCATCGAGCGTTCCGTGATTGCGGACGCGTGCCGGATTGGTGGCGAAGCGCTCATCAGCCGACCATTCCGGGCAGCCCAAAATTTCCGCGAGCTTGCCGAATTGGCCGTCATTTCCGACAGCGAGAACGAAGTCGCCATCTGCGCATGAGAAGACATCCTGGGGCTGGATGTTGGGATGCCGGTTGCCGCCGCGCTTCGGGGTATTCCCGGACAGCGCCCAGTTCATTGCCTGATTCGAAAGGATGGCAGTCTGGACATCCAGCATGGCGAGGTCGATGTATTCGCCTTGCCCGGTCTCGGCGCGGCGCGTGAGCGCAGCCAGCACGCCGACCGTGGCGTACATGCCGGTCATCAGGTCAACGATCGGAATACCGACCTTCTGCGGCCCGGCACCGGGCATGCCATCCCGTTCGCCAGTGATGCTCATCAGACCACCCATGGCCTGAATGGCGAAGTCATACGCGGCTGCCGTCTTGCGGGGACCTGACTGTCCAAAGCCAGTCACTGATGCGTATATCAGACGAGGATTGACAGCTTTCAGTGCCGGATAGTCGAGGCCGTACTTCGAGAGGGTGCCCACCTTGTAGTTCTCGACGACGACATCGCTGATGGCAGCAAGCTGCCGCACAGTCTCCTGACCTTCAGGAGTCGAGATATCCAGCGCCATGGAACGCTTCCCGCGGTTCACCGACAGGTAATAGCCAGCTTCTTTGGTAGGCTTACCATCAGTGCCTTGCAGAAATGGTGGTCCCCAGGCGCGCGTGTCATCACCCGCGCCCGGCCGCTCGATTTTAATGACGTCGGCACCCAGATCGGCCAGGATTTGCGTGGCCCACGGCCCTGCCATAATCCGGCTCAGATCCAGAACGCGGACATGACTCAGAGGGCCGCGGCGGTGGGTTTTCGTTTCATGAATCATTGACGACCTCGGTGGCAATAGCGGAGGGACGCTTGCTGAATTTCTCATGCCAGGCAGCCAAAGCGGGATAATCGGACCGCCAATTCCAGTCTTCATAGCGGAAATCCAGATAGGACAAAGCACAGCCGAGTGCGATGGACGACAGTGATAGCGGACCATCACCAATCGTCAGGGCCGACGTCTCAAAGCGCCTCATCGTCGCTACGGACTTGGTTTCGAAGCTGGTCAGCCAATTGGCGGTTTGAGCATGAACGGGTTTATTGCGCTCATTGCGCCACAGAATCAGAATGTCCAGGAACCCGGTCGCCAATGCATGGCGGCTCAGTTCGGCCCATCGGTCGGTCCCGGACGCAGGAATGATACGGTTTCCACCGGCCAGCGCGTCGAAATATTCGCAAATGACGCCTGAATCTATCAGGACGCTGCCATCCTCAAGAATGAGCGTCGGAATCTTGCTGAGCGGATTGTCCGGCATCAGATCAGGGTTCGGCGAGCTCATCTGCACGACGGTGCGTCGGAGCTCCAGGCGGTCGGCCAGTCCAAGCTCATGGGCGGCAATCATGACCTTGCGGACGAAAGGTGACCGCGGTGACCAGTGAAGTGTCATCATAAGAGAGCTGCCGAAAAATTGATGATCGTTACGATGTGCATGGAATTTTCATCTCAGGACTTTGTGGCGGAGGCGCGAAGCCGGTCGGCCTCAAGTTCTTTGAGAATTTCTGGGAAGAGCGCTTCAGCGGTGTTGCGCAGACGGTCATAGGCACTGTTTCCATGAGCATCGATTGTCACGGTCAGGGGCCCTAGCTTCTCAACTTCCAATTTGGTCAGCCGGAAATGCGCAATGAAGTCCGGCCATGCCACGTCAACGACGCGCTTGATTGCAGTGGTATGAAGCGCCGCACCGCCCCCTAGGAACGAAAGATAGATGCATCCGGTTTTTTGCATCGCCTGGGTTGACGCCGTATCCAAACCACCTTTTCCGCCTACAACGCGCAGACCAAATTCTTGGATAAAGCGCGGCATAAAGGGATTAAATCGGGTGCTGGTCGTCGGATTCATATAGAGGATTTCGAGACTGTCGCCCGTATCCCGGCTATAGCTGCCCAGGTGGAGAAGTGTTGCGCCCTTGAGGTCCATGGGAAGATTTTGCCCGCGATCCAGGTATTCCAGGATGCGCTCGTGAGTCGGCAGACCTGCCGTGACGATAATGTCTCCGGTCAGGGTGACGAGGTCTCCCACTGAGAGACTGCGGACTGTCGCCTCATCAAGAGGCAGCTGGAGGTGGCGGGCGTTTGTCATTCGAAGCGCTCTACTCGGCCGTCGTTGTATATCCGTGCGCCTGCCTTGCGATTAATCCAGCAATTGAAGGACACGGCGACTGGGGTGAAGCCGTGCCCAGCCGCATACTCGACGTGCACGGCAAAAGCGGTGGAATCTCCACCGGTACCCATGGGGCCGAAGCCGGTTTTGTTCACTGCCTTTAGAAGCCGCTCTTCCATCGCCGCGACAGCCGGCTCAGGATTCCGCTTTCCCAGCTCGCGCAGGGTCGCCTGCTTTGCAAGCTTGGCGCAGTAGTCAAAGCTCCCACCGATACCGACGCCGATGACGACAGGCGGGCAGGCCTGAGAGCCGGCCTTGAGAACACATTCGAGGATATACTTCTCGATGACATCCAATGGCGGCGAAGTGAATATTTCCATAGCAGCCCAGCGGCCAGAGCCGAGTGCCTTTGGCGAGCAAATAATCTCAATGTAGTCCGCGCCATCTATCAGGTCGTAGGTGACGAGCGGCATATCTTTGCCTGCATAGCCGCGCTCGCGGGTCAGCGGGTTCTGGACATGCATCAACAAAGGCGGCTCAATTGTCTCGACAAGGTAAGCAAAGCCATCGACGAAAGCCTGCTTAATATTACCGGAGAGCTGAGCCTCGGTCCCAATTCGAACCAGGTATTCCGGCACACCGGAATCTGAGCAGACGAACTGCATTGTCTGTTCGGCCGCCTTGGCACTTCTCAGCATGGTATCAATCGTGGCGCGCGCGCTGTCGTCGGACTCGCTAGAACGCGCCTGGTGGAGGGCTGCCTTAGTGTCCTCGGGGATTTTCTTGAGGCTGCCGCCATACAGGTCGGCAGCAACTGCCTTCACAATCTCGTAGGTAATTGCCATACGCAGCCCCTCGATACTCTACGAGCACCCGACCAGGCACCCGCGGCGCGCGGGGAGTGCCCGCGGCCGCGAACGCTCGCTGACTAGTCGAGCGTGATGCCGCCCTTCTTGATGACTTCACCCCACTTCTTGAATTCCGCCTGCATGATCTGGCGGTATTCATCGCCTGTGCTGGCCGATGCCGTCGCACCCTGGTTGGCAATCTGCTGCTTGGTTGCAGGATCGTTCATTGCGGCAACCGTAGCCTCGCGGAACTTGTTCGCAATATCGCTCGGCATGTTTTTATTGGCGATGAGGCCGTAGATTGTTTCGACATTGATATTGGGAAAGCCAAGCTCGGTGGTGGTCGGAACATTGGGCAACTGGTCGGCCCGCTTCGGGCCATTGATGGCAATCGCATTGATTTTGCCGGATTTGACGAATTCCAGGACTGCCGACAGGTCTGCCGGGAAAATCTGAACATCATTGCTCATCAGGCCAATGACCGCGGGCGCCGCACCACGATACGGCACGTGGACGATATCGATACCGGTTTCCTGCTTGATGAGTTCGCCACCCAGATGTGTGGTGGTTGCCTTTCCGGCCGAGCCATAGTTCAGCTTGCCAGGTGACTGCTTGGCCATCCGCAGCAGATCCTGGAAGCTGTTGATGCCGGATTCTTTGCTGACCGCAAGAACCTGCGGCACACGGGCGACCACGGTCAGGAACTGAATATCATCGAGGGTGTAGGCTACCTTCATGATATGGGGCAGAGCCGCGAGCGCGCCGTGAGTTCCGAACCCAAAGGTGTAGCCATCGGGCTGTGCAGCGACAGCAGCCTGAATGCCGATGGTCCCGCCACCGCCGCCACGATTCTCGATGACGACCGGCTGTCCGACCTTCTCGCTGATCTTCGGGGCGAGGACGCGCGCCAGAATGTCCACGGGACCGCCTGCCGGGAACGGGACGATGATTTGGATTGGCCTGTTGGGCCAGGCCTGGGCCAGAGCTGGTGCAGAGATAGCGGAAAGTGACAGCGCCGCCACCGAGAGCGAGCGCAGAATGTGCCTGAACATGGTTTCCTCCTCATGATTGGAGGGGGCCTGCTTGGAGCCCCTCCTTGATTTGGAGGCATCTTACGCAGGCAAATTGATATGCTTCTAGATGAGTAGCACTTAAATCAGATATATGATTTTTGTTATAACTGGCCGTCCCTCTAACCCTTCGTTGCCCGGGATGCTTTCGCAGTGCGCAAAGCCCTCCAGATACCGTGGTCTGCGATGTCGTTGACAGTGCTTTGAATGAGGCTGGTCATTTCATGGCATGCCGCAGTCAATGGTCGTTGCGTCGTGGTGCCGAGGGCGATTGTGCGGACAATGCCCGGGCTTACGAGCTGAGCCGCCTGCAGGCGGCCTGCATCGACTTCAACCGCAACCGCATGGACAGGTAACAGCGTGTAGCAGCCGGAGGTGGCCGAAAGCTGCTTCTGCAGGGGAATCGAGTCGGCTTCTATTGCGACCGTCAGCGCGATGCCCTTCTTCTTCGCAAGCTGGTCGAGCAGGACCCGCAGCGCATTTGGTGCACCGGGTAAGATCAAGGGGAGCTTATGCAGTTTTTCGAATGGAATCGTTGCTGCCCGGTTCAGGATACCCTTTGGCGGACCTACGAGATAGGTATCGACGGACGCCAACGGGGTTTCATTCTTAGCCGTGGCGTTGCCATAGCGGTAGAGCAGCGCGATATCGATACGTCCGCTGACCAGCCACTCGTCGACCTGGCCTGTAGACCCTTCGAGAACCCGTAAATGGATTCCCGGATAGCGCTCGCGCGTTGCAGTGTAGAGTCGCTCAATCAGGGGTAAAGACAGAGACGGCAGGATACCGATGCAGACTTCGCCAGCTGGTACTGTGGCGTTGGCTCGAATGTCCTCCTGCAGCTGCCTGGCTTCGAGTAGCAGGGCTTTGGCCCTGGGCAGAATACGCAGACCTAGCTCCGTCAGCGCCACGCCGCGGCCGGTGCGGTGGAACAGTCGACCGCCACACTGCTGTTCCAGAACCGATATCTGG
>NZ_CALSAN010000034.1:0-38280 GCF_943372915.1 Ferrovibrio terrae | reverse complement strand
GCGCCGGGGCACAAGGAATTCCTCAAGAACATGGTCACCGGCGCGGCCCAGGCCGATGCCGCCATCCTGGTGGTGGATGCCGCGCAAGGGCTGGCCGAGCAGACCCGCCGCCATGCCTATCTGCTGCATCTGCTCGGCATCCGCCAGGTCGCCGTTGCCGTCAACAAGATCGACCTGATCGACCATGACCCGGTGAAGTTCCAGGCCGTCGCCGATGCGGTGCGCAACTATCTCGCCGATATCGGCATCGAGGTGCAGGCCATCGTGCCGCTGTCGGCGCGCCAGGGCGACAACATCGCCAGCCGCAGCCTCAACACCGCCTGGTACCAGGGCCCGACCCTGATCGGTGCCCTGGATGCCTTTGCCCCGCGGGCGCAATTGACCGAGCAGGCACTGAGGCTGCCGGTGCAGGACCTGTATCGCTATGAGGACAAGCGTATCGTCGTTGGCCGCATCGAAAGCGGACGCCTGAAAGTCGGCGACCGCATCCGCTTCGCACCTGGTGGCCGCGAGGCAACCGTGGCGACGCTGGAATTCTGGGACGGCAATGTGAAGCGGGCTCCACGTGGTGAAGCCGCTGCCGGGGAAAGCGTGGCCTTCACGCTGGACGAGGATGTGTTCGTCGAACGGGGTGCGCTGGCCAGCACGCCCGACCAGCGGCCGCGCGAAGCCACCCGCGTCACCGTCCGGCTGTTCTGGCTCCATCGCGAGCCGCTGAAGCCCGGTGACAGGCTGATCCTCAAGCTCGGCACTGCCGAGCGCGAGGTTGAGGTCGAAGCCATCACCGAAGTGCTGGATGTCGAATCATTGAACAGCGCCGATGCCAAGCTGGTGGAACGCAATGGCGTTGCGCGCGTGACATTACGCAGCCGCAAACCGCTGGCGCTCGACCTCTATGAAAACAATGCCCGCACCGGGCGCGGCGTGCTGATCCGCGGACCGCAGATCGCCGGTGGATTTATCGTCGATTTCGCCGGCGAGACCACCGAAAACCTGTTTCCGTTCGATGTCGGCGTTGGCAAGCCACAACGCGCCCAGATCAATGGCCATCGCGGTGGCGTATTGTGGCTCACCGGCTTGTCCGGCGCCGGCAAATCGACCATTGCCATTGCCACACTCCACACATTGTTGCGGCGGGGCATGCAAATTTACGCTTTGGACGGCGACAATCTACGCTCCGGATTGAACCGCGATCTGGGGTTCACGCCCGCCGATCGCAATGAGAATATCC
This sequence comes from Ferrovibrio terrae, assembly GCF_943372915.1. Lineage (GTDB taxonomy): Bacteria > Pseudomonadota > Alphaproteobacteria > Ferrovibrionales > Ferrovibrionaceae > Ferrovibrio > Ferrovibrio terrae_A. Next base: position 37,049 of record NZ_CALSAN010000034.1, on the reverse strand, counting down.
GCCGTATTGCCGAAGTGGCCCGCCTGATGGCCGATGCCGGCCTGATCGTGATCGTATCTACAATCAGCCCGCTGATATCGCTGCGGGAGATGGCCCGGGAAATCATTGGCCATGATTTCCACGAGATTTACATCCAGGCCGACGTGGCAACCTGCCAGGCGCGTGACCGCAAGGGCCTGTATGCCCGCGCCCTGGCCGGCGAGATTCCGAACTTCACCGGCGTGAGCGCACCTTACGAAGCACCGACGGCACCAGCCCTGACACTGGATACACGTCGCACCACACCCGACGCTGCCGCAGCGCGCTTCTGCGATTTCATCGAGCAGACCTTCAAGGTCTGACGGCCGACATCATGCAGCCTGTTGTGACCGTCGTGATCGTCAACTTCAACGCCGGTCAGTACCTGTCAAAGACACTGGCCGGTTTGGCGGCACAGACCGAGACGCGCTTCAGGGCAATCGTCGTCGACAATGCCTCTTCGGATCAATCGCTTGCCGATGCGCGCGCCTGTCTCGGCGACGATGGTCGCTTCGAGTTCATCCTGCTGCCGACCAATACCGGTTTCGCCGCGGCCAATAACCTTGCTGCGCGCAAGGCCGATACTCCATGGCTCGCCCTGCTCAATCCGGATGCCATTCCGGACCGTGATTGGCTGGAGCAGCTGCTGGCGGCGACCCGAAGGCATCCCCAGGCTGCGATGTTCGGATCAACGCAGATCGATCAGAACAATCCAGGCCTGCTGGATGGCGCTGGAGACCGGTACTTTGCCTTAGGCATTCCCTGGCGTGGCGGTCATGGCTGGCCGCTCAGTGCCCTGCCGCCGGAGGGGGAGGTTTTCTCACCCTGCGCCGCCGCCGCACTCTATCGCACCGATATCTACCGCGCCGCGGGTGGACTGGAAGAAACCTTCTTCTGTTACGTGGAAGACGTCGACTTGGCCTTCCGCCTGCGCTTGCAGGGACACCACTGCATTCAGGCTCCCAGTGCAATCGTGCATCATGCTGGCAGCGTCACCAGTGGCGGCAGCGGCTCAGCCTTTGCCCGCTATCACGGCACGCGCAACATGATCTGGTGCTTTGTGCGCAACATGCCGGGCCCGTTATTCTATCCACTGCTGCCCCTGCATCTGGCAGCGATGCTTTTGCTATGGCTGCGAGCCCTCGCCACCGGCATGTGGCGCCCGGTCGGGCGTGGCATTACTGACGCTTTGCGTGGTTTTCCGTCAGCATGGCGGCAACGACACGCGATTCAGGCAGCACGGTCGGCGCCAGCCTTACTGATCGCCAAAGGGCTGACCTGGAAACCGCAGGATTACCTGCGCCGCGCACCTGGGATAAGCACGTCCGGCCGTCCTTAAAGTCTGACGACAGCCCAGGCTACTAGCGCCTGAAATTGCGCAACACCACTCGCCAGAGTGCGCCAACCAAAGCACCTGCTGTGAAGAACTCTTCAAGACGGTTGGCTAAATCAGCATGTAAAACCTGGACTTCAGAGCCCTGTATTGTGAATTCAGCATCGGCATAGCGTGCTAGAATTGCCTGTCTTGCACTGGCATGATCCGTTGTCCGTCGCACAGCTTCTTCGGCATCCTTTGCAACACGGCATACAGATGTCGTCGCATCGACGGAAGCGAATAGTCCGATCTGGCTAAGGCGCAACCAGAAATCCCAGTCTTCAAGTGCCTCCAGATCCGGCGAGAATCCCCCAGCCTGAAGCCATGCAGCGCGGCGAAACAGCACGGCCTGAATCGGGAAGAGATTGGCCAGCAGCAGGCCAGGCCGGGAAAATGGCCGCCTGGAACCCAGCCGCCAGTCTTGTGCTCCTGTTGAAGGCACATCGGGAAAATCCGCATCACGGCCTACCTCATACCATCCGGCAAAGGCTGCCGGGGCATCGGGCGCGGCCATCAGAGCCCTGGCCAAGACCTCGCAGTGGCTGGGTAACAGCATGTCGTCGTCGTCAAGAAAGCCGATGAAATCTCCAGTCGCTGCCGCCAGGCCAGCATTTGCGGCCTGACTTCGTCCTGCAGCAGGGATTGATAGATACACCAGATTCTGAGCAGCCTCGCCAGCCAACCCCTTCACAAGGGACTCCGCCGCCCGTCCGCCATCTTCGACGACGACGATTTGCATCCGGGGTATATCCTGACGAAGTGCCGAACGAATGGCCTGGGACAGGGTCTGGGCTCGACGCCCCGTGGTGCGGATCACGAGCGTACAAGCAGGTAAAGCAGCAGGCTCAACCATTTCAACCGGCCCATTCGGAAAGCATGGCATTTCCGGCGGCAGTCTGCCGACCCTGTCGCATAAAAACAATCAGCCCAATGGCTTAGAATGCCACGAAGGCGAGCCGGCTTGGGCGAACACCCCCTCTTGACGGGGGGGCTGGAATACCCCTAGTGGTTGGTGCCCATCCGGCTGGTGCAAAAGGAAGATTTGGCCGCAAATGACGCGCGTTTTAATTACTGGCATCACGGGGATGGTCGGTTCCCATCTGGCAGATTTTCTGCTGGAGAACACGGATTGGGAAATCTGGGGCCAATGCCGGTGGCGCAGCCCGTTGGACAACATCCGCCATCTTGTGCCCCGCATAAACGCCAAGGACCGCATCCAGCTCATATACGCCGATATGCGCGACAGCATTTCGCTGCGCGAGATGGTGCAAAAGGCCAGACCGGATTATGTGTTTCATCTGGCGGCGCAGAGCTACCCGACCACCAGTTTCTCGTCACCACTGGATACATTAGACACCAATATTCTCGGCACTACGCGCCTGCTCGACGCCCTGCGCAGTCAGATAACTGCGACCGGGCCCATTATCCATGTCTGCGCATCCTCCGAAGTCTTCGGACGGGTCAGCCATGACAAGTTGCCAATCAATGAAGAGTGTACGTTTCACCCGGCGTCGCCCTATGCCATCTCCAAGGTTGGAACAGATTTGATCGGCCGCTATTATGCCGAAGCCTACGGGATGACGGTGATGACGACCCGTATGTTCACCCATACAGGCCCGCGTCGCGGTGACGTTTTTGCCGAATCGACATTTGCAAAGCAGATTGCAATGATCGAGGCTGGATTGATCCCCCCGATACTCAAAACGGGCAATCTGGATTCTCTGCGGACCTGGGCCGACGTGCGCGATGCAGTGCGCGCTTACCACATGCTCGTTACGGTAAATCCCATAGCCGGGGAATACTACAATATCGGCGGCACCTATTCCTGCTCTGTCCGCGACATGCTGCAACATCTGCTGTCTCTGTCTGCGCGTAAGGATATCCGGGTCGAAACCGATCCCGAGCGGTTGCGCCCAGTCGATGCGGACCTGCAGGTTCCCGATACTGGGAAGTTCTCGCGGCATACTGGCTGGAAGCCTGAAATCCCGTTTGAAAAAACAATGCGGGATTTGCTGGACTACTGGCGCGGCCGTGTCGCCAACGGCGAAATCTTTCCAAACCGATGAGCGGCACGATAGCTCAGGACACGACTGTCCTCGTTGCCGGCGGCACCGGTCTGGCCGGCAGCGCCGTGGTACGCCAGTTACTGGCCAGCCAGAATTGCCGCATCCGTGTTCCGTATCGTGGTCGCGGCGGTCTGCACTATGATGATCCACACATCGAATATGTTCAGGCCGATCTCACCAATGCAGAAGACTGCCGTCGTGTGGCCCAGGACTGCGATATGGCGGTGATGGCCGCCGCCTTTACCGCCGGCGCCCGCTCCGCTTTGACCGAACCCTGGCTACAGGTCACCGACAACGTGGTCATGGATATGCGCATGCTGGAGGCTTTTCATGCCTGTGGCGTCCGACGTGTGGTGTATGTGAGTAGCGCCACCGTTTACCAAGAAAGCAGCAACTTGATCCGCGAAGAGGATTTGCGCTGGGACTTGGATCCGCCACCGGCCTATTTCGGGGTCGCTTGGGCCAAGCGCTATCTGGAGAAGGCCTGCCGTTTCTGGCACGACAAGTCGGGAATGGAAATCCTGATCGCCCGTCTCGCCAATGTCTTCGGCCCGGGCGCCCGCTTCGACCCCCAGACCTCGCATTTCGTTGCCGCGCTTGTCCGCAAGGCGCAGGATCGCATGGACCCTTTCGAGGTCTGGGGTAGTCCCGACGTCGTCCGTGATATCATTTATGCTGATGATTTCGGCCGTGCGGTCGTTGCCATGCTGACGTCAACCGGGATGCCTTTTGACATCTTCAACATTGGCTCTGGCCGCACCATCACCGTGGGCCAGGTGGTAGACGAGATTCTCCAGCATTCCGGGCACCGGCCAAAAGCCGTGCAATTCCAGTCAAATGCCCCATCAACCAACCGATTTCGCGCCCTGGACTGCAGCAAGGCCCGAGACCGGCTTGGCTGGCAGCCCGAAATCGGTGTTGAAGAAGGCCTGCGGCGCACTGTGGACTGGTGGCGCGCCAATGCCGCGACCTGGCAGCGCTGAAAAGGTGGGGGCTAAACGGCTCCTCAGGCGTTGCCCGCTGCCATGCAAGCGCTGTATTGCTCTGACGAACACACACGGTTTGGAACAGGCCCATGAAGACCCAAAAGCATGACGCAATCGTTCTGTCGAGCCAGAGCGAGAAGGATATCCAGAAGGCCCTGACCCAAGCCCTCAAGCAAACGCCACTGCCTGATGACGAACTGCTCGCCAATATCGGGCTGTATGCCAGTTCAAAGTCGCTCGCCCGCTTCTTCTTCTTCTATGAATTGTACAAGAAGATCGTGAACACCCACGGCGTCATCATGGAGTTCGGCGTCCGCTGGGGCCAGAATCTGGCGCTGCTCTCGGCCATGCGCGGTATCTTCGAGCCGTTCAACCGCCACCGCAAGATTATCGGCTTCGACACCTTTGCCGGCTTCAAGGGTATGGCCGCCGAGGATGGCGACCTGTGCAAAACCGTCGACGGCTCGTTTTCGGTCACCGAGAACTACGAGGCCTATCTCGATAATCTGATTGGCCTGCATGACGCGTTGAATCCGATCTCGCATCTGCGCAAATACGAACTGGTAAAGGGCGATGCAGTAGAGACCATTCCGGCCTATCTGAAGGCGCATCCCGAAACTGTCGTCTCGATGGCCATCTTCGACTTCGACATCTACAAACCCACCAAGGCGGCCTTAGAAGCGATCAAGCCGCATCTGATGAAGGGTAGCGTTCTAGTGTTCGACGAGTTGTGCGACGACATCTTTCCCGGCGAAACCATTGCGGTACGTGAAGTGCTGGGGTTGAACAACCTGCGCGTTGAACGCATGCCGATGGCCGCGCGCATCTCCTACGCGGTGCTGTAATGGATCCGCGCTGCCAGTCCATCAGGGCGAATATCCTCAAGGCGTCCCATTCCAGCGGACACGGCCATATTCCGACCAGTTTCTCGATCATCGAATGCCTGGTTGCCGTCTATGAGGTCATGCGCCACGACCCCAAGCGCCCGGACTGGGCCGAGCGCGACAAGTTCGTGCTCAGCAAGGGCCATGCCTCGCTCGGCTATTATGGCGTGCTTTCGGCATTCGATTATTTCCCGGCCGACGACATGCTGAATTTCGGCGGTTTCATGTCGAACTATGGCTGCCATGCCGACCGCCTGAAGGCACGCGGCGTCGAGGCGTCCACCGGTTCGCTCGGTCATGGTATCGGCATCGCAGCCGGCATGGCGCTGGGCGCGAAGATCAATGGGTCGCAGAGCCGTGTCTACACTCTGATCGGCGACGGCGAGTCGAATGAAGGCAGTGTCTGGGAAGCCGTGATGGTCGCCAACAACAACAAGCTCGACAATCTGACGATCATATACGATCACAACAAGTCACAGGTTCGCTGCCTGCCGCTTGATAAACCCGTCGAACGCTTCGCCAGTTTCGGCTGCGATGTCGAGATGATCGACGGGCACGACCTGCCCGCCCTGAAGATGGCGCTGGGCAAACGCTCCGACCGCGTGCGGGTCATCGTGGCCGACAGCATCAAGGGTTATGGCTGCCAGACCCTGGTTGACAATATGCATGAGTGGCATCGCAAGTCGCCCAATGCCGAAGAATTGGGCAAACTCATGGAGGAGCTGTATGCGCCGGCAGTTTAAGACAACCGTCAGCGATCTGGCGATCAATGATCCGCGCATTGCCGTAATTCTCGGCGACGTGAGCGTCTATATGTTCAAGGATTTCCAGGATCGCCAGCCCGAGCGCTTCTATAATATGGGAATCTGCGAAAACACCCTGATCAGCGTGGCGGCCGGCATGTCGGCTTCCGGTCTGCGGCCATTCGTGCACACCATCGCACCGTTCCTGACCGAACGCAGCTACGAGCAGATCAAGCTCGACCTTTGCTACAACCAGTTCCCGGCCTCGATCGTCACCTGCGGCGCATCCTTCGACTATGCCTGGGACGGCTCGACCCATCATTGCTACACCGATCTGGCGATCCTGCGCCTGCTGCCGCATATGGAAGTGTTCCAGCCGGGATCGGAGAAGGAAGTTGATGCCCTGATCCGCAGCCGCTATGCCGCCGGATCGGCGACGTATTTCCGCCTGTCCGATCATCCGCACACTATCGAAACCAACCTGGAATTCGGCAAGGGCACCCTGTTCAAGCAAGGCAATGCCGGCGTGACGGTGATGACCGCCGGCCCGATCCTGCCCAATGTATTGGAAGCCTGCCGCGACCTCGACGTGAACGTGGTCTATTTCCACACCCTGAAGCCGATCGACCGCGAACTGGTCGAGCGTTTCCGCGATACCCGCATCCTGGTGGTCCATGATGCCTTCGGTCTGCAGGAAGCTATCAACGAGGTGCCGGGACTGCGCACCTGGTATCACGGCCTGCCTGATGTGTTCTGCGCCTGGTATGGCACCGTCCACGACATCCGCAAGAAGATCGGCCTCGACCCGGCTGGGATCCGGCAGGCTGTTCAGCGGGTGATCCAGTCGAACTGATATCCATGACGCAGCCGCCCTCAAGATTCTTCGCAGGCCGTCGCTGCCTGGTGGCGGGAGGGACCGGCTTTGTCGGCAGTCATTTGGCCGAAGCGCTGATTGCCGCCGGCGCTCAGGTGCGCGTGCCGTTGCATATCCGCCCTATCGCCATCGCCACACCCGACATCGAGTATATTGCGGCCGATCTTAGCCGCAGCGAAGACTGCCTCAAGGTTATGGATGGCGTCGATACCATCATCCATGCCGCGGGGTCGGTTGGCGCCGCCGGGGTCTCCGCGCAGGACGGCCTGCGCGGCATCAATGACAATCTGCATCTGACCCTCACGCTGCTGGAGGCCGCCTGGCGCTCCGGTGTCCGCCGCATGCTGGTTTTCAGCAGCAGCACCGGATACCCCGCCAGCGAAAGTCCGGTGCGCGAAGACCAGTTCCTGTCGGGCCCGGTCCACCCCGCCTATGGGGGTTACGGCCACATGCGGCGCTATGTCGAGCAACTGGCCAGGCATGTCGGCGAGCAGTCTGGCATGCATATGTGCATCGTCCGGCCCGGCGCGATCTATGGACCGCGCGATAATTTCGACGCGAAAACATCGCATGTCGTTGCCGCACTGATTCGCCGCGCCGAACGGCGTGAGTCTCCCTTTGTGGTCTGGGGCAATGGCAACGAAATCCGCGACATCCTGCATGTGCATGATTTCGTGCGCGGCTGCCTGCTGGCACTGGAGCACGGCCACAGCTGCGATCCGATCAATATCGCAATGGGTGAAGGCGTTACGGTACGCAGGCTGGTTGGCCTGGTATTGGCCGCCAGCGGCTACCACGATGCTGATATTCGTTTTGACGCCAGCAAGCCGACCGCCATCCCGGTGCGCCTGATGGATATTGCGAAGGCACGCAGCGAACTGGGCTTCAATCCGACGATTTCCCTGGAAACCGGCCTGCAGCAGACTATGCAATGGTTCCGGAGCCAGGCGTGATGAAAACTTGGCGTGTCCGGGACCGGAAGCTGCTCTACAGCACCCCGCGCATCACGCTGTATCGGGAAACCGTAGAACTGCCCGATGGTCGCATCGTTGACGATTACGAACAGTTCGACATGAAGGACTTTGCTATCATTTTTGCCCAGACGACGGATGGCCGGGTGATCTGCGAACGGCAATACAAGCACGGCCTGCGCAAGGAAACCCTGACACTGCCCGGCGGCCAGATCGAGGATGGCGAAGATCCCCTTATGGCAGCTCAGCGCGAATTGCTTGAAGAAACCGGTTACTCCAGTGGGGATTGGCGGCCCCTGGGGCGCTTTAAGACGCATGCCAACCAGGGCGGGGCGACCGTTTATTATTTCGAGGCTAGGCACTGTCGACTCACTGCGGCGCCGGCTTCAGGCGATCTGGAGGATATCCAGATCGAACTATTCCCCGGCGCGGCCGTGACCGCAGCCGCCCGGAACGGCGAGTTCGGAGTGGTCGCCGACCTGGCCGCCATCATGCTGGCGACAATGGGGAATTCGTAGCAGTATTCCCGGCTTACGGATTACCCTATCGGCATTTGTTTAGTCAGGAACGCTGTCATGCTTGAAACGAAAACTCGGAGTTTTGTCCACCACATGCGCGGCATGTTCGATGTGGCAACACTGAGGCAGGTCCGTGAGCATTTCGACGCCGTGGAGCATGATCGCCAGGCCCAGGTCAAAAACGATACCGAGCGGCAAAGGCTGCGGATTGGTGCATCAACCGATGCATTCCGTGCGGATCCAGTCTGGTACGATGTGTGGCGAAATGCTTCACCCATCCTGATCGAACGCATGCGGCCTTTCACCTGGCTGCTTTACCCGGTCATGATCCGACATATCACGGAGCAAGCGCATCTGGTGCCATGGCACCAGGACATCGGCTATGTGCGCCGCATGGCGCGCGTCCACAGGCAACTGGTCACCTGTTTCGTGCCCCTCGAATACAAGCCTGCGGAGGCTTCCAGCCTGGAATTTGCTGTTGGTGATTTTCCTGAATTCGAGCACGTAACAATGGAAGATCATGGTGCCGGCATTAATCGCGAGTTCAAAGACACCGTCTCTTTCTCTCTCGATTTTGGCGACGCTCTTGTGTTCGGAGATCACACACCCCACCGTACTACGCGCGGCCCGGATGGCAGCGTCCAGCGACGTTCTTTCGAGTATCGAGGCATCATGCCGGCGGATGCACTCCCAGGCAAAGACTATTTCGATATAGAAAGTGGCGAGATGGTGCATGTCCCGCTCGAACAGCGGCGCGAAGCTTAATCATGACTGAGCAAAGTGAAATAATGTCGCCGCTGGAGAAATTGCGATATCGCCTCTCCAGCATGGCCACAAGCGGTGAAGTCATACTGGATGTGGCAGAGGCCATTCGAGGTCGTCGATTCTGGATCGAACTTGCTGTCAATGATATTCGGGGCCGCTACCGGCGAACTGTGCTGGGACCATGGTGGCTGGTCATTGGCAATGGCCTTGCGCTCGGCGCCATGGCGTTTGTCTGGTCGGTCATCTTCAGAATGCAGTTGCGGGAATTTTTCCCCTATCTTGTCTCCGGCTTCATCGTTTGGATGATGATCGCCTCTTACCTCACCGAAGGATGCCAAGTATTCACTGCCGGATCAGCCGCATCAATTCAAAAGAACATACCACTGCCAAAAACCATCCATGCGTTCCGCCTGGTGACGCGTTCCGCATTCCTGTTCTTCCATAACTTCGTATTTTTTATCCTTGTTGCGCTGTTCACCGACGTGAGCTTTTCCGGCTGGACGCTATTGGCCATCCCAGGTTTCATCCTGGTGATGCTGAATGGCGTATGGATTTCCATATGCATGGGCATCATCGGTGCACGATATCGCGATGTTGAGCCCCTGGCTGGCGCCATGATGACGTTCATTTTTTTGGTGACTCCAATCATGTGGAATGTCGAAATGCTCGGCGGGCGCGGCTTCATCGCTTCCTACAACCCAGTTGCCCATCTGATTGAAATTGTAAGGTCTCCATTACTCGGCGGTCCGCCGCACCCGATCTCGTGGCTCGTGTGCAGTCTTATGTTTCTGATTGGCAGCCTCGCGGCCTTCGTGCTGCTGCGCCACAGCAAGCATCGCCTGATCTACTGGCTCTGAACGGCTCGAAAGCAGGCAAATGTCGCAGAATTTCTTCTTCTCGTGTTACGATGGCATTGATGCGACTTGGATCGCTGAAGCCTTGTCATGTCACGAATTCATCTCGTGTCACACCGGTTCAGTATTGCCTGGCACTACCGCCCCAATCGAACAATTAGCGATGACTGACATTCTGGCTGCAATGTCCGAGTGGGGTAAACCGCTACGCGGCAGCATCGCCAGCACGGACGTCAATACGCTATGGCAGAAAGCCAGCGCAACACGGGACATAAGCAACGCCTTTGGTGTCGTCAATATTACAAGCCACCCCGTTCGCCGTATCGAGATACTGCGGCAAACATACAGCCGCCGCTTCAGCACAGCCGCAGAATTGGCCTCAGCCGCGGCAAACCATGCTGACTGGACAGACTATCTGGCGCTGGCCGAGATGGTTAATGGCGGCGCGCCGCCGCCTGAAGACATGCCCTTCATGCTTGCACTGTGGGAAACCAAGCGCGATATGGCAGATTTTTCTGTCCCGGTCCCTCAATTGCCAATCGAGCGTTTGCGTGGCGACCCCGATTACCTGATTGCCGCACTCGTTCACGTGACTCGTGGCCTGGCACGCGTCAATCCGCACTTCGCCGATGCCGTCAATGACCGTCGCCAAGCCGCCGCGGCTGCGGCCGACAACCGCCCTGTCGACGCAATTATTGCGTCATGGAGTAGTTTCAGCGAAGCCTTTGCACGAACTGTCTTCTCTCGGCGATATACAGCAAATCTCTATGGCGCCGCAGGATATGATATAACCACTTGGGTTGGCGGCGAGTCGCGACGCATTATCCACTATGTTCGGAACTCGGTGTCGCGCACAGGCATTATCGAGCGCGATCGCATGGCCGAACTTACGCTGCTGGATGATACGACGAAGCTTACCGATACAACCAATCTCTTCCGGGAAGAGCGGATTCCGGTGCGGCGGCGCCTCTACAACCCGGAGCCGATCCCACTGGATTTCCCGGTCAGCGTACTGGTTTCCATCCATATGCAATCAAACCGGCCGGAGGGTTTCAAAGCATTCCTTGATGCCCTCGCCGAGTCGATTGATAGCCCGACCAACGTCGAGGTGGTCGTCAAAATCGACAAGGGCGACGACGCCATGATTGCTCTGCTCGATCGGGAAATCCCGAACTGCCCCTTCGTTCTCAAATCCGTTATCACTGATAAGCCGAAGGACTTTTACGACCTCTGGCAAGCTAAGAATGACACGCTCAAGGCCTGTGATCCGCATGCCTATTTCCTGCTCGACATGAATGACGAGCAGCGCTTCACAAAACCCGGATGGGACACAAGGCTGAAAAAGTACGTCGGCCTCTTCCCCGACCATATCTATCGCCTGCGTACGTCACTCGAGAGATTCAAGGAATATCACGATTTCTGGGAGCCCGGCTTCTCGAACGACACCTCTGCGTTCATGACCCGCCGCTGGATTGGGCTGCAAGACGATTGGTGCCCCTGCAATGGCCCGGATACTTTCCAGGAATACGTAGCCTATTATCTTGGCCGGAATGACAGGCACTCGCATCCTCGCCCGACCCGAAACCTCGTTGCTAATGACATTGAAATATCCTTTGCTGGTCCCAGTCAGGGGTTGAGCGGACTCAAACTGCGCTTGCGACTCCGCGGCGCCATCAAAGCATGGTTCATCCTGGTCAGCCATCGCATGCAGCAGGAAGCGTCACGCCGAGCCAGCGTGCTCGACGCGCACATTTATGCTAGCGAGGCCTGCCTCCAGGACTGTTATGAAGTTCGTGACCGCCGCGGCAAGATTCAGCTATACAGCAAGCCTCAGCGCAAAGTGATCCGGTCGGTGCCATATGCACTGAGCTGGCTGCGCATTACCGCTGTCAACCTGTACCGTATTTCGCACTACCAGTATTACGGCGGCGGCGGCCTTCGTGTCGGGCGCAGCTTCGCGGCAAATACCTGGCATATCCTATGGTTACGCTTTGAGTTCTTTGCACAGCTGCACCTTGCATTTTTGGATGCTCTGTACCTGGTACCACCGCCAATTCCCTATCAGCACGTTCACATCCAGTCGAGTTCACACAGGTGGCTTGTTCACCTGATGCGGTTCTTCGCGATCCGGCCCCTGCGGTTCCTGCAGAGAGGCCGATCGACGCTCAGGCAGGCCATATACCTTTTCCGGACGGATCGAGATTTCGCATTGCGCCGCACGAAGCGCCGATTGGCTATGATGGCCGGGCGACACTACCGACTTCGACCGGCAGAGTGGATCGCGAGCAGCGGGGCAGATACGGCTTCTCGATTGGAAGACGGGAATCCTGGAACTTGGTGGCTTTCCGAAGAAAGGGGGCTGGGCATCAAAAACCATGCCTGGGTTGGCGTGCGATTTGCCCAACCAGCTCGGGTTGGCAGTATTTACCTGACACAGTCCATCATGTCGCGCTTCCGGCAGGATAACATTGCGGTCCAATACAGTGATGACGGACTATCCTGGCAGGATGCAATCCCGCCAGTTTTGCTATCTGGGCCACTATCACTGATAGAAATCTCCAACGGACCCACCGCATGTTACTGGCGCTTGGTTGCCCTAGACGAGAACAACGACCTGTCCGCCCTGTCTGAATGGCGGCCCATTTCTTTAGAATTCTGGGGTGACCATTTTGGTAACCACGAAGTGGGAACCATGTCGGCCAATGCAAGGACAGCCAACCCAAGTAGTGCTTAATGCATCGCCGCGCGAGCGCCGGCGCATATAATCGTCAATGATGGAATGTTTTCAGAATGACCCCGCGCAGCGCCCTCAGTGCGCCCGTTAACTTCCAGCTCCGGGAATTCAGGATAGCGCTTAAGTCCGTCCTGGTCTGGACGAGTTCAGCCTCCAGCTCAACTAGCCTTCGGATCATTATGACAGGGTCTGCAGCCAGCACCGATACGGGATGACCCATAGCCCGATCCGGTTGACCGATTTTCCTGAGACTTGTGCCACCCTCGCGCCACAGCTTGAGACTTTGCCTAAGGCTTTGCGGGAAATATTTTTCATACCGCATAATGACCGTGCCTTTACGTAACACAGCCTCCAAATCTTCAGGCTCCGCAAAACCCACCGAACGCTCATATCTATGCCATTCGGAAAGCAGATACCGAAGCGCATCTGCATCGTCCTTTTCATCAAGTGACGGCAACACCAGATGAATATCGGTCAACAGCGCCGCAGGTAGTTTCTCGGCATAATCGAGGTAGCTATCAACGATTGAGGCCGCAATGGTCTGATCACCGTTGGGGCGGTATGCCCGCACCAGACATTCAAATCTCAACCGCTTGAGCGGCAGGTTGTCATCGTAGATGGCAAGGGATCGTTCAAAATGCTCCAGGGCGCGGCGCGTTGCATCCTCGTTGCCCGCCGGCGCAGCAAGAATGCATCCCCAGCCCAGATACCCATGTGCGGCAGCCAGCACTATATCCTTCAGATCGGCCAGCGCTTCGGGCGGGTGGTAACCCGGGGTGTTCTGGCGGACCAGTTGTTTCAAGAATGTCTGGCCATAATCATAGTAGGGAAAAACCGCATCCCGATGCAGCAATGTATAAGCAACGCCGAAATCGGAGCAGATGGGATCGAAAGTTAGCTGCGCGCCCCTGTCAATAACCGACTGGAAACCTGATAGAGCCGGCTGCCCCGGAACACCCCCCGCACAAACCGCATCCATAAACGCCCAATGCGCGGCATTGAAGTTCAGCAGCAGGGAATCAGGGTATCTGCTTAATCCCTGCTCAAGCAGAAGCTGCTTTCGCGCCTCGCAATGCACGCGCTCTGCTTCCGATACGCCTGGAAAATGATTGAGCTGCTCATAAAGCAAGGCGGCATTATTATAATCTTTTTCATCAAGAAAATCGCTTTCGACAAGAGCATCGCCAATCGCCAGCATCCGTGGTTTGACGTTTTGCGGAGTCCACAATTTCCCATCCACAGGCGGTACATACCAGGTCAGGCGCCGATGAGCATCCGGCACCGAAACTGTGCCTGCTTCCGTCTCATGCAACAGCAGCATGAAGGTATTAAACTTGAATTGCCGCTCCACTTGCTTCTCGCGCGCGTCTCGCAGGAAAGCCAGACCAGCATCAATGCGGGGAAACACCTCCGCAGCATTATAGGGAGAACCAGGCATATGACCGGTATCCCGGCGCATCCGCAGGTGATGCCGGATATCAGTCTCCATTGTCGCCGCACGGTAGGAGAAAGTTCCAGGCGTGATTTCAGAATAAGGCGTTCCTTCCGGATAGAGCAGCATTGCTCCAGCCGACAGTCCTTCGCGCCACCGCGGCGAAGTGGCTCCGGCATATCGATTCGCAATCGGCACAAAATGGCTGCGCTTTACCAAGCTTAAATACGTATCTTCCGGGAGGTGGCCATCTACGACAACAATATTGAATTCGTCAGACAGCTTCGAAAGCTGATAGGTAAATCGAGCCTTCTCCGAATGGAAGCTGACCACGGTCGAACCGGTAAGAAGAAGATCAATATCCTTCTGTTCAGGCAGATGTGCAGCGCCTGAAGGCATGCACAGCGTATCCGACATGATATTGGAGACGACTGGCGTGCCCAGAGCACGACTCAACTCAAAGTGCTCCTGGGAAGTCGACACTATATTGATGTCATTCAGCCTGAAATTGTCGTAGCCACGATAGAGAAAAATATCAGTATCATGGCACCACATCAGCTTCGGTAGCTTGACCTTCTCATAATTTTTGGGAAGAACCGCCTGGGGCGACATCGACCATATAAACAATGGCCGCTCTTCCGCTGGCAGGCGATCTATGAATTCATCAAGCGGCTCTGTCGGCTTGTATTCAGAATCATAGGCGTTCTTTTCAAGCTGCGTTCCGACATGCTTCACCAGAAACTGCCCGTACCTGAGAATCGGCCTGCGGGCCTTTTCACTCTCTGCAGTGAAGATCGGCAATGTGACGCTGATGGTAAAAACAGATATGTCCTGCGTTTCGATCAGCCGCATCAGCTTTTGTGCCACAAGCCCATACGGTCCACGCCGCTCCACCAAGCTGAGGGTGGCCGTCGCCGCGCCATGACGATCAGACAACCAAAGGCCGAACCCCAGACACAGTTTACCGAAATCCGAGAGTGTCGCACGGCCCTCAAGAATCGGTAGGCCTGAAACATACAAGCCGCTTAGAACGAGGGCGCAGCCCTTCAATTCACTGCCCACTGGAGCATAGGTGGCGACAAGGTTATAATCCCCGGCAGCCATAGCTGCCTCAAGGTCGCCGTAAAACTTTCGGATATCCGCAATATCAAAGCGGTACGAAAATTGAGGTGAAATCTCACGGGAACGGCGCATTTCTTGTTCTTCAGCCTCAATCCGGGGTCGGGCTAGTATTCGCAGCCCCCCCGGATTCGTCAATAACAATGCGGCCAGAGCCAGGATAGCGGGCAGACCCTTGACCGCGCGCCGGTTATCGTCGACATCGTAGTGTTAACTGCATCTCCCAAGAGGCAAGGATGAGGCATGAAAGTCGAAAAGACCCCGCTCGATGGCGTATTGCTGATTGAGCCGCCAACAAATTTTGAAGATTTTCGCGGTGAGTACATCGAAATCTATAATGAGCGCCTATACAAGGCCGCCGGCATAAGCTTTGACTTCGTGCAGGATGATATTTCCGTTTCCAGCCGGCATGTCTTACGGGGCATTCATGGCGATGGAACGACGGCCAAACTTGTGTCCTGCCTTTTGGGCAAGTTTTATCTTGTTGTCGTCAATATGGATCCCACTTCAAGTCAGTATAAGAAGTGGACATCCTTTACCTTATCGGACAAGAACCGACGCCAGGTTTTGATCCCGCCGAAATTCGGAAACGGCCATCTTGTGCTGTCGGAAACAGCGATATTCCATTACAAGCAGACAACCGAGTATAATCGATCTGGTCAATTTACAGTTTTATGGAATGACCCAGAGATTAGTATCTGGTGGCCCAACATTACCCCGATCATTTCCCGCCGAGATCTTGGGCTGGACTAAGTCCATGGCGATGAGTCTTGACAATGGCACATATTGAAGTCAACCACGCGACTCTTCACCTGCCGGTATACAATTTCCAGGCTCGGTCTTTGCGTAACTTCGCCTTATCGATCGGCAGCGGAGGCAAGCTGAAGCATGAAGCACGCAGCTATGCCGTTGTTGAAGCGATAAGCGATCTGAGTCTTACAGTTTCCGATGGTGATCGTGTTGCACTTATTGGCCGAAATGGCGCCGGGAAGAGCACTTTACTGCGCTTGCTCGCCGGCCTTTATCACCCAACCTCTGGGTCCGTGACGCGAGACGGGAAAGTATCAACACTGTTCGATGTAAGCCTGGGCATGGATAGCGATGCCACCGGGTTTGAGAATATTTACCTTGGCTGCTACTCACGCGGCCTCAGCAAGCCCCAGATTGACGGCCTCATCGACTCCATTTGTGATTTTGCCGAACTGGGTGAGTATATCTGGTTGCCCATGCGAATATATTCGGCCGGCATGTCGGCGCGGCTGGCCTTTGCCATAGCAACTGCCCTGGCCCCCGAAATACTGCTGATTGATGAAGTGTTCGGAGCTGGAGACGCGGGCTTTGTCAAGAAAGCTCAACAGCGCATGCAAGATTTACTCAGCCAGTCCCGCGTGGTGGTTTTTGCCTCGCATTCAGATGAACTTGTTCGCAGTATTTGCAACAAGGGCCTAGTTCTTGATCGCGGCGAGAAACAATTCTTTGGGCCTGTCGAGGAAGCCTTGCAAGCCTACCATCAACTCGTAAACGCCTAGGTCACTGCCGGCTCAGCCGTATCAAGCAACCATACGGAAAAGACGCCGCAGGCAGTATTTCAGAGCATCACCCGCTGCGGCCGGATCCCGGGCCAAGACGAGGACAAGCCAGCGCCCGATCAGGCCGATTCTTTTAAGGCGTAGCGCGATCAACAACCCCTCTTTTAATTGAAGCCGTCGCCAGTCTCTGACCATAGCGGCTTCCGCGCCACTAACGTATCGAAGCCACATTCCGGCAAGGCCAACATGCTCTTCGAGATACGCAATGATGCGCCTCGGATCTCCACCCAACGTCGTCGATCCGGCATGCTGCGTGTATATGTAAAGAATATCGTTTATTTCCGTGGTCGACACTCCCGCGATCCAGGCGCGCATAAACCACTCGCGGTCATGCGCTGCTGGATAGTGTGGATCGAGCCCGCCAATCAGATCCATCAGCTCCCGCCGCCATGCTCTGGCGGCTGTCAACGGAATGCCGAGCAGATTACGCAGGTCTAGCCTGTTCTCGCATCCATAGCGTTCAAGAACTATTCGCCTCCCCGCTTCTCCCTGCGCCTCGATCCTCGCACCAAATGAAATGATGCCGCATGTCGGCTGGCGGGTGAATTCATCCGCCAGCCGCCGGATAGCCCCCTCTACGAGCCAATCGTCCGCCATGACAAAGAGGACGATATCACCGGTGACCAGTGCCAGACCCTTGGTCGCGGCCTCCAGGGGGCCGCTATCTGGTTCACTGACAAAGACTGCGATCCGATCCGCATAGCGGGCGATGATATCCTGGGTTCCATCCGTCGACGCCCCATCGACAACGATCAGTTGAAGATACGGGTAATCCTGGTTGACAATGCTTTCCAGGGCTTTCGATATGGTGCCACAAGCATTGCGCACGTAGGTAACGACACTGACTGTGGGCTCCCTCGGAGCTAGCTGAGGAAGTATCAGTTCGCGCATGCATACCAGCCAGCTGGAGACAGAACCTGCCATATGGTATATGTCCCAGCGTTGAAAAAAGCAATTTCTGCTGCCCCTGAACAGACCATTCTTGCCCCCTCGAATGCAGAATGGTCAGCCTCAGAAGCAGCATGAATGAAGGGGCGGATAGTGTTTGATGCGGTCTTTTCAGTTGACGATTTCATCGCTGCCTTCGGCGCCTCTCCCGCCGATCGGCCCGGTATCGAAGATGTGGCGGGAAAATATGATTTCTCCTATCGCCGACTGAGGCAGGACGAACGTGACGCCGTCATTCTCGGCATCCTCAAGAAGCTCGATTCCTTTACCCAGGTCGGCGCCCATCGCCATGGCATCTGGACTGATGCCTGGGGTGAACTGGCGCGACGGTATTATGAAAGCGGCGGTGATCTCGCGATGCTTGATCCGCCGTTCATGGGCGCAACCCCCACACTTCGCATCAACGGCGACTATGCGATACCGCACATTCCGCAATTTGAAACGCACTGGTTCCGCGTCTTACGACGCTGGATATTCAAGACTTATCTGACTGACGTGAAGCGCGTGGCCGAATTCGGCTGTGGTAGCGGCTTTAATCTTGTCACACTGGCGCAAATGCAGCCCGATGCGGAACTCATTGGGCTGGACTGGGCCCAACCGGTCGTTGACCTTATGGACGATATCGGCAGACGGCATGATTTCAGGCTGACTGGCCGGCGATTCGATTTCTTCAATCCAGATCCAGACTTCAGGTTCGGAGCTGGCGATACCGCCATGACCTTCTGCGCCTTAGAGCAAACCGGCGAACGCTACACCATATTCCTTGACTGGCTTATGAGCCGAGCCCCCGACCTCGTCGTGAGCATGGAACCAGCGCTGGAATTTTATGATGAAACTTCCCTTTTCGACCATTTGACTATCCGCTACCACACCGGCCGTAAGTATTTGAATGGCTATTATTCCGCGGTCCGCAAGCTCGAAGCAGAAGGCCGCGTCGAGATTCTGAAGCAGAAGCGGCTTGGATTCGGCAGCCTGTATCACGAGGGATACTCGCTATTGATCTGGCGCCCGAAGCGCTGACCTTTGAGCCAGCAGGATATTCAAACCCGCTCGGCCGCCTTGCACTGCAAAGGCCGGAAGTTTCGCGATTCAGGCTGCATTGACGACGCCATTGCCTGCTATCAGGAAGCGATTGCGCTTGCACCCGACAACATTGCGGCTTACCGGGATTTCCTACTGGCAATCCTTTACTCATCTCGCTGGAACAACACCGAGCGCTTTGAGGAACACCTCAAATTCGCCCGACTGCATACTCCGGTCATGCACCGGAATCTCAATGATGGGTCTCCGGCCCTTCCGGATCGGAGACTGAGAATCGGATATCTCTCGTGCAATTTTGCCGATCACCCGGTCGGTCGCAATTTGGCTCCCGTATTGTTGCATCGCAATCGCCAGGCCTTTGAGGCCGTCTGCTTTGCTGAGGTAGATGAACCAGATGCATTCGGCCGCAATCTGCTGGACTCTGCAGACCGCTGGATACGAACGACTGATCGCAACGACACCGAAGTCGCGGCTCTGATAGCCGCGGAACGCATCGACATTCTGGTTGTGCTGGCCGGCCATCTCGACCGTAACCGCCTGACAGTTGCAGCCCACCGGCCGGCCCCGATCCAGATCAGCTACCACGATGCAGCAACGAGCGGTCTGGCGGCCATGGATTATCTGCTCACCGACCGGTTTTTATGCCCACCGAATGGCACCGAGCAATTCACCGAACGACTGCTGCGTTTGCCCAGCCTGATGTATATGGCGCCTCTGCCCGCCAAGCTCATGCCGGAACGACCGGCTGATGCCCCGCTTGTTTTTGCGAATCTAAACGCCCCGGCAAAGCTGACCGAGCCGGTCATCGCCGCCTGGGCCGAGATCCTGCGGACACTGCCCCAGGCCCGGCTGCTGTTTAGGCATCGCGATGCCTATGCGATGCCAGACTGCCGCGAAAACCTGTCGGCCGCCTTTGCGCGCCATGGCGTATATCCAACGCAGCTGGACTTCCGTGGCGGCACCGGCGGGGATCCACTGGATATTTATCATGATGTTGATGTAGTTCTTGATTCGTTTCCGTTTTCCGGGTCAACGACAACCTTTGAATCACTTTGGATGGGTGTGCCGGTTGTAACCCTCCCGACCGACAGCATGGTCGGCCGCTGGTCAGCCGCCATATTGTCTGCGGCCGGCCGGCAGGGTTGGATTGCTCGCGACAGGTCCGATTATGTCCAGCTCAGCCTTGCCCTGGCCCGCGACCGGCAGGCCATCCGGAAGGATCTGCGGCGAGGACAGTTTCGCGACCATCTGCAGGCTGTGCTCTGCAATGGCCCGCGGAAGGCCGCCCAATTGGAACGCCTCTATCGTGCCGTGTGGGCGCGATGGCGTTCCGTAGATAAGAGCAAGCCCAGCCTATAAACTTATTTATACGCCGACCTTGTGATATCATCGGGCCGCATAATTCACACTGTATTTTTGGGAAATATGGCACAGTCGGCGCGACCCGTTTCAATTGGTCTGGTCCAGATCAACAACAGCTTTTCCGGTCAGAGCTATCTGCCCTACTCGATCGGCTGCCTGGAAGGGTATGTGCGGCGACACTCGGCCAAACCGCAAAACTATGAATTCCGGCTGCCGGTGTACAAACGCATGCCGGTCCGCGATGCCGTGAGCGGGCTTCTGGGCTGCGATGTGGCCGGCTTTAGCATTTACGTCTGGAATGCCCGCATTTCTCTGGAAATCGCCCGGCGCCTGAAGGCTGCACAACCCAACACCCTCATCATCTTCGGCGGCCCGCATGTGCCGGACCAGACAGAGCCCTTCCTGCGGGAAAATCCGTTTATCGACATTGCCGTTAATGGCGAGGGCGAAAAGACATTCCTGGCCCTGCTCGAGGCACTGCCTGCCCGGCCCTGGCAGGATATCCCGGGGGTCAGTTTTATTTCTGCTGACGGCAAATTCATCCAGACTGCCAAACCCCCGCGCATCAAAAACCTGGATGAAGTGCCCTCCCCCTTCCTCGATGGGGTTTTCGATCCTCTGATGGCGGCCAACCCGGATGAAACATGGATCGGACTCTGGGAGACCAATCGCGGCTGTCCGTTCCAGTGCACCTATTGTGACTGGGGCTCGGCCACCGCAGCCAAAGTCACGAAATTCGAAATGGACCGCCTGTTGCGGGAAGCGGAGTGGTTCTCACAGAACCGGATCGAATTCATTTTCTGTTGCGATGCGAACTTCGGCATGCTGAGCCGTGATGCAACCCTCGCCGAGTATGTCGGCAAGTTGAAGCAGGAGAGCGGCTACCCCAAGGCTCTGTCCGTACAGAATACCAAGAATGCAACCGAGAAAGCCTATCGCACGCAGAAGATTCTTTCCGATGCCGGCTTAAACAAGGGCGTCGCGCTATCGATGCAGACCTTGAGCAGCGATGTACTCAAGAACATCAAGCGCGATAATATTTCTCTGGAAACCTATCTGGAACTTCAGCGCCGTTTTGCCCGAGATGGCGTCGAAACCTTCTCCGATCTGATTATCGGCCTACCCGGCGAGACCTATGATTCCTTCATGGACGGTATCGATCTACTGATCAATTCAGGGCAACACAACCGGGTACAGTTTAACGATCTTTCCATCCTGCCCAATGCCGAGATGGCGAATCCGGAATATATTCGCGAGCACGGCCTCGACCTGGTGGAAAGCGAGATCATCAACATTCACGGCAGCCGCGTCGAGTTGGATGATGATGTGCCGGAAATCCAACAGTTGGTGGTAGCAACCGGCTCGATGCCGCGCGAAGACTGGCGTCGCGTGCGAGCCGCGGCATGGATGACTGCATTCCTGCATTTTGACAAGCTATTCCAGATCCCGCTGATTCTGATCCATGAAATCACGGGTATCCGCTATCGCACGATGATCGAAACCTTCATGGAAGTCGATGCACGTGATTTCCCGCTGCTTGCCGATATCCGTGACTTCTTCTTGTCTGAGGCCGCATCGATCCAACGTGGTGGCGCAGAATACACATATTCTGAGGAATGGCTCGGGATCTATTGGCCAGCCGATGAATACAAGTTCATCGATCTGACCGTTCGCAACCAGTTCGGCCGCTTCTATCAAGAAAGTTGCGAACTGATGAAACAACTGGCCGCTCGACAAAGCGCCGATCTGCCTGCCGATGTCCTTGAAAATGCCGTACAACTCAATCACGCCCTGCTCAAACAGCCCTTTATCACTGATGATGCAACGTTGACGCTTTCTGCCGATGTCCTGACCTTCTGGACCGATGCACGTCAGGGCGCAACGCCCCGCCTGGTTAGAAAACCACTGACTGTCCAGGTTTCACGTGCCAAGGCTCATTACGCCAACCTGAACGATTGGTGCCGTGAGGTTGTCTGGTGGGGCAACAAGAAAGGTGCATATCTCTACACCAACCAGATTGTGGAGATGCAGCTGGCAGGCCATTTCTGATGCGCTACCGGGAGATCGGCGCAACCGGACTCAAGGTTTCGGTCGTCGGTTTTGGTGCATGGGGGATCGGCGGCAAGGTCAAAGATGGCCTCAGCTACGGCCGAACGGATGACGCCGTATCGAGAAGAGCTTTGGCCGCCGCATTTGACCATGGCATCACGTTATATGACACCGCGCCCCTTTATGGTCTGGGGCATAGCGAAGCGCTGATTGGGCAGGTTTTTAGCGGGCGCAGGGATCGCATTGTCATCGCCACCAAGGTGGGATACAGCGATTTTAGTAGGCGAGCGGATTTCACCCCCGCTGCCATTCGACAGTCGGTTGAAGACAGCCTGCAGCGCCTGCGGACGGACTACATTGATATTCTTCAGCTGCATGATGCCTCGCCGGAATATTTACGCCAACATCCGGAAACCCTGTCTGCACTTGATGACTTACGCCGCGAGGGCAAGCTGCGTCTTGTGGGCGCCAGCGTTAAGTTACCCGCGGACGGCGTGCCGATGATTCAGGAGCACGGCCTCAGGGTCATTCAAGCTAATCTGAGCATGATGGATCGCCGCTGCTTTGAGAGCGGTCTACTTGATGCCGCCAGGGTTGGTGATGCCGGCGTCATAGCACGCACCCCACTTCATTTTGGCTTCCTTACCGGCCAGCTCACCGGCAGTGAGGAATTCGGCCCAGATGATCATCGCTCACGTTGGTCACGCCAGCACCTGGCGCAATGGGCCAATGATGCGAAACGTCTCTTGATTGCCGCTGGCTGGCAGCCAGGCAGATCCGCCATACCTTTCGCCTTGCGCTTTGTCCTGTCCTGCCCGGGCGTGGCAACGACTATCCCCGGAATACTATCGCCAGAGCAGGCCACGGAGAATGCTGCATGCGGAGCGCTTGACGACCTCCCCGCCTCTCTCATGGCGTCCATCGCCGATTGTTACAACGATACATCGGCATCCAGTCAAGATGCCGTCGGAAAGCGCGCCGGTTAGTTATGCCGATGCCAGCTCTGCTCACCGATACGGATTGCGTGGTTCTTGCTGGCGGCCTGGGTACGCGCCTGCGATCGGTTATAGGCGAGCATCAGAAAGTCGCAGCACCAGTTGGTGGCAAGCCATTTATTGGCCGGCTGCTGTATTGGCTTATCGCGCATGGCGCGCGCAGGGTCATTTTGGCTGTCGGCTATCGATCCGAAGATGTCACGGCAGCCATTGCTCCTTTCTCCGATCAGGTTGAGCTGGTCATGTCCCGTGAGGATCAACCGCAAGGGACTGGCGGTGCCCTGCGCCTCGCCGCAAGCAATGTGCGGACCAGAACGTTACTTGTCCTTAATGGCGATTCTTTTTTCAATGCCGATCTTGCTGCGCTCCGCACCCTTCATGCAACGAACAACGGCGCCGTCACAATGGCGCTGGCCTATGCGCCAGACAGCCGCCGATTTGGTGAAGTCAGCCTGGGCCCCGATGGCCAGGTGCGCAGCTTTCGCGAAAAGCCATCAGGTGACCCGGCCAGGGCCATTGTAAATGCCGGCATTTACTTTATGAGCCGAGACTTCGTGGCCTCGCTCCCGGAAAAAAGCCCGCTGTCCCTTGAGAAAGATGTTCTGCCTGAGCTCTGCTCGACCGGACGACTCTATGGCATGATCGGAAATGGCCGGCTCGTCGACATAGGCACGCCAGAATCCTTCGAAAGCGCTGGCGAAATTTTGAATATTGAAGGTGCAGTATGATTATTTGCAGAACGCCGTTCAGAGTTTCGTTCTTTGGCGGAGGAACCGATTATTCAGCCTGGTTTCAACAAAACGGCGGCGCGGTTATATCGACGACAATCAATCGCTACTGTTATCTGACCGTCAGATACCTGCCGCCTTTTTTCGAGCATAAAAGCCGGATTGTCTGGGGCACTGTCGAAACAGTCGAAAGCAACGACCACATCAAGCACCCTGTGGTACGAACGGCCCTTCAGCTTATGGACATGCATGAAGGGGTCGAGATTCATTATGATGGCGACTTGCCAGCGCGAACCGGGCTTGGCTCATCTTCTTCCTTCACCGTTGGAATCCTCCACGCTTTGCATGCCATGAAAGGAAGGATGATCGGCAAGGAGGAGCTCGCGAAAATGGCAATTCATCTGGAACAGGAGCAGCTCAAAGAGAATGTTGGAGTGCAGGACCAGATTGCCGCAGCGTATGGCGGATTTAATCGTATCGACATACGCCCAAGCGGTGAATTCTCAGTTACACCACTTGCAGTGCGCCCGTCGCGCCTAAGCGAGTTGCAGGATCGACTGGTTCTTTTTTATACCGGAATTTCTCGTATCGCCTCCGAGGTTGCCGGTGAACAGATCCGTTCGATTCCAGACAGGAAGCGCGAAATGCTGGCTATTCGCGAGATGGTGGATGAAGCTGCCAGCATTCTGAATGGCAACGGCCCCCTCTCGGACTTTGGGCGCCTGCTGCATGAAGGCTGGATGCTTAAACGCAGTCTGGCTGATCGGGTTTCATCGGATTTTATCGATGATATTTACAACAAGGCCCGGCAAGCTGGCGCCGTGGGCGGAAAGCTCCTGGGGGCCGGCGGTGGCGGCTTTATCCTTTTTTATATCGAACCCGAGCAACGGCAGGCCGTGACCGCAGCATTGGACAAGTTTCTTCAGGTCCCAATTGCCTTTGAGAACTCAGGTAGCCAGATCATTTTCTACAATCCCGACCCATACAATACCGGCTACATTGAAGATCACTTCACGAAAATCCTCAGCTAGCCGATGCCCTGGATGTCGCAAATTTTTAGACCATAAACTTGGCTTTACAGTCACAGAAAAGCTCGTCGCCGGGAACTTGGGTAGGTTGCAGCAAACCACAGTGACGGTTGTTTCCCCGTTCACCAACCATTGTTGAACTGCGGCAGAAACAAACCGTCGAACACATCTGATCCCCCATCGCCAAGCTTTCATCGCTGCACCGCGATATCGCGCTGCAGCACAATTTGCCCGTTGACTCTTGCCTGCAGCACTCGCCATCGTTCGATTGTTGGACAATTGGGCAAGCTAGGACAGTGACCTTTACCAAGCTCGACATCATGCCGGCCTATAAAATGGTCTCGCGCACCATCGAGCAGCATATCCTCGAAGGTCGCCTGCGCCCGGGCGACCGGCTGCCCAGCGAGCCCGATCTTGCAGCCCAGTTCGGCATCAATCGCGCCACGGTGCGCGAAGGCATCCGCCAGCTGGAGCAGGAAGGCTATCTGCAGCGCGCGGCCGGGCGACGCCTCTTCGTCTCGCTACCGGGCTATAACGACCTCGCACCACGCGCCTCGCGGGCACTGGCCCTGCAGAAGGTCAGTTTCCGCGAATTGTGGAATGTGGCGATCCTGCTGGAGCCTTCGGCTGCGCGCGGCGCCGCCATGATGGCCAGCGACAGCGACATTACGGCGCTGGAAGAGAATGTGGTGGCGACCGAAATCGCCGTCGACGCAAACCAGCCCTATATCAAGCTGGACATCGACTTCCATGCCCTGGTGGCGCGCATGTCCGGCAACCGCGTGCTGGAACTCTCGCGTGAAGCCGTGGGCCTGCTGTTTTTCCCGGCGATGGAAGCACTGGTGCCGCATCTGCCGCAGGCCGGGCGGCGCAATGTTATCGGCCACCGCAAGATTCTGGAAGCCATCCGCCGTCACGATGCCGACGAGGCCGAGTTGTGGATGCGCAAACAGATGATCGATTTCCGCCGCGGCTATGAACTCGCCGGGCTGGATATGGATGCCCCCGTCGCCTGGACGGAGCATGCCCGCAGCGGGGAGGCGCCCGCCCAGTAAATCCGCGCCACATTGCCTTTGTCAGAACAATAAAAATCCACTCAGGAGGAAACCAAGATGACCAAGGGTAAATACAGACACGCAATAGCTGCCGGCGCCGTGCTGGCAGCAGGCCTGATGGCGGCAACCGCCGCCCAGGCCCAGCAGACCTTCAAGGTCGGCATTGTCACCTTCCTCTCTGGCCAGGCGGCCGAGAGTTTCGGGGTACCCGCCTGGAATGGCGGCAAGGTTCTGATCGAGGAACTGAACAAGGGTGCGGCGCCGGCACCCTATAACAAGGTCGGTTTCGGCGGCATCAAGATCGAACCGGTGGTGATCGACGAGAACGGCGGCGCCACCAAACAGGTGCAGGAACTGCGCAACCTGTACCAGCGCGACAATGTCGATTTCGTCATCGGCTATGTCGGCTCGGGCGACTGCCTTGCCGTCGCCCCGGCCGCCGAGGAACTCAAGCGCCTGCTGATCCTCTACGATTGCGGCACCCCGCGTATCTTCGAGGAAGCCAAGTACGAATACGTCTTCCGCACGGCCGCCACCGGCACCATGGATAACGTGGCGCTGGCCCGCTATCTCAAGAACAGCAATGTCAAGATCGACAAGTTCAGCCTGATCAACCAGGACTATGCCTGGGGCCATGATTCGCGGTCTG
This sequence comes from Ferrovibrio terrae, assembly GCF_943372915.1. Taxonomy (GTDB): domain Bacteria; phylum Pseudomonadota; class Alphaproteobacteria; order Ferrovibrionales; family Ferrovibrionaceae; genus Ferrovibrio; species Ferrovibrio terrae_A. The sequence goes on along the minus strand of NZ_CALSAN010000034.1, from coordinate 10,266 downwards.
ACTTCATCGGCGCGCTGTCCAGCATCTATCCCGATGCCAAGATGGAAGCCGACCTGCTGCCGGCTTTCGGTGCCGGCCAGTATGGTACCGAGGTCTCGGCCCTGATGCGCACCGGTTCCACCGTGGTGCATTCATCGCTGTGGGGTGGTGACCTGCAGGCCTTCATCCTGCAGAGCGCACCGCGCGGCCTGTTCAAGAAGGCCACCGTGGTCTTCTCGGCGGCTGACCACGCCATCCCGCCACTGGGCGACAAGATGCCGGAAGGCGCCATCATCGGTGCCCGCGGTGCCTACGGCCTGATGGCACCAAAATCGCCGCTGAACGACTGGTTCCAGAAGATCTACCAGGATGCCTACAAGGTCTATCCGGTGCAGGCGCCTTACCGCATGGTGCAGTCGATCCTGGGCGTGAAAAGCGCCATCGAGAAGGCGATGGAAAAGAACGGCGGCAAGAAACCGACCAACGAGGAAATCGCCGCCGCCCTGACCAACCATGCCTGGGACTCGCCCGGTGGCCGTATCCGCATGGCCAATGGCAATGGCCACCAGGCCATCCAGGATATCGCCATCGGCAAGACCAAGTGGAATGCCGCGACCAAGGCGATGGAACTGGTCGATATCCAGCGCTTCCCGGCCGAATGCGTCAATCCGCCGCCGAACATGAAGGGCCAGGAATGGCTCAAGGCGGGCATGCCCGGTGCCAAGTGCAACTGATCTAGGTTGATCGATGCAGGCCGGCGCAGGACACACCCTGCGCCGGCCGGTATCGCAGTGCGGAAGATGTCATGGACCTGCTGCTTACCATTCTGATCGACGGTGCGATCTACGCCTCATGGCTGTTCATCGTTGCTCTCGGTCTGACACTGATTTTCGGCGTGCTGAAAATTCTCAACATTGCCCATGGCAGTTTCTACGCCATCGGTGCCTATGCCGCCGCCAGCATCGTCGGCTTGTTCACGGCACAGCAATATGCTCCGGCTTTCTCGCTGGTCGCCCTGCTGCTGGCCGCCGTGGCCGTGGCCGTGGTCGTCGGACCGCTGCTGGAACGCCTGCTGCTGCGCCGCTTCTATGGCCGCGACGAGGTGCTGCTCGTGCTGGTCACCTATGCGCTGTTCCTGATCCTGGAAGATGTCTCCAAGCTGATCTGGGGCGTCAACCCGTATTACGTGACCGAACCCTATGGCCTGTTCGGCGATGTCAGCCTCGGCAGCCTGTTCTATGTCGGCTATGACCTCGCCATCGTCGCCGTCGCGCTCATCTGCGGCATCGGCGTCTGGTTCGGCCTGAACCGCACCGTGCTGGGCAAGATCGTACTCGCCGTGATCCACAATGACGAGATCGCCGCCAGCATGGGCATCAATATCAGCAGGGTGTATCTTGGCGCCTTCACCTTCGGCGTCTTCCTGGCAGCACTGGGGGGCGCCTTCACCGCACCGATGATCTCGGTGCAGCCGGGCATCAGCGTCGGCGTCATCATTGTCAGCTTTGCCGTCGTCATCATCGGCGGCCTGGGCAGCATCGGCGGCGCTGCCATCGGCGCACTCATCGTCGGCCTCGCCCGCTCCACTGCCGTGCATATCTGGCCGGCGGCCGAACTGTTCAGCATCTATCTGGTGATGGCCGCGGTGCTGATCTTCCGGCCCGAGGGCCTGTTCCAGCGCGTTGTCGCCCGCAGGATCTGACCCATGACCCGCACCCTGCAAACCACCCTCCTCTATGCCGCCGCGCTGGCCGTCCTGCTGCTGGTTGGCCTGATGCTGCCGCAATGGCTGCTGTTCCTGCTCACCATGGCCGCCAGCCACGGTGTGGTTGGCCTCGGCCTGATCGTCATGATGCGCGGCGGCGTCGTTTCCTTCGGCCAGGGCCTGGTCTTTGCCATCGGCGGCTATGTCGCCGGCCTGGCCGCCACGCGCTACGGCATCACCGATGCGGTGGTGCTGGTGCTGCTGGGCTGTTTTGCCTCGGCGCTGGCCGGCGCCATCGCAGGCCCGCTGCTGGCGCGCTATCGCAGCATCTTCTTCGCCATGCTGACGCTCGCGCTCTCCATGGTGCTTTACGGCATCCTGGTGAAATCCTCAGGCGTCGGCGGCTCCGATGGCTTCAATGTGCCGCGCCCCAGCATGCTGGGTCTGACCATCAACGAGACCAACGCCGATTACGCCTTCTTTGCGCTGAGCAGCGTGATCGCCACGCTGCTCACCCTGCTGGTGACGATCTACTGCCGCTCCAGCCGGGGCCTGCTGTCGATGGCGATCCGCGACAATGAATTGCGGGTGGAGTATCTCGGCACCTCGGTGCGCAGCGCCATGGCGGTCAACTTCGTGATCGCCGCAGCGCTCGGCGGTGCCGGCGGCGCCCTGACCGTGATCTCGCTCGGCCATATCGACCCGAACTTCTCCTACTGGACCACCTCGGGCGAATTCGTCTTCATGGCGATTCTGGCCGGCCATGCCAGCGCCCCGGCAGTGTTCCTTGCCTCATTGCTGCTCGAACTGGTGCGATCCTTCTCCAACAAGTATTTTCCCGATACCTGGCAGCTGGCACTCGGCCTGTTCCTGCTGCTGATCATCCTGTTCCTGCCCAAAGGGGTCGGCTCGCTCTGGGCCAAGCCCGAACGCCTGCCGCGCCGGGCCGCCGAGAAGGCGCAGGCGGCTGCCGCCAGACAGCGTGATGCGACGGAGGCCGCAGAATGAGCCCGCAGCCTTACGTCCTTGAAGCCGACCGGCTCGGCAAGACCTTCGGCGCCCTGGTGGCGGCCGATAACGTGTCGCTGCAGGTCTCGGCCGGCCAGCGTGTCTGCCTGATCGGCAGCAACGGCGCCGGCAAGACCACGTTTGTAAATATGGTGACCGGCTATATCAAGCCCAGCAGCGGCAGCATCAAGCTGGATGGCAAGGAGATCACCGGCCTGGGCCCGCGCCAGATCGCCCAGCGCGGCGTCTGCCGTTCGTTCCAGATCCCGCAGCTCTGCCTCGAAATGAGCGCCGCTGAGAATATCCTTGTCGCCCTCACCGTGGCACGGCGCGGCGCCCTGTCGTTCTGGCGTGGCGCCTATGATGCCGATCTCTGCGATGAGGTGATCACCATGCTGGAACGCTTTGGTCTCGCCGGCCATGCCGAGCGACCGGTCTCCGAACTGCCCGGCGGTGTGCGCAAGCTGCTGGATATCGCCATGGCACTGTGCCGCGATCCGCGCCTGATCCTGCTGGACGAGCCGACCAGCGGCGTCAGCGTCGATGAGAAATTCGGCATGATGGACACGGTGCTGCGCGCCATGGATGGCAGCAATCTGACCACCCTGTTCGTCGAGCATGACATGGATATCGTCTCGGCCTATGCCAACCGCGTGGTCGCCTTTTACAGCGGCCGCGTGATTGCCGATGGCAGCCCGGCCGAGGTTCTGGTCGATGCGGAAGTCAAACGCTATGTGACGGGGAATGCGAAATGAGCCAGCCGCTTCTCTCCATTGACGGCCTGCAGGTCTCGATCCAGGCCATCGGCGTGCTGCGCGGCTTTTCGCTTGATCTGGCTGCCGGCCAGATGATCGGCCTGATCGGCCGCAATGGTGCCGGCAAAACCACCCTGCTGCGCAGCATTATGGGCCATCTGCCGATCGACGGCGGCGATATCCGCTTTGCCGGCACCAGCCTGAAAAAGCAGGAGCGCCATACCCGTGCCGGTCTCGGCATCGGCTACATGCCGGAAGACCGCCGGCTGATCCCGGAACTGACGGTGGAGGAAAACATCCTGCTGCCGGTCTGGGTCTCGAAGACGCTTAAGAAGGCCGAGCGGCTGGATTTCGTCTATGGCGTGCTGCCCGAGCTGGCGCAGATGAAAGATCGCCGCGCCTTGCTGCTCAGCGGCGGGCAACAGAAGCTGGTGGCGCTGGCCCGTGCGCTCACCGTGGGCACAAAGCTGCTGCTGCTGGACGAGCCTTTCGAGGGCGTGGCACCGGCGCTCTCCGAGCGGCTGTCGGACGTGATCGCCGGTCTGCGCGGCACCGACCTTTCCGTGCTGATCGCCCAGTCGGAACTCAACCATACCCAGACGCTGTTTGACCGCGAATATGTCATCGAGCGCGGCGCCAATGCGATGGCGCACAAGGCAGCCTGATATGGCCTGGCGTCTGGACGATTCCATAGCGATCCGCAACGAGGCGCATTTCGGCGACCGCGTGGTGCGCTGCTTCGCTGACCGGCCGGCACACAGCTATGACATCTTTGCCCGCACACTGGCGCGTTATCCTGATAACGAGGCACTGGTTATCGGCGACACCCGCCTCACCTATCGCCAGCTGGCGACAGACTCCGATGCTGTGGCCGGTGGACTGGCCGCTGCGGGTGTGAAAGCCGGCGACCGCGTCGGCATGCTGCTGGGCAACCGCATCGAGTTCGCCTCCACTTTGCTGGCCTGCCTGCGGCTCGGCGCCATCTGCGTGCCGCTTGGCACCCGGCTGCAGACACCGGAGATCGCCTATATCCTCGATCACGCCGGCGCCTGCCTGCTGGTGCATGAGGCCGATCTGGCCGACCGCCTGCCTGGCGCCGCCGATCTGCCGCAGCTGCGGCACCGGTATTCGGCCGGTGGGAATGCGGCAGGGTCGCTTCCCTTCGAGATGCTGCGCCAGGCTGGCGCCCCGCCGGCCTTTGTGGCCCCGGCCGAGGAAGCCACCGGTGTCATCCTCTACACCTCGGGCACCACCGGGCGACCGAAAGGCGCCATGCTGGCCCATATCAACATCGTGCACTCGGCACTGCATTTTCAGTATTGCATGGGGCTGGGCCCGCATGATCGCTCGCTGCTGGCGGTGCCGGCCAGCCATGTCACCGGCCTGATCGCCATCATCGTGACCGCCTGGCAGGGCGGCGGTGCGGTGATCATGGTGCCGGAGTTCAAGGCCCGCGAATTCCTGCCGCTGGCAGCCAGAGAGAAACTCACCCACACCATCATGGTGCCGGCGATGTACAATCTCTGCCTGCTGCAGCCGGATTTCGACCAGCACGACCTCTCCAGCTGGCGTGTTGGCGGTTATGGCGGTGCGCCGATGCCGCAGGCCACCATCGCAGCCCTGGCGCAGAAGCTGCCGCAGCTCGGCCTGATGAACGCCTATGGCGCCACCGAGACCACCTCGCCCACCACCATGATGCCGCCAGCGATGAGCGCCACCCATTCCGACAGCGTCGGCCTGGAAGCACCCTGCGCCGAGGTGATCGTGGTCGATGCCGATGGGCACGAAGTGCCACGCGGCGAAGCCGGCGAGATCTGGATTCGCGGCCCCATGGTGGTGCCGGGCTACTGGGCCAATCCGGACGCGACACAGCAGAACTTCACCGCCGGCTTCTGGCATTCCGGCGATATCGGCTCGATCGACGCCTATGGCTTCGTGCGGGTATTCGACCGCGTCAAGGACATGATCAACCGCGGCGGCTACAAGATATTCTCGGTCGAGGTGGAAAATGTGCTGAGCCATCACCCCGGCGTGCTGGAAAGCGCCATCATCGCCCGGCCCTGCCCGGTGCTGGGCGAGCGCGTGCATGCCTTCGTCGCCCGCAAGGATGCGGCACTGACCGAAGCGGTGCTGAAGGATTTCTGCGCCAGCCGGTTGGCCGACTACAAGGTGCCGGAAACCTTCACCCTGCTGGACGAGCCACTGCCACGCAATGCCAATGGCAAGCTGCTGAAACGGGCCCTGCGCGAGCAGCTGCCCTAAGGATCGGCCCGGTTACAGGCCCAGATAGGCCTTGCGGATCTCGGGCCGCTGCAGCAGGTCATTGGCCGGGCCTTCCATGGCGATGCGGCCCTCTTCCAGCACATAGGCCCGCGAGGCCAGGGCCATCGCCATGCTGACATTCTGCTCCACCAGCAGCACCGAAAGTCCATCAGCATTGATGCGACGGATGGCCTCGAACATATCCATCACGATGGACGGCGCCAGACCCAGCGATGGTTCGTCGAGCAGCAGCAACCGGGGCCGCGCCATCAGCGCCCGGCCGATGGCCACCATCTGCTGCTGGCCGCCCGATAGAGAACCGGCCAGCATCGGCAGCTTCTGGCGCACGGCGGGAAACAGCGCGCAGACCTGTTCCAGCGTTTCGCGCCGACGTGCCTTGGCTGCCGGCAGGTAACTGCCAAGTTCCAGATTCTCCAGCACCGTCATCCCGGCGAACAGCCGACGGCTTTCCGGCACGATGGCAATGCCGGCCTGGCAGAATTTATGCGGCGCGATGCGGGTGATATCGGCGCCGTGGAAAACAATGCTGCCCTGGGACACACGATTCAGGCCGGCCAATGTGTTGATCAGTGTGGTCTTGCCGGCGCCGTTGGGCCCGACAACGCAGACCAGCTCTCCGGTGTCGACATGGATGCTGACATCCCACAGGGCCGGAGCTGCGCCATAAGCGACCTTCAGATTGTTCGCCTCAAGCATGGGCTTTCCCCAGATACGCTGCCTTCACGCTCTCTTCGTTCATCACATCTGTGGCATTGCCCTGGGCGATCATGGCCCCGTAATTCAGCACCACGATACGGTCGGTCAGTGCCATCACGGCGCGCATGACATGCTCGACAAAAATGATCGTGGTCCCACGGTCACGAATGCGCTGGATCATCTCGATGGCTTCGTTGATTTCGCTCGGCGTCAGGCCCGACAGCACTTCGTCGAGCATCAGCAGCCTTGGCCGGGCGGCCAGCGCGCGCGCCAGCTCCAGGAACTTGCGCTGATGGAGGTTCAGGTCGTCCGGCAGCGCATGGGCACGATGGGACAGGCCGGCGAAGGCGATGAACTCTTCCGCCGCCTGCGTCGCCTCGGCCCGGCTCATGCCGGTGCCGCCGAACATGGCGACCATGGCGACATTTTCCAGCACGGTCATCTGGCTGAAGGGGCGTGGAATCTGGTAGGTGCGGGCGATGCCGGCCTGGGCGAAGCGATGGGCATCCAGACCGGCCAGATTCTGCCCCTCGAAAATGATCTCGCCGGCTGTCGGCTTGAAATGACCGCTGACCAGGTTGATGAAGGTGGACTTGCCCGAACCATTCGGCCCGATCAGGCCGAGGATTTCGCCCTTGCGAACCTCCAGCGTCACATTGTCGACCGCCCGCAGACCGGCGAAGGCCTTGGTCAGGCCCCGCACCTGCAGCAGCACTTCCGTGGAAGGCGCCGGCTTGTTGGCCAGCCTGACGACAGCCGCCGTCGATGCCGTTTCATGCGCAGGGGGTGCCGTAACTGCGGCCGCAGTGCTGCGACCGCGCCGCCACTGGGCGATCATGCCCAGCACGCCGGATGGCATGAACAGGATGACGATGACCAGAATCAGGCCGACCATCGCGCGGCCAAACACGGCATAGTCGCCGGACGTGAAGAAATACAGCAGGCAGGTGATGAAGACGGCGCCAACCGCCGGCCCGATCCAGTGCCGGCTGCCGCCCAGAATGCTCATCAGCACGACCGAGAGCGGCACGGCAATGGAAAAGGTCTCTGACACCGTCACATAGGAGATGAACACGGCATGGATGCCGCCAGCCAGACCGGCCAGGCCACAGGACACCGCCAGCGCATAGAGCTTGTAGCGATAGGTCGGTACGCCCATGACCTCGGCAACATCCTCATCGTCATGGATCGCGAAAAGCCCGGTGCCGAATTTGGATGCGTAGATGATGTAGGAGATCGCCAGGGTCGCCACGGCGGCAATCAGCCCCATCATATAGATCGAGGCTGACTGAGATGGGCCGAGCTTCGGGATATCGACGCCGATGAGATAGATGCCAGGGCCACCATCGATCCTGGTATTCAGAATGATGGTGGCCAGCACGAAAGTGATGGCCAGCGTCAGCAGCGCGAACAATTCGCCGCGCACCCGCGCGACCCGGAAAACCACGGCCCCCAGACCGACGCCAAGCGCTGCGGCCACCAGAATGGCAGCGGGCAGCGTGGCCAGGAAAGGCCAGCCGATGGTGCCGGCCAGATAGGCTGCGCCGTAGATACCGGCGCCGAAGAAGGCACCATGGCCGAAGGAGAAGTAGCCGGTGTAGCCCGACAGGATGTTCCACGACACGGCCAGCACGATCCAGTGGAACAGCAGGTAGAGGAAGGATTCCCAGAAGGCAGGAACGCCGAGCCACGGCAGGACCGCGAAGGCCAGACCGATGGCGAAGATTCCGGACAGAATGACCTTGTTCATAATCAGGCCCTACCCGGCCGGAACAGCAGCATGAGGATCAGCAGCGAGAAGGAGACGATGGGCGCCCAGGAAGGTGCGAAAAGCACCATGGCGATGGCTTCACTCACTCCGATGATGATGCCGGCCACCAGAGGGCCGATGGCGCTGCCCAGGCCACCCAGCATGACCACGGCAAACACCACGCCCACCCAGGAGAAAATCTGCGTCGGCGTCAGCGTGAAGGTCAGCGCAAAGCACACGCCGGCAATGGCGGCGAAGGCGACGCAGACACCGGAGAGCAGCAGCGACAGCAGGCGCTGGTTGATGCCGAAGGCAGCTGCAATCGGGCCATCCTCGGCCATGGCCCGCATTGCCTTGCCGATATCGGTGAAGCGCATCGCCGCCCAGACCGCAAAGGCCAGCAGGATGGCCAGCAACAGCGTGAGCAACTCGGGCACCGGAACGAAGAGTCCACCAATCTTGAACTTCTCTTCACCATAGGTGGACTGCAATTTGCGGAAATCAGCGGTCCAGACATACTGGATCAGGCTTTCGATCATCACGGTGAAGCCGAAGGTGACCAGCAGAGAATTGAACGGGGATATCTTGAAGCGCGACAGCAGCCACTGCTGGGCCACGCCAATGGCAAAGAACAGCGGCGCCAGGATCAACAGGGTGAGCAGCGGGTCGATGCCCCAGACCGTCACCATATGATAGCTGAGATAGCCGGACAGGAAGACGAAGCCGAAATGCGCCAGGTTGATCTGGCGCAGCAGGCCCCAGGACAGTCCCAAGCCCAAACCGATCAGGCCGTACATTCCGCCGATGAAAATGCCAGACAGGATGGACTGCAGCAGAAGGTTCAGACTTGGGAAAGCCATACGGGATCACTCGATTCAGGTTACTGCGTCTTGATCGTCGCGCCGGGGGCAGCCCATTCCTTGGGCCAGACCGTCACCCAGGTGCCATTCTGCACCTGCTTGATACGCATCAGGTCGTCACCGAAGTTGTTGCCCTTGTCGAAGCGCAGGGTGCCCTGGATGGTCGGCACCTGGTTGGCCTTCAGCCAGTCGGCCAGCTTGCGGTCATCCAGGCTCTTGGTGGCAACCACCGCAGCCTCAAGCAGCTGCCAGGCCGTGAAGGACGCCGCCGCCTGCACCTCGACCTTGGTGTAGGGGAAGCCGGCTGCCTTGGCCCGCTCGTTGTAGGTGGCGACAAACTTGGCCGCCACCGGGTTGTTGGTATAGGGCGCATGCTCCTCGAAGATGGTGACCGAGAGCGCATTCTTGGTTTCCGGTGCCGTGGCCATCGGGCCCGGTGCGGGATAGAGGTGGAAATGCAGCGGCGGCTCGTAGTCGATCTTCTTCATCGCTTCGAGCAGCATGTTGCCTTCCAGGCCGATATCGCCGACGAAGACGAGATCAGGCTTGGCATCCTTCACACGCGCCGCAATCGGGCCGAAATCGCGGTTGCCGAATTCCCATTCCAGGAACAGGATTTCCTGCAGACCCCGTTTTTTCGCCACTTCGCGGGCTCCCAGGCTGAGGAAATGCAGCGACGGGAATTTCGAAGTCACGATGGCCACCGTCTTCGGCGGCTTCGGCAGGGCGGCCAGTGCGTCGAACAGCGTGTTCGGCACTGTCGTGCCCGGGTCCGGACCCAGCGACCAGGCGGGGAAATGCATGTCGTATTTCGCCAGCGACGGCACGCCCATGGTGTGATGGATCAGCATCTTGTTATAGCGCTGCGCCACGCCGATGGCCGACAGGATCGCGCCGGTGGCGTAGGGCCCCATCAGCAGATCGACCTTGTCCGAGGTCACCAGCTGCTCATAGAGCGTGCGGGCAACCTCGGGCTTGGACTGGTCATCCTTGACGGTCCATTCCACCTTGCGGCCCAGCAGGCCGCCACGGCTGTTGAGATCCTCGACATAGATCTCGCCAACCAGCTTGTGGACCAGCGCGGTGGCTGAAAGCGGACCGGTCAGCGCCAGCGTACTGCCGATGCGGACCGGGCCCGATTGCGCCTGTACAGGTGAGGCGGCGAGGCCAAGACAGCCAGCCGCGATCGCCGCCACTGCGGCGATCCGTTTCAGACTTTTCATTATTTCC
>NZ_CALSAN010000033.1:0-40684 GCF_943372915.1 Ferrovibrio terrae | reverse complement strand
GACGGCGTGGTGCGCGCGCCTTCGGCATTCTCGATCACCTTCGGGTTTTTGCCATCCATGATGGCGAGGCAGGAATTGGTGGTACCCAGGTCGATGCCAATAACTTTGGCCATAGTGTCACTCCTGTTTTTGGCGGTCCGCGGCTGCCTCATCCGAGCACGGCGGCAGACCCCTTTCGGTTCAACTCATGGCCGGGTATGTAAGAGTGCCTCCCCCGTCCCGCAACGGGTGGAGGGCAAAAAATGTCCAGAAAAGCCATGGCGATGCCGCTCCCCGGCAGAACAGCCGGGCATGAGGAACCGATGTCCGAGAAGACCTTTCCGCCTGCTTCCACCCCGGGCCAGGCACGGGTTCCGGACCAATCCGGAACCACTGCCCGGGCCGCCTTGCCCGGGCCGCTGCCTTGGGCGGGCATCGCCTTCGGGCTAGGTGGTTATTTTCTCTGGGGAATCTCGCCGATCTATTTCAAGGCCGTGGGCGCCGAAGGGGTCGCGCTGCTGGATTTGACCGCCCATCGCATCCTGTGGTCCTGCCTGCTCTGCCTTGGCCTTCTGCTGGCGTTTGGCAAACGGGCCGAATGGCTGGGCGTGCTGCGCAACCCGCGCCTGCGCCGGGCGCTGGCCGGCAGCGCGGTGTTCCTGCTGATCAACTGGCTGGTCTTCGTCTGGGCGATCGACCGCAACCAGGTGATCGCCTGCAGCCTGGGCTATTACATCAATCCGCTGTTTGCCGTGGTGCTGGGCCGGCTGGTGCTGAAAGAGCAGGTCTCGGTCGTACAATGGGGTGCCTTTGCCCTGGCGGGCGCGGGCGTGCTGGTGCTGATCGGCAATGCCGACTCGGCGATTTACCTGTCGCTGATCATCGCGCTGACCTGGGGCTTCTACGGCCTGATCCGCAAGCGCTTTGCCGTCGACAGCCTGATCGGCCTCACCGTGGAAACCATGGTGCTGTTGCCCTTCGCGCTGGCCTACATGGCTTGGCTCGCCTGGCAGGGCCAGGGCGCGCTGGGCATGGCGAACAGCTGGACGCATATCCTGCTGCTCTGCGCCGGGCCGGTGACGGCCGCACCCTTGGTGCTGTTTGCCGCCGGCTGGCGCCGGCTGCGCATGGCGACCATGAGCCTGCTGCAGTATCTCTCGCCCAGCCTGCAGTTCCTGATCGCCGTGCTGCTGTGGAACGAACCCTTCACCACCGTGCATGCGATTGCCTTTGCCTGCATCTGGGGCGCACTGCTGATCTACAGCTGGAATTCCTGGCAGATTGCCCGCAGAAGCGCCTGACGCACGCCTGAATTGCAGGCAGTAAAAAATCATTGGACGCACGCAAACAAAGGGTCTTTGCTTGAGCCGCTGACTCAACAAGAAGCGGGGGCGTATCATGGTCAATCGACGTCAGATGTTGATGGGTCTGGGTGGTGTGGCGGCATCTGCCGGCCTATTCGGATATGCGGGGCCGGTGCTGGCTGCCGGCAAGGTGTCGCGCGGCGCCAAGAGCGTGCTGATCGTGGTCGATGTGCAGAACTGCTTCGTGCCCGGCGGCAGCCTGGCAGTGAAGGAAGGCGATGTGATCGTGCCGCTGATCAACAAGATCGCCAAGACGTTCAACAACGTGGTGCTGACGCAGGACTGGCATACCGCCGATCATGTGTCCTTCGCCTCGCAGCACAGCGGCAAGAAACCCTTTGAAGCGGTGAAGCTGGCCTATGGCAACCAGGTGCTGTGGCCCGATCACTGCGTCCAGGGCACCGAGGGGGCGTCGCTGGTGAAGGATCTCAGCATCCCGCATGCCCAGCTGGTGATCCGCAAGGGCTACCACAAGGATGTCGACAGCTATTCGGCTTTCATGGAGGCCGATGGCAAGACCTCCACCGGACTCGGTGGCTACCTCAAGCAGCGCGGCATCAAACGCGTGTTCGTGGTGGGGTTGGCGACCGATTTCTGCGTGGCCTGGACGGCCATGGATGCCCGCAAGCAGGGCTTCGAGACCTATGTGATCGAGGATGCCTGCCGCGGCATCGATGCGCAGGGCTCGCTGGCCAAGGCCTGGTCGTCGATGAAGACGGCTGGCGTGAAGCGGATCCAGTCCGGCGACCTCGCCTGATTTCAAGGATTTGATCCCGCGAATTTGATCTTAGTCGATCTAGACAATCCCGGGGCATGCGCCAGATTTCTGGGGCATGCCCCATGTTGATTCCCATGCCAGCCTGAACACCTCGCAGACCGGCTTCCGGCTGTTTCCGGGCCTGCTGGATACGGCACGGCAGCGCAGCCTGCTGGAGGCGGTGCAGGGCGTGCTGGCGGTCGCCCCGGCCTATCATGCGCGGATGCCGAAAACCGGCCAGCGCATGAATGTGGCGATGAGCAATGCCGGCCGATATGGCTGGTACTCCGACAAGGAGCAGGGCTATCGCTATATCGAACGGCATCCGGAAACCGACCTGGCCTGGCCCTCCATCCCTGATCCGATGCTGGCGGTGTGGTGGTCGGTCGCCGATTACGACCATGCCCCGGAATGCTGCCTGATCAACCTGTATCGCGAGACGGCCAAGATGGGGCTGCATCAGGATCGTGACGAAGCCGAGATGGCAGCGCCGGTGGTGTCGATCTCGCTCGGCGACGATGCGCTGTTCCGTCTTGGCGGCACGACGCGCAAGGCACCCACGCGGTCATTCAAGCTGGCATCGGGTGATGTGCTGGTGCTGGGTGGCGCGGCGCGACTGGCCTATCACGGCATCGACCGGGTGATGGGGGGCACCAGCCGGCTGATCCCCGGCGGCGGCCGGATCAATCTGACGCTGCGCCGGGTAACGCGGCCAATCGGGCGGTGATTTCGGCTTTGCTGGGCGGCGGCGGGAATTCAGCGCTGATCGTTGTGCCCTCGCCGGGCACCGAGGCGATCTCGAACCGACCGCCATGCATCTCGACCAGTGATTTCACCAGTGGCAGGCCGAGTCCGGTGCCTTCATATTGCCGGGTCAGGTCGTTCTCGACCTGACCAAAAGGTGCCAGCACCACCGGGATATGCTCGGGCGCAATGCCGATGCCGGTGTCGCGCACCCAGATGCGGAAGGCGGCATCGTTGAGCGGCTGTGCACCCACCTCGATGCGACCGCCGGAGGGGGTGAATTTCACCGCGTTGGAAATCAGGTTGAGCAGGATCTGGCGCAGCGCCTGCCGGTCGACGAAGCCTTCGAACAGTCGGGCATCCACCGCCAGCGACATGAATACGCCGCGGCCTTCGGCGCGTTCGCGGAAGGTGCGCAGGCTGGCTTCCATGATTTCGACCGGGTCGGTCATTTCCGGCTGAATGCGCCAGCTGCCGCTCTCGATCTTCGACATGTCGAGAATGTTGTTGATCAGGCTGAGCAGATGCTGGCCGCTGGAATGGATGTCGGAGACATATTCGGCGTAGCGCGCATTGCCCAGCGGGCCCAGCAGCTCCTTCTGGATCACCTCGGCAAAGCCGATGATGGCATTCAGCGGTGTGCGCAATTCGTGGCTCATATTGGCCAGGAAGCGGGTCTTGCTTAAACTGGCTTCCTCGGCCTGCTGGCGGGCGCGGTCGAGCGCGCGGTTGCGCCGTTCGCTGCGCGCCATGCCCAGTTGCAGCAGCGACAGCGCGGTGCCGACGCCATAGTAGCGTTCGCTGCGGGTGACGATGAAGCCGCGCAGCAGGGCGCTTTGATGTTCGTCGGCGATCAGGCTTTCCAGCGTGTCGACGCTGATGCTGGCATCGACGATCAGCGGCGCGCGATCCATCAGCGCCGAGACCGGCTTCTTGGCATAGAGCGCCCGGCCATAATCCCGGGATAACTGGGTGATCAGGTCGTAGCGGTTGATCAGGCCGACCGGGCGGCCGTTTTCCACCACGGCAATCGCGCCGAGATCGGGATCGGCCTGGAAACGCAGGTCGACCTCTTCACAGCGCATGGTGGCGTGTACCGGCGGCAGCGGCACGGCCATGGTGCCGATGGTCTCGAGCGCCTCGGTGGTCATCATGTCCAATGGTCATCCCCCGGTATGCGGGGCGACTATCGGTGCTGGAGATTGCGGATTTTTGACAAAGACGGATGTCTGCGTCGAATTGTCGAGGCGAGTGACCGCCGTGACAATTCGCGCAGAATGATCCGGAGGTGTCAGGCCTGGGTGTTGACCGACTGGCCCGGCTGGATTTCGGGCGCGGGACCGCCCTTGGAAACGCCGACCATGGCGGCACGCAGCAGGCGGCCGTGCTGCATGTAGCCGGCCGCGATCACCTGCACGACGGTGCCGCTTGGCTGATTCGGATCCTGCACCTCGAACATGGCCTGGTGCAGGTTGGGGTCGAAGCGCTGGCCCTTGGGGTCGATGCGGGAAATGCCATGGCGTTCGAAGACCGACAGCAGTTCGCGCTCGGTCGCCTCGACGCCGACCACCAGATTGCGCATCGGCTCGGAAGCTTCGCCCTCGGCCTTCGGCGCGCTTTCCAGCGCGCGGCGCAGGTTGTCGGCCACCGTCAGCACATCCTTGGCGAATTTGCCCGAGGCGTATTTGACGGCGTCGTCCTTCTCGCGTTCCAGGCGCTTGCGCAGGTTCTCGCCCTCGGCGACGGTGCGCAGCAGGCGGTCCTTCAGTTCGGCGACCTCGGCCTGCGCCTTTGCCAGGGCGTCAGCCTCGGGCGCGGCAGCGGCCTGGGCCGTTTCAGCGGCCGGCTGCGGCTGGGCGGCATTCAGGGTCGGTTCAATTCTCTGATTATCGTTCTGGCTCATAGGGGTCTCTCTGCAAGGCCCTGCATATACGGACGGCCGCGCGGAAATGAAAGGGGTGTGTTCGGAAATCCCCGGTTTTTAGCCGATCAGCCGGCCAACAACCTGGGCCGTGAAATCCACCATCGGCACCACCCGGGCATAATTCATGCGGGTCGGGCCGATCACGCCGATGGCGCCGACAATACGCTGCTGCTGGTTTTGCAGCGGCGCAACAATCAGCGAACAGCCGGCCCGGCGGAACAGCGTGTTCTCCGAGCCGATGAAGATGCGCACGCCTTCGCCGCCCTGCGTCAGGTCGATCAGGCGCAGCATCTCCTCGGAATTCTCCAGCTCTTCCATCAGATTGCGGATGCGTTCCAGATCGGCCATCGCCGCGACGTCATCCAGCAGGTTGGCGCTGCCGCGCACGATCAGGGTTCCGCGATCCGGCTCGCCACCCCAGACTGCCAGGCCGGCTTCCACCACACGGGCGGCCAGTTGGTCCAGTTCGGCCTTGCGCAGGCTCAGCTCATGCATGATCTCGTTGCGGGCCACACCCATGGTGCGGCCCTTCAGGCGCCGCGACAGGAATTCGCCGGCTTCGTTCAGCGCCGCCTGGGTCAGGCCCACCGGCAGGTCCAGCATGCGGTTTTCCACCTGGCCGGACTCGGACACCATCACCACCAGGGCTTTGCCGGGGCCGAGCGGCACGAATTCCACATGGCGCAACGGCGCGTCTTCCTTCGGCGCCACCACCAGGCCGGCATGGCCCGACAGGCCGGACAGCACGCCGGTGGCTTCCTTCAGCACATCCTGGAAGCCGCGGCCCGAGGCGGCGACGCGGCCTTCGATCGAGCTGCGCTCGTCCTGGGTGAGGTCGCCCACCTGCAGGAGGCCATCGACGAACAGGCGCAGGCCGCTTTCGGTCGGCAGGCGGCCGGCCGAGGTATGCGGGGCATAGAGCAGGCCGGCATCTTCCAGATCGGCCATGGTGTTGCGAATGCTGGCCGGGGAGAGGCGGTGCTCCAGCTTCTTGGAAATGAAGCGCGAGCCCACCGGTTCGCCGGTGGTCATGTAGGTCTCGACGACCAGCCGCAGGATGTCGCGGCTCCGCTGGCTCATTTCCTGGATCATGGCTACCAGACTTAAGAACCTGCCGGGGCCACGTCAATGCCGGGCTTGGCGTGGTTTGCCTCAGTTGGCTGCCAGACTGCGCTCTTCCTCGCGCTGGGCCTGCCGCAGACGGGCGGCTTTGGCGGCTTCCTCCCGGCGTTTCAGCAGTTCATAGGCCACGGCACCCAGCAGGGTGACGGCAATGATCAGTACGGCCAGGGCGCTGATCGCCGGGGTGGTGCCCTGGCGCAGGCGACCGGCCAGCACGGTGGTGAGCGTCTTGTCGGCGAGGATCGAGAAGGTGGTGGTGTTGTAGTTCTCGAATGACGACAGGAAGGCCAGCGCCGCGGCCGACAGGATGGCCGGGCGCATGAAGGGCAGCAGGATGTGCAGAAACACCTGCGGATGGCTGGCGCCGAGATCCAGCGCCGCTTCCTCCTGGGCGCGGTCGAAGCGCTGCAGCCGGGCGAGGAAGATCAGCATGGTATAGGCCGAGATGAAGCTGGATTGCGCCACCACGGTCATCAGCGTGCCGTCATAGAGGAAGCGCGTGCCGGTGGCGCCGGTCATCTCGCGCCAGAAGATCACGGTGGAGATGCCGATGATGACGCCGGGTGTCAGCACTGGCGACACCACGATCAAATAGTAGAACGAGCGCGCGCGGGCATAGACCTGGGTCATTAGAATGGCGGCGGCCAGGCCGATCGGCACCGACACCAGCACCACCAGGAAGCCGATCCACAGTGAATTCTTCAGGCCATAGATGATGTCGCTGTCGCGCAGCAGGCCATCAAACCATTTCAGCGTGAAGCCCTCGAAAGGATAGACCTGCGGATAGCTGGACGCATTGAAGGCGGTGATTCCCATGATCACCAGCGGCCCGAACAGATAGAGGAAGAACAGGCCGATATAGAACCAGATGGCGATGCGGTTGATGGTTGCACTCTTCATCGCGCGATCTCGCCCAGTCCGACGCGGAACAGCCGCAGCACCAGCAGCACGAAGATGATGCAGGCCAGCAGCAGGATGAAGGCATAGGCGGCGCCCTGCTGCCAGTTGAAGGCCTGGTAGAAGCGGTCGTAGACGATCGGCGTGAACCACAGGGTGCGCGGCCCGCCCAGCACCAGGGGTGCGGCCAGCGCGCCGGCATTCAGCATGAAGACCAGCGTGGCGCCCGAGGCGATGCCGGGCTTGGCATGCGGCATCACCACCGACCAGTGGATATACCACCAGGGCGCGCCGAGATCGCGCGCGGCCTCGATCTGGTTGCGGTCCAGGCTCTCGATGGCGTTGTAGAGGGAAAACATCATCATCAGCAGATAGGCATAGGCCAGGCCGGCATAGAGCCCGACATCCAGGCCGAGAAAATCGATCGGCTGGTCGATCACGCCGGTCTTGAGCAGCAGGGTGTTGATCACGCCCTGGCTACCCAGCAGCACACGGAAGGCGAAGGCGCGCAGCACCTCGTTGACCCAGTATGGCGTGATCAGCAGCAGCATGAAAATGCGAACGCGTGCCTTTGTCGTCACCTGCGCCATGTAGAAGGCAAGCGGATAGCAGATGATGAAGTTGAGGATCGTCACCAGCACGGAAGCGCCGATGGTGAGGAAGAAAGCCTTGATGTGGGTGGTGTTCCAGTTCGCCGAAGAGGTGGTCGAGCCGTACAGGAAGTAGTGGTAGTTCTCCAGCGTGTAGACATCGCGCGGCCCGCCGGTCTGCGCCGGGGTCAGCTTGGGTCGCAGTGACAGGTCGACCATGTAAAGCTGGGGCAGCACGATCATGATCACGGTCCACAGGCCGACGGCGATGACCAGATAGCTCGAAATCGCGATACCGTTGCGGCGCCAGAAAGACACCGGCGCCAATGAGCCAAGCTTGCGGCGTTCCAGCATCGAAAGGATGAAAAAGGCTGCAATCACCACCAGCGGCAGGGCCAGGATCAGGCTATGGCCAACCGAGCTGTGCATGCTCAATCCCGGCCAAAGCTCTCGCGCGGCAGCACCAGGGCTTCCTCGACCGGATAGCCGATGGCGGCCTCGGTGCCGATGGCCGGCACGGCGCCGGCGTCAGAGCGGCCCAGGGTCATCGTGATCTTCTGGCCAATATCGCCGGCACTGAAGGCCACATGGGTAAGGCTGCCTTCATAGGCCATCTCGCTGACGCGTCCGCCGATCCACTGGTGTCCAGCGGGTGGATTGGGCTGCAGCGCATCGGGGCGGATGAACAGCACGGCCTCCGATCCCTTGACCAGTCCACGTGCATTGCGGCCTTTCAGCAGGCCGATTGGCGTTTCCACCACGGCAATGCCGCTGTCAGACGCCACCACCTTGCCGATGAAGGCATTGTTCTCACCGACGAAGGAGGCAACGAAGGCAGTCCGCGGCGCCTCGTAGACACTGCGGCCATCGCCGACCTGCTCGATCACGCCGCGATTCATCACGGCGATGCGGTCTGACATGGTCAGGGCTTCGCCCTGGTCATGGGTGATATAGATGAAGGTGATGCCGACCCGGCGCTGGATGGCGCGCAGTTCGTTGCGCATATGCTGGCGCAGCTTGAGATCGAGTGCCGACAGCGGCTCGTCCAGCAGCAGAACCTTGGGTTCGACGGCGAGCGCGCGGGCAATTGCCACGCGCTGCTTCTGGCCACCCGACAGTTCGTCCACGCGCTTGCCGCCCTGATCGGGCAGGGCGATCAGATCGAGCAGTTCCTCGACCTTGGCGTTGCGCGCACGCCGCGACAGGCCGCGCACACGCAGGCCATAGGCGATGTTGTCGGCCACGCTCATCATCGGGAACAGCGCCAGATTCTGGAAAATCAACGCAGTGGGACGTTTGTTCGGGCCGATACCCTGCATGTCGCGGCCATCCAGCAGCACGCGGCCCTGGCTGGGCTCGATAAAGCCCGAGATGGTGCGCAGCAACGTGGTCTTGCCGCAGCCCGAGGGGCCGAGGAAGGAGAAGAATTCACCGGGTGCGATCTGCAAAGATGCATCGTCAACGGCGAGGAAATCACCGAAGCGGATGCTGACATGATCCAGCGTGATGGCGGCAGTCAGGGATGCGGTCATGATCTATGGCGAGACAAAACAGGTGGCGCCGGCGGCTACGGACCGCCGGCGCCGCCGTATTACGCGGCCTTGAACTTTTCGGCGTATTGCGTGCGCAGTTCGGCGAACCACGAGGGCTCCGGCGGGCGATGCCACAGCTTGGTGGTGGCATCGTCCGGGAAGGCTTCGGTGAAGTTCTTCTTCGCCACATCCGACAGCAGTGCATCGGCGCCCTTGGCGA
The DNA here is from genome assembly GCF_943372915.1 of Ferrovibrio terrae. Lineage (GTDB taxonomy): Bacteria > Pseudomonadota > Alphaproteobacteria > Ferrovibrionales > Ferrovibrionaceae > Ferrovibrio > Ferrovibrio terrae_A. The sequence continues at coordinate 31,555 of NZ_CALSAN010000033.1, read as the reverse complement.
CCGGGTTGTAGCCCGAGCCATCCGCCACCTTGGCCGAGACTTCCGGCGTATGCAGGTAGTTGATCCACTCATAGGCTTGGGCGACATTTTTCGCGCCGGTGGTGAGCGCCCAGCCGTCGAGCCAGGCGATCGCGCCTTCCTGCGGTGCCATATACGACACTGGCCGGCCCTGTTTCTTGAGCGACAGTGCCGGGCCATCCCAGGTCTGGCCGATCACCACGCCGTTTTCCATGAAGCCGGATTTGGTGTTGTCGGCTGAATCCCAGAACTGCTTGATCCACGGCTTCTTGCTGACAGCGAATTTCAGGATCTCGTCGTAGATCTTCTTCATGGTCGCCTCGTCCTTGAAGGCGTCCATCATGCGGTTGCTGGGCAGCTTGCCGATCCGGTCCCACCACAGGCCAATGCCGAGCAGCAGCGAATGCGGCCGCCCCTGCACCTTGCCCTTGAATTCGTCGTCCCACAGCGTGCCGTAGCTGAGCGTCTTGTAGTCCAGCTTGGCCTGATCGGTGCGCCAGGCGATGGCCTCGCTGCCCCAGCAGTGCGGCACGTGATACAGCTTGGAATCCCAGGTCCATACGCTGGTCGAACCCTCCAGCATTGCCGGCAGCAGGTTGTCGAGCTTCAGCTTCTTGGTGTCGAAGGGCTGCAGCACGCCGATATCCTTGAACTGCGGCGCGCGGTCGCGGGTCGGCTGGCACAGGTCAAAGCCGGTGCCGGCAGTCGCCTGCAGCTTGTTGATCTGCTCTTCGTTCTGCGAGAACGGGGTCTTGTTGATCTTGATGCCGGTCTTCTTCTCGAAATCGGGGATCACCGGATCGGGCAGTTCGTCATCCCAGTGCAGGATGCTGAGCGTACCCGACGACGATCGTGCATCCTGGACGAACCATGGGCCCAGGGCGGCGACCGTGCCGGCCGCAACCGTGGATTTCAGCAGGGTGCGGCGGGTGAAGGCATGGGCAGCACGATAGGTGGCTAAGGCGGAAGGAACGCGGTCACGCGTCTTGGTCATTGCAAATCCTCCTCTGGATACCAAGGAGGAAGTCAGCAGGATTCGTGCCATGGCCAGACTCGGGTGCGGGCGCGAACGGACCGGCAATTGCGGCCCCCTGCTGCACCCCAAGCGAGCAGGATGGGTACGGACTGCTCCGAATCAGGGCAGCCGGTCAGGCCGGGTTGAGCCACCAGATCGCGGCATTGAGCCAGACGGCAAAGCTGACCCAGGCCAGGTAGGGCACCAGGAGCAGCGCCGCACGGCGGTCATGGCGCCAGAACTGGATGGCAGTTGCAGCAATCGCGGCCCACAGGATGGCGATCTCAGCCAGGGCAAGGTCGGGCCGTTGCAGCCCGAAGAACAGCACCGACCAGGAGAGGTTCAGCAGCAGCTGGACGCCAAACAGTACCAGCGCGCCTCGGGCGCGGTGCAGGCCGGCACTGCGCCAGACCAGCCAGGCAGCAATCGCCATCAGCGCATAAAGCAGGGTCCAGACAATCGGGAAGGCGAGGTCCGGCGGTGTCAGGGCGGGCTTGACCAGTGTCGGGTACCAGCTTTTCACCGGGCCGGCGGTGATGGCGCCGCCCAGCCCCGAGATGGCGAAACAGGCGACAAGGCTGAGTGCCAGCGCGCCAAGGCTTGGCAGCGACAGAACGGGATGGCGCATATGGCGTCTGTACATGGATGCAGACCTTAGGCCGTGCTGCCGGCGAGGCAAGGGCGGGTTATGGCTTCGCTCCTGCCGGTGCGACGACCGAGCTGGTGAGGCCCATGGTGTCGAGCGACTTCCGCACGCTGCCATTGGCCTTCTGTTCCTCGATGACCGTATTGGCATAGGCCAGGGCAGCGGCCCTGCCGCGGGGCACCGCAACGGCTGTCATCGTGTTGAGGAAGCCGCCATCGAGCACGCGGGAGCCCGGCACCTTGTCGAGCAGGCCGACCAGCGATTCCCGTGACAGGCCGATGGCTTCGGCATTGCCGGCATTCACCAGGGCTACGGCGTCGTCCACACCGCGCACATGGACAACCTTGGCCTGCTTGAGGAAGGCGGCGGCGGCACGCGCCGTGGCGGTGCCCTCCACGCCGGCGACGCGGATATCGGGCCGGTCCACATCCGCCAGGGTTTTGACGTTGGTGCGGCCGGCCACCAGCAGCGTGCTCTGCAGCAGATGATAGGCGGCGCCAAAATCCACCAGCTTGGCACGGGCGGTATCGTGGGGCATGAAGGTGACGTCCCAGGCATCCGTGTCGCCAGCTGCCGTGATCTCGCCGGTCGAGGCATAAGCCACGAACTGCACCGGCCGGCCGGCCTTGGCGGCGATGGCATTGCCCAGATCGACCGTCACGCCCTTGAACTGCCCGGCGGCATCCTTGATGGCGTAGAGCGCAGAGGGTGCCGGCGAGATGGCGATGGCCACGCGCACCGGCCCTTTGGGTGCCAGCTCATTAAAGGGTGCCGGCTGTGCCCGGGCAGGACCGGTCAGGATGAGCGCAGCCGCAAGGGCTGCCAGACTGAAGATGGCGCGCATGGTTCCTCCCGCCGGCCTGATGGCCCTTCGGGCAAGTCTAGCGGGGCCTGACAGCAGCCGACAGCCGGGAACGCCAGACGGCGGTCCGATCACGACGGATTGTGTGGGAACTGTAGGATTGATCCGGAAATTTGGAGCGGGCGAAGGGATTCGAACCCTCGACCCCAACCTTGGCAAGGTTGTGCTCTACCCCTGAGCTACGCCCGCTCGGCGCTGGTTTTGCCGGCAGGGCCGGCAGGCCGGGAAAACCCGGTTCGGTCATTGGGAAACCCGAAGACGGGAAACCCGAAGGCCGATCAACCGGCGGGGTGCCGGTTGCAGGCGCGCACTATACCCAGCCATGACTCCGATGCAAGCGTCTCGTTCGACAAAATAACCGCCCGGCCAAGGGCTTCCGCGCAGCCCGCGGAAGCGGCCAACCCGCTGGGGAATCTGAACTTATTATCGCTTGCCAAATTGGCCGGCCGCCGGCGAAACCCCTTGCGCCCACAGGCCCGCTCCTGTATCTGGTGCGCCTCGCGCGGCAGGTCTGCGCGGCTTATGGGTCCCCATCGTCTAGAGGCCCAGGACGGCGCCCTCTCACGGCGCAAACCGGGGTTCGAATCCCCGTGGGGACGCCACTTCAGGCACATACACTATCAATCAGCCGATCTGGCCGGCCTGGCCGGGGGGATTAAGCCGGCTTTTGCCCAAAACGCCGCTGGTCAGGACGCGCGATCCATCATTAAATGGACTGGATTTCGCCGGGTCGGGAACCAATCATTAAGAATGGTTGTGTACCAGTATCCCTCGGCAACTGTGGCCTGTTTTCCGACATGACCACAGTCGGGGTTGTCGTTCACATTATGTGGGCGTCCTGCTGTTGAATTTACCGGTATTGATCTGAGCGCGATGTGGCAGGCATCCGCAGAAATAGATCATGAGGGTCTGCATGAGCAGTGTTGCGGTCGTTTCAAAGGAAGACACGTTTGGCCTGCAGGCCTTCGTGGATGCAGCGGCGGGCGGGGACCCGGTGCTGCAGGAAGTCAATAACTACCACCTGTCCTACGCTTTTCAGAAGCGGCTGGGTCGGGCGGAACTCATCATGATCTCGTCCACCGGCCATCGCGCCGTCTATGTGCAGTATGTGCGCATGGATGACGATGGCGGCATTATCGGTCGCCCGCCGATCACGCCGGATGTGGCGAAGTTCATCTTCGACAATTTTGCCGTCCGCGGCCACACCGAATCCTTCAATATCCTGGCGCGCGACCTGGAAACTGGCCGCCTGTCGCCGCGGCTTGCTGCGCCGAAGCCCGAAGATGTGCGCCACAAGCTGGGCAACACGGAAAACAGTTTCACGGCCACCGGCGCCAAGCTGGCGGCGCATTGGCCGATCTTTCACAAGCTGCGCGATACCGGCTATGGCAGCATCATCCGCGCCACGCTGACCAACCATCAGGTCTGCTCGTCGCGGTGTCATTTCTGCTCAACGATCGCCCGTAACAAACGGGACTCGGTGACGCTGGAAGAGGCGCAGAATTTCGTCACCGCGCTCTACGACGATCAGGCGGCTTACAATCGCGAGCATTTCGCCAAGTATAACGACGAATACCGTGCGCTGACCGGCAGCGATATTCGCCTGCGCGGCCTGATCCTGTCGGGCGGCGGCCAGCCGAACCTGTGGCCGCACTTCACCGAATTCGTGCGCTGGCTGGCCGAGCGCGACATCGATCTCGGCCTGATCACCAACGGCTTCCCGCAGAAGATTCCGGAAGACGTCTACAAGCATTTCAAATGGGTGCGCATTTCGGTCACGCCGGCGGATGCGTCATCCTTCTATCCGGACGGCAAGTTCGAGCGGCAGTACATTCCCTCCACACTGAAAAACAACCCGGACATCACCGTCGGCTATTCCTATGTGGATGGCCCCTGGGCCGAGGAAGATATCCTGCAGCGCATCGACAAGTCGGCGGTGGAAAACGGTTTTCAGTATGCCCGCGTGCTGACGGACTGCAATCTGGGCCGTTCCGCCCAGCTGCAGGCGCATCATAATCTGGCTGAAAAACTGCACGATATCGGTCTGGTCAGCGATGAAGGCGTGGCGAAGTCGCGCGTTTTCCAGCAGCTGAAATATCATGGCACCGAGGACGAAGCGCAGAAGCTCTGGGACAAGGGCCAGTGCTTCCTGCAGTCCTACAATGTGTTCTGGGATACCACCGGCCATGAAGAGAATGGCCACTCCTACTGCTATCCCTGCGATTCCGTGACAGTGCTGTCCGACGACGCGGTGGAATTGAACTCGACCGCCTCCGAGCGCCGCTTCAACTCGTCGAAATGGGGCACGGTACCCAATACCGAGGTGGCGAAGCTGTATACCGAAAAGCTTCACCCCTTCTTCGACCCGCGCGAGATCTGTCATTCCTGCCTGTTCATGCGCAACAACCAAGCCACCAAGGCCCTGATCAATCGCGCCGACTACAGCGACATCAAGCTTCCCGCCAACATCCAGCATCAGAACTTCCCATGACCGAGAAACTTCGCCTGGTGACTGAAAACGATCTGGATGCGCGTCGTCGCGCCCTGAACGCGGAATACGACGAGGACTATTACGAGCGCGGCGTGGTCGTCGGCAAATCCGGCTACATGAATTACAGCTGGATGCCAGAACTGACCATCCGCATGGCACATTTCATGATCACCACGCTCGGCATCAAATCGACCGATCGCGTGCTGGACTACGGTTGCGCCAAGGGCTACCTGGTGCGCGCGCTGCGCCTGCTGGGCGTCAATGCTGAAGGAGTCGATGTCTCACGCTATGCCATCGACAATGTTGACGGTGCGGTCAAGGCGCATTGCCGCCTGATTGCCGACTCAGCCGATGCGCAGCTCTTCAAGGGGCAATACGATCTGATGATCGCCAAGGATGTGTTCGAGCATATCCTGGAGGATGACCTGCGGACCCTGCTCAAGCATGCACATCCGAACTGCAAGCGCATGTTCGTCGCGGTGCCGCTGGCGGCTGACGACCACAGCAATTCCTTCATCGTGCCGGAATACAACAAGGACATCACCCACATTACGATCAAGAGTTCGGGCTGGTGGACCAAGCTGTTCGAGGATGCCGGCTGGAGGGTTGACCAGTTCTCGCACACCTTCCCTGGTGTGAAGGAGAATTGGACCGGTGCCTGGGTCGACGGCAACGCCTTCTACAACATTTCATCCGGCAAGGCCTGACCGGCCAGACAATGGCGGGGTGCCGGTGAAGGGTGGGCAGGCTTCTAAAAGCAGTTAAATGCTTTCGTTACCATTCCGGTCAGACACTCGGTCAACACGTCCTGCAATTCCGGCCCGGCACAGTCACAGTGATCAGGGCCCGCCAAGGAGTACCGGTACCGTGTCAGAGCAAGTTGCCACCAGCGATATCACCGATCCCAATACCCATTGGTGCCGCGTCGTCATGGACCGCGAAACCAGGAAGCTGATGAGCGGTCTGGACTATTCCAATATGTCGGCCCTGGAGATTTCTGGCGCCGCCTGGAAGGACTTCGGCTTCAAGGACTATACCGTAGCCGTTTATCCGGAATTCGATGTCAGCAAACATGTTGCCTACAAGCCCGGCGGTGGCCAGTTTGATGTCGTGATCGCCGAGCAGGTGATGGAGCATGTGCCCACCCCCTGGGTGGCGGTTACCGGCATGCGCGCCAGCCTCACGGATGGCGGCTATCTGCTGATCACAGTGCCTTTCTTCATCCGCGTGCATGGCCATCCCAACGATTATACGCGGTGGACCGAAAGCGGCCTGCGCAACATGCTGGAATGGGCCGGCTTCAAGCCGGAAAATATCCAGACCGGCTCCTGGGGCAACCGGGCTTGCGTGAATGCCAATTTCAAGGGCTCGGTCTGGCGCGGTGAGCCTTACGATCCGGCAAGCCATTCGCTGGAAAACGAACCGGATGTACCGCTGATGGTTTGGGTTCTGGCGCAAAAATAAGCCTGCGCCCGCGACGATGGCAAATTTCGATCTTCGCTATATCAACCTGGACCAGGCGACGCAGCGCAGGACCATGGTGGAGCAGAGTTACGGCCAAAGTCGCTTTTCACAGCGCTGGTCTTTCGAGCGCTTTTCCGCGGTCTCAGCCGAATCCGATCTGGTTCGGGATGCGCCGGGCAGGCTGAGCGGACCCTACAAGGGCAATTTCCTCAGCCACATGACCTGCGTCAGGCAATCGCTCGACAGCGATGCCCATCTTTTCGTTGTCGAGGACGATGTACAGTTTTGCGATCAGACTGGCCCCATCCTGGAGGGCATGGTCGATACCATGGCGGAGGATGCCTGGGATGTCATCCGCACGGAAATCAGCCTGCTGAGCGCGGTGGATTTTCCCAAGATCTATAAACTAAGCGTTTCCGCGGCCGGCCGGGAAAAGGTCAGGCTGCTCAATCTGGGGGGCATCGATTGTCCCGGCACGGGCGCAAGTGCCTATATCGTCAATCGCCAGTCGAAGCGGAAATTCATCCAGATGATGGACGCAATGGTTGTGCGTAATGGCGGGCTGAATGCTCCATTCGATGTCTGCCTGCATGAAATGATTCGCCATAAATTCCTGCTCGGCTATGTGACGGTGCCATTCCTCACGGCACCATCATTCCATGCGGATGAAACCCAGGCCCCCGTCATGACTGCCGATCAAGCCACACCTCAGGATGAGATGCTCCGACGGTTTAACCAAAAACTGCTGGAACTGATGTCAGCATTCCGGCGGCTCGTTTGGATCGGATATACGCCTGACAAGGTCCTGCCCGGCAGCTATGGGGCCGGGAATGATCTGTTTCGCATGACCGAACAGGATGTGCTTTATCAGAAGATTTCCAGCTGGATGCTGATCCTGCAACAGAATATCCCCTACAGCAGCGACTTCCGGCTGCAGCCGCCCGAGATCACTCGGGATATCTCTCCTTATTGCGACGGAATGGCACAATGACTGACTTTGATCTGTTCTATATCAATCTTGATCAGGCAGTTCAGCGGCGTGAGCTGATCGAGAAAAGCTTCGCTGACAGTAAATTCTCCAACCGCTGGACCTTCAACCGTTATCCAGCGGTCTCAGCGACTTCGGAGATGGTTCAACGTGCCGAGGGAAAGCTGAGCGGCGCTTACAAGGGCAATTACTTCAGCCATGTCGAATGTGTGCGGCAGTCGGTAGGGCGGGACCGGCATCTGTTTATGGCAGAGGATGATCTAGAGTTCTGCGCTGAAACCGGTCCGATCCTTGAACAGATTGTTGACAGCGTGCCTGAGGATTCCTGGGACATCATCCATGCAGAAATCACGCTGATGAGCGCGCGTGATTTTCCGATGCTGTTCAAGCTGGACCGCCAGTCCGAGGGACGCAAGAAGGTGAAGTTGATCAACCTTGTCGGCTTTCCTTATGCCTATTCCGGTTCGGGTGCCTATATCGTCAATCGCCGCGCGAAGGAAAAGTTCCTCTCCTTCATGGACACGACAGTGAAGAACTACGGCGGGCGGATTGATCATCCGTTCGATATTTGCCTGCGCGGGGCGCTCAAGTTCGGCGGCCTGAACGGCTTCCTCACTTTCCCCTTCCTGACCGCGCCTTCGATCCATGCCGATCAGACCCAGGCCCCCTGGGGGGCTTACGATGCCTCGGTTGAACAGGTGAAGCAAATCCACCTGGAACTGATCAATGCGTTCAGGCGACTGGTCTGGGTGGGCTATTCACCGGAGAAAGTGATGCCTGATGTGCTGAACCGGCACGGGCATGAAATGCTGCTTATGAGCGAACGTGACAAGCTGTTCCAAAAGATCATGCCCTGGCTGTTGTACTTGCAGTACAACGCGCCCTATACCGACTACAGCGACATCAAATTCCTGCCACAGCAGTATGATTGCGTCGCAGCCGGCAAGAATTTCGACCCGCCTTGAACTCGCAGGCTGCCTTTAGTCGGCGGCGACCTCTTCGGCCGGCATGTCGACCGGAACGCCCGGCTCGCTCTTCGAGCAGCGGATGGTCAGCGCGGTTTTCACATGCGCGACATTCTGCAGCGCGGTCAGTTCCTTGGTCAGGAAGGTCTGATAGGCGTCCCAGTCGCGCGCCACGATTTTCAGAATGAAATCATTCTCGCCGGCCAGCATGTAGCATTCGCGCACCTGGGCCCAGCCAGCCACGGTCTGCTCAAACGCCACCAGGTCATGCTCGGCCTGGCTGTTGAGGCCAACCATGGCAAAGACGGTGACGCCGTAGCCAAGCAACTGGGGATTGAGGTCTGCGTGATAGCCTTTGATATAGCCGGCCTCTTCCAGGGCCCGCACCCGGCGCAGGCAAGGCGGCGCCGAGATGCCGACCCGCTGGGCGAGGTCGACATTGGTCATGCGGCCATCGGCCTGCAGATCAGTAAGAATCTTGCGGTCGATGAGGTCGAGTTTGACGCGTTGCATGGAAATTTTCTCAAATGGGGAAGATTGCGCAATAATATTATAATTTCCCGCAAGAATCCAAGGGCTGCGGCAGAAAGAAAATTACGTATGCGGAGGGTTTTGCCCTCCTGCCACCGGATGCCCGCCGGGCACGCGCGTATGCGTGGGCGGTGGTGCTGCCGGCCTATCCGGCCACTGCATGGCCGTCATACGCCAGCGCGGCAGGTCAATGGATTCGGCTGCCCTATATCGAGTCTTCACCAAACGAGTCGCAAACCGATCTGTCACAACGCTGTCATTTGACGCAGGGAAAAAGCCGCGCCATTGCTGCCTTCAGGCTTTCCTGGGCGCCTTGGCCTTGCACCTGAACCGCCCCCTGTCATAATCGGAAATCGCTCGTTTTTAGCCTATTCGCCGCGTCCGGAGTCGCATGATCATGGCCACAACACACCGCACCAAGGTTCTCATTCTCGGTTCTGGCCCGGCCGGCCTGACGGCTGCGATCTATGCGGCGCGCGCCTCGCTGCAGCCGATCCTGGTGCACGGCCTGCAGCCTGGCGGCCAGCTCACCATCACCACCGATGTGGAGAACTATCCCGGTTTCGCCCAGACCATCCAGGGGCCCTGGCTGATGGAGCAGATGGAGGCGCAGGCCAAGCATGTCGGCACCACCATCATCAATGACTACATCACCGCGGTAGACCTCTCGAAACGGCCTTTCGTCGCCAAGGGCGACGGCGGCGACACCTACATCGCCGATACGCTGATCATCGCCACCGGCGCCCAGGCCAAGTGGCTCGGCCTGCCCAGCGAACAGGCCTATCAGGGCTTTGGCGTTTCGGCCTGTGCCACCTGTGACGGCTTCTTCTACCGCGGCAAAAAGGTGGTCGTGGTCGGCGGCGGCAATACCGCCGTGGAAGAGGCGTTGTATCTCACCAATCACGCCACCGAAGTGGTGCTGGTGCATCGTCGCGACAGTTTCCGCGCGGAAAAGATCCTGCAGCAGCGTTTGTTCGCCAACCCGAAGATCACGGTGATCTGGGATCATGTGGTGGACGAGATTCTGGGCGCTGAAGGCAAAGGCGTGACTGGCGTGCGGCTGAAGAGTGTCAAGACCGGTGCAACCCAGGACATCGCTACCGATGGCTTCTTTGTCGCTATCGGCCATACGCCGAATACCGAACTGTTCAAGGGGCAGTTGCCCCTCGATTCAGAAGGGTATCTGACCACCAAGCCGGGTACCACGCAGACCACGGTGGCTGGGGTGTTTGCCGCCGGTGATGTGCAGGACAAGATCTATCGCCAGGCCGTCACCGCTGCCGGCACCGGCTGCATGGCGGCGCTGGAGGCCGAGAAATTCATCGCGCATCACGCGCATTCGGAGGCAGCTGAGGCAGCCGACTAAACGCAGCTGCAACTGCGTTCATAAGGGGGGATTATGTCGGCGCTTGATTGGGACAAGCTGCGCATTTTTCATGCGGTGGCCGAGGCCGGCAGTTTGACTCATGCCGGCGAGTCGCTGGGCTTGAGCCAGTCGGCGGTCAGTCGTCAGATCGGTGCGCTTGAGACCCAGCTGAATGCGACGCTGTTCCACCGTCATGCCCGCGGCCTGATCCTGACCGAACAGGGTGAACTGCTGTATCGCACAGCGCGGGACATCTTTGCCCGCCTGGCCGTCACCGAAGCGATGATCGCCGATGCCAAGGACAAGCCATCAGGCGAGCTTTGCGTCACCACCACAGTGGCCTTTGGCACCGTCTGGCTGGCGCCGCGGCTGAAGGAGTTCATGGATCTGTATCCCGATATCCGCATCGAGATGGTGGTGGATGATCGCGAGCTGGATCTTTCGATGCGCGAAGCGGATGTGGCGATCCGCATGTGGAAACCGACCCAGGCCGACCTGATCCACCGCAAGCTGTTGACCGTGCATAATCACGTCTATGCCTCGGTGGACTATGTCACCCGCTTCGGCGCGCCGCAGACCATCGAGGATCTCGATCGCCATCACCTGATCGTCTATGGCGAAGAGGCGCCGGCGCATTTCAATAATATCAACTGGCTGCTCAAGGTCGGCGATCCGGTCACGCCGCGCGACCCGATCCTGACCGTGAACAACGTCTACGGCGTGATGCAGTCGGTCGCCAGCGGTCTCGGCGTCGCGGCGCTGCCCGATTATATGGTGGAGGGCAATCCGCGCATCGTGCGCGTGATGCCCAATATCGACGGGCCAAGTTTCGATACTTACCTCGTTTATCCCGAGGAGCTGCGGAACACCAAGCGCCTTGCGGTGTTCCGCGATTTCCTGCTGCGCAAGGTCGCCGACTGGCGCTACTGAAGATGCCTTTTCAAGCAGATCTGCCGAGCGGTATGGCGCGACGCAATGAATTGCTGGTGCGCGTGCGCCGTCCGTTGGACATGGCACTGCAGGTGTTGGCTGCCGTGGCCGTCGTCTTTCTGCTGGATGATCATGTTGCCGGCGATCTGCGCTTTGGGTATCTCGGCGCCACGATCCTGGTGGTGGGCCTGCAGTTTTTTACACACCGGCGGTTCATGGCCGACCGCGCGCGGCGCAGTCATGCCGCGCTGTGGCGCACGCGTCTGATCACTGTCTATGCGCTGAATGGTGTCCTGTTCGGGGTGACGGCGGCCACGATCGTGCAGTTGCCATACGAGGCGGCGCCGCTGCTGGCCCTGCTTTGCGTGCTGGGCATGATTGTTTCGGTGAGCCTCACGGTGGCAGTGCAACTCACCGTGTCTGGCATTGTGATTGCGCTTGCCATCCTGCCCTCGGTTGGCATTCTGCTGCTGAGCGACACCCCCGATCAGCGCCTGCTTGCCGGTGCCGGGCTGATTGTGATGGTCCTGCTCTTCAGTTTTTCTCACCGGCTCAACCGCTACTTCCGGCGTACCACCGATCTGGTCGAGCGGCTGCGCCTCATGCTGCAAGATCGCACGCGCAGCAGTGCCGATGCCGAGGCCGCCGAGCGCCGGCTGCGGTCCATTCTCGATACGGCACCATTCCCTATCGTGGTGGCGCGCCGCAGTGATGGAGCATTCCTCTACAGCAACCGGCCGGCAGCAGAACTGTTTGGCATCAAGGATGGCGGCCCGTTGACGGGACCGCGCTATGTACTCGACCCCGCACATCGGGTGCGGATTTTCAACAGCGATGGCGGGCAGCCCGAGGAAGAGCTTCAGATTGCCACCGTGCAGGGGCGGGCGATCTGGGCGACCATGGCTGCGGTACCAATGCAGTATGGCGACGAGGCCGCTGCGCTGGTGGTGGTCAACGATATTACCGCGAAAAAGGCCTCGGAGGAGAAGCTACGCCAGGCCGAGCAGCGCCTTAGCGATGCACTGGCAGTCGCCCCCGATGGTGTTGCCCTGTTTGACAGCGACGAACGCATGCTGGTTTGCAACCCGGCCTATGCCAGCATCATCGGCGTGCCATTGGCGAACATTTCTGGCATGACCCATCGGGAAATCTGCCTGGCCTCAGTGCGTGATCGCCCGACGCCCTCGGCGGCTGGCGTGCATACGGATTACGATGAATGGGTCACAACCCGTATGCGCACGTTCAGCGAGGGCCGCAGCGAACCGCATATCTTTTATGACACCCGCGACTGCCGTTGGCTGCAGATTCGCGACTTCCGCCTTGAATCCGGCGGTACTGCCTCGTTGGTCACCGATATCACCCTGCTCAAGCGTAGCGAGCGCGAATTGCGCGAGGCCAACGAAACCCTGGCGGCCCGCACCGAGACGCTGGAGGCTGCACGCAAGACGGCGATCAAGGCGCATCAGGACGCAGAATACGCCAACCGGGCCAAGAGCCAGTTCCTCGCCCATATGAGCCACGAATTGCGCACGCCGCTGAATGCCATCATCGGCTTCTCCGAGATCATGGCGTTGCAGCTGCTCGGCGCTTCGGGTGTGCCGCAGTATGACCGCTATGCCAATGACATTCTGGCGGCAGGCCGGCATCTGCTGGCCGTGATCGACGACATTCTCGACCTGTCCAAGGTCGAGGCCGGCAAGATGAAGCTGGTGGCCGAGCAGGTGTCATGGGACCGCCTGTTCCAGGATTGCATGACTCTGCTGCGCCCGCTTGCCGCCGACCGCATGGTGACGCTGCAGACCGCGCCGGCGCCGGAAGGCGCCACCATCTATGCTGACGAGCGTCTGGCCAAGCAGATGCTGGTCAACCTGTTGTCGAATGCCGTGAAATATACGCCGTCCGGCGGCTATGCGCGGGTCAGTCTGCAGACCGATGCCACGGGCGCTGCCATCGTCGAGGTCACCGATACGGGCGTTGGCATGGACCAGGCCGATGTGCAGAAGGCCCTGGAACCGTTCGGGCGCATTGATTCGGCACTGGTCTCGCAGATGCGTGGCACCGGCCTGGGTTTGCCACTGGTCAAAGCGCTGGTCGAACTGCATGGCGGCAGGCTGGAAATCGACTCCATGCCCGGCCGCGGCACCACGGTGCGGCTGTATTTTCCGCCCCCGCCCGCATTGGTGGTCGCCGGTATAAGCGTTTGAGTCGTATGGCTTTCGCGGCCACAGTCAGTTATGCGCTACCCGCATGGCTGAGTTGAGAATTCAATGGATACTCAAATGAGTCACCAGGCGGTACATCATTGCCTGTCAGATGTTGCGTCGCAGCATCTCCCGGTTTTTGGCTTCGGCCAGAAACTTTGGCCGCTGCAGCTCCCCCGCTGCTTCGGCCAGTCCGCGCGTCTCGCGCGGAGCCTCCCTGTTAAGACTTTGCCGGCCTGGTCTCCAGGCCGGCTTTTTTTTGCTTCAGGCCAGCAGCAATGCCGGCAGTGCTGCCATGTCACGAAACACCCGGCAGCCCAGTGCATCAAAAGCCGCGTCGTCGCCCGCAGGCCGATAGGCAAACACCGTCATGCCGGCGCGGATGCCGGCCGTAGCACCGGGCAGGCTGTCTTCGATGACGGCACAGCCGGCAGGCGGATGGCCGCCCATCTGTGCCGCGGCGAAATGAAACAGGTCCGGATGCGGCTTGCCGCGCTCGACCTGCTGGGCGCTGAAAATATGCGGGCCGAAATGATGGCTGAGGCGGCAGAGATCGAGGCTGAGCGCGATCTTGTCGAGTTCGGAGGATGAGGCGACGCATTTGCGTGTCGCCACGGCCTCCAGCATGGCCGGCACGCCGGCGATGGGCTGCAGCTCGCTACGCAGGCGACGATAGGTCTCGGCCTGCAGGTCGTCTTCGAAGTCGGCCGGCAGGACCAGGCCGTATCTGTCACGCAGCAGCGTGAAACAGCTCGGCAGGCTCAACCCGGTCAGGGCATGGGCGAGGCCCGCCTCGTCGACCTCGGGTGGCAGGCCATAAGGCTGCAGTTTTTCGTAGAAGACGCGGTTCGCTAGCGGCTCGCTGTCCACCAGCGTGCCATCCATGTCAAAGATGATCAGGTCATAAGCCATCCCATCGGGATAGCCAAAACCGCCTCACATGAAAAGCTTTTCGCTGCCGAGGTTTTTGTACAGTTCGGCAACCTGCTCGCCATAGCCGTTATAAATCTGCGTCGGGATGCGCTTCCCCGTGCCGATCACTTCCTCGGTGGCCTGGCTCCAGCGCGGATGCGCCACCATCGGATTGACGTTGGCCCAGAAGCCGTATTCGTTATCAGCCAGCGCCTCCCAGAAAGTCTTCGGCCGCTTGTCGGTGAAGGTGAAGCGCACGATCGACTTCACTGACTTGAAACCGTATTTCCACGGCACGGCGAGGCGCAGTGGCGCACCGTTCTGTCGCGGGATCGGCTTGCCATAGATGCCGGTGGCGATGAAGGCCAGTTCGTTACGGGCCTCCTCGATGCTCAGGCCTTCGGTATAAGGCCAGGGATACCAGAACTGCTTCTGGCCGCTGGCCTCCTGCGGCCGTGAGAAGGTTTCCATCTTGAGATATTTGGCGCCCGACATCGGCTGGGCGAAATCGACCAGCGCCTTGAGCGGGAACCCCGTCCATGGCACCGCCATGCTCCAGGCCTCGACGCAACGGAAGCGGTACAGCCGCTCTTCCAGCGGCAGCTTGCGGATCAGGTCCTCGGCATCGATGGTGATCTCTTTGGTCACCATGCCGTCGATCTTCACCTGCCAGGGCTTGATGGTGAGCGCCTGAGCCGGCTTGACGATGTTCTTGGTGGTGCCGAATTCGTAGAAATTGTTGTAGCTGGTGGCGACCTTTTCCTCGGTCATGTCGCGGCCCAGTTCATAGGCCGGATTGCGCTTGGCCGGGTAGAGTTCCGCTGCCACCGCAGTGGCATCGGCGGCACCGAAAGCGGGGCGCCAGCCTGCACCGGCGGCGATACCGGCAGCACCCATGCCGAGCAGCAGTTTACGGCGATCGAAGAACACCGATTCCGGGGTTGCCTGGCTTTCCGGCAATTCCCAACCGCGTCGCCGTTTGATCAGCATGTTTTTGCACTCCATCCAAGACTCTGGGTCGGAAATCCGCCCGCAACCAGCAGGGTTAACCTAGCGGGTCGCGGGCCGGCTTCCAATCAAGCTTCGGTGAGACGGGGTGAAACGTTACAGAGGCAGGCCGAGAATTTTGGCTTACTTCTTTTCCAGCAGGCTGCGCAGCATCCAGGCGGTCTTTTCATGGATCTGCATGCGCTGGGTCAGCAGGTCGGCGGTCGGCTCGTCCGACGACTTGTCGACGACGGGGAACAGCGCGCGCGCGGTCTTGCTCACCGCCTCGTTGCCCTTCACCAGATCCTTGATCATGTCCTGGGCGCCCGGCACGCCGGTCTCTTCCTTGATCGAAGACAGCTTGGCGTATTGCGCATAGGAACCGGGCGCATAATGACCCAGCGCGCGAATGCGTTCGGCGATCAGATCCACGGCCAGGGCCAGTTCGGTGTACTGCAGCTCGAACATGGTGTGCAGGGTCTGGAACATCGGGCCTTCGACATTCCAGTGATAGTTATGGGTCTTCAGATAGAGCGTGTAGGTGTCGGCCAGCAGGCGCGACAGACCATCGGCAATTTTTTTGCGTTCTTTTTCGGCAATGCCGATATCGACGGCGACAGCCATGGGGATACTCCTTGGTTTGCGGTTCCGCTTCGTTAATTTAGAACTATTCCAATGGTCTGCAAGTTCCCCTGCCATGCAAAGCTATCATGGCAGGTCGGAATCTGCGCCGATTGAAGCGGAAATGTATTGCCGCAGGATGTCGCAGTTATCACGCTGCTACTCGGCCGGCTCCAGCGCCACGCCTTCGCCGGTGAGCAGTTTTTCCTTGCGCTCCAGGCCCCAGCGATAGCCGCCCAGGCCGCCATCGCTGCGCAGCGCCCGGTGACAGGGGACCAAGACGCCGATGATGTTGTTGCCGCAGGCCGACCCGACCGCACGGGCGGCCTTGGGTGCGCCCAGGCTCTGCGCGATCTGCTGGTAGGTGCGGGTTTCGCCCGGCGGGATGGCCTGCAATGCCGTCCAGACGCGAATCTGGAATGGCGTGCCGCGCAGATCCAGCCGCAGGCCTTTTGCGGGTGCCCTGCCTGCCAGCATGGCTTCCAGTGCCGCGAAGGCGGCCTTGCCGGCGGCATCGTCGCGGTCGATACGGGCAGCGGGAAATTCGTCGCGCAGTTCGGCCAGCATCGCCTTTTCGGTATTGCCGAACAGCAGCGCGGCCACGCCGCGCGTGCTTTCGGCCACCAGGGTCGAACCCATCATGGTGCGCCGGATCGCCACCGTGAGGGTCAGGCCTTCGCCACCGCGGCGGTAATCGGCCGGTGTCATGCCCAGCCAGCGGCCGGCCTTTTCATAGACCCGGCTGGCGGCGCCGAAGCCGGCGCCATAGATGGCATCGCTGACACCGCTGCTGTGGCGCAGTTCATGTTTCAACGTCGCGACACGCTGCGCCTCGGCATAGGCGCGCGGGCTCAGGCCATAGGCGGCGGCAAAGCGGCGCTGCAGATGGGTGGCGCCCATATGAGCCTCCTTGGCCAGCTGGGCCAGGGTGGGTGTCGATTCACCGGCGGCGAGCCGACGGTCGATCAGCAGCCGCGCGCGTTCCAGCCGTGCATCTGCGGCGGGCGCCCGATCGGGGCGGCAGCGTTTGCAGGGGCGGAAGCCTGCCTCGGATGCGGCTGCGGCATCACTGAAGATGCGCACATTCTCGCGCTTGGGCGCGCGGCTGACGCAGGAGGGCTGGCAGAACACCTTGGTACTGGCCACGCCATAAAGGAAGCGGCCATCGAAGCTGGCGTCATTGCCGCAGATGGCGGCGAATTCAGTGTCAGTCGGTCGTCTTTGGATGGGCAGTCGCTGTGTGTTTGTCATGGCGAGGAAGATAGGGCGTCCGGCCGGGGCCCACTATCCGCCTTTTGCGCAGCGATTCCTACCGGTCAGACCCGCAGTTCAGATTGGCCAGTCCACCGGCACCGGTACGGGGAAATCCAGCAGCATCTGGGCAAAGGCCTTGCCCTGCGGATCGTTGCGCAGGGAGGCAATGCCGCCGCCGCCCAAGGCCTGATGCAGCAGGAAATTCAGGCCGTTGATGCCGGGCCATTCAAAGCGCTCGACCGGACCTTCGACCAGATGGGCAAACCAGCCGGCGACGGCCTCCACGGTCAGCGCGGCGCGGATCGCCGGCAGGTATTCGGGTTTGCGGGCAATGACGCCGATATTGCTGTCATTGCCCTTGTCGCCCGAGCGGGCATAAGCCAGCCGCACCAGTGGCACGGTTTTGCGAGAGCCGGCAGGAAGTGCCGTCAGGTTCGGCTGCCCGGCAGCGGGGCCATCCGTGTTGCCAGCGATCAGCGGTGTTTCGAAGGGTTGGGCATGGCCATCGGTGTCGAGCGAAAGCGGCAGGGTGGCCTTGGCTATGAAACAGGAATAGAGCCGCACCACCGGTTGCGGTGATGGCCGGCCGCCGAAGAATCCCGTCGTACCCGGCGAGAAGGATGTGCCGGCCGGGGCGATCTCGCGGGCGAAGATTTCCAGTGCGGTCTTCTCGGCATGGCTGACCGCCAGTTTCATCACCACTTCGCGGCTGGCACGTGCACCCGCACTGGCCTGCGGGCCATACATCGCCTCAGAGCCGAGGATTTCGATCGAGGTGGCGCGATAGTCACCCAGCTTCATCATGGCAAAGATATTGCGCGTGCGCTTGAGGATCGCCTCGGCGCTGCGCTCGGCTTTTTCGCGCGCATCGATGCCGCCGATGGTCATATGGGCCACGGCGCGGAAGCCATCCAGATAGGTGGCCGAGACCTTGTAGCGGTCCGATGGCGGTCGGCCTTTGGCATGCGACACGCGCACGCGGTTATCGCCAAGATCCTCGATTTTGACGGCGCTGAAGTCGCAGGTCACATCCGGCAGTCTGTAGCAGGCCGGATCGCCGATCTCGTAGACCAGTTGTTCGGCCACGGTGCCGAAGCTGACCAGGCCGCCGGTGCCCCTGGGTTTGCTGACGATAAAGCTGCCATCTTCGGCAATCTCGGCGATGGGATAGCCGATATTGTCCCAGTCCGGCACCTCGCGCCAATCGGTGAACAGGCCGCCAGACGCTTGGGCGCCGCATTCGATGATATGGCCGGCCAGACTGCCGCCCGCCAGCCGGTCGAAATCCTCCAGGCTCCAGCCGAATTCATGCAGCAGCGGGCCGAGGCAGAGCGCGGAATCGACACAGCGGCCGGTGATCACGATATCGGCGCCCGCCTTCAGCGCAGCCGCAATCGGCGCGGCCCCCAGATAGGCATTGGCCGACATGAAACGCGCCGGCATCTCGGCATCGGCCTCCATCGGTTCAAGTCTGGATTTGAGTATTTCGATCTGTGGCAGCAGATCATCGCCCAGCACCACGCCGACTTTCAGCGACAGCCCTGCCTCGGCAATCATTGCGCGAATGGCCGCAGCACAGGCCGCCGGATTCACACCACCGGCATTGGCGACAACCTTTACCTTGCGCCGCGCTAGGTCTGGCAGCAGGCGCTTCATGGTGACGGTGACGAAATCGGTGGCATAGCCCTGTGCCGGGTCTTTGGCGCGAATGCGCGCCATGATCGACATGGTGATTTCGGCCAGATAGTCGAAGATCAGGTAATCGACCTCGCCCTGCGCCAGCAGTTGTGGTGCGGCCACCATGGAATCGCCCCAGAAGGCCGATGCGCCGCCGATGCGGATGGTCTTGCCGCTCCCCCCCACGCTGCCGCTCATGTTCCGTTTCCTCTGCCCACTTTTTCTGCCACCATAGCCAGCATCGGCAGCGCCGTCATGCCTGACGCTGCGTCATACCCGGGTATCCATGCTGGCGAGTGACGATATCCCTGCCTTGCAAGCACTCCGCCATGGCTGGCGTAGAGTCTGGCGTAGCGGTGTCGATGCGTTGCTGCCGCCGCAATGCATGCTGTGTACCGCGCAGGTCGACGAGCCCGGCCGGCTCTGCCTCGATTGCTGGCCCAGTGTCAGTTTTATTGCCGAACCCTGCTGCCCGGTCTGCGGCATTCCCTATGCGATGCCGGTCCCCGATGGCCTGGTCTGTGGCGCCTGCCTGAAGGACCCGCCGCCCTTTGGCCGGGCGCGCGCCGCTTTCACCTATGCCGGTGGCGGCCGTGATCTGGTGCTGCGGTTCAAGCGCGGCGACCGCACCGACCTGGCCCCCGGCCTGGCCGGCCTGATGCGGGCGGCAGGTGCGCCATTGCTGGCCGAGTGCGATGTGATCCTGCCGGTGCCGCTGCATCGCTGGCGCCTGTGGCGCCGGCGGTTCAACCAGTCGGCCCTGCTGGCTCAGGCGCTGGGGCGGGCCAGCGACAGGCCGGTGCAACTCGATCTGCTGGAGCGCCCGCGCCCCACCCGCAGCCTCGGCCGGCTCAACCGCACGGCCCGGCAGCGGGAACTGGCGGGTGCCATCCGGGTTGCCGCTGGGCGGGCGCAGGATATCCGGGGGCGGCGTCTGCTGCTGGTGGATGACGTGTTCACCACCGGGGCGACGGTGAATGCCTGCTGCCGGGCCCTGCGCCGGGCCGGTGCCGCCGAGGTGACGGTCCTCACCCTGGCCCGGGTTGTTCGGGCGGAGCAGGGCGCCATATAATCGGGCATGACAAGCGAGGGGCGCTCGCTTAAAGGACACTGCCATGGCCCAGATTGAAATCTACACCACCTTCATGTGCCCCTATTGCGCGCGCGCCAAGGCGCTGCTCGACAAGAAGGGCCAGACCTATAACGAGATCGACGTTTCCTATGATGCTGCCAAGCGCGAGGAGATGACCCAGAAGGCCGGCGGTCGCCGCACGGTGCCGCAGATCTGGATCAACGGCACGCATGTCGGTGGCTCTGACGATCTCTACGCTTTGGAACGCGACGGCAAGCTCGATCCGCTGCTGAACGCAGCCTGAAACAGGAAAGCACTGGCATGGCGCACAAGGTCAGGATCGGGCTGGTACAGCCCAATATCTGGGACGATATGGATGCGAATATCGCCCATGTCTCCGCCCTGGTGCGCAAGGCCAAGGCCGACGGCGCCGAGTTCATTGCCACGCCGGAGAATTCCGGCTTCATGGGGCTGAATGCGGCGGCCAGCGTCGCCGCCGGCCGGCCGGAGGAGAGCCACCCGGCGCTGCAGGCCTTCCGCAAGCTGTCGGAAGAACTGAGCACCTGGCTGCTGGTGGGATCACTCGCGATCAAGCCGGATGGCGCCAATCGTAACTTCAACCGTTCCTATCTGCTGGCACCCGACGGCCAGATCGCCGCCCGCTACGACAAGATTCATCTCTTCGATGTCGATCTGCCGTCGGGCGAGACCTATCGTGAATCCAATTCGATCGCGCCGGGCGGTGAGGGCGTGTTGGCATCGCTGCCGTTTGGCATGCTCGGCATGTCGGTCTGCTACGATCTGCGTTTCCCGGGACTCTATCGCGGCCTCGCCCAGGCCGGCGCCGACCTGATCTCGATTCCGGCCGCCTTTACCCGCACCACCGGGCAGGCGCATTGGCATGTGCTGATGCGGGCGCGTGCCATCGAAACCGGTGCCTTCGTGATCGCGCCCGCCATGTGGGGCGATCATCCCGGCGCGCGGCAGACCTATGGCCATTCGCTGGTTGTCGATCCCTGGGGCCGCGTGCTGGCCGATATGGGCGATGGCGTCGGCGCCAAAGTGGTGGAAATCGATCTGGCCGAGGTGGCCAAGGCGCGCGGGCAAATCCCCGCCTGGCGCCACGATCCGGTTTATACGCTGCCGGCGCGTAGCCTGACCGGTCGCGCCGCAGAATAGAGCGGCAGGCCCACGCCCATCGCCTGCGCGAAGGGCTCCCACAGGGCCGGCGTCAGCATCAGCACCGGCTCGGCCTTTTCCAGGCCACCGGCCTCGTAGTCATTGGTCAGGCCACCAGCCTCGCGCACCAGGATCAGGCCGGCCAGCGCGTCCCAGGCCTTCATCTTCAACTCATAGAAACCGTCCAGCCCGCCGGATGCGGTCAGCGCCATCAGCAGCAGGCCGCTGCCCAGCCGGCGATACTGGCAATGGGCCCCCAGCAGGCGGTCGATGATCGCCGCATGCGGCCCGGGTGCCTCGCCATGGCCATAGCCGATGCCGATGCAGGCGCGGTCGAGCAGCACGGTGTCGCTCACCGAGATCGGCTTGCCGTTGCAGAAGGCGCCATGACCGTGGCGCGCGGTGTAAAGCTTGTCGGCGACCGCATCGTAGATCAGGCCCAGTTCGATACGGCCCTCCACCATCAACGCGATGGCAACACACCAGTAAGGCAGTCCACGCACGTAATTCGCCGTGCCGTCGATCGGATCGATCACCCAGAGTGCATTGGTGTCGCCGCCGCGACGGCCGCGTTCCTCGCCCAGGATGCCATCATGCGGAAACACGGCCAGCAGGCGCGAGGCAATCAGGTCTTCGGTCTCGGAGTCTGCCTGGCTGACAAAATCCTGCACGCCCTTCAGCTTGACCACCAGGTCGCTGCGGTTGTCGAAAAAGCTGCGCGCCAGTTTCCCGGCTTCACGGATCACCTGGCTGGCATGCTGCAATCGGTGTTCGATATCGATCATCATGGGGTGGATGCTACGCCTCGGCGCGCGGCGACCCAACAGCTAATTGGTAAAATTCACGCTGGTATATCGCTTGGCACACTTTCCGTTTGCAACGTGTTCCAGCTTTCGCGCGGCAGGTTGAACCAGCTCACGGTCTTTTCCCAGATCGGACCGTCGCCGGTGTAAGCAAAACCAAGTTTGGTCAGCACGCGTTGTGACCCCCGGTTTTCCGGTGCCGTGAGTGCGATCAGCGTGTCCAACCCGGCGCGGTCAAAACCAAACTGCAATGCCGCGCGGCCGGCCTCGCTGGCCAGGCCGCGGCCCCAGGCGGTCTTGGCCAGCAGATACAGCAACTCGGTTTGCTCTGCCTCCGGTACCCAGCGCAGGCCGCATTGGCCGATCAGTCGCCCGCTGGCACGATCCAGCAGGGCCCAGACGCCATAGCCGCGGCGGTCCCAGTGATCGTTGAAATTGTGGATGTTGCTCTTGGCACGCTCCTGCGCCTGGGCGCGCGGCAGGCCGCGGCCGGGCAGCATATGACGCATCACCTGGTCGTCGGCGTAAAAGCGCGCCAGACCTTCAAAGTCGCGGCCTTCGAAACGGCGCAGCACCAGACGCTCGGTCTCGATCATGCGGGTTTCACGGCACAGATGCGCTGCCGGACCGCATTGGTCTCCTCGCCCTGTTCGAAGGCGCGGATATCGAAGGCGGCGTCGCGGCACCAGTCCAGCAGTTCATGTGGCTTGAGCAGGAAATCGGGATTGCTCGGCTTGCCGAACCGTTCGTTGCCCAGCATGAAGGTTTCGTAGATCAGCACGCCACCCGGGGCGACGGCCGCAGTCAGCCGCTGTCTCAGCGGCCGCCACAGATAGTTGGTCACCACTAGGGCAGCAAACTGGCGCTGACCCAAGGGCCAGGGGCCGGTCTCGATATCGGCTTCGATCAGCTCGGCGGCCGGATGTGTCTTCAGGTCGATGACACCGGCCAGCGTGCGATCCAGGAATACCACCGGATGGTCGCGGCCGAGGAACAGCCGCCCATGGCGCCCGCCGCCGCAGGCCAGGTCCAGCACGTTGCCACCGGCTGTTACCAGTGGCGCGAAGCGTGCAACCCAGGGCGAGGGGGTGAGGCTACCGGCTGGATGCACGCCCTCCCGATTTCCCCCCGGAAATCGCCCCCTTGTTGCGCAGGCGTGACAGCCCCATGTATAACCTGTTTCACGATATGGAAGGTTCCGGCACGGGCCGAATCACAGACGAGCCATGATCAAGTACGAACTGAAATGCCGCAAGGACCATGTCTTCGAGGCGTGGTTTTATGACAGTGCCGCCTATGATAAACAGGCGGCCGGCGGCAAGGTCGTGTGCCCGGTCTGCAACTCGCGCAAGGTGACGAAGGCGCCGATGGCGCCGCGCATCGGCAAGTCGAAGAGCGAGGTTGCCGTCGCCGAAGCCAAACAGCAGGCCCTGGCTCTGAAAGCGCTGGCCGAAATCCGCGACCATGTCGAGAAGAATGCCGATTATGTCGGCGACCAGTTCGCCGAAGAGGCGCGCAAGATCCATTACGGCGAAGTGGACAAGCGCAGCATCTACGGCGAAGCGACCAAGGAAGAAGCCAAAGAGCTGGTCGAAGAAGGCGTCGACGTCGCCATGATCCCCTGGCTGCCACGCGGAGATGCCTAACGGGGCGACGCGTAAGTCACGCCGCCTTAATCGCCACCATCATGTAATTCACATCGGTATCGCGGCCAAGTTTCCAGCGGTCGTTGAGCAGGTCATAACTGACACCGGTCACCTCCTGCAGCGTCAGCCCGGCGCGGCGCAGCCCGCCGGCCAGCTCATGCGGCTTGAGAAATTTCTTCCAGTCATGCGTGCCGCGCGGCACCCAGCCGAGGATGTATTCCGCCGCCACGATCCCCAGCGCATAGGATTTCGGCGTGCGGTTCAAGGTGGCGGCGATCAGCAGCCCGCCCGGCTTCACCATCTGGCCGCAGGCCTGCAGGAAGCCCTCCAGGTCGGCGACATGCTCCACCACCTCCAGCGCCAGCACCACGTCAAACTGCTCGCCGGCCGCTGCCAGCGCCTCGGCGCTGGTGCAGCGATAGTCCACGGCCACCCCGGCTTCGGCGGCATGCAGGCTGGCCACACCGATATTGCGTTCGGCCGCGTCGGCGCCGACCACCTGGGCACCCAGCCGGGCCATCGGCTCGGCCACCAGGCCGCCGCCGCAGCCAATATCCAGCAGGCGCAGTCCCGCCAATGGACTGGCGGACAGGCTGTCGCGACGGAAGTGTGTTGCGATGCAGTCGCGAATAAACCCCAGCCGGACCGGGTTGAATTTATGCAGCGGCCGGAACTTGCCCTGCGGGTCCCACCATTCCGCCGCCATGGCGGAAAAACGGGCGATTTCGGCGGGGTCGATACTGGCGGCAGACTGGCTCATGCGGCGACTCGCTGGGCCCCGACAAAGGGCTAAGGAAACGGGGGATTTTTCCACTCCGGTCGGCTTGCCCCGGGGCGGTCCCGAGAGTATTAAGTACCCGCCTTTTAACCGGCAAGGTTCCTGCCGGTAACTATCGACAACGAACAGTGAAATAGGATCGAGCGACATGGCGCGCTTGGTGATGAAATTCGGCGGCACATCGGTCGGTTCGGTTGACCGGATCAAGAATGTGGCCGCCAAGGTGAAGCGCGAGGTCGACGCCGGCAACCAGGTTGCCGTGGTGGTGTCGGCCATGTCGGGCGAGACCAACCGTCTGGTCGACCTGTGCAAGCAGATCGACCCGGTGCACGACCAGCGGGAATACGACACCGTCGTGGCCGCCGGCGAGCAGGTCACCACCGGCCTGGTCTCGATCGCCCTGCAGGCGGCCGGCGTGAAGGCCCGCTCCTGGCAGGGCTGGCAGGTGCCGATCCGCACCAACGACATGCATGGCCGGGCCCGCATCGAAGAGATCGACGGTGCCGCCATGCTGAAGGATATGGCTGCGGGCGTGGTGCCGGTGGTGGCGGGCTTCCAGGGCGTCGGCCCGGGCGAGCGCATTGCCACGCTGGGCCGCGGCGGCTCGGATACTTCGGCGGTGGCGCTGGCCGCCGCACTGAAGGCCGATCGCTGCGATATCTACACCGATGTGGACGGCGTATACACTGCCGATCCGCGCATCGTGAAAAAAGCCCGCAAGCTGGATAAGATCACTTACGAGGAGATGCTGGAACTGGCCTCCCTCGGTGCGAAGGTGCTGCAGACCCGTTCGGTGGAAATGGCGATGAACCATCGGGTCCGCACCCAGGTTCTGTCGAGTTTTGCCGATGTGGCCGGCACGCTCGTAGTGGATGAGGAAGAGATCGTGGAAAAGCAGATTGTCTCCGGCGTCACCTATTCCGCCGATGAAGCCAAGGTCACCCTGATCGGCGTTGCCGACCGCCCCGGCATTGCCGCCGGCATTTTCGGTCCGCTGTCGGATGCCGGCATCAATGTCGACATGATCGTCCAGAACATTTCCGAGGACGGCAAGAAGACCGACATGACCTTCACCATGGGCCGCGGCGATCTGGATCGCGCCGTGCAGATCCTGGAGAAGCAGGAAAAGAACCTTGGCTGGGCCAAGCTGGTGCCGGACAAGAACGTGATCAAGGTATCCGTGGTCGGTGTCGGCATGCGCAGCCATGCCGGCGTGGCCCATATCATGTTCAAGGCGCTGGCCGACAAGAACATCAACATTCAGGCGATCACCACGTCCGAGATCAAGGTCAGCGTGCTGATCAGTGCCGATTACACCGAACTGGCGGTGCGCGCCCTGCACACCGCTTTCGGGCTCGACGCCGAATGAAGACGGAGGGCCGATGCGGGGAGGGCAAACCACACCAGCCTCTCCGGTAACTGGTAACGGAGAACGGCTGTGACGCCGGGCCGGGCAGCAGCCCCAGGGCCGCGCGGCTTATTGCGTCGTCTCCGCGAGGTGATGGCCGAGGCCGGCACCGTCGATGAACGCCTTGCCCGCGTGGTGCGCAATATCGCCGCCAACATGGTGGCCGAAGTCTGCTCCGCCTATCTGCTGCGCAATGACGAACTGGAACTCTACGCCACCGAGGGTCTGAACCCCGAAGCGGTGCACAAGACCCGCCTGAAGGTGGGCGAGGGCCTGGTCGGCGATATTGCCGCCCATGCGCGGCCGCTGGCGCTGGCCGATGCGCAAAGCCATCCGCAATTCGCCTACAAGCCGGAAACCGGTGAAGAGGTCTATCACTCGCTGCTCGGCGTGCCGATCCTGCGCGACAACCGCGTGATCGGCGTGCTGGTGGTGCAGAACCAGACCCGTCGGCAATATGTCGAGGAAGAGGTCGAGGCGCTTGAGACCATCGCCATGGTGCTGGCCGAGATGGTGGCCTCGGGCCAGCTCTCGGGCGGCGAAGACCTGGCCAGCACCAATCGCGCACCCTTCGGCCCGTTCCGCGCCGATGGCCGCATGCTGTCGGAAGGCCTCGCCATCGGCGTCGCCGTGCTGCATGAGCCGCGCATCCATGTCGAGAAGACGATTGCCGACGACATTCCGTATGAGAAAACCCGGCTTGATGCTGCCGTGGCCTCGATGCGCGACCAGGTCAACCGCATGCTGGAGACGCCAGACAGCGATCTGGTCGGGGAGAGCCGCGATGTGCTCGAAACCTACAAGATGTTCGCCCATGACACCGGCTGGCTGGCCAAGCTGCATCAGGCTGTCGATTCCGGCCTGACGGCGGAGGCTGCCGTGCTGCGCGTGCAGGGCGATACCCGCCATCGCATGCAGGCGATCACCGATCCGTATCTGCGCGAGCGCCTGGCCGATCTCGACGATCTGGCCAACCGTCTGCTGCTGCATCTGGCCGGCAAGCCGCATCATTCGGCCGCCGAAAACCTGCCTGACAACGCCATCCTGCTGGCCCGCAGCATGGGGCCGGCCGAGTTGCTGGATTACGACCGCCGCAAGCTGCAGGGCGTGATCCTGGAGGAAGGCTCCAGCGCCAGCCATGTCGCCATTGTGGCCCGGGCCCTGTCGATTCCGGTGCTCGGCGGTGTCGAGGGTGTGATCGCCAAGGTCGAGCCCGGCGATATCGTGGTGGTCGACAGCGACCATGCCCAGGTCTTCGTGCGGCCGGCGCCGGATGTGGTGTCGGCCTTCCACCAGAGCGTGGCACTGCGCCGGGCGCGGCTGGCGAAATATGCCTCGCAGCGCGAAGATCCGGCGATCACCGTCGACGGCACCAAGATTGCCATGCTGGTCAATGCCGGCCTGCTGATCGATCTCAACAATCTCGATGAGACCAATGCCGATGGCATCGGCCTGTATCGCACCGAGCTGCAGTTCATGGTGCGCCCGACCATGCCCAAGGCCGATGCACAGACCGCGATCTATCGCCGCGTGATCGAACATGCCGGTGACCGCCCGGTGGTGTTCCGCACGCTCGATATCGGTGGCGACAAGGTGCTGCCCTATCTGGCGAAATATCCGGAAGAGAATCCCGCCATGGGCTGGCGTGCCATCCGCCTGACGCTGGATCGCCCGGCGCTGCTGAAGGTGCAGCTGCGCGCGCTGCTGGAAGCGGCGGCCGGGCGCAGCCTGCATGTCATGTTCCCGATGATTGCCGAGGTGGATGAGTTCCGCCGCGCCCGCCGCCTGCTCGACCGCGAAGTGCAGCGTCTGGTGTCCTTGCGCAAGCCGGTGCCGCTCAAGGTGCAGGTCGGCAGCATGCTGGAGGTGCCGGCCCTGGCCTGGCAGTTGCCGGCCCTGCTGCCGCTGGTCGATTTCATTTCGGTCGGCTCGAACGACCTGATGCAGTTCATGTTCGCCGCCGACCGCGGCAATACCAAACTGGCGGACCGCTATGATCCGCTCAGTCCCGCCATGCTCAGTTTCCTGCACTGGGTGGTGCAGCAGTGCCATGCCGCCAACACGCCGATCACCATGTGCGGCGAGATGGGCAGCCGGCCGCTGGAGGCCATGGCGCTGCTCGGCCTGGGCTTCCGCCGCCTGTCCATGCCGGCCAATGCGGTCGGCCCGGTCAAGGAAATGCTCCGTAGTCTGTCTGTTCCGCAGCTGTCTGAATATATGTCTAAGTTGTATAGCTCGCCCGAGCACAGCGTCCGCGGGCCCCTCGAGGAATTTGCTCGGGAAAATGGTGTAATTGTTTGAAAATGCTGGCCTGATCGGCACATTGCCGTAATATGTCGGCAGCGGAAAATACAGGCGGGACAATGAATACCCAGTCAGGCACGCAGCCGGCCATGGCCGACGTCGCCACCGCAGAGGGGCGTTACGAAGGAGTCGGACATAGCCTGAAAGTGGTGCGTGAGCGGCGCGACCTCGCGCTCTCCGACGTGTCCGCGCGCCTGCGCATCCGCCGCCCGTATCTTGAAGCCATAGAGAATGGCCGCTTTGGCGAATTGCCCGGCGCCGTCTATGTCAGCGGTTTTCTCCGCCAGTATGCGGAATTTCTCGGCCTCGATCCCGAGCAGGTGCTGAAGAACTACCAGGCCGAGGCCGATGGCACGGTGCGCCGCACGGTGCTGAATTTCCCGATGCCGCGGCCGGAAGAGCGCACGCCGCGCCTCTGGCTTGTGATCGGCGCCCTGGTGGTCGCGGGTATCGTCTACGCCCTGTGGTATCGCCATCAGGAAGCCCTGCGCATCGGGCAGGATCTGATCCAGGCCGTGCCGGCCCGGCTTGCCGATCTGGTGCCAAGCCCGCAGCCCATCGCATCGGCCGCGCCGATCGTGCTGCCGCCGCAGAACCGCACACCGGCACCTCCGCCGCAGGTTGCCCAGACGTCGGCGCCTGCTGCGCCCGCCGTTTTGGCTCCGGCCGCCCCGACAACTGCCCCGACAGTAGCCGCCCCGGCGCCAGCAGCGCCCGTGGCGCAGACGCCGGCCGCCCCGGTCGAGCCGACACCGCCGGCCGCTGCAGTCGCGGTGGCGCCGCCAGCCGCGGCCCCGGTCCTGCCGACGCCCGCGCCGACTCCTGCGGCCATGCCGCCGAGCAATGCCCCGGCCAGCTACGGCGCCGCCGATGCGGGCCGCATCCGCGTCGAGGCCACAGCGCCGGCCTGGATTCAGGTGCGCGGGCCCAATAACGAGCAGATTTTCACCCGCCTGCTGAATACCGGCGAACGCTATCAGGTGCCCGACCGTGCCGGGCTGACCCTGCTGACCGGCAATGCCGGTGGGGTGCGGATCGTGGTCGACGGGCAGACCATCGCGCCGCTGGGCGCGGAGGGCGAGGTCAAGCGCGGCATCCAGCTTGATCCGGAACGGCTGAAAAACCCCGGCGGCGAGCGGCAAGGCTAGTCTGCCGCAGCCCCGCTGCCTTGCCATCCCCCGGTAAAGACGCCATGTTACGCCACGTCCGTCAGCTCCCCCATGGGCTTAACTGAAGCCGGACGGAAACCAGACCATGAGCATCCGACCCTATCGCGATATTCAGCGCCGCACGTCGCGCAAGATTTTTGTCGGCCCCGTACCGGTGGGCGGCGATGCGCCGATCACCGTGCAGACCATGACGAATACGCTGACCAGTGACGTCCAGGCGACGGTGGAGCAAATCCGTCGCTGCGAAGAGGTTGGCGTCGATATCGTGCGCGTTTCCTGCCCTGACGAGGATTCGACGCGGGCGCTGAAGGATATCGTGCGCCAGGTCAAAGTCCCGATCATCGCCGATATCCATTTCCACTATAAACGCGCCATCGAGGCTGCCGAGGCCGGCGCCGCCTGCCTGCGCATCAACCCGGGTAACATCGGCAATGCCGACCGTGTGCGCGAGGTAGTGAAGGCCGCGAAGGATCATGGCTGCTCGATGCGCATCGGCGTCAATGCCGGCTCGCTGGAAAAGCATCTGCTGGAGAAATACGGCGAGCCCTGCCCGGAAGCCATGGTGGAAAGCGCGCTGGATCATGCGCGCATCCTGGAAGACCACGACTTCCGCGAATTCAAGATCAGTGTCAAGGCATCAGATGTCTTCCTTGCCGTTGCCGCCTATCAGGGCCTGGCCGAGGCCTGCGACTATCCGCTGCATATCGGCATCACCGAAGCTGGCGGCCAGCGCATCGGCACGGTGAAATCCTCCATTGGCCTCGGCATGCTGCTGTGGTCGGGTATCGGCGACACGTTGCGCGTGTCGCTGTCGGCGGCACCGGAGGAAGAGGTCAAGGTCGGCTTCGACCTGCTGAAGTCGATGAACCTGCGCCACCGCGGCGTGAACGTGATTTCCTGCCCGTCCTGCGCCCGCCAGAACTTCGACGTTATCAAGACCGTCGAGGTGCTGGAGCAGCGCCTGGCCCACATCACCACCCCGATGACGCTCAGTGTGATCGGCTGTGTGGTGAACGGCCCAGGCGAGGCGCGTGAAACCGATATTGGCTTCACGGGCGGCGGCAAGAATACGCATCAGATCTATCTCGCCGGCCAGCCGGCCCACCGGCTGCAGAACGAGGATATCGTCGCGCATCTGGTCGGCCTGGTCGAAGCCAAGGCCCGCGAGATCGAAGCCGCCAAGGCCGATAAACAATCCCAAGACGCGGCCGACGCCGCTTCCTAGCTTCCACCTTCCAACGACGGAGACACGCCGTGGCCCAGTTGCAGCCCGTGCGCGGCACGCATGACATTCTGCCCGACGACTATGCCCGGTTCCGCCATGTGGTGGATACCGCACGGCAGGCCGCGCTTGTTTTCGGTTATCGCGAGATGGCGACGCCGATTTTCGAATTCACCGATGTTTTTGCCCGCTCGATGGGCGAGACGTCCGATGTCGTGTCCAAGGAGATGTATTCCTTCACCGACAAGGGCGGCGAAGGCCTGACCCTGCGGCCGGAATACACCGCCGGCATCTGCCGCGCCTTCATTTCCAACGGTCTGCAGCAGCATGTGCCGTTCAAGGTTTTTGGCTGGGGTCCGATGTTCCGCTTCGAGCGGCCGCAGAAAGGCCGTCAGCGGCAGTTCCACCAGATCGACGTGGAAGTGATCGGTGCCGCCGAACCGCAGGCCGATGTGGAAGTGATCTCGGTGGCTGCCGAAATCCTGCGCCGGCTCGGCATCCTCGATAAATGTGTGCTGGAGCTGAACACCCTGGGCGATCCGGAAAGCCGCGTCGGCTACCGCGATGCCTTGGTGAAGTATTTCTCCGGCCATGTCGAGGAACTGTCGGAAGATAGCCGCAAGCGGTTGGAAAAGAATCCGCTGCGCATTCTCGATTCCAAGGATGAGGGTGATCGCGCCCTTGTCGCCAATGCACCGCTGATCCATGACTACCTGACGCCGGCTGCCAGCGATTTCTTCAAGGCGCTGCAGGATGGCCTCGGTGCCAGCGGCGTGCCGTTCACGGTCAGCCCGCGTCTGGTGCGCGGCCTGGATTACTACACCCATACCGCTTTCGAATTCACCACCACCATGCTGGGGGCCCAGGGCACGGTTCTCGCCGGCGGTCGCTATGACGGCCTGATCGAACAGCTGGGCGGCAAGCCGACGCCAGGCATCGGCTGGGCCGGTGGCATCGAGCGCCTGGTGATGCTGAGCGATCCGCAGCCGGTGGCGCCGCGCATCGTTGCCATTATCCCGATCGGCGCTGCTGCCGAAGCCGCTGCA
>NZ_CALSAN010000032.1:0-45285 GCF_943372915.1 Ferrovibrio terrae | reverse complement strand
GCTGAAGCGCCTAGCGCTGCCGCTGCAGATTGAGCGCCTTGTCTTTCGTGGGATCGACCCACCAGGTATCGGTCAGCCCCACATCGTAGGCCGGCTTCTGCGCCGGGCGGCCAAAGCGGTCCCAGTAGCCCAGCTTGACGGTGCCGCTGTACCAGTGCGGCACCACATACCAGCCCCACATCAGCACGCGGTCCAGCGCTCGCGTGGCGGCGCGCAGCTCGTCGCGATTGCGGGCCTTGACGATATGCTCGATCAGGTCGTCCACCACCGGATCGTTGACGCCGGAGAAATTGAAGCTGCCCACAGTGGCGGCCGAGCGCGAGGCCCAGTAATTGCGCTGTTCGATACCGGGCGTCAGCGGCTGCACGAAGCGCCGTGACATCACATCGTAATCGAAGTTGCGCATGCGGTTCTCGAAACTGGCGAGGTCGACCACGCGGATCGAGATGGTGATCCCGATGCGCTCCAGGTTGCGCGCAAACGGATTGATGATGCGCTGGAAGCTCGGCTCGTAGAGCATGAACTCCAGTTCGAATGGTTTGCCCTTGGCATCCACCAGCTTGCCGTCCCGGATCACCCAGCCGGCTGCGAGCAGCAGTTGCTGGGCCTGTTTCAGGTTGGCGCGGTTGTTGCCCGAACCATCGGTGCGCGGCGGCTGGAATTCGGTGGTGAACACCTCTGGTGGTACGCGGTCGCGGAACGGTTCCAGCAGGTCGCGCTCGGCGGCACTCGGCAGGCCGGTGGCGGCGAGGTCGGAATTCTCGAACATCGAGCGCGTGCGCTTGTAAAGGCCATAGAACAGCGTCTTGTTGGCCCATTCATAGTCATAGGCCAGATTGATCGCCTGGCGCACGCGGGCATCATTCAGATGCGGCTTGCGGCTGTTCAGGAACCAGGCCTGCACGCCCGATGGCGTCTCGTCCTTCAGCACTTCGCGCTTGACCCGGCCATCGTTGAAAGCCGGCTTGTTGGTATAGCTGGCGGCCCAGTGGCGGGCGGTGACCTCCTCGCGGAAATCGTATTCGCCGGCGAAGAAGGCCTCGAAGGCGATCTCGCGGTCGCGATAGTAATCGTCGCGATACCAGTCGAAGTTATAGCGCCCCTTGTTGACGGGCAGGTCCCTGGCCCACCAGTCCTTCACCCGCTCGAAGACCAGGCTGCGGCCGGCATCGATCCGCGAAATGCGATAGGGGCCGGAGCCGAGCACCGGCTCCATCGTCGGGGTGGTGAAATCGCGGTTCCTGAACCAGGCCTTCGACAGGATCGGCAGCTGCGCCACGGTCAGCGGCATGTCGCGGCGGCTTTCGGTATCGGCAAAGCGGAACACCACGCGCAGGCGGCTTTCGGCGGTGACGCTTTCGACATCGCGCAGGATCAGCTGATACAGCGGGTGCCCATCTTTCTGGGTCGCCTCGATGGTGAAGACCACATCCTCCGCCGTCACCGGCGAACCATCGCTGAAACGGGCCTTCGGATTGATGGTGAAGGCCGCCCAGCTGCGATCCGGTGCCAGTTCGGCGCTCTCGGCCAGATCGGCATAGACTGCATCGGGCTCGCCCTTGCCGCGCGCCATCAGGCTCTGGAAAGTAAGGCTCAGATTCTGTGCTGACACGCCCTTGAGGATCAGCGGGTTGAGATTGTCGAAGGTCTCCAATTGCCAGCTGCGCAGCTCGCCGCCCTTGGGCGCATTCGGATTGACGTAATCGAAATGGCTGAAGCCCGGCGGATGCTTGAGGTCGCCGAAGGCGGAGAGGCCATGGCGCGGTTGCGCCCGGGCATCAACAGGGATGGCGCTGCCGGCCAGCAGCAGGGTGGCGGTCAGGAGGGCCGCAAGCTTCACGCTGCCTGGCCCTCAGCCAGATTGAGGCGATGGCGCAGATGGGTTTTCACTGTCGGCCATTCATCGGGCAGGATACTGAACACCACGGTATCGCGCAGCGTGCCATTGCCGGCGATCTGGTGGTTGCGCAGGATGCCGTCCTGCTTGGCGCCCAGCTTTGCAATCGCCTCGCGGCTCTGCTGGTTGAAGAAATGTGTGCGGAATTCGACGGCGATGCAGTCCAGCGTCTCGAAGGCGTAGGCCAGCAGCATCAGCTTGCAGCGCGTGTTCAGCGCGGTGCGCTGCATGCTCTTGCGATACCAGGTCGAGCCGATCTCCACACGCCGGTTGGCGGCATCCACATTCATATAGGTGGTCATGCCGACCGGCTTGTCCTGGGCCTTGTCGATCACGGTGAAGGGCAGCATCGAGCCCTTGTCCTGCAGTCCCAGGCGGCGGTCGATCTCGGCGGTCATTTTTTCTGGCGTCGGGATCAGCGTGTACCACAGCTTCCACAACTCGCCGTCCTGCACGGCTTCCGCCAGCGCATCATGGTGATCGTGACTCAGGGGTACCAGGGCAACGGCGCTGTCCTGCAGGGTGACGGGCTTCAACCAGGTCATGCTAGTCCTTACTGCGGTTTGGCGCCGGCGAGTTTCGCCGCCTTGGCCGGATCAATCCACCAGGCCATGAAGTCGACGCCATTCTTCGGATTCTTCTCCGGCCGGCCGAATTTGTCCCAATAGGCAACGCGGTCAGCCGGCAGATGCCAGCCCGGCACCAGGTAATAACCCCAGGTCAGCGCACGATCCAGCGCGCGTGTCGCCGTGATCAGGCTGTCGCGCTCGGGCGCATAGATTACCGCGTCGATCAGCGTATCGACCGCCGGGCTCTTCAGGCCGATCCAGTTGCGGCTCGCCGGATTGTCGGCGGCCTGCGAGGAAAAGAAGCTGCGCTGTTCGTTACCGGGGGAATTCGACTGGCCCCAGCCGCCGAAGATCATGTCGAAGTCGAAGGCGCGCAGGCGCGAGACATACTGTGCACTGTCCACCGTGCGCATGGTCAGGGTGATGCCAAGGCGCTGCAGATTCTGCGCCAGCGGTCCGACCAGACGTTCATAGCTCGGATCGCCGAGCAGGAATTCGATCTGGAAGGCCTCGCCCCTGGCGTCTGTCAGCTTGCCGTTTTTGACCTCCCAGCCAGCCGCCTTCAGCAGGGTCGCCGCCTCGCGCAGGTTCTTGCGGTCCTGCCCGCTGCCGTCGGAAACCGGCGCCGCGAAAGCCGGGCCGAAAACTTCCTTGGGCAGCGAGGCGCGCAGCGGTTCCAGCAGTTTCAGTTCACCCGCGGTTGGCTCGCCGCGCGCGGCGAAATCGGAATTCTGGAAATAGCTGCTGCTGCGGGTATAGCCGCCGTAGAAGAAGGTCTTGTTGGTCCATTCATAGTCGAAGGCCAGGCTGATGGCGCGGCGCACGCGGGCATCGGTGAATTTCGCCTTGCGGATATTGAACACGAAACCGCTCAGGCCGGCTGGCCGCTGGTGCGGCAGTTCGGCCTTCTGCACCAGACCCTGGTTGGCAGCCGGGAAGTCGTAAGCCGTGTGCCAGTTGCGCGCGATATTCTCGCTGCGGAAGTCATACTGGCCGGATTTGAAGGCCTCCAGCGTCACCGTGGTGTCGCGATAAAGGTCATAGCGGATGCGGTCGAAGTTATAACGGCCCTTGTTGAGCGGCAGATCCCTGGCCCACCAGTCGGCGCGGCGTTCGTAGGCGATGAAGCGGTTGGCCTCAAAGCTGGCGATCTTGTAGGGGCCTGAGCCGGCCCAGGCTTCC
Organism: Ferrovibrio terrae; assembly: GCF_943372915.1. Taxonomy (GTDB): domain Bacteria; phylum Pseudomonadota; class Alphaproteobacteria; order Ferrovibrionales; family Ferrovibrionaceae; genus Ferrovibrio; species Ferrovibrio terrae_A. Next base: position 41,637 of record NZ_CALSAN010000032.1, on the reverse strand, counting down.
AGCGTCGGCTTGTCGAAGCCGCGTTTTTCCCACAATGCTTTCTGTACCACCGGCAACTGGCCCATGATCTGCGGCAGCTCGCGGTTCTTCGGGCCGGAGAAGCTGAACTTCACCTTGCGCGGGTTCAGCACCTCGGCCTTCTGCACATTGGCGTAATACAGCTGCATCATCGGCTCGCCGTGCTTCTGGATCTGTTCGAAGCTCCAGGCCACATCCTCAGCGGTGATCGGCTTGCCATCGGCCCATTTGGCCTCGGCGCGCAGGTTGAAAATCACGAAGCTGAGGTCGTCGGGTACTTCCACGGTTTCGGCGATCAGGCCGTATTCGCTGGTGTCGTCGTCCATCGGCGAGGCCATCAGCGTTTCATAGATCAGGCCAAGACCCGGCGCCTCGTCGCCTTTCGGGATGAAGGGATTGAGGCTGTCGAAGCCGCCGACCGCATGCAGCTTGGCCTCGCCGCCCTTGGGCGCGTTCACATTGACATAGTCGAGCTGGGTGAAACCGGCCGGATATTTCGGCGCGCCGAGCAGCGAGAGCGCATGACTGGTCTTGGTCTGGGCCCAGGACGGCTGGAACGTGGCGGGTGTTGCAAGGGCGAGGGCGAGGAGGGCAGGCAGCAGCACAGATCGCATCAAATCGCTCCCGTAAAATCAGGCTCCGGACAGATACTCCATGGCGGCCCGGTGCAGCGCCGGATTTGCTGCGGCCAGGACGCGGGACCGGCCGCGCATCTCCAGCGGCCCGCCTTCCCAGTCGGTCACCACACCGCCCGCTCCGGCGATCACCGGTGTCAGTGCGGCATAGTCGTAGGGCTGCATCCGGCCATCCAGTGCCAGATCGGCGAACCCCGAGGCCAGCATACCATAACAGATGCAGTCGCCCGACATGCGATTGATGCGGCAGGCCTTTCGCAATGTCGTGAACGCCGCCAGCTCGGTCTCGCTGAAGCTGTCGACATAGGTGGTCATCACCACCGCATCCTTCAGCACCCGATCCGCATTGGTGCGTGCCGGCTTGCCATTGAATTCGGTCGGCCGGCCCATGGCGCCGATCCAGCGGTCGGCCATGATCGGCTGGTCGATCACGCCCAGCACCGGCCGGTTCTCGAAGGTCAGCGCGATCAGGGTGCCGAAGATCGGCAGGCCGGAGACAAAGCTCTTGGTGCCGTCGATGGGATCGAGAATCCATTGCCAGGCGGCATCGGTGCGCACCGGGCCGTATTCCTCGCCGAAGATGCCATGCTCGGGATAGCGCGCCTCGATCGCCCTGCGCATCGCCGCTTCGGCATTGCGGTCGGCAATCGTCACCGGCGAGGCATCGGCCTTGCTGACAACATCGATGGGCTGGCGGAAATGCGGCCGGATCTCGGCGCGGGCCAGGTCGGCCAGCTGATGCGCGAAAGCGACCAGCGCATCGCTCTGGGCAGCAAAAAGGGCCGGGATGTCGGTCATGACAGATCCCGGCCCTGGAATGACAGATGTCCGATCAATTCGGCAGCGGCTTCGGGCTGTCCGACAGGCTGCGCAGATAGGCGATCAGGTCGGCGCGCTCCTTGGCGCTCTTCGAACCCGCATAGGCCATCTTGGTGCCCGGGGCATAGGCCTTCGGATTCTTCAGGAAGGCATAGAGGCTGTCATAGGTCCATTCGCCGCCGGTCTTCTTCAGGCCGTCGGAATAGGCGAAGCCGGCCATATGGCCCTTCGGCGCCTGCACGATGTCATAGAGATTCGGGCCGACCTTGGAGGGGCCGCCCTTGTCCACGCTGTGGCAGGCGGCGCATTTGCCGAACGCCTTCTTGCCGCCATCGACGCTGGCGGCAGCCAGCAGGCCGGCGACCGGCGGATCGGCTTCTTCGGCGGCCGGGGCAGCGCCACCGGCGGCCGGGGCATCCGGCACATCGATCTTGTAGGCGGCTTCCGCGAGCTTCTTGGGATGGACCAGCATGTTGCCGACCTGGTTCACACCCATGATGATCAGCAGGGCGAACAGCGCGGCGCCGACCATTTTATTAATTTCAAAACTATCCATCGGGGAAGCTCCTGGAGGCGACGGAGGACAGTCCCGGCCAAGTACCCGAAACCGCCTGAAAATCGCCGCGACATTAGCGGCTTCCCCGACCCGTTCGCAACCCGTATATATCCCCCCGGGAAGGGCGCCCGGCCGCTCCGGCTGCGGCGAAGTGCCGCATGCAGGCGGGGTCGCTGCCCGGTCCCGGTCCTGCCGCCGATCTCACTGTTTTTTCAAGGCCTAAAGAATGCCAGAAACTATCATTGGCGCGACTCCGAAAACACCCATCGTGCTGATCCCGTCGCGGCTGGCCTCGACCCGCCTGCCGGACAAGCCGCTGGCCGATATCCACGGCCTGCCAATGATCGTGCATTGCCTGCGCCGGGCCGAGGAAGCCGGCTTTGCCCGTGTCGCCGTCGCCTGCGGCGATGCGGCCATCGCCGATGCGGTGAGGGCCGCCGGCGGCGAGGCGGTGATGACCGATCCGAACCACCCCTCGGGCTCCGACCGCATTTTCGAAGCGCTGCAAAAGCTCGACCCCGACGGCAGGCACGATGCCATCGTGAATTTCCAGGGCGACCTGCCGGCCATCGACCCGAAGATGGTGGCCGCCGCGCTCATCCCGCTGGCCGATCCCGCCATCGATATCGCCACGCTCGCCACCCCCATCGTCGATAGCCATGAGATCGACGATCCCAATGTGGTGAAGGCAGTGCTCAGCCTGGCGCCCGGCCAGACGGTCGGCCGCGCGCTGTATTTCAGCCGCCGCCCGGTGCCGGGCGGCACCGGGCCGCTGTGGCACCATATCGGCATCTATGCCTATCGCCGCGCGGCGCTCGAGCGCTTCGTGGCGCTGCAGCCCTCGCCGCTGGAGCAGCGCGAAAAGCTGGAGCAGCTGCGCGCGCTGGAGAATGGCATGAGCATCGCGGCTGCTGTCGTTGACACCCTGCCGCTCGGGGTCGATACTCCGGCCGATCTCGCCCGCATCCGCCAAGTCATGGCTGCGAAACGATAATTTCCACTTCCGTCTGTCCGGATCCCATCATGCCGTCAGCCAGCATCGCCACCGCCGCCACCGATCCCGCAATGGTCGTGGCCTTCCAGGGGGCGCCCGGTGCCTATTCGCATCTGGCCTGCCGCGAGGCGCTGCCGGCCATGGTGGCGCTGCCCTGCCCGAGTTTCGAGGATGCTTTCGCCGCCGTGCGCGAGGGCAGGGCGTCCTGCGGCCTGATCCCGATCGAGAATTCCACCGCCGGCCGCGTCGCCGATATCCATCAGCTGCTGCCCGAGGGCGGCCTGTTCATCACCGCCGAGCATTTCCTGCGCGTGCGACACCAGCTGCTGGCGCCCAAGTCGGCCTCGCTGAAGACGGTGAAGCGCGTCTACAGCCATGTGCAGGGCCTGTCGCAATGCCGCAAGGTGATCAAGGAACTCGGCCTCGAGGCCATCGTCGCCAGCGACACCGCCGGTTCGGCCAAGGATGTGGCCGAGCGCAACACTGTCGAGGAAGCCGCGATTGCCTCGTCGATTGCCGGCGAGCTGTATGGCCTGCAGGTGCTGCGCCCCGATATCGAGGACAACCACACCAACACCACGCGTTTCATCAAGCTGGAGCGCCAGCGCCGCGATCCCGATGTGGCAGCGCCGAACAGCCTGACCGCCATCATGTTCCGCGTCCGCAGCGTGCCGGCGGCGCTGTACAAGGCGCTCGGCGGTTTCGCCACCAATGGCGTCAACGTGGTGAAGCTGGAAAGCTATCTGTCCGATGGTTTCCAGGTCGCTGAATTCTATGCCGAGATCGAGGGCCATCCGGCGCAGGCCAGCGTCGATCTCGCCCTGCAGGAGCTGGAATATTTCAGCTCCTCGCTCAAGGTGATCGGCGTCTTCACCGCGCACGCTTTCCGCCGCCAGTCCTAACGCCGCTGCACAAATCTTCCAGACGCCTGCCGCCGCCGGTGCTGATCTGGCGGCATGACGCCTGAGCAGAGTCTGGCCTTCTTCCTGTTTTCCGTGGTCGCGGCCATCACCCCGGGACCGAGCAATGTGCTGCTGGTTGCCACCGGCGCACAGGCCGGCTTCTGGCGCGGGCTGCCCTGCCTGTTCGGCATCTCGGCCGGCATGGGGTCGATGATGTTTCTGGCTGCTTATGGCCTGGGCAGCATGGTGCTGGCGCATCCGCAGGTCCTGCAGGGCCTACGCATCATGGGCGCTGCCTTTCTGCTCTGGCTGGCGTGGAAGATCGCCACGGCGCCTGCCGGCGAGTCTGCTGCCGTGTCACCACCACCGCAGCCGGTGGGCTTTCTCGGTGCGGCGGCATTGCAATGGGTCAATCCGAAGGCCTGGCTGGTCAGTGCCGGCGCGGTGGCGACCTATCTGCCCGGCGGTGGCGACGACGCGATCCTGCGCTCGGCCGTTTTTGCGCTGGTCTTCGTCGCCGCCGCGCTGCCCAGCGGCCTGCTCTGGCTGGTCTTCGGCGCGGCCGCCCAGCGCCTGCTGCGCGATCCCCGGCGGCAGCGCATCTTCAATATCGCAATGGGCCTGGCGCTGGCCGGATCGGTGGCGATGATCCTGCGTTGATTGGCCTGCTGCGCTGACAATTTTGTGTTGCAGGTGCGGCAAAAAATCATCCTGCCGGCCAAGCTTCGCGGCATAATGCGGCGTCATGACACCGGGAACAACACGACGACAGGCCATCACCATGGCGGCGGCGGCAGCGCTGCTGCCGGCATGGTCGCGCGCCTCGGTGCCGCCGGGTGAAACCGAAGTCGTGATCATCGGCGCCGGCCTCGCCGGACTGGCGGCGGCGCGTCTGCTGCAGGAGCGCGGCCGCAGTGTCGTGGTGCTGGAAGCGCGCGACCGTGTCGGCGGCCGTTGCTGGACCGATACCGCGCGGCTGGGCTTCGCCGTCGATCTCGGCGCCGCGATGCTGCGCTCGGCCGACATCAATCCGCTGGTCGCCGAACTGCGCCGCCGCGATGTGCGGCTGCAGTCGGATGACGGCGATTTCTGGCTGTTCGACCAGGACCGCAGCGGCGAGGCGGCCCGCGATGCCGAGATGCATGACTATGATGCGCTCGGCTTTGCCTATGACAAGCTCGACGATGCCCTGCTTGATGCCCGCACCTTGCGCAGCGATGTGCCGCTGGCCAGCCGCGTCAAGCTCGACTCTGCCGGTCCCGGCGGGCGCTGGATTGACCTGGCCAAGGCGCTGGCCGGTCCGCTGCATGTCGGCGTGGAATTCTCCGCCGTCTCGGCGCTGGATGTGCCGCGGCTGGCCGGCACCGGCAACGATGTCTGGCTGCCCGGCTGCTTTGGCAGCTGGGTGGCGCAATCGGCCACCGGCCTGCCGGTGTTTCTCAACAACGCGGTGGTGCGGATTGACTGGAACGGCAGCGGCGTCACGGTCGCCACCGCCGAAGGCCAGGTGAAGGCGGAAGCCTGCATCGTCACCCTGCCGCTCGGCCTGCTGGCGGCCAAAGACGGCATCCTGTTCCAGCCCGGCCTGCCCGAACCGCAGCGCGAGGCACTCGGCCGCATGAGCATGGGCCTGATCGACCGGATCGCGCTGCAATACGAGGCCGGCACCTTCGAGGCCCCGGCCAATACCCAGGCGCTGCTGCGCATACAGGGCACGCGGGCGATGAGCCTGCGGCTGAATGCGCAAGGCCTGCCGCTGGTGATCGCCCAGGTCGGCGGCGACTATGCGCGTGACCTCGAAGGCCGCGGCGATGTCGCCATGATCGCCGCCGCGCGCAGCCAGGTGCGCGCCATGCTGGGCGAGGCGGTGGATCGCCGCTTCGTCAAGGGCATCGTCACGCAATGGGGCCGTGATCCCTGGAGCCGTGGCTCGGTCGCCACTGCCAGGCCGGGCTTTGCCTCGGCGCGGCGCAATGCCGGCCGCGCGCTCACCTCATCGGCCGGCCGCGCCCGCGTGCTGTTCGCCGGCGAGGCCTTCGCGCCGATCGACTGGATCGGCTCGGCCACCGGCGCCTGGCTGTCGGGGCGGATCGCGGCCACCGAAGCGCTGCGCGTGCTGGGCTAAAATAACCGGACCAATTTGGTTCGGTCTTGTCGGATCGCATGCCGGAGTCCGATACTGCGCCGGCCTTTTCCTCAGCAGAGCGTCCTCCCATGAAATTCCGCAATCTCGGCACCTCCGGCCTTCTGGTTTCTGAAGTCGGCCTCGGCTGCAACAATTTCGAAATGCGCCTCGATCTCGAAGCCTCGCGCAAGGTGATCCACAAGGCGCTCGATCTCGGCATCACGCTGTTCGACACCGCCGACATCTATGGCAACAAGGGCGGTTCCGAGACCCAGATGGGCAAGATCCTCGGCGCCCGGCGCAAGGACATCGTGCTGGCGACCAAATTCGCCATGCCGATGGACGATAGCGGCAAGAAGGTTGGCGCCTCGCGCGCCTATATCATGAAGGCGGTGGAAGACAGCCTGACCCGGCTGCAGACCGACTGGATCGATCTCTACCAGCAGCACCAGCCCGATCCGCGCACGCCAATCGACGAGACCCTGCGCGCACTGGACGACCTGATCACCCAGGGCAAGGTGCGCTATATCGGCAATTCCAATTTCAGCTCCTGGCAGCTTGCCGATGCCGACTGGACAGCGAAGCAGCTCGGCACGCATCGTTTCGTGTCGGCACAGGACGAGCTCAGTCTGGTGTTCCGCAAGGCCGAGATGGAACAGCTGCCGGCCTGCAGCCGCTTCGGCCTCGGCTTCCTGCCCTTCTTCCCGCTGGCCAGTGGACTGCTCACCGGCAAGCACAGAGCGGGGGCTGCCGCCGAAGGCTCGCGGCTCGCCAACACCCAGCGACTGGCCGACCGCTACATGACGCCGGCCAATCTCGCCACGCTGGAGCGCCTGCGCGGCTGGTGCGACAAGCGCGGCATCGGCATGACCGAGCTGGCCTTTGCCTGGCTGCTGGCTAAGCCGCAGGTTTCCAGCGTGATCGCCGGCGCCACCAAGCCGGAACAGCTGGAGCAGAATGTGCAGGCGGGTGAAACGGTGCTGTCGACGGCCGATCTCGCCGAGGTCAACGCGCTGCTCGATCCATTGCCGTTTGCGGCCTAATACCCGGCCCTGCCGCTGGCCATGTCGGCGCGCAGGTCGGTGGCATAGTCGCGGTAATCGACTTCCAGGGTGTAGCGCGCGCTGTCCACGTAGCGCCGCTTGACGCCGCGCCAGTGCTCGCGCACTTCCGACTGCATGGCCTCCTGCGACGGCAGGGCGATCTCGCCGGCCAGCACGCGGGCCAGCCAGCGTGACTGGATTTCCACCAGCGGGATGGTGGCGCCGATCGGCTGCACCAGGCCGACGAAATACAGGCCGGGCTGGTTGAGTGCGCGCATGCGCCGATACAGCTGCGGCGCCTCGTTGTCCTTCACCTGGAACAGCGCCGGATCGAGGAAGGGGAAGCTGGTCCTGTAGCCGGTGGCATAGATGATGGCGTCGAAATCCTCGGCGCTGCCATCGGCGAAGTGGACACGCGCGCCGTCCAGCCGGGCCACATTCGGTTTCACCCTGATCCAGCCGTGGCCGATATAGGGCAGCAGTTCCTGGCTGATGGTGGCATGCTCGCGCCACATCGGATGTTTTGGTGTCGGCATGCCATAGCGCCGCTGGTCACCCACGGTCAGGTACATCAGTTTGTTGACGATCATGCGCGCCAGTACGGTCGGCAGCTTCAGCTTGCGCGACAGGAAGGCACCCCAGCGGTCGGTCGGGATGCCGAGGATGTATTTCGGCATGATCCAGGCACCGCGCCGGGTGGAGATATGCACGCTGCGCGCCCGGCGGCACAGGTCGACGGCGATATCGACGGCTGAATTGCCGATGCCGACCACCAGCACGCGCTTGTCCTCGAATGGCGCCGCCGTCTTGTAGGCATGGGAATGGATCCGCGTGCCGCTGAAGTGGCCGGGGAAATCCGGCAGCCGCGTATCCCACAGATGGCCATTGGCAACGATCACGGCGCGGTAGGTCAGCGTCTCGCCGCTGTCCAGCGTCACGGTCCATTGTCCATCGGCTGCCGGTTCGACTTTTGTCACGCTGGTGCGGAAGCGGATATGCGGCCGGATGCCGAAATGGGTGGCGTAATCCTCCAGGTATTGCATCACCTGCCAGTGCGAGGGGAAATCCGGCAGGTCGTCGGGCGTCGGGAAATCGGGGTATTGCAGGTTCTTGCGGCTGGTATCGATATGCAGGCTGCGATAGGCCGCCGACACGCCGTTGTCGTTGTTGTAGCGCCAGTTGCCGCCGATATCCGAGCCTTTCTCGAAACAGTCGAAGTCCAGGCCCTTCTGCTTCAGCGCCTTGGCGGCGGCGATGCCCGACGATCCGGCGCCGATGATGCAGATCTTTCCCTCGGTCATGCCGCGTCCTTCAGATAGGCGTCGATGATCTCTGTCAGGCTGGCATCGGGCAGGATGCCGAGCTGCCGCGCACGGGCGGAGTCGAACTGTGCCGGCCAGCCATCGACAATGGCCTGCATGGCGGCATCGGGTTTCCAGCGCACCTTGCCCAGCTTGCGGTGGCTATAAGCCTGCAGGCTGTCCACCATCGCGGCGACGCTGACGCTCAGGGCCGGCAGGTTGAAGGCGCGGAACGGGCCCAGGCTGTTGCCTGGCAGGTCATGCAGGGTCAGCAGGCTGCGCACCACGGCCTGCACCGAAACCAGCGGCAGGCGGGTTTCCGGCCTGAACGGGCAATCGACATCCCGGCCGTTCAGCGGTTCACGCAGGATGGCGGCGACACGGTCGGAAACCGATGGTGCGGCGGGCGGGCGGATCACCACGATGGGCAGCCGCAGGCAGCGGCCATCCACTACGCCATGACGGCTGTGGTCGCTGATCAGCTGCTCGGCGATCACCTTATGGGCGCCGTAGGAGGTCTGTGGTGTTTGTGCCGTGCTGTCATCCACCACCGCCGGCAATGCACCGCCGAAGGTGGCAATCGAGCTGGCAAACACCAGGCGCGGCGCCACCGGTTGTGCGCGGCACAGCGCCAGCAGGCCGAGCAGGCTCAGCACATTGGTCTCGATGCCCAGCGCGATGTCGCGCTCGGCTTCGGTGGTCAGCGATGCGGCCAGATGGAACAGGCTGTCGGCGCCGCCGGCAAACAGTGTCTGCCGGAAATCCGCATCGCGCAGGTCGCCGGTCACGCAGCGGACACGGATGGCCCCGGCCGGCGGTGGATCGAAGGCGACCTGATCGGCCAGCACCAGCTCGGTAATCGCCATGGAGGAGTGCTGCGGTCCGGCCAGCCTGCCTTGCCCGATCAGGGCGGCGGTGAGGCGCTGGCCGATAAAGCCGGCCGCACCGGTGACAACAACGCGCATGCATCCTCCGTTTCTGGGCGGCCATTTAATCCGCCCCGGGAGCAGCGATGCAATTGCTTCCGCTTTCCGCGCGCGGCATGCCGTAACGGCAATCGCAAATGCAAAACGGGCAGGCCGATCAGGGCCTGCCCGTTCTGTCTTGCCTGTATGGCGCGGCTTATTCCGGCTCGATGCCGGCGGCCTTCACCGCCTTGGCCCATTTCTCGGTTTCCGAGACGACGAAATCGGCCAGCTGCTTGCGGCTGCTCGATTGCGGTTCGACGCCGGCGGCCAGCAGCCTGGCCTGCACGTCCTTGTCGGCCACGGCCGCGGCCATCGATTTCTGCAATGTGTCGGCAATCGCCGTATCGGTCTTGGCCGGCAGCCAGGCGGCGAACCAGGCGGTGATCTCATAGCCCGGCACGCCCTGGCTCGCGATGGTGGGCAGGCCCGGCGCCACCGGCGACGGCCCCTTGGTGGAGACACCCAGCGCCTTCACCTTGCCGGCGGCGACCTGCGGCAGGGTGGTGGAGACATCGGCGATCATCAGCGACAGCTGGCCGCCGATCAGGTCGGTCACCGCCTGCGGGTTGCTCTTGTAGGGCACGTGCAGGATGTCGGTGCCGGTCATGGTCTTGAACATCTCGACGCTGATGCGCGAGGAACTCGAGCCGGCGCCGAAGCTCAGCTTGTTCGGGTTGGCCTTGGCATAGGCGATCAGCTCGGCCACGCTGTTGACCGGGATCGACGGGTTGACCACCAGCGCCATCGGAATGGTGCCCAGCATGCTGACGGTCTCGAAATCCTTCACCGCGTCATAGGGCAGCTTTTTCAGCATGCTCTGGTTGGCCGCATGGGTGGTGTTGGTCGAGATCAGCAGCGTGTAGCCATCGGGGGCGGCCTGCGCCACCTTCTGTGCCGCGATCACGCCGTTGCCGCCGGCGGCATTTTCCACCACCACATTCTGCTTGAGGTCTTTGCCGACATAGTCGCCAACCACGCGGGCCACCGTATCGGTGGCGCTGCCGGCGGCAAACGGCACGATGAACTTGATCGGTTTGTTCGGATAACTTTGCCCCAAAGCGGGCAGGGCGATGGCCGTGGCGGCCAGCAGGACAAGTGATGACAGGATGCGCATGGTTTCCTCCGTTTTTATGCAGGCTGTTGAACAAGGGACAAAATAGCGGGCGGTAGTGCGACCGTCAGGGTCAGCAGCCGGAAGGACAGGGTCTTGCCATGGCCGTCGAGACCGAGGCTGGCATTGACGCCACCATCCAGCGCGTGATCGAGCGCGAAGTTGAAGGCCCAGAGCTTTGGCAGGTCGTAGCGCTGCACGGCGCCGACATCGCGGCCGGCAAACAGTTGGGCGACGCGGTCTGGCGTCACCTGCGCGGCGACGGTGTCGAAGAATTCCGGCCGGTAGCAGATCAGCGCGATGTTGAGCCGGTTGCCCTTGTCGCCCGAGCGGGCATGGGCGAGCTGATGGAGCAGGACTGCGCTCATGCCAGCAGCTCCATGCCGGGCTGCACCAGCTCGCGTTCGATCAGGCAGGACGCGCTGGCCAGCTGCGGCACCAGATGCCTGCGCACGCCGCCGCCGCCGGCCGGGCCGGCGACATACAGGGCCTCGACTTCCGCCAGCAGCTGCTGCACCGGCGCGGCATCCGCATGGCGGGCGGCAAAGCGTACGCGCACATCCTCGCTCTCCGCCGTGGCGGCGGCGAGATCGTGGCCGGCGCTGTCGCCAAAGCTGCTCACCACGCCGATGATATCGGCGCGGAGTGCGAGAGCGGGCTGCAGCCGTGCCATGCGCGCGCGGATGATATCGATGGCGAGCCGGGCGCGTGCGGTGGCATTCGGCCCGGCATAGGAAATCTCGGCCTCGCCGAACAGGCCGGCAGGGAAGCAGACCGTGGCCTTCAGCGTGGCGGGCCGGGCGCGGCCGCGCGCCCCGCGCAGGGCCACGCGATCCGGGCCGGCCTGCTCCACCTCCACCTGGGTGATGTCCAGCACCACATCGGGCGTCAGATAGGCGGCCGGATCGTGGATCTCGTAAAGCATCTGCTCCTTCACCGTGCGCAGATCCACCACGCCGCCGGTGCCGGCGGGCTTGGTGATGATGGCGCTGCCATCGGCACGCACCTCGGCGATGGGATAGCCGATCTCGACAAAGTCGCCTGCATGTCCGGAGGGCGCGTCCTTGAAGCCGGGATCGGCGAAATAGCCGCCGCTGACCTGCGGTCCGCATTCCAGCAGATGGCCGACCAGCGTGCCGGCGGCGAGCCGGTCCCAGTCGTCCCAGCGCCAGCCGAAGGCATGCACCAGCGGGCCCAGCACCAGGGCGGGATCGGCAACGCGCCCGGTCACCACGATATCGGCGCCGGCATCCAGCGCCTCGGCAATCGGCTGCGCGCCGAGATAGGCATTGGCGGCCACGATGCTGCCGCGACCCTGCAACAGTCTGCCATCGGTTTCGCGGGCCGCCAGATCGGCGGTGCTGAATCGCGCACTCAGGTCATCGCCGCTCACCACCGCGATCTTCGCCTGTGGAAAGCCCATGTCGGCGGCCATGGCGCGGATGCGGCGTGCGGCCGCCTGCGGATGGGCGGCGCCGAAATTGCTGACGATGCGGATCTTGTGGTGCAGGCAGAGCGCCAGCACCGGCTGCAGCAGGGCGACCAGGCTGGGGCTGTAGCCCGCCTGCGGATCGCGCTGCCGCTCCAGCTGTGCCAGCGCCAGCGTGCGCTCGGCCAGGGTCTCAAAGATCAGGAAGGAGGGCGCACCGGATGCCGCCAGTGCCTGCACCACCGGCAATGCTGCGCCCGCGCGGTCGCCGGCAAAGCCGGCCCCGGCGCCGATATGAACTGTTGTGACTGGCATTGCGCCCGACTCTGGTTTCCTCGGGCGACAGGCTGCCGGTTTCGATCTATAACTTCCAATATATAATACATATGGACTTATAATTCATGCCTATCAATCTCACCCTGCGCCAGCTCGAGATTTTCGCCACCACCTTGCGCGCACCCAGCTTCACCGAGGCTGCCGAAAAGCTGCGCATCTCGCAGCCGGCGCTCAGCGTGGCGATCCGCAAGATCGAGGCCGAGCTGGGGCTGATGCTGTTCGACCGCACCACGCGCAAGGTGACGCCCACGGCGGACGGCCGCCATCTCGGCGCCGTGGCAGACGACCTGCTGCGCGATTTCAAGGTGGCGATGCAGGGCGTGGCCTCGCGCAGCGACGGGCTGCATGGCCGGCTTACCATCGCGGTGCTGCCCTCGATTGCCGCCTCAATCCTGCCGCGCGCGCTGAAGGTGATGCAGGAAAAGTATCCGGGCATCGACGTGGCGATCCGCGACGTGATGCATGAGCGCGCGGTGGCGATGGTGGCCGATGGCCTGGCCGATTTCGCCGTCACCACGCGCATCGCGGAGACCGCGGCATTGTCCTATGACGAGATCGGCGCCGACCGCATCCACCTGGTCTGCCGCAACGATCATGTTCTGGCCAAGGGAAAGGGCGCGCTGCCGTGGAGCGCGCTGGAAGGCCATCCTTACGTGGCGATGGCGGGCTCCACCTCGGTGCGGCGGCTCGCCGATGCGGTGCTGCTACAGGCCGATTTTGCGCTGCAGCCGCGGTTTGAGGTCGAGCAGATCGCCTCCGCCATCGCACTGGTCTCGGCGGGGCTGGGCGTCACGGCGCTGCCGGCGCTGACCTTCTCTATGTTCTCCAGCGATCGCCTGACCATGCGGCCGCTGACCGGGCCCAGCCTCAGCCGCCAGATCGGCTTCCTGCAGCTGAAAGGCCGCCAGCTGTCGGCCCCGGCACAGGCACTGGTGGGTGAAATCCGCACGGCCTATGCCGGGATGCGGCCGAGCAAGGCCTAGGCGATGATATCGGGGATCAGCAGGTTCTCGATCCGGGTGATCTGATCCTTCAGCGCCAGCTTGCGCTTTTTCATGCGCTGGATCTGGATCAGGTTCAGGCTCGGCTGTTCGGCCAGGGCGGCAATCGCATCATCCAGATCGCGATGCTCGGCGCGCAGGTCGACCAGCTTGCGCTGCAATTCCTCGGTATCGATCGGACCGGGAAAATTCATGCTCTCACTCAAGCCTACCCTGGACGCCAAAAAGCCCGTTACCATAGCATGGATGACCGAGTCTGACAGTGGGCCGAAAACGGCCAATTCCGACAAAATTCCTGCCCGGCCGGACGAACCACCGGCGGCCGGCTTCTGGGCCTTTTCCTTAAGCCTGTACGATCGCCCGGGGGCGGCAGAAGCCTGTCTTGCCCTGCAGGACGGCTTCGGCGCCGATGTGAACCTGCTGCTGCTGGGGTTCTGGCGGGCGCGGCGCGGCTATCTGGGCTGGGCCGAGAGCGAACTCGACCGGGTCGAGGCTGCGGTGGCGCCGGTCAATGCCGTGCTGCAGCCGCTGCGCGCGGCCCGCCGGGCACTCAAGGCGCTGCGCGACGCCGAGCCGACGGCGGATGCTCTCTATGAAGACATCAAGGCGCTGGAGCTGAGGCTCGAGCAGGTCGCCCAGGTCTGGCTCTCGGCCGCCAGCCGCATCGGGCCGGGCCAACGCGGGCCGGCGCCGCCGCAGCGCGACGACGAGATCGATGCCGCCGCCGCGCATCTCGGCGCCTATCTGGAGCGGCTGGCCCCGGGCGACCAGCAGGCGCTGCAGCTGGGCGCGGACCTGTTGCGGATTGCGTTTACCTGAGGGCTTTCACGCTTTGGCGGGCTTGCCGGTCCAGCGCTTGACCAGGCCGGCATCGAGGCCAAAGAGGTCGAGCACGCGTCCCACCGTATGGCCGATCAGATCGTCCAGCGTCTGCGGCATCGCATAGAAGCCCGGCATCGGCGGCGCCACGATGGCGCCCATCTCGGTCACCGCCGTCATGTTGCGCAGATGACCCAGATGCAGCGGCGTTTCGCGTGGCACCAGCACCAGCCGGCGGCGTTCCTTCAGCGTCACATCGGCGGCGCGGCTGAGCAACGTGGTGGTGACGCCGGTGGCGATCTCGGCCAGCGTCTTCATCGAGCAGGGCACGATGGCCATGCCCAGTGTCTGGAACGAGCCCGACGACACCGCGGCGCCGATATCGGCCACCGCGTATGTGGTATGCGCCAGCGCCTTCACATCCTTGATGCTGTATTGCGTTTCATAGGCAATCGTCATTTCGGCGGCGCGGCTGAGCACCAGATGCGACTCGATACCGCTTTGCTGCAGTGCTTCCAATAAACGGATGCCGTAAATCACCCCCGAAGCGCCGGTGATGCCGACCACCAGGCGACGCTGGGCCGGTGGACGGATCATTGCAGGTGCCAATTTCCCCGCCGGTTTCGCAGCTTGGCTGCGTTTCCTGATGCGTCCTGCAGGCAGCACTGCTTTTGCAGCCACCCGTTTAGGTGCGGTTTTTCCGGCAGATTTCTGTATGCGGCGCATACGGCGACTCGCTTATTTGAAAAAAAGGTTGTTTGGGGCTGACAAAGGCGAAGGGCAGTGCTTAACTTCTATCAGGCGCGCACCGGTGCGGTCGCGCCATGTCAGGGCGACCGCAGTCGAACTGGTTGACGCGCTCCAAACCGGAAGGAGGAGCATGCGATGAATCATACGGCGCATCTCGACACTCTCATCGAAAAACATCATGCCCTGCAAGCGGCGATCGATGACGAGATCCACCGCCCGATGCCCGACACCACCCGTGTCACCCAGCTCAAGCGTGAAAAGCTGAAGCTGAAAGAAGAAATCTCCCGACAGTCCTAGCAGTTCGCCTGCGCCGGCCAGGGTTCGGGCCTTGATCAGCCCGGGACTATAATCAGCCCAGAGCCTTGATCAGCCCAGAGCCTTGGCCCGTTCGCGCAGCTCAAACTTCTGAATCTTGCCCGTCGAGGTTTTCGGCAGCTCGCTGAACACCACGGTCTTCGGCACCTTGAATCGCGCCAGCCGCTCCTTGCAGAAGGCGATGATCTCGTCGCTGCCTTTCTGGTCGGGCGTGACGGTGGCGCCATTGCGCAGGGTGACGAAGGCGCAGGGCGTCTCGCCCCAATGGCTGTCCGGCCGCGCCACCACGGCGGCCTCGACGATGTCGGGGTGCATGTAGAGCACGCCCTCCACCTCGATGGTCGAGATATTCTCACCGCCGGAAATGATGATGTCTTTCGAGCGGTCCTTGATCTGCATGTAGCCGCCGGGATGCAGCACGCCCAGATCGCCGGAATGGAACCAGCCGCCGGCAAAGGCTTCTTCCGTCGCCTTTGGATTCTTCAGATAGCCCTTCATCACGATATTGCCGCGGAACATGATCTCGCCCATGGTCTCGCCGTCTTCCGGCACGCGCTCCATGGTTTCGGGATTCAGCACGGTGACGTCTTCTTCCACGTGATAGCGCACGCCCTGGCGTGCCTTCACCGCAGCTTTCTCAGGCAGCGGCAGCGCATCCCATTCCGCATGCCAGTCGCAGACCACGGCCGGGCCGTAGACCTCGGTCAGGCCATAGACATGCGTCACGTCGAAGCCCATTTTTTCCATGGCGGCCAGCACCGCGGCCGGCGGCGCGGCGCCCGCAGTCATGCATTTCACGCCCGGCTGAAGTTTCGCCCGCACATCGTCGGGTGCGTTGATCAGCATGGTCAGCACGGTGGGCGCGCCGCAGAAATGCGTCACACCATGATTGAGGAAGCTGTCGAACACCAAAGCCGGGTCTACCTTGCGCAGGCAGACATGCACGCCGGCCAGCATGGTGATGGTCCAGGGGAAGCACCAGCCGTCGCAATGGAACATCGGCAGCGTCCACAGATAGCGCGGATGCTTGGGCAGGTTCCAGGTGACCGCGTTGCCCACGGCATTCAGATAGGCGCCGCGATGATGCGTCACCACGCCCTTGGGATTGCCCGTCGTCCCGGAGGTATAACCGAGTGAAATGGCATCCCATTCATCGGCCACGCCGCGCCAGGCCCAGTCGGGATCGCCGGTTTTCAGGAAATCCTCGTATTCCATGGCGCCGAACAGTTCGCCGGTGCTGCACAGATGATCGTCGATATCGATCACCAGCGGCTTGTTGCCGGAGATATGCACAGCCTGCTTCACCACCGCGCTGTATTCGCGGTCGGTGAACAGGATCTTGGCCTCGCCATGTTCCAGGATAAAGGCGATGGCGGCGGCATCCAGCCGGGTGTTGATCGCATTGATCACCGCGCCGGTGGCGGGAATGCCGAAATGCGCCTCCAGATGGGCCGGCGTGTTGGGGGCGATGATCGCCACGGTGTCGCCACGCTTGATGCCGCGCTTTTCCAGCGCCGAGGCCAGCCGGCGGCAGCGCTCATATAGTGCGCCATAGCTGTAGCGCAGCTTGCCATGGATCACCGCCAGATGGTCGGGAAACACGTCGGCGGTGCGGCGCAGGAAACTCAAGGGCGACAGGGCCTCGTAATTGGCCCGGTTCTTGTCGAGATCGCGGTCGTAAATCGTGCTCATCTGGCGTTTTCCCCTGCAGGCGCGCCAAGCTAGAGCATATTGCGCCCATTCAGCAACAGGGTGGCGGCAACCGCCGGAAATCGCCGGGCATCCTGCGATTTGGAATTGTTCGCCTTAAAACAGGGTCAGGCCGAAACCGTCGTAGAGCAGCTTGAGGCCGCACAGGAAGACGAAGATGTAAACGATACGGTAGAACAGCGCATCGCTCAGCTTGTGATGCAGGTACATGCCGAGATAGACGCCGCCGACCGCCACCGGCACCAGCACCGCGCCGGTGGCCAGGTTGCCGGGCGTGAACTGCCCGAGCCACCAGTAGGGAATCAGTTTCACATAATTGACCGAGGCGAAGAACACCACGGTGGTGGCGACGAAGGTGGTCTTGTCGAGCCGTTGCGGCAGCAGGTAGACCTGCAGCGGCGGCCCGCCGGCATGGGCGATGAAGCTGGTGAAGCCGGAACAGGCGCTCCAGAACACGCCCTTCAGCGTGTTGGGCTGGGTCGGTTCGGCGGTGCCGGGCTTCAGCCATTTCTGCAGGGCGAAGATCACCGCCACGGCGCCGACGATGATCTCGACGCCGCGATTGCTGACATAGCCGGCGGTCAGCGTGCCGATGACGATGCCGATCATCGCGCCCGGAATGATGATTTTCATGTTGCGGCGGTCCCATTTGCCGCGGAAACCCCATAGGCCGGCCAGATCCATGGCGCAAAGCACCGGCAGCATGATGGCGGCGGCCTGCAGCGGCGGCAGCACCAGGGCCAGCAGGGGCAGGGCGATCAGGCTGGTGCCGGGGCCGAAACCGCCCTTGCTGAGCCCGATGATCAGCACGGCGGGAAAGGCCGCGGCGTAGAACCACGGATCGGCGATCATCGGAAACGAGTCGGGCATGGCGGCTCTGCCTGGGAATCGGGCGGTTCGGTTGCGTGGGGCCGGCGTGGCGCTTATCTTCCATATCAAGTTCGCCAGCCAACCCCAATCGCCAGAAGGCATCATTCTGACAGGCCCCATGCAGACCGGAATTGCCGCAGCCGTTGCCGCCATGGACCAGGCGATCCGTCGCCTGGATGCCGCGCTGGCCCAGCGCGCCGGGGCGTTTCGCCGCCTGGCCGAGCAGCACGGGCTGCTGTCCGCCGAGGTGAAGACCCTGCGCGACGAGTTGCAGGCCGCGCGCGAGGAGGCCGGGCCCCTGCGCGAGCGGGCCGCGCTGGTCGATGCCCTGCGGGCCGAGTTGGCGCAGATGCAGCAGGATGATGCCGCCCGCCCGCCAGTCAGCGGCGACGCAGTCAACCACGATGCCGCCGGCAACGAGGCGCTCGCCCTCCGCGACAGCGAGATTGCCGCCCTGAAAGACGAATGCGACATGCTGCGGGGCCAGCTGGCCGCGGCGCTGGATGCGCAGGAGGCGCTGAAGCGTATGGCCGTGGCGCCGCCCGCGCCGGTGGTGGTTGCGGCTGATAACAGCGGCGACATGGCGGCCCTGAAGGCCGAACTGGCGGCGGCGCGTGCGGCGCAGACCGAGATGCAGGCCTTCCAGTCGGGCATCGCGGCAAAGCTTGAGGCCACCATGGCGCGACTGCGCCAGGCGCTCGACAGCCAGGCCCAGGTTTGAAGGTTGAACCAGAGACGGAGGCTGCAATGGCTATGGTAAAGGTCACCGTCAACAACCGGCTCTATGAGATCGGCTGCGATGATGGCGAGGAAGACCAGGTCCGCCGCCTGTCGCAGATGCTGGATGGCCGGGTACGCGAGCTGGCGGCGCTGGTCGGGCAGGTCGGCGAAGCGCGGCTGATGCTGATGACGGCATTGACCCTGGCCGACGACCTGGAGCAGGCCCAGCGCGATATTGCTGCTATGCGTCAGGAGGTTACGGCCTTCCAGCAGGAGCAGAAAACCACCGCGGACGGCACCGAAGCGCTGGTCGGACTGGCAAAACGCCTCGAAGACATTGCCGCGAAGCTGGAGAGCACCTAAATAGAGCGGCGGACGGGTGCTGCCCGGTGCGTGGGTTTACGTAACCCTGGGGCCAATGCTCATCTCTACGGGAGCTGTCACTGCCGGGACCCTGGTCTCGATCATATGGCGCCCACCTGGTACGCCAGGCCACAGAGGTTAGTTCATACTTACGGCCATGGTGGGCCCGTCCACTTCTTCCGCCAGAGCCAGACCATCTTGACCCCAGATCCCGATCTCGAGGCCCGCAAGGCCGCGCTGCGCAGCCGCCTAAAGGCGCGCCGTGCCGAAGCCTCTGCCGCCAATGGTAGTGCCATCGCATCGCTGGCGGCCGAGCGGTTTCTCGCCGCCATTGTGCTGCAGCCCGGCCAGGTGGTCGCCGGCTACTGGCCGATGGGCGATGAACTCGATCCGCTGCCGCTGCTGCTGGCACTGCAGCGGCAGGGCCTGCAGATCGCGCTGCCGGTGGTGCGCAAGGGTGCGCGATTGCTGGAATTCCGGCGCTGCGACGATCTGGCCAATCCGCCGCCGGGCGGGGCCTATGGCATTCCCGCGCCGCAGGAGGACGCCCCGGTGCTGCAGCCCGATCTGGTGCTGGTGCCGCTGGTCGGGTTTGACAGCGCCGGCCATCGGCTCGGCATGGGCGGCGGCTATTATGATGCCACGCTCAAGGCCCTGAGAGTGTCTGGGCCGGCGGATGGGAATAAGAAGCCTCTGGCCGTGGGCTATGCCTTCGCGGTACAGCAGGTGGCAGAGCTGCCCCATGCGGCGCATGATGAAACGCTGGATTGGGCAGTAACCGAGCGCGGCGCGCTCAAGTTCGAAAGATAAAACGGCGATGAAGCTTCTGTATTGCGGCGATGTGGTGGGGCGGTCTGGCCGCGATGCGGTGGTGTCGCGTATCCCGGAGCTGCGTGCTTCGCTCGGCCTCGATTTCGTGCTGGTCAATGGCGAGAATGCTGCCGCCGGCTTCGGCATCACCGGAAAAATCTGCGAGGAATTCTATGGCGCCGGCATCGATGTCATCGTGCTGGGCAACCATGCCTGGGACCAGCGCGAGACGCTGGGCTATATCAACTCCGACCCGCGCCTGCTGCGCCCGCTGAACTACCCCAAGGGCACGCCGGGCAAGGGCGCGGCGGTCTACACGCTGCAGAGCGGCAAGAAGGTGCTGGTGATTCAGGTGATGGGCCGCGTCTTCATGGACCCGCTGGACGATCCCTTCGCCGCCGTCGATGGCGAGCTGGCGAAATACCGCCTCGGCGGCGGTGTCGATGCGATCATCGTCGATATCCATGGCGAGGCGACCTCGGAAAAGATGGCGATGGGCCATTTCTGTGATGGCCGCGCTTCGCTGGTCTGCGGCACGCATAGTCATATCCCCACGGCCGATGCGCAGATCCTGCCCAAGGGTACGGCCTATCAGACCGATGCCGGCATGTGCGGCGACTACAATTCGGTGATCGGCATGGACAAGGCCGAGCCGCTCAACCGCTTCACCAAGAAAATCCCCGGCGGCCGTTTCGAGCCCGCCAATGGCGACGGCACGCTGTGTGCGGTGTATGTCGAAACCGATGATCGCACCGGACTCGCCACCCGCATCAGTCCGATCCGGCTTGGCGGCCGGCTCCAGTCCGCCACGGTATAATATGGCCGGGCGTTTCGACGCCCTGCTGACCGAGGTGCGCGGCTGTATGCTCTGCGCGCCGCATCTGCCGCTCGGCCCGCGCCCGGTCGTGCGCATGCAGCGCAGCGCCCGCCTGCTTATCATTGGCCAGGCGCCGGGCACCAAGGTGCATGAGACCGGCATCCCGTGGAACGACCGCAGCGGCGACGTGCTGCGCGGCTGGCTCGATATGACGCGCGAGACGTTCTACGACGACAGCCGCATCGCCATCATGCCGATGGGCCTGTGCTATCCCGGCCGCGATGCCAAGGGTGGCGACAAGCCGCCGCGGCCGGAATGCGCGCCGCACTGGCATCCCCGCCTGCTGGCGCAACTGCCCGATATCCGCCTCACCCTGCTGGTTGGCCAGTATGCGCAGGCGCATTATCTCGGCACACACCGGCAGAAGACGATGACCGAAACGGTGCGGCAGTTCCGCAGCTATCTGGCGGATGGCTTCCTGCCGTTGCCGCATCCCAGCTGGCGCAATATCGGCTGGCAGAAGCGCCAGCCCTGGTTTGCCGCCGAGGTGGTGCCGGCGCTCAGGGTTGCCGTGAATGCAGCGGTTCGCGCGGGATGAACTCGACAACGCAGAACAGCATGTCCACCTGCCGGCCGTCGCCCGACAGTGGCATCACCATATCCACCACGGTGATGAAATCCTTGTGCTGGCCCACATAGGGCACGCGGTTGATCTGCGGCCGGCCCTGCTCGGTCACTGTTTGCAGGCTGCCCCAGATCCGGCTGCCGGGCTGCTGGTGCGGCATCTCGCTCATGCGCAGGCCGGTATAGCGCCCGTTCATCATCGCATCGACGCGGGTGCCGATCAGGCGATAGCGGAAATCCAGCGGCCAGCCCGGCTTGGTGTCGCGCAGCACGTCCATCAGGATCACATTGGGCAGCAGCGGCGTGATCTCGGCCGGATCGAGATCGGCGCGTGCCGGCATTGGCCGGTCGCCGCATTTGGCCAGCCAGTAGTCGTAGGCCTGCCGCAACAGCGGTGTCGCCGAATTTAAATCCAATGCGGTCATGCGCCGCCGGGAGTCCTGATCACGTGTATGAGGGGGAGGGGTAACGGCATCAGCGTGACATGAAAGCGGTGTCAGTGCACGGCCTAATTGTGCCCCTGCGGCCTCACCGGCCGGGCGGGTTGATCTCGCGCGGGATGAAATCGACGATCGACAGCAGCATGTCGACCTGTTCGCCATTGCCCGACAGCGGCATCACCAGGTCGATCACCGAGAGGAAATCCTTGTGCGGGCCGACATAGGGCACGCGGTGAAACTGCGGCTGCCGGTCCTGTGCCACTTCGGAAAAATTCCGCCAGATCTGGCTGTCGGGCTGCTGGTGCGGCAGGTCGCTCATGAACAGGCCGGTGAACCGCCGCGACATATGCAGGTCGATGGCCGATCCCATCAGCCGGTAGCGGAAATCCAGCGGCCAGCCCGGCTTGTGGTCGTGCAGCACATCCATCAGCACCACATGCGGCAGGAAGGCCTTCATCTCGATCGGGTCGAGGTCCGGGCGCGCCGGCATCGGCCGGGTCCCGCGCTTGCGATCCCAGTATTCGTAGCCCTGCAGCAAAACTGTTGTCGCCTGCCGCCGCAGCAGCAGGTCGCGCATCGTCGACACACCGTCTCTCCAATGACTGGCGGGCAGTGTTTCAGGGATTTTGCTGCCGCAAAAGCGGTTTTGCGCGAAACCGGCCGGCCGGGCCGGGTGTTTCAGCCCAGCTGGGTGAACGGATGGGTGCCGTCCTGCAGGCGCACCACCTGGGCCAGGTCGACGCAGACCAGCAGGTGGTCGACGGTTTCGCCGTCTTCGGCCAGCGGCAGCACGATATGCAGGATGCTGGCGATATCGCGGCTGCGCCCGACATAGGGCAGCACGCCGCGCACCGGAGCCCGGGCATCCACAGCCGCGGCCAGGTGGTCCCAGACCAGGCTGGGCGGCCGCTGGTGCGGCACCTCGCTGAGCAGCTTGCCGGTGTAATCGTCGTTGCTCAGTGTCATCATGCGGCTGCCGATTTCCACATAGCGGAAATCAAAGGGCGTGTGCTCGAGCGCGAAGACCAGGGTCTGCGGACGCATCGGTTCAAGCTGGGCAGAGGCGGCGATGTGGCTGAGCGCCGGCATCTCGGTCGCGCCACGGGCGGCGAGCCAGAGCTGGTGCCCGCGGGTCAGCAGATCGGATTGCGGATAGCCCGGCAAGCCGGTCCGCGCCGCGGTGGCCATGCCTGCCACCGTCGTCAATTGCATGAGATCCATCATGCGAGTCTGCCGGCCCCCGTGTGTAACTCTCTAGAGTTAAACGGATTTTCTGGATGACGTGCGGCGCCGGGGCGCCGGTCGGAACGGCGGGGATAGTATCGCCGCCGGCCGGACGGCGCAATCATACCAACGGCGACGGGCCGGCTTCCCTGCGGCAACGGCGGAGTCGCAGGCGGCAAGGGGCTGCGGGCGGCTTGCTTTTGGCCGGTCCGGGCATTATCCGGGCGCCTGCCAGCCCGGTGGCCCCAGTGGTCTGCCGGGGGAAGCCGAAATATGCTAAACATGCCCGATTCGCTCGCTTTTTCACGCATTACCCCAGGTTCGTCATGGCCGGCCATTCCCAGTTTAAAAACATCATGCACCGCAAGGGCGCGCAGGATGCCAAGCGCGCCAAGATATTCACCAAGCTGATCCGCGAACTGACCACCGCGGCCCGCAGCGGCCAGCCCGATCCGGCGGCCAATCCGCGCCTGCGCGCCGCCATCCAGGCCGCCCGCGTTGCCAATATGTCGAAGGACACGCTGGAGCGCGCCATCAAGCGCGGCGCCGGCAATGATGCGGCCGACAATTACGAAGAGGTGCGCTACGAGGGCTACGGCCCCGGCGGTGTCGCCGTGATCGTTGAGGCGCTGACCGACAACCGCAACCGCACGGCCGGCGAAGTGCGCGCCGCCTTCTCCAAGAATGGCGGGGCGCTGGGCGAGACCAATTCGGTCGCCTTCATGTTCGACCGCGTCGGCGAGATCGTCTTCCCGGCCTCTGCGGCTACGGCCGAGGCGCTGTTCGAAGGCGCGCTGGACGCCGGCGCCGAGGATGTGCAGTCCGATGACGAGGGCCATAGCGTCACCTGCGCCCAGGATGATTTCGCCGCCGTGCGCGAGGCGCTGGAAAAGAAATTCGGCGAACCGAAATCGGCCAAGCTGGTGTGGAAGCCCAAGACCACCACGCCGGTCGAGGGCGAGAAGGCCGAGACGCTGTTCAGGATGATCGAGGTTCTCGAGGATTCCGACGACGTGCAGACCGTCTATGCCAATTTCGATATTTCCGAAGACGAACTGAGCAAGCTCGCCGGCTGACCGCCGCGGCTTGAGGAGTGGAATTGGGCTTATCCATGCGCATCATCGGACTCGATCCGGGCCTGCGTGCCACCGGCTGGGGCATCATCCTCGCCGAGGGCAACCGGTTGAGCCATGTGGCGCATGGCACCATCCGCACCAATCCGGATGACGAACTGGCCTATCGCCTGCGCACCGTGCATGACGCGCTGACCGAGCTGCTGGCGGAATGGCAGCCCAAGGCGGCGGCGGTGGAAGAAACCTTCGTCAACAAGAATCCCTCCTCGACGCTGAAGCTGGGCCAGGTGCGCGGCGTCGTGCTGCTGGCGCCGGCACAGCTCGGCCTGCCGGTGGCGGAATACGCCCCCACCGTGATCAAGAAGGCCGTGGTCGGCACCGGCGCCGCCGACAAGGACCAGGTGCATGCCATGGTCAAGCGGCTGTTGCCGGGTTGTAATGTGACTGGCCCAGACGCCGCCGATGCGCTGGCCGTCGCCATCTGTCATGCCCATAACGCCGCCACCGCGCGGGTGATCCGCAGCGCAGACCTGAGAGTGGCACGATGATCGCCAAGCTCAGCGGCCTGCTGGATTCCGTCTCCGACACCGCATGCATCCTCGATGTCGGCGGCGTCGGTTACCAGGTCTTCTGCTCGGCGCGCACGCTGCGCAACCTGCCCAGGCCGGGCGAGGCCGTGCGGCTCTATATCGAAACCCATGTGCGCGAAGATCACATTCATTTGTTCGGCTTCGTCTCCGAAGCCGAACGGGGCTGCTTCACCCTGCTGCAGACCGTGCAGGGCGTCGGCGCCAAGGTGGCGCTCGGGATTCTGTCTTCGCTGGCGCCCGATGAACTCTTCCGCGCCATCGCCTCGGCCGACAAGGCCACGCTCAACCGCTGCGATGGCGTCGGGCCCAAGCTGGCGGTGCGCCTGATCACCGAGCTGAAGGACAAGGTCGGCGGCATCGCCCTGGGTACGGCGGCGCAGGCGGCCGGCGGGGACGCGGGCGCGGTGGCGGTGGCCGAGACCGGCGCGGTGGCCGATGCGCTCTCGGCGCTGGTCAACCTGGGCTACAAGCGCGCCGATGCCTTTGGCGCCGTGACCACGGCGGCCCGCACGCTGGGCGACAAGCCCAATGTGCAGGAGTTGATCCGCGCCGGCCTTAAGGAGCTGGCCCGATGAACTCCACCCCGCGCAATGACGAGGGTCGACTGGTATCGTCCGGCAGGGCCGAGGGCGACGAGCTGGAGCGCCATCTGCGGCCGCAGGTGCTCAGCGATTTCGTCGGCCAGGCCCGGGCGCGCGAGAATCTCAACATCTTCATCCAGGCCGCCAAGGCGCGCGGCGAGGCGCTGGATCATGTGCTGTTCCACGGCCCGCCGGGCCTGGGCAAAACCACGCTGGCGCAGATCGTGTCGCGTGAACTCGGCGTCAATTTCAAGGCCACCTCCGGGCCTGTCATCGCCAAGGCCGGCGATCTCGCCGCGCTGCTGACCAATCTGGAAGCGCGCGACGTGCTGTTCATCGACGAGATCCATCGCCTCAATCCGGCGGTGGAGGAAATCCTCTATCCGGCGATGGAGGATTTCCAGCTCGACCTCATCATCGGCGAGGGGCCATCGGCGCGCAGCGTGCGCATCGACCTGCCGCCGTTCACCCTGGTCGGCGCCACCACGCGCTCCGGGCTTTTGACCACGCCCTTGCGCGAACGCTTCGGCATTCCGCTGCGGCTGAATTTCTACGAGGTCGAGGAACTTGAACTGATCGTGCGGCGCGGCGCCCGCATTCTTGATCTGGAACTGGATGCATCCGGGGCGCGTGAAATCGCTCGCCGGGCGCGGGGCACGCCGCGCGTTGCCGGCCGCCTGCTGCGCCGGGTGCGCGATTTCGCCGTCTATGCCAAGGCGAAAGTCGTCGATGCCGCCACCGCCGATGCCGCCCTGCTGCGGCTGGAGGTGGATGCCCGCGGCCTCGATGCCATGGACCGCCGCTACCTCACCACGATTGCGCGCGATTTCTCCGGCGGCCCGGTCGGCGTCGAGACCATCGCCGCCTCGCTGTCGGAACCGCGCGATGCGCTGGAAGACATCATCGAGCCCTATCTGATCCAGCAGGGCTTCCTGCAGCGCACCCCGCGCGGCCGCCTGCTGACACCGGCCGCCTTTGCCCATATCGGCCTGACGCCCCCCGCCGGCCTTGGCGCCAACCAGCTCGACCTGCTGGGAGACGACGATGCCTGAGGCCCGGGACGCCCGGCTGCACAGCTACCCCGTGCGGGTGCAATGGGAAGACACCGATGCCGCCGGCATCGTCTATTACGCCAATTACCTGCGCTTCATCGAGCGCGGCCGGTCCGACCTGCTGCTCGGCCATGGCATCGACCAGCGCGGCCTGATCGACAGCGATACCGGCGTCGCCTTCGCGGTCCGGACCTGCAATGTCGAATATCTCAAACCCGCCCGCCTGCACGAAGAATTAACCGTTACCACCGCAATAACCGAGCTGCGCGGCGCCAGCCTGACCGCCCGCCAGGATGTCTGGCGGGGTGGGGACTTGCTGGTCCGGGCCGAGGTCAAGCTGGCCTGTATCGACGCCAAAGGCCGGGCCCGCCGGGTGCCTCCGTCGATTGCGGCGCTGTTCGCCACACTTTCACCAAATTTATCGCATTGATCTGTTAACTCTTAACCAAAGGATTCGAACGTATGGACAGGACCGTCAGCGCCGCGCAGCTCGGGGGCTCATCTGCTGCCGCCGATCTTTCGCTCTGGGCGCTCTTCCTTCAGGCCGACTGGATCGTCAAGGCCGTCATGCTGATGCTCATCCTGGCCTCGTTCTGGTCATGGGCGATCATCTTCGACAAGCTGATCAAGATCCGCCGCACCGTCATCGACACCGACAAGTTCGAGAACGACTTCTGGTCGGGCGGCTCGCTCGATGCGCTGTACGATCGTCTGTCGATGGCCGGGCCCCAGCATCCGATGGCGGTGCTGTTCGTTGCCGCCATGCGCGAATGGCGCCGCTCCACCGAGCGCGGCCTGGTGCGCGGCAAGCAGGGGCTGGGCTCGCTGCAGGTTCGCATCAACCAGGTCATGCGCGTGTCGATCGACCGCGAGATGGAGCGCCTGGAACGCTATCTCGGCTTCCTCGCCTCGGTCGGCTCGGTGTCACCCTTCGTTGGCCTGTTCGGCACCGTCTGGGGCATCATGAACTCCTTCCACGCCATCGCGTCGTCGAAGAACACCTCGCTGGCCGTGGTGGCGCCGGGCATCGCGGAAGCGCTGTTCGCCACCGCTTTGGGCCTGCTCGCCGCGATTCCGGCGGTGATGGCCTATAACAAGTTCTCCAACGATCTTGGCCGGCTCAATGTGCGTCTCGAAGGCTTTGCCGGCGAGTTCTCCGCGCTGATGTCGCGCCAGCTCGACGAAGAGGCGGCCTGATATGGGTATGTCAGCGGGAGGCGGCGGCTCCACCCGCGGCGGCCGGCGGCGCCGGGCACCGATGTCGGAAATCAACGTGACGCCGCTGGTCGACGTCATGCTGGTGCTGCTGATCGTGTTCATGGTGGCGGCGCCGCTGCTGACGGTCGGCGTGCAGGTCGATCTGCCCAAGACCCAGGCCGCCGCGATCCAGGGCCAGGATGAACCCTTGAGCGTCACCATCGATGCCAAGGGCGGCATTTACCTGCAGGAAAGCCTGGTCGAGATAGACCAGCTGGTACCGCGTCTGCAGGCGATTGCCGGCAATGCTCCGGACCGCCGCATCTTCGTGCGCGGCGACCAGGCGATCAATTACGGCAAGGTGCTGGAAGTGATGGGCCTGATCAACACCGGTGGTTTCAACAAGGTGGCGCTGGTCGGCAATCCCCCCGCTCCGGCGGCGCCGCGGCGTTAAGCGAAGGATTCAGGGCAGGGTGCAGCGTACATCGTACATATTCTCGGCAAGCCTGCATGGCGGCATCGTCGCGCTCGCCCTGTTCGGCCTGCCCTATTGGGAGCCGAAGCGCGAGCCCGAGCCGATGGTCGTGCTCGCCGAATTCGCGCCGATCGCCGAGAAGACCAACGTGCCCAAGCCGCAGCCCAAGGTGGTTGAGACCAAGGCCGAGCCGAAGGAAGAGCCGGTACCGGAATCCAAGCCGGAACCGAAGCCCGAGCCGCCCAAGCAGCAGGCGGTGACCCCGCCGCCACCGCCGCCGCCGCCGGCGCCTGAGCCGCCGAAGCAGGCCGAGGCACCCAAGCCACAGCCGATGCCCGAGCCGGTGCCGTCGCCCAAGCCGCTGCCCAAGCCCAAGGAAGTGGTGGAGACGCCCGAGCCGCCGAAGGTGGTCGAGAAGCCGAAGCCGGAAGCCAAGCCGGTGCCGCCCAAGCCGACCCAGCAGCGCCAAGAGGAAAAGAGCAAGACGCCGAATTTCTCCGACGTCGCCGCCCTGGTGAACAAGATGAAGGCGCCGCCGGCCGCCCAGCCGCAGCAGGCGCCGCAGACCGCGTCGCGCACGCCGCCGGCTGCCGCACCGCGCGCCGAAGGGCCGTCGAATCCCAATCTGCCGGTCTCGATGAGCGAGAAGGATTTCATCCGCAAGCAGGTCGAGGACAAGTGGCAGTTCGACATCGGCGCCAAGGATGCCAAGGATCTGGTCGTGCGCATCAAGTTCAGCCTCAATGCCGATGGCAGCCTGCGCAACCAGCCCGAGATCGTCGATACCGCCCGCATGTATCTGCCGGGTAACGAGAGCTATCGCGCAGCCGCGGAATCGGCGCGCCGTGCCGTGCTCAAGGCGGCTCCCTTCCAGTTGCCGCCCGGCGACAAGGACAAGTGGAGCCAGGAAATCATATTGAATTTCGACCCGCGCATGATGCTGGGCGGGTAAAGCGATAGGGAGACAGGGATGAATCGGATGTCGATTTTACCAGGGGCTGGCATGATGAAAGCCGGCATTCTGGCGCTGATGATGGCACTGCTGTCTGCGCCGATGGCGCAGGCCGCCGTCGAAATCGATATCACGCGCGGCAATTTCAAGCCGGTGCCGATCGCCATTTCCGATCTCGATGGCGACAATCCGCAGGCGCTGAAAGTCGGCGCCGATGTCGCCCGCGTCATCCGTGCCGATCTGGAGCGCTCCGGTCTGTTCAAGCCGGTCGATCCGCGCGCCCATACCCAGACGCCGCAGGCAATGCGCGTGCAGCCGCGCTTCCAGGACTGGCGCGTCATCAATGTCGATGCGCTGGTCAACGGCCGTATCGAAATGCAGTCCGATGGTCGCCTGCGTGGCGAGTTCCGCCTCTGGGATGTGGCCGCCGAAAACCAGATGACCGGCCTGGCGCTGTTCACCACGCCCGACAACTGGCGCCGCCTGGCGCATCTGATCGCCGATGCGATCTACAAGCGCGTCACCGGCGAAGACGGCTATTTCGACACCCGCATCGTCTATGTCGCCGAAAGCGGCCCGCCGGATCGCCGCGTGAAACGGCTGGCGATCATGGACCAGGATGGCGAGAATCATCGCTTTCTCACCGATGGTCGCTTCCTGGTGCTGACCCCGCGCTTCAGCCCGGGCCAGCAGGAAATCACCTATCTCAGCTATTTCAACGACAAGCCGCGGGTCTACCTGTTCAACATCGATACCGGGCAGCAGGAGCTGGTCGGCGATTTCCCCGGCATGACCTTTGCGCCGCGTTTCTCGCCCGATGGCAACCGCGTGATCATGTCGCTGGCCTCTGATGGCAATTCCGATGTCTACATGATGGATCTGCGCACGCGTCAGCGGCAGCGTCTGACCAATGATCCCGCCATCGACACGTCGCCGTCCTTTGCGCCCGATGGTCGTCGCATCACCTTCAACTCGGATCGTGGCGGCACCAAGCAGATCTACACGATGAACGCCGATGGCTCGGACCAGAAGCGCATCAGCTTCAACCAAGGCCGCTATTCCACGCCGGTCTGGTCGCCGCGCGGCGACCTGATCGCCTTCACCAAGGAGTATCAGGGCCAGTTCTCGATCGGCGTGATGCGGCCCGATGGCAGTGGCGAGCGCATTCTCTCGACCAACAGCGTCGTGCAGGAAGCGCCGACCTGGGCGCCCAATGGCCGCGTGCTGATGTTCTATCGCGAGACGCCGTCGAATGCGCAGGGCCGTGGCCAGCGCGTGCGGCTGATCTCGATCGATCTCACCGGCTATAACGAGCGTGAAATCCCCACCCCGATCGATGCCTCCGATCCGGCCTGGTCGCCGCTGTCGCCGCTGATCCGCTGAGCGGTCGACCCGCCGGGCCAGCGGGGCTTGGCGGTGGCTCCGGCGGGTCCGGGCCTGTGGGTATCTTTGGTGAAATGCACCCCTGTTGCAGAAATGCCGCAGGGGTGCGTTTAGTGTTTACAAGCCCTTACGCCTATTGATTCGGGAAAAACCGGTGGATATAGTCCACTCTGACGTAATGGCTTGAACCTTGGGTTCCGGCAACGTTTGCCCTTGGCTGCGAGTTTTAGGACTCCGTGCCGGGCCGAGCGTCTGATCGGTAAAGCTTAGGGTTTTGTCAGTCGGTTCGTGCCCGGACCGAGAATCTCGTACCGGGTATGGAACGCAAGTTGCGCTTCGCTGTTCGGTACCTGACTCACTCTCGAAACCCTTGGAGGGATAATAAAAATGCGCCTCAACACCTTCGGCTCCAAGTACCTGGCCGTGGCTGCCGTGGGCTTGCTTCTCGCCGCTTGCTCGTCCGATCCCGCGCCGACCGCTGCCACCAGCGGCGCTGGCGGCGCCACCACTGCGGCCGCTCCGGCCGCCAGCATCGCGCCGGGCACCGTGCAGGACTTCCAGGTCAATGTCGGCGACCGCGTCTTCTTCGACTATGACAAGTTCGAAGTGAAGCCGGCCGGCAAGGCCACGCTCGACAAGCAGGCTGCCTGGCTGAAGCGCTATGGCCAGTGGAAGGTCGTGATCGAGGGTCATGCCGACGAACGCGGCACCCGCGAGTACAACCTGGCGCTCGGCGAGCGTCGCGCCAATGCCGTCAAGACCTACCTGGCCAACCAGGGCATCCCGGCGAACCGCATCACCACGATCTCCTACGGTAAGGAGCGTCCGGTGGCGCTGGGTTCGAACGAGGCCGCCTGGGCCCAGAACCGTCGCGGTGTGACGGTCCTGTCGAACTAATAATTCATGCCGGGTGGCTTTGCTGCCCGCCTGAATGGACTTAAAGAACACCCGTCTGCCTCACGGCAGGCGGGTGTTTCTTTTTGCGTGGCACTTTTGCGCCGCCGGGGCGTTATGTCTCTGCCGCAGTTCCGCCGCAAATCACGCCTTATTCCGCCGCAAATCTGCGGCCTTCTAGATGCTCGGGCAGAGCAAACCTTTGGGGAGTACACTCATGCAGATGCGTAATTGGGCCATCCGGTCGGCCATGGCCGCCACCCTGGCCCTGGCCCTGGTGGCCTGTGAAACCGCGCCGCAGCCGGCCGGTTCGGTGTCGGGCAGTGGTCGTCCGGGCAGTGCGGCGACCGGTGGCACCGGCAGCGCCGCCGGCGTCAGCGGCATGCCGCTGACCCGCGAGGATGCGCAGCGCCAGTTCGCCGCCGATGTGGGCGATCGTGTGCTGTTCGCCACCGATTCCTACGCGCTGGATGCCGCCAGCACCGCCATTCTCGAGCGCCAGGTGGCCTGGCTGAAGCGCAATGCCCAGTGGCGCCTGGTCATCGAGGGCCATGCCGACGAACGCGGCACCCGCGAATACAATCTGGCGCTCGGCGACCGCCGCGCCACCTCGATTCGCAACTACCTGGTCAACCAGGGCATCCCGACCCAGCGCATCTCGACGCTGTCCTACGGCAAGGAACGTCCGTCCACGGTCGGCTCCAACGAGGCCGCCTGGGCGCAGAACCGCCGTGGCGTCACCGTCCTGGCGAATTGAGCGTCTGACCACCTGATCGGCCGGGCTGCAGCGGCGGAATTTCCGCGGTTTCGCCGTTGCAGCCCGCCATGCTTTTGACGTAAACCCCGGTAAAATCGATAAACTCGGTTTTCCGTCCGATTCGGCTTCCCGTGTCGGCCACCATGGGGTTTTGCCATGCCTGCGTCTTTCGCCGCCCGTTTCCTGCCTGTCCTGCTGCTGCTCGGCAGCATCGCGCTGCCAGCCATGGCCCAGGACGCCCAGACGCTCGACCGCATCAACCGCCTGGAACGTGACCTGCAGACCCTGCAGCGCCAGGTCTATCGCGGCGGCACCCCGCCAGCCTCATCGTCGTCTGCGGGCAGCGGCAGCCTGACCGACAGCGGCGACGGCAGCTCGGCTGCCAACCGGCTCAATGCCCGCATCGATGAGCTGGAAAACCAGATTCGCACCATGACCGGCCGCTTCGAGGAGGTTGAATTCGCCTCCAGCCAGGCCAACCGCCGCATCGACAAGCTGGTGGAGGACGTCGATTTCCGCCTCAACCAGCTGGAACGCGGCGCCGCCCCGGCCGCGGGTCAGCCGCAGACCGGCAGCGTCGAGCAGGTTAAGCCGACCGCCGCCCAGCAGGGCATTCCCGCTCCGGGCACACCGGTGCAGCAGCCCAATGTCGCGCGCGGGTCGACCTCGTCGACGCCGGGCCAGGCGCCGACGAAAGAGGGCGTGCTCGGCTCGATGCCGGTGGATGCCCAGGGCCGCCCGATCGCCGGCGGCACGGCCGCACCCGCCCAGCAGCAGACCGCGCGCGCGCCGACGCCGCCGGCCGCCGCCTCGGGCAAGGGCAAGCTGCCCGCTGGCACGCCGCAGGAGCGCTACAACTACGCCTACAAGCTGCTGGTGCAGAGCGACTATGCCGATGCCGAGGCCGCCTTCCGCGAATTCCTCGGCGCCCATGCGCAGGACCCGCTGGCCGGCAATGCGCAATACTGGCTCGGCGAGACCTATTACGTGCGCCAGCAATATGAACCCGCCGCCCAGGCCTTCCTGCAGGGCTATCAGGGCTATCCGAAAAGCGCCAAGGCGCCCGACAGCCTGCTCAAGCTCGGCATGTCGCTCTCGGCGATGAAAAAGAATCCCGAAGCCTGTGCGGCGCTGGGCCAGCTCGGCAAGGAATTCGCCTCCGCCCCGCCGCATGTGAAGGATGCCGCGACCCGCGAGCGCACCAAGATCGGCTGCAAGTAAGCCGATGACAGCCGCGGCGGTCACGGCGGCTGAGTTCGGTCGCCGGCTGCTGCCGCTGCTGGAGGGCGACAACCCTGACGCCATCGCGGTGGCTGTCTCCGGCGGCGCCGACAGCCTGGCGCTGGCGCTGCTGGCCGCCGACTGGGCGGCACGGCGCAAGATCACGGTTGTTCCGCTGATCGTCGATCACCGCCTGCGGCCGGAGTCTTCCATCGAGGCAAAGCGCGTGGCCGGCTGGCTGCGCGCCGCCGGGCTGAAGCCGCAGGTCCTGGTCTGGGACGCGGCAGACAAACCCGCCGCCAACCGTCAGTCTGCCGCCCGCGATGCCCGCTACGCGCTGCTGCTGCAGGCCTGCGGCAAACACAACATCCGCCACCTGCTGCTGGCGCATCACCGCGACGACCAGGCCGAGACGCTGCTGCTGCGCGCCCTGCGCGGGTCGGGCGTCGATGGTCTCGCCGCCATGGCGCCGCGCCGCGAGATGCAGGGCATCGCGCTGCTGCGGCCCTTGCTCGATCTGCCCAAGGCGCAGCTGGTCGCCACGCTGCAAAAGCGCAAGCAGCCCTGGATCGAAGACCCCAGCAATGCCAGCCCGGCGTTCTTGCGCGTGCGGGTGCGCGCAGCCCTCGACCTGCTCAGCGCCAACGATGCCGATGCGCGCGCCGAACTGGTGGCGCATCTGGCGCAGACCGCGCGCAATTTCGGCCGCGTGCGGGCCCAGCTCGATGAGTCTGCCTATGACCTGCTGCAGGGCAGTGTGCAGCTCAGCGCCGCCGGCATCGCCTGGCTCGATGCCGCCGTACTCACTGCCGCCGGTGACGAGATCGCGCTGCGGGCGCTGAGCCGTCTGCTCGGTGCCATCGGCGGCCTGGCCCTGCCGCCACGGCTGGACGGGCTGGAGCGCGCGCTGGCCGAGCTGCGCGCCGGCCTGACCAAACCGCTCACCCTGCATCGCTGCCTGCTGGCGCCGCAAAAGAACGGCCGCCTGCTGATCTGTCGCGAGGCGCGGCATCTGCCGGCCGCACTGGCGCTGAAGGCCGGCGCGGCGCTGCTGTGGGATGGGCGCTTCCGCCTTGCCGTTGCGGCCAAGGCGCGGCTGCCCGGCATTACGCTCGGCCCGCTCGGCCGCGACCGCCCGCCGGCCGACGAAATTCCGCCCGGTGCCGCCCTGGAGATTCCGCGTGCCGCCTGGCCGGGCCTGCCGGCGCTGCGCGGCCGGACCGGCCGCCTGCTGGCGGTGCCCGGCCTGGGCTGGGGCCAGTTGCCGGCGGCTGTCACACTGGGCTTTCACCCGGTGCTCGCAGCTGCACCCGTCGCCTGACTGGGCCGGATTCCGGGTTTCGCGGCAAAATCGCTAGAAGAATCCGCCCCGTTACCGCTTGTTTAGCCTTCCTGACCGCATATCTATGGTCTGTGCCGGGAAAAATCGGCTAAAATTTTCCGTGCCCTGAAGGACGATCCCGCGGGGCAGGGTGTGGCGTAGAAAGGACTGGGCTTCCGTGAACATGTTTGGCCGTAATCTGGCGCTCTGGGTGATCATCGGCCTCTTGGTGGTCGCACTGTTCAACCTGTTTCAAGGCCCCTCGATCCGTGGCGGCAGCCAGTCGCTCGCCTATTCCGATTTCCTGAACGACGTCACCAATGGCCAGATCACCGACGTCGCCATCCAGAACAGCTCCAACACCGTCACCGGTCATTTCCGCGACGGTCGCGGCTTCACCACCTATATCCCGAACGACCCGACGCTGGTGAGCAAGCTGACCGAGCGCGGCGTGCGCGTCACCGCCGTGCCGCCGGAAGAGAACAACACGCTGGTGCAGATCCTGATCTCCTGGTTCCCCATGCTGCTGCTGATCGGCGTGTGGATCTTCTTCATGCGCCAGATGCAGTCCGGCGGCGGCAAGGCGATGGGCTTCGGCAAGTCCAAGGCCCGGCTGCTGACCGAGCGCCATGGCCGCGTCACCTTTGAAGACGTCGCCGGCATCGAGGAAGCGAAAAGCGAACTCGAAGAGATCGTCGACTTCCTGCGCGATCCGCAGAAATTCCAGCGCCTGGGCGGCAAGATCCCCAAGGGCTGCCTGCTCGTCGGCCCGCCCGGCACCGGTAAGACCCTGCTGGCGCGCGCCATTGCGGGTGAAGCCAACGTGCCCTTCTTCACCATTTCGGGTTCCGACTTCGTCGAGATGTTCGTCGGCGTCGGCGCCAGCCGCGTGCGCGACATGTTCGAGCAGGCGAAGAAGAACGCGCCCTGCATCATCTTCATCGACGAAATCGACGCGGTCGGTCGCCATCGCGGCGCCGGCCTCGGCGGTGGCAACGACGAGCGCGAGCAGACGCTGAACCAGCTGCTGGTCGAGATGGATGGTTTCGAGGCCACCGAGGGCGTCATCCTGATCGCCGCCACCAACCGCCCTGACGTGCTCGATCCGGCGCTGCTGCGTCCGGGCCGTTTCGACCGCCAGATCGTGGTGCCCAATCCCGACATCATCGGCCGCGAGCACATCCTGCGTGTGCATATGCGCAAGGTGCCGCTGGGTCCGGATGTCGAGCCCAAGATCATTGCCCGTGGCACGCCCGGCTTCTCGGGTGCCGATCTGGCGAATCTCGTGAACGAGGCCGCGCTGCTGGCGGCCCGCCGCAACAAGCGCGTCGTCACCATGGCCGATTTCGAGCATGCCAAGGACAAGGTGATGATGGGCGCCGAGCGCCGCTCGATGGTGATGGGCGAAGAGGAAAAGCGCCTCACCGCCTATCACGAGGCGGGCCATGCGCTGGTCGGCATGTTCATGCCGAAATCCGATCCGCTGCACAAGGTGACCATCATTCCGCGCGGTCGCGCGCTGGGTGTCACCATGTCGCTGCCCGAAAAAGACCGCCTCTCCATGTCGACCACGGAACTGACGTCGAAGCTGGCGATGATGTTCGGCGGCCGCATGGCCGAGGAACTGGTCTTCGGCAAGGAAAACATCACCACCGGGGCGTCCAACGACATCCAACAGGCCACCGGCCTGGCGCGCCGCATGGTCACCGAATGGGGCATGAGCGACAAGCTCGGCCGCCTGCGCTATTCCGATAACGAGGAAGAGGTCTTCCTCGGCCATTCGGTGACGCAGCGCAAGAATGTCTCGGATGCCACCGCCCGCCTGATCGACGAGGAAATCCGCCGCATCATCGACGAGGCCGAGGGCGATGCCCGCCGCATCCTGACCGAGCACCGCGCCGACCTCGACACCATCAGCCTGGCGCTGCTGGAATTCGAGACGCTCTCGGGCGAGGAAGTGAAGGCCCTGCTGCGTGGCGAGAAGATCGTGCGCACCGATGATCGCACGCCGACCCCGGGCGACAGCGGCCCGCGCTCTGCGGTGCCGACGTCCAGCCGTGGTGGCGGCAAGCCCGCCGGCGGCGGCTTCGAGCCGGAGCCCATGCCGGGGGCGTAAGCGCCTCTGCATCCAGCGAATACGAAAACGCCCGGTGGAAACACCGGGCGTTTTTTTATAGGTTGGCGGCATAAGAATTGCCGGAATTGACATGCCTGAGCTTCTCCAAACGATAAGCAGACAAATCAAATCCTCTGCTTCCTCAGTGAGCTTTGAGACCACTGGCACTAAGGCATGGCCAGTCTGGGATCGATATCTCACGATTGAAGGCAAACGGGCTTACAATATAGGCAACATATGTGGCACTTGCGCCTTCCTGTTCGAACGGCTTGAGGGTGCGAATGTCACAGTCAATGTGGGCGATCTGACGCGGGAGTTGGCCGACGGCGTGAAGACGCTGGATGGTGTAGTCGATCCGCTGAGTCTGTTGTTGCCGGTTTCGGATTACCGGGTAGCGTTGCTGCGTTTCATCCCGCGCATCGTCAAGCTCGGCGGTGGGGGGGACTACTTCGCGGCAGAGCAGGTCGAGAATTATAATGGCGTCGATCCCTTCTGGGGTTTGCCGCACCATCCGAAGGTTCCGTATTACCGGCCCGCGAGTCGGGAGACGATCGACCTGGGGGCAACGACCGGAAAACTCTTCAATTTCATCATTCCGATGTTTCCTGAAAGCTGGCTGGACGCGGCGCGCACTCAGGACTATGTCGCCCGGATGAAAGAGGGTATCGAGCCTACGGCCGTTGCCGTCAGTATTCTGGATGTCAAGGCTCCCGCAACATCAGGCGAGGCGCATTGGTGCATGGCGCATTACCTGCTCGATGGCCATCACAAGCTGGCAGCGGCGGCGCGCAGTGCAAAACCGATGACGCTGATTGCCTTTGTGGCGGTGGATCGCGGGATTTCAAATGCTGAGCAGGTCGCACGAGCCCTGCAGGGTCTCTGAGGCAGGCGGATAGTGAAAACAATCTATCTTGATTGCCGTGGCGTGAAGTCTATTGATGACTTCTGGCGGCTGTATGTGGATGTAATGCGGGTTCAAACCGCATCAGGTTTCGGTCGTAATCTCGACGCTTTCTGGGATGCGGTGGAAGGTGGTGGGCCGGGTTCGCCGGGCGAAGCAAAGTTGGTGTTTGAAAACTCAGCATCACTTGTGCCATTGCAGTTGGCCAATGGCACTTCATTTCTGGCTGCACTGCAGCTGTTTGCCACGCAAACGACACATGTTGAAATGGTGTTTGCATGATTTTCGTATGATCGTCCAATAATAGCGCCCGGTAGAAACACCGGGCGTTTTTCTCTGCGACAGTACCGACTGCTCCGGCTTTCGGGCTGATGCGTCTACCGGCCAGACAGGAAGTCGCCGATCCAGCGCATGCCTTTATCGTCCAGCGCGGGCTGCGGCGGCAGTCCCGGCGCCGCCGCCTGCTGCGACAGGCAGGTGATCAGGTCGGTGAGATACGGCAGGCTGAATTCGGGATGAAACTGCACCGACAGGATCGGCGCCGCGGTGTAGCGCAGAGCGGCAAAGGGGCAGGCCGCGGTGTTGGCCACCACCTCGGTATCGGGCGGCTGCACCACGATCTGGTCCTGGTGGAAGGCCGGCATCATGACGGACTGCGTGTCGCCATTAAGGCTGGTGGTGTACTGCTCCAGGCCGACGCGCCAGCCGGCTGCGGCTTTCTCCACCCGGCCACCCAGCGCCTCGGCAATGATCTGGTGGCCGAAACACACGCCCACCATCGGGCGCTGCAGCCGTGCCGCAGCGCGGATGAAGTCTTTCAGCGGCGCGATCCACGGCAGGTCGTCATAGACGCCGTGGCGCGAGCCGGTCAGCAGATAGGCGTCACGCGCGGCCACGTCGCCCAGCGCAGCGACGGCAATCGTTTCGAATGTGGCTGCGGGCAGCAGGGGCTGCAGCTGCGCGCGGAACATCGCGGGATAGCTGTCATACCGCTCGCGTAGCGGCGCGGGCACCGGCCCGCATTCGATAATGCCAATTTTCATTGTTGCTTTGCCTGGTCACACACTTTTTGCCGCCAAGCCGCTCTTCTATAGTGAGGGTGATTGAGGCGGGGAATGGAATCTGAACAATCCTTAGGACAGCATAAGGTATTTCACGGTTGGACCAAAGCCGGCTGGGTCATCCTGGCCAAAGCCGCTGGCTGGTATGCCCTGTCGTTTGTCGGCGCTTTTGTCGCATCAATGCTGGTGATGTTCTTTTTCCTGAAGCCGTCGCGGCCAGCACAAATGGATGTCGCTATGGTGTTCGGCATCTTCGTTATGGCGCCCATGACAATGCTGCAAATCTGGTTTTCCGTGCGAAACGCCAGGAAGATGGCTGGCGGGGATCACAACGCAGGCTTGCGGAACGTTGCGCACGACAAACAAGGAGCGGCCTGGCTGATCGCCAGCCTGATGGCGATCAAGGCGGTTGTCTGGGTTTCGCTGCAAGGAGACCCATCTGACCAGGTGCCGCAGTTCAGGGATGTCGATCCAGTGATCTATGTGGCCTCTACACTTTGCATGGGAGTGGCAATGTCCGCCGCGACAGCACTCTTTCTATACGGCTGGCTCTGGACAGCCCTGGAGCCTCACTGGGGTGTTTTTAAGGTTGGTGCCACGATCACGCTTTTTTCGTTCATGCTTAATTCGGCGCTAAGCCCCAATGCCATGTTGCAGGCCGCTCTTTTTGTTGCTGGTCTGGCTTATGTGCGATATGTCAGCCAATCAGTGCGGCCGGTCGTGCTCGTTTCTGTT
Source organism: Ferrovibrio terrae (assembly GCF_943372915.1). GTDB lineage: Bacteria > Pseudomonadota > Alphaproteobacteria > Ferrovibrionales > Ferrovibrionaceae > Ferrovibrio > Ferrovibrio terrae_A. The sequence goes on along the minus strand of NZ_CALSAN010000032.1, from coordinate 2,628 downwards.
GTTCATTCCATTGCTGGATCACTAGCCACAATATTGTTCTTTGTGGATTGACGCTCACCGTTCCGTCAGCGCCAGCTTGGCGCCGAGCGCGACAAACGCCGCCGCAAAGGTGCGCCGCAGCCACTGCATCACCACCGGCCGCGCCAGCACATGATCGCGCACCGCCGCCGCGAACAGGCCATAGAGCACGAACACCGCCAGCGTCATCGCCATGAACACGCCGCTCATTTCCAGCATGCGCGCCAGCACGGCGGGTTCGTCATGGCTGATGAACTGCGGCAGGAAGGCGAAGAAAAAGATCGAGAGTTTCGGATTCAGCAGGTTGATGACGATGGCCTCGATGGTCACCTGCATGAAGCTCTGACGCTGCGGCCCCTTGCCGGTCAGGCTTAAGGAGCCCCGGTCATGCCAGGTCTGCCAGGCCATCCACAGCAGATAGGCGACGCCGGCATATTTCACCGCGTCGAACAGCAGCGCAGATGTGTGCAGCAGCGCCGCCAGCCCGGTGATCGCCGCCAGCATATGCGGCACGATGCCGAGCGTGCAGCCGAATGCCGCCACCGCGCTGGCCCTGGCCCCGCGCGTCAGGCCGGCGGCCACGGTGTAGATCATGCCGGTGCCCGGCGTGGCGACCACGATCAGCGCGATCAGCAGGAAGTCGAGGGTCATGGTGTCTCCGGCGCGGCAGGACAGGGTAGGATAGGGCAGGGCGCCAGCCTGCCCCGGAAAGCCTTGCTTTTTCCATGAGAACATGATAGGAACATTGACGGTGGACTCCGTGGTCTGTCCAGGCGCATACGGGGGTATTGGTTAACGCGAACCTCAACGAACTCCAGCGAAGCGTAGCGAACCTCAACGAACCCAGACGAACTCCAGCAAACTCCAGCGAAGCGTAGCGAACTCCAGCGAATGTCAGCGAATCCCGGCGAAATCCTGCGCAATATTGCCAAGCCGGCCGATGCCTCGCCGCTCGCCGCCCTGCTGGCACTGCCGCGTCCGCTGGTGATGGGCATCGTCAATGTCACCGATGACAGTTTCTCCGGCGACGGCTTGAAAGGCGATGCCACCGCCGCCATCGCCCAGGCCCGCGCCCAGATCGCCGCCGGTGCCGACCTGATCGATCTGGGGGCGGAATCCACCCGGCCCGGCGCCGCGCCGGTCTCCTGGCGGCAGGAGATCGAGCGCCTGCTGCCGGTGATCGAGGCGCTGCGCCGCGAAAAAACCGTGATTTCCATCGATACGCGGCATGCCGCCACCATGCGCGCCGTCGCGGTGTCCGGCGCCCATCTGCTCAACGACATCTCGGCACTGGAAGGCGAGGGCAGCCTGGAGGCGGCGGCGAAAAGCGGCCTGCCAGTGGTGTTGATGCATATGCAGGGCGAGCCCGGCAGCATGCAGCATTCACCGCAGTATGACGATGTGGTGCGCGAGGTGCGCGACTATCTGGCCCGGCGCATCGCCGCCTGCCGCGCCGCCGGCATCGCGCGCGACAAGATAGTGCTCGATCCCGGCATCGGTTTCGGCAAGACGGTGGCGCATAACCTCAGCCTGCTGCGCCGCCTCGATGTGCTGCGCGCGCTGGGCTATCCGCTGCTGGTCGGTGTCTCGCGTAAAAGCTTCATCGGCGCCCTGGCGCGCGAGCCGGAAGCGGCGCGGCGGGTGCCGGGTTCGCTCGCCGCCGCGCTGTGGGCGGCGCAGCAGGGGGCGAAGATCCTGCGCGTGCATGATGTGGCCGAAACCGTGCAGGCGCTGAGTGTCTGGCGCGGAATCACCAGTGAATCCGCGCAAATGTAACAACTCGTAACAGCATGATCGTGCACAGGGACTCTGCCGCTCTGGCGCTTTCTGTGGCATAGTCCCGCGCCAAGTGATGTTAACGGGACCGATTCGCATGACCCGCAAATTTTTCGGCACGGACGGCATTCGCGGTCTGGCCAACACCGAGCCGATGACGGCAGCCACCGCGCTGCGTGTCGGCATGGCGGCCGGCGCCTACTTCACGCGCGGCGATCATCGTCATCGCGTGCTGATCGGCAAGGATACGCGGCTCTCGGGCTACATGCTCGAGCCGGCGCTGGTGGCGGGCTTCACCGCGGTGGGCATGGATGTGTTCCAGGTCGGCCCGATGCCGACGCCGGCGGTGGCGATGCTGACGCGCGCGCTGCGCTGCGATCTCGGCGTGATGATCTCGGCGTCGCACAATCCCTTCCACGACAATGGCATCAAGCTGTTCGGCCCCGATGGCTACAAGCTGTCCGATGCGGCCGAGGCCGAGATCGAGGCGATGATCCTCGGCGAGGCCGAACCCGCGCTGGCTGCTGCCGACAAGCTCGGCCGCGCCCGCCGGCTCGATGACGCCGATGGCCGCTATGTCGAATTCGCCAAGGCCACCCTGCCGAAGGGCCGCACCCTCGCCGGCCTGAAGGTGGTGATCGATTGCGCCAACGGTGCCGGCTACAAGGTGGCGCCCGCCGTGCTGTGGGAACTCGAGGCCGATGTGATCCCGATCGGCGTCAAACCCGATGGCTTCAACATCAACCGCGACTGCGGCTCAACGCATCCGCGCGCCCTGCAGGAAGCCGTGGTCGCCCATGGCGCCCATCTCGGCATCGCGCTGGATGGCGATGC
>NZ_CALSAN010000031.1:0-46554 GCF_943372915.1 Ferrovibrio terrae | reverse complement strand
AAGCGCTGCACAATCGGCTTCGATCAGCGCGCGCAGTTCCAGTAAGTGATCCTCCCTGCCATCGACATCGAGGCGGAAGGCATTGCCGCCCGGTGCGGCGGCGACAAAGGCGCCCTTGCCCTGGCGGGTTTCGACATAGCCATCGGATTTCAGCCGGGCGATCGCCTCGCGCACCACGGCGCGGCTGACCTGATGCTGCTCGGCCAGGGCATGTTCCGACGGCAGCCGGTCATGCGGGCGCCAGGCACCGGCCAGGATCGGCTGCAGCAGGGCATCCGCGAGGCTCTCGACCAGCGAGGGGGTCTCGGCGCGAAGGGGCAGGCGGAGGATAGCGGGCTGGGCTGTCATGCTGGCTGTAACCTGCCTGACAAGTTATCCGGATTATTCAGTTATATCAATGTGAGAACTAGTCTCAACTGGCAGTGCCGCTTTCGCCGGCGCCGCCCTGTTCGATCAGCCAGGCAACGAACTGCATCACGCTACCCTTGCTGCGGTTGGCCGGATAGAGCACGTGATAGCCGTCTGACAGTGCAATCGGGCCGCTGAGTGGCGCCACCAGGCGGCCGGCAGACAGGTCGTCATCGATCAGCGGCAGGGCGCCGACGGCAAAGCCCAGGCCCCGCGCCGCCGCCTCCAGGGTGAAATAGTAATTCTCGAACCGCGCCCCTGCCGTGGGCACCTGGCTGCGCCGGATACCGGCGGCGGTGAACCATTCGGTCCAGGCAAAGGGTTTGGAATCGCAATGCAGCAGTGGCGCGGTGAGCAGGTCGCGTGCGGTTTTGATCGGGTGCTTCTGCAACAGCGCTGGCGCCGCCACCGGGAGATTGCGCTCGAGCAGGAACTGCTGGCAGGCAAAGCCCGGCTTGTGCATCTGGTGGCGGCGGATCACCACATCGAAATCGCCATCGATCTGTTCCAGCGATGGCGTCGCCGAGGTCATCAGCCGCACCTCGACCTGCGGATGCGCCATCTGGAAGGCCGAAAGCCGCGGGATCAGCCAGCGCATGGCAAAGGTGGCCAACGTAGAGACGCGCAGCACGCGCATCGCCGTGGGCTCGCGCATGCGTTCGGTGGCGCCGGCCAGACGATCCAGCGACGCATGCACATCGGCAAAGTAGGTGGCGGCGCGCGGCGTCGGCACCCGGCCACGGCCGGATGGCTGGAACAGCTTGATGCCGAGAAAGCCTTCGAGCGTCTGGATATGCCGGCTGATCGCGCCATGGGTGACGCCGAGTTCCTCGGCCGCCTTGGTCAGGCTGCCAAGCCGCACCGTGGCCTCGAAGGCGCGCAGGGCATTGAGCGGAGGCAGCGGGCGCATCTGTGAGTTTTCCTGACAGACAGGTGAGCAGAAAGCGTCTGGTTCGGCAAGCCCGCTTGCGTAGACTTCGCCCGTAAAGCAGCCCTGTATTGAGAGGTTTCTGGTGATGTCCAGTCTTTCACTGCCCGCGCGGATCGCGCAGGGCAGCACGCTCTTTCTATGCCGTTTGCTCAACCATCTGTGGCAGGCCCATAAGGCCCGCGCCGCCTATCAGCGCAGCCTGGTCGCCCTGTACGAACTGGATGACAGCCGGCTGCGCGATATCGGCCTGACCCGGGCGGACCAGAAGCGCGGCTATCCGGAATATTAGTCCGGCTTGATCGGCGCGTTGGGCAAAGCGCTGTCGCCCGGCCCGAGCGGGCGCTGCATGAACACGCTGTCGACCCAGCGGCCATGCTTGAAGCCGATCGAGGGCAGTGTGCCGACAACACGGAAACCCAGCGCCGCATGCAGGCCGATCGAACCGAGATTCTGCGTGTCGCCGATCACCGCCACCATCTGGCGATAGCCCTGGGCGCTGCAGCGCGCGATCAGGTTTTCCAGCAGGGCACGGCCGATGCCCCGGCGCGGCGCATCGGCCGCGACATAGATCGAATCCTCGACCGAGAAGCGATAGGCGATGCGCGGACGATAGGCGCTGGCATAGGCATACCCCACCACTCGACCATCCAGTTCGGCCACCAGATAAGGCAGGCCCTTGGCCAGGATATCGGCGCGCCGGCGGCCGATCTCGGCGGCGTCTGGCGGCACTTCCTCGAAGCTGCCGAAGCCGTGCTTGACGTGATGGCCATAGATGGCGGTGATGGCGGGAAGGTCGCGCTCGTCGGAGGCACGGATGATGACGGGAGAGGCAGACATGACAGATCCAGCAATAGACGTGGCCATCACTATGCCACGCGGCCGGCCGTCGCGAAATCGTCAAGACCGGTCCTGCGCCGGAAGCCGTTGATATCGGGCACATATCCGGAAATTCACTTGTCCGGATCATGGTTAATGCCCAGATTGGGGCGATGAACACCCTGTCCCCGCCCGCGCAGCTTTCCGATGGCAATGGCCTGCGATTCAACGCCACCGGCGCGGCCGCCACGCCGCAGCCGGACTCGCCCGTCTTGCAGCAGTTGCTGCGCTACTGGGAGTCCAAGCTCGGCCCGAATGGACGGCTGCCGGCGCGCCGCGACCTCGATCCGCTCGAAATCCGCAGCCTGCTGCCGCATATCTACCTGATCGATGTGGTGCCGGGCGATGCAGCAGACCATTTGCGCTTTCGCATCCGCCTGCTGGGTGAAAAACACGTCGATGTATATGGCAACGGGCTGGTCGGCCGGATGATCGACGAAATTTATCCGGCTGCTGTGGCCACTGAATTCACCCGCCTCTATGCCGCCGTGGCACGACGCCGCGCCCCGGTGGTCAACCGCGGCCAGGTCAGCTGGATCCACAACAAGGAATGGCTGCAGTATGAAGGCCTGCATGCGCCGCTGGCGGCCGATGGCATCACCACGGACACCATCTTTGGCGCCGGTGCCTTTGTCGGGTTTGACTGAGAATCTTTAAGACGTGGCGAGCAGCCTGGCCGCCACAGCCTTCGGCAACAGCAGCCAGAAACGGCCCGGATGCTTCATGCGGCCGGCCACGCTTTCGGCTTCGGTGCCTGCGCCCCAGAAGACATCGCCGCGCACCGCGCCACGGATGGCGCCGCCGGTATCCTGTGCCACCATCAGCCGCTGCAACGGCTTGTCCCCCGTGGGCAGCGCCGGCTGCTGGGCATCGAGCCAGAGCGGCAGGCCGAGTGCATGGTGGCTGCGATCCACCGCCAGGCTGCGGCCCGGCACCAGCGCCACACCCTGGGCACCCGGCGGGCCGTCGAGATCATCCTTCGGCGCCGGCAGTTCGCGGAAAAAAACGTAAGACGGATTCTGTTTCAGCAGTTCCGGCGCCGCATCGGGATTGGCGCGCAGCCAGGCACGGATCGCCTGCATCGAGACATCCTCGCGGCTGATCGTGCCGCGATCGATCATCACCCGGCCGATCGCCACATAGGGGTGGCCGTTCTGCGCGGCAAAGCCGACGCGGGTTTTCGCGCCGGTATCGAGCTGCACCAGGCCCGAGCCCTGCACCTGCAGGAAAAAGGCATCGGCCGCATCGTCGAGCCAGACCAGTTCCAGATTCTTGTTCGCCAAGGCACCGGCATCGATCTGGCTGCGGTCTTCATAGGGCCGCAGGCGACCGTCACGCACGCGGCCGGCGATGCGCTGACCCTTCAGGCTGTCGCGGAATTCGCCGAGATCGACCTGCACCAGATCCGGCGGCTGGCGATACAGCGGCACGGAATAGCGGCCCTGTTTCTGGCGGCTGCCGCGCACCAGCGGTTCGTAATAGCCGGTGAAAAGCCCCTCCGCCTTGCCATCGCCGATCACGGCGACGGGCTGCAGCTCGGTCTCGATCAGGCGGCGCAGCGCCGCATCGTTGCCGGGCGGCAGCGCGGCCAGCGCCGAACAGAAGGCTTTCCAGTCATTGCCGCTGCCGTAGCGCTCGTAATTGTCGAGCGCACGCTCATTGCGCGGGATCATGCGTGCGCAGGACCGTATCAGTGCCGGCAGGGCGTCGGCGACGCGGTCGGCGGCATAGCCGGGCAGATCGGAAAAGGCGGCGGCGCGGAAGGCCAGAGCCGGTGGCGCGGGCGGCGGCTTGGGGGCGCAGGCTGCGAAACAAAGCAGAACCAGAACTGCGAGGCTGCGCCACCCCGTGCGCATCATCAGGCCGGGCTCAGTTCGGCGCCGAGGTGGCGATCAGCGTCCAGTTCGGATCGCGCGACTTGGTATCGCGGGCAAAGGTCCAGATATCGGTAACCTGCTCGACGCTGTTGGCATGGCCGCTGATGACATGGCCCTGGGCATCCTTGGTCACGCTGATCAGCTCGGATTCGAACTTCACCGTCACTTCACCGATGCGGTTGTTCACCTGGCTTTCGATGATCGTGGCACCACGCAGGCCGACAAAGGTGGTTTCCACCGTTTCGTTGCGCTTGGCGCGTTCGTCGATGGCGCCGGCGAAATCGGCAAAGACCTCACGCGACAGCAGCGGGCGCAGGGCTTCCTTGTCGCCGGCGGCAAAGGCGGTGACCACCATTTCATAGGCGGCCTTGGCACCGCCGAGAAACTCGGCGGCATCGAAATTCGGATCGGCGGCGCGCAGCGGCGCCAGGGCGGCCTCCTGGGCCGGATCGACGGGCGGGGCTGTTTCGCCGCGCGGCGGCAGGGCCACGACATTGTCGTCGCCGGCCTCGACCTCCTTGCCATCCTTGTCGGCAAAGGGCGGCCGGCGGCGTTTCTGTTCATGGCCGGTGCGCTGGCCCAGCACGGCGCGCAGACGCAGGGCGATGAAGCCGGCAATGGCGCCAAGCAGAAGAATGTCGAGGAACTGGAAACCGTCACCCATTTGAATTGCCTGATATCCCTGTTTTGGGAATTTTACCCCCGCCGCCTGAGGCGGTCCAGCCATGCCGCCGCCAGAAGCGCGGGTATGCCGGGGAAATAAGGGCAAATCGTGGCAAAGCAAGTGCCGCGGCCGGTAAACCGCGCCGGCCCCGGGGCCACCGCCTTGTCGATATCCGCCAAAGCATGCTAGGGACAGCCCGCCCTTTCAGCGACCGACAGTCTGCATTCGAGACGGAAAGACAGAGCCGCCATGACCGATACCGCCAATCCGCCGCCGGGTTTTGACCCCAACAGCGCACCGCATTTCGGCCTGAGCGCGCAATACACCAAGGACCTGTCGTTCGAGCATCCGATGGCGCCGCGCACCTTCAGCATGCAGGGCGCGCCGCAGATCTCGGTGAATGTCGGCACCGCCGCCGAGCGGGTCAACGACACGCTGTTCGAGGTGACGCTGCGCATCCTGTGCGAAGCCAAGCATGGCGAGGAGGTCGCCTTCGTGGTCGACCTGCATTATGCGGGCCTGTTCACGCTGCAGAATATCCCGGCCGAGCATGTCGAGCCGTTGCTGCTGGTCGAGGCGCCGCGCCTCTTGTTCCCGTTTGCCCGCCGCATTGTTGCCGATGCGACCCGCGACGGCGGCATGCCGCCGCTGATGCTCGACCCGATCGACTTTGTGCAGCAGTACCAGCGCAGCAAGCAGGCCGAAGGCCAGGCTGGCACGGCCTAGGCGTCCGCACTGATGGGCCCGGGTGGCAGCCCGGTTTTTCTTGCCATCCCCCTTGCCCGGCTGCAAGCTGACCCTTTGTATTTAAGTGACGGATTGGGCAGGGGATCGGGTGAGCAACTCGCTGTGGGCAAGTCACTGGACGACGAAATCAGCAGTTCGACCTATCCGCGCCTGCTCGGTACCGCGTTTCTGGATCAGTGTTCGCCGGCGATCCGCCGCATCTGGGACTACTGGGACAGCTTGCGTGGTGCGCGGCAGATGCCGGCCCGCAGAGACATCGATCCGCTGGATATCCCCGTCGACCTTCTGCCCGGCATTCTGCTGACCGAGGTGCTGCAGGCGCCACCCTGGCTGCGCTATCGGCTGGTCGGCACAGCGCAGGCTGCCCTGCGCGGCCGCGATCCCACCGGACAGCCGGTGCAAGGCAATTACATGGGCGCCCATCTGGGCGTCGCCGGCGACGATGTGATGCTGAACTACCGCATCGTCATCGAGAAACGCATCCCGGTCTATACCTACAATCCGGTGGCCGGCGCGTTGCCGGGCGGCGGCTCGTTGCGACAGGTGCCCTTGCGGGCCAACAGCTCGCTGCTGATGCCGCTGTCGAGCGACGACAGCAGGGTCGACATGGTGTTCTGCTTCAGCGAACTGGAAGAACCCTAGGCCCGCCTCTACGCGGCCGATGACGCGGCCTGCGCTGGACTGGCTGCGTTTTCAAGCCCCATGGCACGCAGCAGTTTGTCCAACTCGACCGGCTTGGCCACCACCGCATCGAAACCGGCGACTTCGTAGCGCGCCAGCGCTTCGGGCACCACATCGGCGGTCAGTGCGATGATGCGCTGATCGCGTCCATGCGCCAGGTTGCGCAGGCGGTGATGGGTCTCGATGCCATCCATGTCGGGCATGTGGATGTCCAGCAGCACGACATCGAAGGGCTGTGCCGCCGCCAGGCTAAGTGCCTCCAGGCCGCCCTCGGCCAGCACCAGTGTCTTGCAGAAAGGCGCTAGCAGAGTTTCGATGATGCGACGGTTGACGTGATTGTCGTCGACGCAGAGCACGCGCGGCGGCCCGGGCGGCAAGGGCTGCAGCGCCGGCAGGGCGCTGTCGTAGGATTCGTTCTCGTCTCCCAGCTCAAGCGGGATCTCGATCCAGAACAGCGCGCCGCGGCCCTGCTGGCTGTGGCAGCCGATTTCGCCGCCCAGCAGATGACAAAGCCGCCGGCAGATGGCGAGGCCAAGCCCGGTGCCGCCAAAGCGGCGCGAGATAGATCCATCCTCCTGGGCGAAGCGTTCGAAGATGCTGGCCTGCGCCGCAGCCGAGATGCCGGGGCCGGTATCCTCGATCTCGAAGCGCACACCGGCAACGTCGTTGGCCAGCCGCGCCGGTTTGGCGCGCAGCGTGATATGACCGGTCGTGGTGAATTTCACCGCATTGCCGATCAGGTTGACCAGAATCTGGCGCAGACGCATCGGATCGCTTTCGATGCCGGGCGGCAATGCCGGGTCGATCTCGGTGCGGAAGCCGAGTTTTTTCTGGGCACAGGCCGAGGAAAACAGTGCCGACATGGAATCCATCAGCACGCGCAGCCGGATCGCGCTGGGCGAGACCTTGAGCTTGCCGGCTTCGAGCCGCGAATAATCGAGGATATCGTTTATAATACCGAGCAGGCTTTCCGCCGACTCCCGGATCACGCCGACATAGTCGCGCGCCATAGCATCAAGCGGCAGGCCTTCGAGCGCCTGCGCCATGCCTAGCACGCCATTCATCGGCGTGCGAATCTCATGGCTCATGGTGGCAAGGAATTCGCTTTTCACCGTTGCCAATCTTTCGGCCCGTGCAGTCTGGTCCTGCAAATCACTGTTCAAGGCTGCCAGGGCGCGGGCCTTGCGCTCGCGATCCGCCAGCACATCCATCGCGATCAACGTTGCAATGATGCCGCTGAGCAGGATCATGCCCGAGATCACGCTGATGATGGCGGCCAGCGAACTCCAGTTGGCGATGCCCTTGTCGAGCGGTCGCGAGGTGGAGAGGATCAGCCGGCCATCGAACAGCCGGCGCACGGCAACAATGCGCGGCTCGCCGGTGAAGGGATTATCGTAGACACCGCTATGCGCATCTCGGCCACTGGCGGCAAAGGCTTCGTAGGCTGAAACGCGGGCCTGCGATTTTCCGATTTCATCCTCGCGCCAGGGCGAGCGGGCAATCATGGTGAAATCGCGGCTGAGCAGGGTGACGTAATCCCCCGGTGCCACCACTTTCTCGAAGGCCTGCGCATAGGCGTAAGGATCGACGATGGCGCCGATCACGCCCTTGAACTGGCCGTTGCGATCGCGCACGGCCATGCTGAGATTGAGTTGCCAGCGCTGGTCGACCGTATTCCTGCTGGGGCCGGCAAACAGGAACCGCTCATCGGGGTTGTCGCGCAGACGGGAGAAGATCTCGTTTCTGGACGCGTTATAGGGCTGGATTGGATAGGAGCGCGAGGAGTACAGGCCATCGCCCTTGGCATTGACCATGCCCAGCGCCCGCACATAGGCCAGCTGTTCTTCCATCTGCCGCAGATGCCGGTGCATCTTGGCTTCGTCTTCGCCATCGATCTGCCACAGCAGCTCGATCTTCTCGAGTACGAAACGCGCGCTCTGCAGCGAGTTTTCGATTTCATGGGCGCGGATTTCACCCTGGCGTTCCAGATCGCCGATCTCTTCCTCGATCGCGGCCTGGCGCAGCGTGGTGTAGACATAGTGATTGAGCCCGGCCAGCGGCAGGATGATGGCGCAGATGACGAGCGCAACAAAAAGATACTTCCGACGCATCCGATGGTCTCGGGCAGTCCAGGGCCGATTCAGTCCGTGTTTCGGGACCGCAAACTAAATCGACACCAGAGCCTGACGGCATAGGATTGCAAATAGGTTATCGGAAAATTAGTCCCGTAAACCCGACCTAGTCGCCCCTGAGCCAGATGGCATCCTTCAGCTTGGCGACAAAGGCCGCGTGGGCCGCCTGTTCAGCTTCGCTGGCCTGATGCGGGCGCGGTGGCCGGGCGGGCCCACGCATCTGCGGTGCCGCCACCAGGCTGTCGCCGGCTTCGCTGCCGGCCAGGCCCAGGCCCTGCTGCCGGCCGCCGATCAGCTCGAGATAGACCTCCGCGAGCAATTCCGCATCCAGTAACGCGCCGTGCTTGATACGCGCCGAATTGTCGATGTTGAAGCGTTTGCACAGCGCATCCAGGCTGACCTGGGCGCCAGGGAATTTGCCGCGCGCCAGACGCACCGTGTCGATGGCGCGTTCCATGGCGATATGCGGGAAACCATCCAGCCGCGCCAGCTCAGCGTTCAGGAAGCTGAGATCGAAGGCCGCATTGTGGATCACCAGCATGTCCTCGCCGATGAAATCGCAGAATTCGCGCGCGATGGCAGCGAAGAGCGGCTTGTCCTTGAGAAATTCGTCCGACAGGCCATGCACCTTGAAGGCGTCTTCCGGCATCGCCCGCTCGGGATTCACATAGACATGGTAATGCCGGCCGGTCGGGATGTGATTGACCAGCTCGATGCAGCCGATTTCGACCAGGCGGTCGCCTTCATTGGCCTTGAAGCCGGTGGTTTCGGTATCGAGGACGATTTCGCGCATCAGCTGCTTCCCGCCTTTTGGCGCAGGGTGGCAATCAGCGCCTCGACCTGCTGTTCGGTCTCGGCCAGGCTGACGCCGGTATCGATGATATAATCGGCCCGCGCGCGTTTTTCCGCATCGGGCATCTGGTTGGACAGGATGCCGGCGAGTTTTTCTTCACTCATGCCGGGGCGTGCCAGCGCGCGGTCGCGCTGCATCGCCTCCGGCGCGCTCACCACCACAATCGCATCCAGCGTCTTTGCGCTGCCGCCTTCCAGCAGCATCTGGATTTCCAGCACCACCATGGCTTCGCCGCGCTGTTCCGCCTGGCTGAGAAAGTCCTCGCGCAGGCGCGCCACCAGCGGATGCACGATCGCTTCCAGCCGCTTGATCTCGGCCGGCTTGCCAACCACCAGCGCGGAGAGCGCCGGCCGGTCGATGGCGCCGTCCTTCACCGCGCCGGGGAAGGCGGCGCCCACCGGCGCCACCGCTGCACCGCCACGGGCATAGAGCTGATGCACGGCGGCATCGGCATCGAAAACCGGGATGCCGCGCGCAGCGAACATTTTCGCCACCGTGGTCTTGCCCATGCCGATGGAGCCGGTGAGGCCGATTTTCAGCATGGCTGTCTCATGCCAGCACCGCGGCGCGCAATTCCGGGGTTACCGCCGGCGCCACCCCGAACCAGGCCTCGAAGCCCGGGCGGCCCTGATGCAGCAGCATACCCAGGCCATCCACCACCGGGTTGCCGCGGGCCCGGGCGCGAGCCAGCAGGTCGGTTTCCAGCGGGCTGTAGACGATGTCATTGACCAGGGCCGTGGCCGGCAGATCGTCGAGCGCGAGATCCAGCGGCGGCTGGCCGGCCATCCCCAGGCTGGTGGTGTTGACCAGCAGGCCGGCGCCGCCCAGCGCCTCGGCGCGTGCCTCCCAATCCGCCGGAGCAATGCGCGAGCCAAATTCGGCGGCCAACGCATCGGCCTTGTCGCGGCTGCGGTTGAGCAGGCGGATTTCCGGCGTGCCGGCATCCAGCAGGGCGACGATGATCGCCCGTGCCGCGCCGCCGGCCCCCAGCACGGCCGCCGGGCCGGCCGCGGGACTCCAGCCGCCTGGCGCATCCGCTTTCAGGCTCTCGAGGAAACCGAAGGCATCGGTGTTGCTGCCATGCAGGCTGCCATCGGGCTGCACGGTGATGGTGTTGACCGCACCGATGCGCTGGGCCACCGGATCGACCTGCGCCAGATAGGGCAGCGCGGCAACTTTGTGCGGGATGGTGACATTGATGCCGCGAAAGCCCGGTTCCTTCGGCAGGTCGGCCATGAAGGCGGCAAGGTCTTCAGGCGGCACCGGCAGCTTGTCATAGCGGCCGCTGAGGCCGTGCTGCTGCAGCCAGAAGCCATGCAGCTTCGGCGAGCGCGAGTGATCGACCGGCCAGCCGATCACGCCGGCCCGCGGGATGATGTCGTCTTCGGTATCGAAACCGGTCATGCGCCCAGACTCATGACCGGAGCACCTTGTTCTCGCGCAGGATATCCAGCAGCGGCAGCATGGGCAGGCCGAGAATGGAGAAGAAATCGCCCTGGATGCGGCTGAACAGCTGCACACCGCGCCCTTCGAGCTGGTAACAGCCGACGCTGTAGAGAACGGCGTCTCCAGCCTGCGCCAGATAGGCATCCAGAAAAGCGTCGGAGAAATCGCGCATGGTCAGCTTCGCGCTTTCGGCATGGCGCCAGATTACGCTGCCGCCGCGCGCCAGCACCACCGCACTGACCAGCTCATGGGTCTTGCCGCGCAACCGCAGCAGCTGGTCGCGCGCTGCCGCCGGCGTTGCCGGTTTGTCATACCATGTGCCGCCGCAGTCCAGCATGGAGTCGGCGGCGATGACGAAATCCTGCGAGGTGCCGTGGCTGACGCGATGGGCCTTCAGCTCGGCCAGTGCGATGGCGGCATCGCGCACGCTGGCGCCTTCGGCCTTCAGGCTGTGCTTGATTTCCTCTTCATCGATGCGTGCCGGGACGATGTCGAAATCAAGTCCGGCAGCCCGCAGCATGGCCGCACGTGAAGCGCTGGCCGAGGCAAGAACCAGACTCATGACACGATGCTCACGATTACATTCACCAACATACTCACTGACCCGATCCCTCGAGGCCAAGCTCCTGCTGCTTGCGCTGTTCCTCGCGCCTTGTGTGCAGGTTCAGGATCGCCGCGGCGGTTTCCTCGATCGAGCGGCGCGTCACGTCGATGATCGGCCAGTTATGCTTGGTGCAGAGCTTGCGCGCGATGGTGAGTTCCTCCTTCACGCGCTCGTCATCCACATAGGCGGTCTCGGTCGTCTGGTTCATCGAGATCAGGCGGCTGCGTCGGATCGAGACCAGGCGGTCGGGCGAGGTGGTGAGGCCGACCACCAGGGGCTTTTTCAGCGTCTCGACCTCGGGCGGGATGATCAGGCCCGGCACGATCGGCACATTGGCGGTCTTGAACCCGCGGTTCGCTAGATAAATGGAGGTCGGCGTCTTGGAGGTGCGCGATACGCCCACCAGCACGATATCGGCCTTGTCGAGGTCTTCCAGATGCTGCCCGTCGTCATGGGCGATGGTGAAATGCATGGCATCGATGCGGTGAAAATATTCCGCATCCATTTCATGCTGGCGGCCGGGCAGGTTGACCGCCTTCTCGCCGAGATATTTGCCAAAGGCCATGATCACCGGATCGAGCACCGGCACGATCGGCAGCTTGGCCTTGGCGCAGCCCTTGATCAGGATCTCGCGCAGCTCCTGGTCCACGATGGTGAACAGCACCAGCCCGCCCATGGCGGCGATGGCTTCCACCACGCGCTCCATCTGCAGCGGCTTGCGCACCAGCGCCCAGGTATGGGTTTCCACCTCTTCCTGCGATTTCTGGAACTGCACCAACGCCGCCTTGGCGACCGATTTCAGGGTCTCGCCGGTGGCGTCGGAAACCAGATGAATATGCGGCCGGGTGGTTTTCGGCATCAGTCTCGCGCGCGGTGGATTATGGGGATAAAGCGCATAAGGCGGGGGTTTTCCCCAATGGCCTCAATTTCATGCCCGGAAGCAGGATTCCATGCAACCGGCCTGTCACCGCTGGATCAATTTTATGACGCCCCTGTGGAAAGCGGGGAGAATGCGTCATTCCGCCACAATGCTTACCAATCCCCGTTATCCCCATAATCCCCATTGTAGCTTTTTTGCGGCCCATCGCAGCTTTCCGCCGGCTTATCCCCGTACCGGCGGTTTTGCCGCACATAACCGGCTGTCGGGATGGAATCCGGGAGGATCGCTGGATTGGCGATTATCCCCGACTCTCACCGCACTACTGCCTCCACTATCTCTTTTAATTTAAATTAAAATAGAAGAGGAATAAGGCATGAGCCCAGTTCCTGCGGCCCCGAGCATGAGGCAAATGGCTACCCAGCCGACCAAACCGCTGTTGCGTACCCTCGCCGGCCTGCCGAGTGCGCGCCCGCCTCTGTGGCTGATGCGCCAGGCCGGCCGCTATCTGCCGGAATACCGCCAGACCCGGGCGCAGGCCGGCAGTTTCCTCGATCTTTGCTACAATCCGGAGCTGGCTGCCGAAGTGACGTTGCAGCCGATCCGGCGCTTCGGCTTTGATGCCGCCATCCTGTTCGCCGATATCCTGCTGATTCCCCAGGCGCTGGGCCAGCATCTGGCCTTCAGGGAAAACGAAGGTCCGGTGCTGGATGCGATCCGCACGGCCGGCGAACTCACCCGCCTGAACCCCGATGGCATCCACAAGACGCTGGGACCGGTCTACGAGGCGGTCGGACGCATCAAAGCGGAGCTACCCGCCAACTGCACCCTGATCGGCTTTGCCGGGGCTCCCTGGACGGTTGCGACCTATATGCTCGAAGGGCGCGGGTCGAAGGATTTCCCTGCCGCCAAGACCTGGGCCTTTGGCAATCCGGTCGGCCTGGACACCCTGATGGATATCCTGGTCGAGGCCACGATTGCCTATCTCGACCGCCAGGTGCAGGCCGGCGCCGAGGTGGTGCAGCTGTTCGATACCTGGGCCGGGGTGCTGCCGGAACAGGAATTCCGCAGGTTCTGCGTCGAACCGGTGCGCCGGATCATTGCCGCGCTGAAAGAGAAATATCCCACCCTGCCGGTGATCGCCTTCCCGCGCGGGGCCGGCATCCTCTACGAGACCTATGCCCAGGCCACCGGCGCCGATGCGCTGGGGCTGGACTACACCATGCCGCTGGGCTGGACCCGCGACCATCTGTGGTCGAAGACCGTGGTGCAGGGCAATCTCGATCCGCGCCTACTGGTGGTGGGCGGATCCGCGCTGGCGGAAGGCGTGCATCGCCTGCTCTCCACCTTCAAGGGCCGTGGGCATATCTTCAATCTCGGTCATGGCATCGTGCCGGAAACCCCGGTGCGTCATGTCGAGGAGCTGGTGCGGCTGGTCAAAGGCACGGAGACGGCGGCATGAGTCTTTTTCAAGCGGGCTCCGGGATATTTCGCTTTAGGTCTTGCTGACCATGACCCAGACGACAGCCCCCCAGAAGACCGCCGTTGTGCTCTTCAACCTCGGCGGACCCGACAGTCCGCAGGCGGTGCAACCCTTTCTGTTCAACCTGTTCAATGATCCGGCGATCATCCGGCTGCCCAATCCGTTTCGCTGGCTGCTGGCGAAACTGATCTCGACGCGCCGCGCACCGGTTGCGGCCGAGATCTATGCCAAGATGGGTGGCCGTTCGCCGATCCTGCCGCAGACCGAGGCACAGGCTGCGGCCCTGCAGGCTACGCTGGGCGACGGTTTCCGCGTCTTCATCGCCATGCGCTACTGGCATCCGTTTGGCGATGAAACCGCGCGGCAGGTGAAAGCCTGGGGTGCCGACCGCATCGTGCTGCTGCCGCTGTATCCGCAATTCTCCACCACCACCACGGCATCGTCCTTCACCGACTGGCACCGGGCCGCGGGCAGAGTTGGGCTGGCAGCACCGACGGCGGCAATCGGCTGCTACAACGACGAGCCGGGCTTTGTCGCTGCGCAGACTGCGCTGCTGCGCGACCGCCTGCCGGCGGCCGAGGCAAAGGGCCGGGTGAGGATCCTGTTCTCGGCCCATGGCCTGCCGAAAAAGATCGTCACCGACGGCGATCCCTACCAGCAGCAGGTCGAGCGCAGTGTCGCGGCGATCCTGCAGCAGCTTGGCCGCGCCGATCTTGATAGCCGCATCTGCTATCAGAGCCGCGTCGGCCCGCTGGAATGGATCGGCCCGGCCACTGATGCCGAGATCACGCGCGCGGCACAGGAGACGCGCTCCATCGTCGTCGTGCCGGTCGCCTTCGTCTCCGAACATTCGGAAACCCTGGTCGAGCTGGATATCGAATATGCCGAACTGGCCCATCACAACGGGGCGGCCAGCTATATCCGTGTGCCCACCGTGGGCGCGCAGCCGGCTTTCATCGAGGGTTTGGCGCGGCTGGTGCGGGGCGCCGGCTTTGACGGCCAGACCCGCTGCGGCAGCAGCCAGCCCTGCGGCCCGGCCTGGCGCCGTTGTGCCTGCGCGGCCTGACCGGTAAAACCGCCGCATGCTCTACGACTGGCTGAAAGCCCTGCACATCATCGCCATCATCGCCTGGATGGCCGGCATGCTGTATCTGCCGCGGCTGTTCGTCTACCACGCCGATGCCGCACCGGGCTCGCCGCAATCGGAAACCTTCAAGGTGATGGAACGCCGGCTGCTGAAGGCGATCATCAATCCCGCCATGATCGCCGCCTGGATCTTCGGCGGCAGCATGGCCTGGCTCGGCCATCACTGGGACCAGCCCTGGTTCTGGGCCAAGATTGTACTGGTGCTGGGCATGCAGGCCATCCATGGCAACATGGTGGGCTGGCAGCGCGCCTTTGAAGCAGACCGCAACACGCGCAGCGCGCGCTTCTATCGCATGGTCAATGAAATCCCGACCGTGCTGATGATCGGGATCGTGCTGCTGGTGATCCTGAAACCCTTCTGATCCTGACAGCAGGTGTCAGCAGAGGGATTGTCTGCCGACAATGTTCCCGTTGCGTGCTATATAACCTGATGGTATTAGGCGGCCAAACCATCTGACACTGTTATCTGGCAGATCAGATTTCTAAGCTGCCGTTGCGTCAGTGTTTCGTGCGATCTGTCACACAGGATTGGCTTGTCGTTCGCGCGATAGCCGCATACTTCTTCGCGCATGCAAAATAACTGGGGGTCTCCCAATGTCTTTCGGTAAGTTCCGTCACGGCGCGCTGGCCGTCGCCCTTCTGACCGGTATCGGCTCGCTGGCGTCCACCGCCGCGGCGCAGATGGGCGGCCCGCCGCCGGTGACCGTCGCCAAGCCGGTGGTACGCCCCATCGTCGAGATGGATGAATACACGGGCCGCTTCGATGCGATGAATTCGGTCGAGATTCGTGCCCGCGTCAGCGGCTATCTCGACACCGTGCATTTCCAGGACGGCGCCACCGTGAACCAGGGCGACCTGCTCTTCACCATCGACCGCCGCACCTATCAGGCCAATTACAATCAGGCCCAGGCGACGCTGAACAACCGGCAGACCGAGTTCGATCTCGCCAAGCTGGAATACGAGCGGTACCAGAAGCTGACCCAGACCGGCGCCGCCGCCACCGCGACGCTGGACCAGCGCCGCCAGGCCTTCCTCGCCGCGCAGGCCAATATCTCAGGTGCTCGCGCCGCCGCCGAAACCACCCGCCTGCAGCTCAGCTTCACCGAAGTGCGTTCGCCGATCGCCGGCCGCATCTCGCGCAAGCTGGTGTCGGAAGGCAACCTGGTGCGCGAGAACGAGACCCTGCTGACCACCGTGGTGCAGCTCGCGCCGGTGCATTTCTATTTCGACATCGACGAGCGGTCGTATCTGTCCTACCAGCGCATCGCCAAGCAGGGTGGCCAGAGCAGCAGCGGCGGCAGCAACGGCCGCGGCCTGCCGGTCGCCGTGATGCTGACGGATGAAAAGACCTTCATGCACACCGGCGTGCTCGACTTCACCGACAACCGTGTCGATACCGCCACCGGCACCATGCGCCTGCGCGCGGTGTTCGAGAACAAGGACCAGTTCCTGACCCCGGGCCTGTTCGGCCGCATCGCCGTGCCGGGCAGCCCGGAATACCAGGCGGTGATGCTGCCCGATGAAGCGATCCTCACCGATCTGGACCGCCGCTATGTCTATGTGGTGGGCGATGGCGGCGCCGTGCAGCAGCGCCCGGTGCGCATCGGCTCGCGCACCGACAACTACCGCATCATCCGCGAAGGCCTGAAGGGTGACGAGACCGTCGTGATCAACGGCCTGCAGCGCGTGCGGCTGGGCGGCGGCAAGGTGACGCCGATGCCCGTCGAACTGCCCAAGGTCTGGAATGGCCTGATGGCGCTGCCGCAGCCGGCTGCCCAGGGCGGCCAGCAGGCGCCCGCCAAGTAATCCAGTCATTCTTCGCCGCGAGGGCGCCATGAAATTCGGACATTTCTTCGTCGACCGGCCGATCTTTGCCGCGGTGATCTCCATCGTCACGGTGATTATCGGCGCGATCGCCTTCATCAACCTGCCGGTTTCGGAATATCCCGAAATCGCGCCGCCGCAGATCAACGTGACCGCCAGCTACCCCGGCGCCGATGCCGAGACGCTGGCCCGCACGGTCGCCACGCCGATCGAGCAGGAAATCACCGGCATCGAAAACCTGCTCTACATGTCGTCGTATTCCACCGCCGACGGCCTGATGCAGCTGACCGTCACCTTCAAGCCCGGCACCGATCTGGATACCGCGCAGGTGCAGGTGCAGAATCGCGTCACCATCGCCGAACCGCGCGTGCCCGAAGAGGTGCGCCGCCAGGGCATCACCACGCGCAAGCAGGCCGGCGACTTCCTCATGGTCGTGCATCTGCTCTCGCCTGATAAGCGCTACGACCAGCTCTATATCGCCAACTACATGCAGTTGCGCATCCGTGACCAGCTGCTGCGTCTGGACGGCGTGGGCAACGTCACCATCTTCGGCGGCAGCGAATATGCCATCCGCATCTGGCTCGATCCCAACCGCATGTCGGCCTATGGCCTGGCCGGCGCCGATGTGGTGGCCGCGTTGCAGGCGCAGAATGTGCAGGTTTCCGGCGGTTCGCTCGGCCAGCAGCCCTCGCCGGACAGCAACGCGCTGCAGGCCATCGTCACCACGCAGGGGCGGTTTGAGGATATCCGCCAGTTCCGCAATGTCATCATCAAGGCCGGCGCCGATGGCCGCCTGGTGCGGCTGGAAGATGTCGCCCGCGTCGAGCTGGGCGCCAAGGAATACAACAGCCGCAGCTATCTCGATGGCCAGACCGCGATTGCCATGGGCGTGTTCCAGCGCCCCGGCACCAATGCGCTGGAGACCTCCACCGCCGTCATCAAGAAGATGGACGAGCTGAAGAAGGATTTCCCCGAAGGCCTGGAATACACCGTCATCTACAACCCGACCGAGTTCATCGCCGAATCGGTGAACGAGGTGTACAAGACGCTGATCGAGGCGATCATCCTGGTCGCGCTGGTGGTGCTGATCTTCCTGCAGAACTGGCGCGCCTCGCTGATCCCGATCCTGGCGATCCCGGTCTCGCTGGTCGGCACCTTTGCGGTCATGCTGGCCTTCGGCTTCACGCTGAACGTGCTCAGCCTGTTCGGCCTGGTGCTGGCCATCGGCATCGTGGTCGACGACGCCATCGTGGTGGTGGAAAACATCGAACGCAACATCGCGCTCGGCATGTCGCCCCGCGATGCGGCGCATGAAACGATGGACGAGGTCGGCACCGCCGTCGTCGCCATCGCCGTCGTGCTGTCGGCGGTGTTCATTCCCACCGCCTTCATCCCCGGCATCACCGGGCAGTTCTACAAGCAGTTCGCGCTCACCATCTCGGTGGCGACGATCCTGTCGGCCTTCAACTCGCTGACCCTGTCGCCGGCGCTGGGCGCCGTGCTGCTGCGCAAGCATGAGCCGGGCCATGAGCCGAAATTCGCGCCGCTGCGCTGGCTGAAAGTCGCTGCCGACAAGTTCAACACCGGCTTCGACAAGACCAGCAACAGCTATGCCAAAAGCGTGGGCAAGATCGTCACCCGCCGCATGCTTATGCTGGGCGTCTATGGCCTGCTGGTGGCGGCGACCTTCTTCATGTTCCGCACCGTGCCGCAGGGCTTCATCCCGCCGCTGGATCGCGGCTATGCCATCGTCGTCATCCAGCTGCCCGATGGTGCCTCCTTGAGCCGTACCGATGCGGTGACGCAGAAGGCGACCAAGCTGGTCGAGTCTGTGCCCGGCGTGGCGCATGTGGTGGCGATCCCCGGCTTCAACGGCGCCACCTTCACCAACGCCACCAATGCGGCGGTGATGTTCACCACCTTCACGCCATTCCATGAACGCCTGCCGCAGGGCCTGACCGCGACGGCCGTCATTGGCCAGATGATCGGTCGCCTGCAAAGCATCGAGGAAGCCTTCGTCATCGCCGTGCCGCCGCCGGCGGTGCCCGGCATCGGTTCGGGTGGCGGCTTCAAGATGCAGCTGCAGAACCGCGTCGGCGACGATGTGCGCCCGCTGCTCGCCGCCGCCTATCAGATGATGGGCATGGCGATGCAGACCCCGGGTGTCACCGGCGTGTTCACCACCTTCTCGGCCTCCTCGCCGCAGGTGTTCCTGAATATCGACCGGACCAAGGCGCAGATGCTGAACGTGCCGCTGTCCAACGTGTTCGAGGCGCTGCAGGTCAATCTCGGTTCGGCCTATGTGAACGACTTCAACGCCTTTGGCCGCATCTTCCAGGTGCGCGCCCAGGCCGATGCGCAGTTCCGCCTCAACAAGGAGGATATCTCGCGTCTGAAGGTGCGTTCGGCCACCGGCGACCTGGTGCCGCTCGGCACGCTGGTCGAGATCAAGGAGACCGCCGGCCCCGATCTGCTGCAGCGCTACAACACCTATGTGTCGGTGCCGCTGCAGGGCAACACGCCGCCCGGCGTGTCGACCGGCCAGGCGCTCGCCGTGATGGAAGGGCTTGCGGCCCAGGTGCTGCAGCCCGGCCAGAGCTTCGAGTGGACCGAGATCGCATTGCAGGAGCGTTCGACCGGCAACACCGCCACCTACATCTTCATCCTGGCGGTGGTGTTCGTCTTCCTGGCGCTGGCGGCCCAGTATGAAAGCTGGGTGCTGCCGCTGGCGATCATGCTGATCGTGCCGATGAGCGTGCTGTTCGCGCTGTTCGGCGTCTGGGTTGCCGGCATCGACAACAACGTGTTGGTGCAGATCGGCCTGGTGGTGCTGATCGGCCTGGCGGCGAAGAACGCGATCCTGATCGTGGAATTCGCCCGCCAGCTGGAAGCCGAAGGCAAGTCGGCGGCCGAAGCGGTGATCGAGGCCTGCCGCCTGCGTCTGCGCCCCATCCTGATGACGGCATTCGCCTTCATCCTGGGCGTGCTGCCGCTGGTCACCTCGGTGGGTGCCGGCGCGGAAATGCGCCGCGCGCTGGGCACCGCGGTGTTCTCGGGCATGATCGGCGTCACCCTGGTGGGCCTGTTCCTCACCCCGGTGTTCTACGTGGTGCTGCGCGGCTTCGTGAAGGGCCGTGTCGCCAAGCGCCAGGTGCCGCACCAGGAGCAGCCCAATCCTGCGGGTGAATAAGCCGCCCGATAAAACAGAAAAGGCCCGGTGTAAAAACCGGGCCTTTTTATTGCCTGAAAGATAAAGGGTTCAGCGCTGCCAGCCTTAGCGCAAGAGGGCCGGATCGAGCGTGAACAGTTCCGATGGATTCTCGACGCCGCGCAAGGCAAAGCGCCCGAGCGAGATCGCATGCTCCTTCAGCCCGCCGGCGGCCGCCTTGAATGCGGCGGAGTAGATCGCGCGCTGGTCGACCGAGCGGGCCAGGCCGGAAATGCGCGAGAGTTCGTTCACCGCCGGGCCGACCACGGTGAAATCCAGCCGATCCTCGCCGCCGAAATTGCCATACAGCACTTCGCCGACGTGCAATGCGACGGACATGTCTGTCACGGGAAGGCCGGCATTGGCGCGGCGGTTGCGCACCTCGCGCAGTTCGCGCATGCAGGCCTTGAGCGCCTTCAGCGACTGCATGCAGGCATTTTCCAGGTTGCCGTCGTCGCGGAAAATCGCCAGCACGCCGTCGCCGACGAATTTCAGCACCTCGCCGCCATGGGCATGCACGGCCGAGACGGCAGCGCCGGCATAGTCGTTGAGCAGCGGCATGATCAGTTCAGGCGATACGGTATCGACCAGGCGGGTGAAGCCGCGCAGGTCGCTGAACCACAGCGCCGCCGTGATGCGTTCGGCCTCGCCGCGCCCGATGGTGCCGCTGAGCACGCGCTGGGCGGCGTTGCGGCCGAGATAGGTTTCCGCCAGCGTCTCGGCGATGCGGCGCACGCTGGCCGAGCGCACGGCGGCGGCGGCAAACGGGATCAGCGCATTCAGCGTTTCGAGCTGCTTCTCGGTGTAGCCTTCACCATGCGCCGTGGTCCAGGAGGCATAGATCGAGTCGAGCTGGCCGATGACGGCGCGCTCGCCGAAGCGCGTCATGGTGACGAGATAGTCGGTATAGCCCTGCTCGGCCAGTTCGGTCAGCACCGGGAAGGGATAATCGCCGTTATGGCCGATCATGCGGAAACGCAGATGCGGCTCGCCATTGGTCTCCAGATGATAGAACGGGCTTTCGCGCCACTTGCGCTGGCCTTCCTCAGAGATGGAACGGCCGAATTCATGCAGCGCCACCTGCTCCTGGTCGACATGCCAGGCAAAGATGCGGCCGGCCAGCACCGGATGCAGCGTGTCGGCGCCGAGCAGCGCGCGCTTCACCGGGATGCCGGCCTTGTTCAGATTGAGGCAGAAGTTGCCGAGAATCTCGCCCTCGCTATGGCCGTTCAGCGAGGCATCGGCAATCGAGCGGGCAATATTGGTGAAAACCTGTGGATCCATGGCGGCCAAGATAAGGCGGCAATGTGTAAAAATCGATGGGGCGGCCGCGTGTTTTCGTCAGCATGGTCGGCGGATCCGTGCAGACGCAATCAATCCTTTTCCCAGCGCACCCAGCGGCCGTGATAATCGCCGACACCGAGCTTTTCGGTGACGCCGGTCTGTGCATCGCCGGTCCACAGCGTCAGGGTCAGGTCGGCGCCATCCTTTGCGGCGCCCGGCTCGAACCGCAGCCAGGCCAGCGGCGCCGCGGCGGTAACCTGCTTACCGGCCTGCTGCATCAGGGCGGTGATGCGCTGCTGTTCCGCCGCCGCCACATACTGCCAGACGATGGAATGATAGAGCACGAAGACGGCATCGGGCCGGCGGTTTTCCAGCTGCGCGGCGAGAAAATCCGCCGCATGGGCGCGCGTCACCTGGATGCCGGCGGTCTTGGCATGGTCCAGCGCGCTGATCACGCGCTGCAGCCGTTCGGGCTGGTCGGCCCAGATATACGACAGCAGACGCTGGCGGTCGGTGGCACTGGCGGCATCCAGCGGCGCCACATCGCAACCGGCGCGCGCGACCACCTGCGGCAATGCCTGCGGCGGACGCGGCCCGCCCCAGCGGCTGTGCAGTGTCAGGGCGGCCGTGGTCGCAGCGCCATGCTGCCAGCGGCCATAATCATAGGCGTAAGCATCCCACGACAGGTTGAGGCCGGCGCTGGCGCCGATCTCGCAGGTCTGCAGGGCTAAGCCTGGACAGGCCTGCGCGATCTGCAGGAAGCCGCCGAGCAGCACCGCGGAGCGCTGCGGATCGTTGGTCTGCGGCGGGCTTTGCAGATACTGCGCCAGCAAACCGCCATGGCGCGTCAGCGCGGCATCGAGATCCTCGGCATCGATCTGGCGTGCCGCATAACAGGCGGCCAGTTGCTGGTCGCCGTCGAGCACGGCGCGATGCAGGGCGCCGGCCAGACGCAGCGCGAGTGCATCGGCCCGCGCATCGCCGCGCCAGGCCAGCAGCGGCGCAGCCCAGGGCGCGTTGGCGGCCAGGCGCCCGGCGGCGAGATCGAGCAGGCTGCCGGTGAAGGGCGAGCCGAGATTGCGACAATAGGCGGCCTGATCGCGGAAGGCCGCAATGATGGCGCCAGCATCGGGAGCGGGGTTGGACATGGCATATTGTGTTGGCTGCGGCGGGGCATCGTCCAGCACAGCATTGCAGCCCGACAATTGACCCGACTGCGGCGCGCCGCGTAGACAGAGGACGCCTGCCCGCTTGGCGGAATTGGTAGACGCACGGGACTTAAAATCCCGAGGCCGCAAGGCCGTGCCGGTTCGAGTCCGGCAGCGGGCACCAGCCTTTTCTTCGATATCCGTGCCTCCCGCAGGCCCTCTCCAGCCCGGCTGCCGGTTCCGACACCGGAGCGTGACAGCCGACACAGAGGCCCGTGCAACATTTGCTTGATCTTCGATATCTCAAAGTATATCTTACGATATGTCAAATGAGGTTATCTTATGAGCGAATATCTGATGAATCCTAACATTATCAATGCTTTCCGTGAGCATCGCTGCATGCACAAGGGCGGCGGCCGGCGCCATTTCCGTGGCCGGCTGGCGGCAGCCCTGTTCAGCGCCGGCGATGACAGCCTGGGCGGCCATGGCTTCCGCGCCAGCCGCGTGGTCTCGGCCGCCGATCTGCAGCTGCTGATCCTGGTGCTGCTGGAAGAGCACCCGCGCCATGGCTACGAGATCATCAAGGCGCTGGAGGAGCACACCTCCGGCTTCTATGCGCCCAGCCCCGGCGTGATCTATCCGGCGCTGACCTATCTGGAAGAGATCGGCCATACCAGCGTGGCGGCCGATGGCGCCAAGAAGCTGTACAGCCTGACCCAGGCCGGCCGCGACTACCTAGCCGAGAACCGCGTCAATGCCGACACCATGATGGCGCAGCTGGCCAAGATCGGCGAACGCATCGCGCGCGCCAAGCAGTTTTTCCGCGGCGGCAGCGCCGCGGTCGAGGAGGATGACATGCGGCGCGGCCGTCATGGCCGTCCCGGCAGCGAAGACCCGTCATCCTCGCTGCGCGCCGCGCGCCACCACCTGAAGGCCGCACTGTTCGACAAGGACGATGCCTCGCCCGAGGAACAGCGCCGCATCATCGACATCCTGGTGCGCGCCGCCAAGGAGATCCGCGGCCAGTAGGCTGCAGCACCGAAGACAGTGCGGGGGAATGCTGATGGGCCATATTGAATCGGGCGACATCGCCTGGAAAGGACATACCATGCGGGGACACCGCTATCGCGTTACCATCGAGCATGTCGGTACGCCGCGCGAAGGCGCGGAGATTCAGCCGGCGCTGAGTTTCGAGACGATCAATCACGACGAGATCATCGGCATCGTCGCGCGCATCCGTGCCAGCGGCCAATATGCCGAGGATGAGGCGGCCTCGCTCGGCATCGGGCTCAAGCTGTTTTCCGAAGTGATGCTGAAGCGGCGCGACGATCCGCTGTTTGCTGCCGTGCAGCCGGCCATCCGCGCCTTTATCGGTGGCCTGAAGGAGCGCAATCGCGCGGCCGCAGCGCCGGCGTAACAGCGACCCGGCTGCGGCAGAAACGTCCGGGGCGACACCGTATCGCTGCCTCAGCAATACGGTATCGCCCCGGTGCCCCCCTCGGCGTCCTAATCGGCAAAGCGACAGCTTATTGTGTCGCTGAAGATGGTTCGGCCAGCAGCTGATCAGAGCCAGCAGCGAGCGTGATTCCGAGAATGGCGTCTGCCTGGATTCCATCGCCGGCCAGCGGCAGCATCAGCGTTTCGACTTCGTCATGCTTCAAATCGCCGGCATCGGCTTCCTGTGACTGTGACCCGCGTCGCCAGGTCGGCATGCCATCGCGCGCAGTGGCAATCAGGCGGCTGCGGTTGGCGGTCCAGGCCTGCGGGCGCAACTCGTCATACCATTCATTTCCGACAGCCTGACCGATCAGGCGGCTGAATGCGGCGCCGGCCGTCCGGTAGCGGAAGCGCCAGGGCTCGCGATGGACATCGAGCAGCCATAAATGCGGCAGTAGGTCTGCCAGCAGCGGGCATTCGATCAGCTGTGGTGTCGGCAACCGGCCATCAGTGCTGCAGGAACGCAGCCAGCGATACAGCAGGTGCCGGACTTGCGGATGCCAGTCATCGCCGCTTTCGGCCGCACGCACGACATGCCAGCTTCCGCGCAAAGCGGCGGGCAGGGACAGGGTGGGTATGAAGACGGGATGCACCATGAGGAAGCCGGACCCTAACGACCCCCGCCAGCATCCACGCATTACTTTCCGGTTAGGTCGCGACAGCATTTGCCCGCCGGACCACTTGATTTATCGCAATGCGGCAAAGCGCGGTGTTGCGCAAGCTGCGGCCAAGCCGGCGGGACATGGCCAGGGTTTGCGATGAGGACGAGTGATGCGGCGTTGGATTCTGGCAGTTCTGGTAATCATTGCCGCGGTCGGTGCCGGCTGGTGGTATCTGCAGCGCGGCCGTGCGGTGCTGCCGCCAGGGTTCGCTTCGGGCAACGGCCGCATTGAGGCCAATGAAATCGACATCGCCACCAAATATGCCGCGCGTATCCTGGAAATCCGCGCCGATGAAGGCGACCTGGTCAAGGCCGGGCAGATTCTGGCGGTGCTGGATACCCGTGATCTGGCAGCCCAGCTGCGCTCGGCCGAGGCGCAGATCGCGCAGGCGCAGCAGCAGCGCAACCAGGTGCTGGCCGAGATCCGCCAGCGCCAGAGCGAACTGACCCTGGCCGACAAGGAGCTGCAGCGCACGCTTGTCCTCTCGGGCAAGAATTTCGTTTCCGAGCAGAAGGTCGACCAGCAGCGCAACATCCGCCGCACGGCCGAAGCCGTACTGGCGGCCAGCGAGAGCAAGCGCGGCAGCGCCGATGCAGCGATCAAGGTGGCCGAAGCCGAGGCCGAACGCATCCGCGACCTGTTGCAGGATGGCACACTGACGGCACCGAAAGCCGGCCGCATCCTGTTCCGCCTTGCCGAAGTCGGCGAAGTGCTCGGCACCGGCGGCAAGGTCGCGACGCTGCTCGACCTATCCGATGTCTACATGACCTTCTTCCTGCCGGCACAGGCGGCCGGGCGTGTCGCCATCGGCTCGGAGGCGCGGCTGCTGCTGGATGCGGCGCCCGGCCTGGCGGTGCCGGCGCAGGTTTCCTTCATCTCGGCCCAGGCGCAGTTCACGCCGAAACAGGTGGAAACCCGCAGCGAGCGCGAACGCATGATGTTCCGCGTCAAGGCGCGCGTACCGCAGCAGCTGGTGCAGCAGCATCTCGACCAGGTGAAGACCGGCCTGACCGGCATGGCCTATGTCCGTCTCGATCCGCAGGCGACCTGGCCCGCCTGGCTCGAGTCCGACCTGACGCGGAAATCGACGGCGCCATGACAGGCGGTGGCCTGCTGATCGAGTCCGTCAGCCACCATTACGGCAAAGCCATCGCACTGCAGGATGTGAGCCTGTCGATTGCACCGGGTGCGACGCTGGCGCTGGTGGGGCCAGACGGCGTCGGCAAATCGACGCTGCTGGCGCTGGCGGCGGGCGTGCGCCGGCTGCAACAGGGCCGTATCCTGGCCCTGGGCGCCAACCTGGCCGACCGCGGGGCCCGCGATTCCGTGCAGCCGCGCATCGCCTATATGCCGCAGGGCCTGGGCCGCAACCTCTATGCCGGCCTTACCGTGCGCGAGAATATTGCCTTCTTCGCCCGACTGTTCGGCCATGACCGCGCCGAGGAGGCGCGTCGCATTCCGGCCCTGCTGGAGGCCACCGGCCTCGCCCCCTTCGCCGACCGGCCGATGCAGAAACTGTCGGGCGGCATGAAGCAGAAGCTCGGCCTGTGCTGCGCGCTGGTGCATGACCCGGACCTGCTGATCCTCGACGAGCCGACCACCGGCGTCGATCCGCTGTCGCGCCGGCAGTTCTGGAACCTGATCGACACCATCCGTCAGGGCCGGCCGCAGCTTGCCCTGCTGGTCGCGACCTCGACGATGGACGAGGCCGAGCGCTTCGACCATGTCGTGCTGCTGGATCATGGCCGCATCCTGGCCTCCGGCAGTCCGGCCGCGCTGAAGGCACAGACCGGACAGCCGGGCCTGGAGCTGGCCTTCATCGCCCTGCTGCCGCCGGAGCGGCGCGCGGGTCTGCTGGCGGCCACACCGTCGGTACCGGGCGCCGGCGATGGCGAGACGGTGATCGAGGCGCATGGCCTGACGCGCCGGTTCGGCGATTTCACCGCCGTCGATCACATCGACCTGGCGATCCGGCGTGGCGAGATTTTCGGCTTCCTCGGCTCCAACGGCTGCGGCAAGACCACCACGATGAAGATGCTGACCGGGCTGCTGCCGATCAGCGAGGGCGAGGGCCGGCTGTTCGGCCAACCGGTATCGGCGCGGGATTTCTCGCTGCGCCGGCGCAT
Organism: Ferrovibrio terrae; assembly: GCF_943372915.1. Lineage (GTDB taxonomy): Bacteria > Pseudomonadota > Alphaproteobacteria > Ferrovibrionales > Ferrovibrionaceae > Ferrovibrio > Ferrovibrio terrae_A. Next base: position 20,080 of record NZ_CALSAN010000031.1, on the reverse strand, counting down.
CGGCTACATGGCGCAGAGCTTCTCGCTCTATGGCGAACTGACGGTGCGGCAGAATCTGGTGCTGCATGCCGGCCTCTACGGGTTGAACGGCCGCGCCGCGGCTAAGCGCATTCTGGCGCTGGCGCAACATTTCGATCTGCAACCGGAACTGGAGACGGTGGCCGATGCGCTGCCGATGGGATTGCGCCAGCGCCTGTCGCTGGCGGTCGCCATCGTGCACGATCCGGAAATCCTGATCCTCGACGAGCCGACCTCCGGCGTCGATCCGGTGGCGCGCGCGATTTTCTGGCAGGAGCTGGTGCGGCTGTCGCGCGAACGCGGCGTCACCATTTTCATCTCCACGCATTACATGGCCGAGGCCGCGCGCTGCGACCGCGTCGCTTTCATGCATGCCGGCCGCCTGATCGCCACCGGCACGCCGCAGGAACTCCAGGCGGCGCAGCAGGCCGCCAGCCTGGAAGACGCCTTCATCGCCTATATGGAACTGGGCGGCCGCAAGGCCGAGGCGGCCGTGACCGGCGGCATCGCCGCCGCCGCAATGGAATCCGCGCCGCCGCGCCGTGGCCTGTTTTCGCTGCAGCGCCTGCTGGCCTATGCCTGGCGTGAAGGGATCGAGTTGATGCGCGATCCGATCCGGCTCGCCTTCGCGCTGGGCGGCACCCTGCTGCTGATGCTGATGTTCGGCTATGGCATCACCTTCGATGTCGACCGCATCACCTTTGCCGCGCTGGACCGCGATGCCACGCCGGAAAGCCGCGCCTATGTCGAGGCGTTCTCCGGCTCGTCGTATTTCCAGCGTCAGAGCGATCTGCCGGATGGCGAGACGCTGCTGCAGCGGCTGCGCGGCAACCGCATCGTGGTGGCGGTGGAGATTCCGCCCGGCTTCGGCGCCGACCTGCGGCGCGGTCGCCAGGCCGATATCTCGGTCTGGATCGATGGCGGCATGCCGTTCCGCGCCGAGACGGTGGAGGGCTATGTCAACGGTGTGCATACCGGCTTTCTCGCCGACCTGTCGCGGCAGCAGGGCGCCAGCCTGGTGCAGCCGGCCACCGTGGTGCCGCGCTTCCGCTACAACCAGGCCTTCCGCAGCCTGGATGCCATGGTGCCGGCGCTGTTTGCCATGATGCTGATGCTGATCCCCGCCATTCTGGCCGCGCTGGGTGTGGTCTCGGAACGCGAGCGCGGCTCGATCACCAACCTTTACGTGACGCCGGTGCGCAAGATCGAATTCCTGCTCGGCAAGCAGCTGCCCTATGTCGGGCTGGCCTATGTCAACGTGCTGCTGCTGATCGCCATGGCGGTGTTCGTTTTCGGCGTGCCGCTGAAAGGCAGCCTGATCGGCCTGCTGCTGGGCGGCCTGTTCTATGTGCTGGCCAGCACGGCGATCGGCCTGCTGACCTCCTGTTTTACATCGAGCCAGGTGGCGGCCCTGTTCGGCACCGCCGTGCTCACCATCATGCCGACGGTGCATTTCTCCGGCCTGCTGCAGCCAGTGTCGACCCTGCAGGGCGGCGCACGGCTGATCGGCTCGCTGTTTCCCGCCACCTATTTCCTGCGCACCAGCGTCGGCGCCTTCACCAAGGGCCTGGGCTTCGCCGAACTGCTGCCCTTCATCCTGTCGACGGCGGCCTTCTGGCCGGTGCTGCTGGCCATGGCCTGGCTGTTCCTGCGTAAACAGGAGGCGTGATGCGGATGCCGTCGCTGCGCGCCGTGCTGCTGCTGGCTGGCAAGGAAATCACCAGCCTCTTCCGCGACCGCGTGCTGTTCGCCTTCATGCTCTATGCCTTCAGCCTGATGGTCTACGCCCAGGCCACCGGCACCTCGCATGATCTGGTGCGTGCCTCCCTCGGCATCATCGACGAGGATCGCTCGACGCTGTCCGAACGCATCGTCGAGGCCTTTCTGCCGCCGCGCTTCCAGGCCCCGGTGGAAGTGACGCCCGATGCGGTGGATCGCGCCATGGACCAGGCCCGCTTCACCTTCGTGCTGAACATCCCGCCGGATTTCCAGGCCGATGTTCAGGCCGGTCGCCGGCCGGAACTGCAGCTGCTGATCGATGCCACGGCGATCATGCAGGCCGGTATCGGCAGCAGCTATATCCAGTCGATCGTCGCCGGCGAGATCGCGCGCTTCCTGCATCCCGGCGCCAGCAGCAGCGATGTCGTGCGCCTCAACCTGCGCATCGCCTTCAACCAGACGGTGGAATCCACCTGGTTCACTGGCGCGATGGCCCTGCTGCAGGTGATCAACATGCTGGCGATCCTGCTGACCGGTGCGGCCGTGATGCGCGAACGCGAACGCGGCACGCTGGAGCATCTGCTGGTGATGCCGGTGCATGCCGCCGAGATCATGCTGGCCAAGATTCTCGCCAATGGCGGCGTGATCCTGCTGCTGTCGATGGCCAGCCTGCTGGCGGTGCTGCAGGGCCTGCTGGGCATGCGGATCGCGGGCTCGCTGGTGCTATTTTTCGCCGAGACGGCGGCCTTCATCTTCGTCGCCGCCGCACTCGGCATCGCACTGGCCACGCTTGCCGGTTCGATGGCGCAGTTCGCCCTGCTGTTCATGCTGGTACAGATGCCGATGCATCTGCTGTCCGGCGCGCTGACACCCCTGGAAGCAATGCCGGACTGGTTGCAGATGGCGGTGCAGCTGTTGCCGACCAAGCATTACGTGGCATTGACTCAGGCGATCCTGTCGCGCGGCGCCGGCCTGGAGACCGTCTGGCCGGAGACGCTGGCCATCCTCGCCATGGGTGCGGGCGCTTTCTTCGTCAGCCTGCTGCGGTTTCGCCGCTTCCTCAGCCTGCAGCAGTGATCATTCACGCATCGGGCAGCGCCAGCCAGTGCAGGCTGAACAGGCTGTCGTCATCGGTCCACATCGCCGCGGGCCGGAACCCGGCTTTCTCGGCCAGCTGGCGGAAGCTGGCCGGCGTGTATTTGTAGGAATTCTCGGTATGGATCGATTCACCGGCGGCAAAGCTGTAGCGCTGATTGCACAGGGTCACGGTCTGCGCGCGCCGGCTGACCAGATGCATCTCGATGCGATGCTGGGTCGGCTGGTAAAAGGCGTAATGGTCAAACGCACCGAGATCGAAATCGCCGTTCAGCTCGCGATTGATCCGCTGCAGCAGGTTGAGGTTGAAGGCTGCCGTCACGCCGGCGCTGTCGTTATAGGCGGCATGCAGCAGGGCCGGGTCTTTCACCAGATCCACGCCGATCAGCAGGCCGGCACCCTGTGATCCCTCGCTGCGCAGCATGGCCGCGGCATTGCGCAGGAAGGCGAGCGCCTCGTCCGGGGTGAAATTGCCGATGGTCGAGCCGGGGAAGAAACCAACGCGGCAGCGCGCCTGCGGCAGCGGCGCGGGCAGCGGCAGGGCCTGGGTGAAATCACCGGCGACGACGCGGATCGTCACATCCGGATAGTGCCTGGCCAGCGGCGCGACGGCCTCGGTCAGATGCGGCCCGGAAATGTCGATCGGCAGATAGCCGGCCGGACGCGGCAGCGCATCGAGCAGCAGGCGCACCTTTTCGGCGGCGCCGGCGCCGAATTCCACCACCTCGACATCGGCACCGATGATGGCGGCGATCTCACGCGCATTGTCGCGCAGGATCTTGCGCTCCGTGCGGGTCGGGTAATATTCCGGCAGCCGGCAGATCTGCTCGAACAGCGCCGAGCCATGGCTGTCGTAGAAATACTTTGCCGGGATCGCCTTTGCCGCTGCGCGCAGGCCGGCATGCACGTCGCGGCCAAACCGAGTCGGCCGCCATTCGGTGGATTGGGGAACCGGGCGTTCTTCGCGCGGCCACAGGATGGCGAGAGTGTTCATGCGTCCTCCGCGAGACGGATGCCGGAAAATTGCCAGCGCGCGGCCGGCGGGAAGAAGTTGCGATAGCTGGCACGCACATGGCCGGGTGGCGTGACACAGGAACCACCGCGCAGCACCAGCTGGCTGACCATGAATTTGCCGTTGTATTCGCCGATGGCACCCTGCGCTGGCCGGAAGCCCGGATAGGGCTCATAGCCCGAGCGCGTCCATTCCCACACCTCGCCCAGCATCTGCAGCCGGCCGGCGGGGGCGGTGCTGGCGCGCGGATGCGGATGCGCGCGGTCGAGGAACCCGCCGCGGAATTCGCAGCGGCCGGAATTGGCGGCGTGCTCCCATTCGGCCTCGGTGGGCAGGCGCTTGCCGGCCCAAGCGGCGAAGGCGGCGGCCTCGTAGAAGGAGACATGACAGACCGGCTCGGCCGGATCGATGGCGCGCTTGCCGTTGAGCGTGAAGATCTGCCAGCCGCTTTCATGGCGCGCATCGGGCGACCAGTACAGCGGCGCCTGCCAGCCCTCGCGCTGCACGGTGGCCCAGCCATCGGAGAGCCAGAGTTCGGGCTGGCTGTAGCCGCCGTCTTCCATGAACATCAGGTATTCGCCGCAGGTGATCGGCCGCGTGGCGATACGATAGGGATTGAGCAGCACGCGATGGCGCGGGCCTTCATTGTCGAAGGCGAAGCCATGACCGTCATGGCCGATCTCGACGATGCCGCCGGCAAAGCCGATGAAATCCAGCGGCGGTGCCGGTTCGCGCGTGAAGGCCTGCGGCGGCTGGTAGGCCAGCGACACCGGATTGCGCCAGAAGGCATGCTTGATATCGGTGAGGATCAGTTCCTGGTGCTGCTGTTCATGCGCCAGGCCCAGGGCCAGCAGCGGCGCGATCACGCCCAGCGCTGCATCATCGATGCGCGCGATCAGCTCGGCCATCGCAGTATCGACATAGCGGCGATACTGCGTGACGGTTTCGGCGGTGGGGCGGCTCAGGATGCCGCGCTCGGGCCGCGGATGCCGTTCGCCGACGGCTTCGTAATAGGAATTGAACAGGTAGTTGAAATTCTCGTCGAACACGCAGTAGCCGGGCTGATGCGGCTGCAGCAGGAAGGTTTCGAAAAACCACGTGGTATGGGCGCGGTGCCATTTTGCCGGGCTCGCATCGTCCATCGACTGCAGCATCTGGTCTTCCGCCGTCAGCGGTTCGACCAGGCGCTCGGTGAGCTGGCGCACGGCGCGATAGCCATCCAGCAGGGCATCGCGCACCGGCTGGCTGTGGATGGTTTTGCCCTGCGGATCCTCGGCATCGTAAATCGCAGCGCCGGCATCCAGGCTTTGGGTCATCGGGGTGAAGCCGGTTTCTTCAAAGGCGCCGGTCTCTTCAAAGGTTACGGTGCCGCTCATCTGCAGGCTCTCTTTCAATGCGATCCTGGAAGACCGCCAAAAACGACCTAAGGCGTCGCAGCCGAAAGTCACGGCGCCAGTGGAGTTACACAACGCCAGCCCGGCCCTGTTGTTCCGCCCCTGTGGCGCCCCTCAGATTGGGCGGTTTTGGCTGCCGATCCAGTATCCTGGCATGACCGAAGCGTGACTGCTGACAGAATCTGGCAGTCCGGGGCTCACTTTCTGGATCCGGCGTGGCTGGTTTATCCTGCCCGCGGGAGGGCGGGCGATGGACGACAGCAAGGATTGGCGTGACGGGGTTTCGGTGCGGCGCGCGGCGACAGTGGCGGCCGAACGCGGCAGTGGCGGCGGGCGCACCACGGCCTTTGACTTCGGCGGCATCGGCGGCGGCGACAAGACCTGGATCGGCAGCGTGCAGGTGGCGCCGCAGGCCAATACCGGGCCGCATACCCATGGTCGCCATGAGGTGATGCTGTATGTCGTGAAAGGCCGCAGTGAAATCCGCTGGGGTGCGCGGCTGGACTATGCCACCGAGATCGGCCCGGGCGACTTTGTCTATTTCGCGCCGCATGTACCGCATCAGGAGCGCAGCCTGGAAAGCACGGAGACCGTGGAATATCTGGTGGTGCGCAGCGACAACGAGAAGATCGCGCTGAAACGCGATGACATCACGCCGGTGGCAGAGCCGGAGCGGCTGTATTAGCCCTTCAGGTGGCTGTCGATCAGCCGTTCGGCCGCTTCGGCCAGGGCCCGCGCCGGGCCGCCGCCGGCATGGAACAGCTGGCCGGTGACGAAAGCCCCTTCGATCAGCAGCATCAGGCTGTCGCCCAGCAGCTTCGGATCGTCGGCGCCCATGTCGGCGGCCAGTTCGGCCAGCCGCAGCCGCAGCTTTTGCTTGTGATGCTCCGACACCTTGCGGGCCGGATGGCTGTCGTCGGGATATTCGACCGCGGTGTTTGAGAGGCCGCAGCCGCGATAGTGCGGCGCGCCCGCGCGGGAGCCCAGATTGTGCAGGAAGTCCATCAGGCCGGCGCGCGGATTGTCGCGTCCGGCAGTGTCCAGCCGGGCCTCGAAGCGCTGCCAGAATTCGGCGTCGTAATCGCGCAGGTAAGCCGCCGCGAGTTCATCCTTGGAGGGGAAGGCACGATACAGGCTGGGCTTGGTGACGCCGGCCTTGGTGACGATCTCATCGACACCGACCGCACGAATGCCGGCGGCATAGAACAGCTCGCGGGCGGTGCGGCGGATCTTGTCGGCTGCACGCGGCACCGCAACCGGGATGGTCTCCACAACAGGCTGATCGGGCAGCGGTTTCTGCGCCATGGCTTACATCCTTGACAATGTTACCGATCGGTACGCATATTGGCGCCGTCGCAACACGTACCGGTAAGTCACATGAGCCTAACACGCCCTGCCTTTCCAGGCAAAAAGATCTTGGGCCAGAAATATGCGTTTGTGGTCGTTGGCGTCATTTTCCTCTGCCTGCTGGTCGCCGCCGGCCTGCGCTCCACCCCCAGCGTGCTGCTGGTGCCGTGGGAAAAGGCCTTCGGCTGGAACCGCGACACCACCTCGCTGGCCGCCGCCATCGGCATTTTCCTCTATGGCCTGGTTGGGCCGTTCGCCGCCGCCCTGATGCAGAGCTTCGGCATCCGCCGCACCCTGCTGACCGCGCTGGCCCTGATGGCCGGGTCGACTGCGCTGTCGACCATGATGACCGAGTCCTGGCACCTGATCGCCAGCTGGGGCGTGCTGTCGGGCCTGGGCTCGGGCGCCGTGGCGCTGGTGATGGGGGCGACGATCACCAACCGCTGGTTCGTCAGCAACCGTGGACTGGTGATGGGCCTGCTCACCGCCAGCACGGCGACCGGCACGCTGATCTTCATTCCGCTGCTGTCAGCCATTGCCGAGGCCGGCGGCTGGGCCACCGTGGCCTGGACCGTGGCGATTGCCTGCGCCGCGCTGATCCCGCTGGTCTTCTGGCTGCTGCCGGAAAAGCCCGCCGATATGGGGCTGATGCCCTATGGCGCCACGGCGATGACGCCGCCGGCCGGGCCCGCGCAGAATCCGCTGGTCTTTGCTGTCAGCGCGCTGGGCCGCGCCTCGAAGAAACCCGACTTCTGGTTCCTGTTCGCCACCTTCTGGATCTGCGGCTTCACCACCAACGGCCTGGTTGGCACCCATATGCTGTCGTTCTGCGGCGACATGGGCATCGCGGTGACCACGGCAGCCGGCGTGCTGGCGCTGATGGGCTTTTTCGACCTGTTCGGCACCACGGCATCCGGCTGGCTCACCGACCGTTACGATCCGCGCAAGCTGCTGTTCATGTATTACGGCCTGCGCGGGCTTTCACTGGTCTACCTGCCCTATACCGATTTCTCGCTGGTCAGCCTGTCGATCTTCGCCGTGTTCTACGGCCTCGACTGGATCGCCACCGTGCCGCCCACCGTGCGGCTCGCCACCGAGGCCTTCGGCGAACGCGACGGCCCGGTGGTGTTCGGCTGGATCGCCGCCGGCCATCAGCTGGGTGCGGCGAGCGCTGCCTTCTTCGCCGGCTGGATGCGCGTGCAGCAGGGCGACTATATGCAGGCCTTTGTCATTGCCGGGGTCACCGGTGTGGTGGCGGCGGGCATTTCGCTGCTGATCCGTGGCGGCAAGGGCCGTTCGACCCTGGCGATCTGATTGAGGGTGGCGAGAATCTCGGCCGGCGTCAGGCTGGGCTCCAGCAGGGGAACCTGCTTGATGCGGATCTGGTCCTCATGCGGTGCCAGCGACAGCAGGCGGTTTTTGTAGCGATCCGCGCCGGCGATAAAGGCTTCGCGTTTGATGCGGGCGATGAAATGTTCGATCATCCGCACCACCCACTCATCGGCTTCCGAATGGCGGCTGGCTTCGCGACCGCGCACGGCGTGAAACATTTCCTGCGCCCATAACCGGGACGACTTCAGCTTTTCCATAGGACCAGATCCTGCGTGGTTGTAACGCAACCAGCATAGGCGGCACCGCCGGCGCCGATGGATTAGCAATGTGTAATCCAGGCTCCGCCAGTGCCGGGTTACCGGAAAGATAGGGTGCAGACATGCCGGCGACGGCCACTGTCGCGGGCAATTGCATCCGGCGCGCAGGAATCAGGCGTCAGACCGCCCGCGTCGCTTTCAGCGAGGCGACAAGTTCGGCTGGCGTCGTCACCGGCAGGCCGCAGGTGGGGCCGATGCAGACATAGGCGGTCGGCTTGCCGTCGATCGGCGTCTTGCCGGTGGCCGGATGGGTTTCCGGCAGCATCGCATCGGGCGCGGTGACCAGCACCACGCGATTGGGCACCGATACGCTGTAGGCGGCAGCGACCAGCGCGTCGGTGGCCGGCTCTCCCCGGCGGCCGATGATCGCCACCTGCACGGCATTCATGAACAGGTCGACGCCGTTGAGGAAGCTGCCCATCGGGAAGAAGTTCTTGCCGACATCGGCCGAGAAGGCATCGATCAGGTTCTGCGCGCGCTCGCGCCAGACCAGTTCGCCGGTGAGATACCACAGCCGCGCGAACACGCCGACCAGCGTGCCGTTGCCGGCCGGCGTGGCGTTGTCGGCCGCATGGCGTGTGCGGGTGACAAGATCCTCGGCCTCTTTCGAGGTGAAGAAATAGCCGCCATTCACGGTGTCGAGATAATCGCTTTCCACCACATCGAGCCAGCGCTTGGCCTGCGCCAGATAGGCCGGATTGCCGGTGGCCTCATGCAGCGCCAGCGCCGCCGCCGACATGTTGGCGTAATCGTCGAGCAGGCCGGGGAAGACCAGGATGTCGCTGCGCCAGCTGTGGCCCAGGCGATCCTCGCCCTGCTGCATCGTATTCACAATGAAACTGTAGGCGCGTTCGGCAGCGGCCAGCCAGGCGGGCTGCGCATATTGCTGCGATAGGTCGGCGAGGCTGGCGATCATCAGGCCGTTCCAGTCGGCCAGCACCTTGTCGTCCCAGCCCGGCTTGATGCGCTTGTCGCGCGCCGCGAAGAGTTTCTCACGCGCGATCTTCAGCCGCTTCTCGCCGGCCTCGTCCTTCAGGTCGGGTGCCAGCGAGCGGCGCAGGATGTTGCTGTGCTCCCAGTTGCCGTCGTCGGTGACGTCATAGGCGGCGCAGAATTCGCCGGTATAGGGCCCCAGGATCTCGGCGATCTCGGCCTTGTCCCAGACATAGAACTTGCCTTCCTCGCCTTCGGAATCCGCATCCTGCGTGGCGGCGAACCCGCCGGCTTCGGCCACCATCTCGCGCAGCAGCCAGCCGACGGTTTCCACGATGCGCTGGCGCAGGATCGGGTCGCCGGTCTCGGCCTCGACGGTCGCCATATGCGACAGCAGCTGGGCGTTGTCGTAGAGCATCTTTTCGAAATGCGGCGCCAGCCATTCGGCATCGGTGGAATAGCGCGCGAAGCCGCCGCCGAGGTGGTCGTAGATGCCGCCCTGCGCCATGCGGATAATCGTGGTGATCACCGCCAGCGAATAATCCGGGATGCCGGTGCGCAGGTAGGCGCGCCACAAGAGATCGAACAGGCCGGTCTGCGGGAATTTCGGCGCCGTGCCGATGCCGCCCTGGTCGGGATCGACATGGCCGAGAATCTGCGCCGCCACCTGGTCGAGCACATCGTTGCTCAAGGGCAGGCGGTCGCGGCTCTGCGGCTTGGCCAGGTTGCGCAGGGCGCCGACGATCATCCTGGTGTTCTGCGCGATGGCATCGGGTTTCTGCTGCCAGGCGTCGGAGATTTTCTCCAGCACCTCGCGGAAGCCGGGCCGGCCGTATTTGCCCTCGGGCGGGAAGTAGGTGCCGCCCCAGAAGGGCTCGCCCTTCGGCGTCAGGAACATGGTGAGCGGCCAGCCACCCTGTTCGCCCAGCACCTGCAGCGCGTTCATGTAGATGCTGTCGATATCGGGGCGTTCCTCGCGGTCGACCTTGATGTTGATGAACAGCGCATTCATCACCGCGGCGATCTCGGGATTCTCGAAGCTTTCATGGGCCATCACATGGCACCAGTGGCAGGCGGCATAGCCGATGCTGAGCAGGATCGGCTTGTTGGCGGCCTGGGCGGCGGCCAGCGCCTCGGGGCCCCAGACCTGCCAGTGCACCGGGTTGTCGCGATGCTGCTGCAGATAGGGCGAGGCCGCCTTATCGAGATTATTACGGTTGATCCCTGACAACGCGCCTTCGGTCATGCTAGGTATTTGTCCTGCTTCTCAATTCGGGCATTTCCCTCAAAGCAGTATGGTGCAGCGATGAAGGTGACTGTCAATGTGGATTGCACGCCGGAGGAGGCTCGGTCCTTCCTCGGCCTGCCGGATGTACAGCCCCTGCAGGAGGCCGTGATGGCCCAGATGCAGGAGCGCATGATGAGTTCGCTCAAATCCATGGACCCGGAGGTGCTGCTGCGCACCTGGGGACCGATGGGGCTGAACAACCTGGAGCAGATTCAGAAGTTCTTTTTCAGCCAGTTTCCCGCCGGCGGCATGACGGGCGGCGGCGCGGCGAAGAAATAAGCCATGGCGATCCGTTACCAGGTGCGCCCCCCGGCGAAAGCCGGTGATCCCGCCGATTTCTACCGCGCGCATATCTTTGTCTGCACCAACGAGCGGCCGGAAAACCATCCGCGCGGTTCCTGTGCCCGCAAGGGCGCCGAGAAGCTGCGCAATTACATGAAGACCCGCGCCAAGGAACTGGGGCTGGGGCTGGAAGACGGCGTGCGGGTCAACCAGGCCGGCTGCCTGGAGCGCTGCGAACTGGGCCCGACGCTGGTGATCTATCCCGAGGGCGTGTGGTATCGCGCGGACAGTTTCGCCGATATCGACGAGATCCTGGACGTGCATGTGAAGAATGGTGGCCGGGTGACGCGGCTGATGCTCAAGCCCGAAGACGGCCCGGATCATACAGAAAAGAAGAAGTGAGGCGAGCGGCGACCAACCCCCTGTTCGTCATGGCCGGGCTTGACCCGGCCATCCACGTGCGAGGGTTCGCCGCAGTCTCTGCAAGTCCTGTGAAGCGGCTGGACATGGATGCCCGGATCAAGTCCGGGCATGACGATCTTTAATGATCCCGGAAACCATCTACGCACTGTCGTCCGCCGCAGGCCGTGCCGGCGTGGCGGTGATCCGCCTGAGCGGACCGCAGGCGGCCGATGCGCTGCTCGATCTGATCGGCGGCCAGCTGCCCAAGGCGCGCACGGCCAGCTTGCGCAAGCTGAAGGACGACAGCGGCGCCCTGCTGGACGAGGGCATGGTGCTGTGGTTTCCGGCACCGCACAGTTTCACCGGCGAGGATGTGGTCGAGCTGCAGGTGCATGGCGGCCGCGCCGTGCTGGCCGCCCTCTTTGCCGCCTTGGCGAAACTGCCGGGCCTGCGCCTGGCCGAGCCGGGCGAGTTCAGCCGCCGCGCGTTCGAGCATGGCAAGCTCGACCTCACAGCGGCCGAGGGGCTGGGCGATCTGATCAATGCCGAAACCGAGGCCCAGCGCCGACAGGCGCTGCGCCAGATGCAGGGCGCGCTGGGACAGCTTTACGAGGGCTGGCGCAACCAGCTGGTGCGCGCACTCGCCCATCTCGAAGCCGATATCGATTTCCCCGATGAGGACCTGCCCGAGGGCGTGGCGGCTGAGGTGCGGCCGCAGCTGGCGCGCCTGCGCGAGGAGATCGCCGCGCATCTGGCCGACAACCATCGCGGCGAGCGTCTGCGCGATGGCCTGATGGTGGCAATCCTGGGCGCACCCAATGTGGGCAAGTCGTCGCTGCTCAATGCGCTGGCCAGGCGCGAGGCGGCGATTGTCTCCGATATCCCCGGCACCACGCGCGACGTGATCGAGGTGCATCTCGATCTCGGCGGCTATCCCGTCGTGCTGGCCGATACGGCTGGCTTGCGCGAGAGCGCCGACAGCATCGAGAGCGAGGGTGTGGCGCGGGCGCTCAAGCGGGCGGAGTCCGCCGATCTCAAGCTGGTCGTGCTCGATGCCACGCAGAAAGCCGTGCCCAAGGACACTGCGGCGCTGATCGACGCCGATGCCATTGTGATCGCCAACAAGGCCGATGCGGCCAGCACGCCCAGCGGCTGGACGATCAACGACCGGCCGGTGCTGCCGATATCCGTGCGCGCCAATACCGGCATGAAGGCGCTGCTGGATGCGCTGGAGGCCGAGGTCACCGCGCGCATTGGTTTAACAGGCAGCGCGACGCTGACCCGCGCCCGCCACCGCGAGGCGCTGACCGACTGCATCGCAGCATTGGACCGTTTCGTGCGCGGCGCCGAGCGCCACAACACCAGCGCCGAACTGGCGGCGGAGGATGTGCGGCTGGCGGCGCGCGCACTCGGGCGCATCACCGGACGCATCGATGTGGAGGATCTGCTGGATGTGATCTTCCGCGATTTTTGTATCGGGAAGTAACATAGTGCCATGAGCGCGCCGCTGTTCGACGACATCACCAGCAGCTGGGACATGGCGGGCCTCGATGTGCCGCTGCTGCTCGAGGCCTACCGCTACTGGCTGTCGAAGAAAGGCGACCGGCCCTGGCCGCTACGCGCCGATATCGAGCCGACCGAAATTCCGCGCCTGCTGCCCAACCTGTTCCTGGTCGAGGTGCCGCAGATCGGCCCGCCGATGCGGTTTCGCCTCCGCCTGATCGGCACGGCCTTCCGGCCCTTCTTCGGCACCGATATCACCGGCCGCGAAGTGAACGAGGACGAGGTGAGCCCGGACCGCGCGCGCTTCTGCAGCGACTGGCGCGAGATCCTGCAGCGCGGCGCGCCGCGCTGGGCCCGCATCCGCCAGCGGGTGCGGGGCGAACAGGCCGAGCGCGACGGCATCGCGGCGGCGCGCTTCACCGGGCTGGTGATGCCGCTGTCGCGCGACGGCACGGTCGCGGATATGCTGCTGGGCGCGACACTCTACGATCCGGTCCAGCCCTGATGCGCATTCTCGTCCTCGGTGACACCGGCTTCATCGGGCGGCATATCACGGGAGCCCTGCTGGGCGCCGGCCATCACGTGGTGGCCGCCGTGCGGCGCCCGGCCGAGGCGCAGCGCCGCTTTCCCGGCATCGACACCGTTCAATGCGATCTGGCCCGCGATGTCACGGCGGCTGTGTGGCTGCCGCGCCTGCGGGGCATCGATGCGGTGGTGAATGTTGCCGGCCTGCTGCGCGGCCCGGCGATCACGGCCGTGCATGTGGAGGGTCCGCGTGCGCTGTATGCCGCCTGCCGCTCTGCCGGCCTCCGCCGCATCATCCATATCTCGGCGATCAGCGCCGACACCGCGGCCGGCACCGACTATGCCCGCAGCAAATGGCAGGCCGAGGAAGAGCTGCGGGCGCAGGACGATCTCGACTGGGTGATCCTGCGGCCATCGCTGGTCTATCACCAGGGCAGCTATGGCGGCACTTCGCTGCTGCGCGGCCTGGCCGGGCTGCCCGGCCTGCTGCCGCTGCCGGGCGACGGGGCGCAGCTGTTCCAGCCGATCCATGCCGACGATCTGGCGCGCGCAGTGTGTCAGCTGGTCGCCGACAGCACGGTGACCCGCGCGACGCTGGAGCCGGCCGGGCCGGAGACGCTGCGTCTGCGCGATATCCTGCTGCGTCTGCGCGCCTGGCTGGGCCTGCCGCCGGCGCGGCTGATACCGCAGGTGCCGATGCCGCTGATCCATGCGATGGCCGGGCTGGGCGAGATGTTCGGCCGCGGGCCGGTAAGCCGCAATGCGGTGGCGCAGATGATCCATGGCAATACCGGCGATGCCGCCGGCTTTGCGCGGGCCATCGGCTGGCAGCCGATGACCATGGCCGAGGCGCAGGCGCGCCATCCCGCCCATGTGCAGGACCGCTGGCATGCGCGGCTCTACTGGTTGCGGCCGGCGGTGCGCCTGGCGCTGGCGCTGCTCTGGCTCGCATCGGGCATCATCGGCCTGTTTGCCGGGATCGAAACCGTGCAGCCGGTGCTCGATCTGCTGCAGCTGCCGCCCGCCGCTGCCCGGCCGCTGGCGATTGCCTTCTGCGGCCTCGACCTGCTGCTGGGGGCGGCCTTGCTGCTGCGCTGGTTCGGCACCGGGCTGCTCACGGCGGTGCAGCTGGCCGTGGTGACCGGCTATTCCCTGGTGCTGACGCTGGCCGCGCCGGCGCTATGGGCCGATCCGTATGGGCCGCTGCTGAAGAACCTGCCGATCCTGGTGCTGATCGCGATCCACTGGGCGCTGGATGACGACACATGATGATGGACTGGTATCTGCCGATCAAAGCCCTGCATATCCTGAGCGCAACGGTGCTGTTTGGCACCGGCCTGGGCATCGCCTTTTTCATGCTGTTCGCGCATTACAGCCGCAATGTGGCGACCATTGCCGGGGTTGCCCGGCTGGTGGTGACGGCGGACTGGATCTTCACCGGCACGGCCGGCCTGCTGCAGCCGGTGAGCGGCATCGCGCTCATCGTCATCGTCGGCCACGACCCGCATGAGGGCTGGCTGATGCTGAGCTATGCGCTCTACGGCCTGGCCTTCCTGTGCTGGGTGCCGGTGGTCTGGCTGCAGTTGCGTATCCGCGACATGGCCGTTGCCGCGCTGCGTGACGGATCGGCTTTGCCGTCCCGCTATTATCGCTACATGCGGCTGTGGTTTATGCTGGGCTGGCCTGCCTTCTTTGGGCTGTTGCTGATATTCTGGCTGATGATCAGTAAAACCGTTCCCGGATTCTGACCATGCCCGACGCCTTCCCATCGCTCCGCACCCAGCGCCTCATCCTGCGCGGCTTTACGCCCGCCGACGAGGCGGCCTTCCAGGACTTCGCCGTCAAGCAGGACTTCTGGCAGTTCCTGCCCGGCCCGGCGCTGGATGCCGAGCTGGTGACGCGCTTCATCGCCGCGCGCGTCGCCGAAGCCGCCAATCCCACCGGGCGCGACTGGCTGTTTGCGGTGGAGGAGCGCGCGCTGGGGCGCGCCATCGGCATGGTGCGGCTCAGCATCGCCTCGCCCGAACACCGCCAGGGCAATATCGGTTTTTCGTTTGACGGCAGCATCCGCGGCAAGGGCTATGCGTCGGAAGCCATGCAGGGCGTGCTGCGCTTCGGCTTTGCCGAACTGGGCCTGCATCGCATCACCGCGCTGGCCGATGTGGAGAACCAGCGCAGCCATGCGGTGCTGCGGAAATTAGGCTTCCGCCATGAAGGCCGGCTGCAGCAGAATTTCAGCGTGCGCGGCGAATGGCGCGACAGCGACCTGTTC
The DNA here is from genome assembly GCF_943372915.1 of Ferrovibrio terrae. GTDB lineage: Bacteria > Pseudomonadota > Alphaproteobacteria > Ferrovibrionales > Ferrovibrionaceae > Ferrovibrio > Ferrovibrio terrae_A. Next base: position 4,641 of record NZ_CALSAN010000031.1, on the reverse strand, counting down.
GCCATCCTGCGCAGCGAATGGCCGCCGGCCGATCATCACGGCGACGGCACGACGGCGCTGGCTTAAATCACGTTCCGTCTGCGGGCCGCCGTTACGTCTTCGGCCACTGCACCATCGGCAGGGCGCCTTCCACCGGGCGGCCGGTGCGCGGATCGATCTTCAGGTCGCGGTCGCGGCCATCGCGCGTGCGGTACTGCACGATGTAGCGGCCGTCATCCCAGTCGATGTCCCTGATGAAGGCGAAGTCGGGCCGGCTCTCGATCTGGGTGATGATCTGCGACAGCGACAGTGCCCCGGCCGGCGGCCCGTCGGGCGGCTCGATCTGCGCAGCGGGCGAGTCCGGCGCGGCGGGCGCCTGCGAAGATGGCGCGCCCTGCACCTGCACGATGCCGGCACTGGGGCCGGTGCTGGTGCCGGCACCGACACTGGGCGCGGGACCGCGCACCGGCTCCATCGCCTGGGCCGGCGCCGTCATGCCGCTGATGGCACCGAGGAGGATCAGGGCAGCGAGATTGTTCATGGCGAGACTCCACACTTTCGCAGGGGCAGACCCCGTGTATGGAGACAGGACGCCCCCCGAATGTGGCATCACCGGGGCTATCGGAGGGCGATTCGACGGATTCGTCGTTTAACCCGGAAGGGTGGCCGGCTGGCCACCCGGCGATCCCGGCAGGGGCCGGACGAGGGCCAGGATCATGTCGACGGTCCGGCCGTCGCTGGCGAGCGGCAGGGCAAGACGGCCAAACCACAGAAAACCCCGATCTGTCGACCCGGAGGGCGCGGCGAAATAGATCGGTCGGCGCTCCTCGGCCATGGCGGTGAGCATGGCATCGAGCTTTTCATACAGGCCGGGCTGGTGGGTCACCTCGTCGTAATAGCGGCCGGTTTCGTTGCTGCCGCCGGTCATCGCTTCCAGGCCGCTGCCGAACAGGCGCAGCCGATAGCGCCGTCTGCCATCGGCCTGCCGCTCGATTTCCAGCAGGGCGATGTCGGGCAGCAGCTCGCGCGGAATCTCGAGCGGATCGATATCGGCCCGCGCCGGCAGGCGGTCACCGCGCGTCTTGGCCAGCCAGTAGGCATGCAGCCGGGCAAAGGCGGGGTCGCTCTCGGCGCCGGCGGGCAGGGCCCAGGCTTCAGGGGTGGCGGGAGATGACATGGCCGGCACACTGGCAAGGCGACGGGGCGCTGCCAAGCTATTTAGCGATTACCTGCGGTTTTGTGACGCGGGGCTCAGTAAATCCGGCCGACGCGGTCGCCGGGCCGGATCGTGCCGCCCTGGATCACCCGGCCATAGACGCCGCATTTGTTATGGCCGTAGTCGCGGTTCAGCAGGCCGACCAGGTCGCTGTCGGGCACGCCGGTATCGGGGTTCACATGGGTGGCGGCGCAGCGGCCGATCACCGCCTCGATCTGCAGCACGGTTTCGCCGATCTGGAGTTTCGCGCCGACCCATTTCATCTCGGCCCAGGCGGCGAACCCATCCACCAGCAGATTGCCGCGCAGGCGGCGATGGTCGAGCGGCGCGCCGACCTGCTGATCGGCGGTGCCGAGCTTGCGGCCGAGTTCGAGCAGCGTCGCGGTATTCTGAATCGAGATGAAGGGATCGGGCACATCGGCGAACCAGGCGCCCGGCGCTTCCGCCACCTGCACGCTGCCGCGCGTGGCATCCGGTCCGAGATGATCGAGCACCACTTTCTCGACGGCGGGACGACTGATCGGCGAGGTGAGATCGGCATCCTGCACCAGCACCCTGCCGGCTTTTGAAATCGTGATGCGCGTGCCGCCCGCATCGAAGCTGCAGTCCAGCGCGGCCAGCGGCGGATTGCGGATCCAGGTGAGGAAATGCGCCTTCTTCTGGAAAGCCGGTGCGGCCGGATCGAAGGCCGAGCCGCCATGGGCCAGCGCAAACCGGCGGTCGCCGGCAATCGGCTGATCGGGCGTGAGCTGCGCAGCCTGCAGTTTCTGCGGCGTCAGGCCTTTGACGGGGAAGCGGGTGATGGAGAGAAGCGAGGCGGTCTGATCCTGTGTCATGGCCTTTCTATGGCCAACCCGGTGAATCCGGTCAACGCCAGAATTGCACCCCAAATGTCCCTCTGCGAAATTGAGCATAGTCACATAGAGAGATATTCAGATGCTGCTGCATGCCATCGCGCTCTACGCCACCGCCATCCTGCTCGGCGCGATGCTGTTCTTCTCGTTTGTCGTGACGCCGATGGTGTTCAGGACACTGGATGGCGAAGCGGCATCACGGTTTCTGCGCGCGCTGTTTCCGCTCTACTACAGCGTCATCATTGTGCTGGGCGCGATCGCGGCGCTGATGCTGGCGCTGGCCGCGCAGCCGATGCCGGCCGCAGCGATGGCCGTGACCGCTGCACTCGCGGTGCTGACGCGGCAGGTTCTGATTCCGCAGCTGGATGCGCTGCGCCCGGGGCGGGCGGCCGGCGATGCCGGGGCGATACGGTCATTTCGCCGCCTGCATGGCGTGAGCATGGTGATCAACCTGGCGCAGATGCTGGCGGTCGCCGGGGTTCTGTCCATCTTTGTTCTTTAGATAGCGCGCAGCGGACCGTCGGCCTTTTTCATTAAGAACAAAAAGAGAATATAAGATTAAATCGGCCCGTTTCACGTGAAACGCCCCCGGTTTCCCGTGTAACAGAGCCTCGCCGGCGATTCCCTTTGACGGCCTGTGGACAACGCCTTAGAACCCGCGCCCATGCACAGCAGCTTTGATGTCATCGTGATCGGCGGCGGCCATGCCGGCTGCGAGGCCGCATCCGCCGCGGCCCGGCTGGGTGCGCGCACCGCGCTGGTGACGCACAAGCCCGAGACCATCGGCGAGATGTCGTGCAATCCGGCGATCGGTGGCCTGGCGAAAGGCCATCTGGTGCGCGAGATCGATGCGTTGGATGGCGTGATGGGCCGCGTGGCCGATGCCGCCGGCATCCAGTTCCGCATGCTCAACAAGTCGAAAGGCCCGGCGGTGCGCGGCCCGCGCACCCAGGCCGACCGCAAGCTCTATCGCCAGGCGATGCAGGCGATCCTCGCCGAGCAGGAAAATCTCAGCATCATCGGCGCCGCTGTCGAAGACATCCGCATCGAGCATGGCGAGATCAAAGGTGTTGTGTGTGGTGATGGATCTTTCATCGCGGCACCGAAAGTCATTCTGACCACCGGCACCTTTCTGCGCGGCCTCATTCACATCGGCGAAGAGAAGATTCCAGCCGGCCGCGTCGGCGAGGCGCCATCGCTCGGCCTCTCGAAAACCCTTGAAACATGCGGCTTTTCGCTGGGTCGCCTGAAAACCGGCACGCCGCCGCGGCTTGATGGCCGCACCATCGATTGGTCATCGCTGGAGATGCAGAGCGCCGACGATCCGCCGGTGCCGTTCAGCTTCCTGACGACGAAAATTTCCACGCCGCAGATCCAGTGCGGTGTCACCTACACATCTGAAGCCGGTCATGCGCTGATCCGCGACAACCTGCATCGCGCGCCGATGTATTCCGGCCAGATCGAAGGCACCGGGCCGCGCTATTGCCCGTCCATCGAGGACAAGGTGGTGCGCTTTGCCCAGCGCGACCGCCATCAGATCTTCCTCGAGCCCGAAGGGCTGGATGACGACACCGTCTATCCGAATGGAATCTCCACTTCGCTGCCGCGCGATGTGCAGGCCGGCCTGCTCAAGACCATTCCCGGCCTGGAAAACGCCGTCATGCTGCGGCCGGGCTATGCCATCGAGTATGATTTCGTCGATCCGCGTGAGCTGAAGCCCACGCTGGAGACCAAGCGGCAGAAGGGCCTGTATCTCGCCGGCCAGATCAACGGCACGACGGGATACGAGGAAGCTGCCGCCCAAGGCCTGATTGCCGGCCTGAATGCTGCCATTGCGGCCGGAGGCGGGGAGACCCCCTTCATCCTGGGCCGGGCCGATGCCTATATCGGCGTGCTGGTCGATGATCTGGTCACTTTGGGCACCCGCGAGCCCTACCGCATGTTCACCAGCCGGGCGGAATACCGCCTGAGCCTGCGCGCCGACAATGCCGACCAGCGCCTGACGCCGCTGGGCCTGGCGCTCGGCTGCATCGGCGTTGCACGTGAAACAGCCTGGAAATCCAAGGAAAACCGCCTTTTTTCCGCACGAGGGCTGGTTCGCGACCTGAAAATGACGCCGCCGGAACTGGCCAAGCGGGGCTTGAGCATCAACCAGGACGGCCAGCCGCGTTCGGCCGCCATGCTGCTGGGCTACCCGGACATGACCGTGGCCCGGCTCAGCGCCATCTGGCCGGAATTGGCAGACCTGGCCCCGGAGATCGTCGAGCAGATCGAGATCGACGGGCTCTATGCCGGCTATATGGAGCGCCAGGAGGCGGACATCGTCGCCTTCCGCAAGGATGAAGGCCTGATCCTGCCGGCCGGGCTGGATTACGACGCCGTCGGCGGCCTGTCGAACGAGGTCCGCGCCAAGCTGAAGCAGCACCGGCCGGGCACGCTGGGGCAGGCGGCGCGCATCTCCGGCGTGACGCCGGCAGCGCTGTCGGCCCTGCTGGGCCATGTGAAAAAGGCAAAACGCAGCGGGTCTGAAGCGGCTGAATAAGTAATTTCAATGGTTTATCTGAAAAGGGGGATGTTTCACGTGAAACATCC
>NZ_CALSAN010000030.1:0-51894 GCF_943372915.1 Ferrovibrio terrae | reverse complement strand
CTCGGTGAAGCGCCGGCGTGCAATGCCTGAAATCGCGCGCTGCAGACGCGCTTCCAGCGCGGGATCGGCATGGCTGGTCCAGATCGCCCAGATTTCATCCTCGATCTCATGGGCCGGCCGCGCGGGCGTGTCCTGCTGCAGCGACTGGAACAGCCGGTCCAGCCGCGCGGTGCCCGCGGACGGCGCCGTGCAGGCGCCGTTCAGAATTTGCTTCAATGTTTCGGCAACCGGCAAATCCATGCCCAGTCCCTCGTCCGGTATCGCCTGCGCCCTATCATCTAGAGCCAACCCCAGATGCGGCGAGGGCGTAATGCGACTCTTCCAGATTGCCATCGGTTTGTGGCTGTGCTGTGTCGGTGGCCCGGCGATGGCGGAACCGGCCCTGTGGCAGGCTCTGCGCAGCGGCGAGGCGGTGGCGCTGCTGCGCCATGCCGAGGCGCCGGGCACCGGCGATCCGCCTGGCTTCCGCCTGGAGGCCTGCGCCACCCAGCGCAACCTGTCGCCCGCCGGCCGCGCCCAGGCCGCGCGGCTGGGCGCGCTGTTCCGCGCCAACGGCATCGCCAATGCCGAGACCCGCAGCAGCCAGTGGTGCCGCTGCCGCGACACCGCCGCCGCCCTTGGCCTCGGCCCGGTACAGGATGCGCCGGTGCTAAATTCCTTTTTCGGCTCGCCGCAAAGCGCCAGCACACAGACCGCGGCCCTGCGCGCCCTGATCGACGGCCTGCCGGCCGGCCAGCCCGCCGTGCTGGTGACGCATCAGGTCAACATCACCGGGCTCACCGGCATCTATCCGGGCAGCGGCGAGGTGATCGTGGTGGCGCGGCAGGGCTACCGCGTGCTGGGCCGGATCAAGAGCGACTGACTTATTCCAGATGCTCGATGCTGAGCGTCACATGGTCGGCGGCAAAGCGTGCGCGCACGAATTCCACCGGCCGGCCGCGCTCGTCGACATTCACGGTCTCGCTGATCAGCACCGGGCGGGTGCGCGGCAGGTCCAGCAGGCGCGCATCGCCGGCGGCGATCAGCTTGGCCGCGATCCGCGTGGTGCGCCGCGTGTAATCGGACACCCCGGCCAGCTTGAGGGCGCCGGTGATCGAGCCGGCGCGGCGGAACAGCTCGGGCATGTCGGGGAAACGCTCGACGCTGAAGCAGTGGCTGCTCATGCTCACCGCGCGGTCATCGGCATGGTTGCGGGTTTCGATCTGCCATAACGGTGCGCCGGTCGGGATGCCAAGCGCGCGGGCGATCTCCGCCGGGGCCGGGATCTGCTCGGCCGAGATCAGCTCGCGCATCGGCTTTTTCTGCCGGGTCAGCAGGTTTTCGGTGAAGCGCGTGCGTGCGCCGATGCGGTAATCCAGCGACCCCTCGGCGACGAACATGCCGCGGCCCTGCTCGATGCTGACCAGGCCGGTCTCGGCCAGCCGGTTCATCGCCTGGCGCACGGTATGGCGGTTGACCCCGAAACTGTCGGCCAGCTGCTTCTCGGTCGGCAACTGGATGCCCGGCTTGTAATCGCCGCGGCGGATCGCCTGCTCCATCGCAGAGGCGATCTGCCGCCACACCGCCATGCCGGCGCCCCGCTCAATCGGGCCGCGCTCGATCCCGCGATTTGCCGCCTGTGCTGCCGCCATTTCAGCGCTCCGTCATAAAAGATTCGCCAAAGCGTGGCTTGCTCAAGCCGGGCCGGCGGGGTATTGAATGTGTAGATGTCTAGACAAATTTAGACCATTGCGCAAGAGGTCTGTATGAGCGCCCAGCCCGAAGCTTCCGTCGCCCCTGCCATGACCGATCCGGCCGTCCAGGCCCGGCAGCGCCGCCTGCGCCTGCTGGCGCGCACCGACCGCGACACCCTGGAGGCCGCTTTTGCTGCGCTGCCGGAACAGCCGGCCTGGCGCCGGCTGAAGCAGCCCGAAACCGGCCTCGCCATGGTCCGCGCGCGCGCCGGCGGCGCCGGGCAGCGGTTCAACCTGGGTGAGATGACGCTGTCGCGCTGCGTGATCGCACTGGAGGGCAGCAGCGTGATGGGCGTGGGCTATGTGCAGGGCCGCGACCAGCGTCGCGCCGAACTGGTGGCGGTGTTCGATGCGCTGAGCCAGGACGCCGCCGGCGCCGCGCGGATCGAACAGCTGCTGATTGGCCCGGTGGAGCAGGATCTGGCGGCGAAACGCCAGCAGCGGGCCGCCAAGGTGGCCGCCACCAAGGTCGATTTCTTCACCCTGGTGCGCGGGGAGGATTGAGCATGATGACGATGACACAGATGGCGCCGGCCGCCGGCTTCGACGATCCGGTGCAGCAGAGCCAGCAGGCCTTCCGTGCGCTTCTCGATGCCATGGCGCGGCCCGGCCGCGTGGTGACGCTGGAGACCGAGGCGGGCCATCCCGATGGCCTCGCGCCGGCGTTGGCGGCAGCCTTGCTCACGCTGGCCGATCTCGACACGCCGGTCTGGCTCGGTGCCGGCTTCGATACCGATGCGGTGAAAACCTGGTTGCGCTTCCATAGCGGCGCGCCGCTGGCGACGACACCGGCAGATGCGGCTTTCGCCTTGCTCGATGGCGCGCAGATGCCGGCGCTGGATGTGTTCTCGCTCGGCAGTGATGAGGCGCCCGAACGCGGCGCCACGCTGCTGATCCAGGTGCCGGTACTGACCGGTGCGGCGGCGATGACCTGGCGCGGGCCAGGCATCAAGGAGGGCGTGTCGATGTCGCTCTGCGGCCTGGCCGACGCGATCTGGCGCCAGCGCGCGGCCCTGCAGATCGAATTCCCGCGCGGCCTCGATCTCTATCTCGGCTACGGCCGCGACCTGCTGGCGCTGCCGCGCAGCACCGTTATCGCCTTCGAAGGAGCCTGACATGTATGTGGCAGTCAAAGGCGGCGAGGCCGCCATCGGCAATGCGCATCAGCTGCTGGCCGAGGATCGCCGCGGCGATCCGGGTGTGCCGGAACTGAGCGTGGCGCAGATCCGCGAACAGCTCAGCTTCAGTGTCGACCGGGTGATGACCGAAGGCTCGGTCTACGATCCCGACCTCGCCGCGCTGGCGCTGAAACAGGCGCGCGGTGACCAGGTGGAGGCGATCTTCCTGCTGCGCGCCTATCGCACCACCTTGCCGCGCCTGGCCGTCTCAAAGCCGATCGCTACCGACAGCATGCAGGTGTCGCGCCGCATCTCATCCTGCTTCAAGGATCTGCCGGGCGGGCAGCTGCTCGGGCCGACCTTTGACTACACGCATCGCCTGCTCGATTTCGCGCTGGAAGCCGGCGGCGCCGTGCCGCCGGCCGAAGGGCGGGGCGCGCTGGCCGCGCATCTGCCGCAGGTGGTCGACCTGCTGAATGCCGAGGGGCTGATCGAACGCGAGCTGCCCGATGGCGAGGCCGCGCCGGTCGGCGATCTGACGCGCGAGCCGCTGATGTTCCCCGCCGGCCGCGATGTGCGGCTGCAGACCCTGGCGCGTGCCGACGAGGGCTATCTGCTGGCGCTGGGCTACTCCACCCAGCGCGGCTATGCCAAGTCGCATCCCTTCGTGGGCGAGATCCGTTCCGGCGAAGTGGGCGTCGAGATCGATATCCCCGAGTTGGGCTTTGCCGTCGATATCGGCGATATCACCGTCACCGAATGCCAGATGATCAACCAGTTCAAGGGCTCGAAAACCGAAGCACCGAAATTCACCCGCGGCTATGGCCTGGCCTTCGGCTATTCCGAGCGCAAGGCGATGGCGATGTCGCTGGTCGATCGCGCGCTGCGCGCCGAGGAACTGGGCGAGGATATCACCGCGCCGGCGCAGGATGCCGAATTCGTGCTCTACCACGCCGATAACGTCGAGGCCTCGGGCTTCGTGCAGCATCTGAAGCTGCCGCATCATGTCGATTTCCAGGCCGAGCTGACCCTGGTGCGCACCATGCGCGCCGAGATCGCGGCAGCCAACGAGCAACAGGCCGAACTGGCGGAGGCCGCACAATGACTGCCCAGCAGAGCTATCAGGCGAGCGCAACGCTGGCCGGCTACAACTTCGGTTTCCTGGACGAGCAGACCAAGCGCATGCTGCGCCGCGCGATCCTGAAAGCCGTGGCGATCCCGGGCTATCAGGTGCCGTTCGGCAGCCGCGAAATGCCGCTGCCCTATGGCTGGGGCACCGGCGGCATGCAGGTGACGGCCGCCGTGATCGGCAGCAAGGACGTGCTGAAGGTGATCGATCAGGGCGCCGACGACACGACGAACGCCGTGTCGATCCGGCGCTTCTTCGTGCGCATGACCAATGTGGCCACCACCGAGAAGACGCGCGAGGCAACGCTGATCCAGACGCGCCACCGGGTGCCGGAAACGCCGCTGTCGGAAGGCCAGATCCTCGTCTACCAGGTGCCGATCCCGGAGCCGTTGCGCTGGCTGGAACCGCGCGAGACCGAGACCCGCAAGATGCATGCCTTGAGCGAATATGGCGTCATGCATGTGAAGCTGTATGAGGATATCGCCCAGCATGGCCATATCTCCACGGCCTACGACTATCCGGTGCTGGTGAACGGCCGCTACCTGATGCGCTGCTCGCCGATCCCGAAATTCGATACGCCGAAGCTGCATATGAATGCCGCCCTGCAATTGTTCGGCGCCGGCCGCGAGAAGCGCATCTATGCCGTGCCGCCCTATACCGAGGTCAAGCCGCTCGATTTCGACGATCACCCCTTCGAGATCGAACGCTGGCCGGAAGACTGTGCGCTGTGCGGCGCCCATGACAGCTTCCTGGATGAAGTGATTCTCGACGACAAGGGCGGGCGCATGTTCGTCTGCTCCGATACCGACTATTGCGGCGAGCGTCGCGCGGCTGGCCATACCGGCCGCATGAGTGCGCCCTACAAGGATGAGGCAGCGGAATGACCAATCTCGACCAGACACCGCTGCTCAGCGTTGAGGCGCTGAACAAGAGCTTCGGGCGCCAGATGGCCTGTCGCGATGTATCGTTCGAGCTGTGGCCGGGCGAGGTGCTCGGTATCGTCGGCGAGTCCGGCTCGGGCAAGTCGACACTGCTGAATGCCATTGCCGGGCGCCTCGCGGTCGATAGCGGCAAGGTGCTCTATCGTACCGGCAGCAATGACATCATCGACCTGGCCAGTGCATCGGAGGCGCAGCGCCGCCACCTGATGCGCACCGAATGGGGCTTTGTGCAGCAGCATGCCCGCGACGGCCTGCGCATGACCTTCTCGGCCGGCGCCAATATCGGCGAGCGGCTGATGGCGCTGGGCGACAAGCATTACGGCACGCTGCGCGACACCGCGCTGGACTGGCTGCAGGCCGTCGAGATCGCACCCGAACGCATCGACGACCTGCCGCGGACGTTTTCGGGCGGCATGCAGCAGCGCCTGCAGATCGCCCGCAACCTGGTGACCCGGCCGCGCATCGTGCTGATGGACGAGCCGACCGGTGGCCTGGATGTGTCGGTGCAGGCGCGCCTGCTCGACCTGATCCGCCGGCTGGTGCAGGAGCATAACGTCGCCTGTATCGTGGTGACGCATGACCTGGGCGTCGCCCGCCTGCTGGCGCATCGCCTGATGGTGATGCGGCGCGGCCAGGTGGTGGAGGCCGGCCTGACCGACCAGTTGCTGGACGACCCGCAGCATGCCTATACCCAGCTGCTGGTGTCTTCCGTGCTGAGCGTGTGAGGCTGTCATGGATATGATCCGCGTCGAAAATCTCGACAAGACCTTCACCCTGCATCTGCGCGGCGGCATCGCCCTGCCGGTGCTGCGCAACACCGGCTTCAGTGTCGATGCCGGCGAATGCGTCACCCTGCACGGCCCTTCGGGCGCCGGCAAATCCACCCTGCTGCGTTCGATCTACGGCAATTATCGCCCGCAGGCGGGCCGCATCCTGATCTGCCATGACGGCGAGATGGTGGATATCGTGCATGCCCAGCCGCGCGTGGTGCTGGAGATCCGCAAGCGTACCCTGGGCTATGTCACGCAGTTCCTGCGCGTGATCCCGCGCGTGCCGACGCTGGATATCGTGGCCGAGCCGCTGTTGGCACGCGGCGCCGGGCTGCAGGCTTCACGCGCCCGGGCGGCCGAGCTGCTGACCCGGCTGCAGATCGCCGAGAAGATGTGGGACCTGCCGCCGGCGACCTTCTCGGGTGGTGAGCAGCAGCGCATCAATATCGCGCGCGGCTTCTGCGCCGATTACCCGATTCTGCTGCTGGACGAGCCGACCGCCTCGCTGGACGAAGCGAACCGCAAAATTGTCATAAACCTCATAGATGATGCACGGCAGCGCGGGACAGCGATTGTTGCCATCGTGCATGATGCGGATACCCGCGCCGCCATCACCACCCGCCTGTTGCCTTTGCCAAGCCATGGAGTTGCGGCATGACTGCCGATCTTGTTGTCACCAATGCCCGTATCGTCGGGCGCAAGGATGAAATCGCCGCCGGCAGCCTGCTGGCACGCGATGGCGTGATCGCCGATATTTCCACCGGTCCCTCGGCTGTCGGTGGCATCGAGGATTTCAACGGGGATTATCTGCTGCCCGGCCTGGTGGAACTGCATACCGACAATCTGGAAAAGCATTTTGCCCCGCGTCCGGGTGTGCGCTGGCCGGCCAAGCTGGCGGTGATCAACCATGATGCCCAGGTGGCGGCGGCCGGCATCACCACGGTGATGGATGCCGTGGCGGTGGGCGATGTGCGCGACGGCGCCGTGCGCATGGAAATCCTGCGCGAAATGATTGCCGCCATCGAGGGCGCGCAGAAAGACGGCATGCTGCGCGCCGAGCATCTGCTGCACCTGCGCTGCGAAGTGTCGTTCAAGGATCTGATGGGTCTGGTCGAGCCGATGTCGAATCTGAGCTGGCTCAAGTTGGTCTCGATCATGGATCACACGCCGGGCCAGCGCCAGTTCGTGAAGCCCGAGAAATACCGCCAGTATTACCAGGGCAAGTTCGGCCTCTCCGACGAGGCCATGGACAAGTTCATGCATGAGCAGATCACCAATGCCGCCGCCAACGGCGAGCGTAACCGCCGTGCGGTGGTTGAGCTGTGCCGGGCCAAGGGGCTGCCGCTGGCCAGCCATGACGATGCCACCGCCGCGCATGTTGCCGAGGCGGCGGCCGATGGCATGGTGGTGGCGGAATTCCCGACCACCCATGAGGCAGCCAAACTGTCGCGCCAGCATGGCATGAAGGTGATGATGGGCGGCCCCAACGTGGTGCGGGGCGGTTCGCATTCGGGCAACATCTCGGCGCGGTCGCTGGCCGAGGCCGGCGAGCTGGATATCATCTCGTCGGACTATGTGCCGAGCAGCATGCTGCAGTCGGCCTTCCTGGTGCCCGAGCAGGTGCCGCAGATCAGCCTGCCACAGGCGATCGCCATGGTTTCGGCCAATCCGGCCGATGCGGTGGGCCTGACCGACCGTGGTGCCATCGAGACCGGCAAGCGTGCCGATCTGCTGCGCGTTGCCATGATCGACAATACCCCGGTGGTGCGCGCCGTATGGCGCGGCGGCCGGCGGGTGATGTAGGCTGCGCGCCATGCAGATCGTCGACCAGATCATCGTGTTGCTGGAAAAGGCCGGTGCCGACCGTTACGGCATGGAGGCGGTCAGCCAGCTGGAACATGCCCTGCAATGTGCCATGCATGCCGAGCGCATGGGTTCGACGCCGGAACTGATCACGGCATCGCTGCTGCATGACATCGGCCACCTGGTGGGCGATGGCGATGAGGGTGCCGCCGAGCGCGGCATCGATGCCGGCCATGAGCATCTGGCCGCCGACGGGCTGGAGCGCTATTTCCCGCTTGCCGTGGTGGCGCCGGTGCGCCTGCATGTCGATGCCAAGCGCTATCTCTGCCAGGCCGAGCCGCATTACTGGGCCGGGCTGTCGCAGGCCTCGAAAACCAGCCTCGAGGTACAGGGCGGCATCTATAGTGACGCCGAGGCCGCCGGGTTCATCGCCCAGCCTTTCGCACAGGATGCGGTATTGCTGCGGCGCTGGGACGATGCGGCGAAGACACCCAATCTGAAAACGCCCGATCTGGCCCACTACCGTCCGATTGTGGCCGCCGCGCTGAAGGGCGCCGCCTGATCCGATGACTGTGGCGCCTGGCCGACTTGTCCTGGTGACGGGGCCGAGTGGCGTCGGCAAGGACAGCCTGCTGGATGGCGCGCATGCCGCCCTGCGCGACCGCGCCGATATCGTCTTTCCGCGCCGGATGGTGACGCGGGCGCCCGGCCTCGGCGGCGAGGACTATATCGCGGTCTCCGAGGCTGATTTTGCCGCCATGGCGGCGCGGGGCGATTTCGCCCTGCACTGGCCGGCCCATGGCCTGCATTACGGCATCCCGGCCACCATCGATGCCGATCTGGCCGCCGGCCGCCAGGTGGTGGTGAATGTATCGCGCGCGGTGATCGATGCGGCGCGGCTGAAATATCCGGGCCTGCTGGTGCTGGCGATCAATGCCTCGCCGGATGTGCTGCGCAAACGTCTGCAGGCGCGTGGCCGAGAGACGCCGGCCGAGATCGAGGAGCGGCTGCAGCGTGCGGCGGCTTACCGGCTCGAAGGGCCGGATGTGGTGCAGCTGAACAACGACGGCCCGCTGGCCGATGGCATCGCCGCTTTTGTCGGCCTGCTGGAAAAGCGCGGCTGATCGGTCATACTGCGGCGCCTGCCTCTGGAGCCCGCCATGGATACCCTTCTGCCGCTGCTCAGCATCATCGTCGCCATCGCGCTCGGCGCGATCAGCCCCGGACCCAGCTTCGTGCTGGTGGCGCGCACTGCCATCGCCGGCTCGCGCCGTGCCGGCCTGGGTACCGCACTCGGCATGGGACTCGGCGGGCTCACCTTTGCCAGCCTGGCGTTGCTCGGCCTGATCGCGCTGCTGGCCCAGGTGGCCTGGCTCTATCTCGGCCTCAAGATCATTGGCGGTCTGTATCTGCTCTATCTGGCCTGGCGCCTGTGGCGCGGTGCCAGTGAACCGCTCACCCTCGATACATCCGCTGCGACTGGCACGGCCGGTTTCGGCCGCGCCGTGCTGGTCGGGCTGTTCACCCAGCTGAGCAATCCGAAAACCGCCGTGGTCTATGCCGGCATTTTCGCGGCCCTGCTGCCGCAGCAGCCGCCGCTCTGGCTGGCGCTCACGCTGCCGGCGGCAATCTTCGTTGTCGAGTTCGGCTGGTATGCCCTGGTGGCGACAGCCTTTTCAGCCGGCGGGCCGCGCCGGGTATATCTCGGCGCCAAAAGCTGGATCGACCGGCTGGCCGGCGGCGTGATGGCCGCGCTCGGCATTCGCCTGATTGTCGAGAGTGCGCGCAGCTAGCCGCCGAAGGCGTAGCGCCCGGCGATGCGGAACGGTGCGCCGGGCTCGCCCTGCACGAAGAGGCAGAGGTCATCCAGCTCCACATCCCGGCGGGTGAGGGCTGCCGTCTGCTCGGTCAGATACGCCAATACGGCGGCGCGCTCGGCTTCATCCGCGATGCGGCCGGTCAGCGTGAAATGCAGGCGGAATTCCTCCAGCACATAGGGATAGCCCCAGTCGCGCAGATACTGCTCCTGCCGTTCGCTCAGGCCGGCGGCACGACGGCGTGCCAGCTCCTGCTCTGATGGCGGTGCACGGAAGCGGTCGAAGTCGCGGACGCAATCGGCGGCGAGCTGGTCCAGCGCCGGCATCGGCGCGGCGGGGCGCAGGGCCAGGAAGCTGCCAAGGGCGGCCATCTTCAGCGGTACGTGCAGCGGCTTGCGGCTTTCAGCAAAGCGCTCCAGCGCCATGATCAGCTGGGCCTCGTCGCAACCTTCGGCCAGATAGAACGGCGGTTTCAGCGTGCCGTGGAAACCGTATTGCCGCGGGTCGGCGGTCAGCGCGGCAATGCGCGCGGCCGGCAGGCCGGCGGCGGGCTGCGGTGGCGGGGTTTCGCCGGTCTCGGGGTCCCAGCCGAGCCACTGGGCGGCAAAGCGGTGCAGCGGGTGGTCTGCCGGCGGGGCGGTATAGAGAGCGAAGCGGGGCGCCATGCTGTCCTAGATGAATCTGCGAGTGGTCCTGTGGGTAACCTGATATCCGGTTAACGCGCCGGGGATTTCACCCCGCCGTCGCGGAACCGCAATCGAACTGTCATCTGGCGTTGCTATAGGCCCTTCCGTATCGCGGAAACAGAGGGGAATCGCATGCGCGCCGCCATCGAGATCGCCCATCTATCGAAAACTTTCAAGACGGGCAAGCGCGCGCTCGATAACGTCAGCCTCACCATCCAGCCGGGTGAGATCGTCGCCCTGATCGGGGCATCGGGCTCGGGCAAGTCCACCCTGCTGCGCCATATCGCCGGCCTGATGCCGGGCGACCGTGACGACAAGTCCCAGATCGCCGTCGATGGCCGCATGGTGCAGGCCGCCGGCCGCATCGGCAAGGGCATTCGCCAGACCCGCGCCGGCATCGGTTTCATCTTCCAGCAGTTCAACCTGGTCGGCCGCATGTCGGTGCTGACCAATGTGCTGGCCGGCAATCTGGGCCGTATGCCGCTGTGGCGCACCATGCTGAAGCTGTTCACCGACGACCAGCGGCGCATTGCCGTGGCGGCACTCGACCGTGTCGGCATTGCATCCTGCGCTTTCCAGCGTGCGTCCACGCTTTCGGGCGGCCAGCAGCAGCGCGCCGCCATCGCGCGCGCCCTGGTGCAGCAGGCCAAGGTGATCCTGGCCGACGAGCCGATCGCCTCGCTCGATCCGGAATCCTCGCGCCGCGTGATGGCCGCGCTGGCCGATATCAACCGCGCCGATAACGTCACCGTCGTCGTCTCGCTGCATCAGGTCGATTTCGCCCTGAAATACTGCCGCCGCGTCGTCGCCCTGCGCGATGGCAAGGTGATGTATGACGGCCCGGCCGCCGCAGTCACCGCAGCCCTGCTGCGCGGCATCTACGGCGAACAGACCGATCTCGATTTCGGCACACTGGGGGAAGGCAACCTGCCCGAAGCCGCCCTGCCGGAACCGGCCGATGACAACCAGCCGCTCATCGAAGGCGCCACACGCGTGGTGCCGCGCCTGCAGAGCCTGCTGGCCTGAACTTTCACGCGTTTTTTGCAAACCAATCGGGAGATTGACCATGCTTCGTCGCACCTTCCTCGCTTCTGCCGTCGCCGTCGCGGCACTGGCCGGCGCCTCTGCCGCACAGGCCCAGAGCCTGAAAGAACTGAATTTTGGCATCATCTCGACCGAGTCGAGTTCAAACCTGAAAACCATCTGGCAGCCTTTCCTGGCCGATATGGAAAAGCAGCTCGGCATGAAGGTGAATGGCTTCTTCGCTCCTGATTACGCCGGCATCATCGAAGGCATGCGTTTCAACAAGGTGCAGATCGCCTGGTATGGCAATGCCTCCGCCATGCAGGCGGTCGATCGCGCCGAAGGCGAGGTCTTTGTGCAGACGGTCGCATCCGATGGCGCGCCGGGCTACTGGTCGCTGCTGCTGGTGCATAAGGACAGCCCGATCAAGTCGTTTGAAGACCTGCTCAAGACCCCGGGCAAGTACAGCTTCGGCAACGGCGATCCGAATTCGACCTCGGGTTTCCTGGTGCCGAGCTACTACGCCTGGGGCCAGAACAATATCGATCCGCGCAAGCATTTCACCCGTATGACCAGCGGCGGTCATGAGACGAATTCCCTGGCGGTTGCCAACAAGCAGGTCGATGTCGCCACCGGCAACACCGAGAACATGGATCGCCTGCAGAAAACCGCACCCGACAAGGCCGCGCAGATCCGCGTGCTGTGGAAGTCGCCGCTGATCCCGTCCGACCCGATCGTCTGGCGCAAGGATCTGTCCGATGCCGACAAGAAAAAGATCAAGACCTTTTTCCTCAGCTACGGCACCCAGCAGTCGGGTAAGAGCGCCGAGCAGCTGGCCGGTGAGCAGAAGGTTCTGAAGGACCTGCAATGGGCGCCGTTCAAGGAGTCGAGCAACAAGCAGCTGCTGCCGATCCGCCAGCTCGCCCTGTTCCGTGACAAGCTGAAGCTGGAAGGCGATGCCAACATGGCAGCCGACGACAAGGCGAAGAAGATCGCCGAGATCGACGCCAAGCTGGCCGAGCTGAACAAGCAGATCGGGTCGTAAAATCCACGGGGCGGTCTTCACGGCCGCCCCGCTCCCGTATTCCTGAGGATATCGCCATGTCTGCCACCACTGCTGTCGTCCGCGAATACCCCATCCATCCGCCCAAGACCGGGGCGAAGACATCGCTGGGCCGCCTGCTGGTGTATGGCGTGATCCTGGCGATGCTGGTGTGGTCGTATCGCGGCGCGGAGATCGCGCCGCTGAAGCTGGTGACCGATGCCGGCAACATGGCAACCTTTCTCGGCGACTTCTTCCCGCCGGATTTCCATGAATGGCGGTATTATCTGGACGAGCTGATCGTCACGCTGCATATCGCCATCTGGGGTACCGTACTGGCGGTGATCTGCGCAGTGCCGCTCAGCCTGCTGGCGGCTTCCAATATTGCACCGGTCTGGGTTTACCAGCCGGTGCGGCGCGTGCTGGATGCGTTGCGCTCGATCAACGAAATGGTCTTTGCCATGCTGTTCGTGGTCGCGGTCGGCCTCGGGCCGTTCGCCGGTGCGCTGGCCCTGTGGCTGCACACCACCGGCACGCTGGCCAAGCTGTTTTCCGAAGCGGTCGAGGCGATCGATCCGCAGCCGGTGGAAGGCATCCGCGCCACCGGCGCCAATGCACTGGAAGAGATCGTCTATGGCGTGATCCCGCAGGTGATGCCGCTCTGGGTCTCTTATTCACTCTACCGTTTCGAGGCGAATGTCCGTTCCGCCTCGGTGGTCGGTATGGTCGGCGCCGGCGGCATCGGTGTGGTGCTGTGGGAGGTGATCCGCGGTTTCCGTTTCGACCAGACCTGCGCGGTGATGATCATGATCGTGTTGCTGGTCAGTGCGGTTGACCTGCTCTCTGCCCGCATTCGTAAAGTGCTGATCTAGGTCGCTGCTCATCGGCAAAAAAAAGCCCGCCATCCGGCGGGCTTTTTCATGAACTGGACGTAAGGCCGGATCAGTGGCGCAGCGCCGGCCGCGTCTTGGCGGCTTCATGGCGCTGCCAGGTGGCAGGATGGGTGGCCTGCATCTGCGGCTCGCGGCTCGCGGGCGCGTCATCCTTGCGCGCGGTCAGGCGCGCGCGGGCCTTGGCGAGGGCTTCCTGGGTCATGTACAGCAGCAGGGTATTGGTCAGCATAGTGGTCGCCTCCGTCTTTCTTCGGGCGAGGGAAAGTCATCTGGGGTCACGACTAACAGGGTCAAATCCTGCGGGCCAAGGACCAATCTGTGTCCGCGATCACACCGGTCCGGCATCATGCCGGCGGCCAACGCCATATCAGCCTGCGGTCTGCCAGACCCCGTCATTCATCCGGCAGGCCATGCCGTAGCTCCGGTCATCCTGGCCGGCAATTGTGGCAAGAGCTTGGTATTCGCGGCAGAACTTGCCGTCGTGCTCAAAGGTGCGCAGCGGCGTGATGGCATAGGCCGGGCCGCCATATTCGGCTTTGGCGGCGCCGTACCAGCGTATTGCCGCGCGGTCCGGCGCGAATTCCAGGATGCGGGCCACGCAGGCCTGGTCGATCTGGTCCATGCTGCGGCCGATCTGGGTGCCGGTCAGCAGGTTGCGGCCCAGGCTTGCACTGTCGCGACCGGCATCGCGCGCGAGTCTGCCGCGATCACAAGTGCCGCGATCAATCCCATAGGGTCCGCCATACATGGCATAGGGGGTGGCCGTGTTCCGGCTGCTGACAGCCTGCGCACCGGTCATGGGTTGCGCCGGCGTCGAGGTCTTTAGCGGATCAGCCATCGTCGCCCCGGATAAAACCGAGGCGACGATGGCAGCGGCCAGGCCGAGGGTGGGTCGGCGACCGGGCCGCGGCGCGGCAGTGGAGGGGGTGCTCCACCACGGGGTTGAGGCAGGCATGACGCGCCGCTCCGCTAAACTCAACTCATCAACTCAAATCTACTTGCGACCGTTGCTCTTCTCGTTCGAGTCAACGATCAGACCACCGGCCGTACCCGCGGCAGCACCGATCAGTGCGCCTGCGACCGTATGGCCGGTCAATAAACCGATACCCGCACCAGCCGCGGCACCAATGGCGCCACCGGACACAGCGCGCTGCTGCGTGTTGTTCATGTTGCTGCAGCCCATTGCAACGAAACCCGTGAGTGCCAGGGCGACGATCGTCGACGTTTTCATCGAATCCTCCGTCTCTAGCTTTGCAAGTGGTTTCCCGCTTGCCGGGTTATCCGGCGATTGGTCTGGGGAGGCGGGAGACCTTGCTTCGCCGGCAAGAATTGGCGATCGAAAGCTATTCGGCAATGAGTATTTGGGGACGTCCCGGTTTTATTGCGGGTATCACAAGTATACCCTCTTTACATCACAGGTTTGTCACGGGAATTACTATCGCCAATACTTCGTTGGTATTGGTAGTTGTATTGAAATCTCTCAAATATTGGGAATTCGAGATTCGTTGTATCTTTTATACGGCACCAGCCTTGCGTATCGTCACGGACATGCCGAATCGCATTCCACGACGCATCGCACTGGCTGCCCTGATGCTGCCCACCATGCTGGCCGGCTGCGAATGGGCGCGGCTGGCATCGCCGCCGGCGCCACCGCCTGTGCAGGAATCGCCGCCGCCGCCGCCGCCCGTCGTCGAACCGCCGCCGCGCGCAACGGCGCCGCTGCCGACGCGCAAGCCCGCGCAGCCCGCACCCTCTTCAGTCGCGCCACCACCTCCTGTTTTGGAGCCAGTGTTGCGACCACCCGTGGTGATGGGCCTCAATCGCGACATGCTGGTTCAGCAGTTTGGCCTGCCGGCTGCCGAGCGCGAAGCGCCGCCGGCGCGCGTGCTGGAATTTGGCAAAGACGACTGCCGGCTGGCGGCCTATCTGTATTTCGACACCAGCCGCAATGATTTCTATACCCTGCAATACGAGGTCAACGGCCTGCCTGCACCGCATGCCGCCGTCGACCAGTGCCTCTCAAGGATCGCCCGCGATGCCAGCCGCCGCTGATGCCCTGTTGATTGCCGTCGTTGACGACGACGATCTGTTCCGCGATACGATTTCGGCCAATCTGCGCGAGGCCGGCTATCGCGCCATCACCTTCGATAACGGCCCGGCCCTGATCGACTGGTTCGCCAAGGGCAACCGTTCGGCGGCCCTGCTGCTTGACTGGCAGATGCCGGTGCAGGATGGGCCTGCCACCTTGGAACAGCTGCGCAATGCCGGCCATGGCATTCCGGTGATCTTCCTGACCGGTCTGAACCAGCCGATCTTCGAGGAGAAGGGGCTCAAGCTCGGCGCGGTGGATTTCGTCGACAAGAGCAAGAGCTTTGCCATCATCCTGCAGCGCCTGCGCATCGCGCTCGCAGCCAAGGCGCCGGCAACCGGCGAGGCCGCGACCACGACGGTCGAGGGTGGCCTGGTGCTCGATGTGGCCAGCGCACGGGCCGCCTGGAACAACGCCCAGGTCGATCTCACCCATGGTGAATTCAAGGTGGTGCAACTGCTGGCCCAGCGCGTCGGCCGCGATGTCGGTTACCGCGAGATCTACGACGCCGTGCGCGGTGCCGGCTTCGAGGCCGGCCAGGGTCCGGAAGGGTATCGCGCCAATGTGCGTGCCATGGTGAAGCGCATCCGCCAGAAATTCCGCGATCTCGATCCGGAATTCGACGCGATCGAAACCTATCCCGGCTTCGGCTATCGCTGGCGTCATGGCTGATACAGCCGTCCAGCTGCATCGGGTCTGGCGTTCGCTGACGGCGCGCGCGCTGATCGTGCTGGCGCTGTTCATCGCCCTGCCGGTGGTGCTCTATCTCACCTTCCGGCAGGCGGATATCGACCGCCAGCGCCTGTTGCTGGAAAGCATTCGCGTCAAAGGACTGACGGTGGGCCGCGTGCTGGAGGATCGCCTGCAACGCGCCGACATGATTCCGCTGTTCCGGCTGGGTGAGGAGCTGTCGCGTTTCCAGACTGAAGGCGTCAGCCTGCGCCTGCTGTTCCGCCCGCATGACAGCGCGCCCGATGCGGGTTTTCTGTATGTCGCCTCGGCGCCGCCGGTGATGCCGGCCGATCTGGAGGCCGAGCGTGCCCGGCTGGACGCCACCGGCGTGCTGGCGCAACTGGGCGAGTCCTGCGCCGGCGATCTGCCCCTGGCGCTGCGGGTCGAACGCTCGGATCGCGTTTCGGAACTGATCACCTCGCTGACTCCGGTGCGCACCGCGCGTGGCTGCTGGGTGCTGGTGATTTCCAGCAACCTGGCCGATGCGGCCGAGCAGCGGCTGGGCCAGCCCTACTGGCGCGCGCCGGAGGTGCAGGTGGCCGCTGCCATCTATCTGATCTTCGCCTTCGTCGTGCTGGTGATCGCTTTCGATCTCGGCCATGGCCTGCGGCGCTTTGCCGCGACTGCGCGCGCCGTGGCCGAACGCCGCATCGAGGGGCGCTTTGCCCAGCGCAACCAGATTCCGGAACTGGAACCGGTGGCCAATGCCTTCGACCGCATGGAAGACAGCTTGCGCGCCACGGCCAGCGAGTTGCGCGTTGCCGCCGAAGAAAGCGCGCATGCCTTCAAGACTCCGCTGGGCACCATCCGCCAGGCCATGGTGCCTTTGCGCGGCCGGATTGCTGCCGACGACAAGCGTTGCCAGCAAGCGCTGATGGCGGTGGATGGCGCACTGGAAAAACTTGACGCGCTGGTGCGGGCTGCCCGTCACCTGGATGATGCGGTGGCCGATCGCCTCGATCCGCCGCGCGAGAAAGTCGATCTTGGTGCCCTGGTGGAAGATGTGGTCGATGCCTATGCTGCCGACGCGGCGGCGCGCGGCATCACGTTGCGCACCGCGGTCGAGGCCGAGGCGACGGCGCCGCTGGGCGGCCGCCTGATCGCCGATGCCCTGAGTCAGGTGATCGAGAATGCCCTGAGCTATGCGCCGGCCGGCAGCACCGCGACGGTGACACTGCATCGCGGTACGCGCCGCGTGCTGATCGTGGTGGCGGATAATGGCCCTGGTGTCGAAGCGGCATTGCTGCCGCATATCTTCGACCGCCATGTATCGTTCCGCGACCGCAGCCGCAACGATCCCGGCGCCGCCGCCCCGGCCAATTTCGGTCTGGGTCTCTGGGTTGCCAAGCGCAACATGGAGGCAGTCGGCGGCACCATAGAGGCGGCCAACCGCCGTGGCGGCGGCTTTATTGTCACGCTCGGATTGCCGCTGGCGTAATCTCAGAGCACCATGCTGTCGCGCTGGTGACGGCGCCAGGCAAAGGCCAGCAGGCCGGCGCCGATCAGCAGTGCGAAAATCCCCAGCACCCAGGTTGCCGCCACCGCCACCGCATTAGGAAACAGGACCAGCAGCAGGCCGACCAGCACCAGCAGGATGCCGCCGCGGCTGAGCGGCCAGGCCGCACCGACCTGTTTTCGCATCTGCAGGCTATGAGCGATGGCGATCAGGCCAAACAGCACCAGCCAGGCAGCCAGCACATAGATCAGCAGCGTCACCGTCACCTGCGGCCACAGCACGCTGATCAGGCCGATGGTGAGGCCGGCGATGCCCGTGGCCATCAGGATGCCCTTGCCGGCCTCATTCGACCGGCGGCGCAGGGCGAAACCCAGCGTGATGGCGCCATCCAGCAGCGCATAGGCGCCGAACAGCATCACCAGCGCAGCCAGACTGATGCCCGGCCAGAAAATGGCAACCAGGCCAAAGGCCAGGGCGGCCAGGCCGCGCAGCACGATCATCCACCACAGGCGGCGCGGCATCGGCGCGGCGGCACCCGGCGGCATGCGTTCGACCATGATGTGTTCCTGTTCCGGTTGAGGGATAGCACCCAATATAACAACAGACACCCTTGTTGTCGCGACGCGGCCTGCGCGCTACCTTGTCGGCATGACCGATTTATCCGCTTTCATCAGCGGCCTGCCCAAGGCCGAGTTGCATGTCCATATCGAGGGCACCTTCGAGCCCGAGTTGATGTATGCGTTGGCCCAGCGCAACAAGGTCGCCTTCCCTTATGACTCGGTCGAGGCGCTGCGCGGCGCTTATCGTTTCGGCAACCTGCAGGATTTTCTCGATCTGTATTACCAAGGCATGAGCGTTCTGGTGACCGAGCAGGATTTTTACGATCTTGCCATGGCCTATTTCCGCCGCGCCGCCGCCCAGGCGGTGCGCCATGCCGAAATCTTTTTCGACCCGCAGGGCCATACCGAGCGCGGCGTGCCGTTCCAGACCATGATCGACGGCCTGTGGCGGGCGAAAGCCGATGCAGAATCGCAGTTCGGCATGAGCATCAGCATGATCCTGTGCTTCCTGCGTCATCTGGATGAGGCCAGCGCGCTGCGCACGCTGGACGAGGCCTTGCCCTGGCGAGATCGCTTCATCGGTGTTGGGCTTGATTCGTCTGAAAAAGGCCATCCGCCATCAAAATTCCAGACCGTGTTCGCCCGTGCCCGTGGCATCGGTCTCAAGGCCGTGGCCCATGCCGGCGAGGAGGGTCCGCCGGAGTATGTGTGGGAGGCACTCGACCTGTTGCAGGTGCAGCGCATCGATCATGGCAACCGCGCGCTGGAAGACGAGCGGCTGACCGCGCGGCTGGCGCGCGAGGCCATGCCGCTCACGGTCTGCCCGCTGTCGAACCTGCGGCTTTGCGTGGTGAATGACATGACGCTACACCCGCTGCGCCGCATGCTGCAGGCCGGGCTGGTGGCGACGATCAATTCCGACGACCCGGCCTATTTCGGCGGCTATGTGAACGAGAATTACATCGCCGTGCAGCAGGCCCTGGATCTCAGCCGGGACGAGATCGTGACCCTGGCAGCCAACAGCTTCCGCGCCGCCTTCATCGACAGAGCGGAACAGCAGCGCCATCTTGGCGTCCTGACAGCCTACGCTGTCGGCTAGTTGCGCCGCCGGATAACCCCTTCGAGCTTGGTCGCCTCCGCGACCGTATTGGAAATTGTTCCGTATTTTCGGACATTCTGGTGGAGCAGTTCCAGGCGGCGATCCGGCTCGTCCGTGTCGACGATCAGCTCATAGTCGATGGCGACCATTTTCGGCGGGCTGTCCTGCCGCTGGCCATGCAGCCGTACCTCGACGCCACGCAATGAGAATTTCAGCATTGGAGCCACCCGCTCGATCCCTTTGATCATGCAGGCGGCAATGGCGGCCAGGAACAGCTCTGCAGGATTCAAGGCATCAGGGCGCCCTGCCATGCTGGTGTCCAGGGTGATTTGCGCGTCTTTGCAGTGCGCCACACTGCCGCCAGCATCGATCCGTGTCGCAGTAATCCTGTATTCCAGCATGAACGGCCGCCTTTGAGCGAGGAAGGGTGCCAGTTTGCCAGGTTAGTGCCCGGGTGCCTTGATATCGGTCAAGATGTCCCGTGCGCCATCTTCAGCAGCCAGTCGCGGAAGGCGCGAAGCACCGGATCGTTGCGACGGGCTTCGGGATAGAACAGGCAATAGGCCTGCTTGCTGCCGATCGTGTGTTCGAACGGCGCCACCAGGCTGCCATCCTTCAGCTCCGGCTCGACCAGGAAGCGCGGCACGATGGCTGCGCCCAGGCCCACCACGGCCGCCTGCACCACCATGGCGAACTGGCCATAGCGCGGGCCCAGCGTCACCTGCGGTGCAGCAATGCCTAAGGCCGCGAACCAGTCGCCCCAGGCCGATGGCCGCGTCGATTGCTGCAGCAGCGGCAGTTTGAACAGGTCTTCCGGCTTGCGCACGCGATGCTTCGCCAGCAGCTTTTTGGAGGCTACCGGCACCAGCTCTTCCTCGATCAGGCGGTCGACCACCGCGCCGGGCCAGACCGGATCGCCGAACGAGATCGCCGCGTCCAGCGGCTCGGCGGCGAAATCGAAGGTCTCGATGCGGGTGGGCAGGTTCACCGTGATCTGCGGATGCCCGGCGGCGAAATCCGGCAGGCGCGGGATCAGCCAGCGCGTGCCGAAGGTGGGCAGGGTGGCGACCGAGAGGATGGCGTTGCCGCTGCGGGCCGCCATGGTGTTCACCGTGGCGGTGCCGATGCGGCCCAGCGCATCCTGCAGCTCTCTTGCATAGGCGGCGCCCGCGGGTGTGAGGACCACGCGCTGGCGGATGCGCTCGAACAGCGTCAGCCCCAGCAATTCCTCCAGCAGCTGCACCCGGCGGCTGATCGCCGCCTGGCTGACATTCAGCTCGGATGCGGCCGCCGTGAAGCTTTCATGGCGGGCGGCGGCCTCGAAGGCGGTGAGTGCCGAAAGCGGCGGCAGGAAACGGCGGGGAAGGGCCATAAAGTTGATAACCTCCAGTCATCAAGTAATAGCGAATATTCGTTTGCGCGCCAAGCGCCGCTCGGGCAGCTTGCCGGGCCAGCCGAGGGGTATACTCTCCCCTCAAAACACGCAGTCCGAGGAAACCGCCATGAACGTGCAGTCCAAAACCAAAACCGCCTTCAAGTGGGAAGACCCGTTCAACCTGGATGCGGAGCTGACCGAGGACGAGCGCCTGATCCGCGACTCCGCCCGCGACTACTGCCAGAGCAAGCTGCTGCCGCGCGTCAAGGAAGCCTTCCGCGAGGAAAAGACCGATCCGGCGATCTTCCGCGAGATGGGCGAACTCGGCCTGCTCGGCTCGATGATCGATGGCTATGGCTGCGCCGGCGCGTCTTACGTCGCCTATGGCCTGGTCGCCCGTGAAGTCGAAGCCGTCGATTCCGGCTACCGCTCGATGATGAGCGTGCAGTCCAGCCTGGTGATGTATCCGATTTATGCCTATGGCTCGGAAGCCCAGCGCGAAAAGTATCTGCCCAAGCTGGCGACCGGCGAGTGGATCGGCTGCTTTGGCCTCACCGAACCCGATCACGGTTCCGATCCGGGCGGCATGAAGACCCGCGCCAAGCAGGTGCCCGGCGGTTACGAGCTGACCGGCGCCAAGATGTGGATTTCCAACTCGCCGCTGGCCCAGGTCTTTGTCGTCTGGGCCAAGACCGAGGATGGCATCATCCGCGGCTTCATCCTGGAAAAGGGCATGAAGGGCCTGTCGGCGCCGAAGATCAACGGCAAGCTGAGCCTGCGCGCCTCGATCACCGGCGAGATCGTCATGGACGGCGTTTTCGTGCCGGAAGAAAACCTGCTGCCGAACGTGCAGGGCCTGAAGGGTCCGTTCGGCTGCCTGAACAGCGCGCGCTACGGTATCGCCTGGGGCGCCATGGGGGCGGCGGAAGCCTGCTGGCACCAGGCGCGCCAGTATGTGCTGGACCGCAAGCAGTTCAACCGGCCGCTTGCCGCCAACCAGATCATCCAGCTGAAGCTGGCCAACATGCAGACCGAAATCGCGCTCGGCCTCAATGCCGCGCTCCGTGTCGGCCGCCTGCGCGATGCCGGCCAGGAAACCCCGGAGATGATCTCGCTGATCAAGCGCAACAACTGTGGCAAGGCTCTGGATATTGCCCGCATGGCGCGCGACATGCACGGTGGTAACGGCATCCATGAGGATTATCATGTGATGCGCCATCTGGTGAATCTGGAGACGGTGAACACCTACGAGGGCACGCATGACGTTCATGCGCTGATTCTCGGCCGCGCCATGACTGGCATTCAGGCCTTCTACTAAGTCAACTCCACAGTAACAGGCGGAGGCGCCGGGATGCGTGCGCTCGACGATATCGTTGTGCTCGATCTCAGCCGTGTGCTGGCGGGGCCCTGGTGTACCCAGAATCTCGCCGATCTCGGCGCCACCGTGATCAAGGTGGAGAAGCCCGGCGAGGGCGATGACACGCGCAAATGGGGTCCGATCTATCTGAAGGACCCCGAAACCGGCGCCCGTGCCGATTCCGCCTATTACCTTGCCGCCAATCGCGGCAAGCATTCGGTCACTGTCGATATGGCGACGCCGGAAGGCCAGCAGATCCTGCGCGATCTGGCGGCCAAGGCCGATGTGGTGGTGGAGAATTACAAGCTCGGCGGCCTGAAGAAATACGGCCTGGATTACGACAGCCTGTCGAAAATCAATCCGCGGCTGGTCTATTGCTCGATCACCGGCTTTGGCCAGACCGGGCCGTATGCGCCGCGCGCCGGCTATGATTTCATCATCCAGGGCATGGGTGGGTTGATGAGCGTGACCGGCGAGAAGGATGATCTGCCGGGCGGCGGGCCACAGAAGGCCGGCGTCGCACTGGCCGATGTGATGACCGGGCTGTATTCCACCATCGCCATCCTCGGCGCGTTGAACCAGCGCCATCGCAGCGGTAAGGGCCAGTACATCGACATGGCGCTGCTGGATGTGCAGGTGGCAGCCCTGGCCAACCAGGCGACCTACTACCTGATCGGCAACGAAGTGCCCCAGCGCATGGGCAACGGCCATGCCGCCATCGTGCCCTACCAGAGTTTCCCGGCCTCCGATGGCCATGTGATCATCGCGGTGGGCAACGACGGTCAGTTCGCCAAGCTGGCCGATGAGCTTGGCCATCCGGAGTGGAAGACCGACCCGCGCTTCGCCACCAATATCGAGCGGCTGAACCATCGCGCCGCGGTGGTGGCGGCCATCGAGGCAGAGACGAAGCAGCGCACGATGGATGACCTGATCGCATCCCTGGAAAAGCGCCAGGTGCCTTGCGGCCCGATCAATACCGTCGACCGCGTTTTCGCCGATCCGCATGTGCAGGCCCGCGGCCTGCAGAAGACAGTGCCGCACAGTCAGCAGGGCAGCCTGCCCAGCGTGGCAAGCCCGCTGCGCCTGTCGGATTCGGTTGTCTCCTACGACCGCGGCCCGCCGCTGCTGGGCGAGCATACTGACAAGGTGCTGGCGGAGCAGTTGGGCTTTGATGCTGCGAAACTGGCCGACTTGCGCCGGAAGGGCGTGATCTAGGCCGCCAGGAAGCGAACCCAGAAACGACTGCCGACCTGTTCCTGGCTCTCAAAGCCGATCTCGCCGCCCATCGCGTGGGTCAGACGCCGGGCAATGGCCAAGCCCAAACCGGTGCCGGCCACCGCGCTGCCCTCGCGGCCGAGCCGGTTGAAGCTCTGGAAAGCATCCTGCTGGTATGCGCTGGCGATGCCGCAGCCGGTATCCTGCACATAGAGGGTGACCTGGCGGTTATCGTCGCATTCGCAGCCCAGCGTTACCGTGCCGTTGGCGGGCGTGAACTTGAAGGCGTTGCTGACAAAATTGCCCAGAACGCGCTGCAGTTGCATGTAGTCGGCGCGGAAACTGATTTCGGTGTCGCAAAGCCGCTGGCTCAGCACCACGCCATTGATCCGGGCGGCGGGGTTGTGCAGCTGGAACGCTTCGCTGATCACATCCTGGGCGCTGATGGGCTCGAGATTGAGCGGGATCATACCGGCCTCGAGCTGGGCCATGGTCAGCATGCCATCGGTCAATCGCAGCAGAATATGCCCGGCAGTCTTGATCGAACCGACATACTCGATTTCATCCCGGCTCAGCCGGTTGCTCGTATTCATTTCCAGAATCTGGGAAAAGCCCAGAATGGCATTGAGCGGCGTGCGGAATTCGTGGCTCATCGAGCTGAGGAATTTGCTTTTCATCTGGTTGGCCGCGGCCTGCGCGGCGGCCAGGCGCTCGGCCTGCACGCGTGCCTTATGCAGTTCCAACTCATCGACAGCAATCGCGGCAAGTTTGACGAGTCGGGTAATGTCTTCCGGCGACAAGGTGCGAGGCTTGCGATCGATGACGCAGAACGTGCCGAGGCGGTGGCCATCGCTGTTGCACAGCGGCACACCGGCGTAGAAACGGATGTCGGGTGCTCCCAGCACCAGAGGATTGCTGCGAAACAACGGATGCTCTGCTGCATTCTCGACGATGAAAGGCACGTCATCGAGAATGGCATGGGCGCAGAAGGCGATGTCACGCGGCGTTTCCTGGACGGATAGTCCGTGATGAGACTTGAACCACTGACGCTCCGCATCGACCAGCGACACCAGCGCAACCGGCGCATCGAACAGATCGGCGGCCAGCGCGGTCACGCGGTCGAAGCGCTCATCCGGTTCGGTGTCGAGGATGCAGTAGTCGTGCAGCACGGCAAGGCGCTGATCTTCGTTGGCGGGCAATGCGGCTGGAACGGTCATGGTATCCCGATATGAGCTGTGGTCGGCGTGACGGCGACTGTGGCTAAATGGACGCTACCGCAGCATGCATTGGCGCAGCGCCTTACTTTCCGATAACGCTATGGCTTTTGTCGGTGCTACAAAAACAACCAATGGAATCAATGTTCAGCCCATGCTGCGGGCCGCTATTTCACAGCGCGGCCATGTTCAGCAGACAGACCGTCAAGGCGCAGATGCCGCGCGGGTTGCGGTGGCGCCGGTCATGAAATCCATCGCGTGTGGCAGACTATGCCTGGCCGGGCACTATCTGCTGCGGCAGGACGCGACTTTCGAGCCAGGACGTTCGTCATGATGACCAAGCGCAGCAGCTGCTTACCTGGGGTTTTGGCGATTATGCTTGTGCTGGCGATGGTGCCGGCATGGGCACAGCCGCGGACGATGTTTGAGAACATCGCGCCGGAGGCGGCGACCGGACGTACGGAAAAAGCGGCGGTCCGCGCCAGCCAGTATATGGCAGCTGCCGCCAATCCCCATGCGGCCGAGGCCGGTGCGCAGATCATGGCCAGCGGCGGGTCGGCGGTCGATGCTGCGATTGCCGCGGCCCTGGTGCTCAATCTGGTCGAGCCGCAGTCGGCCGGCATTGGCGGCGGCGGTTTCATGCTGGTCTGGGACAATGCGCGCCAGCGGTTGCGCGCCTTCGATGGCCGCGAAACCGCCCCGGCCGGGGTGAACCTGCAGCTGTTTTATGATGCGGCGGGCAAAAAGAAGAGTTTCATGGAGGCCGTGGTCGGCGGCGCTTCGGTCGGCGTGCCGGGCATGCTGCGTATGTTCGAGCTGGTGCATGCCGAATATGGCAAGCTGCCCTGGGCCGATCTGTTCCAGCCGGCGATCCGACTGGCCGAAGCCGGCTTCACGGTTTCGCCGCGCTTGCATGAGCTGCTGAGCCAGGACCGCTATCTGCGCGACATCCCGCAGGCGCGTGCGTTGTTCTACACCGCTGATGGCGCGGCGAAACCAACTGGCAGCCTGCTGGTCAACACCGCTTTTGCCACTGTGCTGCGGCGGATCGCCAGCGAAGGCGCCAATGCTTTTTACAGCGGCGCCATCGCCGCCGATATCGTGGCGACCGTGAATGCGGCGCCCGGCAATCCGGGCAACATGACGCTGGCCGACCTTGCCGGTTATCGCGCGCAGGAGCGCGATCCGGTCTGCGCCCCCTATCGCGCCTACAGGGTCTGCACCATGCCGCCGCCGTCTTCGGCCGTGAACATGCTGCAGGCGCTGGGGATTCTGTCGCATTTCGATCTTGCCCGGCATGCGCCGCTGTCCCCCGAGGCGGTGCATCTGATCGCGCAGGCCGAGCGACTGGGTTATGCCGACCGCGATTATTATGTCGCCGATCCCGATCATGTGCAGATGCCGCTTAGTGGCATGACCGACCGCGGTTATCTGGCTGGCCGCGCCCGGCAGGTCGATCCGCTGCAGGGTAGCAGCCAGCCGGCACAACCTGGCGAACCACCGACCAAGCATGGCGCCGTGCAGTCCTTTGGCCGCGACAGCGCCGTGGAACTGCCCTCTACCACCCATGTCTCCACAGTGGATATGCAGCGCAATGCGGTGGCAATGACGGTGACCATCGAGAATGTCTTCGGCTCGAAGCAGATGACCCATGGTTTCCTGCTCAACAACCAGCTGACTGACTTCTCCTCGGAGGCCGAGGAAAATGGCCGCCCGGTGGCGAACCGCATCGCGCCGGGCAAACGCCCGCGCAGTTCGATGGCGCCGACGGTGGTGTTCAATGGCGACGGTTCACTGCGCCTGGTGGTGGGCTCGCCCGGCGGCAGCCGCATCCTCGGCTATGTCGCGCAGACCATCATCGGCGTGCTCGACTGGAATCTGGATATCCAGCAGGCAATCAGCCTGCCGCACTACCTGGATCGCAATACCGGCCTGGAGCTGGAAAAGGACACGGCGGCTGCCAGCCTGGCCGAGATCATGCGGGCGCGTGGGCACCGGGTGAATGTGATCGAGCTGAACAGCGGCCTGCAGGGCATCGAGGTGATGCCCGGCGGCGACCTGGTCGGTGGCGCCGATCCGCGCCGCGAGGGCGTGGCGCGCGGGCGCTGATCTATGATTTCTTCACCCGCGTCACCAGCTGCGTGGGGTTGACGAAGCGCAGGGCGATCAGCAGCCACACCATGGTCGTTGCCATATAGATCACCGCCATGGCGTCGATCGACTGTCCGGCCCGCACACCGGCGGCATAGACGGCGTAATACAGTGCCACCACCAGCGTCTGGCTGCTGGGCCCGGCGGTGAAGAAGGTCAGCTCGAACATCGCAATGGTGCGCACCAGCACCATCAGCAGGGCAGCCAGGATGCCCGGTGCCAGCAATGGCACCAGCACATGCACGAACATCTGGCGCGAATTGGCGCCGAAGACGCGGGCAGCGGCCTCGATGCGCGGATCGATCTGCTCGATGAAGGGGATCATCACTAGGATCACGAAGGGCACGGTCGGCACCAGGTTGGCGAGGATGACGCCGAACACCGAGCCGGCGGCACCGAACTGGTAGAGCACGGTGGCCAGCGGAATGCCGTAGGTCAGCGGCGGGACGAGCAGCGGCAGCAGGATCAGCAGCATCACCAGCCGTTTGCCGGGGAATTCGCGTCGCGCCAGCGCATAGGCACCCAGCACACCGAGCAGGCCTGATAATGCAACGACGGCGCCGACCACCTGGAAGGTGGTGATCAGCACATCGTCGAGCTGGAATTCGGCCCAGGCCGAGAAATACCATTTGGTGGTGAAGCCGTTGGGCAGCCAGGTGTTGAACCAGCGTGTGCCGAAGGAATTCACCACCACGCTGGCGATCATCGCCAGCAGGTTGAGGATGAAAAAGCCGACCAGCAGCCAGATGGCCGTGGTCCAGGCACGCAGGGCAAGGGGATGGCGATCCATGGCGATCATCCTCGGGGTCATCCTTTGGCACCGCCGACCGGGCCGCGATACAGCAGGCCGCGCGCCGAGAGAATGCCGGCAACGATCAGCAGCTGCACGGCGGCCATGATCATGGCGATGGTGGAGGCCAGCGAATAATCGTAGGCCTCATAGGCCGCGGTATAGGCGGCAATGGAGATCACGCGGGTCGATCCCGCCGGCGATCCCAGCAGCACCGCAGTGGGAAACACCGAAAAGGCCTGCACGAAGGAGAGGCAGAAATTGATCGCCAGGCCCTGCGCCAGCAAAGGCAGCAGGATATGGCGGAAACGGGCCCAGGGCCGCGCGCCCAGGGTCGCCGCGGCCTGCTCCAGCGCCGGATCGATACCGGTGACGTAGGACAACGTCAGCAGGAAGGTAAACGGGAAGATCGAGATCAGCAGGCCGAGGAAGGCGCCCCAGTAATTGTGCACCAGCTGCAGCGGGGCGTGGATCAGACCAAAGGTGATCAGCGTGCGGTTCAGCCAGCCCTGCGGACCCAGATAGTTCAACAGGCCTTCGGCGATCAGCACGGTGCCCAGCGTGATCGGCAGCACAAGAATGGTGGTGAGCAGGCGCTGGCGCTTCATATGACGCACGCGCAGCGCGATCGGCACCGACAGCAGGATGCACAGCATGGTGACCGGCGCGGCGAGGCGCAGGGTCTTGCCGATGGTGTCATAGAGGAAAGGGTTGCTGAAAAACGCCTGGTAGTTGGCATACCAGTCGCCCTGCTTGGGCTCGAGCGACAGCATCAGGCCGTAAATAAACGGGTAGACAAACAGTGCCAGCACAAACAGCACCGCCGGCAGTACCAGCAGCGTGACGTTGTCAATCCCCATCGCGGCCAGCCGCAGTCGCAGCGGCGCGCGCTCGTTTGTGGCGCCCGTCATGATGCCGCCGGCCGGGCCTCGCCCGGATACACCAGCACGCGGGCCGGATCGGCGCCGAGCGTGAGCTGCTCGCCGGCCGATACCTTGTGTTCGGAGCGGAAGAACAGCTCCAGCCCCTGCACAGTAGTGGCGATGCCGTAGAAATCGCGACCGCGATACTCGGCGGAATTGACCGTGGCGCGGATCGGCCCGTTGTTGCGCGGTGTCAGGTCGTCGGGCCGGATCGCCACGATGGTGGTGTCGCCCGGCTTGGCAGCACCGAGCAGGCTGCCCTGCAGGGTGCCCTGTTCGATACGGACTTCGGCGATGGCGTTCGCAGTGGCCGTCACGGTCAGCGACAGCAGGTTGCGATAGCCCATGAATTCGGCGACATCGGCATGGGCAGGCCGGGCATATAGCTCATCCGGCCGGCCGACCTGCCGTACGCTGCCGTCGCGCATCACCACGATGCGGTCAGCAAGCGACAGGGCCTCGTCCTGGTCATGGGTGACATAGATGGTGGTCGAGCCGACCAGATTGTGGATGCGGCGGATCTCGGCCCGCATCTCCAGGCGCAGCTTGGCATCGAGGTTGGACAGCGGCTCGTCCATCAGCACCAGCGGCGGCTCGATCACGATGGCGCGTGCAATCGCCACGCGCTGCTGCTGGCCGCCAGACAGCTGGCCGGGCAGCTTGTGTTTCTGCTCGCCCAGGCGGACCAGCGCCATGGCCTTGGCCACCCTGTCGTCGATCTCGGCTTTTGGCCGGCCCTGCATGCGCAGGCCGAAGCCGACATTCTTCTCCACGCTCATATGCGGGAACAGCGCGTAGTTCTGGAACACCATGCCGAAGCCGCGCTCCTCGGGCTTCAGCGGGTCGATGCGCGTCTCGTCGAGCCAGATGCCGCCGCCGGTCAGCGGCAACAGGCCCGCGAGGCAATTCAGCGCCGTCGATTTGCCGCAGCCCGAAGGACCGAGCAGGGCAATGAACTCGCCGCGTGCAACTTCCAGGGAAACGTCACGCAAAGCGTTGTGCAGTCCGAAGCTGCGGCTCACGCGATCGAGCCGCAGCTTGCGGAAATCATGCGACATACCGGCCATTATACTCTGTCTCTTTTTCTGGAAACTTACTTGGTCTTGGCAGCGCCGATTTCCTGGTCCCAGCGTGCGAAGGCATAGACCAGTTTGTCGGGTGTCAGCGGCAGCTGCTGCGGCGTGTCGGCAATCAGCTTGGCATATTCCGGCCGGCCGTATTCTTCGATCACCTTCTGGCTTTCCGGCGGTGCCATCGACAGCGGCACGTCCTTCACCGCCGGGCCCGGATAGAAATAGCCCTCATCATAGGTGGTCGCCTGCGCCGGCTTGCTCAGCAGGTAGTTCAGCAGGTCGACGATCACGGCCTGCTTCTCTGGGGCGACACCCTTGGGGATGCAGAGATAATGCGCGTCCAGAATCCAGTGGAAGCCCTCGAGAGCGGCGACCTTGGCCTCCTTCGGCACCACACCGAGCGCGCGCGGATTGATGTCCCAGCCCATCTGGGTCGGGATCATGTCGCGCGAACCATCGCCCAGCGCCTTCATCGTCGGCCCGGTGCCTGAGGGGTAGTATTCGATGTTCTGGCCGAGCTCTTTGAGATAGGCCCAGGTCTTGTCCCAGCCATCCTTCGGGTCTTTCGGATCCTTGTCGCCCAGCAGATAGGGCAGACCCATCATGAAGACGCGGCCCGGCCCAGAATTGGCCGGGCGGGCATACATGAAGCGGTTGGGATTAGCCTTGGTCCAGGCGAGCAGATCGGCCGCGGTCTTCGGCACGGTCTTGACGCGGTCGGGCATGTATTCCAGCAGCGGCCCGGCCTGGCAGAACACGATGCAGACGCCCTGATTGGCCGCCAGTCCCTGCATGGCCTTGGCGCCGGGCAGGTAGATGTCGTCCAGCTTGGGCAGCTTCTCGGCGTAATCGGGAATGATCGGCTGCCACAGTTTCTGGTCAACGCCGGCTGACAGCGCATCAATGCCGGTCAGCACGATGTCGATATCGACGCGGTTGGCGGCCTGCTGTGCCTTGATCTTTCCCGGCAGTTCCGGCGCCGGTGCCTTGGTGAAGGTGATGCGCGACACCAGCTTCGGGTTGGCGGCACGATAGCTTTCAATGGCACGCTGGGTCAGGGCCAGGTTGCCGGCAACATCGACCACATTCAGGGCCACCGGAGAACTGGGCAGCGGCGGTACGGCAGCAAAAGCACCGGAAGGTGCGCCCGCGAGACTGAAGGCGGCAAGACCGGCTGCGCCGCCGAGCAGGCCGCGGCGCGTGAACTGATGATCGTTCATTGTTGTTTCCTCCCAAGTTTATAACCAGTGGAACGCTACGTCTGTTTACTGAACCTCCATGGCATCACCGGCGCATACCGACCGGACGACCACGCAGCGGCGGCGTGGCTTCGGACTCGCTGGCGAAATAGGCTTCGTTCTCGGCGACCAGAACCTGCACAGACTGGAACACGCCGCGCAGATGCGTGCGCAACGCGTCCACTGCGCCAGCAGCATCGCGCTGCAGCACGCGGTCAATGATCGCCTGGTGTTCCGACAGCACGGCATTGCGCTTCAGCGGGCGCCGCACGGTGAGATGGCGCACGCGATCCATCTGCGCCTTGGCGCTCTCGACCTGGCGCCAGACCTGCGGGTGGCCGGCAATTGCCATCAGCGTGGCATGCATTTCCTCGTCGGCATCAAAGAAGCGGTCGTTGTCGCCGACCTTGTGAAAGGCATTCTGGCGGTCGAGCACGGAACTGAGCTGGTGCGCCTGTACAGTATCGATGCGGTCAGCGGCCAGCGCGATCGCGGAGCATTCGAGCGACTCGCGCACGAACTGTGCGTCATAGACATCACTGAGCCGGATTGGCGAGACGAAGGAACCATGCTGGGGATAGATATCGACCAGGCCTTCCTCGGCCAGTTTCAGCAAAGCCTCGCGGATCGGCGTGCGCGACACGCCGAAGCGGGCGGTCAACTCCTGTTCCGACAGTGGCATGCGCGGCGGCAGGGCGGCGGTGACGATTTCCTGCCGCAGCCGGTCATGCACCTGCATGGCGGCCGTCTGGGCGCGCACCTGGCTCATGAGGCCGCGCCACTGTGATGGCGACCGCGATGCGGCAGCCACAATCCGGGCGCGGGTGCTGGTGCAGGCTGGTTCATGATCCTCCCGGGCCATTCGTTGATGGCCTGCAGGACTATTAGAATACTAATATACTAGCGTCAACCGGATCCGCTGATTTCAGATGCGTCCTGACCGGGCCTTCTGAATATCCAATTCTTTCAAAGCTTTAATGAACTCTGCGCTGCAGGCCCGGCGAAAGAAGGCGGACGTGTCAGTCTGTTTTAGGGGTATGAGCGGTGCCTTGAGCGCCAGATCCATGGGTGGCGGAATCGTCAAGCGATCCTGCGCACTGCAATCGATAGGCGTGAAAGGCAGTTGGCTGGCTTTCTGTACCGTCGCTTTGACGACGATCGATCGGAATATTCAAAGCCGGCAACGGATATGAACCATATTCGGATTGGTCTCTGCCGGAGAGGCCATAGGTCAAATCCATCCTAGCTATATGTTTTTGTTGAAATATTTTGTTGTGGAGCCGTCCCGAGGTTTAGCGCTACCGTGTGACAGTTTGGCGTGCCGGCTGAAGCTGGCATGCCGCAGTCACCCTAAAGGGTTTCGCTCATGACCGCGGATATGTCGCTGACCGACCTGGAGCAACACTGGGGCATTCGGTCACGCGGGAATCTGATCGCCCTGCCGGAAACCGGTGCGTCTATGTTCCGCTGGTCTCACGACAACGAGCCAGGGGACTTCAAATTTCGGCCGGTGCGCCACAATCACTACCTGCTGTCGCTGATCCTCCAACCGATGCAGGCCAAGGCCTGGGCGGGCCGGCGGCAGGTCTGGTCTGGTCCGATCGCCAAGCACACGGTTCGCATCGTGCATCCCGATGAGGAGAACCGCTGGCTCAGTCCGGGCAGCTTCGATCTGCTGCATATCATGATTCCCCGCACCACCATCGCCGCCATGTGCGGCCAGGAAGCGGATGACGGTGCGCATACCGTGCGTTTCAATGATCCGCTGTATTCGCCCGATGAAATGATCTGCCAGATCGGCCGGCAGATGCTCAGCATCATCGACCAGGATGGCCCCTTCGTGAAGGATATCGCCGACGGGCTCTGTCATGCCCTGATCGCCTATATCCTGCGCCGTTATGTGATGGGCACCGGCCAGATGACGGCGGCCGTATCGAGCCGGGCCCAGATGCGGCGCGTGCTCGACATGGTGGCCGCCAATCTGGCAAAGGAAATCTCACTTGAGCAGATGGCCGAGGCGGCCGGCATGAGCCCGTTCCACTTCTCGCGCGAATTCCGCAAATCGGTTGGCACCTCGCCGCACCGCTACATCGTCGAGCGCCGCATCGACCGTGCAAAAAAACTTCTGGGTGAGCATAATCTGAGCATTCTTGAGATTTCGCTGGATTGCGGATTCAAGGATGCGTCGCATTTTTCCCGCGTCTTTCGCTCGCTGGTCGGCATGACGCCACGGGATTATCGCGTCGCGAACTGATTTCAGTCGTATTCAATAAAAAGCAAGAATTGGCCATTTGTCGCAAGGATAGGCGAGAAATGCCGGATGGCCACATCTAGGCTGCCTCAAAAGCCCGTTCGAAAGGGCGTGCAGGGGTTTGGCAATGCGTTGCGTGCGGTCGGGACAATCCAGTGAGGCGCCATGGGCGCCCGCAACAGCTGCAGGATGGGTCTGACATGACCGTGCCGTTGCTGCAGGTTCGCGGTCTCAAGCGCAGTTTCTACGGCATTCATGCCGTCAATGATCTTGATCTCGAGGTGGCCGAAGGCACGATCACGGCGTTGATCGGCCCGAATGGTGCGGGCAAGACGACCGCCTTCCAGTGCATCAGCGGTGTCGTGCGTCCCGATGCCGGCAGCGTGATCTTCGCGGGCAAGGAGATTGCCGGCTGTCCGCCGAATGTCATCAGCCGGGCCGGGTTGCTGCGCACGTTCCAGATCGCCCGTGGCATTTCCCGCCTGTCGGTGCTTGAGAACCTGCTGCTCTATGCGCAGGCGCAGCCCGATGAATCGATTCTGTCGGCGCTGCTGCGCCGGGGCCGCCGGGCCGAGGAGGCGGCGCTGGCACGCGCCTGGCAGATCGCCCGAAAACTCAATCTGCTGCGTGTGGCCAACAATCCGGCCGGGGCGCTGTCGGGCGGCCAGAAAAAGCTGCTGGAGATCGGCCGCGCGCTGATGGCCGAGCCGCGGATGATCATGCTGGATGAACCGATGGCGGGCGTGAACCCGACCCTGAGCGGTGAGATTGCCGAGCACATCGTCGGTCTGCGCGAGGAAGGCGTGACCTTCCTGATGATCGAGCATCACATGGAGATGGTTTCGAAATTCTGCGATCCGGTGATTGTCATGGCCGAAGGGCGCCGCCTGACCCAGGGGTCGTTCAAGGAGATCGCCGAGAATGACCAGGTGCAGGATGCCTATATGGGACGCCGGCGATGGGCATGATGCAGGCCAGAGCGGTCGTCTGCGGCTACGGCGCAGCTGACGAAATCCTCAAGGGCGTCGACCTTGTCGTTGCCAAGGGCGAGATGGTCGCCATTGTTGGCCCGAATGGCGCGGGAAAATCCACGCTGCTGAAATCGATTGCCGGCATGCTGCGCCTGAAATCGGGTGCGATCCTGTTCAAGGATGCGGAAATCCAGGATACCACACCGCGCGAGCGGGCGCGCATCGGCATCGCTTTCGTGCCCCAGGAAGCCAACATCTTCCCGACTATGACGGTGCGGGAGAATCTGGAAATCGGCGGCTTTATTGCACCTGCCCTGGTGCCTGAACGCATGCAGTCGATCTTTGCGCGGTTTCCCATGCTGGCCGAGAAAAGCCGGCAGCAGGCCCGTACCCTGTCCGGCGGGCAGCGCCAGATCCTGGCGATGGCGATGGCGCTGATGGTCGATCCCGATCTTCTGCTGCTCGATGAGCCCTCAGCCGGCCTGTCGCCGAAGGCGGCCGATGCGCTGTTTGACGAGATCGCGGCCATTCATGCCGGCGGCACCTCGATCGCCATGGTCGAGCAGAATGCCTACGAGGCCCTGATGATTGCCGATTGCGGCGTTGTCCTGGTGGACGGCCGCGCGGTGCGTAGCGG
The DNA here is from genome assembly GCF_943372915.1 of Ferrovibrio terrae. GTDB lineage: Bacteria > Pseudomonadota > Alphaproteobacteria > Ferrovibrionales > Ferrovibrionaceae > Ferrovibrio > Ferrovibrio terrae_A. Next base: position 17,808 of record NZ_CALSAN010000030.1, on the reverse strand, counting down.
ACCGGCACGGGATCTCGCCGCCGACCGGGACGTTCGCCGCCTTTTTCTCGGAGCTTAACCAGTCTTGCAATAGGGGGAGTACCGCTCATGAAACTGACCCGCCGTGCCGTGTTATCCGCCGGTGTCGCGATGCCGTTTATCGGCCGCGCCGCCTTTGCCCAGAGCAACACCATCGCCATCGGTGCCCTGACGCCGCAAACCGGCGCCGGTGGTTCCTATGGCCCATCGATGGTCAAGACCATCCGGGCGGTGGTCGACGAGGTCAACGCCGCCGGTGGCGTGCTGGGCCGCAAGATCGAGCTGATCTCGGAGAACGACGAGACCAGCCCCGAGGCCGGCGTGCGCGCCGCCCGCAAGCTGATCGATGTCAACAAGGTGAGCGCGATCGTCGGCACCTGGGCCAGCTCGGTGACCACGGCCGTGGCGCCGCTGTGCTGGGAAAACAAGGTCATGCTGTTCACGGTCTCCGGTGCCGACAGCATCACGCAGCTGCCGCATCAGGGCTTCATCATCCGCACGCAGCCGACGAGCAAGCTGCAGAGCACGCGCATCGCCGAGTTCCTGCTCAGCCGCGGCGCCAAGCGCACTTTCGTCCTGTCGGCGCAGACGCCCTTTGCCGTCAGCGGCTTCAACACGGTGAACGAGGTGCTGACCGCGGCCAAGACCGAGGTGCTGGGCCATGTCATCTATGATCCGGCCAAGGCGACCTTCCGCTCCGAACTGGAGCAGGCCATCAAGACCAAGCCGGATACCATCTTCTTCAACAGCTACACGCCCGACCTGACCACCCTGCTGCGGGAGCTTTTCAGGCTGGGCTATGAAGGCCGCAAGCACACCATGGCCTATGCGGCGAATGCCAAGCTGCTGGAGGCATTGCCGGCCGAGGTGACCCAGGGCCTGACCAGCATGGCGCCGTCCCCCGATGTCGACAGCCCGGTCTACAAGAAGGTCTGCGACATCCTGGGGACGAGCGATCCTGACCCCTATTCCTGCCAGACCTATGATCACATCACCATGGCGCTGCTGGCCATTGCTAAGGCCGGCGAGGCGTCTGGCACTGCCATTCATGGCAATGTGCGCAAGGTCAGCCAGGGTGGCGGCACCAAGGTCGGTTCCGCCGTCGAGGGCCTGAAGCTGATCGCGCAGAAGACCGAGGTGAATTACGAAGGCGCCTCCGGTCCCTGCGATTTCGCCGACACCGGCGACATCATCACCTGCAAGTTCCGTTTCGACATTGCCGAAGCGGGCAAGAACCGCCTGCTGGGAATCTCGTAAGCATGGAGGTTGTCCAGATTCTGGTGAATGGATTGATGGCGGGGACGTTGCTGGCGATCCCCGCCATCGGCTTCACCGCCATTTTTGCCGTCCTCAGATTTCCGAATTTCGCCGTCGGCGGCCTGATGGCCATCGGCGCCTATACCGGGCTGGTGGCCAACACCATGGGCGGCCTGCCGCTGCTGGCCACCCTGCCGATCGCCTTTCTGGTGGCGGGCCTGATCGGCGTCGGTTCGGACAAGCTGATGATCAGCGGTCTGCGGCCGTCCGGTCCGCTGGCGGCAGCCATCGGCACGATTGCGCTTGGCCTGCTGCTGGAAAACATCCTGCGTTTCAGCTTCGGCAATGAATTCCGCACCTTCAATATCCCGCCGGTGCGTGACTGGCGCTTCGGCGACCTGCGGGTGCCGCCGCATCAGGTGGAGAATGCGGCCTATGCCATCGCCATCATGGCGGCGCTGTTCTGCTTCCTGATGTTCACGCGGTCGGGCAAGATGATGCGCGCGGTGGCCGACAATGCGGCCCTGGCCGGCCTGAAAGGCATCAATGCCACCCGCACCACCGATCTCGCCACTTTCATGGGCATGGGGCTTGCCGGCGTTGGCGGCGTGCTGATCGGTCTCGATGTTGCCATCGATCCCCTGATCGGCACCCGCACCATGCTGGCGGTGTTTGCCGCTGCCGTGGTCGGCGGACTGGGCAGCATCCCCGGCGCCGTGCTGGGCGCGTTCGTGATCGGCCTGGGTGAGGAACTGGCCTTGCTGGCCGTGGCGCCGACCTATCGCACGGCCGTCGGCTTCCTCGCCATCCTGCTGATTCTGTCTTTCCGCCCGCGCGGTCTGCTCGGGGAGCGCCGCTACTGATGGAAAACTACCTGATTGCCATGACGGTCTTTGCCGGGATCTACGCGATCATGGCGCTTGGCATGAACCTCATCTGGGGTCTGGGCGGCATGGTCAATCTCGGCCTGGCCGGCTTCTACGCTGTCGGTGCCTATACCAGCGCTCTCGTAACAACCAGGCTCGGCCTGCCGATCTATCTGGCGGTTCCGCTCGCCGTACTGGTCAGCGCGCTGGTCGGTGTGGTGGTGGCCGTCATCACGGCGCGCCTGCAGGGCGACTATCTTGCCATCGTCACGTTGGGCCTGGCCGAATTGGTGCGCCTGACCGCCAGCAACGAGATCTGGCTGACCAACGGTACTGATGGTATCAGCGGCGTGCCGGGTCCCTGGCGCGGCGTGTTATCGCCCACGGCCTTCAACAGCCTCTATCTGGCGATCGTGCTGTGCATCGTCGCGATTCTCTACCTGCTGCTCTCCAGGCTGGCGGCCAGCCCGTTCGGCCGGGTGCTGCGCGCCATCCGCGAGGATGAGATGGTCGCCGCCGTCGCCGGAAAAAGCATCCTGTCCTTCAAGATCCGCACTTTTGCTGTGGGCTGTGGTCTGGTCGGTTTCGCCGGCGCGCTGTTTGCCCATTACAGCTCCTATGTGGCGCCGGATGTCTTCCAGTCCATCGTCACCATCCATGTCATCCTGGCGGTTGCGGTCGGCGGGGTCGGCAACATGCGGGGCGCGCTGCTCGGTGCCGTGATCGTCATTGCCCTCGGCGAGGCCACGCGGTTCCTGGCCGGCAGTCTGGATTTCATCGCCCCGAGCCAGGCGGCGGCCGTGCGGGAAAGCCTGATTGCCCTGTTCCTGATCGTGGTGCTCAACGTTCGCAAGCAGGGCCTGCTGCCAGAGAAAATGCCGGTTTATTCGGAGGAGAAACGATGAGTCTGCGTAGCGTAGTGTCCGCTTTCGATGCCAGCGACCAGCCAGCCGCGCTATATGCCGCGATCAGCGATGCGCTGGCCATGGCGCCGGGCTTCAAGCTGTTCACCATCCTGGTCTGCCAGCATGAAAAGCAGGTCACCCAGCGCATCTTCACCAGCAACCCACAGGCCTATCCGGTCGGCGGCACAAAGCCGATGGCCTCCAGCCCATGGTCGGACCGCATCATCGAGCGCGGGGAGACCTATATCGGCCGCACGCGGGAAGACATCAAAACCGCCTTCTTCGATTACGAGCTGATCTGGTCGCTGGGCTGCGAAAGCGTCATCAATGTGCCGATCCGCTGGCGTGGCAAGACGCTGGGCACCTTCAATCTGCTGCATCAGGCGAATTATTACACCGAAGCCCATGAAGACAGCGTCCGCCTCATGGCCCAGCTGTCGCTTCCGGCAGTCAATCTCAGCATCGAAAGGATTTCGTGATGACCTTCCTGTCCCATGCCGTCCGCGACTCCCGTCTTGCCGCCATGCGGCAGCTGATGGAGCGCCTGCGGTTTGACGCGCTGATCTTCACGGCGGCCGACTTTTTCCAGTATGCGACGAATTTCCATGTCGACGTTCAGCCGTGGGAGCGGCCGATCATGGTGGTGGTGCCGCGCGATGGTAAGCCGCGCGCCATCATGAACGAATTGTCGACCCATCATATGATGATGGCGCGCGAGCGCGGCCATGTCTGGCTGGAGGAGATCGAATTCTATGCCGAGCATCCCAAGGTGGCCGAACGCCAGTATCTGCTGCCGCAGCTGCCGGAGATTGCGACCGAGCTGCTGAAGAAGGCCGGGCTGTCGGCCTCCCGCATCGGCGTCGACGGCACGCCGGGTTTCCTGGCTCGTGCTGCCGCCGCCTTGCCCGATATGAAGCTGGTGCCCTGCCTGGGCGACATGCGTTCACTGCGCTGGGTCAAGCATCCGGAAGAAATCGAGGTGATGCGGCAGGCCAGCGCGCTGTCCGACTGGGTCCAGGAACGCTATCGCGAGAATATCCGTCCGGGCCGGCTGGTGCAGGAACTGGATTACCAGATGGCGAGCCTGATGGTGGAGGAGGGCGCCAAGCGCTTTCCTGGCGCCAATCTGGAAGTGATGCGCTGCTGGACATTGAGCGGCCCGGCCTCGGCCTCGCCGCATGGCGATGGCGCCTCTTGCGGCGCCAAGATCAGCAAGGGCGATGTGCTGGTCAATATCGTCATTCCGCGCCTGAATGGCATCGTGATCGAGAATGAACGCACCTGGTTCGCCGGTACGCCCTCGGCCGACCAACGCAAATTCTACGAGGTAGCCCGCGCCGCCAATGAAGCCGCGACCGGTGCGGCCGTCACCGGCAAGGCCGTTTCGAGTATCGATGCGGCCGCCCAGCATGTGATCGAGAAGGCCGGCTGCAGCCAGTATATCCGGCACCGCACGGGCCATGGCATGGGCATCCTTGGTCATGAATATCCCGATGACATGGCCTTCAATCACCGTGCCTTGCTGAAAAACGAGGTCTATTCGGCCGAACCGGGCATCTATGTGTATGGTCTGGGCGGTTTCCGTCTTGACGATACGGTGGTGGTCGGCGAGCAACCCGAAATCCTGACCAAGTCGCCGCGCAATATCGAAAACCAGATCATCAACTGAGGCTATGGTGCCCCTTCGCTCTGGATCTGACGAAATCCCGCTGAGGCTGTCGCGATGATGGTGGCTGCGCGTCGCATTCTGTTCCGCGGCTGGGTGCTGCTTGCCTATCTGGCCATCTTCGCGCCCGTCGTCATGATTGTGACGATCAGCTTCTTCCAGCAGGAAATTGTCAGCTTCCCGCCCGAGGGGCTGACTCTGCGTTGGTACTGGAATGCCTGGCAGCGGCCGGAATTTGCGCGCGGCTTTGTGTCCAGCCTGCAGATTGCGGCACTGGCGACTGTCATCGGGGTGCCGATCGGCACGGCAGCAGCCCTGGCGCTGGTCCGCTCCTCACTGCCCGGCCGCGGCGCATTCAACAGCCTGCTGCTCGGTCCGCTGGCCGTGCCGGGGGTGGTCGCTGGTGCGGCGCTGTATATGTTTTATGTCCGCACGGAGAATTTCCTCGATCAGGATATCATTGCCACCTTGGGCGGCCTGATCGCCGGCCACACGTTGCTGACCATTCCATGGACCGTGCGCCTGGTGGCGGCCAGCCTGCAGGGTCTGGATCGGGCGGCGGAAGAGGCGGCAGCCAATCTGGGCGCGCGGCCTTTCACGGTGTTCCGCCGGGTCACCCTGCCGATGATGCGGCCCGGGATCGTCGCGGCATCGATGTTCTCCTTCATCCAGAGTTTCGAAAACCTCGATCTCACCATGCTGCTGGTCGGGCCTGGGCGCAGCACCCTGCCGGTGGCCATGCTGAGCTATCTCGAATTCCGTATCGATCCGACGCTGGCGGCAGTGGCGACGGTGCAGATCCTGCTGGTCGGCATCCTGATGGCGGTGACCGATCACTTTGTAAAATTGTCACGGGTAATCTGATGGCGCAGTTGAAGCTCAGCAGTCTGGCGAAGCATTTTGGCACTGCGGTTGCCGTCGAGCATGTCGATCTCGAGGTGCAGGACGGCGAGCTGGTCGCTCTGCTCGGCCCATCGGGCTGTGGCAAGACCACGACGCTGCGCATGGTTGCCGGTTTCGTGACGCCGACCGCCGGCCAGATCCTGATCGGTGGCCAGGATGTCACCCATGCGCCGCCCTATGCCCGCGACACCGGTATGGTGTTCCAGTCCTACGCCCTGTTCCCGCATATGTCGGTTGCGCAGAATGTTTCCTTTGGCCTGGAGATGCGCCGGCTCGGCAGGGCGGAGCGCGAAGCCCGGGTGGGCGAGGCGCTGAAGCTGGTCAAGCTTGATCATCTGGCCGAGCGCCTGCCGCGCGAGCTGTCGGGCGGCCAGCAGCAGCGCGTTGCACTCGCCCGGGCGCTGGCGGTCAATCCATCGGTTTTCCTGCTCGATGAACCCCTGTCGAACCTGGATGCCAAGCTGCGCTCGGAAGTGCGATTGCAGATTCGTGCCCTGCAGCAGCGGCTCGGCCTCACCACACTGATCGTGACCCACGACCAGGAGGAAGCCCTGACCATGGCCGACCGGCTGGTGGTGATGGATCGCGGCAAGGTGCTGCAGGTCGGCACCGCCGAAGAACTCTACGAACGGCCAGCCAATGCCTTTGTCGCGGGATTTGTCGGACGCTGCAATCTGATCTCCGGCTTCATCGATCCAGACCGGATGTTCCGCTGCGACTGGGGCGGGGCATTCAAGACGCCGGACTCCAGCACGCCGGGCAAGGCGATCTTCGCCCTGCGCCCGGAACGCGTAGCCCTGCAGCCCGGTGCGGGGCAGGGCATCGCAGGCCGGATCACGGCCATCACCTATCTGGGGTCCGTGTCGGAATACCATGTCGATGTGGCCGGCAACGGTTTCCTCGTTTCCATGCCGCCGCCTCCGAATGACAGCCCGTTGCGCCGCCTCAGGGTCGATGATCCGGTGAGTCTGAGCTGGGATGTCGCCGCCGTGCGGATTTTGCCTTTTGAGCCGAGTTCCAACCAGGGAGATGAGCCATGACGATTACCCGTCGTACCATGCTGACAACCAGTGCCGCCGCGATGGCTGCATATACGGCCGGCCTACCCGGCGTTCATGCCCAGTCCAACCAGGTGGTGGTCGGAACCTGGGGCGGTGATTACGGGCAGTTGCTGGGCGATCTGATCGACAAGCCGATCATGAAAGCCAAGGATGGTGTCGAGGTTCTGCAGGATGTCGCCAATGCCGATCCGCGCAAGACCAAGCTGATTGCTGAAAAGCAGAGCCGGCGCGGCACCATGGATATCGCCTGCCTGTCGGACAGCGACATGTATCTGACTGCCCAGCAGGAGCTTTACGAGCCGGTCAGCGCCGACCGGGTCAGCCGCCTGAATGCGGTTTTCCCGAACCTGCAGAAAGCCTATGCGATTCCGCATATCTATTCGGCGCAGGTTATCCTGTACAACCCGAACAAGGTGAACCCGGCACCCAAATCCTTTGCCGACCTGTGGGACCCGAAATGGAAGGGCCGCGTCGGCTTCTCCGACATTCTGTATACCAATAACACCGTTGCGGCCGCACTGGCCGGCGGCGGCGGCCTGAGCAACTACGAGCCGTCCAAGAAGAAGCTGATGGAGCTGCGCTCGCTCGACGTCAAGCTCTATCCCTCCAATGAGGCGCTGGCGGCGGCGCTGAAATCCGAAGAGGTCTGGCTTACCACCATGTGGCTGGCACGCGGCTTCATGTGGAAGAAGGCCGGTATTCCGCTGGAGCATGTGGTGCCCTCGGAAGGCGCGCCGGCGATTGTCTTCGAGGCCTCGATCCCGAAGAACTCGCGGAACAAGGACAATGCCTTCAAATACCTGAACGCGATGCTTGAGCCGCAGGCGCAGATCGCCTTCGCCGACAAGATGGGCTATGTGCCCACCGTGAAGGATGCGTCACTGCCGCCCGACCTGGCCAAGCAGATCAACCTGAACGACGCCGAGCGCGCCCGGCTGCTGCAGCCTGATTACGATTACGCGGTGAAGAACAACGCTGCGATTCTCGATTTCTGGAACAAGCAGTTCAAGGCCTGACCATGGCGGTGCTCATCGTTCCGGCCAGTCTTCTTGTGCTCGGGTTGCTGGTTGCGCCTATGCTGCTGATGCTGCGCATATCGCTCAACCAGTTCAGCCCGACGCAGATGATGATCGAGGCGATGAGCACCGAAAATTATCTCCGGGCCGCCACCGACCCGTATTACCAGCAGGTGCTGGGCACGACGCTTGGCATTGCACTGCTGTGTACGCTGCTGACGCTGATGCTGGGCTTTCCGGCTGCCTACTGGCTGGCCCGGCTGGAAAGCCGCTGGAAGAGCCTGGTCACCATCCTGACGCTATTTCCGCTGCTGGTGGGGAACGTGGTGCGTTCGGCCGGCTGGATGGCGCTGCTGGGCAATGACGGCCTGATCAATGCCACCCTGCTATGGCTCGGCGTTATCAGTACGCCGCTGAAACTGATGTATACGCCGCAGGCCGTTGTCGTCGGCATCATCGCGGTGGTGCTGCCCTATATGATTCTGACCCTGGCATCGGTGATCGAAAGCATTCCGCGGAATGTGGAGGAAGCCGCCGCCAATCTGGGCGCGCGGCCCGGTGCGGTGTTTCGCCGTGTCGTCTTGCCGCTGGCGCTGCCCGGCGTGGCGGCCGGGTCGATCCTGGTCTTTGTGCTCTGCATGAATACCTATGCCACCGCCATCCTGCTTGGCGGGCCACAGTTCAAGATGATGGCTCCTGCGGTCTACGATCAGTTCATTCGGGCGAATAACTGGCCGTTTGGCGCCGCGCTGGCCTTTATCCTCCTGGCCATCACCATGCTCTTCACGGTTATCGGCAGCATCGGTATTGCCCGCCGCTACAAGCGTTAAACTTTCAGTCTGATTGAACGAAGGAACCCGACATGACCTCCATCCTGTTCTCCGATGCATCGCTGTTCGACGGTGAGACGCCGCAGCTGAAGCCCGGCATGCATGTCCTGATCGAAGGTGACCGGATCAAGGAGGTGTCAGACAAGCCGATCGCCAAACCGGCCGGCGCCCAGGAAATCAAGCTGAACGGCAAGGCGCTGTTGCCGGGTCTGATCGACGCCCATTTCCATGCCGTCCTGGTCGAGGCAAATCTGGCCAAGCTGGGCGGCATGCCGAAGTCCCTGCTGGGGCAGCATGCCCGTGCCATGCTGGAGGCGGCCATGCAGCGCGGTTTCACCACCGTGCGTGATGCAGGCGGTGCCGATTACGGCCTGGCCATGGCCACCGAAGTCGGCCTGATCGCCGGGCCGCGGCTTTTCTATGCCGGCCGTGTGCTCAGCCCCACCGGTGGTCATGGCGATAGCCGCGGTCTTGAGGAGGCGTCCTGCGCCTGCTGCAGCAATGCGGGGGCGTTCAGCCATATCGCCGACGGTGTCGACGAGGTGCGCAAGGCGGCGCGCGAGGAACTGCGCCGCGGCGCCACCCAGATCAAGATCATGGCTTCGGGTGGTGTGGCGTCGCCATCAGACCCGATTTATGTATTGCAGTATTCCGAAGAGGAAATCCGCACGGCAGTGTGGGAGGCGCAGTCCTGGCGCCGCTATGTGATGGCCCATGCCTACACGCCGGAAGCCATCCGCCGCGCCTCGGCCTTTGGCGTGCGGACCATCGAGCATGCCAACCTGATCGATGAACCAACCGCACAGTTCTGCGCCGAACAGGGCACCTACGTAGTGCCGACGCTGGTGACCTATGACGCGCTGGATAAATACGGCCGTGCCCAGGGTTTGCCGGAGGTATCGATCCAGAAGCTCAAGGTGGTGCGGGAGGCCGGCCTGAAATCGCTGGAGATCCTCAAGCGCGCAAAGACCAAGGTCGGCTTTGGCACCGACCTGATCGGTGGCATGCATCCGCATCAGAGCGGGGAGTTCGTCATCCGCGCCAACGTGCTGTCACCGTTTGAAATCTTGCGCAGTGCCACCGTGGTCAATGCCGAAATCCTGCAGATGGAAGGCGAGCTTGGCTGCATCAAGTCCGGTGCGCTGGCCGACGTGATCGTCGTTGATGGTGATCCGCTGAAGGATATTGCACTGCTGGATGGTCAGGGCGAGCGTATCCCGATCATCATGAAGGGCGGCAAGTTCTACAAGAGCGTCAATTAGGGGCGATTTGTTGAGAACGTCAGGCGCCCTTTTGTTCAGCGAGCAGCCGGAACGCGGCTGCAGCCGGTGAAAGCTCATAGCCTTTCTTGCTGAAGAACTGGAAGCTGCGCAGCACCACCGGGTTGGCGATGTCGATAAAGGCTGCGCCGAAGAGGCGGCCAAAGGGCGCGGCATAAGCCGGCGCGGCGGTCACGCCCATGCCCTGGCCGACCAGGGCAAGTGCGGTTGGCAGATAGCGCACCTGGGTGGTGCGCCGCAGTTGCACGGATAGCCCGGACCAGACCGTGCGCTCGAGATGTCCGCTGAAGGCATCCGAATACAGGATCCATTCAGCATCGGCCACATCGTTCCAATCCAGCCGTTTGCGCTTCGCAAGCGGACTTCCTGCGGCGCAGACGCATTGCATCTTCTCTTGCCATAACAGATCTGCCTGAACGTCCTCCGGTGTCGGGCGTTCCGGCCCGATGCCAATCTCGGCTTCACCCTGCCGCACTGTTTCGATGACGCGGTCGGCAGTCGTATCGATCATCTTCAGGGCTACGTCGGGATGCAGGGCGCGGTAACGCGACATCACTGGTGGCAGCCAGGAGCAGGCCAGCATCTGCGGCACCGCCAGCCTGAGTGTGCCGCGCCGCAGGGCGCGCAATTCGGCGGCACCTTCGATCACTTCGCGCAACTCGCCCAGGATTCGTTCGGCCGTGGGCAAGAGCTGCCGTCCCGTTTCGGTCAACTGCACCTTGCGCTTGACCCGATCAAACAGGGCAAGGCCGATATCGGTTTCCAACTGCCGCACCAGCATGCTGACGGCCGACTGGGTCAGGTTCATGCGGCGGGCGGCGAGGGTGAAACTGCCCGTCTGGGCCACATCGCAAAAGGCGCGGAGCTGCCTCAGGGTGATGTTCATCAGTTTTCCTTATGGAAATAGCAGTATAATTCATTTGTATGATGATTGAGTCGCGCTGACAATCCTATCGGCTGGTGTCGTGTCCGAACGACACCATTCGGGGGATTGGCATGCATATTGCGGTGATTGGGACCGGTATTGTCGGGGCGTGTTCGGCAGCGTGGCTGCAGCGCGATGGCCATCAGGTGACGTTTATCGATCCCCGCGACGCGGGCGAAGCCTGCTCGTTCGGCAATGCCGGTTCGCTGTCGCCCAGCGCCTGCCTGCCGGTCGGCATGCCCGGCATGTGGAAAAAGGTGCCGAAATGGCTCCTCGATCCCGAGGGGCCGCTGACCATACGTCCGGCCCATTTGCCTGTGCTGCTGCCCTGGCTGATCCGTTTCCTGCGCGCCTCCAGCCGCGACGAGGTTTCGCGCATCGCCACGGCCATGCGCGGTCTGCTGAAGCCGGTCTTTGAGGCCTATGAGCCATTGCTGCAGCGCGCCGGCGCCACCAGCCTCGTGCGCCACACCGGCTGTCTTTATGTCTACTCCTCGCGCGAGGCGGCCAATCAGTGGAAATGGGGCATGGATCTGCGCCGGCGCCTCGGCGTCGAATTGCGTGATATCGGCAGTGACGAACTGGCCGAGATGGAGCCCGACCTCAAAGGCCGCTTCCGCTTCGGTCACTATGCACCCGACAACGGATCGGCGGCGGATCCGTCTGCGCTGGTAAAGGCGATCTACGGCCAGGCGATCCGTGATGGCGCCACGCATGTGAAGCAGGCGGTGACCGGCCTGGAAATGACCCATGGTGTGGTGAAGGCGCTGCGGCTCGACAATGGCGCGTCATTCGATGTTGATGGTGTGGTGATCGCAGCCGGTGCCTGGTCGGCCGGGCTGGCGCGTCGCGTGGGCGCGCGCGTGCCGCTGGAAACCCAACGGGGGTATCATGTCACGGTTGCCAGTTCGAACCTGCAGCTGAGCCGCACCGTGATGGCCACCGAATACAATATGATGGTCAATCCGATGGCGATGGGTCTGCGCCTGGCCGGCACGGTTGAACTGGCCGGCCTGAAAGCGCCACCGCGCTATGCGCGTGCCGAAGCGCTGCTGAAGAAGGGCAAGGAGCTGTTTCCGCATCTCGACACCAGCAAGACCAGCCTGTGGATGGGCCATCGGCCCTGCCTGCCGGACAGCATGCCGGTGATCGGCCGCGCGCCACGGGCGGAGAATGTCTGGCTCGGCTTCGGCCATGGCCATGTCGGCATGTGTGGCGGTGCTACCACGGGCCGTGAGATCGCCAATCTTGTTGCCGGCCGGGCGCCGGAAATCGAACTGTCACCCTTCCGTCCGGATCGCTTCTGATGGGAGGGCGGGTGTGAGCGCAACCGTGTCCTGGTCGATCGGCATCGATGTTGGTGGCACCTATGTGGATGTCGTTGCCGTCGATGGCGCTGGCCGGTACCTGCGGCGCAAGATCCCGCGGATCGATGCCGATCCGGCACTCTCGGTGCTCGCGGCGCTGGATGATGCCTTGCAGGCGATGGCGATTGAACCCGCCACGGTTGGCCGCGTGGTGCATGGCTCGACCCTGGTCACCAATATGCTGCTGGAGCGCAAGGCGCCGCCGGTTGCCGTGGTCACCAATCGCGGCTTTGCCGATCTTCTGCTGGTCGGCCGGCAGAACCGCAGCGATCTCTATACGCTGACGCCAACCCCGCAAACGCCACAGGCGCTGTTTCCCGATGCCCTGCGGTTCGAGATAGCCGGCCGCTGTGCTGCGAATGGCGTGGAAATCGAACCGCTCGATCCGGCCGCGCTCGCTGCTCTGGCCCAGACAATTGCCACCAGCGGCGTCTCGGCCGTGGCGGTCTGCCTGCTGCATGCGGTGCGCAATCCCGCCCATGAGATCGCGGTCGGCCAAGCGCTGACGGCGGCGAAACCCGATCTGGCAATTTCCCTTTCGCATGTTGTCGATGTGGCATCCGGCGAGTTCGAGCGTTTCCTGGCAACAGCGCTGGATGCCTATGTGAAGCCGTCCAGCCGGCAGTATCTCGCTGCCCTCGGCTCCGGCCTGCTGGCGCGCGGCCTGCCGCAGCCACTGATCGTGACCTCCGATGCCGGATTGCGAAAACCGGCGATGGTTGCCGAGCGTCCGCTTTGCCTGGCGCTGGCTGGGCCAGCGGCGGCGATGAGCGGGTTTCACCTGCAGCGCACCGCAAGCGATGACCAGCCTGCACCCTGCATTTCGGTGGAGACGGGCGGCACCACCACCGATATCGGCTTGATCGAGCACGGTGACATTGTCTGCGGCCGCAAGATCGAAATCGGTGGCCTGTCGGTCAGCCTGCGGGCGACGGATATCCTGTCGGTGCCGGTTGGCGGCGGCAGCATTGTGCAGGTCAATCAGGCGGGTGCATTGCGCCTCGGCCCGCAGTCGATGGGCAGCCAGCCTGGCCCTGCTGCCTATGGACGCGGCGGTACGTTGCCCACCTTGACCGATGCGCTGCTTGTGCTGAACCGCCTGCCGACCATGCTTGCTGGCGGCCTTGCGCTGGATGTTGCCGTGGCTCGGCAAGCCATGCATGGCATTGCTGGAGCATTGGGCTGCGATATCGAAGCGGCGGCGGCAGCTGTGGTTGCGGCTGCTGCAGCAACGATTGCCGAAGGCGTAAAGGCACATGCTTATCGCCATGGTATTGATCCGACCGGCGCCCGGCTGATTGCCGGCGGCGGTGGCGGCGGCCAGCATGCCGCCGAAGTCGCTGAGCTCCTCGGCAGCGATTGCGTGCTGATCCCGGCCGATGCCGGGGTGGTATCGGCGCTGGGCTGCCTGGCCGCACCCGAGACCGCAGCCGTGGAGTGCGCCCTCGACCTGGGGCTGGACACTGCGAAGTGGCCCGCCGTGATGGCGGCGGTGCAGGCTATCACGGCACAGGCCACCCCGCAGGCTGGTATCACTTGGTCGCTGGAAGCCGTCTATCAGGGACAGTCGTCTCCACTCGAATTCTCCTTCCATCCCGAGCGCGACGACGTGACTGCACTGGCGCAACGGTTTGACCAGGCCCATGAACGGGTGCGCGGCCATGCTTTTGCGCGCACGGTGCATCTGCTGCGCCTGCGCGGGCAGTGGACGACACGGTCCGCCGCGTTGCAGGCCACCATGCCGGCATCGGCAACGGCCGCTGTGCCGGACCGCAGCGGGCCAGCCAGCCTTTTCACCGAGACGACCAGCCTGTGGGTTCCTGCCGGCTGGCAGTGCCGTCAGGCCGCCGATGGCAGCTTGCAGATGTTGCGCACTGGCCAGATACAGGCGCCGCTGCATGCACTGAAGGGGGCGGCATGACCAATCGTCTGCCTGCCACGCTTGTGCCACGGCTCGAGCCGGTTCGCCTGACGCTGCAGGCTATTGCCGACCGGATGCAGGACAGCCTGATCGGCGGTGCCTATTCCGCCATCGCACGCGAAGCCGGCGATGGTGCGGCAGCCCTGTTCCTGCCCGATGGCCGCCTGCTGGTACAGGCACGTTCGCTGCCATTGCTGCTGGGGTCGCTGATTCCTGCAGTCGGGGCGGTGCTGAAGCAGTTTCCCGCCGCCGGTATGCATGATGGTGATGGCTACCTGCTCAACGATCCCTTCACGGGCGGCACGCACCTGCCGGATTTGACACTGGTGCGACCGATTTTCCTGCAGCAGACGCTTATCGGGTTTGCTGCAACCAGCCTGCATCACCAGGATGTCGGCGGTATCACGCCGGGGTCGATTCCCCCGCATGCCACCTCTATTTTCCAGGAAGGCCTGCGCCTGCCGCCGGTGCAGTCGCATCGTGACGGTCAGCTTGATCCGTTACTGAAGGCGTTGCTGTCAGCCAATAGTCGCACGCCGAATCTCTTGCTGGGCGACCTGTCCTCGCAATGGTCGGCGGCGTCGGTGGGCGGCCGCGAACTTCTGCAACTGGCGATCCGTGAAGGCGAGCATTTCCCGATACTGTGCGACACGTTGATCGACCAGACCGAGACGCTCACCCGGCAGGCGCTGCTCTCCTATCCAGATGGCATTGCCAGCTGGGAGGATGCGCTGGACAATGACGGTGTTGGCGACGAACCGGTGGTCATCCGCGTTACCCTGGAAAAACGCGCTGACCAGCTGCGCATCGATTTCACCGGCTCGGCAATGCAGACGCGCGGCCCGGTCAATGCCGCGCCGGCCGCGGTGCTGTCGGCGGCATTGTATTTCATGCGCAGCCTGGCGCCCGATGCGCCGAACAATGCCGGCTGCCTGTTGCCGCTCGATCTGCATCTGCCGGAGGGCAGCGTGGTCAACCCGTGCTGGCCGGCGGCGGTGAATGCACGCACCGGCACGGTGAAGCTGGCCTGCAATGCCATCATCGGGGCCTGGAGCGGGATTGCACCGCATACAGCCACTGCCGCCAATGCTGGCGTTGCTGTGGTGATTGCCTTTGCCGGAAAAGGGGCTGATGGCCGCGACTTTGCGTTGACCGAGGTGGTGGCCAGCGGTGCTGGCGCTCATGCTGGCGGCGATGGCACATCGGGTATTTCCACCGATGTGAGCAATGCCCGCAACACGCCAGTCGAGATTGTTGAGGCACGCACGCCGATCCGCATCGAGCATTACGGCTTTGCCGCGGCGACCGGTGGCAGCGGTCGGCATCGCGGTGGCGATGGTCTGCGCCGGGTTTATCGCCTCACAGGCGGCAGTGGCACAGTGTCCTATCGCGGCGAGCGGCATCGTCATGCGGCCCGTGGTGCCGCCGGCGGTGCGGCTGGCGCGCTGTCGCGTGCCTGGATCGAGCGTGCTGATGGCCGTATCGAGTGGCTGGACGCCAAAGCGCAATTCGAATGGCAAGCCGGAGACCGGCTGCATGTGGAGACCGCCGGTGCGGGAGGGTGGGGAGAGTCCGAGTAACAACTGCGACTGCTCAAGGATAGGAGACTGAGATGACCGGGGTATTTTATCGCAATGTACTGAAGGGGGCGGCCGGCCTGATGGTCGCCACGGGTTTGGTGCTGACGTCTGCAGCGACGGTTCTGGCGCAGGCCTACCCATCCAAACCTGTAACCCTGATCGTGCCATTCGCGGCCGGGGGCTCGACCGATCTGCTGGCACGCCAGATCGGTGCCAAGATTTCCGGTCCACTGGGCCAGCCGGTGATCGTCGAGAACCGCGGCGGTGCCGGTGGTGCGCTGGGCGCCAATCTGGTCGCCAAGGCCGCGCCGGATGGCTACACGCTGCTGATGGGGGTCTCCGGCTCCAACGCGATCAGCGCCGCTTTGCGGACTGATCTGCCCTATGATCCAGTAAAGGACTTCGCTTCGGTTAGCCTGGTGGTCAGCTCGCCGCTGGTGCTGGTGGTCAATGCCAACAGCAGCTTCAAGTCGGTGCAGGATGTGATCGCCCATGCCAAGGCGAAGCCCAGCACCTTCACCCACGGCTCGCCCGGCATCGGCACCTCGATGCATATGGCCGGCGAGCTGTTCGGTCTGGAAGCCAAGGTCAAGCTCGAGCATGTGCCTTACAAGGGCAGTGCTGCCGCGCTGCAGGACCTTCTTGGTGGCCAGATCGACAGCATGTTCGGTGATCTCCTTGTCGTACTGGAGCATGTAAAGTCGGGTCGCCTGCGTGCCCTGGGCGTCACTTCGCTGGCTCGGCATCCGATGCTGCCGGATGTGCCAACGGTGGCCGAGGCCGGCTTGCCGAAATACGAGGCGACCTCCTGGCAGGGCGTGTTCGCACCGGCCGGCATTCCGGCACCGATCCTGGCGCGGCTGTATCAGGAGTTATCCAAGGCGCTGGCGGCGGATGACCTGAAGACCTTCTTCACCGAGCGGGGTTTCATGGTTGAGGCCCGCAAGCCCGACGAATCGCAGGCCTATGTGGCGGCCGAGGTGACCAAGTGGAAGGCCGTGGTGCAGGCGGCCGGGATCAAGCCGGAATGATCGAGTATATCGGCGGGCCTGTCCTTCGCGGAGGGCAGGCCCAACCCCTCACTTCGGTTGTCCGCGTCGATGCGCCGCTGGTCTTCGTCGCCGGTCAGGTGCCGATGCTCAACGGCCAGCCGGCCGCTCCGGATATCGCCGGACAGACGCGCTATGTCATCGGCATGGTCGAAGCGGAGTTGAAAAAAGCCGGCTGCAGCCTTGCCGACATCGTGAAGGTCACCGTCTGGCTGACCGACAAAGACGATTACCCGGCCTTCAATGCGACCTACGCGGAGATCTTTGGTACCGAGAAGGCCCCGGCACGGTCGACTGTGATATCCGGTCTGATCGCACCGGTGCGGATCGAGATGGAGGTTGTTGCGGCAGCGCCAACAGGCTCTTGAACGACCTGCCTTACTGTCCCCGATTGCTCCATGACGCTTTGCGCCGCGGGGATATCGCGATCTTGCTGCCTGGAGCGGGCTTTTGAGGATTGCCGGCGACGATTTGGACGCCGGCGAAGTGCATTATTCCTCTGCCGGGAAGATCACGACAAAGCGCGCGCCGATGGCATTCGGCTTTGAAACCACATTCAGGCTGCCTTTCAGTTGCTTTACGAGCGCGAGTATGACGGTCATGCCGAAACCATGCTCCGGCTGTGGCGACTGAATACCCGGCAGGCCCGCGCCTTCATCTCCCACGGTGAGGGCATATCCATTTCCGGTGACGGCGAAATCGACCGATATGCTGCCCTGTCCATACTTGATGGCATTGGTGACCAGTTCATTGACGATCAGCCCCAGGGCTACGATCCGAACTGTGGGCAAGGTGACGTCATCCACTGAAACAAGGATGGGTCCGCGACCGACCGCCTCCGGGATTGGTGACAGGTCGCTGCAGACCCGCTGCAGGTAATTCTGGCACTTGGTCTGCCGGATGTCCTCGGTGAGATAGATGTGCTGATGCACCCTGGCGATGGCGCTGACGCGCCCCGCTGCCTGTTGCAGCTGGTCCTTTGCATCGCCATCGGGCTGCGACCGGCTGTGCATGCTGAGCAGTCCAGATACCAGCTGCAGGCTGTTCATGACCCGATGATCGACTTCCTGGGCCAGCAGAGTGGCCTGCAAGAGCGCCTGATTCTTCTCGACAATCACCCTGGATAATCGCGCCACCAGGCGTCGTGCGGAGAGGCCAAGCTCC
>NZ_CALSAN010000029.1:0-52920 GCF_943372915.1 Ferrovibrio terrae | reverse complement strand
CAGCCCAGTGCGGTGATGCCACCGATGCCCATCAGTACGCCGCCCAGCAGATGCGAGACTACATCCTGTGCATTGGCGAAGCTCTCGACGCGGAAGCTGCCATCCAGCTTCGCCATCAGGAAGGCGCCGAGGATCACGCCGCCCACGGTGCTGACGCCGAAATCCAGTGTCGCGCCGGTGAAGGTCATCAGATACTGCAGCGCATAGCCGATCGGCGCCACGAAGGTCATAGAGACCAGCGGTGTCGGCTCGAACTCGTCGGCGCCGAGGATGCCGGTGGCGGCCCAGCCGCCGACGATTACCAGGCCGATCACAAGGCCGGCGGCAATCAGGATCGGATGCCGGCGGAAACGCGCATCCCTGAACACCCAGAGCAGCAGCGCGGCGGGGATCACCAGTCCCAGCACCCAGCGCAGGCTGCGCGCATTCAGGCCAAAGCCGGGGCCAATCAGATCGGGCAGCGTCTGGCTTGCAAAGCCGCGCGATTTCAGGTCGATCACCGACCAGCCTTCCAGCCACAGCCGCGCCGGACCGATCAGGCCGCGCAGCGTGGCGTAGCCGGCGATGCCGATCATCAGCACCACCAGCAGGGATTTCAGGTTGCCCGCACCCAGCCGCACCAGCGTGCGGCTGCCGCAGCCACCGGCCTGCACCATGCCAAAGCCGAACAGCAGCCCGCCGATGGCCGCGCCGAGCCAGCCCAGATTGGTGCCGGCATAGATCGAGGTGTTGAGGTCGATCAGCCCAGCCAGCTGCAGCAGCTGGCTGCCCAGCATGGCAACGGCAATTGCCAGCACCCAGCTGCGCAGGCGGTTGGCATCGTTCATCAGCACCATGTCGCTGATCGCGCCCATGGTGCAGAAGTTGCTGCGCTGAACAATGGCGCCGAATACGACGCCCAGGATCAGGCCGGCGATATTCACGAGGTAAGGCAGGGGCAGGGCAGTCATGGCGAACGAATTTTATGTGTTTATGATGAGATTGCAGGGGAGTATAGGATTTACATTTACGATGTGAAGTATTATATTAATTAACGATTATATTTGTTAAATCTGCGGAATTCCCATGACCCAGACCCTGGATGTCAAAGGCCTGAACTGCCCGTTGCCGGTGCTGAAGACCAAGAAGGCGATGAAAGCCGTGCCGAAAGGCGATGTGCTGACCGTCGAGGCCACTGATCCCAACACCATGCGCGACATGGTCGCACTCTGCGAGGCCTCGGGTTTTGCGCTGGTGTCGGCCCAGGAGCGGGACGGGGTGTTCGTGTTCGAGATCCGGCAGGCGGCTTAAAACCGCACCCGTACAAATTCTGTCATTACAACGGGCAGTTGGCGCTGTCCGACGAATGCGCTAGCTTCAGGCCAGCGATTCAAGGTGTTTTCAAAATGGCAAAGTTTTCCGCCCAGGACATCGTGCCGGGCCAGCGTTTCGAGCAACGGCAGGGCTTTATCTGGCGCGTCGCCCGGCTGATCCATTTCCCGGGCGAAGACGCCATGCATGTGCAGCTGATCAACGAACGTGATTCCAGCAGCACCAAGACGGTTTCGGTGAGCGCGCTGCTCGACCGCAACCTGTTCAAGCTGGTCGAAAAATGATGATGCGGCCGGCCTGGCTGTCACTGGCGCTGCTGGCCGCCCTGGCCGCCTGCGCCGATGCGCCGCCGCCGGTGACCGCCGCGCCCGAGCCGGTCATTTATGTGGCGCCGCCCGCCGTTGTTGAGGCGCCCCCGCCACCCGCACCCGTGGTGACGCCCCCGCCGGTGCTGCGCTTTGCCGGCCATGTTGCCAGTTACAAGTCGCTGGCCGAGGCCGAAGCGGCCTGGCCGCGCCTCGCCGAGCGGGTTCCGGCCCTGAAAACCGCCAACCGGCGGTATGTCGAGGTCGATCTCGGTGGTCAGCGCGGCAAGGTCGTGCGCCTGCTGGTGGGCGGTTTCCCCGATCGGGCAGAGGCCCTGGCCTACTGCCGCAGCCTGCGCGGCAGTGCGCTGTATTGCGCCCCGCACGACCTGCCGGCGGGCTGACGCGTTAACCAAATATCCGCACCAGTTATATTTTTGTGACCAATGTGACCTGCAGTTGTGGGTCTTATTGTTGGATTCACTATTTTCTGCCAAAATTAGGTCAGATTTGGTGACGTAGATTCCCTGCACCCCAGACAGTGAATCCCAGAAACAGGACGGCGCGAGAAACGCGGTGAACCAGGTACTCAAACCGGTTGTTCAGGAAACCCTGAAACTGGTCGGCGTGGTCGAGAGCCAGAGCCGTGAGCTGCTTGCCTTTTGCCAGAACGAGCAGAATCTGTCCGCCAATTTCTCCGACTACAAACGCTTTGTCGAAAAGATGGAGCATTTCTATGTCTTCGTGGATCTGGTTGATGGCCGCATCCCGGAATTCGATGAGAGCAAGCAGAAGCCACTGCGCAAGCATCTGTCGAAGATCCGTTGGAAGATCACCATCCTCGAACTCGACACCACGCGCATTTATCTGATCAACATCACCCGCTCGGGCCGACGCCTGCCGCTGGGCAGCCGTGAATTCCTGATGCGTCGGCTGGATCGCCTGAGCGAGATCGCGCAGTACTACGATCGCTTCGGCGAGGAATACGATCTGAATCCGCCGGTAAGCGAAGAGTTGATCGAGGCTGTGCGCAAGCTGCTGCAGCAGGGGATCGAATCTGCGCCGAAGCTGGAGGAGTTCCAGCCGACGACGGCGCCGAAGCGCTCGGCGACGCCGTCGGGCGCCTCGGCTGGCAGCAGTGGATCATCATCGATCACCCTGCCGGCACAGCCAGCTGTACCCGACCTGGCGATGGCGCAGCGCGCGGCTGCGCAAAATCCGCTGATGCCGAGCCTGCCGGCCAAGCTGAACGTCAAGGAGCAGTGGGGCCGCTTCTTCGTCGAGAAGGGGTCGATCGTTGCCGTGTCGCAGGCCTGCAAGATGGCGGCGATGTCGCTCGACCAGCTTGCCACCCGCATCGGCGTCACCCGCGTGGCGCTGACGCTGATGCTCAGCGGTCAGGATCCGATGCCGCGTCCGGCGATGGAAAAGCTGCAGCAGTTCATGATGGACCAGGCCCGCCTGTCGCAGCAGACCGAACTGCGCCGCCGGCTCTGATTTAGCCGGCCGTCTTCAGCAATTCTTCCAGCAGCGCATAACCGAACGGCCAGTCGCCTAGATTGGACGTGCTGTTGATATGGCCCAGTGCGCCGGCCTCGACACAGCGCGCATGCCAGCGCGAAGCGAAATGCCGGGCGCGGGCGATATCGACAAACGGATCGTTGCTGCTCGCCACCACGATGGCAGAGCAGGCAAAGCGCGCCAGCGGCATCGGGCGGAAGCCGCGCGTCTCAGGCGGCGTGTGGCTGTCGGAATCGACATCGGCCGGTGCCACCAGCAAGGCGCCGTGCAATTCCTGCTCATGCCGCTCCACCCAGTGCGCGACCAATGCGCAGGCCAGGCTGTGTGCCACCAGCAACGGCGGCGACGGGCAGGCATTGATGGCCGCATCCAGCCGCGTCAGCCAGTCGGCGAAATCGGGATGGTCCCAGTCGGCCTGCTCGACGCGGGTGAATTCCGGGTGCTTGTGCTGCCAGGCGCTCTGCCAGTGCGCGGGCCCGGAATTGCCCAGGCCCGGCACGATCAGAACCGGTGGCCGCAGCGGCGGCATCAGCCCGCCGCGTCGCCCAGGCGGGCGAGGGTTTCTTCGCGGCCCAGCACGGCCAGCACGTCGAAAATCGGCGGCGACACCGTGCGGCCGGTCAGCGCGGCGCGCAGCGGCTGTGCCAGCTGGCCCAGCTTGACCTGCTGGGCTTCACTCAAGGCGCGGATCGCCGCTTCGGTATCGGTGGCGGTCCAGCTGGACACCGTGCCCAGGGTTTCGATCATCGTCTTCAGCCGCGCTTTTGCTGTGTCATCCAGATGCTTCTGGGCGGCGGCATCAGGCGCGATCGGGCGCGCGGCAAACAGGAACTGCAACGCCTCGGTGATCTCGTTCAGATCCTTGGCACGCTCCTTCACCGCCGGCAGGATCGCCGTGATCTGCGCCTGCTCGGCCTGGTTCGCCTCGCGGCCGAGCTTTTTCGCAATGAAGGGCAGCACGGCCTGCAGCAGCTCATCGTCGCTGCTGTGGCGGATATAGTGGCCGTTCACGTTGTTCAGCTTGGCGAAATCGAAACGCGCCGGCGAGCGGCCGACATGCTCGAGGTCGAACCATTCCAGCGCCTGCTGGGTCGAGATGATCTCGTCATCGCCATGGCT
This sequence comes from Ferrovibrio terrae, assembly GCF_943372915.1. Taxonomy (GTDB): domain Bacteria; phylum Pseudomonadota; class Alphaproteobacteria; order Ferrovibrionales; family Ferrovibrionaceae; genus Ferrovibrio; species Ferrovibrio terrae_A. The sequence continues at coordinate 48,664 of NZ_CALSAN010000029.1, read as the reverse complement.
CCAGCCGAGCCGCAGCAGATAGTTGCGCATCGCCGCGGGCAGGTAGCCCATATCGGCGTAAGCTTCCGTGCCCAGCGCGCCATGGCGCTTCGACAGCTTGGCGCCATCGGGCCCGTGGATCAGCGGGATATGTGCAAAGTCGGGCACGGCGAAACCGGCGGCGAGATACAGCTGGGTCTGCCGCGCCGCATTGGTCAGGTGGTCGTCGCCGCGGATGATATGGGTCACGCCCATGTCATGATCGTCCACCACGACCGAGAGATTGTAGGTCGGCGTGCCATCGGAACGCAGGATGATCAGGTCGTCCAGCTGCTCGTTCTGGAAGGTGACATCGCCCTGCACATGATCCTTGATCACGGTGCTGCCGGTCTGCGGCGCCTTGAAGCGCACGACAGGCTTCACGCCGGCCGGCGCATCCTTGGCATCGCGGTCGCGCCAGCGGCCGTCATAGCGCATCGGCTTGCCGGCGGCCTTGGCCGTGTTGCGCATCTCTTCCAGTTCTTCGGGCGAGCAATAGCAGTGATAGGCCTTGCCCTCAGCCAGCAGCTTGTGCGCCACCTCGGCATGGCGGTTCATGCGCGCGAACTGCATCACCGGTTCGCCGTCCCAGTCGAGCCCGAGCCACGTCAGGCCCTGAAAGATCTTCTGTACGGCATCCTCGGTGGAACGCTCGCGGTCGGTATCCTCGATACGCAGCAGGAAGGTGCCGCCATGGCGGCGGGCGAACAGCCAGTTGAACAGCGCCGTGCGGGCGCCGCCAATATGCAGGTAGCCGGTCGGCGAGGGGGCGAAACGGGTGACAATCTTGGTCATCTGGCAATCCGGGGGACAATGGAAGCAGGGTTTTAGCATACGGGCGCAGGCGGGCAAGGCACGTTCCCGTTTTGCACGGATTGGCGCCGGCAGGGCCGGTATGCAGTGATTTCCGCCATGGCGGCGCCCGGTTCATTGCTTGACTGGCACATGCTCCGGCAGCGGGTCGCGGCCGGTGTGGTCGCCGGCTGGCGCGACCTGCGCAGCTTCGACGCCATCGCCACCCTGCTGGCCGAACGCGAACGCTGGTTTCTCTGGCTGCCGGCCATGCTGGGCGGTGGCATAGCGGTGTATTTCCTGCTGCCGGCCGAACCGCCGCTGCTGCCGCTGCGGCTCGGCATGGTGGCGGTTGTTCTGGCGCTGCTGCTGTTCGGCCGCGCGGCCGCCTCTCGCATGCCTTTGCTGCTGCTGCTGGCCGTGCTGGGCGGCGTATGGCTGGGTGCCGAACGCAGCGCCGCCGTGTCGGCACCGGTGCTGTCCCGGCCGAGCGGTGCCGTCTGGGTCGAGGGGCGCATCCTGGAAGTCGAGCCACGCGACAAGGGACATCGCCTGCTGCTGGATGATCTGCGTCTCGGTGGCTTGCAGGAACCGGAAACGCCGAAACGCATCCGCATCAGCCTGCCGCGCGATGGTGCCGACCTGTGGCCGGGCGAACGGCTGCGCGTGCGCGTCATGCTGCTGCCGCCGCCGGAACCGGCGATGCCCGGCGCCTTTGACTTCGCGCGCCATGCCTGGTTCCGCCAGATCGGTGCTGTGGGCTATGCGATCTCGACGGCGGAAGCACTGCCGGCCGATGAAATACGCGACTGGACAGAATCCGCCACGCTCTGGCTCAGCGCGCTGCGGCAGGACTGGACGCGACGCATCACCGCACAAACGGAAGGTGGGGCCGGTGGTGCGATTGCCGCTGCGCTGATGACCGGCGTGCGCGGGCCGATCCCCGACAGCATTGATGCCGCCTTCCGCGATTCAGGGCTGGCTCATATCCTGTCGATCTCCGGCCTGCATCTGACGCTGGTGGCCGGCCTGCTGTTTTTCCTGGTGCGGGCGCTGCTGGCGCTGCATCCGCAACTGGCTTTGCATTATCCGATCAAGAAATGGGCGGCGCTGGCCGCGCTGCTGGGTGCCGTCGCCTACACGCTGCTGTCAGGCGCGGCGCTGCCCACGCTGCGCGCGTTGGCGATGATTGCACTGGCGCTGCTGGCCGTGATGCTGGATCGCCGCGCCATCACCCTGCGCGCCGTGGCCTGGGCTGCCCTGCTGCTGCTGGTGCTATGGCCGGAAAGCCTGCTCGATCCCGGCTTCCAGATGTCGTTCGCCGCCGTCACGGCACTCGTTGCCGCCTTCGAGCATCTGGCGCCGAAACTCACGCGCTGGCGCAGCCAGGCCAGCCCGCTGCAGATCGCATTGCTCTGGCTTGGCGGCACCATGGCGGCGAGTTTCGTTGCCGGTCTCGGCTCGTCGCTGTTCGCCGCCTATCATTTCAATCGCGTGGCCGATTATGCGCTGATCGCCAATTTGCTGGCGGCGCCGCTGGTCGATTTCATCATCATGCCGTTTGCCGTTCTGGCCTTTCTGCTCATGCCGCTCGGGCTGGAGGCGCTGGCACTCACGCCGATGGTCTGGGCCGTCGATCTGCTGATCGCGCTGGCGGTCTGGGTCGCCGGCTGGCCCGATGCGGTCGGCACGGTGCCGGCCATGCCGCTCTGGGGCATCGCGGGAATCACACTGGGCGGTTTGTGGCTCTGCCTGTGGCAGCGGCGCTGGCGCTGGCTCGGCGTCATTGGGCTGGTGCTGGGCACTGCCTCGCCCTGGCTGGTGACGCAGCCGGATTTTCTGGTCAGCGCCGATGGCCGGTTGCTGGCGGCGCGCGCCGCTGAGAATGGGCGCTTCTATTTCTCAAGCGCCAGACCGACCGGCTTCATGGCCGAAACCTGGTGGGAGCGGCTCGGTTCGCCGCCGCTCTATCCCTGGCCGGCGCTGCGCCGCAATGACACCGAAGGCCGCGCCGGCGCCGATGGCAGCCTGCGTTGTGATCCCGATGGTTGCGCATGGCGCAGTCAGGGCTTCCTGGTCGCGCTGCCGCGCCAGCCGAAAGCCATCACGCAGGATTGTCGTCATGCCGATGTGGTGATCGCAGCCCAGATGCCGGTGCGCTATCGCTGTCCGGCGGCGAAAGTGGTGATCGACCGCAACGACCTGCGGCGCAGCGGCACCCATGCGCTCTATCTCGATGCCGAACGCGGCATCCGTAGCATCAGCGTGGCGCAGACCCGTGGCCAGCGGCCCTGGGTGGTGGCGCGCGGCCATGACGAGAACCGCGCTGAATAAAAAACGGGGCGCATGACTGCGCCCCGTTTGGCATTTGAAGGTATGCGCTTTTAGTAGCGGCGCAGCAGGCCGACCAGGCGACCCTGCACCTTGACCCGATCCGGGCCGAAGATGCGTGTCTCATAAGCCGGGTTGGCGGCTTCCAGCGCCACCGAGTTGCCCTTGCGGCGCAGGCGCTTCAGCGTCACTTCCTGCTCGTCGACCAAGGCGACAACAATGGTGCCGTTTTCGGCATTCTCGCTGCGCTGGATGATGACGGTGTCGCCATCCATGATGCCGGCATCGACCATCGAATCGCCGGCGACTTCGAGCGCATAATGCTCGCCATTGCCGAGCAGGCCGATCGGCACATCGATCTGCGTGCTCATGTCGCGCAGGGCCTCGATCGGCGTGCCGGCGGCGATGCGGCCATAGAGCGGCAGGGTGACGATGTCGCGGGCATTATAGGGGCTGACGCTGACCGGCGTGCCGGGCATCGGCGCATTCGGGTTGCCCTCGACCACGCGCGGCATCAGGCGGTTGCGCGGGGCGGACGGCCGAGTGGCCGAGGCCCCGATGGCGCCCCCGCGGATCGGTACCGCCGAGTCGGGCAAGCGCAGCACTTCCAGCGCACGGGCGCGATGGGCGAGCCGGCGGATGAAGCCGCGTTCCTCCAGGCCGGTCACCAGACGGTGGATGCCGGACTTGGATTTCAGCTTCATCGCCTCCTTCATTTCCTCAAACGAAGGGGAAACGCCGGAATTCTCCAGCTTTTCGTGGATGAAGATCAGCAGGTCGTGCTGCTTGCGGGTCAACATGGCAAGCCTCCTCGGGTCAGGGGCGCTGCGCAGCCCGGGTGAGTCGGGCGAAACAGAGAAGCGCAGCAGGGAACGAATACGAAACCTGCAAATGTTCTAATGAGGTTCCCGATACGGGTCAAGTATTTTTCCACAGGCTGAGTCATATACCTTGTAGGTAGAACGAACCCAGCCTCCCATTAGTAGAGGCGTGGCACCGCCAAGGTCGCCTTACCGGCGCATAAACCCTCGCCCCATCCCCCTTTACGCTGCCGGCAGTGCCGGTAAATATATGAGATAGAACAACAAGCCACGCTGCCGGGATGGGTAAGCAGTGGCAGACGGCCGAGAACGGTCAGTCAGGGGAGGACATTATGGGCATCCGGCAGAAGCTGAATCTTGCCATCGGTGTGCTGGCCGCACTGACATTGCTTTCAAATGTGATCGGCGGCCTGTTCTTCGGCCGGGTGCAGGGCAGTTACGCCGGCATCACCAGCACCAACCTGCCAGCGGTGATCACCGCCCTCAATCTGTCTTCGCTGAGTTCCGAACTCACCGCCGGTGCCCCGGTGCTGGCCAGCGCGGCCAGCGATGCGGAGCGCGAGAAGGCGCTGGCCGACCTCAAGGCCAAGCAGGAACGGCTGATGCAATCGGTCGAGACCGTGAAGGCGGCCTCGGGCGAGAGCCAAGCAGAACAGATCGCCGAGATCGAAAAATCGGTCGGCATGCTCAATACGATGGTGGCGCAGATCAACCGCTCGGTGAATGCGCGCTTGGGGTACGCGCAGCAGCGCGAGGAATTACAGAGCCGGCTGAGTGCCGACTACATTGCGTTCCAGGCCCTCATGCAGCCGTCACTGGATCGCGCTATCTACGAACTGCGACAGCCGAATGCGAAACCTGAGACCGCTGATGCGGCCAATGCCCTAATCGCGGCGGGCAATGCACTCAACCAGCTGGTCGCCACGCTGTCAGTGGCGGCGCAGGCGCCGAACAATGCCGAACTCGACAAGCTGTTCGCCGAATTCACCAAGCTGAACAGTACAGCGCTGGAAGAACTCGACTGGGCCGGCAAGCATTTCGATATCAGCGAGCTGAAAAGCACGGCCGGCAAACTGCTGGGCTATGGCCAGGGTTCCGAAAGCATGTTCGGAGTCCGCCGTGGCGAGATCCGCACCGTGACCACGGCCGGCTTGGCGCTCACCCAGGCGCGCAACGCGTCGGCCGAATTGTCCACCAAGGTGGATGCGCTGGTCTCGGCCGCGACCGAAGCCGCCGACCAGGCTGCGGCCCAGGCCGGTGGCCAGGCCACCACGGCGCAGGTCGTGCTGGTGGCGATCACCGTATTCTGTCTTGTGATTGCCGGCCTGATCGGCCTGCTGTTCGTCGGGCCACAGATCTCGGCGCCGATCACCCGCATGACCGCCGCCACCCGCCGGCTTGCCGAACGCGACTGGTCGGTGGAGCTGGCGGAAACCAGCCGCAGCGACGAGATCGGCGAGATGGCGCGCGCTGTTGAGGTGCTGAAAACCAACGGTCAGGAAAACGAGGCGCTGCAGCGTCAGGTCGAAACCGATCGCGAAACCTTCGAGCGCGAGCGTAAGGCGCAGGAAGCCCTGCTGGAACAGGCGATCGGCCAGATCGTGTCGGCGGCCACGGCCGGCGACCTGACGCGTCGTATTGACGCCGATGCCTTGCAGGGCGTGATGCAGCGGCTGGGCGGTGGCGTCAATGAGCTGCTCGGTACCGTGGAGAAGGCGCTGAACGATCTGGGCAGCATGCTGGGCGCGCTGGCGCAGGGTGATCTGACCCATCGCATTGGCGGCGGCCATCGCGGCCTGTTCCAGCAGCTCGCCAACGATGCCAATACGCTGGCCGAGAAGCTGGCCGATATCGTCGGTCGCCTCAGCCTGACGGCGGGCAATGTGCGCGACGCGGCATCGGAGATTTCCGTCGGCAGCAACGATCTGGCGCAGCGCACCGAGCAGCAGGCCGCCAGCCTGCAGCGCACGGCCGCGTCGATGGAAGAGATCACCGCCACCGTGCGCCACAATGCCGACAATGCCCGGCAGGCCAGCACTCTGGCGGCGACGGCGCGCGAAACCGCCGATAAGGGCGGCACCGTGGTCGGCCGTGCCGTGGCGGCGATGGGCGAGATCGAAGGCAGTGCGCGCAAGATCGTCGACATCGTCGGCCTCATCGACGAGATCGCCTTCCAGACCAACCTGCTGGCGCTGAATGCCTCGGTGGAAGCGGCGCGCGCCGGCGAAGCCGGCAAGGGCTTTGCCGTTGTCGCGCAGGAGGTGCGTGGGCTGGCCCAGCGCTCGGCCGATGCCAGCAAGGAGATCAAGGCGCTGATCTCGGCGTCCAATAGCCAGGTGCGCGATGGTGCCAAGCTGGTGAATGAAGCCGGCGGCAGCCTGACCGAGATCGTCGATGCGGTGAAACGTGTGGCCGGCATCATCGAGGAAATCTCGATTGCCAGCCAGGAGCAGGCATCAGGGCTGGACGAGATCAACGACTCCGTCACCCAGATGGACGAGATGACCCAGCGCAACGGCGCCCTGGTCGAACAGACCACCGCGTCGGCACAGTCGCTGGCCGATCAGGCCAAGGAACTGGCGGCCTCGATCACCTTCTTCCGGCTGGATCAGGGCGCGGAGGCCAAGGCGGCGGAATAAACCGCCGCCACTTCGGCCGAGAAGCAGCAGAACACCACGCGGCTTGGCGCAGGCTGCGTTGCCAGCCAGGCCTGCACTTCGCGCACCGCAATCGCGGTGGCAGGTGCCAGCGGATAGCCATAGATGCCGGTCGAGATCGCCGGGAAGGCGATGCTGCCCAGACCGTGGTCGCGGGCCAGCGCCAGGCTGTTGCGATAACAGCGCGCCAACAGCTCCGCTTCGTTGCGGCTGCCACCGTGCCAGACCGGGCCGACCGTGTGGATCACATGGCGGGCGGGCAGGCGGTAGCCCCGCGTGATCCGTGCTTCGCCGGTCGGGCAACCGCCCAGATCGCGGCATTCCGCCAGCAATGCGGGGCCGGCTGCACGGTGAATCGCACCATCGACTCCGCCGCCGCCCAGCAGGCTTTCATTCGCCGCATTGACGATGGCATCGACAGCGAGGCGGGTGATGTCGCCGGTGACCACGGATATGCGCTGCATCGCCGCATTTTAACACGCTGCCGAGTCGGTTCGCGCCGGTGTTTTTACGTTTCCCTAACCATGGCGAAACGACAATGCCGGCAAGGCGTTGCAGCTGTGGTCTTGCCGCCTCCGCCATTATCGATTAACCGGTGCAGATGAGCGATCCCGTCCTCAAGCTGAAGCCGCGTCGCGCTGCGACGGCCCAATCCGCTGCCGGTGCCTATGGCGCCTCGCAGACGCGTGTCTTGCCGGGCCAGCCGATGCCCGGTCAGCCGATGCCTGGGCAGTCTGCGCCGGCTGCTGCAGTCAAACCCCGCAGTTTCCTGGCCGTGAACTGGCCGCTGATGACGGCGGCTGCCGCGCTGCTGGCCGGTGGCGTGGTCATGGGCATGGTGGTCGGCAATGCGCCGCGTCCGCAGCCGACGGCCACCGTCGCTCTTACAGCGTCCGCTGCCGTGCCGCCTGTCGTTCCATCGCCTGGTGCCACTGCACCGGCGACACCGGCCACGGCCGCCGCGCAGCAGGGCTGGCGTCCGATTTCCGAACTGGCACAGCAGGTGGCGGTCGCGCTGCCGCCGGCCCCTGAGTTGCCGAAGCTCGAGCCGGAGCCGGCCGTGGCCGTTGCGCCGCCGCCGGTCGTTGAGGTCGAACCTGTCAAAGCCGAACCTGCTCGGCCTGAATCACCCAAGGCCGAAACCGCCAGGATTGAATCGAAGGCTGTTGCGCCGCCGCCGGTCGCCAAGAAAACCACGGACAAGCCGGTGCAGCTGACCGCCGCGCCGGTGGCGCCGCCGGCCTTTGGGCGACCCGCCGGCGAGGGCGCGGTCCCGGCCTGGCGCGCGCGCGCCGTGGCGCCGCCGGCCGGGGCCCGGCCGCCTTATGTCGCTTTCCTGATCGACGATGCCGGCCTCGACCGCAAGGGCACCCAACGTGCCATCAATCTGCGCGGTCCGGTGACGCTGTCGTTCATGAGCTATGCCAGCGACCTGTCGGAGCAGAGTGCCGCCGCCCGTGCTGCCGGCCATGAGGTGATGCTGCATCTGCCGATGGAGCCGCTGGATGTGAAGCGCAACAATCCGGGGCCGAACGCGCTGTATGTGGATCTCGACGCTGCCGAACTGCAGCGCCGGCTGGCCTGGCATCTTGATCGCTTCAGCGATTATGTCGGCGTCAACAACCATATGGGCAGCCGCTTCACCGCCAATGCCGGCCGCATGGGCCAGGTGTTGGACGAGATCGGCCGCCGCCAGGTGTTCTGGCTCGACAGCCTTTCCGGCCCGAACTCGGCAGGCCCGGCCCTGGCGCGCCAGCGCGGCCTCGATGCCGCCGAACGCGACCTGTTCCTCGACGACGATCGCTCGCCCGGCATCGGCCATGAACTGGCGGCGATGGAACGCATCGCGCGGGCGCGCGGCGATGTGATCGCCATCGGCCATCCGCATGGCAGTACGCTGACCGCGATGGAAAACTGGATCGCCACGGCGAAGGAGCGGGGCTTTACCCTGGTTCCGGTCAGCACCGTGCTGCTGCGGCGGCAACAGCAGGAACGCTGACGCGGTTTTGCTGCACCGCACCTTTCACACAAGTTAACTGTTTATTCGCGTGACATCTCCCCCTGCCTTCGGGCAGGCTGCACATAGCCGTGGCGACAGACCGCGGCATGAGCTGGGAGAAACGCCATGGGAATGCGCAGCAAGGAACGCGGCCTTTTCGAACTCTATCGCGATGACCCGGAACGCGCCGATGCGCTGGTATTCAACCGTCGCGGCATCCTGAAGGGCGGCGCGCTGGCTGCCATGGGCGCAGCCGTGGGCGGTGCCATTCCCTTCAGTGGCAACATGCCGAGCGGTTTTATCCCTGCGGCACTGGCGCAGGGTGCGGCGGCCGGCGCGGCACCGAAGATCCTCAAGATGGACGGCAAGGCCGATCTGGTGATCCTGGGCGACAAGCCACTGGTGGCCGAGACGCCCGAGCATCTGCTGAACGATGACATCACGCCGAACGACAAGATCTTCGTGCGCAACAACGGCATGGTGCCGGATGCCTTCGCCGGCGATCCGAACAGCTGGGCCCTGACCATCGATGGTGAGGTCAACACGCCGCTGAAGCTGACCCTGGGTGAGCTGAAGCAGAAATTCAAACCGGTGACCTATGCCCTGCAGATGGAATGCGGCGGCAACGGCCGCGCCGCCTTCGAGCCCAAGGCCAGTGGCAACCAGTGGGGCAACGGTGCGATCTGCAACGCGCGCTGGACCGGCGTGCGGTTGAAAGACGTGCTGCAGGCCGCCGGCCTGAAACCCGGCGCCGTCTATACCGGCCATTACGGTGCCGACCCGCATTTGTCAGGCGATACCAGCAAGCCGGCGCTCAGTCGAGGCGTGCCGATTGCCAAGGCGATGGACGATCACACCATCATTGCCTTTGCCGTCAATGGCGGCCCGATCCCCAACATCCACGGCCATCCGCTGCGCATCATCGCGCCGGGCTGGCCCGGCTCGACCTCGCAGAAATGGCTCAACCGCATCTGGATTCGCGACAAGGAACATGACGGCCAGGGCATGACCGGCACCAGCTATCGCGTGCCGATCAAACCGATGGTGCCGGGCGACAAGGCCGATCCGAAGAATTTTCGTATCCTGGAATCGATGCCGGTGCGCTCGATCATCACCAACATCGCCAATGGCACGGAACTTAAGGCCGGCACGCGGCTGGTCGGTCTGCGCGGCCATGCCTGGGCCGGCGAACACAGCGTCAGCGATGTGCAGGTCTCGGCCGATTATGGCCAGACCTGGCGCAAGGCCAAGGTTGCCAAGCCGGCCAACAAATATGCCTGGCAGACCTGGACCGCGGAGCTGACGCTGCCCAGCGAGGGCTATTACGAATTGTGGGTGAAGGCGACCGACAGCACCGGCCGCAGCCAGGGCCATGCGCCGGGGCACTGGAATCCGCAGGGCTATAACGGCAATGCGATGCATCGCGTCGCCGTGCTGGTGCCGGCCTGAGCGTGGCGGAGACAGGGCACCGATGAAGTTTGCTTATGCCGCCGCTTTGGCTGCGGTGCTGCTGGCCCTTGCGGTCGGTGGCACCGTCATTGCCCAGACGCAGCCCGAACGCGAGCCGGAAGAACCGACCGTGTTTCCCGATGGCCCGCACCGCGACGAGGTTTTCTACTTCTGCACCGCCTGCCACGGCTCCGATCTGGTCCGCGCCCAGGGTCACAGTCGCGAACGCTGGGCCGAGGTGCTGCAGATCATGGTGGAAAAGCACAACATGGCTGAGCTTGACCCGGACGAACTCGCCTTCACGCTGGATTACCTGGCGAAGGCGTTTCCCCCCAAGGGGCGGGCTTACAGCAACCCGTTCCTGAACCGGAAAAGCGCTAACTGAGGCGCAGAAGGATCGCTTTTACAGGCGGGTGAGGCGGTAGGCGCGGGCGGGGGTGAACTTGCCGGCCTCGATGCGGATCGTGCCTTCGATATGGTCGGAAAACGCAAACAGCCCTGTGGCGCAGTCACGCAGATAGGCATCCGACTGGCTGTAGCGACCGCTCTGGGTCAGTTTGAAACCGGTCTCGCCGGTTTCCACCGTGAAGAGGAAACTGCCGCCCGGCTTCAGCCGGGTGGCCACCAGCCGGAACAACTCGGCCACATCGCCGATATAGATCAACGTATCGGCCGCGAGCACCGTGTCGTAGCTGTTTTCCGGCATCGCACCCAGCACCGCATGGGCCTCGCCATGATGCAGGTCGTCGTAGATGGCACGCCGCCGGGCCTGGTTCAGCATCCCTATCGCCAGGTCGATGCCGTCGAGCCGGCTCGCATAAGGCGCAAACGGCAGGCCGCTCAACCCCGTGCCACAGCCGATATCGAGAATGGCGCGGCTCTTGTCCTCGCACCAGTCGGCCCGCAGCGCCAGGCGGCGCAACATGTCGGGACCCTGATAGGCGAGGCGCGCGAGGTGGTTGTCGAAATTGGCCGCATAGGTGTTGAACAGCCAGATGACGTAGCTCTCCGGCGCGCGCGCCGATGTCGTACCGCTGAGCGAGTCGAGCAGGTGGTTGACCACGCCGGACTGCGGCGAGAGATCGCGGGCACGATACAGGCTGGCAATCGCGGCAGAGACGCGCTGCTGGTCGATCTGGCTCAGCGCCAGGCCCAGCCATGAGATCGGCCGGGCTGGCGCCTTCAGCACCGCGCGGGCGAAATAGCTCTCCGCCTCGGCATGGCGGCCGGCATCGCGGGCATCGATGCCGCGCTGTTCCAGATGCACTGCCTGCAGGTCGGGATCGTGTTGCATCCCGGCAGGCTAGGCTTCTCACTGCATACAAACCATTAATTTAATCGGATTTCTTTTTTGGGTGGTTTACACCCCGGTAACCATACCGGGCCGGAAAGCCTAGTTTTCGTCGCCCATGGCCTGCTGCAATCTGGCGGGATCGTAATTCTCGCCGATCGACATGGCGCAAATCCGCGAGATATGCATCAGCGGCAGGCCGCTTTCCGACTGCCATGCGGTGAATTGGGCCTGGATTTTCTTCCAGTCGCCCTTCGATGTACCCTTGTCGGTCAGTTCCAGTCCGGCATCGCGCAGGCAGAGCAGCACGTCCCGGGATACGATAAAACTGTCTTTGCCGAGGAAACGGATCAGGTATTGCCCGGTATTGCCGCCTAGGCGGGAGCCGCGCTTAGCCAGCAGATCCAGCAGGCCGATCTGGTCTTCGGCCGGCCAGGCGGCGAGCAGCTTGCCGAAGCTGCCATGTTCCTTGGCGATATCTATGACGAACTGGGCATTGTCGCGCACACTGCGGATCTTCTGCGGGTTGCGCACGATTCTTTTGTCGGAGGCCAGCTTCTCCCAGAACTCGTCGGGCTTGTGCACCAGCTTGCGTGGCTCGAAGCCCTGGAAGGCGGTTTCGAAACCGTCCCACTTGTTCTCGATCACGCTCCACACGAAACCGGCGGAGAAGACGCGCTTGGCCATCTCGGCCAGCACACGGTCGTCCTTCAATTTCGTCAGTGCCTTCTGGTCGGGGACTTTCGGCAGCAGCTTTTTCAGCGCCGCCGCGCCTTTGCGTTTCTCGGCGCGGGCACGGATGGTTTTGAATGCAGTCGGCATGGTTGTAGCTTGGGGCTTCAGGTTGCGATGCAGGCGGATGAAATATTCAGTTGCCGGAGATTATCGTTGCTGACCATACTTTCTACCTGACAGCGTGTCAGCAGCTATCGGGCGACGACCTTGGACTCCAAAGCCATCACGAGCGCCGGCCGAATGGGGGCCGTCTTGAGATCCCCGCGCAGGCTGCTGCTTATCCTCATGGCACTGGTGCTGATGGTCGCCTGGGGCGTTACGGCTGTCGCAGTGCTGGGCGACCGGGAACGCATCTACCGCTCCGCCAGTGCCGAAGTGACCGGGGCGATCCCGGTCCTGCGCCTGCATGCGCGCCGCAGCATGGATACAGCTCATGCCATTCTGGTGGCGATCGACGAAGCCCTGCAGGTGGGTGGAGATAGTGTCGACCTGAATCGCCTTAGCGATCTGGCGGTCAGGATGCAGAGCAGCGACGAAGATCCCATCGGCATTGCCATCATCGACAGCACCGAGCGCCTGATCCAGATCGAAGGCAATCGTGGCAATGTCTTTGTCGGAGACCGTGAATACATGGCGGCGATCCGCGGAAAGGCTCCGGGCGAGCTGCATATCGGCGAACCGCTGTCGAGCCGGACCAGCGGTCGCGCCGTGATCCCCATGGTGATGGTGGCGCGCAGCAATGCGGCCCATGTCGGATTCATTCTCGCCGCGATGCCGGTTGCCAGTTTTGAGGAAGCCTATCGCGACCTGCTGATTTCGGCGCCATCGGCCATCGGCCTGGCCCGCAATGACGGACTGGTGCTGCATCTCACGCCGGATCCGAAGGGACGGGTCGGCAAGAAGCTGCCTGGTTTCGACCTTGAGGCGCTGCGACAGCGTTATGCTCCGATGACCGCCTTCGACCAGGACCGGACGGCGGATCTGGGGCTGCGCATCATCGCCAGCTATGCGATGGTCGAGCCTTATCCGGTCGTGGTGGTGGCCGCGTTGCGCGAGCAGTCGCTGCGGGAGTCATGGCATGCCGCGACCTGGCCGAAACTGGCCGCGCTGGTGACCGGCACAGCCATTGTCGTGGCGCTGACGGCCTGGCTTTTCGTACTCATGTCGCGGCGCGATGCGGCGCTGAAACGCGTGACCGAGGCATTGATCGAAGTGGATACGGCAAACCGCGCCAAGCGTGACTTCATGGCGCGCATGAGCCATGAGCTGCGCACGCCGCTGAATGCCATACTCGGTTTCTCGGAACTGATCTCGGGCGCCATGGTCGGGCCGCTGGCCAAGACCTATCAGGATTACGGCCGCGACATCCATCGCAGCGGCGATCATCTGCTGGGGATGATCAACCAGGTGCTCGACATCACACGTATCGAGGCCGGGGTGCTGAAGCTGGAACTGGCGCCGGTCGAACTTGAGGCCATGGCCGAGGAGGTGACGGCCATCCTGCGCCCGCTGGCCAATGCGCGGGACATCAGCATCCGCTTCGAGATCGACCCGGAGGCCCGCCGCCTGATGGCCGATCCGATGATGCTGCGGCAGATGCTGCTGAACCTGATCTCCAACGCGCTGAAATTCAGTCCGCCGGGCCAGTCGGTGACCGTGGTGGCGCGGGCGGCCGAAGGCGGGGTGGCGCTCAGCGTTCAGGATCGCGGCCCGGGCATCCAGCCTGACAAGCTGCCACATCTCTTCGAGCCATTCGGCAGCGGACAGTCGATGCTGGCCGATCAGAATGCCGGCCTGGGGCTGGGGCTGCCGATCGTGAAGAAGCTGCTGGAAATGCATGGCGGCGAACTCAGCATCACCACCGGTCCCGATGCCGGCACGGCCATCACGCTGCAGTTTCCACCGGCCAGCCGTCTCGCGGCCTGAGGGTTACTGCCCGCGGCCGGTACGGCTGGCGTAGCGCTCGGCCTCTTCGGCGGCGCGGATCAGCGCCTTGGCCTTGTTAACGCATTCGACATGTTCCGACATCGGGTCGCTGTCGGCGACAATGCCGGCGCCGGCCTGCACATACATGGTGCCGTCCTTCACCAGTGCAGTGCGCAGCGTGATGCAGGTGTCCATGGTGCCGTTGGCGGAGAAGTACCCCACGCCGCCGGCATAGAAGCTGCGGCGCACCGGCTCCAGCTCGTCGATGATTTCCATGGCGCGTACCTTCGGCGCACCCGATACCGTACCGGCCGGGAAGCCGGCGAACAGCGCATCCAGCGCATCGAATTCGGGGCGGATCTTGCCCTCGACATTCGACACGATGTGCATGACATGGCTGTAGCGTTCGATCTGGTTGCGCTCGGTCACCTTCACGGTGCCGATCTGCGCCACGCGGCCGACATCGTTGCGGCCGAGATCCAGCAGCATCAGATGTTCGGCACATTCCTTCGGATCGTTCAGCAGATCGTCGGCGAGCGCCTGGTCCTCGGCCGGCGTTGCACCGCGCTTGCGCGTGCCGGCAATCGGCCGCACCGTCACGGTCTCGTCGCGCAGGCGCACCAGAATCTCAGGGCTTGAGCCGACCAGGCAGGGGCCGCCGAGATTGAGGTAGAACATGAACGGCGAGGGATTGGTGCGGCGCAGGGCGCGATACAGCGCAAAGGGCGGCAACCGGAAGGGCAGGCTGAACCGCTGTCCGACCACGACCTGGAAGGCATCGCCGGCGGCAATATATTCCTTCGCCTTGCGCACCATCGTCATGTAATCGTCGGGCGACATGTTCGACTGCGGCTCGGGCAGGGCATCCAGATCGGCGATCTGGTCGCGCACCGCACCCAGCGGCCGGTCGAGATCGGACACGATGTCGGAGAGGCGCTCGCTGGCCAGCGCGTAGGCAGCGCGGGCATCCATGCCGCCCTGTGGCCGCACCGGCGTCACCACCGTGATCATGTCGAGCACGGAATCGAAAATCGCCATTACGGTCGGGCGCATCAGGATGCCGTCCGGCAGCCCGAGCGTATCCGGGTTGTTATCCGGCACCTTCGGCTCGATCAGGCGCACCATGTCGTAGCCCATGAAGCCGACGATGCCGGCGGCCATCGGCGGCAGGTTCACCGGCAGGTCGATATGGCTTTCGGCCAGCAGCTTGCGCAAGCTTTCAACGGTCGGCTCGGCACAGGGCTCGAAGGCACTCTGGTCGAAGCGGGCCTTGCGGTTGATCTCGGCCTTCTGGCCCTGGCAGCGCCACAGCAGGTCAGGTTTCAGGCCGATGATCGAATAGCGGCCGCGCACGGCACCGCCCTCGATCGATTCCAGCAGGCAGGACCACGGCCGCGTATCCGCGAGCTTGAGGAAGGCCGAGACCGGCGTTTCCAGATCGGCCACCAGCTGCGTGGAGAGCACCTGGGCCTCGCCCGCCATGTAACGCTGGGCGAAGCTGGCATAGTCGGGCGTGATCTTCATGGCTGGCTGTTCAGGCCTTTAGAAGTTGGCGGCGCGGGCGCGTGCCGCGGCATTGACGGTGACGCCGATTTCCTTCTGCAGCTGCTGTTTATACTGCTGCACCAGATCCTGGGTCATGCCGCCGGCCAGCTGCTGCGTGGTCTGGTCGCGCTGGCGCGCGACGAGCGCGGCATCGGGTTCCTCGATGCGCGACAGGCGCGCAACGATGGCGCCGCCGGCCACGGCAGCCGCCGGGCCGGTGACGATCTCGCCCACCTGCTTGGCACCGAACAATGCGCCGAGCAGGGCCGGGGAGAAGTTGCGTTCCGCCGGCTGGCCACCGCGCACCACCGGCGCGCTCAGCTGCACGGTGGTGCCGATGCCGGCCGCCTCGCGGCTCATCTCGCCGCCAGAGCGCAGGCGCTCGGCGATCTGCTTGGCGCGTTCGGTGGCGGCCTCGGCTCGGGTGCGCTCGGTCAGCGCGGCAACCACCTGGGCCTTCACCTCATCCAGCGGCTTCAGCGCGGCCGGCTGGATCGCGGTCACCTTCAGCACGATCAGGCCGCCTTCGGGGCGATCGATAATGCCCGGCTCGGCTTCGGGGCTGAGTTCAAAGGCCTCGGTCAGCAGCGCCGGCACCTTGGGCAGGGCTTCGGCCGGCTTGCCGGCGGCATCGCCGCCCTGGGCATCGATGGCGGCAACCTGCTGCACCGGCTGGTTCTGCAGCTTGGCGATTTCGTCCAGCGTGGCGCCGCCGGCGATCTGGTCGTCGATCTGCTGGCGCAGCTTGACCATGCCGTCGATGGCCTTGCGCGTGGCGACCTGCTGGCGCAGTTCGGTCTTGGCATCCTCAAAGCTGCGGGTGTTGCCGGCCTGAATTTCGGTGACGCGCAGCAGGTGGAAGCCGAAGGGCGAGATCACCGGCTCGCTCACCTTGTCTTTTTCAGCAGCGAAGGCGGCATTGGCAATCGCGGCCGGCAGTTCGGCCTTGGTGACGATGCCGAGCGAGAGATCTTCGGGCTTCAGCTTCTGGGTACGCGCGGCCATGGCGGCAAAGGCCTCGCCCTTGGCAATCGCCTCATAAGCGGCCTTGGCCTCGGCCTCGGTGGCGAACACCACCTGTTCGATGGCGCGCTTTTCTGGCGTGATGTAGCTCTGCTGGTGGGAGTCGTATTCGGCGCGCAGCTCGGCGTCGTCGACCGCCATCACGGCGGCGCGCTGGGCGGCGGTGATGTCGATCCAGGCCAGGCTGCGGCGCTCGGGTGCGGTGAAGGCAGCCGGGTTGGCCTTGTAAAACTCATCGACCTGCGCATCGGTCGGCGCCGCCGGTGCCGGCAGTTTGGCCGGATCGATCACGATGTATTCGGCGAGGCGACGCTGCAGGCGATAGCGCAGCACCACGTCCACCATTGGGGCCGGCGCGGCCACCACGCTGCCGAACAGGCTGCCCAGCAGCTGGGTACGGGCGATATCGTCGCGCAGCAGGGCAACCAGCATGCCCTCGCTGTAGCCCTCGTTGCGCAAATACTGTTCGAAGGCGAGGCGGTCGAACTGGCCGGTCATGCCCTTGAAGGCCGGCGCATTGAAGATCATGTCGCGCACCTGCGCGTCGCTGACGCTGAGGCCGATCTTGCCGGCGGCCTGCACATAGAGCTTGTCTTCGATCATGCGGTTGAGCGCAGTCTCGTCGAGGCCAAGCTGGCGGGCCTGCTCGGTGCTGAAAGCAGGACCGAACTGGCGGCGCAGCGCGTTGACCTCGCGGCGCATCGCCTCTGAGAATTCGGTCTGGCCGATGCTGCTGGAGCCCACCTTGGCGACATCACCGCTGTTGCCGAAGCCGGAGACATAATCGGCGACACCCCAGATGGCGAAACTGAACACCAGGAGAATCATCAGACCCTTGGCAATCCAGGACGCGGCGCCGGAACGCATCTGCTGCAGCATGTAACCACCTAAAAAGCGAAGCGAAACAAAGGCTCAGCCCACCTTGCGCAGGCGGGCCGGAACGGGCCGGCATACTAAGGCCGGGGGCAGGGGGCGGCAAGGCGCCGGCTTTGCCTTTCCGGGCGGAACTTGCTACGACAGGCCCGGTTTTTAGCCCATTCGCACGAGGTTTTGACATGGCGGCGCGACGGCCCCTGATTGTCGGCAACTGGAAAATGAACGGCCTGGCGGTGAGCCTGGCCGAAGCCACCGCCCTGGCCGGCAAGACCATGGCGCAGATGCCGGCTGCCGAACTGGGCCTCTGCCCGCCGGCAACCCTGGTGGCGGCAATGGCCGCTGCGCTCAAGGGCACCGGTATCGGCGTCGGTGGCCAGGACTGCCATGCCAAGGCCGCTGGCGCCCATACCGGCGATATCAGCGCCGAGATGCTGAAGGATGCCGGCGCGACCTATGTGCTGGCCGGCCATTCCGAACGCCGCACCGATCATGGCGAGACCGATAGCGTGGTGCGTGCCAAGGCACAGGCCGCCCATCGCGCCGGGCTGGTGGCGATTGTCTGTGTCGGCGAGACGCTGGCGCAACGCGATGCCGGCGAAACGCTGAAAGTGGTGTCGGCCCAGTTGCGCGGCTCGCTGCCCGACGATGCGACGGCGGCCAACACCGTGATCGCCTATGAACCGGTCTGGGCCATCGGCACCGGCCGCACGCCGACCGAAGACCAGGTGGCCGAGGTGCATGCCGCCATGCGGCAGGAGCTAAAGGCGCGCTTCAACGATGGCGAGGGTATGCGGCTGCTTTATGGCGGCTCGGTGAAGCCCGACAATGCCAAGACGCTGATGGCGGTGGCCGATGTGGATGGCGCGCTGGTCGGCGGCGCCAGCCTGAAGGCGAATGACTTCTGGCCGATCATCGAGGCGAAAGGCTTCAAATAAGCCATGGGTGCGGCGGAACGCGATAAGGACGGCTCAATTGCGGCACTGAAGCAGGTCGCCGCGCAGTTTGCCGTCGCCGTCACGCCGCATGTTCAGTCTTTAATCGACCCCGCGGATGCAAAAGACCCCATCGCCCGCCAGTTCCTGCCCGATGCGGCAGAGCTGGTGACGCTGCCGCACGAACGCCAAGACCCGATTGGCGATACCGCGCATAGCCCGGTGGCCGGCATCGTGCATCGTTACCCGGACCGCGCGCTGCTGAAGCTGGTCAATGTCTGCCCGGTCTACTGCCGCTTCTGCTTCCGCCGCGAGATGGTGGGGCCAAGTAGCATAAAGAATGGCTCAAAAGGCCTCAGCGCCGAGCAGCTCGATGCGGCGATCGACTATATCGCGCAGCATCCGGCGATCTGGGAGGTGATCCTCACCGGCGGCGATCCGCTGATCGTGTCGCCGCGCCGCCTGAAAGAGGTCATGACGCGCCTCAATGCCATTCCGCATCTTGGCGTCATCCGCATCCATTCCCGCGTACCGGTGGTCGATCCGGCGCGCATCAATGATGAACTCGTCGCGGCCCTGCAGGGCAGCGAGAAAGCCGTGTGGCTGTTGCTGCATGCCAACCATGCGCGCGAATTCGTGCCGGAGTCTGTCGCGGCCATCCGCAAACTGGTGGAGGCCGGCGTGCCGATGCTGGGCCAGTCCGTGCTGCTCAAGGGCGTGAACGACAGCCCGGCCGCCCTGGCCGATCTGTTCAAGGCGATGGTGGCCAACCGCATCAAGCCGCATTACCTGCACCACGGCGATCTGGCGCGCGGCACCAGCCATTTCCGCGTCTCGCTGGCAGAGGGGCAGACTCTCATGCGCCGTCTGCGCGGCCATTATTCCGGCCTGCTGCAGCCGACCTACATCCTCGATATCCCCGGCGGCCATGGCAAAGTGCCGGTCGGCCCGGTCTATGCCGAACCGCAGGACGACGGCAGCTGGGCGGTCAGCGACCCCTGGGGCTGCAGCCACGATTACAGCGACCCAGCCGTCGATTAACCCCTTGGGGTGACAATAAAAACGCTAGCCCGTCCCCCTTGCCGCCGGCAGGGGCTTTCCCTATCTCCCGACAGGGTGTAAAAGCCCCCGGACTTACGGAGATTTAGACCCATGATGACCTTCCTTCTGGTGGTGCATATCCTGCTGGCGCTGGCGCTGATCGGCGTCATCCTGGTGCAGCGCTCGGAAGGCGGCGCGCTCGGCATGGGCGGCGGCGGTGGCGGCGGTTTCATGACCGCGCGCGGCTCGGCCAACCTGCTGACCCGCACCACGGCGATCCTGGCCACCCTGTTCATCGCCTCCAGCATCGTGCTGGCGATTCTCGCCGGCGGTCCGACCAAGTCGCGCTCGATTCTCGATTCGGGCGCGCCGGCCGGCACCACCGCACCGGCCGAGCCGGCCAAGCCGGCCGTTCCGCTGTCGCAGTAAGCTCGCCGCTGTCTCAGTAAACGACTGAACTGAAATAATCTTTTCGGGGTTTTGAAATCGCGCGAGTCGGCGCGAGCGAAGCCTTTTGTGTGTCGGATGGATAGGTTAAACAGGGCTCCCATGACGCGGTACATCTTCATCACCGGCGGCGTGGTCTCCTCGCTTGGAAAAGGTCTGGCTTCGGCGGCACTTGGCGCCCTGCTGCAGGCCCGTGGACACACCGTCCGCCTGCGCAAGCTCGACCCCTATATCAACGTCGATCCGGGCACCATGAGCCCGTATCAGCATGGCGAGGTCTTCGTCACCGACGATGGCGCCGAGACCGACCTGGATCTCGGCCATTATGAGCGCTTCACCGGTGTGCCCGGCCGCAAGACCGACAACATCACCACCGGCCGCATCTACCAGACCGTGATCGCCAAGGAGCGCCGCGGCGACTATCTGGGCGGCACCGTGCAGGTGATCCCGCATATCACCGATGCCATCAAGGATTTCATCGCCGACGACCGCGACGGCGTCGATTTCATGCTCGTCGAAGTCGGCGGCACCGTTGGCGATATCGAAAGCCTGCCCTTCCTCGAAGCCATCCGCCAGTTCGGCCTGGAAGCCGGGCGCGGCCAGGCGATCTATATCCATGTCACGCTGGTGCCCTTCATCGCCGCCTCCGGCGAGCTGAAGACCAAGCCGACGCAGCATTCGGTGAAGGAGCTGCGCTCCATCGGTATCCAGCCCGATATCCTGCTCTGCCGCGCCGACCGCGAGATCCCGCAGGGCGACCGCAAGAAGATGGCGCTGTTCTGCAACGTGCGCGAGGAAGCCGTCATTCCCGCGCTCGACGTCAACACCATCTATGCCGCGCCGCTCGCCTATCACGAGGCGGGGCTGGACGTGCAGGTGCTGAAAGCCTTCGGTCTCGATGCGGCCAAGGAACCCGATGTGTCGCGCTGGCAGAATGTGGTGCAGCGCGTGGTAGCGCCGGAAAACCGCGTCAAGATCGCCATCGTCGGCAAGTATACCGGCCTGAAGGATGCCTATAAGTCGCTGGCCGAAGCGCTGGCCCATGGCGGCATCGCCAACAACGCGCGCGTCGATATCGAATGGATCGAGTCCGAGATCTTCGAGAAGGACGAGACCGCCGTGCAGGCGCTGGACGGCGTGCATGCCATCCTGGTGCCGGGCGGTTTCGGCGAGCGCGGCTCGGAAGGCAAGATCCGCGCCGTCACCTTCGCGCGCGAACGCAACGTGCCGTATTTCGGCATCTGCTTCGGCATGCAGATGGCGGTGATTGAATATGCCCGCAGCAAGGCCGGCATTAAGAAAGCCAGCAGCACCGAATTCGGCCCGACCGACGAGCCGCTGGTCGGCATGATGACCGAGTGGATGCGCGGCAACGAGCTGGAGCAGCGCTCGGCCGCCGGCGACCTGGGCGGCACCATGCGGCTGGGTGCCTATGACGCGGCGCTGAAGCCCGGCAGCCGTGTGGCTGAATGCTACGGCAGCACCAAGATTTCCGAACGCCACCGCCATCGCTACGAGGTCAACACCAAGTATCGCGCGAAGCTGGAAGAGTGCGGCCTGGTGTTCTCCGGCATGTCGCCGGACGGCCTGCTGCCCGAGATCGTTGAGCTGCCGAACCATCCGTGGTTCATCGGCGTGCAGTATCACCCGGAACTGAAGTCGAAGCCGTTCGAGCCGCATCCGCTGTTCGCCAGCTTTGTGAAGGCGGCGCTGAAGCAGTCCAGGCTCGTTTAGGCGCGGTTGGCGTGATCTCCAAACTGTCATGCGCAGGCATGACGGCATGAAATACAATCGGGTCGAAGCATTGGAGCCCAAGCCATGAGCGACACCCCAGCCCCCATCCGTCACGTGAAGGTCGGCGATTTCGAGATCGGCAACGACCTGCCGCTCACCTTGATCGCCGGGCCCTGCGCCATGGAAAGCCGCGAGCATGCGCTCGACATGGCCGGCAGTTTGAAAGACCTGACCGAGAAGCTCGGCATCAACTTCGTCTACAAGTCGTCGTTTGATAAGGCCAACCGCACCTCGATCCGCAGCAACCGCGGCTTCGGCCTGGAGAATGCCATTCCGGTGTTCGACGAGATCCGCGACAGCCTCGGCCTGGCCGTCATCACCGATGTGCATACCGAGGAGCAGGCGCGCGAGGTCGCGCCGCATGTCGATATCCTGCAGATTCCGGCCTTCCTCTCGCGCCAGACCGACCTGCTGCTGGCGGCAGCAAGCACCGGCAAGCCAGTCAATGTGAAGAAGGGGCAATTCCTGGCGCCCTGGGACATGAAGAACATCGTCGAGAAATTCGACCATGCCGGAAACCCGAATGTGATGCTGTGCGAGCGCGGTGTCAGCTTCGGCTACAACACGCTGGTCAACGACATGCGCGCGCTGCCGATCATGGCCGAGACCGGCTGCCCCGTGGTGTTCGACGCGACGCATTCGGTGCAGCAGCCGGGCGGCAAGGGGACAAGCTCGGGCGGCGACCGCCGCTTCGTGCCGATCCTGGCGCGCGGCGCCGTGGCGATCGGCGTCGCCGCCGTGTTCATGGAAACCCACAAGGATCCGGACAGCGCGCCATCGGACGGTCCCAACATGGTGCCGTTTGCGCAGATGGAAGCCGTGCTGGAACAGCTGCTGGAATTCGACCACCTGGCGAAGCAGGGGCATTGAGCATCGGACCCTCAGATTCGTAGTCCGATGCTTTATCCGATGCTCCGGCCGTTACCCCGGGCTTGACCCAGGGTCCCATTTAAATGGGATGCCCGCTTTC
Source organism: Ferrovibrio terrae (assembly GCF_943372915.1). Taxonomy (GTDB): domain Bacteria; phylum Pseudomonadota; class Alphaproteobacteria; order Ferrovibrionales; family Ferrovibrionaceae; genus Ferrovibrio; species Ferrovibrio terrae_A. The sequence continues at coordinate 26,017 of NZ_CALSAN010000029.1, read as the reverse complement.
GTGGGCATGACGAAAGTAGGGCGAAAAGTGGCCCTTTATCCCCATCTAGCCACCGCCCCACGGTCCCGCGCCCCTTGCCCGCAGGCCCCCGGCGGGCTATCCCTTTGGCCCATCTTTTCCGGCCTTATCCTGCCTTAGAGGACCCCCGATATGAGCGGCATCACCGACATCCTGGCGCGCGAAATTCTCGACAGCCGCGGCAATCCGACGGTGGAGGTGGATGTCGTATTGGAATCTGGCGCCATGGGCCGCGCCGCCGTGCCCTCGGGCGCCTCGACCGGCGCCCATGAGGCCGTCGAACTGCGCGACGGCGACAAGAAGCGCTACCTCGGCAAGGGCGTGCTCAAGGCGGTCGATGCCGTCAACACCGAGATCTTCGATGCGCTGTCGGGCTTCGAGGCCAGCGAGCAGCTGCGCATCGACCAGACCATGATCGCGCTGGATGGCACGCCCAACAAGGCGCGCCTGGGTGCCAACGCCATTCTCGGCGTGTCGATGGCTGTCGCCAAGGCGGCCGCCCAGGAAGCCGACCTGCCGCTGTACCGTTACGTGGGCGGGGCGGCGGCGCATGTGCTGCCGGTGCCGATGATGAACATCATCAATGGCGGCGCCCATGCCGACAATCCGATCGACGTGCAGGAATTCATGATCATGCCGGTGAGCGCCACGACGCTGGCCGATGCCGTGCGCATGGGCGCCGAGGTGTTCCATACGCTGAAGAAGAAGCTGAAGGATGCTGGCCACAACACCAATGTGGGCGACGAGGGCGGCTTCGCGCCGAACCTGCCGAGCACGCGCGGCGCGCTCGACTTCATCATGCAGGCCATCGAGGCGGCGGGCTACAAGGCCGGCAAGGACGTGATGATCGCGCTGGATGCCGCCAGCACCGAATTCTTCAAGGACGGCCAGTATCATCTGGATGGCGAGAACCTGAAGCTGTCGCCCAACGACATGGTGAAATACTGGGCCAAGCTGGTCGGCGATTATCCGATTGTCTCCATCGAAGACGGCATGGCCGAGGACGACTGGAAGGGCTGGAAGGAACTGACCGATGCCATCGGCGCCAAGTGCCAGCTGGTCGGCGACGATCTCTTCGTCACCAACCCCAAGCGCCTGGCCGATGGCATCAAGCAGGGCGTCGGCAACGCCATCCTGGTCAAGGTGAACCAGATCGGCACGCTGTCGGAGACGCTGGAAGCCGTGGAGCTGGCGCACAAGAACGGCTATCGCGCCGTGATGTCGCATCGCTCGGGCGAGACCGAGGACAGCACGATTGCCGATCTCGCGGTCGCCACCAACTGCGGCCAGATCAAGACCGGTTCGCTGGCCCGCTCGGACCGTATGGCCAAGTACAACCAGCTGATCCGCATCGAGCAGCAGCTCGACGTCGCGGCCAAGTATCCGGGCCTTGCCGCCCTGAAGGGCCGCTGAGCACAGAACAGACGATGATGAGCCGGGGGGTAATCATCATCGCACTCGCCGTCGCGCTGGCTCACGCCGGCGCGGCGGCGCAGTCTCTTTCCGTGGTCGGCAAATGGGCAGTGAGCCAGAGCCGCTGCGACACCGAGGCCATCGCCTTCGAGGCCGATGGCCATTTCAGTTCGACGCTGGACGACAAGGAACCGCGCGCCGGCCAGTACAGGCTCGGCCGCGACCGCATCATCCTGCTGGACGATGCCGAGCCGGATCGCGAACTGGCATTGATCGTGATCGACTACTCGCCGACACGGCTGGTCGCCTTCGACGAGACGATTGAGAGCGACCGCCGCTTGGTGAAGTGCCGGTGACGGTTGGCAAAGGGGTAGGGGAATGCGCGATCTGATCCGCCACTGGTTGATGACGGTGTTGCCGGTGAGTCGCCGCGTGCTGCTGCACCGCTATCCCTATATGCACAGCCCGGCGCAGCTGATGACGCTGCTTGCCACGCTGGATGAGGCGATTACCGCCGTGCCGGCTGGCGCGGTGGTCGAGGTCGGCTGTGCCGCCGGCCATACCACGGTGATGCTGGCGCGCCATCTGCGCGACCGTGGCCATCGCGGCCCCTACCTGGCATTCGATACCTTCGGTGGCTTCACTGCTGAGGACAAGGCATCAGAAGCCGCGTCGGGTCGCCCGGCTGAACGGCTGACCGGCTTCACCAAGAACAGCCGGCAATGGGTGGCCTGGACGCTGGCCCAGAACAAGACCGTCCCGGTGCAGCTGGTGCAGGCCGATGCAGGCCGTGCCGATTATGCCGAAATTCCCGGTGCGATTGCCTTTGTGCTGCTCGATGTCGATGTCGAGAGGCCGACCGCGCATACGCTGCGACAGCTGTGGCGGCGGCTGGCGCCCGGCGGTATCATCCTGCTGGACGACTGCCGGCTCAATGCCGATGGCAGTCCCGCGCTGTCGGGCAAGTTCGGCGGCGGCCATGCGGCCCTGCTCGACTGGGCCCGGGAAACCGGCGTTCCGTTCGACTATGCCGCAGGCAAATACGCCATCATCCGCAAGACCTGACCGCCACACCGGGCATGCTGTTCAACTCTTATGAGTTCCTGCTGTTCCTGCCAGTCACGCTGGCGGTGTTTGCCGTGCTGCGCCGTTTCGGCGCCACGGCGCCGGTAGTCTGGCTGGCACTGGCCTCACTGGCCTTCTACGGCCGCTGGCATCCGCAGTATCTGGTGTTGCTGCTGGTCTCGATCGGCTTCAACTATGGTATCGGCCTGTGGCTGTCGCGACCGCTGACCGCGGATACGCGTCGCCGCATCATGGTGCTGTCTGTCGTCGCTAATCTGGGCCTGCTGGCCTATTACAAATATGCCGCCTTTACGCTCGCTTCGCTGAATGCAGTCGCCGGCCTGGGGCTGCCGGTGCCGGAAATCGTGCTGCCGCTGGCGATCTCGTTCTTTACGTTCCAACAGATTGCCTATGTGGTCGATACCTGGCGCTCAGGGCATGGCGAGAAGAGTTTTGTCCGCTACCTGCTCTACGTCACCTTTTTCCCGCATCTGATCGCCGGCCCGCTGGTGCATCACGCCGAGATGATCCCGCAGTTCTATCGTGTGGGTCAGACCGCGGTGACGCGCTACGACATGGCGATGGGCATCACCCTGTTCGTACTCGGCCTGTCGAAGAAGGTACTGCTGGCTGACAATGTCGCGCGCTACGCCTCAATGGGCTTCGACGCCGTGGCGACGGGCGCAACGCTCAGCTTCTGGGAAGCCTGGGGCGCCACGCTCGCCTATACCTGCCAGATCTATTTCGATTTCTCCGGCTATTCCGACATGGCGGTGGGCCTGGGCCTGCTGTTTGGCATCCGCCTGCCGGTGAATTTCCTCTCGCCCTACAAGGCCACCAGCATTATCGATTTCTGGCGACGCTGGCATATCACGCTGTCACGCTTCCTGCGCGACTACCTCTATATCGCGCTTGGTGGCAACCGGCGCGGCCCGCTGCGGCGCCATGTTAACCTGTTCATCACCATGCTGCTCGGCGGCTTGTGGCATGGCGCAGGCTGGACCTTCGTGATCTGGGGTGGCCTGCATGGCCTATATCTGATTATCAATCATGGCTGGCGCAATCTGACCGGTGGCCGCTTGCGCGGCCCGGCCTGGCAGGTGCTGGCCTGGCTGCTGACCTTCCTCGGCGTGGTGATCGCCTGGGTATTCTTCCGTGCCGCCGATCTCGACGCGGCGCTGTCGGTGCTGCGTTCTATGCTGGGCCTGAACGGTGTAGCGCTGCCGCTGTCGCTGCAGCCTATGATACAGCGCCAGGGGCTCGATCCCGCCGCTTTCGGCATTGCCTTCACTGGCATGTTCCCCAATGGTGTGTTCGGTAATCCGCTGGTCGGCGGCGCCTGGGTCGGCGGACTGATCCTGCTGGCCATCAGTGCGCCCAACACCACCGAGATTCTGAATTACCGCATGGATGCCGCCGCGCCGCAGACGCTGAAGCGCGGCCTGCTGCACTGGCGCAACAGCCTGGCCTGGGCGACGGCGACCGGCTGCCTGTTCGCCATCTGCCTGGTCAGCCTGCGGCGGGTCAGCGAATTCATCTATTTCAATTTCTGAACTGCCATGGCCCAGATCGACATTCGCTATTTCGTCGCCATCGCGGTTTCCGCCGCGCTGACGGTCGGTGCCATCGTCGGGACTAACTATGCCGTCGATCCCTATGACCGCTTCGGCAACAACCGGATCGGGCATTACCTCGAGGATGACCGCTCCGCCAAGGTGAAGCAGATCCAGGCTTATCCGCATGACAGCTTGCTGCTGGGATCCAGCAAGGTGGGCTTCATCGACCCGGTGTCGGTCAGTCAGCAGCGGCGCTTCTACAATGCCGGCTTCCTCGGCGTGATGCCGGAGGAACTGCTCAGCTTCCTGCGCCACCATGGCGCCCGTGAAGACCTGGTGGTGATCGGGCTGGACCTCTTCATGTTCAACCTCAGCTTCACGCCGATGATCCGCGCCGACCGCTTTGCGGAACTGGCCGTCGACCAGGGCATTGCCTATCTGGCCAGCATAGACACGCTGAATGCCTCGCTCGACACGCTGATGCGACGACTGTCGGGCGAACCGGTCGGACTCGAGCGCAACGGCCAGCGCAATCCTTGGCGCATCCAGCAGGCCGATGCACCCTTCACAGCACCCACCCATGCCAAGATGATCGGCGAATTGCGCAGCAAACATTACGCCGATTTTGTCTATGCCGAAGAGCGTGTCGCGGTGTTGCGCCAGATGCGGGCTCTGCTGCTGGAACGCAGGCAGGCACATATCGTATTCCTCAACCCGATGAACCGCTCCGAGCTGGCGCTGCTGAAAGAGATTCCGGCCGGCGCCGGGCTGGAGCGGCTGCGGCGCGACATGAAGGCGGTGTTTCCGCAGGCAGTCGATCTCAGCGACGGCCCGTGGTCGGGCGATGCGGCCTATTTCAACAGCGACCCGTTCCATTATCGCCCGGAGACAGGGGTAGATTTCATGCGTCAGTTGCTGGCGCAATGCCCGGCCGATGGCGCACCGCCCGGCTGGCGCGGCTGCTAGGCTGGATATCGACACTGCTGGTCGCCTTCGACCAGACGATCGAATCCGACCGCCGTCTGGTGAAGTGCCGCTTAAGGCCTATTCCGAAACCGCCATCACCCTGGCCGGTTCATCCGCCGCCGGGCTGTAGGCCGGGGCGCGGAAGTGCGGCTTCACCCGGATGCCGGGATACTGGCTCAGCACGGCATGAGCCAGTGCATCGCTGCGGGTCAGGGTGGTGCAGCGCGCCGGACGGGCGATCACATCGCAATGCAGGTCGCCGATATAGCGCACCTCGCCGGGCTTCACGGTGAAGAAAGGCGCGCCGGGGGCGCCCATCGGCAGCAGGGTGTAGCGCGACTGCGCCACGGCGGTGGTGATCTGTCGCAGGTAATAGGTACCGGCGGGCACGCGGATCACATAGAGCGCCAGTTCGCCCGGCGGTTTGTCTTCAAAGATGCCGGTGCGGTCGGCACTGTCGACGATGAGCGGGCGCGGTACGGTCGGGCGGCTGGGCTGCTGGGCAGGCAGCAGATCCCAGGCCATCTGGAAATCGGGATAGCTGCGGCTGCCCGGGGTGATGATCGGGACGATGGATTTCAGGCCGATGACGACAATGGCATCGGGCGAGCCCTCGACGAACTGCGTCTCCGGCGATGCCACCCAGCTTTGCGCGCAGCCGGCCAGCAGTATGGCCAGCAGCGCCGTGGCGGCGAGTGTGCGAAACGGTCCCATGGGCTCAGTCCTAGCGCATCCAGCTTGGCGGCGGCAACCGGATTTCACGCGATCAGGTGCGGCACGAAGCGGCTGTCGCTGCCATGGCTTTGCCCCAGGCGGCTTTCCTGGATGCCCAGGCCGCAGGGGCGCGATGCCACGATCCAGAGGCTCAGTACCGGCGTGAAGCCGTCGAAGGCGGGCAGAGCATCGGCCGGCTGCAGGTTCTCATGGCCGGGGAAGGCCTGCCGCAGCAGCGGCAGCATGGCGTCATGCGCCAGCAGCAGTTTCCAGGCCGGCTCGATCAGGCGCATGCCCGAGGCACGGATCTGCGGTGCGATGGCGGCCTGCAGTAGCTGCTCCCAGGGAGACAGCTTGCACAGCACGGTGATCGGCTTCGCCTCCAGGTCGGTGAAGCGTTTGCCGTTCCAGCCGAGCTGCTCGATCGGCAGGAAGCCGGTCTCCAGTCCGGCCTGCATCGCGGTGCCGCGCAGATAGTCGCAGGCGCCGTGCGCGGCCTCATCTTCGCCGTCGCAGGCGAAATGCACGCGATGCCCCCAGAGGCCGAAACGCTTCCAGGCCTCGATCAGCATCTCGTCGATGCCGTTGAACTGGTCGCCGTGACGGCAATGGCTGTCGAACCACTCCCACTGCACCACGCTGGCGTCGTGTAATCCCACAGGGGCATCCGCGGCATAGGCCAGCAGCCGGGGCGCGCCATCGCCGTCCCAGGCCAGATCAAGGCGTCCGAGCAGGTTCTTGTCCTGACGGCGCCACGAGTCTTCAATCAGCGTGCAGGCCAGGTCGCCGAGGCCGAAGGCGGCATAATCGCCGGCCGCCACGATGCGCTCGACCAGCTCGAGGCACAGATCCTCCAGCCGCTGGGCCGCATCACCCAGGATGTCGATGTCGGCTGCGGAAAAGCTGTAGGCCGCGCCCTCGCGCCAGCGCGGGCGGCCATCGGCGTCGAGGAAGCGGAAGCCTTGGGCCTCGGCGCGATCCTGCCAGTCGGGGCAGGAGTCCATGGCAAGACGCTGCATGGCCGCGAGCATAGGTTGCGGCTCCGCTGCGGGAAAGGGGGGCTTGCTGCAGGGCTTCCGAGTCGCCGGCTAATCCTTTGACTCCCCTGTGAGAATCTTGAGACCGACTCGGAATTGGTTTGACCCTGCGACTCGGCTGTGATTCTCTACGAATCACCATGAGTGCTGTTCGCGAAATCCGCCGTCATTCCCTTGCTGCCGTCATTCCGGTGATCTGCTTCGCCGCCATCGGCTACTTCGCCTACCACGCGATGGAGGGCGAACACGGCATCAATGCCTATACGCGGCTCACCCTGCAGATCCAGGATACCAAGGCGGCGCTGGTCGAGGTGACCGGCGAACGCCGCACGCTGGAGCGCCGGGTCGGCCTGCTGCGCGCCGACGGCCTGGATGCCGACATGCTGGAAGAGCAGGGCAAGCGCGTGCTCGGCCTGCTGCGGCCGGGCGACCGGGTAATTCTCGGCCGCTGAACCGGGGCTTTCCGGCAATGGAATTTCGCCGATTAACCGATTTTCAGTTAATCGAGTAAAAATCCTTGTTTTAACTAAAGTTAGCCATAATCTTCCGCTCGCCAAGCGCCGCCAGCCGGTGTTAGCTGTTGGCAATGCCGTAAGGTCAGTCGGGAGGAAAACAATGGCGAAACCGGGCAAAGCCGCGGATACCGCGGCCAAGGGCGGCAAATTGCCGCCGGCCAAGGAACTGCTCCAGTATTACCGCGACATGCTGCTGATTCGCCGCTTCGAGGAGAAGGCCGGCCAGCTCTACGGCATGGGCCTGATCGGTGGTTTCTGCCACCTCTATATTGGCCAGGAAGCGGTGGTTGTCGGCCTGCAGGCCTGCGCCAAGCTCGGCGATGCCGTCATCACCTCCTACCGCGATCACGGCCATATGCTGGCCACCGGCATGGACTCCAAGGGCGTGATGGCCGAACTGACCGGCCGCATCGGCGGCTATTCGCGCGGCAAGGGCGGCTCGATGCATATGTTCAGCCGCGAGAAGCATTTCTATGGCGGCCACGGCATCGTCGGCGCCCAGGTGCCGCTCGGCACCGGTCTCGCCTTCGCGCAGAAGTACAACAAGACCGACAATGTGACCTTCTGCTATTTCGGCGACGGCTCGGCCAACCAGGGCCAAGTCTACGAGAGCTTCAATATGGCCGAGCTGTGGAAGCTGCCGGTCATCTATGTGATCGAGAACAACCAGTATGCCATGGGCACTTCGGTGGCCCGCGCCTCGGCGCAGCCGGCGCTGTACAAGCGCGGCGAGAGCTTTGGCATCGCCGGTCGCCAGGTCGACGGCATGAGCGTGGTTGCCGTGCGCGAGGCCGGCGAGGAAGCCGTGGCGCATTGCCGCGCCGGCAAGGGGCCGGTGATCCTCGAGATGATGACCTATCGCTATCGCGGCCATTCGATGTCCGACCCGGCGAAATACCGCAGCAAGGATGAAGTGACCAAGATGCGCGCCGAGCATGATCCGATCGATCAGGTGCGCGCGTTGCTGCTTGGCAACAAGATGGTGGATGAGGACGCACTCAAGGCCATCGACAAGGAGGTCAAGGACATCGTCCAGCAGGCCGCCGATTTCGCGCAGGAAAGTCCCGAGCCCGATGCGTCGGAGCTGTGGACCGACGTTTATGTTGAAGCCTGAGCGGGCCGGGAGGATTTAAGCGATGTCCATTGAGATTCTGATGCCCGCCCTGTCGCCGACCATGACGGAAGGCAAGCTGGCCAAGTGGCATAAAAAAGAAGGCGACGCGGTCAAGGCCGGCGACATCATCGCCGAGATCGAGACCGACAAGGCGACGATGGAATTCGAGGCCGTCGATGAAGGCGTGCTGGAGAAGATCCTGGTGCCCGAGGGCAGCGAAGGCGTCGCCGTGAACACGCCGATTGCATCCTTGCGCGGCGAGGGCGCGGCCCCGGCCAAGCCGGCCGAAGCGCCGAAGCCGCAGGCGGCGGTTGCCGCGCCGGTTGCTGCGACGCCAGCTGCGGCTGCGCCGGCTGCGATCAAGGAACTGGCCGATCCCGCCATTCCGGCCGGCACGCAGTTCGTCTCCATGACCGTGCGCGAGGCGATCCGCGAGGGCATGTCGGAAGAGATGCGCCGCGACCCCAAGGTGTTCCTGATGGGCGAGGAAGTCGCCCAGTACCAGGGTGCCTACAAGATCAGCCAGGGCATGCTGGATGAATTCGGCCCGGATCGCGTGATCGACACGCCGATCACCGAACAGGGCTTTGCCGGCCTCGCCGTCGGTGCGTCTTTCTACGGGCTGAAGCCGATCGTCGAGTTCATGACGTTTAATTTCTCGATGCAGGCCATCGACCAGATCGTCAATTCGGCGGCCAAGACGCTGTATATGTCGGGTGGGCAGATGGGCAGCTCCATCGTGTTCCGTGGGCCCAACGGTGCCGCGGCGCGCGTCGGCGCCCAGCACAGCCAGTGCTATGCCGCCTGGTATTCGCATATCCCGGGCCTCAAGGTGGTGGCGCCGTATTCGGCGGCCGATTTCAAGGGCCTGATCAAGGCGGCGATCCGCGATCCCAATCCGGTGATCTTCCTGGAAAACGAAATCCTCTACGGCCGCAGCTTCGAGGTGCCGAAGCTGGATGATTATGTCGTGCCGATCGGCAAGGCGCGCATTGCCCGCGCCGGCAAGGATGTGACCCTGGTGGGCTATTCGATTGCGGTGGGCCACGCGCTGGCTGCCGCCGAGAAGCTCGCTGAGGAGGGCATCGAGGCGGAGGTCATCGACCTGCGCACCATCCGCCCGATGGACCACGACACCATCATCGCCTCGGTACAGAAGACCAACCGCATCGTCACGGTGGAAGAAGGCTTCCCGCAATCGGGCATCGGCGCCGAAATCGCCGCCGTGATCATGGAAAAGGCCTTCGATCATCTCGATGCGCCGGTGGTGCGGGTGCATGGCAAGGATGTGCCGATGCCCTATGCCGCCAATCTGGAAAAGCTGGCGCTGGTGAGCGTGCCGGAAATCGTCGCGGCGGCGAAAGCCGTCTGCTACCGCACCTAAGGGAGGGCTGACGGATGCCGATCGAAATCCTGATGCCGGCCCTTTCGCCCACGATGACCGAGGGCAAGCTGGCGAAGTGGCACAAGCAGGAAGGCGACGAGATCAAGGCCGGTGACATCATCGCCGAGATCGAGACCGACAAGGCGACGATGGAATTCGAGGCTGTCGATGAAGGCAGGCTCGGCAAGATTCTGGTCGCCGAGGGCAGCGAAGGCGTGGCGGTGAACACGCCGATTGCCGTGCTGCTGGAGGAGGGCGAAAGCGCCTCTGCCGCCAAGGCCGCGCCCAAAGCAGAAGCACCAAAGGCTGAGGCGCCCAAGGCCGAAGCCCCGAAGCCTGCTGCCCCCGCTGCTGCGCCTGCCGCTGCGCCGGCTCCGGCGGCGAAGAGTGGTGATCGCGTGTTTGCCTCGCCGCTGGCCCGCCGCATCGCCCAGCAGAACAATATCGACCTGAGGGCCGTCAGCGGCAGCGGCCCGCATGGTCGCATCGTCAAGGCCGATATCGAGAAGGCACCGAAAGGCAGTGCTGCTGCTGCGCCGGCTGCGGCCGGCAAGGCTGCAGCCCCAGTCGCATCCGGCCCGGGCGCGCGCCAGCTCGCCGACCTGCTCAAGATGCCCTACAAGCTGGAACCGCTGTCAGGCATGCGCAAGACGATTGCGCGCCGCCTCACCGAGTCCAAGCAGACGGTGCCGCATTTCTATCTCACCATCGACACCGAGATCGACGAGCTGCTCTCGCTCCGCAAGCGGCTCAACGACAAGACCGAAGCCAAGATCAGCGTCAACGACTTCGTCATCCGCGCCGTGGCACTGGCACTCAAGAAAGTGCCGACTGCCAATGCCAGCTTCGACGACAGCGGCATGATGTATTACGAGCATGCCGATATCTCGGTGGCGGTGGCGACGCCGAATGGCCTGATCACGCCGATCATCAAGCAGGCGGAGTCGAAAGGCCTGACGCAGATTGCGAGCGAGATGAAAGATCTCGCTGCACGGGCACGCGACGGAAAGCTGAAGCCGGAAGAGTTCCAGGGCGGCACCTTCTCGATCTCCAATCTCGGCATGTTCGGCATCAAGCAGTTTGAAGCGGTGATCAATCCGCCGCAGGGCTGCATCCTCGCCATCGGCGCCGGCGAACAGCGCCCGATTGTGAAGAACGGCCAGATCGTGCCGGCCACGATCATGACCTGCACGCTGTCGGTCGATCATCGCGCGGTGGATGGCGCCGTGGGCGCGCAGTTCCTGCAGGCCTTCAAGGGCTTCATCGACGACCCGCTGACCATGCTGCTGTGAGGCGGCAGCGATGACGGACAAAGTCGCCATCGTCACCGGCGCCGGCAAGGGCATGGGCGCCGGGATTCTGAAAAAGCTTGCCGCCGATGGCTACAGGGTGGCGGCGATGTCACCATCCGGTGCAGCCAAGACCTTGGCGGAATCGCTCGGCGGTGTCGGCGTCACCGGCTCCAATGCCAAGGCGGATGACGTCAAGGCGCTGGTCGATCTGACGCTGGACAAGTATGGCCGCATCGATGCGGTGGTCAACAACACCGGCCATCCGCCCAAGGGCAACCTGCTCGATCTCGACGATGCCGCCTGGCTCACCGGCTTCGAGCTGGTACATCTGGCGGTGGTGCGCATGGTGCGACTGGTCACGCCGGTGATGTTGAAACAGGGCGGCGGCGCATTCGTGAACCTGCTTACCTATGCCACCTTCGAGCCGGAAGCCGATTTCCCGATTTCCGGACCGGTGCGCGCCGCCGTCGCCAGCTTCTCGAAAGTCTACGCCGACCAGTATGCGGCGCAGGGCATCCGCATGAACAACGTGCTGCCCGGCTTCATCGACAGCCTGCCGGCGAAAGACAGCCGGGTCGCCCGCATCCCGATGAAGCGCTACGGCACCGTGCGCGAGATCGCCGATGCGGTCGTCTTCCTGCTGTCGGAGCAGGCCAGTTACATCACCGGACAGAATTTGCGTGTCGACGGCGGCATAACCCGCTCAGTCTGAGGAGAGCCAGCATGGCTGATACCAGTTTCGATCTGATCGTCGTCGGCAGCGGCCCGGGCGGCTACACCACCGCCATCCGCGGCGCCCAGCTCGGCATGAAGACCGCGATCATCGAGCGCGAGCATCTGGGCGGCATCTGCCTGAACTGGGGCTGCATCCCGACCAAGGCTTTGCTGCGCTCGGCTGAGATCTACTCCAACATCAAGCATGCAGAAGCCTATGGTTTCACCGTCGAAGGCAAGGTGACCATCAACACCGCCAAGGTGGTGGAGCGCTCGCGCAAGGTGGCGGCGCAGCTGTCGAATGGCGTGAAATTCCTGATGAAGAAGCACAAGATCACGGTGTTCGACGGCCATGGCACGCTGAACGGTCCCGGCAAGGTGAAGGTGACCAAGGACGGCAAGCCGGTCGCCGACCTGACCGCCAAGCATATCATCCTCGCCACCGGTGCGCGGGCGCGGTCTCTTCCCGGCCTGGAGCCGGATGGCAAGCTGGTCTGGACCTACAAGGAAGCCATGGTGCCGCCGGCTTTGCCGAAGTCGCTGCTGGTGATCGGCTCGGGTGCCATCGGCATCGAATTCGCCAGCTTCTATCGTCAGCTCGGCGCCGAGGTCACCGTGGTGGAGGTGATGGACCGCGTGCTGCCAGTGGAAGACGAAGAAATTTCCGCCTTTGCCAAGAAGGCCTTCGAGAAGCAGGGCATGAAGATCCATCTTGGCACCACCGTCACGGCACTGAAGAAGGGCGCCGATACGGTGACCGCCGTGCTGAAGGACAAGGCCGGCAAGGAAACCGAGATCACGGTGGAGCGCGTCATCCTCGCTGTCGGCATTGTCGGCAATGTCGAGAATATCGGTCTGGAAACCACCAAGGCCAAGGTCGAGAAGACCCATGTCGTCACCGACGAATGGAGCCGCACCGCCGAGCCCGGCCTCTATGCCATCGGCGACCTGACCGGTCCGCCCTGGCTGGCGCACAAGGCCGGCCATGAGGGTGTGATCTGCGTCGAGAAGATCGCCGGCGAGAAGGACGTGCATCCGCTGGTGGTCACCAATATTCCGGGCTGCACCTACTGCACGCCGCAGGTCGCCAGCGTCGGCCTCACCGAGGCGGCGGCCAAGGCCAAGGGCCATATGGTGAAGGTTGGGCGCTACCCCTTCCTCGCCAACGGCAAGGCGATTGCGCTGGGCGAGCCGGAAGGCCTGGTCAAGACCGTGTTCGACGCCAAGACCGGCGAGCTGCTGGGCGCCCATATGATCGGCGCCGAGGTGACCGAGCTGATCCAGGGCTTCGGCATCGCCAAGACGCTGGAAACCACCGAAGCCGAGCTGATGCACGCCATCTTCCCGCATCCGACCCTGTCGGAAATGATGCATGAATCGGTGCTGGACGCCTATGGCAAGGCGCTGAATTACTAGGATTCTGCGGCCGGTGTCAGGGCAGGGGCTTTTCTGTATACTGGGTCCGCGCTACCTCAGCCCCTAGAGGTTGGCAGAAGGTTTTATCGTCGTGGTCATCAACGTTCATCCCATCCCGGTCCGCCATCCGGAAAAGGCGCACAAGCCCGATACGCCGGTGCTGCGCAAGCCGGACTGGATCCGCGTCAAGGCGCCGACCTCGCCGGAAGTGGCCGAGACGCGCCGGCTGATGCGCGAGCTGAATCTGAACACCGTCTGCGAGGAAGCGGCCTGCCCGAATCTGGGCGAGTGCTGGAAGCAGAAGCATGCCACCGTGATGATCCTGGGCGCGGTCTGCACCCGGGCCTGCGCATTTTGCAATGTCTCGACCGGCAAGCCCGGCGCCGTCGACCATGACGAGCCCGAGCATGTCGCCGAGGCGGTGGGCAAGCTCGGCCTGCATCATGTGGTGATTACGTCTGTGGATCGCGACGACCTCGACGATGGCGGCGCCTCGCAGTTCGTCAAGACCATCGCGGCGATCCGCCGGTCTTCGCCGTCGACCACGGTGGAAATCCTCACACCCGATTTCATCCGCAAGCCCGGCGCCATCGAGGCCGTGGTTTCGGCCCGGCCCGATGTCTACAACCACAATCTGGAAACCGTGCCGCGTCTGTATCCCACCATCCGGCCCGGCGCGCGCTATTTCGCCTCGCTGCAGCTGCTGGCCAAGGTGAAGGAACTCGATCCGCTGATGTTCACCAAGTCGGGGCTCATGGTCGGCCTGGGCGAAGAGAAGATCGAAATCATGCAGGTGATGGACGACCTGCGTGCCGCCGATGTGGATTTCCTCACCATCGGGCAATACCTGCAGCCGACCCGCAAGCATGCCGAGGTGAAGAGCTTCGTCACGCCTGATGACTTCGCCGCCTATGCGACGATTGCCAATGCCAAGGGCTTCCTCACCGTCTCGGCCTCGCCGCTGACGCGCTCGTCGCATCATGCCGGCGAGGATTTCGCCCGGCTGAAGGCGGCCCGCGAAGCCAAGATGTCGCGCGCGGAAGCCTGAACGCCGGTGCCGACCCACGCCGAAAAACGCGTTCTGCCCTACCGGCCCGACCAGCTCTATGCGCTGGTCGCCGGCATCGAGCATTACCCGAAATTCCTGCCCTGGTGCGTCGGCGCCCGCATCCGCGAGCGTAACGAAACTGTCGTGGTGGCCGACCTGATCATCGGCTTCAAGGTGTTCCGCGAACGCTTCACCAGCCGGGTAACGCTCGACGCCGAGGCCAGGCGGATCGATGTAGAATACACCGACGGTCCGTTCAAATATCTGAAAAACCACTGGATCTTTAATCCGCATCCAACCGGCTGCGAGATCGACTTTTATGTCGATTTCGAGTTCAAGTCGCGGCTGCTGCAGAAAACCATCGAGCTGCTGTTCAACGAAGCGGTACGCCGCATGGTTGGCGCCTTCGAGACCCGGGCGCATCAGCTCTACGGCGAGAATGGATTATCCCTGCCGCCTGGTGCTACGATCACGGCACTCTGACCCGGCTCGGCCGTTACACCTGAGCCCAACACGGAGTTCAGTATGGTAGCCCTGCCTACGCTTCCCAATATCTCGATTTCCGGCACGCTGCTGGAGCGCGGCCTGCGCAGCCTGGTCGGCGCCTGGCGCGGCATTGCCGGCGGCGACGACACTGCCCAGCTGGCCCGCGACGGCCTGTCTGACGCCAAGGATACCGAACGCCTGCGCGGCCTGTTTGCCGATTGCCTGGAGGCGCGTGGCGGCGAGGTTTCGGCCCGGGCCCGTGCGGCAAGCCTTGGCCGGCTCTATCTCGGCCTCGACGATGCCGGCAAGCGCAGCTTCCTGCAGGTGCTGGCCAGCGGTTTCGCCGCCGATGAAGGGACGCTCGACAAGGCCATCGCCGAGGTGCAGCGCGCCGCCGAGCCGCTCACCCGCCACAAGGCGCAGCGCAGCCTGCGACTGGCATTGACGCCGCCGCGCCAGCGGCTGCTGACGCAGTTCACCGCGCTGCCGCAGGGTGTGAAATTCCTCGTCGATATGCGCGCCGATGCGCTGCGCTTCCGCAAGGAGGCGCCGGAACTGGCTATCGTCGAGGCCGATCTGGAAGACCTTCTCGTGGGCTGGTTCGATATCGGCTTCCTCGAGCTGCAGCGGATATCGTGGAACAGCCCGGCTGCCCTGCTGGAAAAGCTGATCGCCTATGAAGCCGTGCATGCGATCGAAAGCTGGGACGACCTGCGCAACCGGCTGGATGCCGACCGGCGCTGCTATGCCTTTTTCCATCCGCGCATGCCGCTGGAACCGCTGATCTTCGTCGAGGTCGCGCTGGTCAAGGGCATTGCCGGCAATGTGCAGACCCTGCTGGACCAGGCGACGCCGGTGCTCGATCCCAAGGACGCCGATACGGCGATCTTTTATTCGATCTCCAACACCCAGGTCGGCCTGCGCGGCATTTCCTTCGGCAACTTCCTAATCAAGCGCGTGGTCGACGATCTCAGCCGCGACCTGCCGAACCTGAAGCAGTTCTCGACGCTGTCGCCGATCCCGGGCTTCCGCGCCTGGCTGGAGGAAACCGTCGCCGCCGGCACGCCCGATCTGGTCGAAAGCAAGGCGCGCGAGGAGCTGACCCATGCACTGGGCCAGCGCTTCTCCAAGGGCATGCTGCCCGGCCTGCTGAAGGATCATGCCTGGACCGAGAATGCGGCGCTGGCCGAGGCGCTGAAACCCGTGCTGTTGCGGCTCTGCGCGCGCTATCTGCTCACCGCCACCGACAAGGCCGGCAAGCCGCGCGATCCGGTGGCGCGCTTTCATCTCAGCAACGGTTCGGCCGTGCACCGGCTCAACTGGATGGGCGATCGCTCGCGCAACGGCATGAAGCAGTCGGCCGGCCTGATGGTGAACTATCTCTACCGCCTGGACGATATCGACCAGAACCACGAACGCTTCGTGCGCGACGGCACGATTGCCGCATCGGGCGAAGTGAAGCGGCTGGCGGATTTTTAAAAATTGATTACTTCGGGCTGTCCATTAGCGCAGTCTAGATGCTTCAGGCGGTATCCGCCGTCAGACCTCTGGACACTCCAGTAGTATTTTTCTGGTGTGATTGGCTTTTGGCACTGCAAGCACCGCGTCGGCCAACCATTATGGCGCCACTGTGCGATGACGCTGAATGGAGCGCCGTGAATGTGTGCTGTCCATTCGATGTCAGATAGGCATAACAGAGCACGAACGTTGATCCTACCCTCTTGATCAGCGGGCGCGTTCTCAAGGATGTCATCGAGTACCTCTTCCGCGACTTTGTCGGACATGGTTCCTCGATGTAGTTCTGTCAGTATATCTCGCGGAGTCATTCTAGTTGCGCCGCTGGGGGATTTACGGTTGGCTCGCGCCGATCTGCGCCACCATCTCGCCAGCGAGGTTGAGCGCGTCTTCCACCGTGGCCCGGCGCACGGCGCCGCGGCCGATCTCGCCATAAGTCATGCGCAGATGCATGGTCTCATGCCCATGGGCGGCAACGGCGATATGCACCAGACCGACCGGCTTGGTGGCGGTGCCGCCACCGGGGCCGGCGACGCCGGTGCAGGCAATGGCGATATCGGCCTTGCTCTTGCGCAGGCAGCCTTCCGCCATGGCGCGCGCCACCGGCTCGGAGACCGCGCCATGGCCGGCGACGATCTCGGCCGGCACGCCGATGGAGTATGTCTTGGCGTCATTGGAATAGGTGACGAAGCCGCGCTCGAACACATCGGATGATCCGGCAATCTCGGTGAGCGTGGCTGCGATCAGCCCGCCAGTGCAGGATTCCGCCGTCGCCAGCATCAGCTTGGCGTCGCGGCAGCGCTGCAGCAGGGTTTCGGCAAGGCGGAGCAGGCTGTCGTCCATGATGTCTCTCACCAGAAATGCACGACGGCCAGCATGACGATCATGCCATAGAGGCCGGCGAAGAGGTCGTCGATCAGCACGCCGGGCGCGCCACTGAGGGTATTGTCGGCCCAGGAGGCTGGCCAGATTTTCGTGATGTCGAAAAAGCGGAAGACGATGAAGCCGATCAGGTAGAGCCACGGATCGGCCGGCACGAAAACCAGCGTCAGCCATTGCCCGGCCACTTCATCGATCACCACTTCGCCCGGATCTTCGCCGGGCCAGCGCACCAGGAACAGCCGGATCGCCCACAGCGCGATCAGCGTTATGGCGCAGGCCGCAATGGCAAGCGCCCATGGACCGCCATAGAGCTGCAGCAGCCAGGCGAAGGGCAGGGCGCCGGCTGAACCCCAGCTGCCCGGTGCGGGCTTGAGCTTGCCGAGGCCGAACCAGGTGCAGAGCACGAAAGGCAAAGCATACATCGCGCTCAGTCCGGCAGCCGGATGGTGGCAACCGCCTGGGCCGCGATGCCTTCGCGCCGTCCGGTGAAGCCGAGCTGCTCGGTGGTCGTTGCCTTCACGCTGATGCGATCAACTGCGACGCCGGTGATCGCGGCAATGCGTGCACGCATGGCATCGCGATGCGGCCCGATCTTCGGCGCTTCGCAGATGATGGTGACATCCGCATGCGCCAGCATGCCGCCGCGCGCGGTCAGCAACGAAACCGCATGCTGCAGGAAGGCGGCAGAGTCGGCATTCTTCCAGCGCGCATCGGACGGCGGGAAATGCTGGCCGATATCGCCATCGCCCAGCGCGCCGAGGATCGCATCGGTCAGCGCATGCAGCGCCACATCGGCATCGGAATGGCCGGCGAGGCCGCGCTCATGCGGGATCACCAGGCCGCCGATGGTGAGCTTGCGGCCCGGCTCGTCGCTGAAGGCATGCACATCGAAGCCCTGACCGGTGCGGATATCGCCCAGCGTCATCATCAACTGGCGCTCGGCACGAACAAAATCCTCGGGCTCGGTCACTTTGAAATTCTCCTCACTGCCGGGCACCAGCCTGACGGCAAGGCCGGCGCGCTCGGCGACGGCAGCATCATCGGTGAGGGCCAGGCCGGCCGACTGGCGGTGCGCGGTCAGGATATCGCTGAAGCGGAAGGCCTGCGGGGTCTGCACCCGCCACAGGCCCTGGCGTTCCACCCCGCTGCGGGCGAAGCCGCTGTCGTCGCGCTTGAGGGTGTCGACCACCGGGATGGCGAGAACGGCACCCGGCGCCTGTTTGAGCATGGCCAGCAGGCGATCGATATAAACATGCTGAAGAAATGGGCGGGCTGCGTCATGAATCAGCACTTCTGCCGGCAGATCGTGCGCCAGGGCCTCCAGACCGAGCCGGACGCTGTCCTGCCGCGCTGCACCGCCGAGGCAGGGCGGCGCCAGCCGGGGGTTACCGGTCAGGCCGGCGACAGCCTGCTCGTAGGCCGCGGAATCGTCGGGGTGGATCACGACCGCGACCCGTGCTATTGCCCCGTGGCCGAGCAGCGCCTCGACACAGTGCCGAAGCAACGGCTTTCCTCCAAGCATCTGGTATTGCTTGGGTTTTTCTCCGCCGGCGCGGGTTCCGCGGCCGGCCGCAACAATCAGCGCGGCGGTTGTCATGTCGGGCAACCTACCCGAGCCGGTCCGGCGAGGCAAAGGCCTACCCGGCTTGCTCCGGAAGCGGAAGGATGTTGCAGCGCAGTACGAAAGCCTTTATCGTGACCAACATCTGGGCACCCCAGGGAATTGTGTAAAAAATGAGCATAAACGTCGGTCCCGTCGCCATCGCAGATCCGGTCATCCTGGCCCCCATGTCGGGGGTCTCGGACTTGCCGTTCCGCCGCCTCGTCAAGCGCAGCGGTGCTGGCCTTGTCGTGTCCGAAATGATCGCGTCTGAGGCGATGGTGCGCGCCTCGCGGCAGACGCTGAAGATGGCGCAGAACGTGCCTGAAGAATTCCCCATGTCGGTGCAGCTCGCCGGCTGCGAAGGCAGCGTGATGGCCGAGGCTGCCAAGCTGAATGAAGACAGCGGCGCCGCCATCATCGACATCAACATGGGCTGCCCGGTGAAGAAGGTGGTGAATGGCCATGCCGGTTCGGCGCTGATGCGCGATCTGGCTCATGCCAAGACGCTGCTGACCGCCACCGTGAAGGCGGTGAAACTGCCGGTGACCCTGAAGATGCGCACCGGCTGGGACGATGCCAACCGCAATGCGCCGGAACTGGCACGTATCGCCGAAGGCGAGGGCATCCAGATGCTCACCGTGCACGGTCGCACGCGCAACCAGCTGTATAACGGCCATGCCGACTGGGCCTTCGTGCGCAAGGTGAAAGAGGCAACCAAGCTGCCGGTGATCGTCAATGGCGATATCACCACGCTGGAAGCCGCCCGGGATGCGCTCGACCAGTCGGGCGCCGATGGCGTGATGATCGGTCGCGGTGCCTATGGCCGGCCATGGTTCCTGCGCCAGGTGATCGAGTATCTGAAGACCGGCACGCGGCTGCCCGATCCGTCGCTGGCCGAGCAGGAAGCCACCGTGCTGGAGCATTACGATGCCATGCTGGAGCATTACGGCGTGTCGACCGGCCTGAAGATCGGCCGCAAGCATGTGGCCTGGTATTCCAAGGGCCTGCCGGGCTCTGCCGAGTTCCGCACCCGCATCATGCAGATCGACGAACCGCAGCAGGTGCGCAACACCATCCGCGATTTCTATGCGCCGCAGCTGGATCGGATGGCCGCCTGATGCAGTCGCTGGAGAGCTACGAAAGCCGCAGCATTGATGCCGCCCAGGTGCTGGGCGCCATCCCCAATCCCATTCTGGTGGTGGGTCGTCAGGGCGATATCAGCTATGTGAATCCCGCCGCCGAACAGTTCTTCGACAGCGGCGCCGCCGTGCTGTGCCGGCAGAACCTGCGCGACCTGGTGCCGTTTGGCAGCCCGGTGCTGCAGCTGTTTGCCCAGGTGTTCCGCGAGCGCTACAGCGTGGCGGAATACGATGTCGATCTCGGTTCGCCGCGTCTGGGCGAACGTCTGGTCGATGTACAGATTTCGCCGGTGCCGGAAGCGCAGGATCATGTGATCGTGCGCTTTGACGAACGCACCATGGCCGCCAAGATCGACCGTGCGCTGACCCATCGCGGCGCGGCGCGTTCGGTCACCGGCATGGCCGCCGTGCTGGCGCATGAAGTGAAGAATCCGCTCAGCGGCATTCGCGGCGCGGCGCAGCTGCTGGAAGCCAATGCCAACCAGGCCGACCGCGAACTGACCCGCCTGATCTGCGACGAGACCGACCGCATCTGCGCGCTGGTCGACAGCATGGAAGTCTTCACCGACAAGCGCATCGAGCGCGGCCCGGTGAATATCCATCAGGTGCTGGAACATGTGCGCAAGGTGGCACAGGCCGGCTTTGCCAAACACATCCGTTTTGTCGAACGCTACGATCCGTCGCTGCCGCCGGTGAATGGCAGCCGCGACCAGCTGGTCCAGGTCTTCCTGAATCTGGTGAAGAATGCGGCAGAGGCCGTTGGCGACGATCCCGGTGGCGAGATCATCCTGACCACTGCCTACCGCCATGGCGTGCGTCTGGCCGTGCGCGGCTCGCGTGACCGGTTGCATCTGCCGCTGGAAGTGTCGGTTCAGGACAATGGCCCGGGTGTATCCGAAGATATCCGGCAATATCTGTTCGATCCGTTCGTTTCGACCAAAGTCAGCGGTTCTGGCCTCGGTCTTGCATTAGTTGCCAAGATCATTGGCGATCACGGCGGCGTTATTGAATGTGACAGCCGTCCCCGCCGTACAGTTTTCAGTGCCCGTCTGCCGGTTCACAGCCCGACAGCGGAAGAATCCGGAGAGTTCCAGGAATGAGTAATAAGGGCACCATTCTCGTCGCCGACGACGACCGCTCGATCCGCACGGTGCTGGATCAGGCGCTCGGCCGAGTCGGCTATCAGGTGCGCTCGACCGGTAATGCCGCCACCCTGTGGCGCTGGGCGTCTGAAGGCGAGGGCGAGCTGATCATCACTGACGTGGTGATGCCCGACGAGAATGGCCTCGACCTGCTGCCGCGCATCAAGCGGATCCGGCCGGAACTGCCGATCATCGTGATGAGCGCGCAGAAGACGCTGCTGACCGCCGTGAAGGCCGCCGAGCGTGGCGCCTATGACTATCTGCCCAAGCCCTTCGACCTGAAGGAGCTGCTGCGCGTGGTTGAACGCGCGATGAACCAGCCGAAGGCGCAGCCGTCCGAAGCCGCTGCCGCCGATGCCGACGAGGAAAAGCTGCCGCTGATCGGCCGTTCGCCGGCGATGCAGGAAATCTACCGTGTGATGGCGCGCCTGATGGGCACCGACCTCACGGTGCTGATCTATGGCGAGTCCGGCACCGGCAAGGAGCTGGTGGCGCGCGCGCTGCATGATTACGGCAAGCGCCGCAACGGGCCGTTTGTCGCCATCAACATGGCGGCGATCCCGCGCGAGCTGATCGAGAGTGAGTTGTTCGGCCATGAGAAGGGCGCCTTCACCGGTGCTGCCAATCGTTACGCCGGTCGTTTCGAACAGGCCGAGGGCGGCACGCTTTTCCTCGACGAAATCGGCGACATGCCGATCGAAGCCCAGACCCGCCTGCTGCGCGTCCTGCAGCAGGGCGAATATACCACCGTGGGCGGCCGCACGCCGATCCGCACCGATGTGCGCATCGTCGCCGCCACCAACCGCGACCTGCGCCAGGCCGTGAACCAGGGCCTGTTCCGCGAGGATCTGTTCTATCGCCTGAATGTCGTGCCGCTGCGCCTGCCGCCCCTGCGCGAGCGCAGCGAGGATATCGCCGATCTGGTGCGGCATTTTCTCGGCCAGTCTGCGGCCCAGGGCCTGCCGACCAAGACCGTGTCGGCCGAGGCGATGGAGCGCATCCGCCGCTATCGCTGGCCCGGCAACGTGCGTGAACTGGAAAACCTGGTCCGCCGCCTGGCCGCGCTCTATGCCGAGGATGTCATCGGCATCGAGGTGATCGAGAACGAACTGGCCGAGCCGCCGCAGGCACCGCGCAATGCCGAGCCCAGCGAGGAAGAGACGCTGACCGGCAGCATCGAGCGCCACCTGACCAAGTATTTCGCCGCCCAGGGCGACGACCTGCCGCCGCCGGGCCTGTATGACCGCATGCTGCGCGAGCTGGAAATTCCGCTGATCTCGCTCAGCCTGGCGGCCACGCGGGGCAACCAGATCAAGGCGGCCCATATGCTGGGCCTGAACCGCAATACGCTGCGCAAGAAGATCCGCGACCATAACATCCAGGTCATCCGGGGCCTGAAGTAGCCGCGGTTTGGCTTAGTCCGGGCCTGAAATAGCCCCGGAATCCGCATCAACCTGTACCCCCGGGACGGGTGCCGGACGGCGGCGGCTGGGGTATGATCCGCCAATGGCCGGGTATCCCCGATTCACTCACGGTCACCATCCATGACCGACCAGACCCTCCCGACGCCCAGCGACCCTGGCGCGGCGGCCGATGGCCCGCGCCCGATTGCCCGGCTGGCCCGGCGCGCGGCCGACTGGCTGCGCCGCCCCAGCCTGATCCGCCAGCTGGAGATCGCGCTGGCCATCGCCGCCCTGGTGGCGGGCACGCTGACCTATCTGGCGATGACGCCGGGCGCCAATCGCGAGCTGACGCCGCGCGATGTCCAGATCCTGCTGCTGACCGACCTGGTCATCCTGCTCAGCCTGACCAGCCTGGTGGCGCGCCGCCTGGTGGTGCTGTGGATGCAGCGGCGCCGCGGCGTGGCCGGTTCGCGCCTGCATGCCCGCATGGTGATGATGTTTGCCGGCGTCACCGCGCTGCCCACGGTACTGATGACGCTGTTTGCCGTGCTGTTTTTCAATCTCGGTCTGCAGACCTGGTTCAGCGAGCGTGTCAATTCGGCGGTCAGCGCCTCGGTCGCCATCGCCGAGGCCTATATCCAGGAGCATCGCAAGACCATCCGCGCTGATGTGCTGGCCATGGCGGTCGATCTCAACCGCGCCGCCCCCAGCCTGACCCGCAATCCCTATGCCTTCCAGCAGGCGGTGCGGCAGCTGTCGCGCATCCGCGGCCTTGGCGAGGCGATCGTCTTCACGTCGACTGGCGAAATCCTCGCCCGCAACGAACTCAGCCTGCTGATGGAATTCGACCGCGTGCCGCCGCGCGCCATCGAGGATGCCAATGCCGGGCAGGTGGTGATCATCACCGCCGAGACTGATGACCGCGTGCGCGCGCTGGTGCGGCTGGATGGTTATCTGGATGCCTATCTCTATGTCGGCCGCTATCTCGACGCCAAGGTGCTGGCGGATCTTGAGCGCACCCGCAATGCGGCGCAGCAGTACAGCCGCCTTGAACAGGCCCGTGCGACCCTGGAAATCAACTTCGCCATCCTGTTCCTGCTTGTCTCGCTGCTGCTGCTGTTCGCCGCCATCTGGTTCGCGCTGCTGATCGCCAACCGGCTGGTGACGCCGATCAGCGAGGTGGTGACAGCCGCCGAGCGCATCCGCAGCGGCGACCTGACCGCGCGGGTGACCGAACGCTCCGATGACGACGAGATTTCCGCACTGGGCCGCACCTTCAACCGCATGACCGGCCAGCTGGCGGCGCAGCAGTCCGAACTCATCGCCGCCAACCGCCAGCTCGACGAGCGCCGGCGCTTTACCGAAACCGTTCTGGCCGGCGTCTCGGCCGGCGTGATCGGCGTCGACCCGCAGGGCATGGTGACGCTGCCCAACCCTTCGGCCCAGGCGATGCTGCAGCAGAGCTTCGATGACATGGTGGGGCGGCCTTTCACGGCGGTGGCGCCGGAAATGGCTGACCTGTTCCAGCGGCTGGAGCAGCGCCCGTCCGAAGGCGTTGAGCGCGGCCAGGTGGTGGTGCAGCGCGCCGGCGGTGTCCGCACCCTGCTGGTGCGTATCGCCCGCGAGGTGACGGGCAATGAACTGCTCGGCTATGTCGCCACCTTCGACGATGTCAGCGAGCTGATGGCGGCGCAGCGCAATGCCGCCTGGGCCGATATCGCGCGGCGCATCGCCCATGAGATCAAGAATCCGCTCACCCCGATCCAGCTGTCGGCCGAGCGGCTCAAGCGCAAGTATCTCAAGGAAGTGCAGACCGATCCGCATATCTTTGCCGAATGCACCGATACGATCATCCGCCAGGTCGGCGATATCGGCCGCATGGTGGATGAATTCTCCACCTTTGCCCGCATGCCGCGCCCGGTCTATCGCGAGGAAGACCTCAACCAGCTGGTGCGCCAGGGCGTGTTCCTGCAGCAGGTGGCGCGTCCCGATATCCGCTTCGATACCGACCTGCCGGCAACGCCGATCCGGGTCAATGTCGACGCGCGCCAGCTTGCCCAGGTGCTGACCAATATCCTGCAGAATGCCGTCGATGCCATCGATGGTCGGGACCGCACCACCGGCGTCACCCCGCCGCCGGGCCATATTTCGGTCGGCCTGCGGCAGAATGGCACCGTCGCCGATATCACCGTGCTGGATAACGGCCGCGGCCTGCCGGAAGAAAACCGTGACCGCCTGTTCGAGCCCTATGTCACGACCCGCACCAAGGGAACCGGCCTTGGCCTGGCCATCGTCAAAAAGATTATCGAGGAGCATGGCGGCAGCATCACGCTGACCGATGCCACGCTGTTTGATCCGGCACTGAAAAATGGTAGTTTGGCGCGCATTCACCTGCCGGGCGTGCTGCCCGGCGACACAATGGCGGAAAACACCGCAGTTTCAGAGAATGCCGCAGTGTCAGAGAATACAGTTTCGGTTGCGACAGAATCACAGGCGACAGTGCGCAAGTTGTTAGGGTCGGGCAGTCATGGCGCGTGACATTCTCATCGTCGATGACGAAGCGGATATCCGCAATCTGATTGGCGGCATTCTGCAGGATGAAGGCTACGAAACCCGCATGGCCGGCGATTCCGATGGCGCGCTGCGCGAGATGGAGGCGCGGCGGCCGAATGCGGTGATCCTGGATATCTGGCTGCAGGGCAGCAAGATGGACGGGCTGGAAATCCTCGACCGCATCATCCGCGATCACAGCACCGTGCCGGTGGTGATGATTTCCGGCCATGGCAATATCGAAACCGCGGTGTCGGCGATCAAGCGCGGCGCCTATGACTATATCGAGAAGCCGTTCAAGAGCGACCGCCTGCTGCTGCTGGTCGAGCGCGCGCTGGAACAGGCCCGCCTCAAGCGCGAGAATGAAGATCTGCGCCAGCGCTCGGGCAATATTGCCGAGCTGATCGGGTCGTCGCCGGCCATGGTGGCGCTGCGCCAGGCCATCGACCGCGTGGCGCCAACCAACAGCCGCGTGCTGATTTCGGGCCCGGCCGGCGCCGGCAAGGAACTGGTCGCCCGGTTGCTGCACCAGCGCTCGCGGCGCGCCGGCGGACCTTTCGTGGTGCTGAATGTCGCCTCGATGACGCCTGACCGCATCGAGCAGCAGCTGTTCGGCTTCGAGGAAACGATCAACGGCCAGCGCCAGCACAAGATCGGCGTGCTGGAGGAGGCCCATGGCGGCACGCTCTTCCTCGACGAGGTGGCCGAGATGT
Organism: Ferrovibrio terrae; assembly: GCF_943372915.1. GTDB lineage: Bacteria > Pseudomonadota > Alphaproteobacteria > Ferrovibrionales > Ferrovibrionaceae > Ferrovibrio > Ferrovibrio terrae_A. The sequence goes on along the minus strand of NZ_CALSAN010000029.1, from coordinate 332 downwards.
CGCCCGAGGCGCAGGCCAAGCTGCTGCGCGTGCTGACCGAGCAGAGTTTCGAGCGCGTCGGCGGGCGCACCCGCGTGCAGGTCGATGTGCGCATCATTTCCGGCACGGTGCATGACCTGACCGCGCGGGTCGGGCAGGGGCTGTTCCGCCAGGATCTGTTCCATCGCCTCAATGTCGTGCCGCTGAAAGTGCCGGCCTTGCGCGACCGCCGCGAGGACGTGCCGCTGCTGGCCAAGCAGTTCATCCAGAGCGAGGCCCAGCGCCAGGGCGTGCCGGTGCGCGAACTGGCCGAGGATGCGCTGCTCGCCCTGCAATCCGCTGAATGGCCCGGC
>NZ_CALSAN010000028.1:0-56201 GCF_943372915.1 Ferrovibrio terrae | reverse complement strand
CAGCGCCGCAATATGGCTGTGATGTTCATCACCCATGATTTCGGCGTGGTGGCGGAAATCGCCGACCGCGTCGTGGTGCTGCAGCATGGCAAGCTGGTTGAGCAGGGCGATGCCGACAGTGTGCTGCTACGCCCGCAGCATCCCTATACGCAAACCCTGCTGGCCGCAGTACCCACCATGGACCCGCCGGTGCGGCAGCCGCTGGATGATCGTCGCAAGGCGGTCGAGGTCATCAGCCTGAACAAGACCTATGTCACCGCCAACGGCTGGTTCCGTCCGGCCCGCCGTGTCGAAGCCGCGAAGAATGTCAGTTTCTCCATCCGGCAGGGCGAAACCCTCGGCCTGGTGGGAGAGTCGGGTTCGGGCAAATCCTCCGTGGCTCGCCTGGTGATGCAGCTGATCAAGGCCGATGGCGGCAGTATCCGGCTGGGCGACACCGATCTCACCCTGCTGCGCGACCGGGCCCTGCGCAACCAGCGCAAGCGGATCCAGATGGTGTTCCAGGATCCGTTTGCCTCGCTCAATCCGCGCCGCCAGGTCGGCCGGATCATTGCCGATGGCCCGATTGCCCATGGCGAGGCGCCGGACCAGGCTTTGCAGCGGGCGCGCGACCTGCTGCAGATGGTGGGGCTGGATGCCGGCGCGATCGAACGCTACCCGCATGAATTCTCAGGCGGCCAGCGCCAGCGCATCGGCATTGCCCGCGCCCTGGCCCTCAATCCGGAAATCCTGGTCGCCGATGAGGCGGTATCTGCCCTCGATGTCTCGGTGCAGGCCCAGGTGCTGAAGCTGCTGGAAGACCTGAAATCGCGCCTTGGCCTGTCGATGCTGTTCATCACCCATGACCTGCGCGTGGCAGCGCAGATCTGCGACCGCATCGCCGTGATGCAGCGCGGCCAGATCGTGGAGCTGAAGCCGGCGGCAGCGCTGTTTGCCGCCCCCGAACATCCCTATACGCGGGAATTGCTGGCTGCCGTGCCCGGCCGGAAGACAGCCTGACCATGCGCTGTGCCGTCATCAGCCGGAAATTCGACCTGCGCGCCTATTACGGCAAGGCCCTGGCCCAGATCGCCGACCGCATCGAAAGCGTCGACCATCCGGTCACCGACGGTGCCGAAGCGGTGCGTATCGCCCTGGCCTGGCATCCGCATGCCGATGCCTTCGAGCGCTATCCCAATCTGAAGGCTGTCTGCACCATCGGCGCTGGCGCCGATAACGTGCTGGCCTGCCCCAGCCTGCCATCGGATGTGCATGTCGTCCGCGTGGTCGATCCGGGCCAGGCGCAGATGATGGCAGGCTTTGTTACCTGGCATGTGATCTGGCACCAGCGCAAATTTGCCACCTTCATGCAGCATCAGCGCGACCGTATCTGGCAGCGCCTGGAACAGCGCCCGGCCAGCACAGTTCCGGTTGCCATTCTGGGTTATGGCAAGATCGGTGAACGCGTTGCCACGCATCTCACCGGTCTGGGCTTTCCGGTGAAGGCCTGGAGCCGCACGCCAAAGCCGATGGCGCCGGATGTACAGGGTTTCCATGGCCGTGACGGCCTGTTCGCCATGCTGGCCGAAACCGAGGTTCTGGTGAATCTTCTGCCGCTGACTCCGGAAACTCGCGGCCTGCTCAACCGTGATGTCTTTGCCGCCATGAAACCGGGCGGCTATCTGATCCAGACCGGCCGCGGCGAGCAGATGGTGGAAGCCGATTTCCTGTCAGCGCTGGAAAGCGGCCAGCTCTCCGGCGCTTCGCTCGATGTCTTTGCCGTCGAGCCGCTGCCGACAGACCACGTGTTCTGGCATCACCCGAAGATCGTGATGACACCGCATGATGCCTGCGATGTCAGTTTCGCCGCCGTCGCCGATACACTGGTGGCCACAGCAGCCGCCATCGAAGCCGGCCAGCGACCGCCACACGCGGTCGACCGTAGCCGCGGCTATTGATCAGCTAGGCTTTGGCTTTCTGACGGCGGGTCTCGCCATCGATACCGCCGGTGACCGCCCATTCGGCGAAAATTTCCGGCTTCTTCTCAAATTCTCGTGGCTGCCATTTCTCGGTCAGGTAATCCTCGTCGGTGTAATACTCGACGAGGCCGCCGCAGGGCGCCTTCACATACCAGAAGAAGGCCGATGAGATCGGATGCCGGCCCGGCCCGAGCTGAGTTTCCCAGCCCTGACGGTTGATCTGCATGCCGCCGCCGATCACCTCATGCACATCGCGCACGGTGAAGGCGACATGGTTGATTCCGGCCTTGCCCGTGGGGCTTTTCAGCAGGAAGAAATTGTGATGCCCGCCTTCGGCGTTGCAGCGCAGGAACAGGCCGGTTCCGGGATAGCTGTCGGAAATATGGAAGCCCAGCAATCGGGTATAGAAATCCTGCATCGGCGCCACATCGGGCACGAACAGCACGTAATGCCCGATATTCACCGGCTCGGCCCGCTGGTAAATCGGGCTGGGCGTATCGATGCGGCGATGCTCGTCGATGGTGTTGCTCGGCGAACCGCTGACGGTGACCTTGCGGCGACGGCTGACACGGAAGGAAATCCGCAGCCCACAGGGATCGATGCAGGAAAAACCGTCCGGCGTTTTCGTGATCGCAACACCGGCGCCCTTCAGCGTCTGTTCGATCCCGGCCAGTGCCGCCGCGTCGCTCACACCCCAGATACCCTCACGCAGGGTCGAGCCCGGCTCGAAGGCCGGGGCCAGAGATGGGTCGTCCTTGGGCTTCAGAATCACTTCCGCGCCATCGAGCGTCTCGAACCGGCCTTCGGCACCTTCTTTCAGGCCCCAGTCGGTGAAGAAGCGCCGGCACAGCGCCATGTCTTCCACGCCATAGACAATCCCGTCGACACCGGTGATGGACATCGTAAGAACTCCTGACTCAGATTTCGGTCGCGCGGACCCGGTTGAGGATCGCGCGGATGGTGCTGTAGGCGGCGAGTGATGAGGTCTTCGGATTGCTCTTCAGCGGTTTCCCCTTGATCGTCAGGTGCATGTCGCCAAAGGCGCCGCTGGCCTCGATTTCGTGAATATTCGCAGCAACCGCCGGATCGGCGATCATGCGCACTTCCGTGGCATCAAAACCAAGCCCGGCCAGAGCCACAGTCGCCGCCACATTGGCATTCTTGGGATAATCCCGCGCCGCCGCGCGGGCCGTGCCGGTATAAAACGTCGTGGCGTCCCTGAGAGTATCAAGATCAAGCACAGCTTCTGCCGGCGTGCCTTTCCAGGCGGCCGGCGGCTTGCGCGAGATATAGGACACCCGATCCAGCCCGCCAAGCGTGGCCGCATTCAGGGCATCGATGCCCGGTACCGCCCCTGCCGGCAGGATCAACTTGGCACCGCCTTCCACAGCTGCGGCTTCCAGCGCGCGATGCAGTGCTTCATCGCTCAATGCCCCGATCGAGGCCACCACAAGATCAATCCCCTGTCGCAGCAAGGCAGGACCATACTGCCGCACGGCAGCGTGGCTGGCACATTCAGCCGCCAGCATTGGCTGGAAATCCAGATCATCCAGGCTGTCGATCACCCGGTAGCCATTCAGTTCAGCCTGAACCGAGCCAACCTTTTCATGCCGCACCAGTACAGCGCCGACATCGAACAGGCCGGTGCTGAGTGCCGCAGCCCGCACCTCGGCCGCCATGGCACCATGGCCGATCAGCAGGATCGACGGGCGTTTCGGGCGCGGCATCAGGAGGCCTTGCGCACCGGTGGACCGGCAAAGGCGGTGACATAGGGGCCGATCGCCACCATATCGACCTCCAGCATGCGCGGTCCGCTTTCGGCCATGGCCTGGGCAATGGTGCTTTCGGCCTTGGTGATATCGTTCAGCAGCATGTGCTTCCAGCCCAGGCTGCGCGCCAGATCCGGGAAAGATGGTGTATGCAGATCGACGAAATACTTGCGTCCGCCGAATTTGGCATCCTGGATATTGCGGATCACGCCATAGCCGCGATCGTTCATCACGATCAGCAGCATGTCGGCCTGCTCCTGCGCGGCCGTCGCCAACTCGCCGACGCAGAGCATCAGGCCGCCATCGCCCGATAGTACTACCGTCTTGCGCCCGCGTGAGCCGATGGCAGCACCCACTCCCATCGCCGCGCCCATGCCGATGCCGCCGCCCAGCGCATGCACGCCGTTGCGGGGATCGAACAGCTTGAGCATGCGATTGCCCCAGGTGCTGTTCGACACGGTGACATCGCGGACCCAGAGGTAGTCACGCGGCACGGCTTTCTGCAGGGCATCGACCAGCTTCTCGTAAGGCCCCAAACCCTTGCGCAGCTGGGCTTCGGCCTCATTGCGTGCAGCCTTCGCATCCTTGGCAAAGCTGTCAGCCACCTTCAGCTTGCCCTTCAGACGCGCGACCAGCCCGGCCAGCGCCGGTTTGGCATCGGCAGCCATGAACAGGTCGGCAGTATAGCCACGGCCATGCGCCTGCGGATCGGCATCGATCTGCAGCATCGGTTTGGGCAGTTTCAACGTATATTTCAGCGTCTCGTTGCCGCGCAGGCGCGACCCGACCACCAGCAGCGCATCGCAACTGGCATAGAAGCTCTCTACCGGCGGCGACAGATTGAAAGCGCCTAACGTGCGCGCGTCATCCTCGGGCAGCACACCACGACCCTGCACGCTGGTGACCACGGTGAAACCCAGATCGGCGAGCGCCTTGATTTCATCGGCCGCGTGGCGGGCACCGCCGCCGGCCCAGAGCAGCGGACGCTTGGCCTTGGTCAGCATCGCCGCCATGGCATCCAGCGCGGCCGGATCGGGTTGGGCGATGCTGAGCGGTACCGGTGCAATATGCGCCGGCAGGTCAATCAGGGCTTCCTGCACATCAATCGGGATTTCCACGCTGACCGGACCGGTCGGCGCGGTCAGTGCCGTGCGCACGGCTTCCTGCAGCACGCCCAATGCGGTTTCCGGCGACCACACGCGGAAAAATGCCTTCGACACGGCCTTCAGCATGGTCGGCTGATCGGTCGCTTCGTGGATATAGCTCCAGCGCTTGTCGAGATAGGCACGCTCGATCTGGCCGGTCAGATGCAGGACCGGGGTACCGGCAGTCTGCGCTTCCACCAAGGCCCCGGCGGCATTGCCGGCTGCCGTGCCCGTGCTGGTGATGGCAACGCCAAGATGGCCACGCACCCGGGCAAAAGCGTCAGCCATGTTGACCGCCCCGGCCTCGCCACGGCTGGGCACGAAACGGATGGTATTGCGCCGGCCGAAGGCATCGAGGATCGGCATGTTGTGGATCGAAATGACGCCAAAGGCGGTGTCGACGCCGCAGGACTCAAGGAAACGTGCAGCCAGTTCGCCGACGGTGATCTGCTCAGACATGAAGCGACTCTCTAATGGGGGTGACGGCGGGCTTGGCTGATTCAGCCGGAAGCGGTTGGGGAGCGCGCGGTGCCTCGCGGCGAATCCACTGGGTGATTTCGGCAGCGGCCTGCAGGATGGCGTCCTTCAGGCCGCCATGCATGGCCTCGAGATCGACATAGGCATCGACTGCCGTGATGTTGATCGCCGCGACAATACGGCCAGCGCCATCGCGCACCGGCGCCGCCACCGAGCTGACACCGCGCTCGAAGAAGGATTGGCTGGTGGCATATCCACGGCTGCGATCCTCGGCCAGGATCATCTTGAGGTCAGAAAGGGTGGTTGGTGTCTGCTCGCTGAAGCGCGGCAGATTGTCTTCCGGGAACAGGGCCTGCAGGGCGGCATCGTCATGTTCGACCAGCAACATGCGTCCCATCACCGTGGCATGGATAGGGAAGCGGGTGCCGATATTCACCGTGCTGGAAATCGTGGTACGAGCCGGATAGCGCGCCACATACACGATCTCACGGCCATCGGCGACCGCCATGTGCGACGACAAACCGGTTTCATCGCGCAGGCGCTGCAGGATCGGCTGAGCGGCCTCGACGATATCCAGCGATGCCAGATATTCGAAGCCATGGCCAAGTACGGCCGGGCCAAGCTTGAACTGTCGCTCATCATCTTCGCGGCGGACAAAGCCCATGGCCTGCAGGGTATGCAGCAGGCGAAACACCGTGGAGCGCGGCAACTGCAGCGCCTGGGCGATATCGGGTGCGCTCAGGCTCGGCCGCTGCCGCGAGAACAGGGCCAGCACCGCCAGGCCCTGGGCCAGAGCCGGCACGATATACTTGCCTTCGGGGATACGGTCAGTTCCGCTCATGATGAGCCTCCGCAAAATCGGCAAGGATGGCTGAAAACCGCTCGGGCTTTTCCAGATAGAGCGCATGGCCGGCATTGCTGACCACGTGCACCGGCGCTTGCGGCCGCAGGGCCGCAGCCTTCAGGTTGGCCGCCGGCGGCGTGATCACATCGGCGTCGCCGTATACAAACTGTATCGGCAGTGCCACTGGAATGCGGGCGATATCCGTCAGCGCATCACCGTTTGACAGCATGCGCGCGGCCTGGCCATAGCCTGGCATCTGCACCTGGGCCATGGCATCGATCACCGCCTGGCGCATCTCTGATGTCGCATCGGGACCGAGCAGGCGCGGCCCGCGTTTTTCCGCCATGGCACGCGTACCCAGCGTGGCAACATCCTCCAGGCGACTCTCCAGCAGGCGGCGGCGATCTTCCGGCGCCATATTGGCATGGCCGACAGCGATGCTGCTGAGCGTGAGCGATAGCAACCGATCCGCATGCAGGGTGGCGAAACGGGCCGCCATCAGTGTGCCCAGCGAATGGCCGACGAGATGGCAGCGACCGATCCCCAGTGAATCGAGGAATGCCAGCAGGGCCCCCGCATAATCGCCGGCATCCGGTGTTTCCGGCGTGAGCGGCGTCGACTGGGCATAGCCCGGGGCGTCCCAGGCAATGACACGAAAGCGATCGGCCAATCCGGCAAGCTGGTGCCGCCAGGACTTTGACGCCGAACCGATGCCATGCAGCAACACAAGCGGCACCCCCCGCCCGGTTTCCAGGTAGGAAATCCGGGCGTCACCAAGGGCCGCGATGCGCGGGTCAGTTAAAGACAAAGCCGCCATTGACAGGCAAAAGTTGGCCGGTGACGAAGCCGGCGCCGTCGCTCAGCAAATAAACGACGGCCCCCACGACATCCTCGGGCATTTGCGGGCGCGCCATGGCGCGGCCCTCGACATAGAGGCGCTTGCGCTCCTCCGGCACATATTCAGTGGCTTCCACCAGCACCAGGCCGGGCGCAATGGCATTCACGGCAATACGGTCCGGCCCCAGCTCGCGCGCCAGCGAGCGCGTCATGCTGATGATCGCCCCCTTGCTGGACACATAATGCAGCAGGCGCGGCGCGCCCCACAGCGCGGTATCGGAAGCGAGATTGACAATGCGACCGCCGGCCTTCGACTTGCGCAGCAGCGGCGCCAGCGCCTTCACCATCAACCAGGTGCCACGCACATTGACCGTCATCACCCGATCCCAGGTGGCTATGTCGATTTCCTCGAAGGTCTTGCCGCCAATACCGGTGGCAATCGCAGCATTGTTGACCAGGCCATCGATATGGCCATAGCGGCGGCCAAGCTCGACCCCAAAGGCCTCCACGGAGGACGGATCGCCCAGATCGACGGCTAGGAAGACGGCATCGGCGCCCGCCTTGTGCAGGTCCGCCACCGCCGCGGTGCCCCATTCAGCATTGATATCGGCAACGACGATCGTGGCTGCACCGGCAGCGGCGCAGGCATCGGCAAAGGCCTTGCCCAGTCCGCGCCCGGCGCCGGTTACCACCACGATGCGGTCCTGCAAAATCATCGCCGCCTGATCTCCTTACTCGGCTGCCGAGGAGGACTTGGCCGCTTCGGCCGCCGCTGCGATCTCGCGGCGACGCTTGCGCAGCTCCATCAGCGGGTGGCCTTCCGGATAATCAGGAACATTCGGCTTGGACACGCCAAGCATGACGCACATCAGGGCCTCTTCCTGACCCTCATTGCGCAGGCCACGGAAGACACCCGGCGGCACCGACACCACATCGCGATCCTTCAGGACGGTGTCGAAAGTCTCGCCCTCCAGCTCGAAAAAGAGCCGCAGCTTCTGCGCCTTGAGCACGAAAAACACCTCTTCGGCGTCATAATGCACATGCAGTGGCCCTTCGCAGCCGGCTGGCAGGATCATGGTCGAGAAGGTGAAATGCTCCGACGGGATCGTATTGGTATCGCTCCCCACCCCGGTGGCGCCGGTGCCGATATAACGGCACTGGGCACGACGGTATTTCGGGTCGAAGTCGGCCTGGAATTTCAGCGCATTCCAGTCATAGGTGCGGGTCTCGTAGCGGGCAATGCGCGACTCGATCCACTGCTGCAGCGACTTCTCCTTGGGCTTTTCCCAGGTCGGGAACCAGTCCTTGGCGAATTGGGCAATCTTCTCAGCTACGCTCATAGCATCCTCCTTCAGGAAGCTTTGGATAGTTCAGGGTCGCTCAGGCTGCACCGGCCGCACGCGGCGCTTCGCCGGCCGCGGTTTTAGCTGCATTCAACGCCTGCACCTGGTCGCGGGCGGCTTTCAGCAGCACCGTGCGCACACGGCCCAGGCCGGCGTCATGCTGGTAGAGGAATTCATGCTCGCGCGCCTGCGGCGCCATGTCTTCCAGCACCACGCGATCCTGCTCCAGTACAGCCCAGTGCAGGCCTTCAAGCCGGGCGCGGTAAAGGAACTTCCAGGTGTCGCGCTGCCAGCCTTTCGGGATCTTGCGGATGCGCCAGAAGAACACGCGGCAGTGATCCTCATCGACCGGCGCCACCATGCCCACGATCGTGAAGGCGCCGCCGGGACCGGCCTGCTTGCCATAGGGAATTTCCAGACGTAGCCAGAGCGCATCGGTAACGCCGAATTCGGTCCAGTCGAAATTCACGCCGCGCTGGCCTGCCTTTTCGAACACAAAACCTGTATCCGTTTTGCGCAGCTTCATCTCGGCATGCTTGTCGCCTTCCGCCATAGAATGCGACTGCGCATGCAGATAGGCGCCGTGCATCGGGTCCATCACATTGTCGATGGCATAGCGGTAATTGCACTTCCAGTGCGCCGTGCACAGGATGGCTTCGTAATCCTCGGATACCAGTTCCTCGGGCAGAACCAGCGGCGCCGGCTCGGCATGCAGGGCATCGCCGAACCATACGAAGATGGCGCCGGCCTTCTCCTGCACATGGTAGCTGCGCACACAGCGCTTGCCTTCCATCGGTGCATTGGCCTGGGCCGGCACGCGGGCGACCACGCCATCGCCCTTCACTTCCACGCCGTGATACCAGCAGGCCACGCGGTCGCCCAGGGCCCAGCCCAGCGACAGGCGCGCGCCGCGATGGGGGCAGCGGTCTTCCAGGGCGCGCACGGCACCATCGGCATCGCGCCACAGCACGATATTCTCGGACAGCCGCGTCAGTCCTACCGGCTTGTCGCGCACCATCCAACTAGGCGCTACCGGATACCAGTAATTGCGCAAACCCCGGTTGAGCAAGGTCTCGACTTCTTGCATTTCGCTGGCAGTGGCCATGGAGCGGCTCCTCTCAGACCGCCGTGCGCGAGCGCGCCGGCAGATAATGCAGCACACGATTTTCGATCAGCACGACGATGGCATAGAGCACAATGCCGATCAGGGTCAGCAGGATGATCGCCACAAAGACCATGGCGGTATTGCCGGCGCCCTCGCCGAAGGTAAGCAGATAGCCCAGACCGGTATTGCCACCGACCAGCTCGCCCACGACAACGCCGATCACGGCCAATGTGGCAGCGATGCGCAGGCCGGCAAACAGCGGCGGCAGGGCCGCTGGGAACTCGATCTTCCAGAAGACCTGGAAACGGTTGGCTGTGAATGACTTCGCCAGTCGCACGATATCGGGGTCGATGGCGCGCACGGCCCCCAGCACATTGATCATCACCGGGAAGAAAACGATCAGGATGCAGACCAGGATCTTGGGATAGACGGTATAACCGAACCAGATGATGAACAGCGGCGCGAAGGCCACCTTGGGCGCAATCTGCAGCGCCAGGATATAAGGCGAGAGCACGAATTCTGTCGTCGGCGACATGCCCAGCACAAAACCGGCAAAAATACCGAGCAACGCGCCAAGCAGGAAACCGACAGCAACCTGCATCGCCGTGATACCGGTGTGGAAGATCAGCTTGTCCTTGGCCAGCATGCGCAGGAACTCGTCCCAGACCAGACTGGCCGGCGGGATGATGAAATGCGGAATGCCGAACCAGCCCGGCGCCCATTGCCAGACCGCGACGAACACGACGAACAGCAGGAAGCTGCCGGCCATCATGCGGCGCAGATGGGGTTGGGTGAGGACCGCTTGCATTCTTACATCACTCCCGCCGGCCGATGCCGATTACTGGACGAACTGGTTGGTGTAGAGATCCTTCACCGGGGTCTTGTCGCGGATCACACCTTCCTTGACATAGAAATCCTGCAGCGCGGTCAGGCGGCTTTCATCCACCGCGCCCAGCTTGGCCTGGCCCGGATAGACATACTGGTTGTAGAGCTTGAAGGAGGCGACGATGAACGGCACGTTACCGCTATGCTCGGGCACGGCCTTGACATAGTCGGCGGCGGCGCCTTCCGGATTATCCATGATGTCCTTCATGCCCTTCAGCGTGGCGCGGACCAGCTTCTGGATCAGTTGCGGATTCTTCTGGATCACGTCGTCGGCCGCCACGATAGCCTGGGCCATGCTCTTGAAGTGCACATCCGACGGAATGACCTCGATATTCATCTTGGCCGCCATCGCCTGGGCGGTCCATTCCGGCACCGCCGCCATAGCATCGGCCTCGCCGGCAACAAACAGCTTCCAGACGTTGACCGGACCCGCGGCCTGGGCGTTCACGTCATTCTTGGTCATGCCCTGGGTGGCGAGCATGCCCAGCAGGGCAAAATATGTGGTGTCCTGATAGGCCATCGCGGTGATGGTCTTGCCCTTCAGATCCTTGACCGTCTTGACACCCTTGTCCTTGTTGAGGACCAGCTGCATCAGTGAGCCGCCGCCCAGCAGGGCGACAGTCTTCACCGGCACGCCATTCGGACGCACGATGATCGAGGTATCGCCGATACCGCCGCCGATCACCGCATTGCCGGCACCAACCTGCTTGGCGACATCAACACCGCCCTTGCCGATCTGGAAGTCGACATTCAGCCCTTCGGCTTTGAAGTAGCCGCGCTGCTGCGCCACCATCCAGGGACCGAAGGCCGGCAGCGACTTGGGCGCCGGCAGCAGATAGGTGACGTCCTGGGCGCGCACATCCTGCATGCCGGCAGCCGCCACAACGGCCAGGCCGAGACCGGCCAGTAAAGTCTTACGCATCGTCATCATCACATTCCCCTCCATGTTGATCACTGGTGTTGCGTTACGCTGCAGCCTGCTCGACATGCAGCAAATCCATCAGGCGCTTCACATAGTCTCCGACCTTCGAATCCTGGCGCCGGGTCATCGGGTTGTCGCGGCCTGGAATCTCGACCTGAATCTCCTCGATGATCCGTCCGGGCCGGTGACTCATCACCAGGATACGGTCGGACAGTGCAATTGCCTCAACCAGGTCATGGGTAATGAACAGGGCGGTCTTGCGCGTATCCGCCAGTGTGCGGCCGAGATCCTGCTGCAACACCATCTTGGTCTGCGCATCCAGCGCCGAGAACGGCTCGTCCATCAGCAGCACGACGGGATCGACGGCCAGCGTGCGCGCCAGTGCGGCGCGCTGGCGCATGCCGCCGGAGAGCTGGTGCGGATAATGCTCGACGAAATCGCTCAGCCGGCATTTCGCCAGCAGGGCCAGGGCGGTCTCGCGCCGCTGCGCTGCTGCCGTGCCCTGGATTTCCAGGCCAAGCTCGACATTTTCACGGATCGTGCGCCAGGGCAGCAGGAGATCTTTCTGCAGCATGAAGGCGACATGGCGGTTGGGTTTGGTCACCAGCTCGCCATCGACAAAGACCTGCCCCTCGGTGGCCGGGTCGAGGCCGGAGCCCATATTCAGCAGCGTGCTCTTGCCGCAACCCGACGGGCCGATCAGCGACACCACCTCGCCGTCGGCGATGCTGAAGGTGACGTCTTCCACCGCCACCACCACTCCGCCCTGGCGCGGATTGGCAAAGCGCTTGGTGACCTGGCGAAATTCGAGCCGCGGCACACTCATGCCGCCTGCCCCTGGGCCAGGCGCTGCATCAGGCTCTGGTAATTCGCTTCGGTCCAGCTGCCTTCCGGATGGCGCGGACCAGTGGCATTCAGCCTGGCGACAATCGCCGGCAACTCTTCCACGCCTTCGCGGAACATCGCCATCAGCGTATCGGCCAGCGTGCTTTCGAAATCGGTGAGAACTGCCGGGCGGGTCTGCCAGGGAATATTCGGCGTGCGTGCGGGATGTTCGATGGCGTCAGGGCCGCCCTTGTTGGCGTCACCGTCAGCGCCGGCGGAAACGCCGGCCAGATAGGGGTTGAACTCCATCGCATCGCCCTCGTAGAAATGCGTCAGACGTTTTATTAGTAAAACGTCATTTCCTATATGCAACATCGTAGGGTTCAGCTACCGTCCTTGTAAAGCTGAATCTGTCGCAATCCTTTCATCGATCTGACCGCATGACCGTCTTACCGCTCTATCGCGCTGGCACCTGGCGCCCAGGCCGCGGCGCCCCGCTGATCACACGCAACCCCGCCAATAATGCCCTGCTGGCCAGTGTCAGCACGGCATCCGTGGAGGATGTCGACGAAGCTGTCACAGCCGCACAAGTGGCCATGCAGGATCCGGCCTGGCGCGATCTGCTGCCGCATCAGCGCGCGACCTATCTGCATCGCATTGCCGCTCTAATCGAGCGTGACTCGGAAAAGCTGGCGCAGCTGCAGCGACAGGATAACGGCAAGCCGATCCTGGAAACCCGCGCCCTGGTGGCCAGTGCCGCCGGCACCTTCCGCTTCTTCGCCGCTGCCTGCGAAACCCTGGAAGGCGACATCACGCCTTCGCGGGGCTATTACCTTTCGCTCAGCCTGCATGAGCCGCTCGGCGTCATCGCCGCGATCACGCCGTGGAATTCACCGATCGCCAGCGAGGCCCAGAAAGTGGCGCCGGCCCTGGCCGCCGGCAATGCCGTGATCGTCAAGCCCTCGGAATTCTCGCCCCTGCTGGCGCTGGAACTCGCCAAGCTGGCCGAAGAGGCCGGCCTGCCGAAAGGCCTGCTCAGCGTGCTGCCTGGCACCGGCGCCGTGACCGGCGCAGCCCTGGTCGCTCATCCCGGCATTGCCAAGGTTACTTTCACCGGCGGCACGGCCACGGGCCGGGCCATCGGCCATGTGGCCGCCGAGAAGATCATGCCGGTGTCGCTGGAACTGGGCGGCAAGTCGCCGAATATCGTTTTTGCTGATGCTGACATCGAGCAGGCGATCAATGGCGTTCTGTTCGGCATCTTCTCCAGCCAGGGCCAGAGCTGCATTGCCGGTTCGCGCATTTTCATCGAGGACTCGATCTACAGCAGTTTCCGCGACCGCCTGGTGGAGCGCACCAGGGCTTTGCGCATCGGCGATCCGGTATCGGAGCGTACCCAGATCGGCCCACTGATCACGCCGCAGCAACGCGACAAGGTGGAAGGCTATGTCAGGCTGGCGCAGCAGGAAGGCGGCAGGCTGCTCTGCGGCGGAACCCGCCCCACCGATCCCGCGCTGCAGGAGGGCAACTATTTTATCCCGGCCCTGATCGAGGGTCTGGGCAATCGCACGCGCACGGCCCAGGAGGAAATCTTCGGTCCGGTGGGCATATTGCTGCCCTTCCGCGACGAAGCCGCGCTGGTCCATGATGCCAACGATACCGTCTTCGGCCTTGCCAGCGGCATCTGGACCGGCGATTTCCGCCGCGCCTGGCGCATTGGCCGCGCACTGAATGCCGGCACGGTCTGGGTCAATACCTACAAGCAGTTCAGCATCGCCACGGCCTTCGGCGGCAATGCCGAAAGCGGACTGGGCCGTGAAAAAGGCCGCGACGGCATCAAGGCCTATATGCGGCAGAAAAGCATTTATGTAGACATGTCCGGTCGGTCAATTCCCTGGGCGGATTAAGGAAGCAAACATGGATCTGGGAATTTCAGGACGCACTGCCATTGTCTGTGCCGCCAGCAAGGGCCTGGGCCGCGCCTGTGCCGAAGCCCTGGCCGCCGAAGGCGTGCATATCATCCTCAATGCGCGCGACCAGACATCACTTACGGCAACGGCTGGCGAGATCGCGGTCCGGCATGGCGTGCGGGTGATCCCCGTCGCCGCCGATCTCTCCACCGAAGCCGGGCGCGCCACCCTGCTGGCCGCCTGTCCCGCACCGGATATCCTGGTGAACAACGCCGGCGGGCCACCGCCGGGCGACTACCACAGCTGGACCACTGCCGACTGGGAGCAGGCTCTCAATACCAATATGCGCGCACCCATTGCACTGATCGCCGCCTATGCCGATGGCATGGCGGAGCGCAAGTTCGGCCGCATCGTCAACATCACCTCCAGCGTGGTGCGCCATCCCATCGATGCCCAGGGCCTGAGCGCTGCCGCACGCAGCGGCCTGCATGGCTTCGTCGCCACCATCGTGCGCGGCCTGGCCAGGAACAACGTCACGGTCAACAATCTGCTGCCGGGTCCGTTTGCCACCGACCGCCTGCTGTCAAACTTTGCCTTCCGCGCCAAACGCGAAGGCAAACCGGTGGAGGACGTGGTTGCGGCCCGCAAGGCCGAACTGCCGGCAGGCCGCTTTGGCGACCCAGCAGAACTCGGCCGGCTCTGCGCTTACCTCTGCAGTGCCGGCGCCGGTTATGTCAGCGGCCAGAGCATCGTGCTGGACGGCGCCGCGCACCCGCAGGCGCTTTAGGCCTAGCGGAACAGCGTGTCGATATAAGCGGCGCCAATCCCGATCTTCTCATAATGGTTCCGGCATAGCTCGATGTAGTTGTGCACATCGAAATAGCCGGCGGGCTCGCCATTCTCGTCCAGCCAGATCAATGGCCCGGTGACGGTAAAGAACACCTTCATGGGATCCTTATGCTCATAGGCGACCAGCGTATGACCCTCGCCCGGGGTCTCGTAGACAAAATCACCGGCCGTGGCAGTCCAGTCATGCTCCAGATAGCCCCACTTGCCCGAGATCGTATAGGCAAAGACCTCATGGGGATGGTAGTGGCGGTTCACCAGACCGGCGCTTTTCGCCATCAGGATGTCGCACCACTTGTTCTGCGACGGTGAAATCCACAGCGGCCGCGATGACACCGTGTCGGTGAACGGCACATAGAGCCGCTCATCCTCGGTCGGTGCATTTTTCAGATACACTTCCGGCAGGGCATCGGGCTGAAACACCTTGGCAATCGGCTTCAGGTCTTTCCAGAATTCGGTCGTGGCAAGTTCGGGCATGGGGCGCCCTCCTCTCCTGCTGCGGGTTAACGATCAGATATGCATGCCGCCATCGGCCATCAGCACGCTGCCGGTGGTGAAGCTGCCAAGCTCGGAGGCATGGAACAGCACTATGCGGGCGATCTCCTCCGGCCGGCCATGACGGCCGAGCGGAATGATGGAGTCGAGTAACTTGGTTCCGTCCCGCCCTGTGGCGGCGGTTATGCCCTTCTCGATATCAAGCTGGAATCCGTTGTCGATCGGGCCCGGTGCAATCACATTGACACGGATACGGCGGGGCGCGGCCTCCTTGGCCACCGTGCGCATCAGACCGATCACGGCATGCTTGGATGTCGCATAGGCGCAGATGCCGGGATCGCTGGTGACACCCACCACACTGGAGGTAATCAGGATGCTGCCACCATCGTTCATCTGCGGCAGGCCATATTTGCAGGCCAGGAACGAGGCCCGCACATTCACGGCCATCACCGCATCGAACACATCTTCCGGATAATCCGTCACCGGGCGGATCACCCCGCTGATGCCGGCATTGCTGAACAGAACATCGATCTTGCCCCAGCGCGACACCGTCTCATTGATATAGCGCTTGGTGCCTTCGGTGCTCGCCACATCGGCGGCGCAGGCGGCAATATCCTTGCCCGGCCCGCCGATCCTGGCGATGGCCGCCTCGATGGCCGCCATGTCGCGATCCACCAGCATGACGTGGCCACCCTCGCGGCGGAATTCCGCCACCGATGCCAGCCCGAGGCTGCCGGCACCGCCGGTGACGATACAGACCTTGCCATCCAGCAGAGCCATGACGGGCCTCAGATCGGGAAACGGCCGGGCTGCGTCTCGATGGTGATCCAGCGCAGCTCGGTGAATTGATCCATGCCGGCCTTGCCACCAAAACGGCCATACCCGGACGCCTTGGTGCCACCGAAGGGCATCTGCGCTTCGTCATGCACGGTCGGGCCATTCACATGGCAGATCCCGCTGTCGATACGTCGCGCCACATCCATGGCGCGGGCGATGTTGCGGCTGAACACTGCCGCCGAAAGCCCGTACTCCGTATCGTTGGCGATCCGCACGGCATCATCGGTATCCTGTGCGCGCACCACACAGACCACGGGACCAAACGATTCTTCGTAATAAATGCTCATGTCTGGCGTGACATGATCGAGCACGGTGGCATCCATGATGGCACCCTCGGCGCGGCCGCCCGCTACCAGCTTGGCGCCTTTTGAGGTCGCATCCTTGATCAAGCCCTGCACCTTCTGCACGGCTTCCTTGCTGACCACGGCGCCCAACGGCGTATTACCCTTATGTGGGTCGCCGGCCACCAGCGTGTTGGCCTTGGCGGCGAATTTGCCGACGAATTCGTCGGCCACCTTGCGGTCGACCACCAGGCGCTCGGTCGACATGCAGATCTGGCCCTGGTTCATGAAGGCGCCAAAGGCAGCGGCCTTCACGGCCTCGTCCAGATCGGCATCATCCAGCACCAGCATCGGCGCCTTGCCACCCAGTTCCAGCAGCACCGGCTTGAGATAACGGCCTGCGGTCTCCGCGATGATCCGCCCCACCTTGGTCGAGCCGGTGAAATTGATCCGCCGCACCGCCGGATGGGCAATCAATGCCTCCACAACGGCGGCAGCATCGGCCGGGGCATTGGTGACAACATTGACTACGCCGGCAGGAAGCCCCGCCTCGAGGAGGCATTCAGCGATCAGACGATGGGTGCCAGGGCAGAGCTCAGACGCCTTCAGCACCACGGTATTGCCGCAGGCCAGCGGCATCGCCAATGCGCGGGTACCCAGGATCACCGGCGCATTCCAGGGCGCGATACCCAGGATCACGCCAACCGGCTGGCGCACCGCCATGGCAATGCAGCCCGGCTTGTCGGACGGGATCACCTCGCCGCCAATCTGGGTGGTCATGGCAGCAGCCTCACGCAGCATGCCCGCTGCCAGATGTACGTTGAAACCTGCCCAGCCAGCCGTGGCGCCAATCTCGGCCGCCATGCGGGCGATGAAATCGGGGGTCCGTGCCGCCATCGCATCGGCCGCCTTGTTGAGCAGGGCACGCCGCTCGTTGGGGCCCATTGCCGACCAGGCGGGGAAAGCCTTGGCCGCCGCATCAGCCGCGGCGCGGGCGTCGGAGACATCCGCGGCAGCAGCCTTGCTGGCGACGCTGTCGTTCAGCGGATTGCGGCGCTCGAAGGTACGGCCTCCGGCCGCCGGGATGGTCTTGCCGTCAATCAGCAGGTCGATGTTGAACATGCTGTGCTCTCCATTTTTCAAGTGAAATCAGACAGCCGAATGGGCGACACCAAGATAGGCGCGCTGTACGGCGGGATCGTTCTGCAGTGAAGATGCTGAGCCCTGCCCAACGATGCGACCGTTTTCCAGCAGATAGCCGCGGTCGGCGATGGCGAGGCTGCGCTTGGCATTCTGTTCCACCAGCAGCACGCCGATGCCGGCCTGGCGGATACGGGTCAGTGCGCCGAACAGTTCGCCGCACATCAGCGGCGACAGGCCGAGCGACGGTTCATCCAGCAGCAGAATATCGGGCGCTGACATCAGGGCGCGGCCGATGGCGACCATCTGCTGCTCGCCGCCGCTCATGGTGCGGGCCGCCTGGGTCATGCGTTCGCCCAGACGCGGGAACAGCGTCAATACGCGATTGAGATTCTCTGCCTCACCGGCGCGGGCGCGCCGGGCATAGGCCCCGAGCATCAGGTTTTCGCGCACCGTCAGCTCGCCGAAAATGCCGCGACCCTCAGGCACCAGGGCCAGGCCAGCCTCGACGATGCTATGGGCACGCAGCCTAGTCAGGTCAGTGCCATTCAGCATGACCCGGGCACCGCCCGTTGCCAGCTGGATACCGCCAACCGTCTTGAGCAGCGAGGTCTTGCCACTGCCGTTGGCACCCAGGATGACGACAATCTCGGACTGCGCGACAGTCAGAGACACATCGTCAACCGCGCGATGCTTGCCATAGGAAACCGAGAGATTGGCGATCTCAAGCATCGCTGTCTCCCAGATAAGCGCGGATCACCTCAGGATCGGCCAACACGCTTGTTGGCGTTCCTTCAGCGATACGCCGGCCGGCATTCATCACCACACAGCGATCGCAGAGCGAGCGGATCGCATCCATCACATGCTCGACCATCAGGATGGCGATGCCATCGCTGCGCAAAGAGCGCACCAGCTCTATGCCTTGCAGCAGTTCCGTCGGATTGAGGCCGGCCAGCCATTCATCCAGCAGCAGCAGTTGCGGCCGGAGCGCGAGGGCTCGGGCCAACTCCAGCCGCTTCTGGTCGATATAGGTCAGCTCGGTGGTCATCACGGCGCTGCGGCCCGTAAGGCCGACGCGGTCCAGCAGGGCATCGGCATTGGCCTCGGCGCCAGAGCCCCATTCATTTCGGGTGCCGAAGGCAAGCCCGGCCAGTACGTTTTCGCGACAGGTCATCGACCCCAGGACGCGTACCAGCTGGAATGTGCGGGCAACACCCAGGCGTGCGATACGGAATGGTGCCAGGCCCTGGATCAGGCCGCCGCGCAGGGCAACCGTACCGCCGTCAGGTTTCAGCGCGCCGGAGATCAGGTTGAGTGCGGTGGTCTTGCCGGAGCCGTTCGGTCCCAACAGGCCGACAATCTCACCATTCCGGACTATAAGCTCCAGGTCATCAACGGCAACCAGGCCGCCGAAACGACGGGTCAGGCCTTTTACAGCCAGCAGGGGCGTTGCGTTCATGGCTGCGCCCCTTTCCGCCGCGAGAATAGTTTTTCCGCCAGACCAGCGATGCCATTCGGGATGGCATAGACGATCAGCATGAAGGCAATACCGATCAGAATGCTGAAGTGATTGGGGAAGTTGGCGAGCAGGAATTCGAACAGCAGGGTCAGCGGCACGACGCCGAGGACCGGGCCGTAGAGCCGATGCACACCGCCCAGCAACGCCATGATCAGAACCTGGAAGGACGTGACCGGGTTGAAGGCGATAGCGGGATCGATATAGCTCCAGCGTGGCGCCATCACGGCGCCGCAGAGTGTCATGAAGGCGGCACTGAGTATGAACAGAGCAACCTTCGCCGCCGTCACATTGATGCCGACATGGCGCGCGACGGTCTCGTCATCACCGATCACCCGCAAGGCGAGACCAAGCCGTGAGCGCCGGATCAGGAGGCCCGTGACAAAGACAAGAACAACAAGGCCGAGCAGTTGCCAGTAAATCTGGTCTGTCGTGATATCGACAAAGACATACCGGCCCAATGTGCGGGTCTTGTTGACCTCAAACCAGGTGACCAACTGGCGTACCAGTTCGGCCAGGCCGAAGGTGAAGATGACGAAATAGACGCCAGAGAGCCGCAGGGTGGCCAGACCGACAATCAAAGCAACGGCAGTGCCGATACCAAGTGCAATCAGCAGGACAAGCGGCCAGGCCAGTACTTCACCTAGCACGGCCACCGTATAGACACCGATGCCGAAGAAGGCGACGGTGGCAAGCGAGACGTAGCGCGTCGGGCCAGAGAACAGCGCCCAGGCCGTGGCCAGCACTGTGTAGTTCAGCAGGCTGATGGCAAGCGACAGGCGGTAGCCATCAGCCACCAGCGGCACACAGGCCAGCACCGCAATTAAAGCCAGGGCCACGATAATCTTTACAGGCAAGGGCAGCATCATCGCCCGCTCCTGCCGAACAGCCCCTGTGGACGTACCAACAGGATGATCAGGAAGATCGTGTAGGTGGCCGCCAGCGTCAGACCCGGGTCAATCCAGGTCGCCACGAAGGTTTCGGTCAGGCCAAGGATCAGGCCGGCGACCAATGCCCCCAGCATGTTTCCGACACCGCCCATGATGACAATGATCAGCGCCTTCATGGTGAAAACCACACCGATATTGGCATTGAAGGTGAGGAACATCGAGACCAGCACGCCGCCCGAGGCCACCAGGGCGCCGCCCAGGGCAAAGGCAATGGCCGCAGCCGCGCGCACATCAATGGCGACCAGCTGGGCCGCAACCGGGTCGACGGCGACGGCACGCAGGGCCGTGCCGGCACGGGTGCGGGTCAGGCCCAGATAAAGCGCCAGACCGATCACAGCCGCAAAAGCGAGCGCCAGCAGACGGTTTGCGGCGATGGTGACGCCGAAAACATTCACCGGAATGGCAAGGAAGGAATAGCTGTAATAGGCGCCGCCAAACAGCACCAGCATGATGCCCTGCACGACGAACAGCAGGCCGAAGGTGGCCAGGATACTATCCACCTCAAGCGCATCGCGGGTCTTCGCCCGCTGCACCAGCGGCAGCAGCAGAATGCGATAGATCAGCCAGCTCACCAGCAGGGCCGCCGGCACGATCAGCACCAGCCCCAGCAAGGGGCTGAGGCCGGCTGCCGTAAACAGCCAGAACACGGCAAAAGCGGCGGCGACCAGAATTTCGCCGTAGGACAGATTCATGATGCGCGCCACGCCATACTGGAGCGTCAACCCCATGGCGACCAGCGCATACATGCCGCCGAGCGTAATGCCCGTCAGCAGGGCTTCGACAAACATATCAACTTGACCTTCAGAACCGAAAATGCGGGCGCGACGACAACAGGGATAGCCGCCGCGCCCGTCCCACCACCTTTTACTTCCAGGCCGGCTTCGGGATCACCATGTCCTTCATGTTCGCACCAGCCGGCGCGACACCGGTGAACATGCCGTTCTGCCACTGACCGATATAGGCGTAGGTGCCCTTCGGCGGCATGTTGTCAACCAACTTGATCTTGCCCAGCACGGTATCGAAAGTGCCGGTCTGCAGCTCCTTGATGATCGCCGCGCGGTCGATCTTGCCGACGCGCTCAACCGCCTGCTCCAGCATCTGCAGCGAGACGTAGCCGAGCTGGCTGCCCCAGTAATCCGGGTCGCGGCTGTGCATGGCAACGTGCCGCTTGCGGTATTCCACCGTGCCGGCGTTGTTTGGATCCCAACCACCAAGCGACATGATGCCCTCGGCATTGGCGCCGAAGCGCTGCGGGAACAACGGGAAGCCCGTGCCCACGCCGGTGAACATCACCTTCGGCGCAAAGCTTGCCACCTTGGACTGATCATTGATCGCCACGGTATCCGGCGGATAGCTGAAGGCGATGAAGGTGTCGGCGCCGGACCGCTGGGCCTCGCTGATCAGGGGTGACATGTCCTGGGTGCCGATCGGATAGCTCTTGTCCATCGCCAGCTTGAAGCCGGCCTTGGTCAGGCCATCGCGCGCAGCCTTCGACAGATCGATACCAAAGCCGTCGGCCACGCTGATCATGGCAACGGTGCCATTGATCTTGCCGGCCTTCTGCTGCTTGGACAGCAGATCGACCAGCGCATCGATATACTGCACGCTGGTGCCGAGGAACCAGAAGCTGTTCGGCCAGCGCTTGACCAAAGCCGGTGCCTGATCGGTCACGGCGCTGAAGGTCAGCTGCGGATAACCGTATTTGTTGAAAACCGGACCGACAGCCAGGTTGAGGCCGGTGCCCCAGGGCGGCAACAGCAGGTCGACCTTGTCCTGGGTGATCAGGCGTTCGACCGCACGCACTGCTTCTTCGGAATTCGAACGATCGTCGTATTCGATCACTTCGACCGGCACGCGTTTGCCGCCGATCATCAGGCCGCCCTTGTCGTTCAGCTCTTTGACCCAAAGCTGGTAATTCGGGATCTGCGTGATGTTCGCGCCGCCGGCATTGGGGCCGGTCTTGGAAATGGCGTAGCCGATCTTGATCTTATCCTGAGCCAGCGCCTGATTTGAGGCCACCAGCGACAGTGTGCCGGCGAAGCCGACAGCCAGCGCGGCCGCCAGTATGCGGAATCTGCGTGTCATTGTTTCTCTCCCTATCGGCCGGGGTCATGACCGCCGGCAGTGTTGTGAACGTAGCCACTGCCACGACCGGCTTCTTGCCCGAGAGGGAACCCCGACTTATCCCAGAGTGAACATCATTCCGCATACGCATGCTATTTTGCAGCGCAAAAAGTGCCTGTATTGCAACGCAATCATGCAAATCCATAGGCACAAAAACGATGCCGCTTTCCGCTTAACCTGGCCTGGGTTCGCAGCTAGACTGGAATAGTTGGGAGCCCAACGAAGGGGAGGATAAGTGAGCGCGATTGCGGTGGTCTCCACCTCGCAAGTGGCGCCGGCCGAGCGGCTGGCCCTGTGGGGTGATTTCGTCGGGCGCCATATCGGCCATCTGCAGTCCGACACCTATGGCGACAGCCGTTTCGATGGCCGGCTGGAACTCGGCGATATCGGCGGCCTCAAGCTGTGCCGCATCATCGCCAGCCGCCATCGCGTGGTGCGCACGCCAAATCAGATTCTCAATGACGATCGCGGCTATGTGAAAATCGTCGCCCAGATCGAAGGCGCCGGCCGATTCGAACAGAATGGCCGCAAGCTGGTGCTGACGCCCGGCGAATGGAGCATGTATGACACCACGCGCACCTACATCGTTTCCAACCCCGAGCCGATCAACCAGCTCGCCGTTTTGCTGCCGCGCGACCGCCTGACCCGGCTGGGTCTCAATCTGGATGATACGGCGGTGCACCGCTTTTCCGGCCGCCACGGCGTCGGCCGGCTGGTATTCGACCTGCTGTCATCGGCTTTCGCCGAACTGCCGGCGCTGGCCGGCCCACACGGCGGTGCCGAATTTGCCGATACTATCGCCAATCTGGTCCGCCTGGCTGTGCTGGACCAGATGGGTATTCAGACCGATGCGGCCATGCGCGAGACCACGCGCGACCGGGTCAAAGCCTTCATTATGGCCAATCTGCAGGATCCGATGCTGTCGCTGGATCGCATCGCCATGGCTGTCGGCTGCTCCAAGCGGAACCTGCACAAGCTGTTCGCGCTCGAAGACGAGACGCTGAACAGCCATATCTGGAATTGCCGCCTGGACCGCATCCGCCAGGATCTGGCCAATCCGGCCCTGCTGCAGCAGTCGATCACCGACATCGCCTTTGCCTGGGGCTTCAACTCATCGACGCATTTCAGCCGCAGCTTCCGTGAACGCTATGGCGTGGCGCCCCGCGCCTATCGCAGCATGGTGCACAAGGATGGGGCTTATTGGGGCGTTGCCAATACGGCACCGGTCTGAGCGCGTATTTCCGCCAAATCGTTCCAGACCTGCTGGTCCAGCAGCTTGCCGCCACCAACCGTGAACCGATCGATGAAGCGGATGCCGCTGAAGGCCCGTCCGTCGGGCCATTCGCCTTCCAGCATGCCATGGCAATAGACCGTCGCGGTTTCCATGCCCGGCACGGTATCGAAGCCTGAATAGACCTTGGCGACGCGGCGATAGCGCGGCGCCGCCCAGGCAATCAGCTCCGCAATTTGCGTGAAGCGAACGCCGCCTGGAAACACCATCGAAAATCCTTCCGCCAGGAAGTCCCGCGCCGCAGCCAGATCGCGGCGCTCCATCGCCCCGAGAAATTCGCGCACGATGCGCTCCGGCGCTGGCGGCGGTGCCTTCGGGAATTTCGGCTGGTTGCCACGGCGGTAGCTGGTCTGCTTCACCTCTTCGATGAAGGTGGTGATACCGTCTGGGACCGCCTCCAGCACGGTGCGGGTCACCTGGCTGTAGCCTTCCAGCAATCGTCCGCGCACCTCATCGTCATAGCCTTCGATCAGCGTGACGCGGATAACCGGCATATCAGCCTCCCTGTTTCACCAGTGCTGCAGCACTACGGCCGGCCTTGGCGCCCAGCACGGTCGCGGCCAACAGACCATTGCCCGACAGATAGCCATCGCGGCCACGACCCGAAATGCCGCAGGCGGCGCCGCCACCGGCAAAGAGATTGCGCATCGGTTTGCCGTCCTGTCGCAGAACGCGGGCCTCGGTATCCACTGTCAGGCCGCCCTGGGTATGGAACAGGGCGCCAGTCACCTTCACCGCATAGAAGGGCGCTGTCAGCGCCGGCTTGCCGGTGAAGTCGCGGCCGAAGCGGTCTTGCCCCTGCCCCGCCACCAGCGCGGTGGCTTCTGCAAGGGTTGCAGCCAGCGTATCCGCCGGCAGACCGCAGAGGCCCGCCAGTGCCTGAATACTGTCGGCGGTTTTCACGGCCCCGCCATTCACAGCCTCGCGATAGTCCTCGAAATCGAGGCCGAGCTTGTGCAGGCGCTCGTCGTAGATATTCCAAGCCACACCACCGGGCTGCGCAATCACGCGCATTGCCTGTTCGGAATAGCCATCATGTTCGCAGGAAAACCGCTGGCCCTCAGCATTGACCTGGAAGCCGCCTTCCATCATCAGGGCCCAAGTGATCAGGATGGCATGCGGCATCGCCACCGAGCCATGGCCCTGATAGGCACCAAGATTCTTCACACCTGCCCCCAACGCTTCACCCCAGACCAGCGCATCACCGCGGTTTCCGGTATGGCCGTAATACTGCGCGCCCGTAAGTTCAGGGATGTAGCGGCTGACCAGATCGGCATTGCCGCCGAAGCCAGAGCAGGCCAGCACCAAGGCCTCACAGCCGATCTGCTCACTCGAGCCATCGGGGCGATTGAGCAATACGCCGCGCAAGCGGCCCTCGGCATCGGCATACAGCGTGGTGACCGTGGCATCGCAGACGATATCGATACCGGCGGCATTGGCTGCTGCCAGCAGCCCAGCCACCAGATCGGCGCCGCTCCGCGAGGCCGGCGCATGCATGCGCGGCTTGCTGTGGCCAGGATACAGGAAGCCTTCAACCAGTGTCAGCGGCACATGATGTTTCTGCACCAGCCAGTCGACCGTGGGGCCGGAGGCTGCACAGATCGCCTCGACCATGACCGGATCGTTCTCGCCATGGGCTTTGGCCTGCACATCGGCGGCCATGATCTGCGGCGTATCCTCGACACCGCGGGCCGCCTGCAGTGCCGTACCGGCAGCGGGAATCATGCCCGATGACATGGCGGTCGAGCCGCTGGGCGACGGATCCCGCTCCAGAACCAGCACATCGGCCCCGGCATCGCGCGCGGCCAGCGCTGCCGTCAGGCCACAGGCGCCGGCCCCGATCACCAGCACCGGCACACTGAGCGGGAAGTCGATCCCGGCGGACGGCAGGACCCGGGTCATGCGGCGCGGATCAGGCTGGCCGCTTCGGCACAGGTCAGCTTCGGCGCCACGGTGCCGAGCGAGGCGATGCTGGCGTCATGGGCCTCCTTCGAGAAGGCCGCACAACCATCGGTCAGCAGCATCGGATGGAAATCGCGCACATGCGCATCACGGAGCGTGCTGGCAACGCCACCATTGGTGACAATACCGCCGATCAGCAGGGTCTCGACCCCCAGCTTGCGCAACACAAACTCAAGCCGGCTCATGTAGAAAGCCGAATAAGCCACCTTCTCGACCACGAAATCCGCCGGCGCCAGATCATCGATCAGGCTGTGGCCCCAGCCACCGGGCTGGAAGTCGCCCTTGCGCAGGAAGGGCCGCAACTGCTTCAGATGCGGACTGATCAGCGGCTCGCCGCCACGGCCGGGAATCAGCGTGAACTGCGTCGAGATGATCCAGCCGCCTTTCGCACGCATGGCATCGACCACCGCCTTCATATTGGCGATCAGGGTCGCAGCCCCCGGCAGGGTCGCCTTGCCACGGGCATAGGCGCCATCGGCGTGCAGAAAATCATTCTGAAGATCGACGATCAGCAGCGCGGTATATTTGAGATCAAGTGTCGCGGTCATGCAGCTTTCCGGCGAACGATCAGGTTACCGAATTTGTCGACCTCGCCCTGCAGGTCGGGTTCGATCAGGATGGTGGTATCCGACTGTTCCAGGATCGCCGGCCCTGGCACCACGGCGCCGAGCGGCAGCTCCAGCCGGCGATAAATGCCAGCCTCATGCCAGGCCCCATCGAGCCAGACCTTGCGCGTGGTACGCTTGGCCGCCTCGACACTGCCGCCCTCCGGTGGGGCCAGCAGGGCGAGGTCGAATTTCTTGCGTCGACCGATGGCTGCCACACGCAGATTGAGTACGCGGATGCCGATCTTGTCCAGCACACGGCCAAAGGTGGCGGCATAGGCGGTTTCAAAAGCCGCCTTGATGCCATCATGCGACAGCCTGATCTTGCCGCTGGCAAAATCGCCCTCCAGCGGCACGGCAACCGTATGCGTCTGGCCGAGATAGGACATATCGAGTTCGACACTGGTTGCGCGGCCCTCAAAGGCGATGCCGGCCTGATCGAGCAGTCGCGTTCCCTCGCCTGCCGCCGCGGCGATGGCGCCATCGAGCATGGCGGTATCCAACTCTTCCAGCGTGCGATTGACCGTGCGAACAAAATCATGTCGCATGTCGGCGATCACGCAGCCGAGCGCCGAGGTCACGCCGGGGAAGCGCGGCACCAGCGCGGATGCCAGGCCCACTTCCTTGATCAGGGCACCAACATGCAAAGCGCCGCCGCCGCCAAAGGGCATGGCAGCGAAGTCGCGCGGATTGTGCCCGCGTTCAATCGAGACCAGCCGGATCGCGCCGGCCATGCGGGAATTCGCCACCTTGATGATGGCTTCCGCTGCTGCCATAACATCCAGGCCAAGCGGTTCAGCAATATGCTTGGCGATGGCAGCCTTGGCGGCTTCGACATCAAGCCGTTTCAGCTTGCCGCCGATCGGACGTTCGGCATCGATACGGCCCATCACCACATTGGCATCGGTCACGGTCGGCCGATCATTGCCCAGGCCATAGGCCACCGGGCCCGGATCAGAACCGGCACTTTCCGGCCCAATCTGCAGGATACCGCCGCGATCGATCCAGGCAATCGAGCCGCCGCCGGCGCCGATCGTGGTGATCTCGATCATCGGCGCGCGCACCACCATGCCGAAATCGATGGCGGTCTGCGCACTCATCGCCGGCTCGCCATCGGCAATCAGCGAAACGTCAAAGCTGGTGCCACCCATGTCGCAGGTCACGACATTGGGATAGCCGGCTGCCACGGCAATATGCTGACAGGCGATCACGCCGGCCGCGGGGCCGGACAGCGCCGTGCGCACCGGGCGATTGGCCGCACTGTCGATGCTCATCACGCCGCCATTGGACTGCACGATCAGCAATTGCCCGCCAAATCCGTCGCCGCGCAGGCGATCTTCCAGCTTGCGCAGATAGCTGCCCACCGGCGGCTGCAGATAGGCATTCAAGGCGGCTGTCGAGGTGCGCTCGAATTCACGGATTTCCGGCAGGATATCGGAGGATGCCGTCACATAGGCATTGGGCCAGACCTGCTTAAGCGCTGCGAGTGCAACACGTTCGTTCTCGGGGTTGGCGTAGGCATTCACAAAGACGATGGCAACGGATTCCGCCCCCAGTGCCAGCAGCGCCTGTGCTGCTTTTTTCACCTCTTCCGGATCGACTGCCTGGCGGATGCTGCCATCGGCCAGCACGCGTTCGCCCACTTCCAGGCGCAGGTCGCGCGGCACCACGGGCATGAACTGGCCCCAGAGGCCCCAGGTGGACGGCCGATCACGCCGACGCATTTCCAGCACATCGCGGAAGCCGCGGGTGGTGATGATGCCGGTGCGGGCCCCCTTGCGTTCCAACAGGGCATTGGTGCCTACCGTGGTGCCATGCACCACCGTGGCAATCTGCTTCGGCTCGGTCTTCGATCGCAGGCCTTCGATAAAACCGGTGGCCTGGTCGCCACGTGTGGACGGTACCTTGGCGATATCGATCCGACCGTTTGCCTCATCGAGGAAAAACACATCCGTAAAGGTGCCGCCGACATCGACGCCAACCGCGAAGCGCGGGATTGTGGTCTGGTCAGTCATTCCGCGGCCTCCTTGGCTTTCCGGCCGTAATCACGGGTCGCACCCTCTTCAGTAATGTAACCGAGCCGTAGGTCTTCATTGATCCGTTCGGCTGTGCGTTCAGCCGCCGGGCCATAGCCGCCGCCGCCAGGCGTCTCCAGCCGGATGCGGTCGCCTTTTTTCAGTGTGACATCATGGAGCTTGGACACCATCGGCGGCTCCACGCCCTTGCCATCCTTCGGATAGACAAAACGGTTGCGCAGGGCAGGCTTACCGCCCAACACACCGGGCGGGGCATATTTGCCGCGCTCGCCAAACAGGAAGAGGTCCGCCTCTTCTTCCAGCAGTTCGATTTCGTAGACGGCACCAAGGCCGCCACGATTGCGTCCCGCGCCGCCGCTGTCCGGCCGCAGGCTCCATTCGGTGAACATCACCGGATAGGCAGCTTCGAGAATCTCCAGCGGCGGGATCGTCGCCATCGAAATCGGTGCATTGCCGTGATTGAGCCCATCGCCCTGCGGGTGGCCGCCATGGCCGCCACCGAAGAAGCTGAACATCACCCAGCGCCGGCCATCCTTGCGATGCCCCGCCAGCGACAGCGCATTGATCGTGCCATAGGCGCAGCCATTGACCCGGTCGGGCGCGATCTGGGCAAAAGCCGAAAAGATCACGTCGATAATGCGCAAGATCGTCTCGGTATAGCCGCCCACCGGCTTGGGGGCTCGCACGCTGATCAGGCTGGTTTCCGGAATGATGAATTTCACCGGCTCCAGCACGCCCGAATTGGCCGGCACGTCGGGGAAGATATGCTTGATCGCCACATAGCAAGCGGCAATGGCCGTGGAGCGCGCGATGTTCACCGGACCGGCACAGGCCGGCGAAGTGCGCGAGAAATCCAGCGTCAGGCTTTCGCCTTCGATCACAACCTCTAGGCCGATCCGCAAGGCCACATCGCGGATACCGTCATTGTCGAGGAAGTCTTCCGCCGCATAGCGTCCGTCGGGCAGATCGCGCAGCAGGCTGCGGAACTGCAGCGCCGCGCGCTTCTTCAGCTCCACCAGAGCCGCCTCCACCGTGCCGTCGCCATATTCATCCAGCAGGGCATGCAGCCGCTTTGCACCGAGATCGAGCGCATTGACCTGGCCATTCAGGTCGCCATAGAGGCTGTCGGGCAGGCGGGTATTGGCCCGCAGGATATCCACCACATCCTGGCGCAACGCACCGGCGGTGTAGAGCTTCACCGGCGGGATCACCATGCCTTCCTGGAAACACTCGGTGGCAACCGGGTTGTAGTTGCCCGGGACATTGCCGCCGACATCATGCCAATGGCCAACGGATGCCAGATAGCAGAACACCTTGCCGTCGCGGAAAAACGGCCGCACCAGCTTGAAGTCGCTTAAATGCGTGCCGCCATCATAGGGATCATTGAAGATATAGACATCGCCATCGGCCAGGTTGCCGTCGCGCGCCGCCTTGTCGATCACGGCCTTCACGGCAAAGGCCATGGCACCAACGAAGATCGGCAGGCCCGACTTGCCCTGCACCAGGGTTTCGCCGGTCGTGGCATGATAGAGGCCGTGGCTGGCGTCATGTGCCTCGGCGATGATCGGGTTGAAGGCGGAACGGAACAGCGTGGCGTCCATCTCGTCGGCAACCTGTTCGAGCCGGCCCTTCAGCACGGCAAGGGTGATGGGATCAATCATGCCTGGTCCTCGAAATGGGCAGCATCGTAGCTACGGCCTCGCTTCAGCAGTTCCGGCGTGCCGATCAGTGCGTTCAGCGCATTGAAATCCAGCATGCGGTCGCGGAAAGGCGTGGTGGTGCCGTGCTGCTGCAGGGAAGCGAAATAGGCGGTCATGCAATGCGCCAGCGCCCGGGTCAGGCCGCCCGGGAAGATGGCAATGCGGTAACCGATCTCTTTCAGCTCTGATGCCGACAGGATCGGCGTCTTACCGCCTTCGACCATATTGGCGAGCAGCGGCACACGATTGCCGAAACGGCTGGTGATGCTGCGCATCTCGTCCACACTCTGCGGCGCCTCGATGAACAGGATATCGCAACCGGCTTCCATGTAACGGCTCGCACGCTCCATGGCGGCGGCGAAGCCTTCAACCGCAATCGCATCGGTGCGCGCAACAATCAGCGTGTCATCCGACTGGCGGGCATCCAGTGCCGCCTTGATCTTGCCGACCATTTCGCCCGCCGAAACCAGGGTCTTGCCATCCAGATGCCCGCAGCGCTTCGGCGTCGCCTGATCTTCCAGCTGGATGGCCGCGGCGCCATTGCGCTCGAACAGCTTGACCGTGCGCTGCACGTTCAGTGCATTGCCAAAACCGGTATCGGCATCGACGATGATCGGATTCTCGACCCGTTCGCAGATCGCACCCAGCGTATCAGCCACCTCGGTCATCGAGACCAGGCCGATATCGGAACGACCGAAGCGGGTATAGGCGATGCTGGCGCCGGAGAGATACAGCGCTTCAAACCCGGCCTGGGCGGCAATCAGCGCGCTCAGGCCATCATAAATTCCAGGCGCCACGACGATATCGCCGTTTTGCAGACGTTCGCGCAACAGGCTCATGCGCGCGCCTCCTTTTTATGGGATGTACTCAGTTTCTTTTCCAGATGGGGCAGTAGGCCGCCATCGTCGATCATCTGCAGCAGATGCGGCGGGATCCCGTCGCAGGCATAAACCGCAGCCGTCTTCGCATCCTGCGCCTGCGCGGCGGCGGCATCGACCACAAGCTCCGCATCGGCGGGAATCGCCCCGGCCTGCGGACAGACCAGCGCCAGCAGACCGAGATTCAGGGCATTGCGATAGAAGATGCCGGCAAAGCTGGGCGCCAGAACCGCACCCACGCCAAGTTCGCGCAGGGCCATCACCGCCTGCTCGCGTGATGAGCCCATGCCGAAATTGCGCCCGCCAACCACGATATCGCCGGGTTTCACCTCTTTGGCGAAGCGCGGCTCGACCGCCTCCAGGCAATGCCGCGCCAGTTCGGCCAGTGAGCCCTTCATATACAGGCCCGGCGCGAGCACATCGGTGTCGATGTTGTCGCCGAATTTCCAGACCCGGCCCTTGATCAGCGCGCTCATGCCAGGAACTCCCGCGGATCGGTAATGACGCCGGCCACGGCTGCCGCCGCCACGGTATAGGGCGAACCGAGATAGACTTTGGAAGATCCCGCACCCATGCGGCCTTTGAAATTGCGCGCCGTGGAAGCGATGCAGATTTCGTTCTCGGCCAGCACACCCGCGCCATAGCCAGCGCAGGCGCCGCAGCCGGACGACAGCAGGATAGCGCCGGCTTCGGTCAGGGTGGCAAGCGTTCCGTCTGCCGCAGCTTCAGCAGTGGTGCGTGTCGAGGCTGGCGCGATCAGCAGCCGCGTGCCCGATGCCACCTTGCGGCCTTTCAGCACGGCTGCCGCCATGCGCAGGTCATTGATCTTGGCGCCGGTGCAGGCGCCGATATAGGCCTGATCGACAACGACCTTGCCATGATCGGAGACCGGCGCGCTGTTGGAGGGGCTGTGCGGCGCCGCCACCATGGGCGACAGTGTCGCCGCGTCGAAATCATGCTGCTCGGCCACAGCGGCACCGGCATCCGCCTGCCAGGCATCGATCTCGATCTCTGCTGCCGGCACGCCAGCCTGCAGCAGATAGTCGCGCGTCACCGCATCCGGTGCAATCAGGCCGGCCTGGGCGCCCAGTTCAGCAGCCATGTTGCTGAGCGTCATGCGTTCCTGCATCGCCAACCCACCAATGGTGTCCCCGGCATACTGGATCGCCTGATATTGCCCGCCATCCATGCCGAGCCTGGCACACATGGCGAGGATCATGTCCTTGGCCACAACGCCCTTGCCAAGCTTGCCGTACCACTGCAGCAGAATGGTTTGCGGCACGCGCAGCCAGATTTCTCCAGTGACCAGCACACCGCACATCTCGGTGGCTCCGACTCCGAACATGTAGGTACCGAAGGCACCGCCGGTGGGCGAGTGACTGTCGCCGCCGACCACGAACATGCCGGGCTTCAGATGGCCGCGCTCGGGCAGCACCACATGACAGATACCCTGCATGTCGTGGAACCGGCTGACGCCCGCCGCCTTCACCCATTTGCGCGTAAGATCGAGAATCCCTGCACTTTCGGCGTCGACCGCAGGGACATAGTGATCCGAGATCACCACCACCTTGTCCGGATCCCAGATTTTTGCCTGCAACCGTTCCAGCATCGGGGCCACGCGCCGGGGTCCGCCGGAATCATGCATCATGGCGAGATCGACTTTCGCCGTGATGACCTCACCCGGTCGCACGCTGGCGACGCCGGCAGCGCGCGCCACCAGCTTCTCAGCCAATGTCATGGGATGCGCCATGGTCAAATCCCCAGATACGAGGCTTTGAGCCCCGGATCATTGATCAGATCGGCGGCCGGGCCGCTGAGCGCGATGCGGCCATGCTCGAGCACGAAAGCGCGATGGGCAATGGCCAGTGACTGCACGACATTCTGCTCAACCAGTAGAATCGACAGGCCTTCGGCATTCAACCTGCCGATCAGGGTGAACATCTCTTCCACCAGCAGCGGCGAGAGGCCGAGTGAAGGTTCGTCCAGGATCAGCAGTTCCGGCTCGGCCATCAGACCCCGACCAATCGCCAGCATCTGCTGCTCACCGCCTGACAGCGTGCCGGCAAACTGGCTGATGCGTTCCTTCAGGCGCGGGAAGACAGCGTAAACGCGCTCGATATTGGTGGCGCGATTGCTGCGGCCGCGACGATAACTGCCGAGTTCGAGATTTTCCTGCACACTGAGATTCGGGAACACCCGACGGCCTTCGGGAACCTGGATTAGGCCCGCGGCGACAATACGATCGGAAGCAACGCCCGCAATATCTGCGCCCATGAAGCGGATACGGCCGGCCTTGGGACGATACAGGCCGGACAAATTGTTGTTCAGCGTCGATTTCCCGACGCCATTGGCGCCGAGCAACGCGACGATTTCGCCCTTCCCGACATCAAGATCGATTCCACGGAGCACATCGACTTCGCCATACCCGGCATGCAGACTGCTCACCTCAAGCATGGTGAACCTCCTGCTTTTGTGCCGCCATACGAGCGGCGGCACCATGGCCGAGATAGGCTTCGATCACCTGCGGATCGGCGGCGATCTGTGCCGGCGTGCCGCTGGCGATCAGGCTGCCGTTGTTCAGCACCCAGGCATGGTCAGACAGGTTCATCACCGCACGCATCACATGCTCGATCAGCAGGATCGTGACCCCGCCGTCGCGGATGCCGCGGATCACCGGAATGATCTCATCGATTTCGGACGGGTTAAGACCGGCCATCACTTCATCCAGCAGGATCAGTTTCGGATCGGTGGCCAGCGCCTTGGCCAGTTCCAGCCGCTTGCGGCCGGCAATGGTGAGCGCTGCCGCCGGCTTGTCGAGCTGGCTGCCGAGCCCCACACGCTGGGCCACCAGTTCGGCGTGAGCCAGGGCCTCGCGGCGTCCGGCGCGGTGCAGATGCGCGCCGACAGCAATATTTTCGCGCACATTCAGGCCGGCAAAGGGCTGCACGATCTGGAAGGTGCGGGTGACGCCAAGCAGGCAGATGCGCTCCGGTGCAAGGCCGATCAGCGACTGGCCGGCAAAGGTTATCTCGCCGCCATCGGGCTGATGAAAGCCGGAAATCTGGGCGAAGATCGTGGTCTTGCCGGCACCGTTCGGACCGATCAGCGCCGAGATGCTGCCGGCTGCGACCGTGAAGCTGACATCGTTGGTGGCAACCAGGCCACCAAAGCGCTTGCTGAGATTCCGGACCTCAAGCATGGGCGCCCCGCTTGAACAGACGACGCAGGACATTTTTGCCGAAGCTGACCTTGCCAAGGCCGAACAGGCCGTTCGGCAGGAACAATACCATGACGATCAGCAGGAGGCCGTAAAGCACCAGATTGAGGCCCGGTGCCTCGCCGAAGGCCATGCGGCCGATCTCGGCAATGGCATGCAAGGCAAAGGCGCCCAGCACGGGACCGAAGATGGTGCCCAGGCCACCGATGATCGGCACCAGCAGGGCCTCGACCGACATGCCGGGCCCAAAGGCGATATTGGGATCGATATAGAGGAACAGCTGCACATAGATCGCGCCCGCAGAGCCGGCGATGGCGCCTGAGGCCACGATGGCAGCCAGCTTGGTGGAAAACGGATCGACACCCAGTGCCCGCGCCGCATCCTCGTTCTCGCGCACCGCCATCAGCCGGGCGCCAAAGCGGGAATTCTCCAGCCGCCAAGTGAACAGCAGCGCGAGCATGACCAGGACGAGCAGCAGCCAGAAGAAGCCCGCCTTGCCGGCGAATTGCATTTGCGCGATCCCCGGCTGCAGCGGCACCAGCAGGCCGACACCGGCGCCCGTGAAGGCAAAGGTATTGGCGAGAATGCGAAACACCTCGGCGAAGGCGAGCGTCACGAGTGCGAAATACGAGCCCCGCAGGCCATAGCGGAAAACCAGCCAGCCGGTGCCCGCCCCCACTGCGCCCGCGGCGACGGCGGCCAGCGCAAAACCAGCCCAGGCATTGAAGCCGAGGTGAATCTGCAGCACCGCCGTACAATAGGCACCGGTGCCGAAGAACAGCGCATGGCCAAAGCTGAACTGCCCGCCATAGCCGCCGAGCAGGTTCCAGGCCTGGCCGAGATAGGCATAGAACAGCGCAAGCGTGAGCCAGGTGATCCAGAAATCCGATTTCACCAGCAGCGGCAGCGGCAGCAGGACAAGTGTAAAGAGGAAAATAGCAGCAAGATTGCGCATCGGATCAGGCCCTCTGGCCCAGCAGGCCGGTGGGCCGGAACAGCAGCACGATGATGAAGATCAGGAAAATGCCGAGCTGCCCCAGGCTTTCACCGAGGAACAGGCCACCCAGGCTCTCGGTGACACCGATGATTAGGCCGCCAACCAATGCGCCGACAAAACTGCCCATGCCACCCAGCACCACCACCGTGAAGGCGACCAGCACAAAAGCATGGCCGACCTGCGGGCTGACGTAGAAACTCGGCAGCAGCAGGCAGGCGGCAACGCCGAGGCAGGCACAGCCGATGCCAAATGACATGGCAAAGATATGATCGACATTGATGCCGATCAGCCGCGCGCCCTGCCGCTCCTTGGCCAGGGCGCGGATAGCGCGCCCGAGGTCTGTGCGGGCCATCAGCAGCCACAGCAGGGCCGCCACCACCAATGCGCCAACAAAGGCCACGGCCTTGGGGACCGGGATGAAGGCTATGCCGAAATCCAGCACCTCGAATGAATATGGCGTCTCGATCGTGCGGGTATCCGAGCGCCAGAGATACAGCGCCAGATTCTCGATCACCACCGAAAGACCCAGCGTCACCAGCAGGATATTCTCATCCTTGCCATGACTGGCGCGGCCAATGACAAACCGCTGCAGGCCATACCCGACCGCAAACAGCGCGATGGCGGCAACCGGCAGCGCCAGATAGGGATCGATGCCAAAGGCTGAATGCAGGAAAAACACGCCATAGAGCGCCAGCATCAGCAGGCTGCCATGGGCGAAATTGATGATATGCAGCACGCCATAGATCAGGGTCAGGCCCAGCGCGATCAGGGCATAGATCGCACCAATGGTCAGGCCGTTCAGGATCGCCGGCAACAGAATCGAAATCTCAAGCATCGCAACTCACGCTAAGGCGTGGCGGAGCCGGGGATCCGGCTCCGCCATTTCTCGACTTAAGCCTTGGGCGCCGGGAAGACCGGCTTGGCATTGGCGAAGTCCTTCGGGAAGATCACCTTGATATCCTTCTGCAGGATCTGGGTGTTCACCGGGGCGGCGCCTTCGTTCTGGCCATTGACGAACTTGGTCGGGCCATAGGGCATGAAGTGGTTCGACCAGCCCGACGACGCCAGCGCGTGATTGATTGCCGCGCGGTCGGTCGAGGCCGCACGCTCTATGGCATCGGCCAGCAGGCGCACGCATTCATGGTTGAGGAACACTTCGTAGGAGAAGAACTGCTTCTCGGCTTCCACCTTCTTCTTCAGCTCAAGCGCCACGGGATTGCGCGGGTCGAACCAGTGATTGCAGTCCATGATGAATTCCGCCGCATCGGGGAATTCCTGGACGAAGCGATACTGCGAGGCGGCACCGCCGAGAATCGAGTAAATCGCTTTCGGCCGCACCTTCTGCTGCCGCAATGTGCGGGCCAGCAGAACGAACTCGTTGTAATAATTCGACGGGATCAGCAGGTCCGGATTGCGGCCCTTGATCTTGAGCACGATGTTGTTGAAATCGCGGGTCGGATTGGCGTGCGCGATGGTCTCCAGCACCTCGAAGCCCATGCCCGGCAGCTTGGCATTCAGCGTCTGGGCCATGCCGGCACCAAACGCTGATTCCTCATGCACGATCATCACGGTCTTCGCCGGCTTGCCGGCCTGGGTGTTGAGCGCAACCAGATTGCTGATGGCACTGTCGACGATCTTGCTGAGGCCGGGGCCAAAGCGGAAGGTATTGGTCAGGCCGCGGGTGACAACCTGGTCAACCACGCCAACATCGACAACATGCGGAATGCCGTGCTTGGCAGCCGCCTGGGTGGTGGCCAGCGCGATGCCGGAGGCAAACGGCCCGACGATGGCCGAGACACCGGCCTCGTTCAGCTTCTCGACCTCGGCAGCACCCACTTCCGGCCTGGACTGGGCATCGGCATAGACGGCTTCGAGCTTGGCGCCGCCCATCGAGGCGATGCCGCCATTGGCATTGATCGTGTCGATAGCGAGCTTGGCGCCCAGGCGACACTGCTGGCCCGAGGGCGCCAGTGGCCCGGTCACCGGATGCAGGATGCCGACCTTGATCGGTGCCCGCTGGGCTTTGACGATGGCAGGAAAGCCGGTGATTCCGGCGGCAGCCGTTGCAGCGGTGCCGGCGAGGAAATGGCGGCGTGAAACTGGAAATTTGTGAATGCTCATCACTTTTTCTCCCTGTTGGTGGAGCGTGGCGAAGACTTACTTCCCCCAGTCGTCGGCGCCACGCTGGCCGACCAGGTGTTACGCTCCCCGCCACGTACACGGTCGAGGCTCATACGGAATTGATAGCGATCCGGGCGATACAGCCCGATGATGTATTCGACAGGACGGCCATTGCCATCATGCACCACGCGACTGATGCGCAGCAAAGGTGTGCCAACGGCGGTTTTCAGCAGCGGCGCCACATGGGTATCGGCCAGGGTGGCCGAGATCGTCTGGTCCGCCGCACCGATCACCACGCCAGAACGTTCCAGCAGGGCCAGGAGCGGTTCGCGCGCCAGCTCCTTGCGGCCGAATTTGCGGCCGATTTCGGCGGGCACGTAAGTGGTGAGATAGGAGAAAGGCCCGGCTTCCAGCGAGCGCACACGAACGGCACGCTGCACCTCTGCGCCGGCGTCGACCTGCAGGGCCGCAGAAACATCCGGTGCCGCGGCCTCGTAACCGAAATCGATCAACTCCACCTGGGTCTTCAGGCCCATGGCCATCAGGTTTTCGATCAGGCCCTCGACCGCACCACGCACCGGCGGCGGCTCATTGCGATGCGTGACATGGGTGCCACGACCACGACCGCGTGTGACCAGCCCTTCGGCCGCCAGCTCAGCCAGCGCCCGGCGCGCCGTGATGCGCGAGACATTGAATTGCCGCGCCAGTTCTTCCTCGCCCGGCACCTGGGCGCCGGCCGCGAGTTTACCGTCCGATATCTGACCGCGCAGGATCAGATAGATCTGGTGATACAGCGGGGTCGGCAAGCTTTCGTGGACCGCATTGCCTATATGTCGACGCATCGCCATGGGCGGTTACCCTCCGGCATTAATTCATATTGTTATATTAATATGACATTAGAGGGGGCGGTCAATCCGTCTTTTCGCTCTGTGGATAAATTATTGCGTGCGGACCACGCCAGACGGGAAGCGCCAGACTTTATAAATCTCCACCACCGCAATGAGCCCAAGGGCAGGCAGCGCAAGCATGGCGGCATGAACCAGATCGACACTCTCGAGTCGCAGCATCCTGCCGATTCCAGGCAGCTGTGCGGCAACAATCTGCAATCCCTGGGTCACCACCACGCCCCCGATCAGCAACCAGTTGGCCGACAGGGGCAGGCGGAATACAGAACGGGTTTCCGAACGGCAGTTCAGCACATGGGCGTTTTCGCACCAGACCAGCAGCCACAGTGTCAGGCCCTGGGCCGCGACACTGTCGAGACCAAGACCCCACAGCGCATAGACATACCCGCCGAAAGCCAGCAGCCCCATGGTGAAGCCGGAGAGCAGCACCTGCTCCAGCATGGTGCGGTCGAAAATCGGGCCGCCAGCCGCACGCGGCGGTTGCTGCAGCAAATTCGGCTCCGGTTTCTCGAAGCCGAGGGCTACATCCTGAATTCCGTTCGATACCAGATTGAGCCAGAGCAACTGCACCGCGGTCAGCGGCGGCGGCAAACCGAATAGAGTCGCCAGCAACATCAACAGCAGCTCTGCTGCACCCGTGGATACGCAATAGAGGATCACCTTACGTAAATTGGCATAAGCCGCCCGCCCCTCCTCGATCCCGGCAACAATCGAGGCAAAATTATCATCCACAAGAATCAGATCTGCAGCATCCCGCGCCACATCGGTGCCGCCCCTCCCCATGGCGACACCGATATCGGCTGCCTGCAAGGCGGCGGCATCATTGATGCCATCGCCGGTCACGGCAATGATATGGCCCTGTCGCTGCAGGCTCTGGACTATGGCAAGCTTCTGCAGCGGCTCCGTGCGGGCAAAAACCGAAACCCCGGCGATCATGTCATCGAGGCCGGCCAGATCGCCCTCAAGCATGCGCAGCTGCCCACCGGTCAGCACGGCAGTCTCATCTGCGGGATCGATCAGACCCAGATTGCGGGCGATCGCCCGTGCTGTCAGCGGGTGGTCGCCGGTGATCATGATGACGCGAATGCCTGCGGCACGTGCGGCACGCACAGCGGCTGGAGCCTCGGGCCGCAAAGGGTCGATCAGACCGGCAAAGCCCAACAGACTTAGACCGCGCAAGGCCTGCTCATCCGGCTGCGCAACCATGCCGGAGGCCACGGCAATGACGCGATACCCATCGGCAGCCAACGCCTGGATTGCCTGCTCGGCCTCCTGCCGGCGCGTTGCCTCCCAGGTATCAGCACCACACAGCGCCATCACGGTCTCCGGTGCACCTTTCACATAGGCCACCAACTCGTCACCCGCAGCGTGGAACGCCGCCGCATACCGACGCTCCGGCTCATATGCAATATGCCCGCGCTGCTCGATACCCTCCAACACTGCCTCGTAATCGGAACGCACCGCCAGGCGCAGGAAAGCCAGGTCGACCGCATCACCAACGCCCTCGCCGGTATGCAGGGCAGCGGCGCCGCGAAACTCCGAACAATGCGCGGCAGCAAAAGCCAGAGCTTTCACTCGTGGATGGTTCGGCAAAACGCGGACGGCAGCCACCGACGCACCGCTCGGCAGCCATACGGTTTCAATGCTGAGCCGATTGATGGTCAGGGTTCCGGTCTTGTCGGTGGCTATCAGGGTGCAGGCGCCGAGCCCTTCCACGGCAGACAGATGCCGGACCACCACCTGGCGCAGCCCCATGCGATGCACGCTGATCGACAGCACGATGGTCATCGCCACCGGCAGTGCCTCGGGGATTGCCGAAACAGCCAGGGCAATCGCCAGCAGCAGAATATCGGCCGCATCGACACCACGCAGCAGTTCCAACACTGCGATCATGCCGATCAGCACCATCGCCACCATGGCAATCTGCCGGGTGAAGACATCCATCCGCTGCAGCAACGGTGATAATGCCGATGGCATTTGCAGCGCCTGCGCCAACTGCCCCACTTCACTATGCCGACCAGTGGCAACCACCAGAGCGCGACCACGGCCGCGGCGCACGGTTGATCCGGCAAACAGCATATTGCTGCGTTCGCTGACCACAGCATCCGTGGATACCGGGCAATCCGCCTGCTTCTCGACCAGAAGGGATTCGCCGGTCAGCAGACTTTCATCGGTCGCGAGTGCCTGCGCATCGATCAACCGCAGATCGGCAGGAATCTTTATGCCGCTCTCGACCTGAACGATGTCGCCTGGCACCAGATCTTCCGTATCCAGTGATACCAGTTGGCCATCGCGCCAGGCTGGCAGCCGGCCACGGACCAGCGATTTCAGGCTGCGTGTGCGCATTTCTGCGCGCCATTCCTGCCACCCACCGATGGCGGCATTCAACAGCAGCACGGCCAGGATAAAGCCGGCATCGCGGCCATGACCGATGCTGACACTGAGCAGGGCTGCGGCAAGCAGCAAATAGATGAATGGCGACTGGAACTGGTGCAGCATAACGCCGACAAGACTTTTACCGCCCGCCTCAGGCAACCGGTTTGCGCCATGCAACTGACGCCGCCGCGCAGCCTCTGCACTGTCCAGCCCTGTTGGCGTCGCTTCCAATTGAGCCAGCGCCGCCGCGGCTGTGAGCGCGTGATATGGTAAAGCCTGATCATCTTTCATCCGGGCAGCATATGCCCGGATGCCCCCCGGCCCTTGATCGAAATCAACGCAATTCCGGGAAAAGCGACGGCGGGGTTTCCGTCAGTGCCGGTCAGCCATATGCAGCGGAGAAATGCGCCGCGA
This sequence comes from Ferrovibrio terrae, assembly GCF_943372915.1. Classification (GTDB taxonomy): domain Bacteria; phylum Pseudomonadota; class Alphaproteobacteria; order Ferrovibrionales; family Ferrovibrionaceae; genus Ferrovibrio; species Ferrovibrio terrae_A. The sequence goes on along the minus strand of NZ_CALSAN010000028.1, from coordinate 15,490 downwards.
TCTCGTTCCGACGGGCAACCCAGACACGATCCCCCAGGGCCGCCAGGTCGCGCAGAATGGCCTGCACTGCCGCAAAGCGGGCGGGTCGGCCGCAGATGCGCAGATGGAAGCCGATCGACAGCATCGAAGACCGGCCGGAGTCCGCCTCATCCAGCAACACGTCCAGCGCCGAACCGACATAGTTGGAGAATTGCTCGGGCTGCACAAAACCGTTGGGATGGAAGAATTTCATGTCATTGGTGTCAAAGCCATAGGGCAGAACCAGCATGCGCTGGCCGCCTGACAGCGTGTCCCAATAGGGCAGGTCGTCGTTCAGCGCATTCGAGTCATACCCGAACCCCAGTTCGGCCAGCAGGCCGCGCGTCCAAGGGCTCTGGCCACCGCGCGTCATGAATCCAACCGGAACCTTGCCGGTGGCCTTTGCAATGATATCACGGGTTCTGATGATATCGGCCCGTTCGCTATCCGGGTCGCGATAGCGTGAATGTGGCAGCCAGCGCCAGCCATGCACAGCTGCTTCATGCCCGGCTTCGACAACGGCCTGGGCCAGATCGGGCACGCGCTCCACCGTTCGGCCACACATCATGAAGGTAGCGCTGGTATTGCGGGCAGAAAACGCATCGAGGAAGCGCCACAGGCCGACGCGCATGCCGTAATCGAAGACCTGCTCCTGTACCAGGTCGCGGACCCCGGGTGGCTGTACCGACAAGACTTCGCCGAACTGCTCGGTCTCGGCATCGCCCTGTTCGATGGAAAGCTCGCCGCCTTCCTCGAAATTCACCGTCAGGGAAACCGCCAGGCGGGCGCCATTGGGCCAGACGATGTCGGGCCGGGCGCGGCCATAGCCGCGAAGATCGCGCTGGATGGTCATGGTTTTACCGGCTCTGCATCTGGCGGTTCAGACCGCCCAGCCGCTCGGCAAGGATCAGGCCAATCAGCGTCGCAATGACGATAACGCCGGAAACCGCCGCGACGCGCACATCGAGACTGCCTTCCAGAATGGCCCAGAGCTTGATCGGCAACACTTCGGTGCGTGCATCCGCCAGAAACAGGGAAATCGGAACATTGTCAAAGGATGACAGGAAGGCAACGAAGCAGCCGGCGACAATGCCGCGCCGGATCAACGGAAAAGTGATACGGCGAAACGTGTACCAGCGGCTGGCGCCGAGACTGATTGAACAGTCGATCAGCACCGGATTGAGCTGCTGCACAGCGGCGCCGACCATGCGGATGACGAAAGGCACGCAGATGATGATATGCCCCAGCACCAGCGTGGCCAGTGACAGCCGGATCGCCAGCATATTGAAAACCAGCAGCAGCGACAGGCCAAAGGCCATGGCCGGCAGCACCATCGGCGACATGAAGAGAGAATCGAGCAGGCGGGCCAGCCGGGTTTTGCTGCGGGCGATGCCGAGCGCCGCTGCCGTGCCCAATGTTGCGGAGCCGATCGTTGCCAGAACCGCAACCTTCAGGCTGGTGATGGCGGGCTGGATGATCTCGTCGGATTTGAGCAGTTCAAGATACCAGCGGACCGACCAGCTTGGCGGCGGGAATTTCAACGTGATGCCGCCGGTGAACGAAATGATCAGCACCACCGCAGTCGGTGCCAGCAACAGCAGCATGGTGAAGCCGGCCAGCAGGCCGACCGTGCCGAAATAGAGGTGGTCGCCGGGGCTACGCTGCATCGATGCCTCGCATGAATCGCCGCGATACTGCGCCAATGACGCCCACGATACCGATCACCGCGACCGTGAAAATGAGGGATAGCGCCGCGGCAAACGGCCATTCCTGAACACCCATGGCCTGCTGGTAGATATAGAGCGGCATCAGGATCATGCGCCCGCCCCCCACCAGGGTCTGGGTGATAAAGGCCGTGACCGCGGCGGCAAAGACCAGCAGCCATCCAGCAATGGCACCCGGCAGGGTCAGCGGCAGAATCACGGTGAAAAAGATGCGAAGCTGACTGGCGCCCAGCCCTTCTGCCGCCTTCATCAGATTGCGATCAACGCGCAGCAGGCTGTTGATCACCGGCAGGGCCATCAGTGGCAGCTGGATTTGCGCCAGCGCCACCACAAGTCCGCCCCAGGTATAGAGCAATCGTGCCGGCTGATCCCACAATCCGAGTGACAGCATGGTGGAGTTGACGATGCCTTCGCGGCCGAGAATGACGATCCAGGCAAAGGTGCGCACCACCGTGCTGGTCAGCAGCGGCAGCAGAATCAGGAAAGTGATAATCGTACGTCCGGTGGGGCTGGCTGCCAGATAGGCCAGACCAAGCGGATAGGATAATAGCAGGGTCAGCAGGGCCACCTCGACACCGAGCACCAGGGTGTCGAACAGAACCTGGAGGCTGAAGCCTTCCGAGAAGAACCGGACATACTGGTCCGGACCCATCTCGAGGAATTGCGGCGTGCGAAACAGGCTGAGAAAGACCAGGACCAGCAACGGCACCACGAAGGTGACGAGGAACAGCGTCGCCAGCGGCATCGCCGGCAACATCTGTTTCATCGCGGGTGATCGCAGCAGCATGATCCGCACGCCTATTGCTTAGAGTTTCACGTCTTTGTTGAAGCGCGTGATCCATTCGCCACGCAGCTTCTGGAACTTGGTCCAGTCGAGCAGCACATTGTTGGCCACCAGATCGTCCACGCTCTTGGCCACCGTCAGGTTGGCACCCGTCAGCGGCACGCGTTTGTTGGTCGGCATCATCACCCAGGGATTGGCTTCGAGGCCTTTCTGGACGTCATACGACATCACGGTATCCAGATAATCGAGCACCAGCTTGGAATTCTGGTTGTTCTTGACGATCTGCGCGCTGCTGCGTACCACCACGGCACCCGACTTCGGCTTGGCGAAGGCAATATCGACGCCCTTGGCCGCCAGCAGGGCGACGTTGTTCCAGTAATTGAAGGCGATATCGATTTCACCCTGCTGGAACAGGGCCGCCAGGGCACCCGGCGATGGCGCAATGGCGCCGACATTGGGCAGCAGCTTCTGGATGGCAGCGAAGCCCGGCTCGACATTGGTTTCCGAGCCGCCATGCAGCTTGGCGATTTCGACCATGAAGGCCGTGCCGAGGCTGGAGCCAAGACCGGTAATGCCGACCCGTCCCTTGTATTCCGGCTTCCACAGATCTTCCCAGGAGGTCGGCGGCGTTTTGATCTTCTTGGGGTTATAGGCAATACCGATCAGCTGCACGGTGATCACCGGGGCATAGCCGCGCGGGTCACGGAAAGCCTCGGGAATATCGGCATAGCTTTTCGACTTTTCGACCGGGAATTTCTCCAGGATATCGGCTTCGATCGCCGGAATCAGCGGCCCTTCGTCAAACAGAACGACATCGAAGGGCGGTGCATTGCGCGAGGCCTGAATCTTGCCGATCTGGTCGACATTCAGCAGTGGCGAGAAGCTGACGCTGCCACCGCCACTGTTTTTGGCCATGGCCGGGCCGACGACGGACTTGAATGCCTCATCGAAGCTGCCGGGATAGGTGGTGGCAACGATGGAACCGGCGGCACGCGCCATCTGCGGGATTCCACCCATGGCGCCCATCGCCATCGCAGCGGAACCCATGGTGAGAACGGATCGACGGGTAAACTGCATAATGCTTCTCCCTTGCTGTCGTTAGACGGTTACATCGGACGGCATGGCAAACAGGCCGATGCCGGTTGGGTCGGTGATCGTCAGTGCCAGCCGTGTGCCGGACGGATAGGATTTCGACGCCGGTGAACGGGGTCGATGAATCTTGATGGTTTCGCCATTCTGCGTCGCAGCCTCGATAACATCGGCGGCACCCAGTGGCAGCGTCAGCCGAATCGAGGCTTCCAGGGCCCCCGGCAGACCCGGTTCGCCGAAAGTGAAATTCTCCGGCCGGATCGAGGCCAGCACGGCAGACCCGACCGGCAAGGCGGATGGCGACGGCAGCCTGATCTCCAGGCCTGCCCGCAGCAGAACACGGTCGGGTGCGGCCAGCGTGCCTTGCAGGAAATTGGCATGGCCGATGAACTGATTGACGAACAGCGTCTCTGGCCGGTCATAGAGCGCATCCGGCGTGCCGACCTGCTCGATGCGGCCGCGATTGAGCACCACGATGCGATCGGCCATGGACAACGCCTCTTCCTGATCATGGGTGACCATGATCGAGGTGACGCCGTAGCCGGTGAGCAGGCTTTTGATCTCGATCTGCATGTCGAGACGCAGATTCTTGTCCAGTGCGGAGAAAGGTTCATCCAGCAGCACGATGCCGGGCTCGATGGCGAGCGCCCGCGCCAGCGCCACACGCTGTTGCTGCCCCCCGGAAAGCTGGCCCGGCAGGCGGTCGGCGAGATGCCCCATCTTCACCAGTGCCAGCATTTCCGCCACCTTGGCCTTGACCATGGCGGATGGTGTTTTGCGGGCCTTCAGGCCATAGGCGACATTCTCGAACACACTCAGATGCGGAAACAGCGCGTAATTCTGAAACACCATGCCGATGCGGCGGCGATTGGCCGGCATATGCTCGACGCGATAGCCATCCAGCAGAACCTCGCCAGTGCTGGGCTGCAGGAAGCCGGCAATGATCTGCAGCAGCGTGGTCTTGCCACACCCCGAGGGCCCCAGCAGCGCGATCAGCTCACCGGGTTCGATACGCAGGGTTATGCCATCCAGCGCCTGGGTGGCGCCGAACCAGTGATTGATCCCACTGAGGGCCAGGCCGTTTCCGCGCTTCTGCGTCATCACCAGGCCTCCGCAACGGACGGCAGGTCGATCACGCCACGCGTGGTGTCGGCGGCAATCGGCACGGCCAGTGAGCGCTGGTAGATACGCCCCAGCCCCTCCAGCACCGGGCCGGAGGCCGCTTCAGAGGCTTGAATGCGCTCCAGCAGGGCGGCATGGGCGGCCTGGAATTCGCCGATCAGCCCGTCCTCATCGATCCTGGTGAGTTTGCCGCCCTGCATGACGACCTCGCCATCGACCAACACCATGTCGATGCCGCTGCCGCTTTCGCCATGCACGATCTGGCGCACCGGCATGTTCAGCGGTACCAGACCCATGCTGTTCAGGCGATAGAGCACAAGGTCGGCCTTATGACCGGGTGCCAGTTTTCCAAGTTCGTGTTCGCGGCCAAGGGCCCGGGCGCCACCGAGTGTTGCCGCTTCCCAGATTTCCGCGGCGGTCGGCCAGCGCTGGTATTCGGTATTACGCACACGGCCAATGCCGGCGCCGAATTTCAACGCCAGCAGCATCGAGCAGTTGAAAGTCACCCCGCAGCCATCCGATCCCATGGCCACATTGACGCCGGCATCGCGCAGGGCACGAAAATCCGCAGCCCCGGAGCCGATCGAGGCATTGCTCCATGGATTATACTGCACGGTGGCACCGGCCTCGGCGATCAGGGCGCGATCGCGCGGCGTCAGCCAGACGCCATGCACCAGTGCCGTTTTCGGCTTGAGGAAGCCCAGCGCGGCAAGGTGCTCAACCATGCTGCGACCCCAGAAGATATCGGCCGTCACGGCCTGCAGCCGGGTCTCCAGCACATGCACGATCACCGGCAGATCCAGCTCGTCGGCCAGATGGCGGCAGTCGCGCAGAAAATCATCCGTGCAGCGCTGCGGCGCCGAGGGCGCTACCAGAACGCCTACCCGCGACGTCGATGGGTGATGCGTTTTTGCCAGATCCCGCACCAGATCCAGCAGCGCGCCACCTTTCGGGCGCGGCAGCGAGCGCAGCCATTGCAGGGTCTCGGGCGCGAAGCTCTCTTCCACGAATGGCCAGCTGTCGACCACCGCCTTGTCGATCATCGAGAAACCGACATAGGTGCGGATACCGGCATCCTTGTAGGCCTGCAGCGCAGCATCGACATGGCCGCGATCAAAGGTCTGACCCAGGCTGAGATCGTCAATGATGGTGGTTGCGCCAGTGCGCAGCGATTCCACCGCCGTCATCATGGTGCGCAGATAGATATCGCGCTCGGTCGGCGGCAGCGGCACGGCCGGACGCAGATGCGCCATCATCATTTCCATCGGCAGGTTTTCCACCCTGCCCTTGATGAAGTGGTCCCAGGAATGCAGATGCCCGTTGATCAGACCGGGCGTGGCGATCAATCCGCTGGCATCAATCCGACGGTCGGCATCGGCAATCGTGCCGGCGGGCGCGATGGCAGCGATGCGGTCGTCGGCGATCAGGATATCGACCGGTTCCGGCGCGAAGGCCGTCTGGCCGTCCCGCATGATCAAAGCACCACTGAGTACCAGCTTGCCCATGAGCCCCCTCTTTGGGGGGAGACTTAGCAATGGGTATGCCAGAGCGACGCGGAGGGATAAGCCACTGTATTTAAATTGTATTCCTATTTTGATATAAATTGGCGCCAATTTAATGGTTGTATTGTAATCAATAATATAGGCAGATGGTGAATAATTGAGCAATCAGATTGCTTCCAATATTTGGGCAGATTCGCTAAAGAGGATGGGATGAAACCTGCCCGCAAAGACCGCGAAACCGACGCCGCCGGCACGGAACCGAGAACCATGGATGACGATCCCGTCGTCCAGGGCATTCTCAAGGCGATCAGCCAAAAGCGCCTGAAGCCCGGCACCAAGCTGGGGGAGGATGCGCTGGCACAGGTTTTCGAAACCACCCGCATCCATATCCGTCAGGTGCTGGCGCACTTGGTGTCGCGCCACATCGTCACGCATTTCCCCAATCGCGGCGCCTTCATCTATCGCCCCACAGTGCAGGAAGCGCGCGATATCTTCGCAGCGCGGCGCGTGCTGGAAACCACCACGGTGGCGACCGTGATCGACAAGCTGGACGCCGATATGCGTCGCAAGCTGAAGCAGCATATCTCGCGCGAAACCGGCCATGATCGCAATGACCGCTGGGCCTCGCTGGCGCTGACCGCCGATTTTCATATTCTGATCGCGGAACTGGCCGGCAATTCGGTACTGCTCGACTTCGCCAAGGAACTGATGCTGCGCACCTCGCTGGCCATCGCCACGTTTGAAGTGCCGGGCTCCCCGGATTGCTCTCCGGATGCACATCCTGTCATCACCGACATGATCCTCGCCGGCGACAAGGCTGGTGCGCTGGCTGCGATGAACCGGCATCTTGATGAGATTGAGCATCGGCTGCATCTGGGCGCCACGGCACCGGACCCCGATGATATCGTCGCCATCTTCCAGGATATCGGCATCGCGCCAGCCAGACGCGGCGTCGCCTGATCCATGGCGATGACGGCCGGCGCATCGAAAGTGGCGGCAGCGGGCGCACCGCACTCCGTTCTTGACGCGGTCAGCCAGGCACTCGAACGCTGCCATGAACAGGATGCTCGCCTCAACAGCTTCATCACGCTGTCAGAGACCGCGCGACTTGAGGCGGCCACGCTCGACCGCCAGGGCGAACAAGGGCGACGGCTGTATGGCATGCCGCTGGGCATCAAGGATCTGATCGACACCGCCGGCCTGCGCACCACCTATGGCTCAGCCATCTACCGCGACCATATTCCCCAACAGGATGATATTCTGGTGGCGCGGGCGAAGGCCGCAGGTGCGGTGGTCATCGGCAAGACCAACACGCCGGAATTCGGCTTCGGCGCCATCTGTGCCAACGCACTCTGTGCGTCGACTGCCAATCCGCATGACCTGTCGCTGAGTTCCGGTGGTTCCAGTGGCGGTTCAGCGGCAGCGGTTGCCGCCGGCCTGGTACAGGCGGCACTCGGGACGGATTTCGGCGGCTCGGTGCGCACCCCGGCGGCATTCTGCGGTGTGATCGGCTATCGCCCCAGTATCGGACTGCTGCCGGCGCCAACCCGCCGTCTGGCCTGGGACACATTGTCCACGGCGGGATTTCTCGCGCAGACTGTCGATCAGTCGCGGCGGCTGCTTGATGCACTGGCTGGGCCGGACCCGCGCGATCCCGTCTCGCTGCGCATGACGGTGTCACCAGCAGGGACAAGTCGTCGCCTTGCCGCCTCGCGCGACCTCTGCACTGCCCCAATGTCGCGCGACATGGCTGCACGCTTTGACATGGCCCGCGCGGCCCTGCATCGCGCGGGCTATGCCACGCGAGAGGATCATCCGGATTGCACTGGGGCGATGGCAACCTTTGCCACGCTGCGCGCGGCTCATATCCACAGCAATCTGGCCATCCAGCGCGATCTGCATGATGCAGTCCTGTCGCCTACGGTGCGCTGGAACATAGAGCGCGGCAATGGCCTCTCAGCCGCGACCTACCTGCAGGCCGAAGCAGATCGCTCTGCGCTCTACCGTCGTTTCATCGATTTCTTCTCCCATGCCGATATCCTGATCACACCGGCAGCCGCCATCCTGCCGTTCGGCCGTGACGCCGGTGAAGTGAACAGCATCGACAACCAGCCGATGAACAGCGTGATCGACTATCTGGCCATCACCGCGATCATCACCCTGACCGGCTGTCCGGCTCTGTCGCTGCCCTACTGGCCGCCCGGCGAAACCCTGCCGATCGGCCTGCAACTGATCGCCGCGCCCGGCTGCGACCATGACCTGCTGGCCTTTGCATCCGAGCTGGAACAGCTGGATCAATTCGGCTTCCGTCCTCCTGCATTGTTTTCGGGAAATTTCTGATGAGCACACGACTGGGGATGCTGACGCCGTCTTCCAACACGGCACTGGAGCCGGCAACCTATGGGTTGCTGCGTCCCCTGCCAAACGTCAGCGCCCATTTCGCCCGTTTTCCCGTCACCGAAATCGCCTTGTCGGCATCCGCGCTCGGCCAGTTCGATGCCGCACCCATCCTGCAGGCCGCCACCCTGCTGTCGCATGCCAAGGTGGATGCAATTGCCTGGAACGGAACGTCGGCCAGCTGGCTTGGCTTTGATCGCGATGTGCAGCTTGCCGCCACCATCACGGCACAGACGGGCATCCGGGCAACCACGGCCATCCTGGCCATGAATGAGATTCTGCAGCGGCTGAAAGCACAGCGGCTGGCCTTTGTGACGCCCTATCTCAGCGACGTTCAGGCCAAAATCGCGAGCAATTACCAGTCCGCCGGTTATAGCTGTGTGGCCGAGCGCCATGCCGGCCTGCAGGACAACTTTTCCTTCGCCACCCTGCCGGCAGCGGAGATCGAATCAATGATCATGGCCGTTGCCGCTGACAAGCCTGACGCCATCGCCATCATCTGCACCAATATGGATGCGACACGATTGGCACCGCTGATCGAGGCGCGCACCGGAATTCCCGTTATCGACTCAATCTCTGCCACGCTGTGGGGCGCCCTGGATACACTGGGCATCACCAAGCAGCCTCTCAGGGAAATGGGCGTTATCTTCGGGTATTGACGACCGTTATAAACTCCTCAGCGGTTCACTGATCCTGCGCTGTGCCTGGGCCGCCATGCGAACCGGGGCATTCGCGGCCCCATACTGGTCATAGCCACCAACGCGCTGGCACACCTCGAAGAAAAAGCGGTCGTCAAACGTGTCGGTGAAAACGTGGAAGAATTCGCCGCCCTGGGTATCCCGGTCATACAGCACATTATGCTGGCGCAACCGTTCGATCACATCGTCGGCGAGCGGGAATTTTGCCGACAGGTCATCGTAATAGTTGGCAGGAATGGTCAGCAGCGACACGCCCTTCTCCCGCATGCTGGCCACCGCCTCGAAGATATCGGTGGTCGAGAAGGCAATGTGGTGGACGCCAGCCCCCGAGAATGTCGACACCGACCTGGCGGTCGCCGTATTGCGGTCTTCGGAGAAACTGAGGGGGAATCGAACGGCGCCATTGGCGCTACGGACGGCGCGGCTGCGCACCAGGCCATAAGGATCGGGCAACACCCAGATGCTTTCGGGCTGCAGGCCCAGCACCGACCGGTAAAACAGCACCCAGGAATCCATCTGCCCTGATGGAACCGCCTGGGCGATGTGGTCGATGACGCCGACATGATTTTCACCGCCGTCATCCTGCAGGACAAAGTCGGTCGAGAAGTCGAAATCCTGATCGACGAAATACAGCAGACTGCCATCGAGCGAACGGAAGGCCGGAATATTGCGTTCATTCGGACCGATGCGTCCCTCATACCGGGTGCATTGATAGGCATCGGCACGACTCTGGATCTGGATCTCGTCATCGACCTGCAGGCAGACCGCACAGATCGAAGGGCCGTGGACGATATAGTAGGAATGCGCAAACGAATCCGGTTCAGCATTCAGGACAATATTGGTCTCGCCCTGGCGGTACAGCGTGACGTTTTTCGATTTATGGCGGCCGGCTCGTCGGAAGCCCAGCCCGGTCAGCATAGTGGCCAGTGCATCCTTGCTCGGGCCGTCCACCGCGAATTCGATGAAAGCGATGCCTTTCAGTTCCGGCATCTGCGGGGCCGCAAAGAGTTCGACCCGCCTGGCAACGCTTTGTGTCGGCGCCGTCGTTGCTGTCTGGGTACGCAGGCGCATTTGCTCTTCCAGATAATTCAGGGAGCGCATGCCATCGACAGCGGTAAGCCGTGTGGAGGCGGCACGGAAGTCATCGTTGAAGATCTCTAGCGACAGCGGCCCGGTATAGCCGGCCTCCAGGGCTTTCAGCGTGAAGGACGTCACGTCCAAGTCGCCCTGGCCGGGGAAGCAGCGGAAATGCCGGCTCCAGGACAGGATATCCATGCTGAGCTTCGGCGCGTCGGCCAGTTGAACGAAGAAGATCTTGTTGCCGGGAATATCGGTAATGGCGTCCGGCGTATCGCCCAGCGCCAGGGTGTGGAAGCTGTCGAGCACAACACCAAGATGCGGGTGGTTGGCGGTTTTCACCACCTGCCATGCATGCCCATAAGTATTGATATGGGTGCCCCAGGCCAGGGCCTCGAGGCCGATCTTCAAACCGCGTTTTCCAGCCCGCTCCGCCAGTTCATACATCTGGGCAGCAGACCGTTCGGGATCGCCGATGGCATCCGGCGCCACATTGGAGCAGACCAGCATCAGCGGAGCGCCAAGCTCCGCCATCACATCGAATTTCTTTTCGGCGCGATCCAGATTGCGTTTGAGCTGCGCGTCTGAAACACCCTCGAAGTCGCGGAAGGGCTGAAACAGCACGATTTCGAGACCGAGGTCCTTGGCAAGACCGCGCACCTGGCGCGGCGAGCCATTGAAGAACAGCAGATCGTTCTCGAAGATTTCGACCGCATGGAACCGTGCGGCCGCCGCAGCTTCGAGTTTTTCCGACAAGGTGCCGCTCAACGAGACGGTGGCGATGGAACGACGCATGCATCCTCCAATAAGAGCGGTTAGCCGCCGAAGCGGGCTTCGGGCAATCCTTTGATCCCGACATCCAGGGCCAGCAATGCCCCGGCCAGCGGTTCAGCAGCCAGCTGCTCCGGGGACAGGAATTTACGGGCCGTGGTTACATACAGGGTGCCAAGGTCTGGACCGCCGAAGCAGAGGCAGGTTGGATTGGTCACTGGCACTGCGATCACGCGATCGATGCGGCCATCTGGCGCATAGCGCACGATCCGACCGCCGGCGAAGATTGCATTCCAGATATAGCCTTCCGCATCGACACAGGCGCCATCCGGGCGGTCCTTCACGGCCGAATGGTCGATGAAGACACGGCGATTGGCGAGAGCACCATCGGTCTCGATATCAAACGCCCAGATGGTGAATCGACGGGTATCCGACATATAGAGTGTGCGGCCATCCGGCGAGACACAGATCGTGTTGGTGACAATGATGTCGCCGAACAGCCGTGTTGCCGCACCATCAGGGTCAACGCGGTAGAAGGAGCCGTTTGGCCGGTGCAGCTGGTTGTCCATGCTGCCCACCCAGAAGCGGCCCCGGGCATCGCAGCGGCCGTCATTCAGGCGGTTGTCGAGATCGTCGCCTTCAATCCGGCTGAATAGAGTCAGTGTTTCAGTGCCCGGGTCAAAGAAATGCAGCGCCCGGTCGATGGCAACCATCAGGCCGCCAGACTCGCGCAGCGCCAGGCAGCCCAGAAAATTTCCTGGCATTGGAAAAGCGCGATGGACCCCGGTGGCCGGCAGGATGCAATGCAGGGTGGGATTCTCGATATCGATCCACCACAGCGTCTGGGTCCGCTCGCACCATAACGGCGTCTCGCCCAGCCGGTCCTGCGCGTGAATGACAGTGCGAATGTCAGGCATTGTCAGCGAGCAGCTTGGCATCGCGCTTGACCACCAGGTCGTTGAACAGCCGCGTCATGCGTTGGGCGTCTGGCGTGATGCCGGTGAAAAGCCGGAAAGCCTCGGCGGCCTGATGCACACACATGCCGGCGCCGGTCACGGTCACACAGCCTTTCCGGCGGGCCGTGCTGATCAGCTCAGTCATCAGAGGCGTATAAACAATATCGGCCACCCAGTGGCTGGGCGCGATCAGCGCCGCGTCGATCGCCATGCCGGGATATCCCATCATGCCGATTGGCGTCGCATTGACGATACCAGCTACTTGGCCCGCGACATCGGTCGGGTCGGCCACGGCACGGCAAATATCGGTTGCCGATATCTGGTTGATATCCGCAGCCAGGCTGGCGGCACGCCCGGTATCCTTGTCGAAAATATACAGATGGCGGATGCCAAGATCGACCATGGCCCAAGCAACCGCCTTGCCGGCACCGCCAGCCCCCAGCAGCAGGGCTGACTGCCCCTTGGCGGCATTCTCACCCAGGACTTCCTCGAAGCCGCGCTTGAAGCCAATACGATCGGTGTTATAGCCGGTGGTCTTGCCATCGGACCCGACCACGACCGTATTCACGGCGCCGATCTCGCGGGCCTGGGGCGATACCTCATGCAGGTGTTCCAGCACCGCTTCCTTGTAAGGGTGCGTGACATTGACTCCGGAGAAGCCAACGGTGAACAGGCTGCCGACCACGGCGCCAAGCTCACGCTTCATGATGCTGAGGTCCATCAGGTGATAGAAACCATGCGCACCCGCTGCCGCCATCGCATCCTCATGCAAGGCGGGCGATAGCGATTTCATGATATTCGTCCCGATCAACCCTACGAGATATCGATCTGTCATAATCTGCACTCATCCAATCCCAACAATGAACGTACCGGTTCGTACATTTTGGACCGACACTGAGTTACGCACCGCATTCCGGACTAACGCTTTACGAAGCGGACAATCTGCTCGATGACATTCTCACGCCGCTCCCGTACCGATTTCGCGCTGGTCATATCGCGGTCGAAGATGAGCGAGAACGTGTGCCGGTTCGATACATTGAAAAAGCACAGCGCACTGATCGCCCAATGGATCTCAATCGGGTCGAGGCCCGTGCGGAAAACCTTGCCAGCGCAGCCACGCTCGTAGATGCGGCGGACAGCAGCAATGGCGGGGACGTTGAGGCTGCGGATTTTCTTCGACTGGGCCAGATACTTGCCCTTATGGATATTCTCGTTCATCACCAGATTGATGAAGTCCTGGTTCGAGCCTTCATAGTCGTAGGTGAACCCCACCAGGCGCCGCAGCGCGGCCTCGGGCTCCAGATGATCGAGATCGAGCTGGTTTTCAATCGCGCGGATCTTGCTGTAGGCGTCTTCAAGCACGGCCACATACAGGCCCTCCTTGCCGCCGAAATAGTAATACACCATCCGCTTGCTGGTATGGGTGCGGGCAGCAATCTCGTCGATGCGGGCGCCGCTCAGGCCTTTGGCCGAGAATTCCTTGGTCGCGACATCCAGGATGTTGCGCTTGACCTTTTCCGGGTCATTGGTGCGGCTGCTCTGGCGGGGCGGACTGACGGTTGCGATCTTGGCGACCTTGCGCCGACGCCTTGGTGCAGCCCCGCTCGACCCGCCCGCCTTACGCTTCGCCATTCGACTGCCGCCCTTATGCTGTGTATCGGGTGTCATGTCCCTATACCGCATAGAGCTGACGTAACCAATTGCAAGCCGCATCAAATTCCCGGCGGACGGCCTGGGAATACTGCATGGCCCGCAAATACCCGTGAATCAGCCCCTGCCCCCTCTGCAATTTGACCGGCACCCCGCTCCGGCTCAGCACATCCGCATAGGCTAGTCCCTCATCCAGAAGCGGATCATTCTCCGCGACCGCGACAAAGGCCGGCGGCAGGCGGTGGTGATTCGGTGCCCGCAACGGCGCCACCAGGGCGCTCTGGTTGCGGACATCTTCGCTGCTGCAATACATGGCCCAGGTCTGCTGCACTGCAGCGGTGGTGATGATCGGCCCATTGGCATTGCTGGTATAAGACGGCCGTGTGAGGTCGGTATCAACAACCGGATAAAACAGCAATTGCCCTTTCAGGCTCTGGGGCCGGTCGCGGAAAACCAGGGCCATCACAGCCGCGAGATTGGCGCCGGCGCTGTCGCCGCCAACACTGACGGCATCGGTGCGGATCGCCAGATCGGATGCGGTCTCGAACACCCAGTAGACCACGGCCTCACAGTCCATCACCGCAGCCGGGAAAGGCCGTTCCGGCGCGAGGGAGTAATCCACGCTGACAACGGTCTGGCCGGTCTTGGCCACGATCCCGACGGCAATCTCGTCATGGGTCTCGGGGCTGCCCTGCACGAAACCACCACCATGCATGTAGATCAGGCAGGGTGCAGGATCGTTCTGAATTTTCCGAAATACCACGACCCTGACCGTGCGCAAGCCATGGCGCGCCACCATGACCTTTGACTCGATCCCGGCTGGCAGCGGCTGCCGGGCATCCGCCGCAATGCGATCGATGATGGCCCGGCGATCCTGTGCCGAAGCATCCGGCGCCAGCCCCGACCAGGCGGCGCGCCACATCTCCAGGAATGGACCGAGTTCTGGGTCGATCATGCAATATCACCGGTCAGGAAACGGGCGGAGCCATGGGCCCCGCCCGTCCAGGCGTTTACTTCTTGCGGATCTGTTCAAGCTCGCTGAACAGCAGCTTGACCAGGTCCGGATCGTTGGCAGCGGCATACTTGTCGACCACCGGCTTGGCAGCGGCGCGGAAGCGGGCCTTCTCGGCCGGGGCAATCTCGTTGACGGTCATGCTGCTCTTCAGCCTGGCCATCAGCTCGGTTTCGTCCTTGTCGGCCGCATCACGCAGGTAAGCCTGGGCGGCGGCTGCCGCGTCGGTGATGATCTTGCGCTCGTCGGCATTCAGCTTGTCCCAGGTCGGCTTGCCGAAAACCAGCGTCGAAGCGAACTGGATATGCTGGGTCAGCGACAGGAACTTCTGCACCTCATACAGCTTGGCCGAAACAATGGTCGTGGCCGGGTTTTCCTGGCCGTCGACCGTCTTCTGCTCCAGCGCCGTATAGACCTCGGTGAACGGCATCGGCACGGCGTTCGAGCCCAGTGCATTGAACAGGTCGATATAGGTCGGCGCCTGCAGCACACGGATCTTCAGGCCCTTCATGTCTTCGACCTTGGTGACCGGCATCTTGCTGTTGGTCAGGTTGCGGAAGCCCGCGCCCCAGTAGGCCAGCGGCATCAGCCCCTTGTCGGCGGCCAGCTCGGTCAGCTTCTTGCCGAACGGGCCGTCGAGCAGCTTGGCGGTCTCAGCATTGCTCTCGAAGACGAAGGGCAGGTCCATGA
>NZ_CALSAN010000027.1:0-58020 GCF_943372915.1 Ferrovibrio terrae | reverse complement strand
ATCGGAAGCTGCGCCAGGGGGCGCTCAACCGCCGGCAGCGACCAGACGACGGCGGCAAGCACTAGATAGAACAGGGCCTGGATGCCGAGTGTGATACCGGACAAAATCTGGGAGAAGCGGGTGCCCGGCTTCACCTCACGGAGCATGCTGTGGACCCGCAGTACGGACAGCAGCACAAAGCTGCCCAGCAAGGTCACGATGCGCAGGCGCGAATTGTTTTCAGCGCTGAAGTATATGAGCGCAATCGCCGTCACGACGAAGATCGCCGTCCCAAGGCGATAGGGCAGGCGCCGGCCGAAAAAGGCCTCGATGCCCCACCAGGTCAGGATAAAACCGCCGAGCAGGAAAAGGTTGGCAACGACCTGTGCGCTCGATGGCAGCATGGCGCTGCGCAGATAAATGCCAAGCATCCCAATCGAGATTGCCGTGGCGCCGGCAGCCCAGAGGGAAAGGCCTCGCATGCCGCGGTGAATCAGCCACAACGCGACAAGGATGCCGGTTTCAAGGCACGTTACGAGAACCGTTATGAAGCTGACTGTTGGTGTATCGAGATGCATGAAATCGGCAACGCTTGGACAGCCGATTTTGCACCGGGTGGTTGCGAAAAAGCAACTCCGAGCGACCCATGCAGTGGTATTTGGCGCAACGGCGCTATATCTTCCAAATTTGACCAACCCAGATGCTGCATATGCTGCTGTCCGCCAAAGAATCCCTGCTGCTGGTTATTGATATTCAGGATCGCCTGCTGCCGGTGATGCATGAGGGCGAGCGCGTTGTGCGGCAGACCGGAATTCTGCTGCAGGCTGCAGCAAGATTGCAGATTCCCGTTCTGCTGACAGAGCAGTATCCGAAGGGCCTGGGGGCAACGGTACCGGAGATCCGCGCGGCAGCGGGCGACAGCGCGGCACTGGAAAAACTGCACTTTTCCGCCTGGAGTGAGCCGTCCGTGCGCGAGCACATTGCCCGTGTCGACTGTCCTCAGGTGGTGATTGCCGGTATCGAGGCGCATGTCTGCGTGCTGCAGACAGCGCTTGAGTTGGCCGGTGCTGGCCACAAGGTTATGGTGGTCACCGATGCCATTTCATCGCGGCATCCGGACAGTGCCGCCGTGGCCAAGGATCGCATGATGGCGGCGGGGATCGGGCTGGCCACCACCGAAATGTGCCTGTTCGAATGGCTTGGCAGTGCCGCGCATCCTGAGTTCAAGACCCTGTCACGCTTGATCAAGTGAGTTGAAAGGATTTTCCATGCGCGAGCCGCTGGTGCTCATTCCCGGCCTGCTGCTGACCGACGATTTCTGGCGCGAGCAGATCGCTCGCCTGTCTGACGTGGCGCAATGCATCTCGCCACGCTGCCATTACGACCAGGATAACTTCGGCGATATGGCCCGGTTGATCCTGGCCGAGGTGCCGGATCGGTTCGCGCTCTGTGGCCTGTCCATGGGCGGCTATGTTGCCCAGGAGATCATGCGCCAGGCACCGCAGCGGGTGACCCGCATCGCGCTGATGGATACGTCGTCGCGGGCCGATACGCCGGAACAGACCGAGCGCCGCAGCGCGCTGATCCGCCTCAGTCAGATCGGACGCTTCAAGGGCGTGACACCTCAGTTGCTGCCCTTGCTGCTGCATCCGGACAACCAGACCAACAAGGCATTGGTCGATCGTATCATGGCGATGGCAGAGGCCATCGGCCGCGACGGTTTCATCAAGCAGCAGACCGCAATCATCAACCGGCCCGATGGCCGCCCCGACCTGAAGCACTACAAAGTCCCGGCCCTGGTGATGTGCGGCCGTCAGGACGCGCTCACGCCGCTGGAACTGCATGACGAGATGGCATCCCTGATTCCCAACGCAGTGCAGGTGGTGCTGGAACATTGCGGCCACCTGCCGCCGATGGAACTGCCCAATGAAACCGCCACAGCGCTGCGGCAGTGGCTCGCCGCCTGACGGCGGAAATCAGAGGCTCGCAGCTTAGACCGTTAATTCCGGTGACAGCTCGCTGTAGGCCGCAATCTCGATGCGGTTGCGGCCATCGGCCTTGGCGCGATAGAGCGCCACCTGTGCCTGCTGTGTGATCTCGTTCCAGTCGTCGCTATGCAGGCCCAATGCGGCCAGGCCAAAGCTGGCGGTCAGCGAGACAACGCCCTTGCCGACATCAATGGCAGCCGCGGCAATTTCAAGCCGCAACCGCTCCGCCAGCTGTTGTGCGCCACCCAGTCGTGTGCTCGGCAGCAGCAGACAGAAGGTGGTGCCATCGAGGCGGGCGAGATAATCCTCGCGCCGCATGTTGCGCGTCACGATCTCGGCGATACGGCGCAGCACGATATCGCCGGCACTGAAACCATATTCGCTGTTCACCGTGTCGAAATGGTCGAGATCGAACACCACCACGGACAGGCCATAACCGTGCCGCTTGGCGCGTGAGATTTCCTTGGCGCCGAGATCGTCGATCAGGCCGCGGTTGATCAGGCCGGTGAGGGGGTCGGTCTGGGCGCTGACCTGCAGGCGCTGCTGCAGGCGCTGGTTCAGCATCAGGATGCAGGCAGCGGTGACCAGGAGCGATGCGATGGAGGGGAGCAGGAAAATACCCGCCCCCAGCGGGCCGCCGCCGAAATCGCTCTGTTGCAATGCTCCAGTCAGCGCGGCAATCGCACGTAGCAGATAGAGCACGCCCAGCGCACCGGCCAGCATGCCGATGAAGGCCTGGGTCTGCACCAGGGCCGCCTCGATACGGAACAGCATGGTCCAGGCAATCAGGCTGCAGGCGATACATGCCATGGCGGCAATGAGGGCAGCGCGCATGACCAGATTGGGATCAACCAGCAGGAACCAGGAGAAGGCTGCGAGATAGACGACAAACAGGATGGCGGTGCTGCGATAGGGCGCCGGGCGGTATTTGAACCGCATGAAACCGATCCACTGCAGCAGATAGCCAAGCGCGAACATGGCATTGCCGAACAAGGCCACATAGGGCTCATTCTGCGGCGTGCGCAGCATCAGCACCGCGACGCCGACGGCAAACAGCACATTGCTGAGTGCCCAGTGGGCCGGGCCTTCCTCGCGCGGATGCACCACGCTGACGCCGACCATGACGAGGACATTGACGCCCATAAGCGCCAACGTCACCAGGGCGATAATCGGCAGGTTGGTAACCCCGATTACGCCCTGCATGGCATTACACGTCGATATCGGTGGCGAAGGCGGCGCGCTCCTGGATGAACTGGAAGCGCATTTCCGGTTTGCGGCCCATCAGGCGCTCGACCAGATCTTCCGACTCTTTCACCTCTTCCACAGGCACCTGAACCCGCAGCAGCACGCGGTTGGCGCGCGTCATCGTGGTTTCCTTCAGCTGGCTGGGCGGCATTTCGCCCAGGCCCTTGAAGCGGCTGATTTCGACCTTCCGGGTACCGAAATGCTCCTTGATCAGCCTGTCCTTGTCGGCATCGTCCATGGCGTAGAAGGTCTTGCCGCCGGCACTCAGGCGATAGAGCGGCGGCTGCGCCAGATACAGATGGCCGTGTTCGATCAGCTTCGGCATCTCGCGGAAGAAGAAGGTCATCAGCAGTGATGCGATATGCGCGCCGTCGACATCGGCATCGGTCATGATGATGACCTTGTCGTAGCGCAGATCCTCGTCGCGATACTTGCTGCCGATCCCGCAGCCGAGCGCCTGGATCAAATCGGCCAGCTCCTGGTTGGCGGCCAGCTTGCCCGAACCGGCAGAGGCCACGTTCAGGATCTTGCCGCGCAGCGGCAGCACGGCCTGGGTGCGGCGATCGCGTGCCTGCTTGGCCGAGCCACCTGCCGAGTCACCCTCGACGATAAAGATTTCCGAGCCGTTCGCGGCTTCATCGGCGCAGTCGGCCAGTTTGCCGGGCAGGCGCAGCTTGCGCGTCGCCGACTTGCGGCTGACATCTTTTTCCGCACGACGGCGCAGGCGGTCTTCGGCGCGCTCGATCAGGCGGGCCAGCAGCGCATTGGCATGCTGCGGCGCGCCGGAGAGCCAGTGGTCGAAGTGATCCTTGATCGCGGTCTCGACCAGCTTCTGCGCTTCCACGGTGACCAGCTTGTCCTTGGTCTGGCCCTGGAATTGCGGATCCTTGATGAACAGCGACAGCATCGCCGCGCCGGCACCCAAGATGTCGTCGGCGGTGATCTGCGCCGCCTTCTTGTTGTTGGTCAGCTCGGCGTAATCTTTCAGGCCGCGCAGCAGGGCCGAGCGGAAGCCGGCTTCATGGGTGCCGCCTTCCGGTGTCGTCACCGTGTTGCAGTAGGACTGCAGCCAGCCTTCGTCGATATCCTGCGGCCAGTGGATCGCCCATTCCACCTTGCCACGCTCGCCCGCCAGCTCGGCGCGGCCGGCGAATGGCGTCGGCGTCACGGTCTGCTGGCCTTCCAGCTGCTCGCTCAGATAATCCTGCAGGCCGCCGGGGAAATGCAGCACCGCTTCGGCCGGCGTCACTTCCTCGCTGCCCTTCAGCAGCTCGGGCGCGCAGGCCCAGATGATCTTTACGCCCGGATAGAGATAGGCCTTGGACCGCGCCATCTTGAAGATGCGTGATGGGCGGAAATGCGCGCCCTTGCCGAAAATCTGCTCATCGGGATGGAAAATGACGGCGGTGCCACGACGGTTCGGCGCCGCACCAACTTTCACCAGCTTGCCCTGCGGCGCGCCGCGCGAATATTCCTGCCGCCACAGTTCCTTGTCGCGCGCCACCTCGACCGTCAGGCGGTCCGACAACGCATTCACAACGGAAATGCCGACGCCATGCAGGCCGCCGGCGGTGGAATAGACCTTGGACGAGAACTTGCCGCCCGAATGCAGCGTGGTGAGGATCACCTCCAGCGCCGACTTGTCCTTGAACTTGGGGTGCCGGTCGATCGGGATGCCGCGGCCGTTATCGGTCACCTTCAGGCTGCCATCGGCCTGCAGGGTCACCTCGATGCGATCGGCATGACCGGCGACGGCCTCGTCCATCGAGTTGTCGAGCACCTCGGCGAACAGGTGGTGCAGCGCCCGCTCGTCGGTGCCGCCGATATACATGCCGGGACGACGGCGCACCGGCTCCAGGCCTTCGAGAACCTCGATGTCCTTGGCGGTGTAATCGCTGCCGCCCTTGCTTCCCTGCTGGAACAAGTCGTTCATTCTATTCACAGATTCGGATTAAGGGGTGACTCGTATTTGCGCCGCAGTATAGTAGGCCGCTGCTGGGAAACAACCAACATCTGGTAGGAATATAGAGGCTCGAATGGCAGGCGACTCGACAGAGACCACGGTAGACCGCGGAGAACCGGTGATTCGCTCGGCGCCGATGCCGGCCGATATGAACGGCAACGGCGATATCTTTGGCGGCTGGGTGCTCAGCCAGATGGACATCGCCGGCGGGATTATCGCGGCCCGCCGCGCGCAAGGCCGTGTCGTCACCGTGGCGGTGGATGCGATGACCTTCCACCAGCCGATCAAGGTGGGCGACATCGTCTCGATCTATGGCCGCGTCATCCGGGTCGGCCGCAGCTCGATGGCGGTGAAGATGGAAACCATCGTCGCCCGCCGGCTCGATCCCACCGAGATCAAGGTGACCGAAGGGGTCTACACCTATGTCGCCATCGACGAGCATGGTCGGCCGCGCCCGGTGCCCGTCCCGTGACCCCGTTTGCATCATGACCAAAGGTGACAAAAGGCATTATGCCGCCGACGAGATCGTCGCCCCGGCTCTGATCGCGCTGAAAGCCTGGTATGACGACGCCAGAGGTCGGCGCCCGATGGCGGGCTTTGCCGATCTGCCGCAAGGGCCAGCGCTGGGCGCAGCCCTGCCGGGACCGACGGACCTCGCCATCGTCGAGGTGTCTGGCGATGGCCGCTATCCCTATCTGGCGATGGGCGAGAATTACCGCCGCACGGCCGCGCTCACAGCCGGGCCCGATGGCGTGACCATCGAGACACGCCCGGTGGTGCGTCAGCATTTCGATCTCGCGATGGCCCAGCGCGGTGCTTTTCATGTCAGCGTCACGCGCTGGGACGGGCCGAAAATCCTGCAATACGACCGCCTGGTGCTGCCGCTCGATGACGGCGCGGCAAGCCATAGCGATGGTGGCGGTATGGTGACCCATCTCCTGGTCGGCGAGGTATTCCTGCGCATTGCCAAGCCTGGCTGAGTTCACGCCGTCGCGCCTCGCTATCGATTCCAAGATGGCGTTGGCTTGATCCATCGCAAAGTATGGCAGTGCCATAAGCGTAGTCTCCAAGTTGCCCAAACGGGCAAAGGAGACAGCGATGTCGACAGCCACGCAGACCGGCGGCCTGGTCGGATGGTTCAGGCAATACGGGAACCGGGTTGCGGCCGAGCGCGAAAGGCAGGCGCAGGATGGCCCGGAGCGCGGCCGCTTCGCCCAGGAACTGACGATGAGCGGCGGTTGTGCCGAATTCGACTGCCTGTTGGCCCGCGCCAGTCTCGACAGCCTGCTCGCGCGCGCTATCAACCTGAACGGCCCGCCGGGGCGCGATCGATAGCGCGTCTTCGGCCTGAGCAGTCGTCGACATCGCGCCGAATTTCTGCCCTCACTGCCCGCGGATCACCCCGCGTTGTGCGATGGCGGCCGAAACGGTCACCCCCACATGCATGCCGATATAGTCGTTGCTGGCGCCGGTGAAGCTGCCTTCCACCGGCGGCAATTCGGCAATGCCACGCGCCACCGCCACCGGAATCAGATTGGCGCCGCCATAGCTGCGATGGGTGGGATCAAACGCCACCCAGCCGGCGCCGGGCAGATAGATATCCACCCAGGCATGGGTGGCACCGGGCGCCGGGCCGGCGGCTTCCGACTTGGTGGCGTCATGTGGCGACGATGGCAAGCTCAGGCCGGGATCGAGATCGGGCAGGTAGATGTAGCCCGAGACCAGCCGTGCACCGAAGCCGAGCCAGCGGGCGGCTTCCGCCAGCAGCATGGCGAAGTCGCGACACGAGCCCCAGCCGCGCTGCAGGGTTTCCAGCGGCGTCTGCGTGCCGTGATCGGTGCGGCTCTGATAGGACATCGTATTGCCGATGCCGGCATTCAGATCGCGCAGCAGCGCCAGCGTGCCGGTGGGCTTGCTGGCGATGAAGCCCTGTATCCAGGCCTGCAGGCGGCCCTGCGGATCGGCATATTGCGGCAGCGCCAGATGGCCCAGGTTGTTCCACTCGGCATCGTCGTAGCGGAAGGGGTAGTCCATGGCATGGGCGGCAATATTCAGGATCGGTGCGGCAAAGGCCTGGTTGTCGACGCGGATGTCACTGTCGATCACCAGGCTGTCGGCCGGCCACAGCGGCAGGGCGCGGGCGACGCTGTTGCCATAGACATCCTGGCTCCAGCTGAACAGGCTGGGCGGCGTGGTCGACATCGTAAAGGACAGCAATCTCAGGTCCGGGCTTTCGCGCGGACGCAGCATCAGGCGATGCGGCCCGAGATCGACCGGCCGGTTGTAGAGATAGATGGTGCGGTGGCGGATCTGCAGCAGCATGTCATGCCTTGCTGCCGGCCGGCCTGACACCGGGGCGCTCGACACCCGGCCGCTCGATGTCAGGCAGTGCAGCGCCTGAACGGTCGATTGGCATGCGGCCATCGGCGATCAGCGCCAGCGTGAGGTCTTCGGGATCGATGGTGACGGCCTGGCGCGTGGCCGATGCCGTGGCGATGGCGGGCAGATGCAGCTGCGTGCCGGTGCGATGCCAGGCGGGGAAGGAGAGACTGTCCAGCCGCTCTTCCTCGGTCACCACCAGATAGGTGCCCGGCGGCAGCCGCTCGTCCAAGCCTTTGATCTGAAAGGCATGGTTGAAGGTGACGGTGGTTTCCGTGCTGCGGGCAGACATGGGCGTGGCTTTCAAGAGCGCAGAGGCTTTCAAGGGCGCAAACGACACCACAGCATGGCGGCGCTGCGCCATGGCGGGCGTGGTCTGGTTGTCAGGAGTCGTCGAACTCCAGTGTCTGCCTTGCACCGGGGCACCGCAAGACTATTCGGCAGGCCGGATTATTGCCGGTATTTGGGCATCCTTTGATCCAGAACAAAGCATCAGCCGGCCGCTGGCCTAGGCTGGAATCGACATTCAGCCGGCAAAGGAGGCTGCGCCATGACCGCCCAGAGCCAGATTTCCGACCATAATCTGCATGACCGCGACCTGATCGGCCGTATGGCCGCGTGGTTCCGCGACTGTTTCCACCGCCTGGCGGAGGAGCGTGAATGGCAGGGCCTGGACCGCCCGGAGCGCGGCCGCATCGCGCAGGATCTTGGCATGGGCAGCGCCGATCTGGGCGCCGTGATTGCCAGCAGCGGCGGCAGCGCCGAACTGGACGAACTGCTGGCACGGACCGGCCTGCGCAACACCGCGGCGATGCGCGGCGGGCTGCATGACATGCAGCGGCTTTGCGGCCAGTGCCACGCGCGCAGCGACTGCCGCGACTGGCTCAGCGTTCCGGCCGAGGCACGCGACGATGCGGTGCTGCCGTATTTCTGCCCCAACCGCGACGAGCTGAACATGCTGCGCGAAATGCAAACGGGCTGCTGCGCGCAGAAATAATGTTTAAGGCATGTGCGCCGCTGCTGGCGGTGTGCGTCAGGACAAGTAGCCGCCCTGATTAAGCGGTCGGCCCGTTCTGCGCACTGCTGCCCGGCGGGAGTCCGCCGACTGGCAACAGCACGGTTACTGTGGTGCCCACGCCGGGTTGGCTTTCCAGGGTCAGGCTGCCGCCCTGCAGTTCGGCGAATTTGCGCGAAATCGGCAAGCCGAGACCAGTACCTTCGAAACGCCGTGCTAGGGTATTGCTGATCTGTCGGAAGGGCTCAAAGGCAATGGCGATCTCGGCGGGGGTCATGCCGATGCCGGTATCGCTCACGCGGATTTTCAGCAAGTCAGGTTCGGTGCGGGCGACGTGCAGCGTCACGCTGCCGCCACGCGGGGTGAACTTGACGGCATTGGATAGCAGGTTGAGTGCGATCTGCTTCGTGCGGGTAGGGTCGACTGTGCCCATCTCCTCGCCTGGCGGCAGGTCGAGATTGGCGACAAGAGCAACCCCCTGCTTCTGCGCGCGCAGTTCGGTCAGGCGCAGGCAGGTTTCAAAAATCTCGGTGAGGTCGCAGTATTCGCCGGCCACCGTGGCTTGACCAGCCTCGACCTTCGCAAGATCGAGGATGTCGTTGATGACACTGAGCAGGTGCCGGCCGCTGGTGTTGATATCGGCGGCATAGGAAGCGTAGACCTCGGATAGCGGCCCCATCAGCTGCTGCTGCATCAGATCAGAAAATCCGATCACAGCATTGAGCGGCGTACGCAGTTCGTGGCTCATATTGGCGAGGAATTCGGATTTGCTGCGATTAGCGCTCTCGGCGCTGCGGCGCTGAAATTCCGCCGCCTGACGTGCCGCATCGGTTTCGGCATACTGTCGGTTCAGTTCATCGGCCGCACGGCGCAACGCCGTTGTGGCGAGGTGAATGCTACCGAAGGCCGACAGGCCAAGCACTAACCCCAGCAGTCCAAGCATAAGGGTGCGCTGCAGCAGCGGGTGCATGCTGCTTTCGACCGCCACGCTGCCCACTATTTCTGCGCCGGCGATCGCCGGTACCACAGTCCGTATAAGAGGTCTGGACTGTTCAGGCCCGATCGTAACGACCGGCATGCCGCTATTATCATAAACATAGCGGCGTGCCGCTGCTTCATCGTCGGCGAACACTTCGACGATCTCGCCGACGCGATGGTTGCTGTAGCGCCAAGTCTCGCCTTGAACATAGGCGTAGCGCGCAATCTGCCTCGCGGTGAACTCTGCGGCGAGGCTCTGCAGCTTGACCTGATCGAAATAGGCGATGGTGCCGTAACCGGCGGGAATAGCCACAGCGACGAGAATTCCGATCCAAACAGCGATGCGCCGCAGGATGTGTTCGATTCTGTCATCGGCCATTGGCATGACAGTTCAGGGCGCGACTTCGGCACCAAAGGCGCGGACCAATCTACGTCCGGCAGGCGTGGCTATATAGGTGGCTGTGCGACGCACAGCCGGTGTGGCATCGCGCGCGACCAGCAGGCAGACCTTGAGGGGCATTGGATAGCTGCCATCAGCAATTGTTTGGGGCGCCGGCATCACGCCATCGAGCGAGAGTGGTGTCAGGTTGAGCTTTTCGGCGCGCACCTGCAGCAAGGTGGTGATCGCGAATGAGTCGGCGGTACGCTGGGCCAGAACGGCATTCTCCTGGTCGGTCGAGCCGACTGGTATGCCGGTGCGGCGATAGGCGGCGACAAAGGCCTCCTCCAGCGCAGGGAAGCGTTTTATCAGGTAGGGTACTTCGGAACCGGTGCGCGACCGCAGGATCACCTTCAGCGGGCGGCCATCGGGAAATTTCGGATTCGCCTCGCGGTAAAGTGCTGGCAGGTCTATCGTTTTGATGTCGAAGCTTTCGCTGCGCGAGGTAGCGAAGATCAGCGCGGTGTTGAGGCAGGCAGCGGTTTCGATACCGCCACTGGTCTCGTCCGGGCTGGCCGGACGGGTGGCGATTGCGACATCGATTGCTTTCGCTGCCAGCGCATTGATGCCGCCGGCGGTGCCAAGGCTTGGCAAGATCTGCACCTGAATTTCCGGCGCGGTTCTCTCAATCTGGTCACCGACCGCGCGCATCAGGGCCAGACCCATACCGGTGCCCCCGACGCGCACCGGCATTGTCTGTGCTGCCTCGGCGCGACGTGCATCAGCCGCATGCGACGGCATAGCGGCGGCCAGAAGCAATATCGCGGTGAGGGTAATCTGAAGACGGTTAAAGTTCAGAATGAACATGGCCGTAGTCGCCTGCATCTATCTGGCTGTTTGCTTAGCAGTGCAGATGTAGTGTTGCTGCTTATTTTTCGATTATCCGCCCTGATTGTTGCGAGCTTCAGGACGGCAACCGGCACAACCCTGCCAGCCCACGCCCTGTCAGCGTATATCCTGGCGTGTGCCACACCGTCGGGCGATGCGGACGGGCAATTGCGGGGGGTTGGCCCGTAGCCCTTAGCCCGTGGCCCGGCAGGCGCAAGGCCGTCCGGCGGCCCGCCTGGCGTCTGAGACGATGTAAGTCGCGGAACCGGCTGCCTTTGCCGGCTCGCAGTTGACGGATGCGGCATTGCGGCCTATACCCCGCCCCAGCAGGGCCGGCGCAGGATGATCGCCATTCCCTGATCGGCCCTGTGTCTGCCCCGCCATGGTTTGCGTGGGCGACTGCTGGGTGGGCCGCTGCGATCCTCGCCGTTCCCTATCTCCTGGAAAGTTCCAGTTCCCATGTCTGATTCTGTTGGCGTCCCCTTCGCGGGCGCTGTCGCACCGTTGGCGGATGCGCTCACCGCGCGCGGCTATACCACGCTCACCCCCGTGCAGAGCGCCGTTCTGGCGCCTGAGCTCACCGAGGCAGACCTGCTGGTCTCGGCGCAGACCGGTTCGGGTAAGACGGTCGCTTTCGGCCTCTCGATCGCCCCCACGCTGCTGCAGGGCTCCGAAGGCTTCGAGCCGTTCCGGGCCGGCGGCTGGGCGCCGCCATTGGCGCTGGTCGTGGCCCCGACGCGTGAACTGGCATTGCAGGTCTGCCGCGAGCTGGACTGGCTGTATGAAAAGACCAATGCCCGCGTAGTTTCCTGTGTCGGCGGCATGGACATGCGGTCCGAGCGTCAGGCGCTGAATGCCGGTGCCCATATCGTGGTCGGAACGCCGGGCCGGTTGCGCGATCATATCGAGCGCGGTGCATTGGATATCGGTGCGCTGCGCGCCGTGGTGCTGGACGAGGCGGACGAGATGCTCGATCTCGGTTTCCGCGAAGACCTTGAATTCATCCTCGATGCTGCCCCGGCCGAACGCCGCACGCTGCTGTTCTCTGCCACCGTGGCCAAGCCGATTGCCCAACTGGCCAAGCGTTTCCAGCGCGATGCGGTGCGCATCTCGACTGCGGCCGAAAAGTCGCAGCATGTCGATATCGAATATCGCGCGCTGATGGTTGCGCCGAACGAGCGCGAGAATGCCATCATCAACGTGCTGCGTTTTCACGATGCGAAAAGTGCGATCGTGTTCTGCGGTACCCGCATGGCGGTGACGCATCTGACCGCACGCCTGTCCAATCGCGGTTTTACTGTTGTGGCCCTGTCGGGCGAGCTGAGCCAGAACGAACGCACCCATGCGCTGCAGGCGATGCGCGACGGCCGCGCCCAAATTTGTGTCGCCACCGACGTGGCGGCGCGCGGCATCGATCTGCCGGGCCTGGAACTGGTGGTGCATGCCGACCTGCCGACCAACGGCGAAGCGCTGTTGCACCGTTCGGGCCGTACCGGCCGTGCCGGTAACAAGGGCATCTGCGTGCTGTTGGTGCCGCATAACCGCCGCCGCGGCATCCAGCGCCTGCTGGGCGATGCGAATATCGATGCCAAATGGGGCCAGCCGCCCTCGGCCGCCGAGATCATCGCCGCCGACCGCAAACGCATCCTCAATGACGAAAGCCTGCAGGGCGTGCTGACCGCCGAGGAGAAGGCCTTCGCTGCCAAGCTGCTGGAAACCCACAGTGCCGAACAGGTGGCTGCAGCCTTCCTGCGCCTGCAGCAGAAAAACCGCCCGGCGCCGGAAGAGATGCTGGATGTGGCGGCTGAACACGAAGCCCCGGCCTATGGCAAGCGGGCGCCACGCGAGGGCTTCGCCGGCGACGGTCCGGCCCGGGGCAGCCTGGGCGGCAGCTGGTTCAAGATTTCGGCCGGTCACAAGCAGAATGCCGAGCCGCGCTGGCTGCTGCCGCTGATCTGCCGCGTCGGCCATGTCACCCGCAAGGATGTCGGCGCCATCAAGATCTTCCACACCGAAAGCCAGTTCGAGATCGCTGCCGGTGTGGCCGAGCGCTTCATGCAGACCATTGAACGCGAAGGTACCGGCGAGAAGCAGATCACCATCACGCGTGTCGACGGCCCGCCGCCGGAAACCGCCGCGCCACCGCGCGAGAAGAAGGCCTGGATTCCCGAGGCCGAATTCCGCAAGGGCGACTTCAAGAAGCGCGATTTCGGCAAGCCGGGCGAGCATAAGGCCGGCGGCTTCAAAGCCGGCGGCGGCAAGCCGCCGTGGAAGAAGAAAGAGCGCGCCGAAGGCCAGGGCGGCGAGGCAGGAGCGTTCCAGCCGGATCGTGCACCTGCTACAACCAAGGCCGGCTGGTCGAAGCCGAAAAAGAAGTTCTCCTGACCGGAGCGGACTGCACCGGTTGTCCTGATCCGCGGATGCCATGCTGCTGACGCTGTTCGATTTTGCCGGCACCTTTGTTTTCGCGCTGTCGGGCGCCACTGCCGGCGTGCGGCGGCGGCTCGACCTGTTTGGCGTGCTGGTACTCAGCTTTGCCGCGGCGGCCGCGGGCGGCATCCTGCGCGACGTGCTGATTGGTGCGCTGCCGCCGGTGGCGATCCGCGACTGGGCCTATCCCGTGATTGCCGGCTTAGCCGCGCTGATCGTGTTTTTCCAGTCTGCGCTGATCGAGCGGCTGAAACAGCCGGTGCAGCTGTTCGATGCTGCCGGGCTGGCGCTGTTTGCCGTGCTGGGCACGCAGAAGGCGCTGATGTATGGCCTCAACCCGCTGGCAGCCGCCATGCTGGGGGTGCTCAGCGGCATCGGCGGCGGCATGGCGCGTGACATCATGCTGGCCGAAATCCCCACAGTGCTGCGCGCCGAGGTTTATGCCGTGGCCGCACTCGCCGGGGCCGCCGTGGTGGTGGCGGGCGAGGCGTTAGGCCTGCCGCCACATTTGGGCATGATTGCCGGCGGGCTGCTGTGTTTCATCGTGCGGGTGCTGGCGATGCGCCGCAATTGGCAGATCGCCGTCGCCCGTCCGCCGGAAGGGTCGGCGCCGAAGGACGGCGCTTAGAACTCCTCCCACTCGCTGCCGTGGGCTGGCGCGGCTCGTGTTTCGACGACCTTCAGAGCAGGACGCTGCGCCGGATGCTGGTGCTGGCGCGGGGCGGGGCGTGCTTCAGGGCTGCCGCTGCGGTGCGAAACGACGATCTGTGACGCGCCAAGGGCCGGCTTCTGCACGCTGGCCTGCTGGCCGTCGATGCGATAGCGCTGCACCAGCTTAGCCAGGTCCTGTGCCTGGCTCGACAGCGACTGGGCCGAGGCGGAGGTTTCCTCCACCAACGCGCCATTGCGCTGGGTCATCTCGTCCATACTCGCAATCGCGGTATTGATCTGCTCCAGTCCGGTCGACTGCTCGCGCGAGGCGGCGGCGATCTCGGCGACGATATCCGACACCTTCTTGATGGCGCCGACGATCTCGGTCAGTGAACCGCCGGCCTGGTTGACCAGCGCGGCACCGGTCTTGACCTGGGTATTCGAGGACTGAATCAGCGCCTTGATGTCTTTCGAGGCATTGGCAGACCTTTGCGCCAGGGCGCGGACTTCCTGGGCGACGACGGCAAATCCTTTGCCGGCCTCGCCGGCGCGGGCGGCTTCCACCGAGGCGTTGAGGGCGAGCAGGTTGGTCTGGAAGGCGATCTCGTCGATCAGGCCGATGATATCGGAAATCTTCTGGGCGCTTTCCTCGATCTGGGTTACGGCCGTCACGGCATCGCGCACCACGCTGCCGCCCTTTTCGGCGGTGTCGCGCGCGGCTGTGGCCAACTGGCTGGCGGCCTGGGCGTTGTCGGCATTCTGCTTCACCGTGGCGGTCACCTCATGCATCGAGGCAGCGGTTTCCTCGATGGAGGCAGCCTGCGATTCCGTGCGGCTGGCGAGGTCCTGGCTGCCGGTCGAGATTTCGCTCGACGCCGCCGCGATGGTGCCGGAGGCCTCGCGGATATTGCCGATGATGGCGGTCATGGTGTCGACCAGGGCATTGACACCGGCACACAGGGCTTCGATTTCTCCGCTTTTGCCGCCGAGATCGATGCGCTGGGTCAGATCATTGGCCTTGGTCGCTTCCACCACGGTCTGCACCTGCTGCACGGCCTGCTGCATGGCCTGCGCTGCCCTGGTCTGCGCCGTGATGTCAGTGGCGTATTTCACCACCTTGTTAGGTCGCCCGGCGGCATCCATGATCGGGTTGTAACTGGCCTGGATCCAGACCTCCTTGCCGCCCTTGCCAATGCGCCTGTACTGGCCGGCGTCATATTCGCCGCGGCCCAGCTTGTCCCAGAAAGCCTTGTATGTGGCGCTCTCGCGCTCGGCCGGATCGACGAACAGACGGTGATGCTTGCCCTTCACTTCTTCCAGCGTGTAGCCCAGCGTGGTGAGGAAGTTGGGATTGGCGGTGAGGATGGTGCCGTCCAGGGTGAATTCGATCACTGCCTGCGACTTGCCGATGGCGGCAAGCTGGCCTTCGTAATTGGCCATCGTCAGCTTCTGCTCGGTGATATCTGTGGCGAACTTGACGACCTTGTAAGGTCGCCCGCGCTTGTCGAAGATCGGGTTGTAGCTGGCCTGGATCCAGATTTCCCGGCCGCCCTTGGCCAGGCGCATATACTGTCCGGCGTCGTATTCGCCGCGACCCAACTTGGTCCAGAAGGCCTTGTATTCGGCGCTGGCGCGATAATCTGCCGGCACAAACATGCCGTGATGCTGGCCCTTGATCTCCGCCAGCGTGTAGCCGATGGCATTGAGGAA
Organism: Ferrovibrio terrae; assembly: GCF_943372915.1. Lineage (GTDB taxonomy): Bacteria > Pseudomonadota > Alphaproteobacteria > Ferrovibrionales > Ferrovibrionaceae > Ferrovibrio > Ferrovibrio terrae_A. Next base: position 42,415 of record NZ_CALSAN010000027.1, on the reverse strand, counting down.
GTTTTCATTGGCATCCAGGATTTTGCCATCGAGGGTGAACTCGATAATCGCCTGGGTGCGGTTGATCGCGGTGTACTGCGCCTGCTGGTCGCGGGCGGAGCGGGATAAAGTCAGCATTGACGTGAGAACCTTTGGTCGCGCCCGGTAACGTCCGGCTGCAGAAGTTGGAGTGCATTTTTGTCTGGGGGTAACGTCGGTGTACGTGCTTTCCTGGCCCCCTGGATCAGGTTTATACAAAATTTATATCCGGGTGCGGTTTAAAAATTGCTGGAAATCCAAGCTAAACCAGCCTGAAATGTCGTGCATTGACCGCAGGTGGAGGCGCTGTGCAGACGCGCACTCAAAGAGACGTGTAGCTGCGGTCGGGAGACCCGCGGAGCGACAGATCAATCCGGGTCAAGACAACCGCATGCGGATTATGGCTTGCGAGAACTAGGTGCTGGCGCGCTCGACCAGCGTGAAGCCGACATCGACCACTTTGTGTTTCGGCGGGCGGCCGGTGGCGCGGGCTATCAGCATCTCGGCAGCGATACGCCCGATGGCGGCACCATCGATCCGCACGCTGGTCAGCGGCGGATCGGCATCCTTGCCATAGCTCTGGTCGCCATAGCCGATGATCCTGAGCTGCCGCGGCACCATGATGCCACGCGCTTTCGCCTCGATCAGCGCGCCGAGCGCCAGGTTGTCGGAGCCGCAGAAGACGCCGTCGATATCGGGGTGAGTCTTGAGCAAAGCCGTCAGGCCACTGCGGCCATCGCCCATTGGTGTCGGCGCCGGCGCCTCGACAACAGGCACGGCATATTTCTTTGCAGCGAACACCGCGCTGAAGGCTTCCGCACGCAGACGGGCGCGGCGGTCATCGGGCGAGATGATCGCCGGACGCCGGCAGCCGCGTTTCCACAGATACTCCGCCGCCGCCTTGCCGATGGCGGGATGCGAAAACCCAACCAGCATGTCGATCGGCTTGGGTGTCAGATCCCAGGTCTCGACCACCGGAATGCGCGCGGCGCGCAGCTTCTGGCGTGCCTGGGCCGAATGCACGATGCCGGTGAGGATGATGCCGTCGGGCCGCCGGCCGATCACCGCTTCCAGCAGTGCATCCTCGCGCGCATCGTCATAACCGGCCTGGCCAATGAGAAGCTGGTAGCCATGCTCCTGCAGATGTTCCGCGACCTTTTGCATGGTGGCGGTGAACATCGCACCGGCAATGCTGGGCACCAGGGCGACGATCAGCCTGGAGCGATTGGACGACAGCGAACCGGCCAGCAGATTGGGGGTGTAGCCACTGCGCTTGATCGCCGCGCGCACCTTTTCCAGGGTGGCGGGCGAGAGCTGTTCCGGCGCATTCAAAGCCCGGGAAACCGTGATTTTGGTGACGCCGACCTCGGCCGCGATATCGGCAAGCGTGGGCGTCTTCGCAACTGCGGAACGGCGCTCGGCCGGTTTCTTGCTGGGCTTCTTCACCATTCCACTATAGCCAGCGCGGCAATTCCGGGGTAGGCTCGGCTTCGAAATGTTACCGGTAACATTTCCCGGCCAGCAGCCGGCGCCGTTCTCTCCAGTCGAGTTTTGCCCCGATGTCCATGATCGACCTGCATGCCAAACGCCTGATCGGCCCCGTGATCCGCCTGCATCCCGATGACAACACCGTGGTTGCCCGCATCGATGTGGTGCCGGGCATGCCGGTGGAGGGCGACAACCGCAATCCGGGCTTCCTGATCCGCGACAAGGTGCTGGCGGGCTACAAGATCGCCGCCCGCGACCTGAAGAAGGGCGAGGCGATCCTGAAATACAACGTCACGGTCGGCTTTGCGGCCGATGACATCCGCGCCGGGACCATGCTGCATGGCCACAACACGGAATTCCGTGAATTCGATCGCGACTATGCCTATGGCCAGGGCTACAAGCCGGTCGACATGATCCCTGAAGCCGAGCGCGCCACCTTCCAGGGCATCGTGCGCCCCGATGGCCGTGTCGGCACGCGCAATTTCATTGGTATCGTTTCGACCGTGAACTGCTCGGCCACCGTGGTGCATGCGGTGGCGCGGCATTTCACCGAGGAACGCCTGGCCGATTTCCCGAATGTCGACGGCGTCGTGGCTTTCAGCCATGCGCTGGGCTGCGGTATGGAAATGACTGGCGAGGCGATGGCCCTGCTGCGTCGCACGCTGGGCGGTTATATCCGCCATGCCAACCTTGCCGCCGTTGTTGTTATCGGCCTGGGCTGCGAACGTAACCAGTTGGGCGGCATGATGGAGGAGCAGGGGCTGGAGCGCAGCGCCAACCTCGTCACCTTCGTAATGCAGGAAACCGGCGGCACGCGTAAGACCATTGAGGCCGGCATCGAGGCGGTGAAGAAGATTCTGCCATCGGCCAATGATGTGAAGCGGACGACCGTGCCGGCGAGCCATATCACCGTCGGCCTGCAATGCGGCGGCTCAGACGGCTTTTCCTCCATCACCGCCAATCCAGCACTCGGTGCCGCGATGGATATTCTGGTGCGCCATGGCGGCACGGCGATCCTGAGCGAGACACCGGAGCTGTATGGCGTAGAACACACGCTGACGCGGCGCGCGGTGACGCAAGCGGTTGGCGAGAAGCTGATCGAACGGATCCGCTGGTGGAAGGATGTCTATGCCGTTGGCCGCGATGTGCAGATCAACGGCGTGGTCAGCCCGGGCAATCAGGCCGGCGGCCTGGCGAATATCTTCGAGAAGTCGCTGGGCTCGTCGATGAAGGGCGGCACCGGACCTCTCATGGATGTCTATAAATATGCCGAGCCGGTGAAGACCAAGGGCCTAGTGATTATGGACACACCCGGCTACGACCCGTGCTCGGCCACCGGGCAGATCGCCGGCGGCGCTAATATCATTGCCTTCACCACCGGTCGCGGATCGGCCTTCGGCGCCAAGCCGGTGCCGTCGCTGAAGCTGGCCACCAATTCGCCAATGTATCGTCGGCTGGAAGAGGACATGGACATCAACTGTGGCCAGATTCTGGACGGCACCAAGTCGATGCAGGAAATGGGGCAGGAGATTTTCGAGCATATCCTGCGCACGGCATCGGGCGAGAAGAGCAAGAGTGAATTGCTCGGCGTCGGTGACCACGAATTCGTCCCCTGGCAGATCGGTATTGTTGGATAGGTGACGAAGACGAGTCTCTGAAAAATCAAAAAACCGGAGGAAACGTAATGAAAAAAATGCTGCAGGGACCTGACCGTCGTCAGGTCCTGACGGGAACGCTTGCGTCCATCGCAACCCTGAGCTTTGCCAAACCGTCGCTCGCGCAAGCCTATCCGTCGCGACCGATCCGCTTCATCTGCCCCTGGCCGGCCGGCGGCACGGCCGATACCACCATGCGGGCGCTGTGCCGTGTGGCGGCAACCGAGCTTGGGCAGCCGATTGCGGTTGAGAACCGTGCCGGCGCGGCTGGCATGATCGGGGCCGCCGCCATCGCCACGGCACAGCCCGATGGCTATACCATCGGCCAGATTCCGCTCAGCGTGACGCGCTTCTCGCAGCTCGGCAGCTTTGCCCATGATCCGCGCAGCGATTTCACCTTCATCGCACGGACAGCGGGCCAGACCTTCGGCATCGCCGTGCGCGCGGACTCGCCGTTCCAGTCCATTCAGGATCTGGTGATGGCGGCGAAAGCCAAACCCGATACCATCACCTATGCCACCTCCGGCATTGCCGGGCAGACGCATATCGGCATGGAGGAATTCTCCTATGCCGCAAAGATCCAGCTGAGCCATGTGCCCTTCAAGGGCGGCGCCGATGCGCTGCAGGCGGTGCTGGGCGGCCATGTGCAGGTGCTGGCCGATTCCAGCTCCTGGGCACCGCTGGTGCGCGACGGGCGCTTCCGTCTGCTGGCGACCTGGAGCGAGCAGCGGCTGGCTGGCTTCCCCGCTGTGCCGACGCTGAAGGAGAGCGGCTACCATGTGGTGATGCAGGCGCCCAACGGCGTCGGCGCGCCCAAGGGCCTCGATCCGGTGATCACATCGCGGCTGCGCGAGGTATTTCGCAATGCGGCGCTGAGTGCAGAACACACAGACACCTGTAACCGCCTCGACATGGTCGTGATGTATCTGGACGGTGTCGATTACCAGAAATTCGTCGCGCAGAATTACGAGGAAGAGAGGGTCATCATCGAGCGGCTCAAGCTGAAGGAACTGATCGGCAAGAGCTGAGCATTCAGGGGCCGGCGCGGCTGGTTCTGGCTGTGCCGGATCCTCAGAAAGCAGAGGAAACCCTGCGGATTTCTACCTTCGGCTGAAGGTCTGCCGGGATCCTGCCCTGTTATGTGCAGGTTGCTGTTTTTCAACTGCAATTACCGGCGGGACAACTTCTAATATTGGCTATGCCCGGTCCTGCCAATGTGCAACCCCGCCTGCTGCGACAGCTGAATGCCGCCAATCACTGGCTCGGGCGTCGCCACCCGGCATTTGCAACCGCCCTTCTGGTGACGGCCTGCACGGCCGTCACACAGGTTCTGCTGGTGATCTGTGGCGCGCTCTTCGATCAGCCGCTGACCGGCAAGATGTTCACGATCTGCGGTGTCATCACGATTCTGGTCGCCACGCCGGTGATCCTGCATGCCCAGTTGCTGCTGCGTGCCCAGCGTGCCGCCGGCCAGCGCCTGAAGCTGATGACGCGCGAACTGGCCATCGCGCTGCATAATGCCAAGGACGTCAACACGTCGCGCACCAAGCAGTTTGCCAATATGAGCCATGAATTGCGCACCCCGATGAATGCCATTGTCGGCTTCTCGGATATCCTGCGCCACCAACGTTTCGGCCCGATGCAGAATGCGCGCTATCTGGAATTCGCCGCCGATATCAACGACAGCGCCCAGCATCTGCTCGATCTGATCAACAACCTGCTCGATCTGGCCAAGCTGGAGGCGGGCGGGTTCGATACGCGTGAGGCCGAGCCGGTCGAAGTCGAAGACGCCGTCGATATGGCAGTGCGCCTGTTGCAGCCGCTGGCGACGCAACAGCAGGTGGCGGTCTCGGTCGATATAACCATGTCCGGACTGCATGTCCTGGTGGTGCAGCGAATGTTGCGGCAAGCGCTGATCAACCTGCTGTCGAATGCCATCAAGTTTACACCGCCGCAGGGCAGGGTACAGGTTGGGGTCGACCGTGATGCTGATGGTTCCGTTGCCATCCGTGTCAGCGACAGCGGCATCGGCATGACGCCGGCGGATATCCGCACGGCCTTTGTGCCATTCGGCCAGGTCGACAGCATGCTGAGCCGCAAGCATGCCGGCACCGGCCTTGGCCTGCCACTGGCCAAGGCGATGGTTGAGCTGAACCATGGCCTGCTCGATCTCAGCAGCATGCCTGGCAAGGGCACCGTCGTGACGCTGCGTTTCCCGGCCTTCAATCCGGATCAGCCGGTGTCTCTGATGACGCAGGCGCAGCTCGAGGATATTGCGGCCAAGGTGGATGAGACGCTTTAATCAGCGGCGATAATCCGGCTCTTCGCGATCCAGAAGTCGCTTCATGCTCTCCAGATGCAGGCGGGCGGATTCGCCATCGCCCTCGCGCATCTGCTTGTATGTTGTCTCAGCGATAGACTTCGGCACCGGCATCAGTTTGCGCCCGGTGCTCTCGGCGATCACCTGCACCTGGCAGGCGCGTTCGAGATAGTAGAGATCATCCCAGGCTTCGGCGATGGTTCTGCCCAGCACCATCACGCCATGATGTTGCATGAAGATGATATCGGCATCGCCCACGGATGCGGCGATGCGGTCGCCTTCGCTGGTATCCAGCGCCAGGCCGTTATAATCGCGGTCGACCTTGGTGCGGCCATAGAATTTCAGTGACGACTGGCCGGCGAAGACCAGCGGATCGCCCTCGACCATGCACAGTGCAGTGGCATGAGGCATATGTGTGTGCAGGGCGACACGGGCGCGCGGCACGTTCTTGTGCATGCGGCCGTGAATGAAGAAGGCGGTGGCTTCCGGCACGCCGTCACCGGTCACCACATGGCCGTGGAAATCGCAGACCACCAGATTCGAGGCGGTCACTTCACTGAAGGCATAGCCATAGGGATTGACCAGGAAGAGGTCATCATAGCCCGGCAGCATGGCGGAGAAATGGTTGCATATCCCCTCATGCAGGCCGAGCCGGGCCGCCATGCGGAAACAGGCGGCCAGATCGATGCGGGCCTGGCGGATCTCATCGGTGTCGAGATCGGGGCGGTTATGGCCGCTGATGACGGCGGGTGCAGAGGGTGTGAGGGCATGGGCCATGGCGGACTCCGACGGGGGTCTGTCCATACTGCGCAATCATGGCGTGCCTGTCTATTCCGGGATATGCGGTCCCGGCACATCGATACGCAACAGCAGGCGTCGCTCGCCGTTCTGCCGGATCGGTGGCGAGCGATGGACAATGGCTCGATCGGGGGCGGCCGCTTCGCCACGGAAGAGGCCGGCCCAGCCGGTTTCCAGCCGATGCACACGGCGCGGATCACGGATGACCGCGGCATTGTTGCCGGTGCCCAGGGCGGTGCGGTTGACATTATCCTCGCTCAGCCATTCGGTTCCTGGGCCGACATAGCTGCAGAGCAGACGCAAACCGACGTGATCGACATGGAAGTAACGGCAGGCATCGTGGTGCAGGACTTCCAGCTCGACATGGGCGCGCGGGCTGCCGCTGATCCGCAGGAACTGCTCGGCCAGATATGCGATATCCGCCGCAAGCGCCGCCGATGGCAACAGATCGGGCAGGCGGCCTGCCGCTTCCCCGGGTTCGACATACAGGCAGAGCGGGGTGGCGCCACCGTGAATCCGCTGGGTCGCCGCAAGCTGCAGGCAGGGTGAGAGGCTGCGCGTCCAGACCGCGAGGTTGACACCAGGATGATGAATGCCCTCCAGGACCGCAGGAGCCGGACCGAGCAGGGCCTGTAGAGTGGCCTGATGCTGTGTCATGCCGCCTCCGGCTGCGACGGCCGTTCCCAGCGCGGGAAGGGGTCGCTGAGCGTTTGCCAGGCTTCGACCCCGCCGGCCATTTCCTTGTCCGTCAGCAGACAGGCATCAAAGCCGCGGCGCAGGCTTGCCTCATCCATATTTGCGCCGATCAGGACGATTTCCTGGCGGCGATCACCGTAGTCTGGATGCCAGATGCCATCCAGGCTGCTCTGCCACTCGTCGTCGTCAGGCCAATGTTCTTGCGGAATGGCGGCCCACCAGGCACCGGCGCGTTCATGGCGTGTCACCGCGCCAGCCTGCGACCAGGATCCAACATGCTGCATGCGTGTGGCAAGCCAGAAGAATCCTTTCGACCGCCATACGTTATTCCATTCGCTGTTGAACCAGCGATACAGGCGCCAGGGATGGAACGGTCGCCGTGACCGGTAGACGAAGCTGCGAATGCCGTATTCCTCGGTTTCCGGCAGATGATGCCCGAGCAACGCCTGCTGCCACCCAGGCAGGCTTTGTGTGTGCAGGGGGTCGTAGCGTCCGGTATCGAGAATCTGATCGAGTGCGACTTTGCCGAAGCTGGCAGGTACGATATGGGCACGCGGGTTGAAGCTGCGGATCAGCCCCTCCAGGAAACCCAGTTGATCCGATGTGACCAGATCGGACTTGTTGAGGAGGATCGTGTCGGCGCATTCGATCTGCTCCATCAGCAGGTCGACGACGGTACGCTCGTCTTCCGGCCCCATGCTTTCGCCGCGCTGGCGCAGGAAATCGGTCGAAGCGTAATCGCGGATGAAGTTATAGGCATCGACCACGGTGACGAGTGTGTCGAGGCGAGCCACGTCGGCGAGACTGAAACCGGCTTCATCGCGGAAGTCGAAAGTGGCCGCGACCGGCATCGGTTCGGCGATGCCGGTGGATTCGATCAGGAGATAGTCAAAGCGCCCGTCCTGCGCCAGCCGCGTCACTTCCTGCAACAGATCGTCGCGCAGGGTGCAGCAGATGCAGCCATTCGACATTTCAACCAGCTTCTCGTCCGTGCGGCTGAGTTTTGCACCGCCTTCGCGCACCAGCGCGGCGTCGATGTTCACTTCACTCATGTCGTTGACGATGACAGCGACACGGCGTCCCTCGCGGTTGGTGAGCACATGGTTGAGCAATGTGGTTTTACCGGCGCCGAGAAAACCGGACAGGACGGTGACGGGCAGGCGGGGGCTGGGGGCGGCCTCGGTCATGCTGATGCCTTAAATGTTATATTATAACATACGGTATCGTGAGCGAGACCGCTTGTCCAGCCCGTGCAAGCCTTTGCCATAGAATGGATTTTCCGACTTGCTGTGGCCCGGACGGGTCGCCAAACTGCGGCTGTTGTTTCACCATCATCCCGGATGCCCTATGGCCCTGCAGATCGGTTTCCTGCTGTTTCCCAACCTGACCCAGCTCGACCTCACCGGGCCCTGGGAGGTGTTTTCAAAACTGCCGAATACCACCTGCCACCTGCTGGCGCATGACCTGCAGCCGGTCCGCAGTTCCAGTGCCGGCCTGGCCATCCTGCCGACCACCACCTATGCCGACTGCCCGCAGCTGGATGTGGTCTGCGTGCCCGGTGGACCGGGGCATCTGCAGGCGATGGAAGATGCGGTGGTTTTGGAGTTCCTGAAACGCCAGGCGCCGGGCTGCCGGTATGTGACGGCGGTCTGCACAGGAGCGCTGGTGCTGGCGGCCGCCGGATTGCTGCGGGGCTATCGGGCCACCACGCACTGGATGTCACTGGAGCGGCTGAGCGCTTTCGGTGTTACACCGGTGGCCGAGCGCGTGGTGACCGACCGCAACCGAGTCACCGGCGGCGGCGTCACGGCCGGCATCGATTTCGGCCTGGCGCTGGTGACGGCAATTGCTGGCGAGCCGGTGGCACGCGAAATTCAGCTGCAAATCGAATACGAGCCGCAGCCGCCTTACGGAGGGTCCCCCGCCACCGCCGATCCGGCCACCGTCGCCAGCCTGCGCGGCCGGCTCGGCGCCTATGCGACAGCGATGGCAGAGACCGATACGCGGGCGCTGGCGCGGTTGAAGGAGTGAGAGAAGACATGGAAACCATAGTCCGCAATCCGACCCAGGGCGTTTATGCCGCCACGCCCGATTACATCCACGCTCTGGAAGTTCGCAACCCGACGCGATTTCTCTATGTGGCCGGCACTATGGGCCTGGATCAGGCCGGCGTGGCGGGCAAGACGCTGGACGAGCAATTGGCGCTGATCTGGTCGAACCTACGCACCATCCTGGCCAGTGCCGACATGACCGTGGACAATATCGTGCGCATCACCAGCTACCTGCGCGACACAGATTACGTCGAGGCGAACCAGAATGCGCGGGTCGCCGCGTTGAATGGGCGGGCGGTGCCGACGACGGCAATCGTGGTGCAGACCCTGCTGCCGGATTGGCTGGTGGAGCTGGAGGTTATCGCCGCGGCCTGACGTCAGGTCTTCCCGGTCGCTGCCGCTTCCTGGGCGGCGATATCCTTGTCGGTGAACAGGTATTCCTTCAGCTGCGCGGCGAAGGTATCGTCGTTGCGGCGCAACCATTCCAGCACCATGGCGGCATGCTCGATTTCCTCGCGCATGTTGTGCAGCAGGATCTTCTTGAGTGCTGCATCCTCGCAATCGTCGGCACGCTGGCGATACCAGTCGGCCGCTTCCAGCTCTTCCATCAGCGAGACGATGGCGTGGTGCATCGACAGGGTTTTCGCGGACAGGCGTTCGCGCGGGGCATGCAGGGCTTCGCTGGACATCGGGGCTCCTCGGGACTGGTCGAAGATAAATGGTGCAGCCCCGCCAAAGTTCCCGGCTAGAAGGCGCGGGTCTCGCCAATCGGCATGACATCGGCCTCGCCGGGCGCATAGCCCACGGCGGCGGCACCGGCGCGCAGGCGTTCGGGTGCCTCAAACGGTGGCTCGTTGCTCAGCACCACGGTGCCCCAGTGCATGCCGATCATTCGCTGCGCGCCGACATCCTTGGCGAGTTGGGCCGCCTGTTCCGGTGTGGTGTGGGAACTGCTCATGATGATGCGGGGCTCGTAGGCCCCTATGCCCACGAAAGCCATATCGAAGGGGCCGAGTTTTGCACCGATCTCACGGAAGACCGGGCCATAGGTGGTGTCGCCCGAGAAGAACAGGTTGCGCGATGCCGATTTGAAAGCGAAGCCGCCCCAGAGACTGCGATTGGCATCGAAGGCGGTGCGGCGCGAGAAATGCACAGCCGGTGTGTAGGTGATCGTAACGCCCTTGCGTTCGACGCTCTGATACCAGTCGAGCTCGGTGACGTCGGTATAGCCACGGTCGCGGAAGTAGCCGGCCAGACCCAGCGGCACGACGACGGCAATACGTTCCTTGTTCGGCAGGGCGCCGATCGCACCAAGATCGAGATGGTCGTAGTGGTTGTGGCTGACCGCGAGGATGTCGATAGGGGGCAGCGTGGTCGGCGTCAGTGCTGCCGGCACATAGCGTTTCGGACCGAGCAGGTTGAACGGGCCGGCGCGCTCGGACAGATACGGGTCGGTCAGGATCGCGGTGCCGCCGAGCCGGATCAGGAAAGCGGCATGCCCGATCCAGGTGTAGCTGTCGCTGTTGTGGTGGCGTTGCAGCGCGGTCGTCACCTCGGATTGCGCAAGGACATGACCGGGTGGAATATCGATCCGGCGGAACCCGCTCCAGGCCATGCTCCAGAAAAACGGCAGGCGATCGAGCAGCAGGCTGTCTTCAGGCACCGGACTGCCGGCCGGGTTGCGGAAGCGGCCGCCGTTTTGCGCATCGTACCGCTCAAGATGATGGGCAGGCAGATCGGGCATGTTTGGTGTATCCGTGGCGGCGCAGGCCATGAGAGGGAGCAGCAGCGCGAGACATGGGAAACGGGTGAGCATGTCCGAAGACGATAGACGGCCGCCGTCGCGCAGCAAGGGAGTGGGGTGGCGCCGGCGTGACGGCGATCACGCCCGAGCGCGTCAGTTGCGCCAGAAAGACCGGCTGAACGGGATCAGCAGGATGAGGATTTCCAGTCGCCCGGCCAGCATGCCGAACGACATCAGCCATTTCACCCCGGCCGGAACCTCCTTGAAGGTGCAACAGGGGCCGCTGTCAGGGCCGAGTCCGGGGCCGACATTGCCCAACGCGGTGGCGGCGGAGCCGAGGCTCTCGCGGAAATCGAGGCCGAAGGCGGCAATCGCCAGGGTCAGCCCGGTCAGCAGCAGCAGATAGGCGAAAATATAGGTAGCGACTCCGCGCAGCACGGCATCGGGCACGGTTTCGCCATTGAAGGTGACGCGGAAGGCACCATGCGGGAAAATCTGCCGCCGCACCTGGGTGCGCAGGCTTTTGAGCATCAGCAGGATGCGGAACACCTTGATGCCGCCGACGGTGGATCCGGTGCAGCCGCCAATCAGCATCAGCAGCAACGCGATATTCTCGGCGAAGCCACCCCATTGCGCATAATCATGGCTGGTATAGCCGGTGGTGGTTATGGTGGCGACGACGACGAAGGCGGCTTCACGCACGGCATCAATCAGGGCGACATCATGATTGAGCATGCGCCACAGTGCGAGCAGCGCGGTGGCACCGGCAATGATACCCAGAAACAGCCGCACCTGTTCGTCGCGCCACAACATCCCGGGCCGGCCATAGGTGGCGACGATGTAGAGACCGAAGGGCATGGCGCCCAGTGTCATGAACAGGATGGCTATCCATTCAATCGACGCACTCTGGAAAAAGCCGATGCTGGCATCGTGGGTGGAATAGCCCCCGGTGGCCAGGGCGGTCATTGCATGATTAAGGGCGTCGAACAGCGTCATGCCGGCGAGCCAGAAACAGATCATGCAGATGAAGGTCAGCACGGCATAGATGATGCCGATCTGCGACACCACCTCGGTGATACGCGGCAGGAACTTGGCCGAATTGGGCGACAGGTCGAGGCTGAACAGCTGCAGGCCGCCGATGCGCAGGAAGGGCAGCGCCAGCACGGCAATGGTCACCACGCCGAAGCCGCCGATCCACATCAGCAGCGAGCGCCAGAGCAGCAGGCCGCTGGGCAGTCCATCCAGGCCGACAATGACGGTGGAACCGGTATTGGTCAGGCCGGATACCGCTTCGAATACCGCATCGGCCAGCGGCAGTTTCAGGTCTGACAGCATGAAAGGTGCGGCCGAGACCAGGCTGATGGTGAGCCAGGTGGCTGGCAGCAGCAGCAGGGTTTCGTTCAGGTTGATCTGCTGGGTACGGTCGTAGGTGGCAAAGGCCAGCCCGGCGCCAAGAAACAGGGTGCCCGCCGAGCAGATCAGGAAAACCGTATAGTCCTCATGGCCGTCGACGATATCGGCCAGCATCGGCAGCAGCATGGCAATGCCAAAACAGCAGCTGACCACGCCGACGAAAAAGAGGATTGGCCCGGGACGAACGGTGATGTCTTTGCGGGGGCTGACGACGGCGGTGCTCATTGGCGCGGAGTGTGGTCGGGCGGCCGCGGGGAATCAAGGGCTGGCACTGCCGGGGGATGTCGGAGGATCAGGCGCGGCCGACCTGTACCAGGGTCGTGCTGCGGCAGATCGCGGTGTAGCGGACGATCAGGTATTGCGGCCGGGCGTCGGAATGCTGGATGCGCCGGCTGCTGGCCTCGGCGGCAAGGGGTTCGGCGGTTTGCAGGTCGCCGGTCTGGCGCAGGCTGGTGACGTATTCCTGCAAGGCATCGGTGAAGGCGAGCGGGTCTTCGTTTTCCAGCTTCAGCCGCCGCACCATCGGAATGGCCTGGGCATAATAGGGCAGGGCTTCGGCATACTGCTTGCGGTCATAGAACAGGCGCGCCAGCTCGAACAGGCGGCGCGAGATCTGCGAGCTGGCCGGGCCGGAGGTGGCTTCCTCCAGGGCCAGCGAGGTGAGCAGCAGTTCGCGCGCCTCCTCGAATTTGCAGCCATGGCCCTTCATACGGCCGAGGTTGTAGAGGGTGAGCGACAGCATGGCCGGCGGCACCTTCTCGGTGCCGGCCCAGACCAGGGCACGCTCGTAATTCTCCTCGGCACTCTGATAGTCGCGGCTGCTTTCGGCGCGCGTGCCGGCATCGTAATAGCGCGCCATGTTGGTGGTGTTGAAATCCCTCGAGCAACCGCCCAGCAGGGCAGCCGGCAGCAGTACCAGTATCAGGACTGCGATTCCCGCCCGCATCATCACTCCCCCGTCGCCCGGTCTGACTTGCGGGGCGATGTACCGATTTTACGGATCGGGCCGTGCCGGGGGAAGCCTAAAAAAGAAAGCCCCGCCGGCAGGAACCGGCGGGGCTTGTTGGACACCCGGCTGTTAAGCCGCGGCCCAGGGAAGGTCGTTTAGACCGAGTAGTACATCGAGAACTCGATCGGATGCGGGGTGTGCTCGAAGGCGTACACTTCTTCCCACTTCAGATCCATGTAGCTGTCGATGAAGTCGTCGGAGAAGACGCCACCGGCCTTCAGGAAGGCGCGGTCCTTGTCGAGGCTCTCCAGGGCTTCACGCAGCGAGCCGCAAACCTGCGGAACCTTCTTCAGTTCCTCGGCCGGCAGGTCGTACAGGTTCTTGTCCATGGCCGGGCCGGGATGGATCTTGTTCTTGATGCCATCGAGGCCGGCCATCAGCATGGCGGCATAAGCGAGGTAGGGGTTCGCGCCCGGATCGGGGAAGCGGACCTCAACGCGCTTGGCCTTCTCGCCGGCGCCGAACGGGATGCGGCAGGAGGCCGAACGGTTGCGCGCCGAGTAGGCGAGCAGCACCGGAGCTTCGAAGCCGGGGATCAGGCGCTTGTAGCTGTTGGTCAGCGGGTTGGTGAAGGCGTTCAGCGCCTTGGCATGCTTGATGATGCCGCCGATGTAGAACAGCGCCATCTCGCTGAGGCCGGCATACTTGTTGCCGGCGAACAGCGGCTTGCCGCCCTTCCAGATCGACTGGTGAACGTGCATGCCCGAGCCGTTGTCGCCCTTGATCGGCTTCGGCATGAAGGTCGCGGTCTTGCCCCAGGCATGGGCAACGTTGTGCACGCAGTACTTGTAGATCTGCATGCCGTCGGCGCACTTCAGCAGGGTGCCGAACTTGATGCCCAGCTCATGCTGGCTGTTCGCCACTTCGTGGTGATGCTTCTCGACCGTCACGCCCATGGCGGCGATGGTGGAGAGCATTTCCGAACGCAGATCGCCGCCCTGATCGAGCGGAGCCACCGGGAAGTAGCCGCCCTTGATCGGGGCGCGGTGGCCCATGTTGCCGCCTTCGTAGACCTTACCGGAATTGTAGTCGCCTTCGATGTCGTCCATGTAGACGAAGGTTTCGTTCATCGAGGTCTTGAAGCGCACGTCATCGAAGACGAAGAATTCGGCTTCCGGACCGAAATAGGCGACATCGCCGACCTTGCTCGACTTCACGAAGGCTTCGGCAGCCTTGGCGATGGAGCGCGGGCAACGGTTGTACGGGGTGCCTTCATGCGGCTCCAGCACGTCGCAGAACAGAATCGCGGTGGTCTGGGCCGAGAAGGGGTCGTAGGTGAGGCTGTCGAGGTCCGGCTTCAGCAGCATGTCGGACTCGTTGATCGCCTTCCAGCCGGCAATCGACGAACCGTCGAACATGATGCCTTCCTTCAGGGTCGGCTCGTCGATCATCGTGATGTCGAAGGCAACGTGCTGCCACTTGCCGCGCGGATCGGTGAACCGGAAGTCAACGTATTTGACTTCCTTTTCCTTGAGCTGCTTCACAATGGATTTGGCATCAGCCATGGCTGTTTTCCTGCTTGTTCTTCCCTGGTTGGTAACGACTCACTGAGATAGCCCGGAGAGGAGGGCCGTACCCGATGAGAGTGATGAAGGCGGAGTGTTCCTGCTCCGCCGTCAGACCGCTTCCGCGCCCTTTTCACCGGTGCGGATGCGAATGACGTCTTCGACGGTGGAGATGAAAATCTTGCCGTCGCCGATGCGGCCGGTGCGGGCCGCCTGAGTGATCGCCTCGACAGCCTTTTCGACCATGGCGTCATCGAGCACGACCTCGATTTTCACCTTGGGCAGGAAGTCGACGACATACTCGGCGCCACGATACAGCTCGGTGTGACCCTTCTGGCGACCGAAGCCCTTGGCCTCGGTGACTGTGAGGCCCTGCAGGCCAATCTCGTGGAGCGCTTCCTTAACTTCGTCGAGCTTGAAGGGCTTGATGATGGCTTCGATCTTTTTCATGGGTGCTACAACACTTTGGCCGGAATGGAGTGACGGGTTCAATTATGCACGCTCTATGCCAGTGTTAACCCGGCTTTAACGCGCTGGATTCCCGCTAGAGACGGGGATGTGGATAAGTCGGATGGGGCGTTTTGCTCATTTTATGTCCTATTTGTATAAAAAATAGGCTGTTTAACGCCTAATGTTTCGGCCGCGCCTGGCTGAGGAAGCTGGAGATACGGCCGAGCGCCTCGGTGATGGCCTGATCCGAGGCAGCAAACGAGAGCCGGATATAGCCTTCGCCATGGCTGCCAAAGCTGGTGCCGGCAATCGTGGCAACCCCGGCCTGCTCCAGCAGCCCATCCTGCATCTGGCGGGCGTTGAGCCCGGTCTCGGTGATGTTGGGGAAGGCGTAGAAGGCGCCCTCGGGCTTGATGCAGCTGAGGCCCGGAATCTTGTTCAGGCCGGCGACGCAGAGGTCGCGGCGCCGGCGGAAAGCCAGCCGCATTTCCTCGACGGCGTCCTGCGGGCCGGTGAGGGCGGCGATGCCGGCAAACTGCGTCGGTGCGTTGACGCAGGAATGGGTGTTGATGGCCAGCTTGGTGGCCAACTCCGCCAGCCGCTGCGGCCACAGGCCCCAGCCGAGCCGCCAACCGGTCATGGCATAGGTCTTCGACCAGCCCTCCAGGATGATCAGGCGGTCCTGCAACTGGTCGAGATAGGGGATGAAGCTGGCATAGGTGCCGTCGCCATCCAGCACCAGGCGTGAATAGATCTCGTCGGCCATGATGGTGACATGCGGGAAGCGCTGCAGGCCCTCGACCAGCTTCTTCACTTCACTGGCCGGCGCAACGCCGCCGGTGGGATTGGCCGGCGAATTGACGATCAGTAGCCGTGTGTTTGGCGTGATACGCGCGAGCAGGTCTTCGGCGCGGAAGGCAAAGCCGTTCTTTTCCAGCAGCGGATAACCGGCCAGCGTGGCGCCGGTGTAATTCACCAGCGATTCATAGATCGGGAAACCGGGATCGGGATACATGATCTCGGCGCCGGGTTCGCCGAACATCTCGATGGCGGTGGCCATCGTCACCTTGCCGCCGGGCACGATGACGATGCGGTCGGGCGAGACATTGACCTTGTAGCGGGTCGCGATTTCGGCGCAGACCGCTTCGCGCAGGGGCAGGATGCCGTTGGCCGGCGTGTAGCCGTGATGGCCGTCGCGCAGCGCCTTGATCGCGGCCTCCACCACATGTGGCGGCGTGGGGAAATCGGGCTGCCCGATGCCGAGATTGATGACGCTCTTGCCCTGGGCTTCCAGAGCTTTCGCACGTGCGAGAACCTCGAAGGCGCTCTCCGAGCCCAGACGCGACATCCGCGCGGCAATCTGCATGCTTTTCCTCCCGCTTATAGCCCGTCTGCTTATGCCGGGATTCCGTCACGTGAACAAGGCTCTAACCCCCGTGCTTCGCGGCCAGTTTGATCGTTCTGGGCGGCTTGCGCGGGGGCCGGCTGCTGCCTAGTGTCCTTGGCCGAAACCCGGAGGATTCTTGTCCATGCTGCTCGACGTCCGCACCTATACCTGCCGCCCCGGCACCATCAAGCTGCAGCTTGAAATGTACGAGAAGCTCGGCTTCAAGGCGCAGACCCGCCATCTCGGCCAGCCGTTTGCCTTCCTGGTCACCGAGACCGGCCCGATCAACACCTACATCCACATCTGGGCCTATGAGAGCGCCGGCGACCGCGAGACCAAGCGCGCCGGCATGCAGGCCGATCCGGAATGGCAGGCCTACCTGAAAGCAAGCGGCGAGGCCGGCTATCTGATCAGCCAGCAGAACCAGCTGATGACCCCGGCGGCCTTCGCCCCGATCAAGCGCTAAACATTTCAGTCAGAGAGTACCGATCATGAAACGCAGTGGTGGTCAGATCCTGGTCGAGCAGTTGCGCCTGCATGGCGTCGACATGGCCTTCGGTGTACCGGGCGAAAGCTTCCTCGCCGTGCTGGATGCGATGCACGACCATACCAACCACATGAAGTTCGTGATCTGCCGCCAGGAAGGCGGCGCGGCGATGATGGCCGATGCCTATGGCAAGACCACCGGCAAGCCGGGCATCTGCATGGTGACGCGCGGCCCGGGTGCCACCAATGCTTCGGCCGGCGTGCATGTGGCGTTTCAGGATTCGACACCGATGATCCTGTTCATCGGCCAGGTCGGCCGCGATATGATCGAGCGCGAGGCTTTCCAGGAGGTCGACTACCGCCGCATGTTCGGCCAGATGGCCAAATGGGTAGCTCAAATTGATGATGCCGCGCGTATCCCTGAATATATCAGCCGCGCCTTCAGCGTGGCGATGTCGGGCCGGCGCGGACCGGTGGTGCTGGCACTGCCGGAAGACATGCTGACTGACGTGGTGGAGTGCGCCGATGGCCGCCCGGTGATTCCGGCTGAGGCCCATCCGTCCATGGAGCAGATGGCGCAACTGAAAGCCATGCTGCAGGACGCGAAAAAACCTTTCATGATTGTCGGCGGTTCGGGCTGGAGCGAGCGCGTGCGCGAACAGGTGCAGGCCTGGGCCGCGGCGTCTGACATGCCGGTGGGCGCTGTGTTCCGTCGCCAGGATTATCTGGATAACGACTGGCCGAATTATGTCGGCGATGTCGGCATCGGCATCAATCCCAAGCTGCAGGCCCGCATCAAGGAAGCCGACCTGCTGCTGGTGATGGGGTCGAAGCTGGGCGAGATGGCGACCGGCGGCTACACCATGTTCGGCATTCCGGTGATGAACCAGAAGATCGTGCATGTGCATGCTGGCGCCGAGGAACTGAACCGCGTCTATTCAGCCGACCTGCCGATCCATGCCAGCAATGCCGGCTTCGCTGCCGCGCTCACGAAGATGGGCCCGGTGGATGGCAAGACCTGGGCGGCGACCACCAAGCAGTCGCGCGCCGATTACGAGGCCTGGCAGGCGCCGGTGACCTCGCCAGGCAACGTGCAGATGTCGCAGATCATCAAATGGCTCGACGAGACATTGCCGGCCGATGCGGTGTTCTGCAACGGGGCCGGCAATTACGCCACCTGGGTCCACCGCTTCCACCGTTATCGCCGCCACAGCAACCAGCTGGCGCCCACCTCGGGCTCGATGGGCTATGGCCTGCCGGCCTCGGTGGCGGCCAAGCTGATCAACCCGCAGCGCACGGTGGTGGCTTTCGCCGGCGATGGCTGTTTCCTGATGCATGGCCAGGAATTCGCCACCGCTCTGCAGTATGGCGCCAACATCATCGCCGTCGTCGTCAACAATGGCATGTATGGCACCATCCGCATGCATCAGGAGCGCGAGTATCCCGCCCGTATCAGCGGCACTGAGCTGAAGAACCCGGACTTTGCCGCTTACGCCCGGGCCTTCGGGGGCCATGGCGAGACGGTGGAGCGCACCGAGGATTTCGCCGCCGCTTTCCTGCGTGCGCAGAAGAGTGGCAAGCCGGCGATCATCGAGATCAAGCTCGATCCTGAAGCGCTGACGCCGCGGCAGACGCTGAGCCAGATCCGCGAGGCCGGCGTGCAGGCCAAGGCGCATCACGCGGATCGGTAAGCCTCACTTCTTCACATTCACCAGCACGACGCCACCGAGCGCCAGCGCGCCGCCGATCAGGCCGAGCGTCGTCGGCGCTTCGCTGAGCCAGAGCCAGCCGATCAGGGTGGCGACCGGCGGCACGGCGTAGAGCATGTTGGTGGCGCGCGCCGCTGGCAGGCGGGCCAGCACCATCGCCCAGGTGCCGTAGACCACGAAGCTGGGGATGACGGCGAGATAGATCGCGGCGAACAGCGCATCGGCGGGGGCGACTTGCGCCTGCGCGATGCCGCTGGACAGCATCGGGGCCAGCAGCAGCGCGCCGATCACGATATTCCAGGCCGCCACGGTGAGTGGCTTGTGGCGGGCGAACAGCGGCTTTTGCACGATATTGTTGATTGATGTCGCGAAGGTGGCGCCGAGCACCAGCAGCACGCCGCTGTCGAGATCGAAGCCATCGACCTTGCCGACGGCGATGAAGCCGACGCCGAGGAAAGACAAGGCCGTGCCGAGCCAGGCGTAAAGCCCGAAGCGCTCGTTCAGGAAGGCCATGGCGAGCAGCGCGGTGAGGATCGGGTTGATGTTGATGATGAAGCTGGCGGCTGCCGCCGGCACGGTCTGCTGGCCCAGATTGAGCAGCACGGTGTAGAGCGCCACGAACACCACACCGCCGAAGGCAAAGCGCCAGGCGTCGCGCAGGCCCGGCAGGGCCGGCCGGGTGATGAGGAGGAAGATTGCAGCGGGGATGGCGGCGAGGCCAAAACGCAGTACCCCCAGCTCCAGCGGGCCGAAGCCGGTCAGGCCGAGGCGGATGGCCGGGAAGGCGGATGCCCAGCCCAGCACGGTGATCGCCGCCAGGGCCAGGGTGGTGGCGTCGATGCGGGCGGCGGCGGGAACTGCGGGGCAAGCGGCGGACATGACAAAGCTCCTTGAAAATCAATGAGCTAGAGCATGGGGTGGCAATAGCTGATTGACAATCGAACAGATAATGGATCAGCTGTGAATATGGATCACAGCTTGCCGACCCAGCTTCCGCCGCTCGATACCCTGCGCGCCTTCGAGGCCGCAGCCCGGCTGGGCAGCTTTTCCGCCGCTGCCGAGACGCTGAACCTCACCCATGGTGCGATCAGCCGGCAGGTGGCGAAGCTGGAGCGCTGGCTCGGCCTCAAGCTGTTCCAGCGCGAGGCGCGCGGCGTGAAACTGACGCCCGATGGCGACCGGCTCTATGTCTCGACCCGCGAGGCCTTTGCGCTGATCGGCGCCTATTCCGACCGCTGGACCGAACCGCGCGGCACGGCGGTGGTGCGGCTCAGCGCGTTGCCCTCGGTGAGCAGCCGTTGGCTGATGCCGCGGCTGACTGCGCTGGAAGATGGCGGCGAGCCACGCCTGCGCATCCTGTTCAGCGTCGATCACCGCCAGGTCGACATGGAAGAGGAGGGCATCGACCTCGCGCTGCGCTGCGGTCGCGGCGAAGTACCGGGCCGCCTGTCGCTGCAACTGTTCGAGGAATGGTGCTATCCGGTGGCGTCGCCGGAACTTGCCAAGATCATCGGCAGCGGCGATGCCAAGCGCCTGCTGAATTATCCGTTGATCCATGACTCCAGCGCCACCGGTTGGCGCGCCTGGTTTGCCGAACAGGGGCTGGACTACCGCCCCGCTGTGCATGACCGCCGCTTTGAGGATTACGGCCTGGTGCTGGACGCCGCTGCTTGTGGGCTGGGTATCGCGCTGGCCCGTCCGCCGCTGGCGCAGCGCGACATCGATGCCGGCCGCGTGGTAGCGGTGGATCATCGCATTGCGTTGAATTCGGTGTCCTACTGGCTTGATCGCCCGCCAGGCAAGCTGCGCCCCGCTGCAATCCAGCTTGCCGGCCGCATTGCTGCCCAGGCCGGTGTGGCGCCGGCTGCGCTGGAGGCCTTTCTCAACCGCGACTGAACCGAAGTCTCTTCTGCAGGATCATTGCGGGGATGCGTCAGCAGGGGCGTGCTGCACCCGTTGTGCAGGGCAGCGATTTACTGCCAGCCAAACGCCCGCTTGAACACGCCGGTGAAAGCGGTGCCGATATCGGCGCGTTGCGCAACACTTTCATAATTGCCGGTATAGAGCTTGGTGATGATCGCCTCGCGCGGCGAACCGGCGCCGAAGCGCAGATGCACCAGGCCGCTGCCGGCCGAGGTGACCTGTGCTGTCACCGGGCCGATCTCGGCGATCTCGATGATGATATCGGCATCGCGCAGCTGCATGGCCAGGGCCGGCGGCAGGTCGAGGCGCGCACCCGAGACCGACATGTCGAGTAGTCGCACCGGCTGGCGCAGTCCCTGCCACAGCAGCGTGGCGGGTTCATTGAGATCGAAGCGTTCCTCGCGGCGTTGGCGCGGACGCTCCACCGACAGCAGCATGACCAGCGCCAGGATCAGCAGGTTCCAGCAGCTCCAGAAGGTATAGAGCGCAGGATCGCCACCATCGGGCTGGCGGCCTTCGACCAGGCTGGTGCGATAGGCAATGATGGCGATCGCGGTGAGCACGAACAATGCGCCGGCTTCCAGCATGACGGTCCAGTTGATCTGCACGCGGTCGGTCATCACGCCCTTGCTGGTAACCCGGAAGGTCTGCGCCTTGCGGAAGATCAGCGCCGTCCACACCGATGGCGCGACGCGCGAGGCGCAGACGAATTCGGTCAGGTCGGTCAGGATCGGCATGATGCGGCCGCTGGAGACCCAGACGAACAGTGCGGTAGACGAGAAGAAGGCCGGCATGAAATGATAGGCGTAATCGCCGGCATCGGCCCGCAGGATCGAGATGCCGCCATACCAGTACAGCAGCGGCGCAATCAAGCCGAACAGGCAGAAGGTGGGCAGGCTGAGCCAGTAGTTGGCGGTTTCCAGGAACAGGAAACGGTGCATCAGGTCGAGGTTGTTGCGACCGAAGGGGCCGACCTTGACGAACAGCGACTGGATCGCACCGATGCCCCAGCGGCTGCGCTGTTTGATATACTCGGCGATGGTTTCCGGTGCCAGGCCGTTGGACAGTTTTTCATTCAGGTAGCGCGTGACATAGCCGGCATCGATCAGCTTGAAGCTGAGCAGGATATCCTCGGTGATGGTTTCCATCGGATAGCCGCCGATATCCTCGATGGCGGCACGACGGGCGACAAAGGATGTGCCGCAGCAATAGGAAACGTCCCAGGCGTCCTTTGCCGGCTGCAGCGTGTCGAAAAAGAAGCGCTGCTCGTCGACCCAGGATTCCGACAGCATGAAGTTATGCTGCAGCATGTTCGGATTGAAGAAGAATTGCGGCGTCTGCACCAGCGCCACCTTCGGATCATCAAAGAAGCCGACGATGCGGCGCAGGAATTTCCGCTTCGGCACGAAATCGGCGTCGAGCACCATGATGAAGGGCGCGTTGGTCTCTGTTTTCGAGATCGCCAGCGCATGATTCATGTTGCCGGCCTTGGCGCCTTCATTGCTGTCGCGGCGCAGATAACGCACGCCCAATGCGGCGCATTTGTCGCGCAGCCAGTCGCGCCGCGTATCGTCCAGCACCCAGAGCGTGAAATTCGGATAGTCCAGCGCCCGGGCACCGAGGATGCTGCGCTCCAGCACCTCCCAGGATTCATTATAGGTCGGAATGAAGACATCGACCGCCGGCATCGTGGTGCTGTGATGGCTCTTGCGCTCGTTCTCTTCGGCAAGCGGCGTGTTGTCGCGATGGCGCCAGAAGGTGACCAGGCAGACATAGGTGCTGAAGGCCAGCATCAGTTCGAGGATGAGAAACAGCAGGCCGAAGCCGAAATCCGCCGGCTGCGACAGCGGTGGCACGGTTTCGGTGATGCGCCACCAGAAATATCGCAGGCTGAGCAGCAGGACGATCACGATCAGGCTGCGCCGCACCAGCAGGTTGGTGGGTTTGACCAGCGGCAGAAGCAGCAGGGCCCCGGCCAGCAGGGCGACACCGGGAATCGTGGCCAGCAGATTGTTCACGTCGGTCAGCTGCCGCTGAACAGGTCGTTGAGGCGGCGCGTGGTGCGGTCGATCATGGTGTCGCTGGCATGCAGGCGGCCGACGCGGCCGATCGGGCAGGCTTCCGCCTGGCCGTTCTGCACCTGCACCTGTGACGTGGCGGCGCCGTTACCACCGTTGCCCGATGCGAAATCGACCGAGAAGATCAGGCGCAGTTGATCTGCACTGGCTGCCGTGGCAATGGCGAATTCCCGGCCAACATCCTGATCACCGCGAAGGCCGACCAGCTGCGCCTTGTGATTGACCATGCGGCCATTGCGCTCGAATTCGACCATGACGCTGTCGCCGATCGAGAGGGTTTCGCTGGAGCGGCGGTCGCGCAGAACCTCGAAGAAGATGCGCGAGCAGTCTGCCACCTGCAGCATCGGCAGGCTGATGCCAAGCGTGGCGCCGTCGCTTTCGAGCTGGCGCCATAGCACGCCATCGACCGGGGAGGCGATCACGGCTTCACCCATCTGCAGGCGGCGGCGCTGCTCGGCCTCAATCTGGCGGTCAACCTGGGCACGCTCGGCTTCCAGTTCGGCCTTGCGGCTGGTCAGGGCCAGGCGCTGCAACTCGATCTCGTCGCGGCGCTGCTGTGAGTAGGGTGCATTGTTGTAGGAATCGCTCAGGAAAATCCCCTGATCGGCGGCCTGGCGCTCCTGGCGCAGGCGTTCCAGGCTGCGGCGCTGGGCTGCCAGCTCGGCCTGGGCGACATCCACTTCGGAACGGCGGCGGTCAAAATCGGCGCGGCTGGCATAGCCCTTGGCGGCCAGGGGCTCGATACGCTTGAACTGCGCGTCCACCAAGCGGGCGTTGGCCTCGGCCTGACGCACGCGCGCCTCGGCCTCGGCAATCTGTGCCATCAGGTTGGAGATCACGGCCTCGCGGAAATTGCGGCTGTCGCCGCCCAGCCGCTGCAGCAGGGGCTCCATGGCGGCGGCCTGCTGGTCAAGGCCGGCGATGCGTTCAGCCAAACTTGTGCTCTGCGCCTGCAGGTTGGCGAGGCGCACATCGCGATCCGGCAGATCACGCAGCACGGCCAGGGTCTGGCCGCGCTTCACCCGTTCACCGATGCGCGGTTCGGCATAGCTGATCTGGCCATCGATGGGAGCGCGGACCGTCACCAGTTCGGCATTCACGCGGCCGGTGGGCAATTGCGAGAAGAACACCCCTGGCACCAATGCATAGCCGAACAGGCCCAGCAGAAAGATGCCGAGACCGATACGCAGCATGCGGCCGGTCATCGCGGGTTTGGTCTTCAGGTTCTGCATGTACATGAGGGTTTGTCGAGGTTGAGATCGGCTTGGCGCAGTCATATCTCGGGCCTTCTGGATGACCCTCATTAAAATACCGTAAGTAGTTATCGGAGCTGGAAGGCTGGTATGGTTAGTGACTGGTTTTCATGCAGATTATAAACTCTTGGCCCTGCAATCGCAGGGCGGTATCGACTCAACGGTTATCTGGTATATCAACCCATGCGAGAATTTTGCGGATCCACCGAGCCTATGCCGTATGCCCGTCTGGCTCTGACCCGAGCAGACCGAAATATTGTAATGCTGTGTGACGCTGCGGCTCCGGGCAGACCGAAGCAGAAAATTCCAGGCTGGGACACGCCATGATCGCCACGCTCGCCCCGGTCGGCGCCTTATTGCTCAGCGTTGCATTGCTGCTCACCGGGAATGGCCTGCAGGGCACCCTGCTGCCGGTCCGCGCCAATCTGGAAAGCTTTGGCGCGCTGTCTATCGGCGTGATGGGGTCGGCCTATTACATCGGCTTTGTCGCCGGCTGCATCCTGACCCCGAAACTGATCCGTCGCGCCGGTCATATCCGGCTGTTCGCCGCCATGGTTTCGATCGCCTCGGTGGTTCCGCTCGCGCATGCCATGCTGGTCGGGCCGCTGCCCTGGTGGCTGCTGCGCGCGATGACCGGCCTGTGCCTGGCCGGCCTGTATCTGATCATCGAAAGCTGGCTGAATGAACGCGCCACGCCGGAAAACCGGGGTGTTGTTTTTACCACCTATACGACGGTGAATTTTTCCGTCATCACGCTGGGCCAGATGCTGATGCTGGTCGACGATCCGGTGCGCTTCCATCTGTTCAGCCTGGCATCGATCCTGGTCTCGCTCGCTGCCGTGCCGGTGGCACTGACCCGCTCGCCAGCACCGGCGCCGATTTCCTCGGCCCGCCTGTCGCTCCGCAAGCTGTATCGCGTCTCGCCGGTCGGCGTCGCGGGCGTGCTCACCGTCGGCCTGGCCAATGGCGCCTTCTGGGGTATGGCCCCGGCTTTCGCTTCGCAGGCCGGTTTGACGGTGCCGCAGATCGCCTGGTTCATGAGCGCCACTGTGGTGGGCGGCGCGCTGGCGCAATGGCCGTTCGGCCGGCTGTCTGATCGTATGGACCGCCGCCGCACCATCATGATCGCCTGCACCCTGGCCTGTGTGTCTGCGCTTTTGCTGATCTTCATCTATCTGAGCATGCCGGCGGTGATGATCGTTGCCGCCTTCCTGTTCGGGATCTTCTCGTTTCCGCTTTATGCCCTTAGCGTCGCCCACACCAACGACATGGCCAAGGATGTCGATTTCGTCGCCGTGGCCGGTGGCCTGCTGCTGACCAATGGCGTCGGCTCGGTGATCGGCCCGATGATCGCCGGCGTGGCGATGGACCGGTTCGGCCCGCTTGGCCTGTTCGGGTTCACCGCGGTCATGCATGCCACCATGGCGGGCTTTGCTCTCTATCGCATGCGTCAGCGTGCCGCCCCGCCGCAGGAGCAGAAGGCCGATTTCGTGCCGATGCCGAGCACAGCGCCGGTGCGGGCCGATCTGGACCCCCGTGCCGACGAAACCGGCGGCCCGCCCAGCCGGCCGGTCGACCGATCCAGCGGCAACGCGGCTGCGTAAAACAGACAAAACCGACAGCCATCACAGGAAATCGGCGGCGCGGTCGTATAGGCTGGGGGTATGATGATTCCCAATAGCGAACATATGCCGGCGAGTGACATCCCGGTGGCAATGTGGCTGGTCAAGGCCGGTCTGGACGATGTCGCCCCGGAAACCCTGATCACCGATTTCTGCGGTCAGGTCGTCACGGCCGGCATCCCGCTGCAGCGGGTTTTCGTCGGCATGGCAACACTGCATCCTTTATTGCGCGCGCGCGGGTATACCTGGACGCAGACCGGCGGCCTGATCGGCAATGACGCCATGCCACATCGCAATCCGGATGAGGAGCCTGCCGCCTGGGTTGCCAGTCCGCTGCGCCATATGCTGGCCAGTGAAGTCGGGGAGCTGCACCGTCCACTGGTCGGCGCACATGCAAAATACGATTTCCCGGTGCTGAAGGAATTTGCCGAGCAGGGACTGACCGACTGGTTTGCCATGGCGCACAGTTTCGGCTGGACCTTCAAGAATTCCCACCACATCACCGACCGCTATGCCGGCATCGGCATGATCAGCAGTTTCACCACCATGCGGGCGGGTGGCTTCAGCGAGGACCACCTGACGCGGCTGCGCCGGCTCGTGCCGCTGCTGGCACTGGCGGTGAAGGCGGCCACACTGACCCAGATGAGTCGCGACCTGACTGCTGCCTATATTGGCGGCGACGCGGCCCATCGCGTGCTGAACGGTGTGATCCAGCGTGGTCAGGCCGAGCGGATCGAAGCCGTGATCCTCTATGCCGATCTGCGTGGTTTCACCGCCCTGGCTGATCGCCTGGAGATCGAGCCGCTGGTCGAAACGCTAAACGCCTATTTCGACTGTCTGGGTCCGGCCATAGAGGCCGGCGGCGGCCAGGTGCTGAAGTTCCTCGGTGATGGTCTGCTGGCCAGTTTCCAGCTCGATGGCCAGCGTTCGGCCCAGGATGTCGGCATCGCCGCGCTGCGGGCGGCACAGGCCGCGCTTGCCGCGGTGGATGCACTCAATGCCAGCCGCGCAGCCGCCGGGTTGCCGGTGCTGGCGCTCGACATTGCCCTGCATGAAGGCCTGGTGATGTATGGCAATGTCGGCACCGGTGCGCGGCTCGACTTCACTCTGATCGGGCCGACCGTGAACGAGGCATCACGGCTGGAAAACCTGTGCACCGAACTGGATCGCAGTCTGCTGGCCTCGGAAAGTTTTGTGCGGACCGCCGGCCCGGATACCGGCCTGGTCTCCCTGGGTCGTCACAGCCTGCGCGGTGTGGCCGAGCAGCGCGAGGTTTTCGGCCTGCCGCAGGCCTGACCATCGGGTGGAAGCGCGGGCGCAAAAAAACGGCGCCCGTGAGGGCGCCGTTTCATGCGATGTGATGATCGCAGGCGCTCAAAGAACCTTGAGGTCCACCGCCGAGGTCTTGCCTTTCTGGGTCGCCAGCTCGTAGCTGACTTTCTGGCCGTCGTTCAGGCCATTCAGGCCGGCGCGCTCGACGGCGCTGATATGCACGAAGACATCGCTGCCGCCAGCTTCCGGCTGGATAAAGCCGAAGCCCTTGGTGCTGTTGAACCACTTCACGGTACCGTTCGCCATAGGAAACTCCTGATAGGCATAGTCAAGACCAGACCTGCACATGCAGGCCGGACAATCCTGGATTTTGGAGGCGTCTGAACACTATCAGCCGGAACACCGGGACCGATGGCCCACAGCAGCAGGCCAAAACATCGGATTGCGCCGACCATAGAACGGCAGGGGGTGGAGTTTGTCAATCGACCCCCCATATCTGGGGCTGCCGCGGCCAATTGCGGCAAGATTGTGAAATCTTGCACCTTTTCAATTGGTAACCTTGAATTAAGGGATAGAGTGATTATCTTCACTCATGGTCGTTGAGACCAATGATGATCGCCGTCCGCAAAGCGGGATGCAGTGACCCGCCGGCGCATCATCAGCCTTTATTCCCCCAAATCACAAACTTCATGACGCTCTGCCAGTGGTCCTTCCAGGATTTTCACTGGCCGGAGTTGTTTATTTTGCCTGCCAATTCCGCTTCACGCTATGGCATGCTGATCCAGCGCATGAACGAAAGGTATTGCAGCAATGAGCAGCGGGGCAGAGCCACGCAGAGCACGCAAGGACCAGCCATTTGCTGCAGACCCAGATCTGAATTTCTGGAGCCCGCGGCCGGCTTCCTTTGTCGCCTTCTGGCGCGAGCGCATCCCGGCCGGCCTGCAGATACCATCGCGCAGCCTGTTCAAGCCTGAAGACCTGAAGGATTTCCTCGCCTACATCCTCGTCATCGATATGGACGAGAGCCGGCAGCGCTATCGCAATCGGCTGGTGGGCACCGAGATCACGGCCCGTGCCGGGCGGGATGCCACCGGCAAATGGCTCGACGAGATTTATTCACCGGAAACATTGCACGGCCATCATTTGGCGCATCAATGGGTACTGGAACACCGCCGTCCGCTGCGCGTGCATGGCACGATGGATTTTGTTGATCGTGGTTATATTGCGGTCGAGGCTGCGGTGGTGCCTCTATCTGTCGACCAGCCGGACTATATCGAGCAGTTCATGATCTGCGTCGCCTATGGCGACGTTCAGCAGGACTGAGCGCGCTCAGGCCAGCGCTGCGGCGACCTCGTCGGTGGTGGCGGTCCAGCCGACAATGGCGCCCTGGGCGCGGATCATCTCGATGGCAGCTGCCTTGAACTCTGGGAAATAGCTTTCAGTGGCATCTTCCACCAGCAGGCATTCATAGCCGCGGTCATTAGCCTCGCGCATCGATGTCTGCACGCAGACTTCGGTGGTGACACCGCCAAACAGAAGATGCGTGATGCCGCGCGCTTTCAGCTCGTCCTGCAGGCTGGTGGCATAGAAGGCCCCCTTGCCGGGCTTGTCGATCACCAGCTCATCGGGCAGGGCAACCAGATCGGGCACGAAATCGTTGCCCGGCTCACCCTGCACCAGGATGCGGCCCATCGGGCCGGGATCGCCGATGCGAAGCGACGCATTCCCGCGCGTCAGCTTGGCCGGCGGGCAATCCGAAAGATCGGGCTTGTGGCTTTCCCGGGTGTGGATCAGCGGCAGGCCGGCCTTGCGCCAGAGACCGAGCAGCCGCGCTACCGTTGGCACGATCACGCCCAGCCGGCTGACATCGTTGCCCAGTGCCGCACCAAAGCCGCCGGGTTCGATGAAGTCGCGCTGCATGTCGATCATCACCAGGGCGGTGTGCCGCAGCGGGAAGTCGTAAGGGTAGGGTTTGGCGGCGGCAATGGTCGGCATGTCAGTGTCCTGCCATGTGGCGGCCGATCACGGTGAGATCGGCGGCGGCGATGGCATCCTCATAGACGATACGGCCGGAAAACATCACGGCGATGCGGTCCGACAGTTCAAACAGCTCGTCGAGATCCTCGCTGACCAGCAGCACGGCGGCGCCGCGGTTGCGCGCCGCCATGATCTGGCCGTGGATATCCGCCACGGCGGCGAAATCGAGGCCGAAGCAGGGATTGGCGGCGACCAGCACATTCACCTCGCCGCCGATTTCGCGGCCCAGCACGGCACGCTGCACATTGCCGCCGGACAACTGGCCGATGGCGGCATCCGGCCCCGGCGTCTTGACACGATAGCGTGCGATCACCTGTTTTGCAGCTTCTCGAAAGGCGCCGGGTTTCAGCCACCAGCCACCGGCGGCGAAGGGCGGCTCGTCGAAACGACGGAAGGCGAGATTCTCGGCCACGCTCATGGTGGCAACGCAGGCATTGCGCAACGGCTCTTCCGGCAGGCAGGACAGCTTGTGGCGCTTCATTGCTGCCCGGCTGCAATCGAACGCTTCGCCATGCAGCGCGATGCCGCCATCGGTGATCTTGCGCTGGCCGGCAATCGCCTCAACCAGCTCGCGCTGGCCGTTGCCCGAGACGCCGGCGATGCCAAGAATCTCGCCGGCGCGGACGCGAAGCGAGATACCCCTTACGGCGGGCTGGCCAGCATCGTCAGCGACATTGAGCGTGTTGATCGCCAGCCGCGTCTCGGCCGGTTCGCCGCTGCGCGGGGCAGGTTCAGGCAGCTTCTGCTCGCCCATCATCATCTTCGCCATGTCATCAGCGGTGAGGTCAGACACCTTGCCGCTGCCGGCTAACTTGCCACGCCGCAGCACCGTCACGCTGTCGGCAAAGGCAAAGACCTCGCGGAATTTATGGGTGATGGTCAGAACCGTGAGCTGCTTTGACCTGGTCATGTCGCGCAGCAGGCCCAGCACTTCATCGGCTTCGCCCGGTGTCAGCACCGAGGTCGGTTCATCCAGGATCAGGAAGCGGCGCTTGAGATACAGCTGCTTGAGGATTTCGGTCTTCTGCTTCTCGCCGGCCGACAGCGCCGCGACCTTGCGGTCGAGCGGCACGCGAAACGGCATGGTGGCGAAGAAGGATTCCAGCTCGAAATGTTCGGCCTTCCAGTCGATCACGGTCGGCAGATCGGTGCGGGCCAGGGTCAGATTTTCGGCCACCGTCATGTCGGGGACCAGGGTGAACTGCTGATAGACCATGCCCAGGCCCAGGGTATGGGCCATGCGCGGACTGTCGATCGGCTGTTCATGGTTGCCGATCATCACTTGGCCGGTATCGGGCGTGTAATAGCCCATGATGCATTTGACCAGCGTGCTCTTGCCGGCACCGTTCTCGCCCAGCAGGGCATGGAAGCTGCCAGCCTCCACCTTCAGCGTCACATCGTCCAATGCCTTGAGCGCGCCGAACTGCTTGCTCATGCCCAGCGCTTCCAGCGACACCGCGCCGGTGCCGGGCGGGGCGGCAGGATCGGGGACGAACATCACCATTTGGCCCACCTTGTCATGCAATGCCTTCCAGGAAGGCGGTGGACGTGGCAACCGCACCGAACACGCCGCCCTGCATCTTGATCATCTTCAGCGCGGCATCGTGGTTGCCCCTGTCGGTGGCGCCGCAGCAGTCTTCCAGCAGGATGCATTCAAAGCCGCGGTCGTTCCCTTCGCGCATCGTGGTGTGGACACAGACATCGGTGGTGATACCGGTCAGCACGATATTGCGGATGCCGCGCAGATTGAGGATCAGCTCCAGGTCGGTGGCGCAGAAAGAGCCCTTGCCGGGCTTGTCGATGATGACTTCGCCATCCAGGGGGGCCAGTTCGGGGATGATGTCCCAGCCCGGTTCGCCGCGCACCAGGATGCGGCCACAGGGGCCGGGATCGCCGATGCCGGCGCCGATGCGTTGCGAGCGCCAGCGCTTGTTGGCCGGCAGGTCGGCCAGGTCAGGGCGGTGGCCCTCGCGGGTATGGATGATGTGATAGCCCTTGGCGCGCATGGCGGCGAGCAGATTCCGGATCGGCTCGATCGGCGCGCGAGTCAGAGAGAGATCATAACCCATCGTATCGACATAGCCGCCCTTGCCGCAGAAGTCGGTCTGCATATCGATGATCACCAGCGCGGTATTCTCAGGCCGCAGGTCGCCATTCCACGGCCAGGGATAGGGATCGGCGGCGACATGACGGCCGGTTGTGGCGGTGTTCTGATAGGTCATCGTGTCACTCCCAGTTCACCTGGCGCGCCGGCCAGCGTGCGGTCGCGCGAGCAGGTCAGGATCATGATGAGCAGGGTCAGCACATAGGGCGCGGCGTTGAACAGATAGTAGCCCTGGGTGATGCCGACGGATTGTAATGCAGGACCCAACGCTGCAGCTCCACCGAACAGCAGCGAGGCCCAGAAGCACAGCATGGGATTCCAGCGCGCGAAGATTACTAGCGCGACGGCTGTGATGCCCTGGCCCGATGACAAGCCCTCACTCCAGCTGCCGGGGTAGGACAGCGACAGGAAGGAACCGCCGATGCCGGCGAGGAAGCCGCCGCCGGCAGTGGCGAACGTCCTCACGCGGTTGATGGCATAGCCCAGCGCCCGTGCCGCATCGGCACTGTCGCCCACCGTGCGCAGGATCAGGCCCCAGCGCGTGTTGCGGAAAGCCCAGAGCAGAACCGGCGCCAGCACCACGCCGATCAGGAAGAGCGCGTTGATGCGCAGTGAATCCCTGACTTGCGCATTGTCGCTCCAGTTGCCGAAGGGAATGGAGGGCAGGTTCGGGGCCTGCGGCTGGATGAAGGGCTTGCCGAGGAAGAAAGCGAGGCCGATGCCGAACAGCATCAGTGCGATACCCACTGCGATATCGTTGACTCGCGGCAGGCTGCAGATCAGGGCATGCAAAATACCGAAGACGGCGCCGGCGCAACCTGCCGCCAGCACGCCGAGCCACGGTGAACCAGTGAGGTAAGACACCGCGTAGCCGCTCATGGCGCCCATCACCAGTGTGCCTTCAAGGCCGAGGTTGATGCGACCGCTTTTCTCGGTGATGCATTCGCCGAGGCTGACGAACAGGAAGGGCGTGCTGACACGGATGGCGCCGGCCAGCACCGCCAGCGGCACGCCCCACCAGCCGAGCAGATCGGCGCTCATGCTTTCACCTTCTTCAGCCATGGCAGGCGGCCGTAGAGTACTTCGCTGGTCAGGATAGCTATGAAGATCAGGCCCTGCAGCACCAGCACGGTGGCATCGGGCAGGCCCAGTCGGCGCTGCAGCAAGCCGCCGCTGGCGCCGATGCCGCCCAGCAGAATGGCAACGGGAATGATGGCGAGCGGATTATGCCGCGCCAGGAAGGCGACAAGAATGCCGGTATAGCCGTAGCCGACGATCAGCGATGCATTCGCCTTGCCATGCACGGCCGCCACTTCGACCATGCCGGCGAGACCAGCTGCGGCGCCGGCGAGGCCGCAGGCGACCAGCACCAGCTTGCCGACGGGAAGACCGACCATGCGTGCGGCCTTCACATTGCCGCCTGCCACCCGCATGCCAAAACCGAAGGTGGTGCGGTAAATCAGGATATAGGCCAGGACACAGGCGATGATGCCGTAGGCGAGGCCCCAGTGGATGTCGGTCCCCGGAATGGTGCTGAGCATATTGGCATCGCCGATATGCGGGGTGGAGGGTTTGTTCAGGCTGGCCGGATCGCGCAGCAGGCCCTCGACCAGATGGTTGAATACGGCAATGGCGATATAGACCAGCAGCAGGCTGGCAATCGTTTCATTGACGCCGCGCCAGTGCCGCAACCCGCCGGCCAGTGCGATCCAGGCCGCACCGGCTGCCATCGCCGCCATCGCCATGGCCAGTTGCACCACCAGCGGCGCCGCATCGGGCAGGGTCTGACTGATCGCAGCCGCGGCAAGGCCGCCGATCACCAGCGCCCCTTCGCCGCCGATCACCACCATGCCAAGCTGGGCGGGCAGGGCACAGCAGAGCGCAGTGAGGATCAGCGGCGCGGCACGCGTCAGCGTGTTCTGCCATGAGAACCACGAGCCGAAGGCGCCGGCATACATCAGGTTATAGGTCTCGAATGGATTGACGCCGGCGAGACTGACAAAAATGCCGAACACCACAAGGGCGCCGAGCACCGCGAGCAGTGGCACGGCGACGGCCTCGGCGCCGCTGCGCAGGATGTCCTGCCAGCGGGCCGTGCCGTTGTCGAGTTTGACCGGGCTCGCCTCCACGTGGATGGGGGCTTAGGCGAGGGCGCCGAGCACGCCTTCAACCAGGTAGTTCATCTTCTCCAGTTCAATATCGGTCTGGCCGCGTTCGGTGCCGGCACCAATCACCGTATTGCCCTTGTTGTCCTTGATCGGCCCCTTGAAGATCACGTAACTGCCAGCAGTCAGCTTGGCCTTGATGTCATCGGCATGTTTGCGCGCCTTGTCCTGCACCAGCGCGCCATAGGCGGAGGTTTTGACCACGCCTTCCTTGAGGCCGCCGCGCACCAGGTTCGGCAGCTTCTCACCGCCCTGCACCGATTTGGCCAGCTTGGGATACAGCGCTTCCCAGTTCCATTCCGCGCCGGTGAGATAGCCCTTCGGCGCCAGCTTGGATTGATCGACGTGATAGCCGCAGACCATGATGCCACGCTTCTCGGCGGTCTCTGCGATCACCTTCGGGCTGTCGACATGGCAGGTGACGACATCGACTCCCTGGTTGATCAGGCCGTTGGTAGCTTCGGCTTCCTTCACCGGCATCGACCAGTCACCGGTGAAGATCACCTGCGTGGTGACATTCGGATTGGCCAGCTTGGCGCCGAGTGTGAAGGCGTTGATGTTGCGCAGCACTTGCGGGATCGGTTTGGCGGCGATGAAGCCGAGCTTACCGGTCTTGCTGGTGTAGCCGGCGACGATGCCGCTGAGATATTGGGCCTCGTCGATGTAACCGAAATAGCTGCCGGCATTGGCCGGATCCTTGTCGGACCATAGACCGCCGCAATGCAGGAAGCGGACCTTCTCGTACTTCTTGGCCAGCTTGATCATGTGTGGGTTGTAGTAACCGAACGAGGTAGGGAAGACCAAGGCGGCACCATCGAGGTTGATCATCGACTCCATGGTCTTCTCGACCGCGACGGTCTCGGGCACGTTCTCTTCTTCCAGCACCTTGAAGCCGCCGAGCTTCTTCAGTGCAGCGGCACCCTGGGCATGGGCCTGGTTGTAGCCGAAGTCATCGCGCGGCCCGACATAGATGAAGCCGATGGCGACATCCTTGGCGTGGGCGGGGCTGAACGGCAGACCCGAAGCCAGGCTGGCGGCACCGAGGGCGGCGCTTCCCTGCAGCAAGCTGCGGCGGCTGAGTTTGAATCCTGACGTCATGACATTCCCCCTGTCCCATTGGCTGAAGTGGTCTTCGCCTTATACGGGCAGCAAGAGTCGTGCCGCAACTTAGGCGGACTTGAAATAATCATTGATAACAATGAATTATGCAGGGTGGCGGAAGGACTGAAGGGGCAAGGCGTGGTAAAATATGAGTAAAAATTAATCAATATTCCGTGATTGTATGCACCTTTTATACCCGCATTCGGACCGGTTCGTTGCCGCAGATGCATCATTGGCCGACAATCTTTGTACCGACTCTATACCGCCTGCCCAGCCTGACGTATGAGCAGCACCGGGCTTCATCGTTTCATCCCCCCTGTCCGAGACTGACATCATGATCCTTGGCATTCCCTATACCGAGCTGGCCTGGCTGGCGGTGGCATTGCTCGCCGCTGGCGCCGTGACTGGCATTCTGGCCGGTGTGTTCGGCGTCGGCGGTGGTGCCGTGATCGTGCCGGTGCTCTATGAACTGTTCACCCTGCTTGCGGTGCCGGAAGAGGTGCGCATGCCCCTGTGTGTCGGGACGTCGCTGGCGGTGATCATTCCCACCTCGATCCGGTCGTTCAACGCCCATCGCCGCAAGGGGATGGTCGACATGTCGATCGTGAAAATCTGGGCGGTTCCGGTGGTGATCGGCGTGCTGGTCGGGGGGGTGGTTGCCCGCTATGCGCCGGCCGATGTGTTCAAGGCCGTATTTGTGGTGGTGGCCGGCCTGTCGGCTTTCCGCCTGCTGCTGGGCAAGGACAGCTGGAAATTGGCCGAAGATATCCCTGGGCCGCTTGGC
Organism: Ferrovibrio terrae; assembly: GCF_943372915.1. Lineage (GTDB taxonomy): Bacteria > Pseudomonadota > Alphaproteobacteria > Ferrovibrionales > Ferrovibrionaceae > Ferrovibrio > Ferrovibrio terrae_A. The sequence continues at coordinate 7,347 of NZ_CALSAN010000027.1, read as the reverse complement.
ATGCGGGCTTTCGGCCTGGTGATCGGCGTGCTGTCTGCCCTGATGGGCATTGGTGGTGGCCAGTTGTCCAGCCTGTTCATGACTTTCTATGGCCGCCCGATCCATCAGGCGGTGGCGACATCTTCGGGGCTGGGCGTGATCATCTCGGTGCCTGGTGCGATCAGCTTCATTTATGCCGGCTGGCCGCGCGCCGCTGAATTCCCCGATGTGGCGGCACTGCAGCCTCCGCTGGCGCTGGGCTATGTCTCGCTGATCGGCTTCATCCTATTCGTGCCGACCAGCATCTGGACGGCGCCGATCGGGGCCAGGCTGGCGCATACATTGCCGAAGCGGAAACTGGAAGTGCTGTTCGGCCTGTTCCTGACTTTGGTCTGCGTGCGGTTTGTTCTGAGTTTCTTCTGAGCCTTCGACGAGCCATTGGCACGCTGACGCAAGGGCAGGGCGGGGCAAAATATCCCCGCTGCCTCTGTACGAACTGCCCGTAATGCGCGTATCTCTGTGAATGAAATTCAGTCGGGGGCTGGTGCGGGCATGCGGCTCGTCCTGAGTGACAAGCGTCTGCTGGTGGCGACGGTGACGGCGCTGCTGGTGATCGGTTTTCTGGCCACATCGCTGGCGAGCTATTTCGTCTCGCGCCAGTCCTTGCGCGATGCCGTCGTGCAGACGGAACTGCCACTCACCTCCGACAACATTTATTCCGAAATCCAGAAAGATCTGGTGCAGCCGATCGTCATTTCCTCGGTGATGGCGACCGATACATTTCTGCGCGACTGGGTGTTGAATGGAGAAAATGAATCCGATCGCATAACGCAGTATCTGCGCGAGATCAAAGAGCGCTATGGTGCCGTCACCAGCTTCTTCGTTTCCGAAACATCGCGGGTTTATTATCATGCCGATGGAATCCTGAAACGCGTCGATGAAAAAGAACCGCGCGACGAATGGTATTTTCGTGTGCGCGCGATGACGCTGCCTTACGAGATCAATGTCGATCCTGATCTTGCCAATCAGGACACGATGACGATCTTCATCAATTATCGTGTGATGGATTACAGTGGCAATCTGATTGGTGTCGCCGGCATCGGCCTCACCGTCAATGCAGTGCGCACGCTGATTGACGACTACCAGAGCCGCTTCGGCCGCACGGTGTATTTTGCTGATTCTGAAGGCCGCATCGTTCTGGTTGGCGCAGATAATTCTGTTCCCGAGAATGAAATCGCGCAGCGCGGCACGCTTGCGAAGCTGAAGCAGGAGTGGTCGCGCGGGCAGACGCGGAACTTCGAGTATGACTATCGTGGCAGCACGCGCTTTCTCAATGTCCGTTTCATATCCGAGCTTGGCTGGTATCTGCTGGTTGAGAAAGAAGCAGACAGCGATCTCGCGCAGATCAGGCGTGCGCTCTTTGTCAACCTGGTCATCTGCTTCGTCATCACGGCCCTGGTGTTACTGGCGACATGGCTTACCATCAACCGTTTCCAGCGCAGGTTGGAGGCGATGGCGACGACCGACAAGCTGACCGGACTGGCGAGCCGCCATGCCTACGATATCCTGGTCGATCAGGCGATGCGTGATGCGCGCCGACTGAATCAGCCGCTGTCAGTGGTGATGGTGGATGTCGACCGTTTCAAGGCGATCAATGACAACATGGGCCATCTGGCCGGCGATCGCGTACTGGTCGGCATCGCCAATGCGATCCGCGCCAGTTTGCGATCATCCGATCTGATCTGCCGCTGGGGCGGGGATGAGTTTCTCGTAGCGCTGCGCAACTGCGATCTGTTCAATGCGGAACGTTTGGCCGAAACCATCAGGCAGACGGTCGAAAGCGCAGCCTTCAATTTCAATGGCCGTACCATTCCTGCCACCGTCAGCGTGGGCGTAGCCATTCTGCGTATCGATGATGATGCGGCGGGCTTCATTGGCCGCGCCGATGCCGCGCTGTATCGTGCCAAGCAGGATGGCCGCAACATCGTGCGCTCCGATACGTTGATGCAGGCGGCCGACTGAGCCGCGGATTGCCATCCGAGTCGGCGCGATTGCCCGCGGCGGCATCTGGGCGCTTGTGCCGGGGAAGGGGCCTCGGTAGGTTTGTAAATCGTCGGCGAGAATCCGATGTGAATCGCTTGGGGGGATCGAATGCGGGAGTCAGGTCGAGTTCTCATCACCGGTGGCGCAGGTTTTCTGGGCTCGCACCTGTGTGAACGGCTGATCAAAGACGGCATGGACGTGCTGTGCGTCGATAATTACTTCACCGGCCGTCGTACCAACGTTGAAGCGCTGCTCAAGCATCCGAGCTTTGAGATCATGCGGCACGACGTGACATTCCCGCTCTACGTCGAAGTCGACCAGATCTACAATCTTGCCTGTCCGGCCTCGCCGATCCATTACCAGCATGATCCGGTGCAGACGACCAAAACCAGCGTGCATGGCGCGATCAACATGCTGGGCCTGGCCAAGCGCGTGCGCGCAACGATTTTCCAGGCGTCAACGTCGGAAGTGTATGGCGACCCGCAGGTTCACCCGCAGACCGAAGATTATTGGGGCCATGTCAATCCGATCGGCCTGCGCTCCTGCTACGATGAAGGCAAGCGCTGCGCCGAAACGCTGTTCTTCGATTATCACCGCCAGCACAAGCTGAAGATCAAGGTTGGCCGTATCTTCAACACCTACGGCCCGCGCATGCATCCCAACGATGGCCGCGTGGTGTCGAACTTCATTGTTCAGGCTCTGCAGGGCAAAGACATCACCATTTACGGCAAAGGCACGCAGACGCGCTCGTTCTGCTATGTCAGCGATCTGATCGAGGCTTTCGTGCGGCTGATGGCGAGCGGGCCCGAGGTGACCGGCCCGATCAATCTGGGCAATCCGGTGGAATTCACGATGATCGAGCTGGCGGAGGCGGTTTTGCGGCTGACGGGCTCATCATCAAAGCTGATTTTCCAGCCTTTGCCCTCTGACGACCCCAAACAGCGCCAGCCGGACATCAGCAAGGCCAAGCAGGCCCTTGGTTGGGAGCCAAAAGTTAAGCTGGAAGACGGTCTCAAGGAGACCATCGCCTATTTCCGCTCGATTATTTGACCCGTCCCCATAGAATTCTCACGAATTCTTACGCTGATTGTTAGGTTTTTTTTCCTAAACAGTGCATACAATGGGCAGCTTTTGGTTGTGCGTATGTCTCACGCACCGATTCGCTAAAAGCCAAGACTCGTTTGAATAACTTCATGAAATATAACAATAAATACGGCACCATTCAAAAGGGGTATTCTTTCTATCTGTCTTTTCCTGTCGTAATCCGCCGTTTTCGTCCTGTCTCTCGCTACGTTTGCGTGACAGGTTTTTAAAACTAACGCGTGCAAATTCCTGCTTGCGTTAACCATCAAAATCAAATAGCTCTATTCATCGCGTACAGAAAGTTATTGCGAAACGCTACAGAAAGTGAGCGCTAGCCATGGGTACTCTTAGCGAAGCGGCGATGAGTCGCAAATTCGCCCCTCGATGGCCAATCGTTGGATCGCGTCGACTATCGTTCCTGGATTATGTCCGGGCGGTTTTGGCGTTTTTCTGTAGTTTTCCAATATCTCATCAAGTTTTTTCATCGTTCAGGCCCTGGGCTGGTCTGAGCGATTTCGCCGTGTACGCGAGCCTGCACCGTTGCATTGGGCGTGAGGCACGCCTGACGCAACGCATCGCTTACACGACATTGGGCAGCGCTTAAGGCGCTCTGGGGGAGGATTTATCATGGCTGGCATTAGTTTCCTTTCGGCGACACAGATCTCAAATCTGTCTGCAACGACCATTCAGGGTCTGACGACGACCGACATTCAGTCGCTCAAGTCGACGCAGATCGCCGCACTTTCCCAGACCGGCATCGAAGCCCTCAGCACAACGCAGGTCGATGCGCTGCTGACCACGCAGGTCAAGGCGCTCACCGCCACACAGTTTGGCTACTTCACCACCTCACAGCTGGTCTTCGATGCTGCACAGTTGCAGGTTCTGTCCGCCGCGCAGTTGCAGGCGCTGAGCACGACGAACCTCTCCGCGCTCGACCAGACTCAGATCCAGGCCCTCAACAGCACCCAGATCCGCGCGCTCACCACCACCCAGTTGGGCGCTCTCGAAACCACCGACATTGCTGAACTGGCTTCGACCCAGCTCGGCGCGCTGAACGCGACGCAGATTCGCGCGATCAGCAGCACCAACCTTGAGCAGCTCAGCACCACCCAGATCAGCGGCCTGACCTCCACCCTGATTCAGGCGCTCGACACCGCGCAGACCCAGTCGCTGTCGACCACCTTCATCAATGCCCTGCGCTCCACGCAGGTTGTCGGCCTCACCACCACCCAGGTTGGCCAGCTGAATGAGACCCAGACCGCGGCGCTGTCCACCACCGCGGTGTCGGCACTGCTGTCCACGCAGGTTGCGGCCCTGACCACCACGGCGCTGAACGCGCTGGATGCGACCCAGGCGCAGTCGCTGACGGCCAACCAGGTCAAGGCGCTGACGACGACGCAGATTGCCTCGCTTGAGACCACCGATGTTGCCGATCTGACGACAACGCAGCTGAAGGCGCTGAGCACAGTCCAGCTGAAGTCGCTGACCACCACCAACCTGAACCAGCTCAACACCACCCAGACCCAGTCGCTGACCGCGACTCAGCTGCAGGGCCTCAGCACCACGCAGATCGGTTCGCTCGATACGACCGACGTTGGCGAGCTGACCACGACCCAGCTCAAGGGCCTGACCACCACGCAGGTCCGTGCACTTACCAATACCAATCTGGCTGCTCTGGACACCACGCAGACTCAGGCGCTGACTGCTACGCAGCTGCAGAGCCTGACCACCACGCAGATCGGTTCGCTCGAAAGCACAGATGTGCTTGAGCTGACTTCGACGCAGCTGGGCGCGCTGACCACCACGCAGGTCAAGTCGATCAGCACCACGGCGCTGGCCGAGCTGACCGCTGGCCTGGCCGGCGGTTTGACCTCGTCGCAGCTGGGTGCTCTCAGCACCACACAGCTGGACTCCGTCACCACGACAGTGCTGGGTGCGCTGAATTCGACGCAGGTGAAGGGCCTGAGCACCACGCAGATCGGCTCGCTGGATGAGACGCAGATCACGTCGCTGACCAGCACGGCGATCACCGGCCTGGCCGGCACGCAGGTTGCCGCCATCACCACCACGGCGCTGAACGCGCTCGATACCACGCAGTCGAAGGCACTGAGCGCGACGCAGGTGAGCGCGCTGACGACCACGCAGATCGCGTCGCTTGAGACCACGGATGTCGCCGACCTGACGACGACCCAGCTCAAGGCGCTGACCACCGCGCAGATCAAGGCGCTGACCACCACCAACCTGAACCAGCTGGATACGACCCAGACCCAGGCCCTGAGCGCCGGGCAGATCGCGGCGCTGACGACCACCCAGGTTTCCAGCCTCGAAACCACCGATATCGGCGAGCTGAGCAGCACGCAGGTGGCGGCTCTGAGCACGGTCCAGGTGGCGGCGCTGGAGACGACGGACCTGAACGCCCTGGATGCGACGCAGTCTAAGGCATTGACGGCGACGCAGCTGAAGGCGCTGACCACGACGCAGATCGGCGCGCTGGATACCACCGATGTGCTCGAGCTGACGACGACGCAGCTGGGCGCGCTGACCACCGCGCAAGTCGCCTCGATCAGCACCACGGCGATTGCCGAACTGACCACGACGGCGATCGGCGGCCTGACCTCGACGCAGCTTGGCGCCTTGACCACCACACAGCTGGACTCCGTCACCACGACGGCGCTGGGTGGCCTGAACTCGACGCAGGTGAAGGGCCTGAGCACGACGCAGATCGGCTCGCTGGAAGACACGCAGGTGACTGCGCTGACCAGCACGGCGATCACCGGCCTGGCCGGCACGCAGGTGGCGGCTCTGACCACCACGGCGCTGAATGCGCTTGACGCCACGCAGTCGAAGGCGCTGAGCGCCACGCAGATCGCGGCGCTGACCACGACGCAGATCGCCAATCTTGAGACCACGGATGTCGCCGACCTGACGACAACCCAGCTCAAGGCTTTGACCACGACCCAGCTGAAGTCGCTGACCACCACCAACCTGAACCAGCTGGATACGACCCAGGCGCAGTCGCTGTCTGCCGCACAGATCGGCGGCCTGACGACCACGCAGATCGCCAGCCTCGAGACCACCGACATCGCGGATCTGACCACCACCCAGATCAAGGGCCTGACCACGGCCCAGGTGGCGGCGCTTGAAACCACTGACCTGAATCAGCTGGATACAACCCAGACCCAGGCGCTCAGCGCCACGCAGGTCAAGGCGCTGACGACGACGCAGATCGGTGAACTGCAGAGCACCGATCTGATCGAGCTGACTTCGACTCAGTTGGGTGCGCTCAGCACCGCGCAGGTCGCGGCGATCAGCACCACGGCGATTGCCGAGCTGACCGGTGTCCAGGCCCAGGCTCTGACCTCGAGCCTGCTGGGCGCCCTGACCACCACACAGCTGGACTCCATCACCACGACGGTGCTGGGTGCGCTGAATTCGACGCAGGTAAAGGGTCTGACCACCACACAGGTCAGCTCGCTGGATGAGACGCAGGTGACTGCGCTGAGCAGCACGGCGATCACCGGCCTGTCCGGCACGCAGGTGGCGGCCATCACCACCACGGCGCTGAATGCTCTCGACACCACGCAGTCGAAGGCGCTGAACGCTACGCAGATCGCGGCGCTGACCACGACGCAGATCGCGTCGCTTGAGACCACGGATGTCGCCGACCTGACGACAACCCAGCTCAAGGCGCTGACCACCGCGCAGATCAAGGCGCTGAGCACCACCAACCTGAACCAGCTGGATACGACCCAGACCCAGGCCCTGAGCACCGGGCAGATCGCGGCGCTGTCGACCACGCAGGTTGCCAGCCTCGAGACCACCGATATCGGTGAGCTGAGCACGACGCAGCTGAAGGCCCTGACCACCGCGCAGGTGGCAGCGCTGGAGACGACAGACCTGAACGCCCTGGATACGACCCAGGCGCAGGCCCTGACGGCGACGCAGCTGCAGGCGCTGACCACGACGCAGATCGGCTCGCTGGACAGCACCGACGTGCTCGAGCTGACGACGACGCAGCTGGGCTCGCTGAGCACCACGCAGATCAAGTCGATCAGCACCACGGCGCTGGCCGAACTGACCACGACGGCGATCGGCGGCCTGACCTCGACGCAGCTTGGCGCCTTGACCACCACACAGCTGGACTCCGTCACCACGACGGCGCTGGGTGGCCTGAACTCGACGCAGGTGAAGGGCCTGAGCACCACGCAGATCGTTTCGCTGGAAGACACGCAGGTGACTGCG
>NZ_CALSAN010000026.1:0-63548 GCF_943372915.1 Ferrovibrio terrae | reverse complement strand
CTTCCGTCCGCCTCGATATCCGCCGCATCGGCGCGATCAAGATCCGCGACGAGGTGGTGGGCAACCAGACCCGCGTGAAGGTGGTCAAGAACAAGGTGGCGCCGCCGTTCAAGGTGGTCGACTTCGACATCATGTATGGCGAGGGTGTGTCCAAGACCGGCGAACTGATCGACCTGGGCGTGAAGGCCAATGTGGTCGAGAAGTCGGGCTCCTGGCTCTCCTTCGACAGCCAGCGCATCGGCCAGGGCCGCGAGGCCGCCAAGACCTTCCTCAAGGAAAACCCTGAGGTGGCCGCACGGATTGAAGCCGCGATCAAGGCCAACACCGGCATCGTGGCTGCCGCCATCGACGCCGGCCCGGATGCGGGCGAGGCCGAAGACGCTGAGTAAGATTTCGCCCTGCTCAAACGCCGGTAAACCACGGCGCCTGAGTTAATTCTCCTCCATGGGCAAAGCCCCGGCAGCGGACCTCGCTGCCGGGGTTATTTTTTGCCCTGAGCGAATCAATTTCTGGAATGATGGGCTCTGGATGGCCGCTCAATTTGGCGGGACGGTGAGGGGGAATACATGCACCAGACGACAAAGCTGGTTGCCGCGTGGATGATCGTTGTCATCCTGGGCGTCTTGGGCACAAGTGAAGAGGCTGCCGGCGCGTCCAGGTCCAGTAGACCAGTCGAAATTTGCCTGAAGGACACCAAGAGCGGCGCGCTATCAGTCGGGATTCCGAAGGAATATTTGGTTTTTCCCAGGCAGATGTCGGGTGGCATGATCGAAGAGGCGGTAGTGGCGGTTTTCCTGCCCTCATCGGCGGCTTGGCAGGACGTTGCCGAACGGCCAGAGCTGTGGCCGCCCCATCTTGATCGTCGGAAGACTTTGGAGGCTCAGTGGCCTGAAGCAAAATCAATCGCATTTTTAACTTTTGCGCCTGCGGAAGGGCGCCCCGAAGACGCGTGGCGTCGCTTTGCGACCGCGGAGAAGCTGGTGCCGACGGGAAGAACGATAGGAAGTTTTGACGAGTTTGCCAGGGCAGTTCCTGCCACGAGAGACGGAGCGCAAAATTCCGATGCCAGGGGAGACCGATACTACATAGGCCAGACCGCAAACATGATGATCACATGCAGATTCCCCACGGTTTATTGCACCGCGCGATCCTATATCGACCGAATCGGTTTCAGATTTCTCATTCATAAGTCGCTATTGAATGAGGCCGATAAGGCCATGGCCCAATTGGCGACACTGTTCTCCAGTTTCATCGAGAATGGCGCTCCTGCCGCAAACTGCGCAGAGAAGAACTGAAGCGGCAAATCTCCGGATGGTCTTGATTCGGTAGGGCTGAACCCTAAATGTTCTGGTTGATCCGGAGGGCCGGCTGGCGATGATCGGTCGTCCGGGCGGTGAACCCCGGGCGAAGCAAAATGAAGCGCTGCGAACCCGCGCGAAGCGCCACGAACGCCCGCGAAGCGCTGCGAACACCAGCGAAGTGCTACGAAGGCCGGCGAAGCAGCGGGCTGGATGATGTGGCGGGAGCTGTACCGCCAGCAATTCCCTATCCGACCAAGGACTTAACCGGCCTGAGACCGGCTGGACAGGGGCGGGGCAGACCGTTAAGACAGGTCTCTTGCCGGACCGGGTCCGGCTCATGACACTGCTGACCATCAAACGACATGGCGACCGGGGGTCGGTCGCCGCCGACCAGGGGTATGACGTCCATGTCCTCCGCCAGCGATATCCGCCAGGCCTTCCTCGACTACTTTGCCCGCAACGGGCATCAGCCGGTCGAATCCTCGCCGCTGGTGCCGCGCAACGATCCGACCCTGATGTTCACCAATGCCGGCATGGTGCAGTTCAAGAATGTCTTCACCGGCCAGGAGAAGCGCCCCTATACCCGCGCGGCCACCTCGCAGAAATGTGTGCGCGCCGGCGGCAAGCATAACGACCTGGATAACGTCGGCTACACTGCGCGGCATCACACCTTCTTCGAGATGCTCGGCAATTTCTCCTTTGGCGACTACTTCAAGGACGAGGCGATCCCGCTCGCCTGGAACCTGATCACCAAGGATTACGGCCTGGCCAAGGACAAGCTCTGGGTCACCGTCTATCACGACGACGACCAGGCCTTCGACATCTGGAAAAAGATCGGCGTGCCGGAAAGCCGCATCGTGCGCATCGCCACGTCCGACAATTTCTGGGCGATGGGCGATACCGGCCCCTGCGGTCCCTGCTCGGAAATCTTCTACGACCATGGCGACAAGATCTGGGGCGGCCCGCCGGGCAGCCCGGAGGCCGATGGCGACCGTTACATCGAGATCTGGAATCTCGTCTTCATGCAGTTCGAGCAGGTGACCAAGGAACAGCGCATCTCGCTGCCCAAGCCCTCCATCGACACCGGCATGGGCCTGGAGCGCATCACCGCGGTGATGCAGGGCAAGCACGACAATTACGACATCGACCTGATGCGCGCGCTGATCGAGGCTTCGGCCGATGCCGCGCATGCCAGTGCCGATGGCGAGCACAAGGTCAGCCATCGCGTGGTGGCCGATCATCTGCGCTCCTCCTGCTTCCTGATCGCCGATGGCGTGCTGCCGTCCAATGAAGGCCGCGGCTATGTGTTGCGCCGCATCATGCGCCGCGCCATGCGGCATGCCCAGCTGATGGGCTGCAAGGAACCGCTGATGCACCGCCTGGTGCCGACGCTGGTCTCCGAAATGGGCCGCGCCTATCCCGAACTCGGCCGCGCCGAGGCACTGATTGCTGAAACCCTGAAGCTGGAAGAGACCCGCTTCAAGCAGACGCTGGATCGCGGCCTCAAGCTGCTGGATGAAGCCACGGCCGGCATGAGCAAGGGCGACATGCTGCCGGGCGAGACCGCTTTCAAGCTGTATGACACCTACGGCTTCCCGCTCGACCTGACCCAGGATGCGCTGCGTCCGCGCGGCATCAACGTCAATCTCGATGGTTTCCAGTCGGCCATGGCGGCGCAGAAGGCCGAGGCCCGCAAGGCCTGGGCCGGTTCGGGCGAAGCCGCGACCGAGAAGGTCTGGTTCGAGCTGCGCGAAGACAAGGGCGCCACCGAATTCCTCGGCTACGACACGCAAAGCGCCGAAGGCCGCATCGATGCCATCATCCTCGACGGCAAGCCGGTGACCGAGGCCAAGGCTGGCACTGAAGTCGCCATTCTGCTGAACCAGACGCCGTTCTATGCGGAATCCGGCGGCCAGCAGGGCGATGCCGGCATCATCACCACGGCCGGCGGCGCCAGGGTCGAGATCAGCGACACCCAGAAGAAACTCGGCGCGCTGCATGCCCATCTGGGCAAGGTGGTCGCAGGCACGCTGAAGGTCGACGACATGGCGATCCTCACGGTCGATGCCACGCGCCGCGCGGCGATTGCCTCCAACCATTCGGCCACGCATCTGCTGCATGCAGCGCTGCGCCGCAAGCTGGGCGATCACGTGACGCAGAAGGGCTCGCTGGTGTCACCGGATCGTTTCCGCTTCGATATCAGCCATCCCAAGCCGATCAGCGCCGAAGAGGCCGCGGCGGTGGAAGCCGAAGTCAATGCGATGATCCGCCAGAACGATGCCGTCACCACCCGCCTGATGACGCCGGATGAGGCGATCAAGGCCGGTGCGATGGCGCTGTTCGGCGAGAAATATGGCGACGAGGTGCGCGTGCTCTCGATGGGCAAGCTGGAGGACGGCAAGGATTACTCCGTCGAGCTTTGCGGTGGCACCCATGTCAAGCGCACCGGCGACATCGCGCTGTTCAAGATCGTCAACGAGGGCGCGGTCGCCGCCGGCGTGCGCCGCATCGAGGCGCTGACCGGCGAGGCCGCGCGGCATTACTTCCTCGAACAGGAAGAAACCCTGCAGGCCGCCGCCGATGCCCTGAAGGCGCAACCGAAAGACGTGCCGCAGCGCCTGGCGGCCTTGCTGGACGACCGCCGCAAGCTGGAGCGCGAACTGTCTGAGTTGCGCAAGCAGCTTGCCACCGGTGGCGGCAGCGGCGGTCCGCAGGTGAAGGATCTCAACGGCGTGAAATTCGCGGCCCGTCAGCTCGATGGCGTGCCGGCCAAGGATCTGCGCGGCATGGTCGATGCCATGAAGAAGGACATCGGCTCCGGTGTTGTCGCGCTCACCTCGGTGGCCGATGGCAAGGTGGCGGTGGTGGTCGGTGTCAGCGCCGATCTGACGGCCAGGCTGAACGCTGCCGATCTGGTCAAGATCGCCACGCCGCTGATCGGCGGCCAGGGCGGCGGTGGCCGGCCTGACTTTGCCCAGGGCGGCGGTGCCGATCCGGCCGGTGCCGAAAAGGCGCTGGACGCGATTGCCGCCGAAATCGGCAAAGCCGCGTAACGCAGCCGGCCGGCGCGATGTTACAGACTGACTGGCGCCGGCGCTGTTTCGATCTGCTGAGCGATGATCGCCGCGATGCGTCGATCGGTCACCGGCTGATCTCGACGCTGATCATCGTCAGTGTGTTCGTCTGTGCCGTGGCCATCATGCTGGTCACCGTGCCGGGCTTCGAGCCGCGCACCATCTTCTGGCTCGACCGCCTGCGCGAAGCCACCGATATCCTCTTCACCGCCGAATACCTGCTGCGCATCTGGATTGCACCGGCCTATGCCCATGGCGGCCGGGTCAGCGCGGCGGCGATGCGGCGGCGCTATATGGGCTCCTTCCTTGGCGTCGTCGACCTGCTGGTGATCCTGCCCTTCTGGCTCAACCTGATCGTGCCGTTCCCGCGCGACCTGTTCCTCGCCACCGAGATGTTCACCCTGTTCAAGCTGGCGCGCTACACGCCCGGCCTCACGCTGGTGGCGGCGGTGCTCAAGCGCGAAGCGCGCGGCCTCACCGCGGCGCTGGGTGCGGCGGGTGTGCTGCTGGTGGTGGCATCCTGCATCATGTACATGCTCGAACACGACGCGCAGCCCGAGGTGTTCGGCTCGATCCCCAAGGCGCTGTGGTGGGGCATCGTCACCGTCGGCTCGGTCGGCTATGGCGACATGATCCCGATCACGCCACTGGGCAAGATCTTCAACGGCGTCATCATCCTGATCGGCGTCGGCACCATCGCCATTCCCGCCGGTCTGCTCGCCTCCGGTTTCGCCGAGGAGATCAAGCGCCGCGAATTCATGGTCACCTGGCGCGCGGTGGCCTCCCTGCCGCTGTTCCACAAGCTTGATGCCAGTTCGATTGCCGAGATCGCCAGCCTGCTGAAGGCCCAGGTGGTGCCGTCAGGCACCGCCATCGTGCGCAAGGACGAACGTGCCGAGGCGATGTTCTTCATCATGTCGGGTGAGGTGGAGGTGGAAATCCTGCCGCAGCCGGTGGTGCTGGGGCCGGGCCAGCATTTCGGCGAGATCGCCCTGCTGCGCCGCACCGACCGCACCGCCACGGTCAGCGCCATCACCGACTGCCGCCTGCTGGCGCTGGAGGTCACCGATTTCCAGCGCCTGCTGCATGTGCATCCCACCATCAAGGAGCATATCGATCGCCTGGCGGCAGAGCGGCTGGAGCAAAGAAAAACGGCGGAGGGCTCTGCACCCCCCGCCGTCTGATCGGAGCTTGAAGAGAGAGCGGCGGCTTACGCCAGCGCCTTCTTCATGTTCTCGTCGATCTTGTCGAGGAACTTCTGGGTGGTCAGCCAGGGCTGGTCCTTCGAGATCAGGACCGCGAGGTCCTTGGTCATGAAGCCGGCTTCCACGGTGGAGACGCAAACCTTCTCCAGCGTATGGGCAAACTTGTCCAGCTCGGCATTGCCATCCAGCTTGGCGCGATGCATCAGGCCGCGCGTCCAGGCGAAGATCGAGGCGATCGGGTTGGTCGAGGTCTCGCGGCCAGCCTGGTGTTCGCGATAGTGACGCGTCACCGTGCCGTGCGCCGCTTCGGCTTCCACCACCTTGCCGTCGGGGGTCATCAGCACGCTGGTCATCAGACCCAGCGAACCGAAGCCCTGCGCCACCACGTCGGACTGCACGTCGCCGTCGTAGTTCTTGCAGGCCCAGACGAACTTGCCCGACCACTTGATGGCGCAGGCCACCATGTCGTCGATCAGGCGGTGTTCGTAGGTGATGCCGGCGGCCTTGAACTTGCCGGCGAACTCCTGCTCGTAGACCTCTTCGAACAGATCCTTGAAGCGGCCGTCATAGGCCTTGAGGATGGTGTTCTTGGTCGACAGGTACAGCGGCCAGCCGCGCACCAGCGAGTAGTTCATGCTGGCGCGGGCGAAGTCGCGGATCGAGTCATCGAGGTTGTACATCGCCATGGCAACACCGCTGCCGGGTGCCTTGAAGACTTCCTTCTCGATGATCTTGCCGTCCTCGCCGACGAACTTGATGGTCAGCGTGCCCTTGCCGGGGAAGCGGAAGTCGGTGGCGCGATACTGGTCGCCGAAGGCATGGCGGCCGACCACGATCGGGTCGTTCCAGTGCGGCACCAGGCGCGGCACGTTCTTGCAGATGATCGGTTCGCGGAAGATCGTGCCGCCCAGGATGTTGCGGATCGTGCCGTTGGGCGACTTCCACATTTCCTTCAGCTTGAACTCGGTCACGCGCTGCTCGTCCGGCGTGATGGTGGCGCATTTCACGCCGACGCCGTGCTTCAGGATCGCATGGGCGCTGTCGATGGTGACCTGGTCATTGGTCTGGTCGCGGTATTCGACGCCGAGATCGTAGTACAGCAGGTCCACATCCAGGTATGGCAGGATCAGCTTTTCCTTGATGAACTTCCAGATGATGCGGGTCATCTCGTCGCCATCGAGCTCGACGACCGGATTTTTGACCTTGATTTTCGCCATTAATAACTCCCTCGCGACCACGGTTGCGTGTTGTGATTGGGTGGCCGGACCCTAGCAAACAGGGCGGGAGCGGAGAAGCCCTAAGGCCCCGCCGGGCGGGTGGATTTAAACTTTAGGCGGGGCGAGAAAAGGTCAATCGGGGCCGGGCCGGCCCGGGACATGGCCGCCGGGGCCGGGCCGTTCAGATCTTGCTGCTGCGGGTCGCGTGTTCCGGGGACGGTTCGGCCAGCAGGGCGGCGATCACCGCCTCGGCATCGTCGACCACCGTGTACAGCGAGGTGGCGCTGCGGCGGGCGAAGCCACGCTCGATCACGGTCTCGATCAGGGCCATCAGCGGATGCCAGTAGTCCTCGGTGTTGAGCACCAGCACCGGCTTGTCATGCAGCTTGAGCTGGCGCCAGGTGATGACCTCGAAGAATTCGTCCAGCGTGCCCAGGCCGCCGGGCAGGGCGATGAAGGCATCCGACATTTCCACCATCATCTTCTTGCGGGTGTGCATGCTGTCGACGACATGCAGCTCGGTCAGACCGGTATGGCCCACTTCCCAGTCATGCAGATGGTTGGGGATGATGCCGACCACTTCGCCGCCCGCCTTCATGACGGCATCGGCAACCACGCCCATAAGGCCGATACGGCCGCCGCCATAGATCAGGCGGATGCCGTTCTCGGCCAGGCGGCGGCCGAGAATCTGGGCTTGGGCCGTGTAAACCTGGCTCTCGCCGAGGCTCGAGCCGCAATAGACGCAGACGGAGCGAATGGCGGTCATGGAATCAATCCGGAAAACAGGTGGAGGCGGGTTTCTTTGGGGTGGGGATGGGTAGCTGATTCCGCCCCCCGATGCCAGTGGAAAAGCCCGTTTGGCCACCACTTCCGGGAGGCGTAGCCGGCCCGCTAAATTTTTCGTGAGGGTTGAAGGACTTGTCGTCCGCTGCGGCCGACCCGGTATAGAGTGAATCGCCCGGACAGCAGACGGGTTTCAACGAGGGGAAAATACATATGGCTACGTGGCATAAGGCAGTCCTGGCGGCAGCGCTGGGTCTCGCGGTGGTGTCCGTCGGCGGTCTTGCCTTTGCCCAGGCAGACGCCATCAAGGCGCGCAAGGACGGTTTCCAGGTGTTCCGCGTTTCGGCGGGCGCCATCAAGAAGGTGGTCGACGACAACAGCGCGCCGTCCGGTGCGGTGGCCGCAGCCGAGGCGATTGCCCAGCAGGCGGCACGCCAGCTGCAGCATTTCCCGGCCGGTTCCGACAAGGGCGATACCAAGGCGAAGCCGGAAATCTGGACCAACTGGGCCCAGTTCGAAGCGAACATGAAGGATCTCGAAGCCAAGGCGACCGCCGTTGCCACAGCCGGCAAGGCCGGCGATGCGGCGGCGCTGAAGACCGCCTTTGGCGCCATGGGCGGCGCCTGCGGCACCTGCCACAAGGCCTTCCGCAACGACTGACCCGATCTCTCGGGGTGCAGACCAGGCGCAGCCCGCGAGGGCTGCGCCTTTTTTGTGGTTACTTGATCAGGGCGATGCCGCCGAAGACCGCGGCGAGGCAGAGCGCAAAGATCACCAGCGCCAGCAGCGGATGACCGCCGGCGGCATCGGCCGCAGCCGGGGCATCCTTTTTGCGGCCGGTGACCATCGGCGTCACCAGGTTTTCTTTCTTGACCGTCAGGTAGAAGACGGTGGCGAGCAGATGCACCGCGATCACCGCCAGCAGCAGCCAGACCGCCTTGCGATGAATGGTGCTGAGCAGGGCGGCGGTGCTGCCGGAAACCTTTGAGAACAGCGGCCCGTCGGTGAAAATATCGTCGCTGGTGAACAGGCCGGTGCAGGCCTGCAGCAGCAGCAGCCCCAGCATGGCCAGCACGGCGTAGCCGCCGATCGGGTTATGGCCGATGTATTTCGGGCCGGGCCGGCCGAACAGGGTGCCGAGATAGCGCAACCCGGTCATCGGCCCGGTGACGAAATCGGCAAAACGGGCATAGCGGTTGCCGGTAAAGCCCCAAATCAGCCGGAACAGCACCAGGCTGAGAACCACCTGGCCGAGCGTCATATGCAGGTCCAGCTTGCCTCTCCAGGCCGTGGCGACCATGACGATGACCAGCCCGACCAGGGCCCAGTGGAACAGGCGGGTCGGCAGATCCCAGACCCTGATCTGGGTCTGGATCGAAGCGGTGCCGGCTGAACCGGTGGCGGGGTGGGGCGTTTCAGTCATGAACCACTTGCATGAAGGGAGGGGCAGCGTTTTGCAGTGCAATTGTAAGGAATTGCAAACCTTGGGCAAGGTAGGGGTGTTGTGTCGCCTCTGGCGAGGACTTAATCTCACGCGTCGTTCACAATTTTGCTAGCCGGGACAATCGGGTGCGGGGCAGTCGCTTCTTCTTCATTCTTCTCGCCGTCGCGGTCCTGGGCATCCTGGCCGTGATCTTTTTCGGCGCCGACGCCAACAAGCGCGGCATGACGCCCACCGCCAATATCCCGCCGCCGCCGGTGCCGGCCGCGCCAGTCGCGCCAGCGCCCGACAGCGTGGCCAAGGCGCCGCCCAGCTTCGATGTCGTGCGCATCAGCCGCAACTGCACCTCTGTTTTCGCCGGCCGCGCCATGGCCGGCTCGGTGGTGGTGATCAAGGCCGGCCAGCGCGAGCTTGGCCGTGTCACCGCCGATACCCGCGGCGAATGGGTGCTGGTGCCCGATCTGCCGCTGGAGCGGGGCAACCAGGAATTCACGCTCGAGTCCCAGATGCAGGGCCAGGAGCCGATCAAGGCCGAGGCCTCGGTGGTTGCCGTGGTGCCGGAATGCCAGCCAGGCGAGGGTGGCGAGCAGGCGATTGCCGTGCTCACCCCGCTGAAGGGCGCCAGCCGTCTGCTGCAGCGTCCCGACGGTCCGCTTGATCCGGCCCGCAAGGGCCTGGCACTGGATGCCATCGAATACGACCAGACCGGCAACCTGATCCTATCGGGTCGCGCCCAGCCGGGCTCGACCGTACAGATTTACCTGAACAACGAGCCGATCGGCGTTGCCACCGCCGACAACAACGGCCGCTGGACCCTGCGGCCCGACAAGGCGGTCGATCCGGGCATCTATTCGCTGCGTGTTGACCAGGTCGAACAGGCCGGCGGCAGGGTCGCCTCAAGGCTGGAAATGCCGTTTGCCCGTGCCCGGCCCGAGGATGTCAAATTCGACGCCAGTGGCAACAGCATCATCGTGCAGCCCGGCAACAGCCTGTGGCGCATTGCCCGCCAGATTTACGGCCTGGGCCCGCGCTATACCGAGATCTACCGGGCCAATCAGGCCCAGATTCAGGACCCCGATCTGATCTATCCGGGCCAGGTCTTTGCCGTGCCGCGGCCCGCCGGGCAGCCGGCTGGCGCCCAGCCCGGCGGCAAGTCGAACTGAGCGGATCAGCCGGTCCCGGGCCTTCCGGGCCGGCTGTCATCCCTTACCCCGCCGGCCCCGGCGCGCTACACTCCTCCCGATTTGCAATTCCAATTGCGCCGGCCGGTCGGACCCCGCCAGGCGCATCGAGGACCGGTTTCGTGAGCATGGATTCCCCCGTTGCCCGGCAGGGGCCTGCCGGGGCGGCGGCTGCGCCGGGCGCGCCTGCGCCGGTCTTTGCCGCCATCGATCTCGGCACCAACAACTGCCGGCTGCTGATCGCGCGGCCGTTGCGCGAGAATTTCCGCGTCATCGAGGCGTTCTCCCGCATCGTCCGGCTGGGCGAGGGGCTCAGTGCATCCGGTCGCCTGTCCGAAGCGGCGATGGCGCGCACCATCGAGGCGCTGAAGATCTGCTCCGAGAAGATGGCGCGGCGCAACGTGGCGATTGCGCGCGCGGTTGCCACCGAGGCCTGCCGCCGCGCCGCCAACGGCGCCGAATTCCTGCACGAAGTCAAAACCGCCACCGGCATCGACCTCGACATCATTTCCACGCAGGAGGAGGCGCGTCTGGCGCTGGCCGGCTGTGCGCCGCTGCTGGAACCGCCGCATCGCCAGGCCATCGTTTTCGATATCGGCGGCGGCTCGACAGAAATCCTGTGGGCCCGCCTGCTCAGCGGTGGCCGCACCGAAGTGATTGACTGGATTTCGTTGCCGTTTGGCGTGGTCAACCTGACCGAACGCTTCGGCCCCGGCGACAGCCACAGCGGCAGCTATGGCCAGATGATCGACATGGTGGCCGAAGCGCTGCAGCCTTTCGAGACCAAGCATGAATTGGGTCCGCAGCTGAAGACCGGCTTCATCCAGGTGCTGGGCACATCGGGTACGGTGACGACGCTGGCCGGCGTGCATCTCAACCTGCCGCGCTACGAGCGTCGCCATGTCGATGGCTGCTGGCTGGAATTCCCCACCGTGATCGAGCAGTCGCGGCGACTGGCCTCGCTCAGTGTCCCGGACCGCGCCTTGCATCCCTGCATCGGCGAGGAACGTGCCGATCTGGTGGTGGCGGGCTGTGCCATTCTGGAAGCGCTGTATCGCTTCTGGCCGGCGACACGCCTGCGCGTGGCCGATCGCGGCGTGCGCGAAGGTGTACTGGTCGAACTGATGCGCCAGCGGCGCCGGCAGCAGCATGGGAGACGGTCATGAACGCGCCGCGCAAACCCGGCCCCAAGGTGAAAGTGAAAACCGCGCGTGGCCGCAGTGTCGGCCAGGCGAAATGGCTGCTGCGCCAGTTGAATGATCCCTATGTCGCCGCGGCAAAGTCCGAAGGCTGGCGCAGCCGCGCCGCCTACAAGCTGATCGAGCTGGACGACAAGTACAAACTGCTCAAGCCCGGCATGCGCATCGTCGATCTGGGTGCGGCGCCCGGTGGCTGGACCCAGGTGGCGGTGAAGCGCGTGAAGTCGCTCGACAAGGGCCCCGGTGCCGGCGGTGGCTTCGTGCTCGGCGTCGATATCAATCCGGTCGATCCGATCCCCGGCGCCACGCTGCTGCTTCAGGATTTCCTCGCCGAGGGCGCCGACCAGAAGGTGATCGATGCACTGGGCGGCAAGGCGGACTTCGTGTTCTCCGACATGGCTGCACCCGCCACCGGCCATCGCCAGACCGACCATATCCGCATCATGGCGCTGTGCGAGGTGGCGCTCGACTTCGCCATCCGGGTGCTTAATCCGGGCGGCGGCTTCCTCGCCAAGGTGCTGCGCGGCGGCACCGAAAACGAGCTGCTTGCCACCATGAAGCGGGATTTCCGCACCGTCCGGCATGTCAAACCGCCGGCCAGCCGGGCGGATTCGGCCGAGAGTTACGTGATTGCCACCGGCTTCCGCGGCTAAATAGCCTGAATTCCTGCGTTTCTTGAGGCTGGACCGCGCCGGAAAGACGGTCTATATCCTCCGCGGCAAGGATACCTTCCTCCCAGTCAGGAGCCGCCTTGCCAATGACCGCGCCGGAGCTTTCCGAGCCCGCGGTGGACCCGGCATACCTTGCCGCCACCCCCTACATCGACAGCGATCATGCGGCCGTGCGCGCCCTGGCGCGCGAGGCAGTCGGGGATGAGACGGACAACAAGGCCAAGGCGATCCGGCTCTATTACGCCGTCCGCGACCGTTTTCTTTACGACCCCTACAGCGTCAAGGTCAGCCCGGATGGCATGCGGGCGTCGGGCGTGATCGAGCGCGGCAAGGGCTTCTGCGTCAACAAGGCGATCCTGCTGGCCGCCGTGGCCCGTGCCGAGGGCATTCCGTCGCGGATCGGCCTGGCCGATGTGAAGAATCATCTTGCCACCGCGCGGTTGCGGTCCCAGATGGGCACGGATGTTTTCTACTATCACGGCTTCACCGAGCTGTTCCTCGACGGGAAGTGGGTCAAGGCCACGCCGGCCTTCAATCTGGAACTCTGCGAGAAATTCCGCGTGCTGCCGCTCGATTTCGATGGCGAGACGGACTCGGTGTTCCATCCCTTCGATGCCGACAACCGCCGCCATATGGAATATGTCGCCGATCGCGGCAGCTTCGCTGACCTGCCATTCGGCGAATGGCGCGATGCCATGTTGAAATATTACCCCGACCTGATGCGGGAAGACCTGCCGGCTGGCGATTTCGCCGCCGAGGCCGCCGCTGAAGCAAATACACCCCAGAATAAAAACGCGTAAGGAGCCACCCGATGCAGTTTCGTGAAGCCTATACATTCGATGACGTTCTGCTCGAGCCGGCAGCCTCCAGCGTGCTGCCCACCGAAGTCGACACCCGCACGCGCATCACCCGCAGCATCGAACTCGGCATCCCGCTGATCTCGGCGGCGATGGACACCGTCACCGAGGCCAAGATGGCGATTGCCATGGCCCAGGCCGGCGCCATCGGCGTGCTGCACAAGAACATGACCATCGAGGAACAGGCCCGCGAAGTCACCGCGGTGAAGAAGTTTGAATCCGGCATGGTGGTCAATCCGCTGACCATCGAACCGAATGCGACGCTGGCCGATGCGCTGGCGCTGATGGAACGTTACGGCATCCACGGCATCCCGGTCACCGAAGGTCATGGCGGCAAGCTGGTCGGCATCCTGACCAACCGCGATGTGCGCTTTGCCACCAACATGCAGCAGCCGGTGCATGAGCTGATGACCAAGAGCCCGCTGATCACCGTGCGTGAGGGCGTCTCCAGCGGGGAAGCCAAGCGCCTGCTGCACCAGCATCGCATCGAGAAGCTGCTGGTGGTGGACGAGGCCTATCGCTGCGTCGGTCTGATCACGGTGAAGGATATCGAAAAGGCCCGCCTGCATCCCAATGCCAGCAAGGACGAGCAGGGCCGCCTGCGCTGCGCCGCCGCCGTCTCCACCGGCGCCGACGGCCTGGAACGTGCCCAGGCACTGATCGATGCCGGTGTGGATATCGTGATCGTCGATACCGCGCATGGCCATTCCAGCCGCGTGCTGGAAACCATCGCCGCGATCAAGAAGCGCTCCAATCTCACCCAGGTGATCGGCGGCAATGTCGCCACCGCCGAAGGCACCAAGGCGCTGATCGATGCCGGCGTCGATGCTGTCAAGGTCGGCATCGGCCCGGGTTCGATCTGCACCACGCGCATCGTTGCCGGTGTCGGCGTGCCGCAGCTCACCGCCGTTGCCGATGCGGTATCGGTGGCCAACAAGGCCGGCGTGCCGGTGATCGCCGATGGCGGCATCAAGTTCTCCGGCGATCTGGCCAAGGCGATTGCCGCTGGCGCCAGCGCCTGCATGATCGGCTCGCTGCTGGCCGGCACCGACGAGGCACCGGGCGAGGTGTTCCTCTACCAGGGCCGCTCGTACAAATCCTATCGCGGCATGGGCTCGCTGGGTGCCATGGGCCGCGGCTCGGCCGACCGCTACTTCCAGCAGGAAGTCGGCGACAAGCTGAAGCTGGTGCCGGAAGGCATCGAGGGCCGCGTCGCCTACAAGGGTCCGGTCGGCACCATCCTGCACCAGCTGGTCGGCGGCCTGCGTGCCGCCATGGGCTATACCGGCAATGCGACGCTGGAAGAGATGCGCAGCAACTGCCGCTTCCTGCGCATCACCTCGGCCGGCCTGCGCGAAAGCCATGTGCATGACGTGGCGATCACCCGTGAAGCGCCGAATTACCGGCAGGAGAGCTGAGGTCGCATGACCCCTGCGGCGCGGCTCGCCGCCAGCATCGAGATCATCACCGAAATCCTGGAACGCGCCGCTGCCGCTGACCGTGTGGTCACCGAATGGCAGCGGCGCAGCCGTTTTGCCGGTGCCAAGGATCGCCGTGCGGTGAGCGAAACCGTCTATGCCGTGCTGCGCGAGCAGGGCATGCGGCGCTGGCGCGTCGAAGCCGCGGGTGCCACCCTGACGCCGCGCCTGCTGGTGTTTGCCGATGCGGCCACGCCGCTGCATGTGTGGAAGGAGCTGTGCGCAGCCGGCGGCTATGGCCCGCCGCCGCTGGATGACACCGAGATCGCCGCGCTGTCGAAGCTGCCGAGCGACGAGGATGCGCCGCTCTGGGCCCGCGCCAATCTGCCGCCCAGCGTGGCCGAGATGGTGCAGGCCACCTTCGGCGTGCATACCGAGATGGAACTGGCGGCGCTGAACGGCCGCGCGCCGCTGGATATCCGGGTGAATACCCTGCAGGCAAACCGCGAGACCGTGCTGGAACAACTGCGCGCCGATAGCATCGCGGCTGCCGCGACACCGCTGTCGCCGATCGGCATCCGCATTCCCGAGCGCGTGCGGCTCGACATGAATTCGCTCTATCGCGACGGCCTGATCGAACCGCAGGATGAAGCCGCGCAGCTGGCCGGCCTGCTGGTCGATGCGAAGCCCGATGAAACCGTGGTCGATCTCTGCGCCGGCGCCGGCGGCAAGACGCTGTTATTGGCCGCCTGCATGCGCAATCAGGGCGTGTTGCATGCCTGCGACAACGATGCGCGCCGGCTGGCGCGGCTGGTGCCGCGACTGGAACGCGCCGGCGCTCGCAACATTGTGATCCGCGATGCCGATACGATGCCGGCGCTGCTGAATGAACTGGAAGGCAAGGCCGACCGCGTGCTGCTGGATGTGCCCTGCTCGGGCAGCGGCACTTGGCGGCGCAATCCCGAAGCGCGTTGGCGCTATGATCCTGCAAGCCTGGACGAGGTGTTGCGGCGCCAGCGCGGGCTGCTGGAGGATGGTGCGCGGCTGGTGCGGCCCGGCGGGCGACTGGTGTATGCGACCTGCTCGATTCTGCCGGCCGAGAATGGCGACCAGGCCGACTGGTTCCTGGCGCATCACGCGGAGTTTACGGCTTTGCCTCTGGCCGAGGCGTGGCCGGCGGGTGTAACCGATCAGCGTATCCGGTCCGGCGATCGCCTGATCCTCACACCCTACCGGCATGGCACCGACGGCTTTTTCGCCGCCGCCTTCCGGAGACAGGCATGAGCCGGCCGGCACGCTATAACGAGGAGTTTGCCAATGTCGCGTCTCTCTGCCGTCTTCACCCTGTGCCTCACCCTGCTGATGCTGGGCATGACACCCGCTATGGCTGCCGGTGGCAGCGATCCGGCGCCGAAGGCCGCGCCGGTCGATCCGAACTTCACCGAGGGCAAGAAGGCCATCGACGCCAAGGACTGGGCGAAGGCGATCCCGCTGTTCGAGCAGGTGGTGGCCAAGGACGCGCAGAATGCCGATGCCTTCAACTGGCTGGGCTATGCCTTCCGCAACCAGGGCAACTACGATCAGTCCTTTGCGCATTACACCAAGGCCCTGGCGATCCAGCCGAGTCATCGCGGCGCCCACGAATATATCGGCGAGGCGTATCTGAAGGTGAACAACCTGCAGAAGGCCGAGGAACATCTGAAGCGCCTGGACAGCATCTGCACCTTCGGCTGCGCCGAATACACCGAGCTGAAGGGCAAGATCGCCGCCTACAAGGCCGCCAAGCCGAGCTGACCGGTTCGATTTTACCGGCCGCCGCCACCCTCCTGCCGCCGCGGGAGGGTGGCCCCGGCAGGCCGGTCCGGCCTATACTGGCGGGCATCCGAGGAGCCACATCCAGGGAGCCCGTCATGGCCGCATTGCCGCGTTTTTCCCATCGTTTCCTTGCCGTTTTCGCCCTGCTGACCGGACTGGCCTTCGCGCTTCCGGCGCCGGCCGTTTTCGCCATGGGCAGCAACGATCCCTCCGCCGGCATGCCCAAGGTCGCCGATCCCAATTTCGCCGAAGGGCGCAAGGCGATCGATGCCAAGGACTGGCCGAAAGCCATCGAGCTGTTTTCCCTGGTGGTGGCCAAGAACGACAAGAATGCCGATGCCTTCAACTGGCTCGGCTATGCCCAGCGCAACCAGGGCGACTATGACAAGGCCTTTGCCGCCTATGGCAAGGCGCTCAGCATCGATCCGCGCCACAAGGGCGCCCATGAATATATCGGCGAAGCCTATCTGAAGGTGAACAATGTCGAGAAGGCCGAGGAACACCTCAAGCGCCTCGACAGCATCTGCACCTTCGGCTGCGCCGAACTGACCGAACTGAAAACCAAGATCGCCGCCTACAAGGCGGCCAAGCCGAGCTGAACGCCTCAGCCCGGCTTTTCATCAGCACAGGAGTTTAAAAACGCCGATGGCGGAGCGCATTCTTATTATCGATTTCGGATCGCAGGTCACCCAGCTGATCGCCCGCCGCGTGCGCGAGGCCGGCGTGTATTGCGAGATCGTGCCGTTCCAGAAGGCCGACAAGTGCCTCGACCTGGTCAACGACCACGGCACGCTGAAGGGCATCATCTTTTCCGGCGGCCCGGCATCGACCACCGAGGCATTTTCGCCGCGCGCGCCCGAAGGCGCCTTCAAGCTCGGCCTGCCGATCTTCGGCATCTGCTATGGCGAACAGACCATCTGCATGCAGCTCGGCGGTCAGGTCGAGACCGGCCATCACCGCGAATTCGGCCGCGCCTTCCTCGAGATCAAGGACGATTGCGGCCTGTTCGACGGCGTGTGGAAGAAGGGCGAGAAGCACCAGGTCTGGATGAGCCACGGCGACAAGATCACCGAGATCCCGACTGGTTTCCGCGCCGTCGGCACCAGCGATGGTTCGCCCTATGCCGCCATCGCCGATGACGTGCGCAAGATCTACGCCGTGCAGTTCCACCCCGAAGTGATGCACACGCTGGATGGCGCCAGGCTGCTGCACAATTTCGTGCGCAAGGTGGCAGGCTGCAGCGGCGAATGGACCATGAAGGGCTTCCGCGCTGAAGCGATTGCCAAGATCCGCGAGCAGGTCGGCAAGGGCCGGGTGATCTGCGGCCTCTCCGGCGGCGTGGATTCTTCTGTTGCCGCCGTGCTGATCCACGAAGCCATCGGCGACCAGCTCACCTGCGTGTTTGTCGATCACGGCCTGCTGCGCAAGGGCGAGGCGGAAGAAGTGGTCCGCCTGTTCCGCGACCATTACAACATCCCGCTGATCCACAACGATGCCTCCGAGTTGTTCCTGACCAAGCTGGCCGGCATCAGCGACCCGGAGACCAAGCGCAAGACCATCGGTGGGCTGTTCATCGATGTGTTCGAGGCCGAGGCCAAGAAGATCGGCGGCGCCCAGTTCCTGGCGCAGGGCACCCTGTATCCGGACGTGATCGAGAGCATCAGCTTCTCCGGCGGGCCGAGCGTGACCATCAAGTCGCATCACAATGTCGGCGGCCTGCCGGCGCGCATGAACATGCAGCTGGTCGAACCGCTGCGCGAATTGTTCAAGGATGAAGTCCGCATGCTGGGCCGCGAGCTCGGCCTGCCGGAATCTCTCGTGGGCCGGCATCCTTTCCCGGGGCCGGGCCTCGCCATCCGCATTCCGGGCGACATCACGAAAGAAAAGCTTGACCTGCTGCGCGAGGTGGATGCGGTCTATCTGGATGAGATCCGCCGTTCGGGCCTCTATGACCAGATCTGGCAGGCCTTTGCCGTGCTGCTGCCGGTGCGCACGGTGGGCGTAATGGGCGATGGCCGCACCTATGACCAGGCCTGTGCACTGCGCGCGGTGACCTCGACCGACGGCATGACGGCGGATTACTACCCGTTCCCGCATGACTTCCTTGGCCGCGTCGCCACCCGCATCATCAACGAGGTGCGCGGCATCAACCGCGTGACCTACGACATCACCTCGAAGCCGCCCGGCACGATTGAGTGGGAATAATCCACGCGTGGGAATGAGCGGTTTCGAAATTTTCAGTTAGTGCAGACCCCATGATTCGTCTCGATAACGTCAGCAAGCAGCACGGCCACCAGATCCTGTTCATCGACGCGTCGATGAGTCTCCAGAAAGGCGAGAAGGCGGGGCTGGTCGGGCCGAATGGCGCCGGCAAGTCGACGCTGTTCCGCATGATCGTCGGCGAGGAAAAGCCCGACGATGGCCAGGTGGCGATCGATACCGGCATGACCATCGGCTATTTCAACCAGGATGTCGGCGAGATGTCGGGCCAGAGCGCGGTTGCCGCCGTGATGGACGGCGTCGGCCCGGTGAGCGCGCTGGCCGCTGAGATGGCACAGCTGGAAGCTGCGATGGTCGATCCGGACCAGGCCGACAACATGGAGGCCATCATCGAGCGCTATGGTGAGGTGCAGGGCCGCTTCCAGGAGCTGGACGGCTATGCGCTGGAGGCCAAGGCGCGCGAGGTGCTGGCGGGCCTGAGCTTCAGCCAGGAGCGCATGGATGGCGATGTCGGCCTGCTGTCAGGCGGCTGGAAGATGCGCGTGGCGCTGGCCCGGATTCTGCTGATGCGGCCCGATGGCATGCTGCTGGACGAGCCGAGCAACCATCTGGATCTCGAAAGCCTGATCTGGCTGGAGGCTTTCCTCAAGAATTACGAGGGCGCGCTGCTGATGACCTCGCATGACCGCGAGTTCATGAACCGCATCGTCGGCAAGATCGTCGAGATCGACGGCGGCTCGCTCACCACCTATTCCGGCAATTACGATTTCTACGACCAGCAGCGGGCGCTGAACGAGAAGCATCGCCAGGCGCAGTTCGAGCGCCAGCAGGCGATGCTGGCCAAGGAGATCAAGTTCATCGAGCGCTTCAAGGCGCGCGCCTCGCATGCCGCGCAGGTGCAGAGCCGGGTGAAGAAACTGGACAAGATCGAGCGCGTCGAGCCGCCGCGCCGGCGCCAGGCGGTGCAGTTTGAATTCCGGGTGCCGCCGCGCTCGGGTGAGGACGTGGCGAGCTTCCGCAATGTTCACAAGGGCTATGGCAGCCAGCCGATCTATACCGGGCTGGATTTCCAGGTGCGGCGCAAGGAGCGCTGGTGCGTGCTGGGCGCCAACGGCGCGGGCAAATCCACCCTGCTCAAGCTGATCGCCGGCGATACCAAACCCGACGAGGGCACGGTGAGCCTCGGCAGCAGCGTGAAGATGGGCTATTTCGCCCAGCATTCGATGGACCTGCTGGACGGCGACGACACGATTTTCGAAACGCTGGATAAATCATTCCCGCAGGCCGGACAGCCGGCGTTGCGCACGCTGGCCGGCTGCTTCGGTTTTTCCGGCGACGATATCGAGAAGACCTGCCGGGTGCTGTCGGGCGGCGAGAAGGCGCGTCTGGTGATGGCCAAGATGCTGTACGACCCGCCGAACTTCCTGGTGCTCGACGAACCGACCAACCATCTCGACATGGCCACGAAAGAGATGCTGGTGGCGGCGCTGGCGGATTTCGAGGGCACCATGCTGTTCGTGTCGCATGACCGCCATTTCCTCGCCGCGTTGTCCAACCGCGTGCTGGAGCTGACACCCGAGGGCGTGCACCAGTTCACCGGCGGCTATACCGAATATGTGACACGCACCGGCCAGGAAGCGCCGGGCCTGCATCCGGGCGGTTGAGAAGGGCTTAGCGGCTCGGGATTCGCGCAACGACCTTGAGCTCGAAATCGAATCCCGCCAGCCAGGTGACGCCCACCGCGGTCCAGGTCGGCCAGGGGGCTGCGCCGATTTCCGCCGCGCGGATCGCCATCACCGTCTCAAGCTGCTGTTCCGGATCGGTGTGGAAACTCGTCACATCCACCACGTCGTCGAAGCTGCCGCCCGCCGCCGCCAGCACGGCTTTCAGGTTGGTGAAGGCAAGCTTCACCTGTTTGGCGAAGTCCGGCTCGGGCGAGCCGTCGGCGCGGCTGCCGACCTGGCCGGAGACGAACAGCAGGTCGCCGGCGCGGATCGCCGGCGAATACTGATGCAGGTCGTAGAGCGCATGGCGGTCGGCGGGGAAGATGGCGTCGCGGCCGGACGTCGGAGGGTTGGGCATGGGATGATCCTTTCAATCTGTTCCGGGCACCAGATAGCGGATCGGCATTGTTCGGATTAGTCATTGAATTCGGCATGGGTTGATGCAAAATCCCCAGCAATGACCCATCCCTCACATTCCCGGCCCTCGCTCACCGATCTCACCGCTTTCGTGGCGGTCGCCACCCATCGCAGCTTCCGGCGCGCGGCGGATGAGCTGGGCATGGCGCCGTCGACGCTGAGCCATGCGATGCGGGCGCTGGAGGAGCGCATGGGTCTGCGCCTGCTGAACCGCACGACGCGCAGCGTGTCGCCGACCGAAGCGGGATTCCAGTTGCTCGACCAGCTGCAGCCGGCGCTGGCCGCGCTGGACGATGCGCTCGACAGCGTCGCCGGCTTTCGTGGCCATGTCGCCGGCACCGTGCGGGTGAATGCGCCGCGGCTGGCGGCCGCGCTGCTGGTGCGCGCCGTGCTGCCGCTGATGGCGCAGCGCTTTCCCGATGTGGCGGTGGATATCGTCGTCGAGGGGCGGCTGGTCGATATCGTTTCCGGCGGCTTCGATGCCGGCGTGCGGCTGGTGGACTCGATCCCCAAAGACATGATCGCGGTGCCGCTGGCGCAGCCGGTGCGGTTCATCTGCGTCGCGGCGCCGGACTATCTCGCGCGCGCGGGCATACCGAAAACGCCGGACGAGCTGACGCGGCATCGCTGCATCGGGCATCGCCTGCCGGGCGGCAAGCTCTATCGCTGGGACTTCGCGCGCGCCGGGCAGGGCATGACGGTCGATACCGCCGGTGCCGTGGTGCTCGACGATGAGGAACTCATGGTCGATGCCGCCGTGCAGGGGCTGGGCATCGCCTATGTTGTCGACCTGGCCGCCGCGCCGGCACTTGAGGCGGGGCAGTTGCGCAAGGTGCTGTCGGCCTGGATGCCGGCGGCGGAAACGATGGCGGTCTATTATCCCGGCCACCGCGCCGTGCCGCCGGCGTTGCGGGCCTTCCTCGATGTCGTGCGGGAAACGGTGAGGGGATAGGCCTTCCGGTCAGGTTTTTTTTACAGGGCGGGCCGTCATGCCGGTGCCTCCGAAGCTGGCCGGGCGATTTCCCGCCGTTGTATGATCGGCGCATGCTTCAACCGATTGAAAAAAGATCATGACCCCCACTGCCAAAATCCTTCTCCTCGGCTCGGGCGAGCTGGGCCGCGAATTCGTCATCTCCGCCAAGCGGCTCGGCGCCCAGGTGATCGCCTGCGACAGCTATGCCGGCGCGCCCGCCATGCAGGTGGCCGATGGTTTCGAGGTTTTCTCGATGCTGGATGGCGCCGCCTTGGGCGCGGCCATCGACAAACACAAGCCGGATTTCGTGGTGCCGGAAGTGGAAGCGATCCGCACCGAGGTGCTGAAGGAGTATGAGGATCGCGGCCAGAAGGTGGTGCCGTCGGCGCGCGCCACGCTGATGACCATGAACCGCGACCGCATCCGCGATGTGGCGGCCAATGAACTCGGCCTGCCGACATCGAAATTCCTCTATGCCGAAAGCCTGGACGAGATGCGCGCCGCGGTCGCCAGCGTCGGCATCCCCTGCGTGGTCAAGCCGGTGATGTCGTCGTCGGGCAAGGGCCAGAGCACGGTGAAGGCCCCGGCCGATATCGACAAGGCCTGGGACTATGCCGTGGCCGGCATGCGCGGCGACCGCAAGCGCGTGATCGTCGAGGCTTTCATCGCCTTCGACTACGAGATCACGCTGCTCACCATCCGCACCCGCGACGGCGTGCTCTTCTGCCCGCCGATCGGCCACCGGCAGGAGCGCGGCGACTATCAGGAAAGCTGGCAGCCGACGCCGATGTCGGACAAGGCGATTGCCGAGGCGCAGCGCCAGGCCAAGGCGGTGGTCGACAATCTCGGCGGCTATGGCCTGTTCGGCGTCGAATTCTTCATCAAGGACGACGCGGTGATCTTCTCCGAACTGTCGCCGCGCCCGCATGACACCGGCATGGTGACGCTGATCTCGCAGAACCTGACCGAATTCGACCTGCATGCGCGCGCCATTCTCGGCCTGCCGATCCCCAGCATCACCCAGCATGGCGCCAGCGCCTCGGCCGTCATCCTCGCCGACCGCGACGCCACCGAATTTTCCATCACAGGCCTGGCCGATGCCTTGCAGTCGCCGGCGCCCGGCACCGATATCGACCTGCGCATTTTCAGCAAACCGACCACGCGGCCCTATCGCCGCATGGGCGTGGCGCTGGCGCTGGTGAAGGATGGCGATACCGATGCAGCGCGCAAGGCAGCAAAAGCCGCCGCCGACAAGGTGAAGATCGTCTACAAGGCTTGAAAAGGGCAGGGACCATGACCATCGCACGCAGCAATCCGCCGGGCCTGTCGAAGCCGACCGGCTATACCCATGTCACGGTCGTCCCCGCTGGCCGCCAGGTTCACATCTCGGGCCAGGTGGCGCTCGATGCCGATGGCAACCTGGTCGGCAAGGGCGATCTGGGCGCGCAGACCGAGCAGGTGCTGAAGAATCTGAAAACCGCGCTCGCCTCTGCCGGCGCCGATTTCAGCCATGTGTTCAAGATGGTCACCTATGTGGTGGATCTCTCGCCCGACAAGCTGCCGGCGGTGCGCGGCGCACGCGGCAAGGTGTTCGGCGATGGCCCGTATCCGGCCAGCACGCTGGTCGGCGTCACCGCGCTGGTCAATCCGGATTTCCTGATCGAAATCGAAGTGATCGCCGCGCTGGACTGAACGTCCGGCCGGGCCGCCCGGCCCGGCTTTGTGCCGCCCTGTTTACGGTTCATTTAGGCCGGGTCTGCAACCAATGGAGGCTGAGCCAGTCGCCATGCAGACATCGGACAGCACAATGGAATTGGACCGTCCCGTATTCATCGGCGGAACCGGACGCTCGGGCACGTCGGTCATGGCGGAGCTGTTACACAGCCATCCCGACTTCTGCCTGCCCGGCCATGAGAACAAGCTGATCGTCGAGCGCGCCGGCCTCAAGGACCTGGTGCAGCAGCTGGGCGGGCGTTACGACCTGGTGCGCAATCACACGGTCATCCATGATTTCGTCAACCGTGCGCTTCAGTTGCGCCGCTTCGGCTTCCGTGATCGCCAGCTCAACGAGCAGATGGAGCGGATCGGCAAGGAGCGGAACCTGCCGTTCCAGCAGGCCTTTGAGATCATCCAGCGCGACAATCCCGATGCCAAGGGCGCGATGCATGCTGTGGGGCAGTATTTCGGCGCGATCCATTACGAAGCCTGCGTCACCGAATTCGTCAACCGGCTGACCGCGCATGTGGTGAGCGAAGGCATCGTCAACAGCGAAGGCCTTCTGAAGCCTTTCTTTGTCGCCAGGGTTTTCTCGCGCGCCGAGATGCTGGCTGAATGCCGCCGGCTGCTGGAGCGTCTCTATGGCGGGGTGGTGCGCAACGCCGGCGCGTCACGCTGGATTGACGACACGCCGCAGAATTTCCTCTCTATCGATTTTCTCCATGACCTGTATCCGAAGATGAAGTTCATCCACATGGTGCGCGACCCGCGCGATGTGGTCTCGTCCTTCGCCCAGCAGGTCTGGTTTCCCTCCGATGAACTGCTCGCGGTTTCCGCCTGCGCCGCCATGATCCGGTCGTATCGCGCGCTGAAGGACAACATCCCGGCCGACCGCCTCATCGAGGTCAGGCTGGAGGATCTGGTCCACCGCAAGGACGCGACGCTGGAGCGGATCGCCGGTTTCCTTGATGTCGACAACCGCTTCGATGGCGGCATCGTCTCGCCAGGCGGCGCCCATATCGGCCGCGGCCACAAGGGCTTCGATCCAGCGGTTCCCGCCGAGCTGCGGCGCGAGCTGGAAGACTGGATGCAGTTGCATGGTTATGCGTAAACTTGCCGGCATGACCATCACCATCTACGGCATCAAGAATTGTGACACCATGAAGAAGGCCTTCACCTGGCTGAGCGATCATGGCGTCACGTATGTTTTCCATGACTACAAGGCCGCGGGCATCGACCGCGCGCATCTCGAGACCTGGTGCAAGGCGCTGGGCTGGGAGACCGTGCTCAACCGCGCCGGCACCACGTTTCGCAAATTGCCCGAGGCCGAGCGCGCAGACCTGACCGAGAAAAAGGCCATTGCGCTGATGCTGGCACAGCCCTCCATGATCAAGCGGCCCATGCTTGCCTTTGGCGCGGGCAAGCTGATGGCCGGCTTCAAGCCCGAGCTGTATGCGGCCGCGCTGCAGGCAAAAGCCTCCTAAACGCCGGTTTTCGTGCCGCGAAGCGACGGCTGGACCTGTATTCCGGGCGCTCATGCTTTGAGCCGCCACCCGCAGGGGCTATCCTGCGCCCGCTTTGGCCGCATCCCGGCCGGGGCCGGGGAGGATCAGCAGCGTGGCGAACCACGAACCGGTGGCGATCGACAGCCGTGACATGCGCGTGCAGTACACGCGCCTGCCGCCGACCGATGTTGTGGCGGACGATGCCAGCCGCTTTGCCTTTGACCTGTGGCAGGCCAAGCGGGCCGGACGCCTGATGCCGGCGCGTGCCGATTTCGATCCGCTTGAACTCAAGCCGATCCTGCCGCAGCTGATCCTGATCGATGTCATCACCGACCCGCCGGATTTCCGCTATCGCCTTGCTGGCACGCTCAGCCGCGACTTGCGGGGCGTCGAGATCACCGGCCAGTCGGTGCTGGCGCTGGTGCCGGCGCAACATGGCGTGATGCTGTGGAATGACCTGTGCGAAATGCAGCGCGAATGCCAGCCGCAATATGTGCAGGTCAGCGTCATCACCCGTGCCGGCGAACCGCTGTCCTACCGCGTGTTGCGCCTGCCGCTCAGCAGCGATGGCAAGACGCTGGACATGGTGATGGTGGTGCAGGACCATGGCAATGCGCTGCCGCTGCTGCGCAAGTATTTTGACGAGGCGCGTAGCGGCGGGCGCTGACGGGGCTTGCCATTTCCATCCGGCTCCCTAGCTGTAGCCGGGCCGCATCGGGACGGCCTTCATTCCATCCGGAGATCAATCGCATGTCGCTATCGATGTACCAGGCCTCGGTGCCGGTTTTCGCCCGCACGCTGGGTGCGCTGTCCAAGATCCTGGCCAAGGGCGAGGCCCATGCCGCGGCCCAGGGCGTGACAGCGGCCGACCTGCTGGATGCCCGGCTGGCGCCTGATATGTATACGCTGACGCGGCAGATCCAGGCCGCCTGCGATGCCGCCAAATTCGGCGCCGCGCGCCCCGCCGGCGTCACACCGCCGAGCCATCCCGATACCGAGCAGGGCTTTGCCGAGCTGCAGGTCCGTATCACCGCCGTGCTGGATTTCATCAACGGCATCGGCGAAGCCGCCTTTGCCGGCGCCGAAGAGCGCCCCGTGGTGGTGAAGGCCGGCAGCATCGAGCTGAATTTCACCGGCCAGAGCTATCTGCTGACCTTCGCGCTGCCGAATTTCTTTTTCCACGCCACCACGGCCTACGACATCCTGCGCCACAAGGGCGTGCCGCTGGCCAAGCGCGACTTCCTCAATCTGGGCTGACTATTTCCCGTCCAGCCGGCGGCTGAAGATCACACGCGGTTCTTCCGTGTAGCCCAGCGCATCGTAGAAGGCGCGCACCTGGGTATTCTCCGGCCGCACCATCAGCATCACCTTGGGCACGCCGCGCGCAGACAGCCAGGCTTCGGCGGCCTGCACCATGGCGCGGCCATGGCCGGCCTTCTGCAGGGTGGGATCGACCGCGAGGTAATACAGCCAGCCGCGATGGCCGTCATGGCCGGTCATCACGCTGGCCACGATCTTGCCGTTGTCGTCGCCGACCAGGATGGTCGATTCCGGTTTGGCGATGCAGAAGCTGATATCGCTGTCGGGGTCGTTCCACGGCCGGGTCAGGCCGCAGGCCTGCCACAGCGCGATGACGGCGGCGCGGTCGGCATTCTGGAATGATCGGATCTGCATGGTTCAGCCGAAATGCTGGTTGCCGTTGACCGGGAAGCGGCAGCCAAGGCGATAGCGTGAGGAGGGGTGCAGGAAGCGCACCAGGGTGACGGCATTGCCGCGGTTCCAGGTACGCCGCATCAGCAGCAGGCAGGGCTCGCTCGCCGGCATGGCCAGTCGTGCCGCTTGCTCGGCACTGGGCAGGGCGGCATCCACAACATGTTCGATCTGGTCGCAAGGCACGTTGCGGACCAGGTATTCGCTCGGCGGCATGGCGGTGAAATCCTGGCCGAGGAAATCCGGGGCCATGCGCGGATTGACATAACGGTCTTCCAGCTGCACCGGCACATCGTTTTCCAGATGCAGGCAGACGATGTGAAACACGGACTCGCCCGGCCGCAGATCGAGCCAGGCACCGATATCGGGCGGCACGGCGATGCGCTCGGCCAGTTGCAGTTCGCAGCGGTAATCGTGGCCGCGCTGCCGGATTTCACTGGCGATATTGGCGATCTGCAGCAGGGTGGACTGCGGCTTGTCCTCGGCGACGAAACTGCCGACACCGACCACGCGCACGATGCGCCCCTGTTCCACCAGTTCGCGCAGCGCACGGTTGACGGTCATGCGCGAGGTGCCGAATTCGTCGACCAGATCCTGCTCCGACGGCAGACGATGGCCGGGGGGCCAGCTGCCGTCCTGGATCTTGCGCTGGATGTAGTCCTTGATGCGCTCATACAGCGCCAGTGTTGGCGCGGTTCCGGGATGGAGTCGGTTGGCAGGCGCGGCGGTCATCGGCAGCTTTTCCTGGCGGCGTCAGTGATCGGCGGCAATCGCCTCGGCGCGGATTTCCTCGGTCAAACGGGCTTTGATGGCCATGAATTCCGGGGAGGTCTTGATTGTGTAGGGGCGCGGATGCGGGAAATCGGTCGCCACTTCGGTTTTGATACGACCCGGCCTGGCCGTGAATACCACCACGCGGTTGGCCATGAAGATCGCCTCGTCGATATCGTGGGTGACGAACAGCACGGTCTTCTGCGCCTGTTCCCAGATGCCGAGCAGCAGTTCCTGCATCAGCACGCGGGTCTGATTGTCCAGCGCACCGAAGGGCTCGTCCAGCAGCAGGATTTTCGGATCGTTGGCCAGGGCGCGGGCGATGGCCACGCGCTGCTGCATGCCACCGGACAGCTGCTTTGGAAAATGCTCTTCGAAACCACGCAGGCCGACCTGGGCGATAAAACGCTCGCTGATCTCGCGCTGCTGCTTGAGCGGCATGCCTTTTTCACGAAGGCCGAAGCAGATGTTCTGCCGCACGTTCAGCCAGGGGAACAGGGTATAGCTCTGGAACACCACACCGCGGTCGGCACCGGGGCCGGTGACCGGTTCGCCGTCCAGCAGGATGTCGCCGGTGCTCGGCGTCTCCAGACCGGCAACCAGGCGCAGCAGGGTGGACTTGCCGCAACCCGAAGGGCCCAGAACGGTGATGAAGTCGTTATCGGCGACATCCAGGCTGACCGGCTGCAGTGCCTGGGTCGGCGGACCACCCTGTACCCCGGGGAAGGTTTTGCCGACGTTACGGATCGAGAGGCGGCTCACCGCAGGAGACTCCAGGAGAAGAGATGCTGATTGGCTTTCTTGAAGGCCAGGTCGGATACCAGGCCGACCAGGCCGATCACTACGATGCCGGCGATGATATGGTCGGTTGCCATCAGCGCCTGGCTGTCGGTGATCATATGGCCGATGCCCGACGAGGCGCCGATCAGTTCGGCGACGATGATATAGGTCCAGCCCAGGCCCAGCACCTGGCGCAGTGCCTCGGCGATTTCCGGGGCGGCGCCGGGCAGCAGCACGCGGCGGATCACGCCGGTATCGGTGCAGCCCAGCGTATAGGCGGCTTCGACCAGATCGCGGCGCGTGGCGCTGACGATCATGGTGATCATCAGGGTGAGCTGGAAGAAACACCCGAGAAAGATGACGGTCAGCTTCTGGCTCTCGCCGATGCCGACCCACAGGATCAGCAACGGAATGAAGGCCGAGGCCGGCAGGTAGCGGGCGAAGGAAATGAACGGCTCGAAAAAGGCTTCGATCGGCTTGTAGGCCCCCATGGCAATGCCGAGCGGCACGGCGATGACGGCAGCGATCAGGAAACCGCCGACCACGCGCCAGATCGTCATGCCGACGTCGAAGCTGAACTTCTGGTCGACAAACAGTTTGAAGCCCGATGCCACGGTCTGCCATGGGCTCGCCAGGAAATGCGGCGGCACCAGGCCGGCCCAGGTGACCAGGCCCCACAGCCCCACAAATCCGATAAAGAACGCAATGCCAAGCACGATACGGCTCTCGCGCGTCACGGGGACGAGCAGTTTCATACGAACCTCGGCATAATGTTCATCATCGGACTCTGTGGGGCTGCAGTACTGGCGATCAGTTCAGGAAGCTGGTGTCGAACAGGGCATCCATATTGGCAGGGATCGCCTTGATGACGCCGATTTCCAGCAGCAGGGTGGCGGCTTCCTTGTTGAAGGCCTGGATTTCACCGCTGAAGAACTTCTTGTTCGCCGCGCGGTCCGCCCACTTGATCATGGACTGCGACTTCTCGAACTGCTCGGCAGTCTGCTTCACGTCGGCGCCCATGATGGTGAAGGCCTTGGTCTTGTCCTTGGCGATCATGTCGAGCGATTCAAAGTAGCTCTCCACCAGCGCCTTCACCGCCTTCGGGTTCTCCTTGATGAACTTCGGGGTGCAGCCGAAGCTGTCGAACACCATCGGATACTGCAGCGAGTCGGCGATCAGCTTGCCGGATTCCGGCTTGTTGCGCACCAGGCTCAGGTAAGGCTCGTAGGTCACGGCGGCATCCAGGCCACTGGTGCCGGCGACAAAGGCATTGGCGGCCGGTGCCGGCTCCAGCGTCACCAGGGTGACGTCGCTCAGCTTCATGCCGTTCTTCTTCAGGATCCACGACAGGGTGAAATGCGGGTTGGTGCCCGGCGCCGAGGCTGCCACAGTCTTGCCCTTCAGGTCGGTGACCTTCTCGATGCCCGGCTTGGCCACGATACCGTCCGAACCCATGCCCTGGTCCATCTTGAACAGCTGGGTGGTGGCGATGCCGTTGGCATTCCACACGATCCAGGTTTCCACCGTGGTGGCGGCGCACTGGATGTCGCCTGAGGCCAGCGCCAGGTGGCGATCCTTTTGCGGGATCTTGGCGATGGTGACGTCGAGGCCGTTCTTCTTGTAGATGCCGGCTTCCTTCGCCAGCGTGATCGGCGCGAAGCCGGTCCAGCCCGAGATGCCGATGCCGACCTTGGTGTCCTGCGCCTGGGCCAGGGTGGCACCGAGCGCGAAGGCGGCGCCGAGCATCAGGCTAAGCGGTTTATGCATGGAACGAAACATCGTGATCTCCGTGAGTGACAGAAGTGGAAGGGATACCGCGACCGGAACCGGCCGTGGCGTGGGACTCAACAGACTTATGGACTGCGGTGAATGACAGGAAAGATCGGCGCATCGAAAGGATCGCCATCGGCCATGGTCAGGCCGGTGAACGGTGGCGAACCCTTGCCGGCACGCTGGGCATAAACGGCGTCGTCGCCGACCCAGCGGGCGGAAAACACCCGGCGCATGCGGGTGGAATGATTGGCGGGCGCGCCATGCACGGTGCGGAAGTTGAAGGCGATGGCATCGCCGGGCTGCATCTCCCAGCCGGCGATATCCAGTTCGCTGCGCATCGCCTCGATGTCGGGCATCACCTCGAAATTGTCGTTTTCATAGAGGCGTGTGCCATTGAAGCGCATCGGGCGGAAATCCTTGCCCCAGCGATGCGAGCCGCGCACGCATTCCATCACCATGTCGCGGCCGACCGGATCGAGCGGGATCCAGAAGCTGACACTCTGCTTGCCGTCGACGCAGTAATAGGGCTGATCCTGGTGCCAGGGCGTTACCGTGCTGCCGCCGGGCTGTTTCACCAGCACATGGTCATGGAAGAAGCGGCCGGTCTT
Source organism: Ferrovibrio terrae (assembly GCF_943372915.1). GTDB lineage: Bacteria > Pseudomonadota > Alphaproteobacteria > Ferrovibrionales > Ferrovibrionaceae > Ferrovibrio > Ferrovibrio terrae_A. Next base: position 33,189 of record NZ_CALSAN010000026.1, on the reverse strand, counting down.
GGAGCGCATCAGTGCGGCGGCAATCTGCGCGGCCGGTGATTGCTCGACGAAGCGCTGGAATTCGGGAATGCGCTGCCAGTTGCACAGGTCCTGGAAGAAGGGGGCGGAACCGTCCTCCGGCTTCACAGTGCGTTCCAGCGGGCTCGGATCGGCCATCAGTGTCGCGATGCCGGTGCGCAGTGGTTCGACCCAGTCGGCGAACACGCCGCGCAGCACGATCACGCCGTCTGTCTGGTAGGCCGCGATGTCGGCGTCCCCAACTGGCACCGCGGCAGCGGCTGGTATCTGGTTTGCGGCACTCATCCCCACCCCTCTAGAATGGTCTATACAGGTCAGAAAGCACGAACCATGCCATGCAAGTTGGCCGGTATCGCTGGATCAGCCGCGCGTGCCATGCATCCGATCAGGCCCCGATCTCCAGCAGATTGCCCATTTTCCGGGCCATCCCCAAAAGCCCCACCTGTTCGCCGCCGGTCGCCTTCGCACACCCCCGATGTTGCACAGATTAAGGCCGTGGCGCGAAATCCGGCAAGTCAAATAATCATGTATAGACAACTTGGCTGAGCCGGATTTACCCTGACCGCACAGCCGCGGGGAGATTTATCGATGCGCTATCAATTGCAGCCCGGAAAACTGCCGCTGCGCGATCTTGCCGGGCTCTATCGCGCCGGCGTCATCATGGTCGACCTCGATCCCGCCGCGCGTGCGGCTGTGGATAACGCGGCGGCCGTGGTCGCTGGCGCCGCGGCTGGCGACGCGCCGGTCTATGGCATCAACACCGGCTTCGGCAAATTGGCCCGGGTGCGCATCCCGTCTGACAGGGTGGCGGACCTGCAGCGCCGCCTGGTGCTCAGCCATGCCGTCGGCACCGGGCCGCTGCTGCCCGATGCCATCGTGCGGCTGATCCTGCTGCTCAAGATCAATTCCCTGGCCCAGGGCCTCTCCGGCGTGCGCTGGGACACCATCCAGGCGCTGCTGGCGCTGCTCAACGCCGATGTGCTGCCCTGCGTGCCGGCTCAAGGGTCGGTCGGCGCCTCGGGCGATCTGGCGCCGCTGGCGCATCTGGTGCTGCCGCTGATCGGCGAGGGGACCGTGCGCATGGACGGCCGTGAATGCCCGGCCGCCGAGGGCCTGGCGAAAGCCGGGCTGCAGCCGCTGACGCTGGGCGCCAAGGAAGGCCTGGCGCTGCTCAATGGCACCCAGGTTTCCACAGCACTCGCGCTGGCCGGCCTGTTCGCCACGGAGGATGTGGTGGCCGCGGCGCTCGTCTGCGGCGCGCTCAGCACCGATGCCGCCGCCGGCAGCGACACGCCGTTCGATCCGCGCATCCATGCAGCACGCGGCCAGCCCGGCCAGACCGTGGTGGCCGACCTGCTGCTGCATCTGCTGGACGGATCGCAGATCCGCGCTTCGCATCGTGAGGGCGACGAGCGCGTGCAGGATCCCTACTGCCTGCGCTGCCAGCCGCAGGTGATGGGCGCGGTGCTGGATATCCTGCGCAATGCCGCCGCCACCCTGGCGGTGGAGGCCAATGGCGTTTCCGACAATCCGCTGGTTTTCGGTGAAGGTGAGATTCTTTCAGGCGGCAACTTCCATGCCGAGCCGGTGGCCTTTGCCGCCGACATCATCGCCATGGCGCTGGCCGAAACCGGCAACATCGCCGAGCGGCGCATTTCCTTGCTGGTCGATCCGGTGCTGAGCGGCCTGCCGGCTTTCCTGGCGCCCGATCCCGGCATCAATTCCGGCTTCATGATCGCCCAGGTGACGGCCGCGGCGCTGGCCTCCGAAAACAAGCAGCGCGCCCATCCGGCCAGCATCGACACCATCCCCACCTCGGCCAACCAGGAAGACCATGTCTCGATGGCGGCCCATGCCGGCTATCGCCTGCTGGCGATGGCGGAGAATGCGGCCGGTATCGTGGCGGTCGAATGGCTCTGTGCGGCGCAGGGCGTCGATCTGCGCGCGCCGCTCGTCACATCGCAAAAATTGCTGGCGGCGCAGGCCTTGCTGCGGGCGCAGGTACCGTTCATGGCGCAGGATCGCTACCTGGCGCCCGATCTGGCTGCGGCGAAAGCGCTGGTGCAGGCGGGCGCCCTGCGCCGCCTGCTGCCGGCTGCGCTGTTCGGCTAGGGTTTACTTCGGCAGGTCTTTTGATACGGCGCGGCAATAGGCCAGCGTGATGCCGAAGATCGAGAAGGCAGCAATCGTAGCGACCAAAAACAGAGTCTGAGCGAACGGCATGATGAACGTCCCTGGTTGTCGTGCAGTCAGGGCGGACGCTAGCGCCACGCAGCCCACGCAACTTTGATCTCGGTCAACCAGGCCCCGAATCGCTGAACCGGCGATTCGCCGTGGAAATCAAGCAGCCTTGGGCTGTGCCGATGGCTTGTCTGCCGGTTTGGATATGGGTAACTGCTATCACCCGCTGCGGATCATCCGAGTCTGTATGGCGGGGGTGATCCGCGGATTCCTGGAGGGAAAAATGAACAAGGCTGATTTGATCGAGATCGTGCGTGAGACCGCCGGCGCCACCAAGGCCGCGGCCGGCGACGCGGTCGATGCGGTGTTCGAGGCAATGGCCAAGTCGCTGAAGAAGGAAGGCGGCTTCACCATCGTCGGCTTCGGCACCTTCAAGGTATCCAAGCGCGCGGCGCGCAAGGGCCGCAATCCGCAGACCGGCGAAGCGATCAAGATCGCTGCCTCCAAGGGCGTGCGCTTCAAGGCCTCGAAGCAGCTGAAGGACCGGCTGTAAGCCTAGCGCACCTCAGCATTCAAAAGGCCCGCTCATCGGCGGGCCTTTTTCTTGTTGCTCAGTCCAGCGCGAAACTGTCGCAGAACTCGCCATAGTCGCAGGTGATTTCCTCATCCTGCGCGATGTCGCGCGCGGCAAAGGTATCGGGCTGCGTGTTGTCGGTATTCGGCGCCGTGCTGTGGTTGATGAAGCGGGTGTTGTCCAAGCTGACCACCCAGCCGCCCGGAATCTGCGGCGTGGTGTAGCCATAGCGCTCGACGAAGGCGCGCGCCACCGGCGGCAGCATCTCGAAATCGGCTTGCGGGATGATGCGGTCGAAGACCGGCTCGAAACGCCAGATCAGGGTACCCCGGGCAATGGGGGCCGCGGCAAACAGGCCGACGCCCTGGATGCTGCTGGCGGCAGCATAGGTGGGAACGAGAAGCATGCAGGCGACTCCGCTATCAGCGGCGCCAGCCTAGCATGCCTCCCGTTCAATACACCTCAACCCATATGCATCTTGAAGAAGGCCACCGCCTTGGCAAAGCCGTCCTCGGCCTGCTCCTTGCGATAGCTCGGGCGGTAGTCGGCATGGAAGGCATGCGGCGTGTCGGGATAGACGTAGAAGACGTTGAACTTCTTCGCCGCATCCAGCGCCGCCTTCATCTGATCGACGGTGGCATTCGGAATGCCCTGGTCGGCGCCGCCATACAGGCCCAGCACCGGCGCCTTCAGATCCTTGGCGATATCGACCGGATGCTTCGGCGTCAGCTCGCTGGCCTGGCCAACCAGGCGGCCATACCAGGCCACACCGGCCTTCACCTTCGGGTTATGCGCGCTGTACAGCCAGGTGATGCGGCCGCCCCAGCAGAAGCCGGTGATGCCCAGCTTGTTCGGGTTGCCGCCATTCTTCGCCGCCCAGGCCGCTGTCGCGTCCAGATCGGCCATCACCTGCGCATCCGGCACCTTGCCGGCGACGGCAACGGCGCCCTGCATGTCGGTCACCTTGCTCATGTCGCCCTGGCGCGCATAGAGGTCGCCGGCGATCGCCTGGAAGCCCTGCTTGGCAAAGCGGCGGCAGGTATCCTTGATATATTCATGCACGCCGAAGATTTCCTGCACCACCAGGATGGTGGGGAAGGGGCCGGTGCCCGCCGGCTGGGCGCGATAGGCCTTCATGGTGCCGCCCGGCACCGGGATGTTCACTTCGCCGGCGGTCAGCCCGGTCTCATCGGTCTTGATGGCGGTCTGGCCCATCACCGGGCCGGCGGCAACGGTGAAACCCGTGATCAGGCTGGTGGCCATGAAGCCGCGGCGGGAAAAATCCACCTTCGGCATGAGGCTGAGCAGGTCGGCGTTCATTGGACTCTCCGGTTTGCAGATATGGAGTTGTGCAGAATGGGTCGCTGCCGGCGCGAGGCGACCGGACGGCGCAGGATATGGGTCGCCACGACCGGGCGTCGATAAAAATTCCGTGAGAACGGCTATTATTCCTGCAGCAGCCGGTAGGCAAAGGCCACGGCGGCGAAGATCGCCAGCCAGATCGCCAGATACATCAGGATACGGCTGCTGCGCCAGGGCAGGCGCAGGGCGGCCGGCAGGATGAGCAGGGCGGCCAGGAGCACGGCGGCGAGCTGCAGCCAGTCATTCTGGCTCATGCGATGCTGCCCCGCTGGGGGCCGGGCTTAATCAGCCGAGGAAACCTTGGTGCCGCCGGGCCGCTGGCACTGGCGGTAGAGGCGGTCCGCGTCGGGTTCCTTGAACGACAGGAAGCGCATCTCCAGGCCGCTGATCACCTTGTAGGACGGATGGTCCTGCGCGGTCGGGCCGGCATATTTGGCCGGCATCACATGCACCACCGACATCACGCGGTCGGGGCTGATGCGCATCTCGATGCGCTGGCCTTCCGCCAGCTTCTCGCTGGCGCAGACCTTGCCGAGATGGTGGTCGAAGGCCTTGACCCGGTCGTAATGCGGATCGGGATTGAATTCGGGTACGGTGTTGTCGCTCGAGGCCAGCAGGGCCGGGCGGTATTTGTGGAATTCGGCGGTGGCGGTTACCACGCTGCCATAGGGGAAGAACAGTTCCACGCCGTCGAGACGGGCATGCTCGCCCATGCGGCCATCCACGACAGGCATTTCGATGATGCGCGCCGACGACATGCGGGCAACGTCGTCATTCAGCCGGATTAGGCCATGCGCGCCGCGCTCGCCGCGCTCCTTGGCGCGTTCGGTCTCGAAGGGAATGAGGGCGGTTGGCTTGGCCGCGCGTTTCGCCTGGGCGAAAGCGACTCCGGTAACGCTGGCGCAGATCACAACAGTGATCGCCGCAATCCAAAATCGACGCATCAGGTTCCCCCTTTGGCGGTCGCCCGTTGGCGATGCTTGGCACTGCCCTTGATCTTCCAATGCGGGCGCAGACTAATCGATTTTACCCGGCTTGCCAAGACTCTAAGGGTTATCAAAAGGTTACCTGAAAAAATGGGAGTCTTCCGGGCTTTGCCATCGGGGGGCGATCCGGGTAAGGTACGCGCCGCTTTCAGACCCGGCAGCCGGGTCGGAATCCACTGTCTGTGTGCTTGCGGAGTGCGGTGTGGCCAATTTCATCGAGGAAGTCGACGAGGAAGTCCGCCGCGAGCGGGCGGAAAAGCTCTGGAAACGCTGGAGCCCCGTCGCCATCGGCGCCGTCGTCCTGCTGCTGGCGGGTGTCGCCGGGCATCAGGTCTGGAAGGGCTGGGAAGCCGACAAGGCCGCTGCCGCCGGTGCCCGTTTCAGTGCCGCGCTGGGTCTGGCTCAGGCCGGCAAGCCTGCCGAGGCCGCCACGGCCTTTGCCGATCTGTCGAAGGCCGATGCCGGTGGCTATGCCATGCTGGCCCGTTTTCAGCAGGCGGCCAATCTGATCGAAGCCAAGGACGTCACCGGCGCCATTGCCGTGTATGATGCGATCGCCGGCGATGCCAAGCTGGATGCACGCTTCCGCGATCTGGCCCGCTATCTCGCCGCCTTCCATGGCATGGAGCAGCTGACCTCGGACCAGATCAAGCAGCGGCTGGCCAATATTGGCAGCAGCAGCGCCTGGTATGGCAATGCCCGTGAACTCAGTGCCGTGGCAGAGCTGAAGGCCGGCAATGTCGACGAGGCCCGGCGCCAGCTGACGGCACTGGCCGACGACCCGCTGGTGCCGACCGGCCTGCGTGGCCGCGCCACCGAATTGCTCGCCGCCCTCGGCGGCCCAGTACAGTAACCGGCAGAAAAGGCCGAGGAACGGGATGGCCATGCAGCGCTTTGCATTACTGGCGGTTGCGGTGCTGAGCGTCGCAGCCTGCGACACCATCACCTCGATATTCGAGGAAGAGGCAAAGCCGGTCGCGACCGGCGAGCGCATCTCGGTGATCGCCTTCGACAGCCAGCTCGATCCCGATCCGCAACTGGCCGAAACGCCGGTGGCTTTGCCCAAGCCGTGGCGCAATCCGGAATGGCCGCAGGCCGGCGGCTATCCCAGCCATGCCATGCAGCATCTCGACCTGCCCGATCGCCTGCGCACCGCCTGGACCGGCGACCTCGGCGCTGCGGCCGATGAAGAGCAGAAGATCCTGGCCCAGCCGGTGATCGCCGGCGGCCGTGTGTTTGCCATGGATGCGGCAGCGCAGGTGAGCGCCTTTGATGCCGCCAGCGGTCGGCGCCTGTGGCGTGTCAACCTGACGCCGCGCAAGGAAGACAGCGGCGCCACCGGCGGCGGCCTCGCCTGGCATGCCGACAAGCTGTTCGTCGCCACTGGTTATGGCGACGTCGTGGCACTCGAGCCCGCCACCGGCCGCGCCTTCTGGGCGACGCAGCTGCAGCAGCCGATCCGCGGCGCACCGACCGCCATCGGCAGCCGCGTATTCGTCATCACCTATGACAACCAGATGCATGCGCTGGATATCGAGCGCGGTGAAGTGCAGTGGACCCATACCGGCATCGTCGAGCCGGCCGGTTTCCTCGGTGCCGCCAATCCGGCCGCCGAGGGCAACATCGTGGTGGTGCCCTATTCCTCGGGCGAGCTGCTGGCCCTGCGTGCCGATACCGGCGTGGTCGCCTGGGGCGAACAGCTGGTGCGCGCCAGCGGTCGCGTCAGCCAGGCCGGCGCACTCAACGACATCAATGGCCGCCCGGTGATCGATCGTGGCCGTGTCTATGCGGTCAGCCAGTCTGGCCGCTTCGTCGCCATCGACCTGCGCACCGGCGAGCGCGTCTGGGAGCGCGTGATCGCCAGCATCCAGACACCCTGGGTGGCCGGCGACTACATCTATGCCATCACCATCGACGCCGAGATCATCTGCCTGTCGCGCCGCGACGGCAAGGTGAAGTGGATCCGCCAGCTGCGCCGCTATCTCGATCCCAAGGCCAAGACCAACAAGGGCGTCATCACCTGGTGGGGCCCGGTGCTGGCCGGCGACCGCCTGCTGGTGGCATCCACCGATGAGCGCATGCTGGCGATCTCGCCCTATACCGGCGATCTGATCGGCCAGATCGAGCTGTCAGACAAGGCAGCCTTGCCGCCGGTGGTTGCCGATGGCACGGTTTATATCGTGACGGAAGACGCGCGCCTCACAGCGCTGCGCTGAACGGAAGGTCATGTCAGCCAAAGTCGCTATCGTCGGCCGGCCCAATGTCGGCAAATCGACGCTGTTCAATCGTCTGGTCGGCAGGCGCGTTGCCATCGTCGATGACACGCCGGGCGTCACGCGCGACCGGCGCGAGGGTGCGGCGCATCTGGGCGATCTGGAATTCACCGCCATCGACACCGCCGGCCTGGAAGATTCCGACGTCGACAGCATGACCGGCCGCATGCGGCTGCAGACCGAGGCGGCCGTGCGCGAGGCCGATGCGGTGCTGTTCGTCATCGACGGCCGCGCCGGCGTCACCCCGGTCGACAAGCATTTCGCCAACTGGCTGCGCAAGCAGAAGACTCCGGTGCTGCTGCTCGCCAACAAATGCGAGGGCGGTGCGGGCAAGACCGGCGTGGGCGAGGCCTATGCGCTGGGCTTTGGCGATCCGCTGCCGGTTTCGGCCGAACATGGCGAAGGCATGTATGATCTCGCCGTCGCGCTGATCGAGCATATCGGCGGTCACGTCGATGGCGCGCTGGGCGATGGGGGCGACGAGCTGGAACCGGTCGAGGTCGATATCGATCTCGACCCTGAGAACGAGGCGCCGCTGCCCGACGATCCGGCGCGGCCGATCCAGCTTGCCATCGTTGGCCGGCCCAATGCCGGCAAGTCGACGCTGGTGAATGCGCTGATCGGCAGCGATCGCCTGCTGACTGGCCCGGAGCCGGGGCTGACGCGCGATGCCATCGCCATCCAGTGGGAATACGAGGGTCGCAGCGTCAAGCTGGTCGATACCGCCGGCATGCGGCGCAAGGCGCGCGTCGAGCAGAAGCTGGAAAAGTTGTCGGTCGCCGACTCACTTCGCACCATCCGCATGGCCCAGGTCGTTGTGCTGGTGATCGACGGCGTCCTCGGCTTCGACAAGCAGGATCTCACCATCGCCGACCACGTGCTGCAGGAAGGCCGCGCGCTGGTGCTTGCGGTTAATAAATGGGATGCCGTCGAGGATCGCGCGCTGGCGCTGAAGGAGATCGAGGACCGGCTGGAACGCTCGCTGCCGCAGGCGCGCGGTGTTCCGGTCGTGACGCTCTCTGCATTGACAGGCCGTCATCTCGACCGCCTGCTGCCCGCCGTGATGCTGCAATACCAGCGCTGGACCCGCCGCATTCCCACCGCGCAGCTCAACCGCTGGCTCGAAGAGATGACCCAGCGCAATGCGCCGCCGCTGGCCGGCGGGCGGAGCGTGCGCATCCGCTATGCGACCCAGGTGAAGGCCCGGCCGCCGACGATCGCGCTGTTCGCGCCGCGCGCCGAATACATCCCGGAATCATACCTGCGCTACCTGATCAGCGGCCTGCGCGAGGTGTTCGACCTGCATGGCGTGCCGGTGCGCATGCATCTGCGCAAGGGCAAGAATCCCTACGTCGACAAGGACGACGACTAACGCCGCTCACACGAGCAGCAGGCCGGCCCAGGCGGCGACAGCCACCAGCACCAGGCCAGGAATGACCCGCAACGCATAGGCCCTGCCGCCGCCGACCCAGGCAAACACCGCCTTGCTCAGTGCATTGGCGGTGAAGCCGGCCAGGATCGGCACTGCAGCCGCCTGAGCGTCCAACTGCAGTGATGCCACCGAAATTGCCGCAGCATGCGCATCGGCAAAGCCGGCGAGAGTCGCGGCGGCCAGCACGCCGGCAGTGCCGTAGAAATGCTGCAGCGCTGCCGATGCCAGCAGGATGACGGCCAGCATGGCGGCGAAGACCAGTGCGCCGGTCAGCCGGAAGGCGCGGCCCGGCTTCTCGTCGCTGTCTTCCGCCTGGTGGAGCGCCGAGATGGTGAAGGCTGCACCATAGGCGACTGCGACCAGTCCGGCGAAGATCAGTGGCACTGTCAGATGCTGCAGCACCGGCAGATTGGTGGCAGCCAGTACCAGCGCCAGCTGCAGCACGGTCGCCACCGTGGATAGGACGGCGCCCGCCACCGCGCCCGCGACCGGGGCGTTACGGGTGGCGGCACTTTTCGCACGGTGGCCCATGGCGCCGATGGTGGCGGTGCTCGAAATGAAGCCGCCGGCAAAGCCTGCCAGTGGCAGGCCGTAGCGAACGCCCAGCACGCGGACCGCAACATGGCCGATGCCGCCGATGGCCATAACCAGGATCACCACGATCCATATTTTTGCCGGGTTGAATGCTTCGAATGGCCCCATCGCGCGGTCAGGCAGTAGTGGCAGGATCACCAGCGTCGCGCCGGCAAACATCAATGCATCGCGCAGTTCCGCCTCGGTCAGCGCATGACGCACGAAGGCATGCATCGGCGTGCGCGCTGCCAGCAGCACGGCGACGGTCACGCCGATGCCGGCAGCCAGGGCCGGCCGCTGCATGCACAGACCGCCGAGCAACGGGGTCAGCACCAGGGCGATTTCCGAAGTCAGGCCCGGGTCGTGATCCGGCTTGGCGGCGGCGCGCTGATAGGCGAAGGCACAAAGCACGGCCGTGCCGGCAACAACAATACCGAGCAGCGGCATGCCGCCGACACTCTGCGCAGCGGCACCGGCCAGTGCAGCGAGGCTGAAGGTGCGGATGCCGGCAGACGCCCGTGCCGGGCCATCACCCTTGCGACGTTCGCGCTCGGCGCCGATCAGCAGGCCGATCCCCAGGGCAGCGGCAAAGTTGATGATGACCGGATCGATCATGGCGCTCCTCGCAGGCGGTCAATCTAGCCTGCATGGCCGGCGCAGGCGAGCGTGGCAGTTGACAGTGCGACGCACTCCGTCGAGCCTTCTGCCGATGCAAGGGAGACCACCGTCATGATGCTCGACTGGAACGACTACCGCCGCCAGCTCAAATCCGCCACCGGCGAACTGAACCGGCTCAGCCCTGGCACCATCCAGGGCTACCAGGGCCTGGCCACCGCCCATAAAGAGGGTGGCCGGCTCGATGCCAAGACGCGCGAGCTGATGGCGATCGCGGTCGCCGTGGCGCTCCGCTGCGACGGCTGCATCGCGGTGCATACCGATGCCGCGATCCGCCATGGTGCCGCCAAGGAAGAGATCGCCGAGGCGCTGAATGTCGCCATCACCATCAGCGCCGGTGCCGCGCTGGTCTATTCCAACCGCGTGCTGGACGCCTATGCGGTGCATCCCAGCAACCAGCCCCCGGCAGCTGATTGACAGCCGGCAGAGTCTCGCCGGAAACTGCACGCCATGGGCGACCGCTTTTTCGATCTCCGTCATCCCAATCTGGAGTTCATGCTCCGGCGTGCGGATGGCGTTCTCCCCGGCCCGATTGCCGGCATGGGCCATAACGGCGGCCCGCCGCTGCTCGACATGTCGTGGAGCGCCTGGACTTGGCGCAAGGCGGTACAGAAGGCCTGGGCAACGCCGCCGCGCGAGGTGGCGCTGCGCCGGCTGCAGCGCGCCGAACGGCTGGGGCTGAGCTATCGCGACTACACTGCCGTGCTGCTCGATAGCGGCACCAATCTTTCCACCGCGGTGCTGCCGCTGCATCACCTGCTGGCGGGAGATGCCGGTTATCATCCGGCGGTGGCAGCAGCCGTGCGCCGCTTCGAAGGCCGCCTGCTGCTGGTGCTGGACGAGATGATGCTCGCCGCATGCAAGCCGGCGGCGCGCCAGCGCCTGCTGGCACAGCTCAATGCCGATTTGGACGGGCGGATCGCGGCGATCCTGGCGCTGCCGTTCAGGCTGAGCGAGGGCGATGCGGCGCGCGCCCAGCGTCTACGGCGCCTGCTGAAACAGCATAACGCGCCGCGCCAGGAATGCTTCTGGCTCGGCAGCACCCCGGCCGAAGCGGCGCTGGCCCAGCAGGCCGGGCTCGGCTGGTTCAAACCGGTTTCGCAATGGTTTCTTGAAAAGGATACGGCATGAGCCTGCTCGGCACGGTGATGACGGCGCTGGTGGCGCTGCTACATGTCTGGATCCTGGTGCTGGAGATGGTGCTCTGGACCAAGCCGGCCGGCCTGCGCGCCTTCCGCAACACGCCCGAGAAGGCGCGCGACACCGCGGTGCTCGCCGCCAACCAGGGGCTCTATAACGGCTTCCTCGCCGCCGGGCTCATCTTCGGCCTGCTCTATCCGGCCGAGCCTGCCGCGCTGCATATCAAGAGCTTCTTCCTCGCCTGCATCATGGTGGCGGGTGTCTATGGTGCGGCCACGGCGGCGCGCAAGATCCTCTATATCCAGGCGGTGCCCGCCGCCATCACGCTGGCGCTGCTCTGGCTCGCCTAGTCGGCGGGCACTGAAAAATCTTCCGGCACGCGGCCGGCGCGCTGGTGCGCCTGCATCTGGCGGAAGGCGGCTTCGACATGGCGGGTGAAGCGCGGTGTGTCGAACAGCGGCGCCGTATCGCGCTGGGCCGCCAGCTTCGCCTTGATGCTGGCCAGTGCGGATGGATGCGTGGCGAGCCGTAGGGCCAGGGCTTCGTAATCCGCCAGGCTGCCGGCGATCAGCTCCGGCAGGCCGATAGCGCCGAGCAGGCTGGCACCGACGCGGCTGGCGAAGCTCTCACCGGGCAGGGTCAGCACCGGCAGGCCGGCCCAGAGCGCGTCGCTCGCTGTGGTATGCGCGTTGTAATGCAGCGTGTCGAGGAAAAGATCGGCCAGCCGGTGGCGTGCCAGATGCTGCGGCAGCGGCAGCGGTTGCGCGAAAATCAGCCGGGCTGGATCGATGCCATGACCTTGTGCCGCCTTGCGCAGGTTGCCCATCGTGATCTCATGGCTGGCGAGCAGCCACAGCACGCTGCCCGGTACGGCGCGCAGCAGCCGCATCCACAGGGCAAAGACATCGGGCGTGATCTTGAAGCTGTTGTTGAAGCAGCAGAACACAAAGCCTGTGGCCGGCAGGCCGGCCTGCGCCCGCGTCGGCGTCGCGCTGTCGATGGCGCGCTGGCGGTCGTTGACCTGGTAGCTGTGCGGCAGGCGCACGACCGCCTCGCTGTAATGCGGGCGCTGCTGTTGCGGCACGGTCACCGCATCGGCAAGGATATAATCGATCCAGCCGGCACCCATGCTGCCGGGATAGCCGATATAGCTGACCTGCACTGGCGCGGCGCGTTGCGCGAAAATGCCGGGCCGCGCTTCCTGGGTGAAGCCTTTCAGGTCGATCGCGATGTCGATCTCATGCTGCCGCGCCAGCGTGGCGGCTGCGGCATCGTCCAGCGCGCCGATCTCGATGAAGTGGTCGAAGCCGGCGCGCAGGCGCTGGCGCATCGCGTCCTGGCTTTGCGGTCCGTAGGAAAAGGCGAAGACCTCGAAAGCGCTGCGGTCATGCAGTTCGAACAGTTCGGCCATCAGCCAGGCGGTGGCATGACCATGCAGATCGGCGGAGAAATAGCCGAGCCGGATGCGGTCATGGCCGGGATAACCCGGCAGGGCCTGCGCCGGCTGCGGCCAGGCGGTGCGCGCATGCACCGCAGCGCAGGCCAGCTGCTGTGCCGGCGTTGCCGGCGTCGCCAGCAGGGCGAGCGGCGTGGCGGCCGGCTTGACGGCGGCCACCTGCTGCAGGACGGCGGCGGTATCCTGCTCCAGCCCGTCCCAGTCGCAGAGCTGCATGCGGGTCTGCAGCCGGCGGCCGGCGAGACCGGGCAGGGTGGGGCGCAGCCGCAGCGCCGCTGTGTAATCCGCCAGCGCCGCATCGAAGCGCTGCAGGTCGTGGTGCGCATGGCCGCGATTGGCATGGGCTTCGGCGAAGCCCGGCCTGAGGCCGAAGGCGCGATCATAGGCCAGGATGGCCTCGCCCGGCCGCCGCTGCGCCGCCAGCAGATTGCCGCGCGTGCACCAGGCATCGGCATAGTCGGGTTTCAGGCCGAGCGCGCGGTCGCAGGCGGTCATCGCGTCTGCAATTTGCCGCAGCTGCTCGCGGCCATTGGCGAGATTGAGCCAGGCCTCGGCGAGGCCGGGTTCCAGCGCCACGGCGCGTTCGGCCAGGGCGGTGGCCTCGACAGCACCGCCGAGCCGCAGCAATGCGCCAGACAGGTTGGTGAGGATCGACGGCCGGTCGGGCATCAGCGCCAGCGCGGCGCGCAGATGATCGGCAGCGGTGGTGAAATCCTCGCGGCTCAGGGCCTCCAGGCCCTGCATGAAACGGGCCTTGGCGGACTCAGCGGTGTTTTCGCTCATGATGGCGGCTTGTGCTTTAGAGATTGTGCGCCGGGTTTGCCAAGTCCGCATTTGTCTCGCAAGCCCCGCTACGCGGGAGACGGCGATTTTGTGACGGTGTTGGCATCAAAAACGCCACGCATGCACGGCGGCGAATACTTCGGTATTCACCGAAGCATTTCTGCCCCGGCTTCGGGCATGCTGCGGCAACGAATCATCACGACCAATTGCCCCCCCCATGCCGGAGTCCCCGATGACCTTTGATCTGCTCACCCTTGCCTGGATCGGCGCCGTCTTCCTGCTCGCGGGTACGGTGAAGGGCACCATCGGGCTTGGCCTGCCCAGCATCTCGCTCGGCCTGCTGGCCGCCACGCTGGATCTGCGCGTGGCGATGATCCTGCTGCTGGCGCCCAACCTGGTCACCAACCTGTGGCAAGCCTGCACCGGCGGGCATTTCACCTTGCTGCTGCGCCGGCTCTGGCTGTTCCTGCTCTGCGCCGCCGGCGCGATCTGGCTCGGCAGCGCCGGGCTGATCGCGGTGGATACGCGGCTGCTCGCCGCGCTGCTCGGCCTGCTGCTGGCGATCTATGCGCTGATCGGCCTGACGCGGCCGCCGCTCAGCCTGCCGGCGCGGCATGAAGTCTGGGCCGGGCCGCTGGTGGGTGTGGCCAATGGCGTGCTCACTGGCCTGACCGGCAGCTTCGTGGTGCCCGGCGTGCCCTATCTGCAGGCGCTGGGCCTGAGCCGCGACCAGCTGGTGCAGGCGATGGGTATGCTGTTCATGGCCTCCACCATCGCGCTCGGCGCCAGCTTGGGCGGCCGCAGCCTGCTGACCGGCGAGCTGCTGTGGCTGTCGCTCGCCGCCGTGCTGCCGGCGCTGCTCGGCATGGGGCTGGGCCGCCGCCTGCGCCAGCATCTGTCGGAGGCCGGCTTCAAGCGCGCCTTCTACGGCGCGCTGCTGCTGCTCGGCGGCTATATCGTGCTGCGCTGGCTGCTCAGTTAGGCAGGCGGTAGATCGCCTTCACATTCTCCACCGCCACGCGCTGCGCCAGCTGCGGCGGCAGCTGCGACAGCAGGGTCTGCGCCGCCTGCGTCATCGGCACGGTGCGTTCCATGAAGATGCTGCCGGCCGAGGCCTTCTGGCCGATGCTGCGGCCGCCCGGTGCCATGCCGGTGGCCGAGGAGCCGTAGAAACGGTCGGTGCCCATCACGAAGCGGTCGGGGAATTCGGCAATCAGCTTGCGCCAGTCCGGCCGCAGCCGGCCTTCGCGCGCCAGCGCCGCATTCGGCTCCGGCGACTGCGGCAGCGCCTTGATGCTCATGTAGAGGTTGGGATGCGTGGTCATCATGCGGCGGATCAGCTCGACGCTCAGCACGCCGGTATGGTCGACGCCGGCATGGGCCCAGACGATGCGGGCGCCGCGCTCATGCGCCAGCAGCGTTTCGAACTGTGCCAGATTGGGTTCCAGGGTTGCCGGATTGCGCTGCGACATGTCCTTGAGCTTTTGCGGCGTCGGTATCGGTTCGTGCACCACGTCCATGTGGAAGTCGATCACCACGTTGCGCTTGGCCGCAATCTCGACCAGCAGCAGGTACAGCGGGTGGTCGGGGCGCGAGCGGTGATAGGAATGCGCGTCGGCGACCGACAGGTGGTTGGCCGACATCTCGCCGAAGCCCAGCGCGCCGGCATCGATGATGCCGTTGGCGATGTCGGCGAATTTCTTCTTCGTCGCCTCGTCCACCGTTTCGGCATCGGGGCTCATGTGGATCATCGGGTTCAGCGTGCCGCCGCCGCCGAGGAAGGCGAAGCGGCCGGGATGCTTGCGCACCGCATCGGCGAAGTCGGCGATGTCGTAGAGGTCGCGGTCGGGCGGCTGCGGCGTCGGCATCACGATGGCGGTGCCGATGTTGTTCTTGTCCATGTCGGCAATCGCGACGCGCACGGCGCCGACCCAGTCGCCGGTGGTGTTGGTGACGCCGCTGACCAGATGCACATGGGTGTCGATCCAGCGCGGTACATCGCCGCGCGGCGCTTCGGGCGGCCTCTGGCCTTCGGGGCCGCGTGGCATGCCGCCCGGCGGTCCCGCCGGCGCCTCGCCCGGCGGCATGCCGCCGCCCTGGCGGCGCATCGGCTGCGCCTCGGCGATGGAGGATACCAGCAGAGCGGCAACACAGAGCAGCGCCGCGCAGCGCGCGGCGGACGACAACAGACGCAGCATGGATGATCTTCCCCCGACAGAATCCTCACGCCGGCGACTCAAAGGCCTCGCGGCCGCCGGCAAACCAATGCTGGCGCCACCGCGCGGCGGAAGGCAAGGGGCAGGGGCGATGGTATCGCGGCGCTATCGTCTGGGATGCGAAGACAGCGGCGCCGCCCGCCTGCGCCGCCCGTCTGCGCAGCCCCCTTACGCCGCGATGGCGCGCACGGCCTTTTCCACATTCGCCAGCCGCGCCAGGGCGTCGTTGGCATGCTCGGCATGGCTGAGGATGTAGAAGTCGTCGCGCTCGATGCCGGCCACGGCAATCGCCGCCAGTTCGTCCGCCGGCATCGGATTGGCCATCAGCGCCTCGAAGGTGGCCTTGATGCGGCCCAGCGTGGCGCTTGGCACACGCGACTCCACCGCCAGCTCGGCCGGGCGGTTGCGCTCCGACTGCAGGATGCGGGTCTGCACGCCGCCGGGGCAGAGCACCGAGACGCGGATCTGCGGCGCCATATACTGCAGCTCCACCGCCAGGCTCTCGCTCATGCCCACCACCGCATGCTTGGCCGCCACATAGGGCGACAGGAAGGGCGGCGCGGTGAGGCCGGCGATGGAGGCCACATTCACCACATGGCCGGGCCGGCCCTGCTGTTTCAGCATCTCGGGGACGAAGGCGCGGATGCCGTTGGCGACGCCAAACACATTGACGTTGAACACCCACTGCCAGTCCTGCGGCTGGCTCAGCCATTGCGGCCCCAGGGCGCCGCCGACGCCGGCATTGTTGACCAGCAGGTCGACGCGGTTGCAGCGGGCGGCAATCTCATGGGCGGCGGCCTGCATGGCGGCGGCATCGCTCACATCGCAGGCCAGGGCCTCGACGCGGATGCCGGCCTGGCGCAGCTGGTCGGCGGCCGTATCCAGCGCCGCCTGTTCCACATCCAGCAGCGCGATGCGCAGGCCGCGCCGGCCGAGAGTGGCGGCCAGCGCATAGCCGATGCCGCTGGCGCCGCCAGTGATGACGGCCACCTGATCGGGGATGAGTTTCATGGGGCGGGTCCTTCTGTCTGGTCTGTTCGGCGGTCTGGTCTATTCGGCGATATCGCCGGGCAAGGCAGCCGTGAAGCGGCCGAGCAGGGATGACAGCTGCGCGATATCCTTCTCGCTCCAGCGGTCGCGGAACACGTCGTCTGCCATGCGGCGGAAGGTGGCTTCGGCTTCATTGATGCGGGTGCGGCCGGTGCGCGTCAGCGTCACATAGGCGACGCGGGCATCGCGCGGATCGGCCTCGCGCTTGACCAGGCCGGATTTCTCCAGCGGCAGGGCCATGCGCGTGATGGTGGACTGGCTGGTGTGCAGCCGCTGCGCCAGGTCGACGCGGCGCAGCCGCTGCAACGGCGCGCGCGCAATCTGCAGCAGGAACAGCAGCTCGTTCAGCGCCAGGCCATGCACCGAGCCCAGCTCGGGCGAGAGGCGCGATTCCAGATAGGCCTGGGCACGGAACAGCCGCAGCAGGGCGGGGAGGGCGGGATCATCGGTGGACATGCGGCAGGGTATATGCCGAACTGCTTCCGGATGCAAGTATTAATTTAATGGTGATTAATAACTCATAACATTGATGAGGGCTAAGCTGCTTTCCGAGTAGGAAGATTTTGTAGATTCTCAAGATATCGGAGTTCGGCAGAATTTGAAGTCAAAGACTTATAAAACTGAGGCGGATGAAATGATTTAAACCTTCGACGAAGTTCAGCCAACGAAACGCTCTGATTCAAACTGTAAATTGATTCAAATACGATCCCACATCCAACGCCTGCTCCAATGAAATATTTGTCGAAGTCTTTTTTTGATATCGCAGTTTCTTCTCTATAGCGAGACCAAATTCGAGAGGGATGTGCGACTACTACCTGTTTAACTATGCCAACGGCTTCCACGATTGCTCGAGGGGTTGTCGTATAAATCCAAACCCTGCCGCCCTGCGCTACACGGACGGGACGGCGGCGCAACTCCACCGTCTTTACGCCAGCAAGCATGGCATCGGTATATTCCGGATGCAGTGATATCAGAATGTCGTGATAGTCAGTCATGACTCGTACTTTCGTTCAGTATTTCCAAAATTTTGGTAAACGCCACTTTTTTGGCCCTAACTAAGTTGGCGCCGTCGGCGACGCCAATTCTTCTCAACGTCGGCAATTCAACTGGCTTATCAAGTACAAGGATGTTGTCGAACGTGACTTCCGTAACGTGAGGATCGGAACTGATAAGGTCCAATAAGCGTGAGTTTAGTACACCCCGAGCTTTGATTGAGGGCTCGGCCTCATGTTTCTTCATTACTCGGACTTGGGTAATGCGTCCGATGGCAATAACGCTGCCCCTGCCGCGCCCATCAAGTGACTCGTAAAAGAGTATAGGGGCGCCCTCGGTGAAGACATTTCTAGTTCTGCCGCTGCTAACATACACGCGCTCTCGACGCAGAATAGCTTGAGGTGGGCTTAATAGAGATGACTGTGGGCCAGACCGGAACATGTCTTCAGAGAAATCATGTTTAATGGATACGATAACGCCGTCCCTGCCAGGGAGCATAAAGATAGCAGGAGAAAAATACCTCTCGAGGTCAGACAGACTGATCTGTGTGCTCCTCTTTCCCGGCAGCAGGATTTCAATGAGTTGGGAATGAGAAGTGTAGTTCGGCATGTTCTCTGGCAACTGAATGCCAGATCGTGTTTCTATTTGGTGACGGGTGGATTCCCAATTTTTCTCAGTAATGGCTCTCCTTACACATAGCCTTTGCAGTTTGTGGCTACTGTTTGCTTCGCCCTCTGGCAACGTGAAGCCGTGAGAGATTGCAAGCTGCCTTGTCGTGCTCTGCCCTTCATTAACATACAGGCGCACTAAGCACGGTTGGCTTCGGCTCAAATTGTCTGCGGTAGATGTTAGAATATGCTCAACCACAGCCTCTATATCGTGATGCGATTCATCAGCGCATATAAAAACATCTGCTGTAGGTTGTGGGCCACGGTTAGAGTACCAATGTGCGTAAAATATGACTCTATCGGTTTCATATACAGAGACCTTCTCCGGAGCATCGTGGCCTGTAATTCGCGCCTCTTCTAAATGAGACTGCGAGACGTTCTTTCCGGAAAGAAACGTCTCAATATCCTTGATGTTTTCAGTTTTCACAGTTTTCTTGATAAGGAATCCCTCGTCATCGCTGCTGATGACGTGGATATTCTGTGGATTTTCCTTATCCGTGGTGAGACCGGAAAATTCGGCCGCCCCAAGAATTTCTATCTGATATTTTTTTAGAAGAATTGGGGCGGCTCTTAGTATTGCGACTTCATTTGTTATGAAGCCCGAAGCTTTGTGGTAAATCGCAGTGGCAATATGAATTGCATCGGATTTATCTTGCGAAGTGAGCGCGCTAATTGAACGCCTCTCTTTGAAGATTATCCCGAGTAGCTCATCAGATGTGGGCCTAAGAAAAGATTCTGGTGGGTGAGGTAGGCGGCCTTGTTGGAGGGCAATGGTTAGAATTGGATCGTTTGTCGGGTCATAGCTGGTTTTCTTCAGTTCCTCGACAAATTCTTCCGCGACCATTAATCGGACATTATTTTCAAATCCAGCGCGAAAAACGTTGCCTGATTCTGGGCCCATCGGCCTTTGCTTTATGACATCAAAGAAGACATTCAGATCCAATAGATATAGCGGCTTGTTGGGCGACAGTTTATGAGCCAGCCTGAACTCTGCGGGGATTTGTGGTTGCAGATAGTCGAATAAGCTAGGGGTTTTTAAATCGAGGACGCGAACATTAATCATTCGACCGCGCGTAATGCCGCCCGCTTTTACAAGAGCTATGACGAAGCCTAATTTCTCCCAAACTTTATTAGCAGGAAGGTCGGAAGCTACCTTCGCCGTTACGCTCAGCCAAGATTTCTCCGATAGGCGCGTTGTAAGGAATTTTAAGAGTTCACGGGCAATTCCTCGGCCTCGATGCGAGGGCCCAACATACAACTGAAATATTCGCGCTTGGGGGAAGACACCACCAAACAACAAGTGTCCAGCATAATGTTCTTGATCACCATCTTTATAAGTGGCGACCAATAATTTTCCTAAGTAGGCGGCCTCTAGGTAGATGGTGTGGGGGAGAAAGCCTAGTGCATTCTTATCGCTGTCCGCTCTTGCAATGACCTCATCAATAAAGGGAGCAACTTCAGCAAGCGCTGACTTGATTTCAATCGACATGCGCATGTATTCCCCCGGAATTCTTGGGGCTAGCATAGCAAACATGATCAATCCCCAAGTATTTGTTTTAGTTTCTCCAAATCCCTCCACACCCATTCCTCATCTCTCGTCCACGTCGCGTCATCCATCGTCGGCTGACGGAACAGCGTGAGGATCACCTCGGCGCCATCGCCATTGGCGATCACGCGCAGCGGCACATGGATCACCGTGCCCTCCGGCGTCGTCACGCTGTGATCGAGAATGCCAAACTCATTCGGCGGGGTGAATGCCATCGTCATCACGCCCGCGATCTGCCGCGTCGTCCAGGTGCCGGTCGCCGCATCCTGCTGCAACTCGCCCAGGCCACTGGCCCAGTGTGTCCAGTTGGCCGGGTCTTTCAGGAAGGCGTAAACCGCTGCCGCCGGCTGCTGGATGGTCACTGACAGATGCTTGCAGGGCAGTGGGGCGCGCGGGCTGGCGGCGGCAGGCATGGGCAATCTCCTTGCCAAGTTGCAGAGTTCATGGTATGTTCTTATATGGCGGCCGGCCTGTCCAATGGTTTGTCTGCAGGCGTCCGGCCTGCATAGTCCTGTATTCAAAACCCGCGCGAGGAATATCAAGGGCTTGGCCCGCGCGCGAAGGCCAGCGAAGCGTGGCGAACACCAGCGAAGCCCAGCGAACACTGGCGAAGCGCCACGAACCCCAGCGAAGCATAGCGAACTCCAGCGAACCCGAATGAACCTCAACGAACCCCAACGGACCTGAACCGACCCGAACCGACCCCGATCTGTCCTTGCCCCCCTGCCGCCGGGCGCTATAGTCCGCCCCGCGCGAAAAGCGTTGCCCGCAAACCCCGTGACCATGACCGACACCGCCCTCAATTCCCTCGGTTTCCCCAAGGCGCCCGCCGACACCCGCGTGGTGGTGGCGATGTCGGGCGGCGTCGATTCCTCCGTGGTCGCCGGCCTGCTGAAGCGCGAAGGCTACGATGTCATCGGCATCACGCTGCAGCTTTACGATCATGGCGCGGCGATTGCGAAAAAAGGCGCCTGCTGCGCCGGCCAGGATATCCATGATGCGCGCATGGTGGCCGAGCGCTTAAGCATCCCGCATTACGTGCTCGATTACGAAAGCCGTTTCCGCCAGGCGGTGATGGACGAATTCGCCGACAGTTACGTGCGCGGCGAAACGCCGATCCCCTGCATCCGCTGCAACCAGCGCGTCAAGTTCCGCGACCTGCTGGAAACCGCGCGCGACCTGCAGGCCGATTGCCTCGCCACCGGCCATTACGTGCAGCGCACCGTCGATGCCGAGACTGGCCGCGCCCGGCTGCTGCGCGGCAGCGATCCGCGCCGCGACCAGAGCTATTTCCTCTACACCACCACGCAGGAGCAGCTGGAGTATCTGCGCTTCCCGCTGGGCGGCATGGAAAAGCCCGCCGTGCGCCAGCTTGCCGAAGACTTCGGCCTCATCGTGGCCGACAAGCCGGACTCCCAGGACATCTGCTTCGTGCCCAATGGCGATTATGCCGGCGTGGTGGCCAAGCTGCGGCCCGAGGCCGCCGAGCCGGGCGAGATCGTGCATGTGGATGGCAGCGTGCTCGGCCGCCATGACGGCGTGATCCATTTCACCGTCGGCCAGCGCAAGGGCATCGGCATTGCGGCCGCCGAGCCGCTCTATGTCGTGCGGCTGGACGCCGAGGCGCGCCGTGTGATCGTCGGCCCGCGTGAGGCGCTGGCGCGCAAGGCCGTGGGCCTGCGCGAGCTGAACTGGCTGGGCGAGGCGATCCCCACCGATGGCCTCGATGTGATGGTGAAGCTGCGTTCGGCGCAGCCGGCGGTCGCGGCGCGGATTTTCGCCAGTGAAGCCGGCAGCGCGCGGCTGGAGCTCTACAGCGCCGAATATGGCGTGGCGCCGGGCCAGGCCGGCGTGGTCTATGCCGGCGAACGCCTGCTCGGCGGCGGCTGGATCGCCAGGACTGAGGGCAGTGCTGACACGGCTCAAACCGCCGGATTAGCCGCATAGAAACAAAGGCTTGTGCGGCAGCGGTGGGCCGCTTGACAGATCGGGGCGCTGCCCGTATTTCATGCGCCTCCCGGCGCCGGCATCTTCGGCGGCGGGAAGTCCGGGTGTGGCTGGATAGCTCAGTTGGTAGAGCAAGGGACTCATAAGCCCTGGGTCGGCGGTTCAAATCCGCCTCCAGCCACCATCCGCCCCCTCAGCCTATGAATTGCGCCATTGCGGAATGACGATCGCGCTGTCGGCGGGATCGATTTCGCGCACCAGCCGGAAGCCGACATAGCTCATGCGGGCCGTCATCGGGATGGCGGCGCGGGCGGCCGAGCGCACGAACAGCGGTTCGACATCCCATGAGCCGCCGCGCAGGGTGGCGTTCTGGCAGCCGGTCACCCGGGCGGCATTGCCATAGACCGGCGCCGTGTAGAGATTCTCCAGGTAGCAGTCCTCGACCATTTCCCAGACATTGCCAGCCATGTCATGCAGCCCGGCGCGGTTGGGCGGGAAGGAGCCGACCGGCGCGGTGCTCACATTGTCCCAGCGGCTGCCGCAGCCACGGCAGTTTGCCCGGTTGGTGCCCAGCGCGTCGCCCCACCCATAGGGCGACTTGGTGCCGGCGCGGGCCGCGTATTCCCATTCACTTTCCGTCGGCAGGCGATAGACCTGCCCGGTGCGCTTGGACAGCCAGTCGGCATAGGCACGGGCCTCCTGCCAGCTGACGCAGACCACCGGATCCTGTTCGGTCTGCTGGATGCCGGGATTGCGCCAGGCATCGCCGGCAGGATAGGCCTGCTGGCTGCCATGGTGCAGCACGCAGGTGGTTGCCGCGGCATAGCCGGTGTCCTTGGCATAGATTGCCCAGTCTGCGCGGGTGATTTCGAACGCCCCGATGGCATAGGGCTTGAAGATGCGTACGGTGATGACGGGGTTTTCGTTGGTGCGGCGCGGCTGTTCGGACTTGGGCGAGCCGCGATCGAACACCCCGGCGGGCATTGCCACCATCAGCGGGCAGTCCGGACAGTCCCGGAAGCCGGTCGGTGCGGCGGGCTTGAAGCCGGCGGGCGTATAGGCCGACCACAGGCCGAGGCTGATGACGGCGATCACGGCGACGGCTGCAGCCGCAAGCCATTTTAACTTCAACCGTGGGCGGTCGACCCGGGTCGGAGTGGCAGTTTCACGTTCACGCAACGGCACTCGCTCTGAGCTATTCATCTCATTCTCCTGCAACTCCGGTATTGCGCAACAAGGCGCCGGCAGGCAAGCCATACGGGCTGGAAAATGCAGGCCCTGTGGGCGACCGACATTGCCGAAGCTTAACTTTTCCCGCGCGCAGTGCTTCGGCCATAGTTTCGGTACGCATCTTGCTTCGGGATGGGGTAAAGACCTGTCCGCCAGCATCACATGAGCCCCCATTGCCCGTAATCCGTATCCTGCTGATCGACGAAGACCCCGAACGCGCCGTGGTGCTGGCCGAGGCGCTGCAGGGCAAGGGCTATTCGCTGGTGGCGCAGCTGGCGCCGCGCGAGTTGTCGGCCAAACGCGTGCAGGAGATCGCGCCCGACGTCATCATCGTCGACATGGAAAGCCCGTCGCGCGACACCATCGACAGCATGCGCCAGATCAATGCCGACCAGCCGCGCCCGATCGTCATGTTCGTCGACCAGAGCGACGAGACGATGATCCAGGAAGCCATGCAGGCCGGGGTTTCCGCCTACATCATCGACGGCATGAACGTGAAGCGCGTGAAGCCGATCCTCGATGTCGCCATCGCGCGCTTCCGCGAGTTCCAGGCGCTGCGCGACGAGTTGAAAAAGACCAAGGCCACCCTATCTGAACGCAAGCTGATCGAGCGCGCCAAGGGGCTTCTCATGCGCGAGCGCAACATCAGCGAGGACGAGGCCTATGCGGCGCTGCGCAAGCTCGCCATGGACCGCCAGCAGCGCCTGGTCGATGTGGCCGAAGCGCTGCTCGCCTTTGCCGATGTGCTGAAGAAGAAATAGGCGGGCCTGATTACCGGCTGCGCAGCCTTCCGGGGCATCCGCCCGAATTATGTGCAGCGCAGCATTTCTGCCTCGAATCGGGCATCACCCTCATATCATTGAAAAGATTTCCAGAATCCGGATTGTTGCACTGCGGCGGGGGCTGGCACGCTTCCTGCTAGATAGGAAGCGAACCTCCCGCTGCAATGGCGCAGCGGGTTTGACCGGCTCCCGGCTGAAAGCCTCCCCAGGCCCGCGCTGATCCCGGTCTCCGGAATGGACAATGGCGTCCCGCAATGCGGTCTCGGCTCGAGACCCAGCATTGAGGGGCGCTTTTTTTATGGCCGCAACGTCGGTCAAACAGGGAAGAGGGGTCGACCATGCAGAAGAAGTTCAATCGTCGCCAGCTGTTCAAGGGTGCCGCCGGCACCGCCGCTTTGCTCGCCGCCGCCCGTATCCAGCTGCCCGCCGGCGCGTTTGCGCAGGCCGCCGGCCCGGAAGTGAAGGGCACCAAGCTCGGCTATATCGCGCTGACCGATTCCTCGCCGCTGATCATCGCCAAGGAGAAGGGCCTGTTCGCCAAATACGGCCTGCCCGACATGGTGATCGACAAGCAGGCCTCCTGGGGCGCGACGCGCGACAATATTGAACTGGGCGAGGCCGGCGGCGGCATCACCGGTGCGCATATCCTGACGCCGATGCCCTATCTGATCGCGGCGGGCAAGATCACCAAGACCAAGATTCCGATGGCCATGCTGGCCCGCCTCAACACCAATGGCCAGGCCATCTCGGTGTCGAAGGCCTATGCCGATCTGAAGGTCACCTCCGATGCGAAGTCGCTGGGCGATGCCTTCCGCAAGGCCAAGGCTGCCGGCAAGGACATCAAATGCGCGATGACCTTCCCGGGCGGCACCCATGACCTGTGGATCCGCTACTGGCTCGCCGCCAACGGCATCGATCCCGAGAAGGATGTCTCGACCATCACCGTGCCGCCTCCGCAGATGGTGGCCAACATGAAGGTCAACACCATGGAGGCCTTCTGCGTCGGCGAGCCCTGGCCGTCGCAGCTGGTGCACCAGGATATCGGCTACACCGCGCTGACCACCGGTGAGCTGTGGAAGGATCATCCGGAGAAATCGCTGTCGATCCGCGCCGACTGGGCCGAGAAGAATCCGAAGGCGACCCGCGCCATGCTGATGGCCGTGCTGGAAGCCCAGCAGTGGGCCGACAAGCAGGAGAACAAGGCGGAGCTGTGCAAGATCGTCGGCGGCCGCGACTGGTTCAAGGTGCCGGTGGAAGACATCCTCGATCGCCAGCAGGGCCGCATCGATTACGGTCTCGGCCGCAAAGTCACGGTGGGTCCGGAAAGCCCGCTGGTGATGAAGTTCTGGCGCGACTTCGCCTCCTATCCGTTCCAGAGCCACGAGCTGTGGTTCCTCACCGAGGATATCCGCTGGGGCTATCTGCCGGCGGATACCGACACCAAGGCGCTGATCGCCGCCACCAATCGCGAAGACCTGTGGCGCGAGGCCGCCAAGGCGATCGGCGTTGCCGATGCCGACATTCCGAAGTCGACTTCGCGCGGCAAGGAAACCTTCTTCGATGGCAAGGTCTTCGATCCGGCCGATCCGGCCGCGTATCTGAAGAGCCTGGCGATCACCCGCGTGTAAGCCAATGTCGGCCCACGACAAGGAGCTGTCCATGGCAGTCAAGACCGATGTCCTGAGCAAGGCGGAACTGGGGGGCGGCGAGAGCATTCTCGCCGCCCTGGCTCCGCGCGTGATGAGCGGACTCATGTTCGTCGCCACCCGCATCCTGCCGCCGCTGCTGTTCCTGCTGCTGGCTGGCGTGATCTGGGAGATCGCCTGCTCCAGCCCCAAGGCGACGCTGCCGCCGCCGTCCAAGGTGGTGGCCGATACCTGGGAACTGATCGTCGATCCCTTCTTCGACAAGGGCGGCCTCAACAAGGGCATGTTCTGGCATCTGGCCTCCAGCCTGAAGCGCGTGGCGGTCGGCTTTGCCATTGCTGCCGCAGTGGGTATCGGTCTTGGTGTGCTGATCGGCCAGTCGACGCTGGCCTTCCGCGGCCTCGATCCGATCTTCCAGGTGCTGCGCACGGTGCCGCCGCTGGCCTGGCTGCCGCTGTCGCTGGCCGCCTTCCGCCATGCCGATCCCTCGGCCATCTTCGTCATCGCCATTACGGCGGTGTGGCCGATCATCCTCAACACCGCGGTCGGTATCCGCAATATCCCGCAGGATTACCGCAACGTCTCGCGGGTGCTGCGGCTCAACGGCCTTGAATTCTTCTTCAAGGTGATGCTGCCGGCCACCGTGCCGTTCATGTTCACCGGCCTGAAGATCGGCATCGGCCTCAGCTGGCTTGCCATCGTCGCGGCCGAGATGCTGATCGGCGGTGTCGGCATCGGCTTCTTCATCTGGGATGCCTGGAACAGCTCGCTGATCAGCGAGATCATCCTGGCGCTGATCTATGTCGGTCTGGTCGGCTTCATGCTCGATCGCCTAATCGGCTTCATCGGCAACCGCGTCGGCGGCTATTCGTCGCAGTAGGAAGCAGCAGCATGCCGCGTCGCACCACCAAAGCCAAGACCGTGAGGGCCGCCACGCCGGCGACCCTCACGGCCATGCGTATCGGGTTCATCGCCCTGACCGACTGCGCGCCGCTGATCGTGGCCAAAGAGAAGGGCTTCTTCGAACGCCACGGCCTGGATGTCACGCTGGTGCGCGAACCCAGCTGGGCCAATATGCGCGACAAGGTGGCGCTGGGCGCGCTGGATGCCGCCCATATGCTGGCGCCGATGCCACTGGCGGCAACGCTGGGGGCCGGCGGCTGGAAGAAGCCGCAGATCACCTCCTTCGTGCTCAATCTCAACGGCAATGCCGTCACGATTTCATCGAAACTCTGGGACCGCCTGCTCGAGGCCGAGCCGGCCCTGCTGCAGAATCGCCATGAAGCCGGCAATGTGCTGCGCCGCGTGATTGCCGCCGACCGCAAGGCCGGGCGGCCGACGCTCACCTTTGCCACCGTGTTCAACTATTCATCGCACCAGATCCAGCTGCGCTACTGGCTGGCCTCGGCCGGCATCGATCCGGACCGCGACGTCAATCTGGTGATCGTGCCGCCGCCGCAGATGACCGACCGGCTCGCTGCGGGCGAGATCGACGGCTTCTGCGTGGGTGATCCGTGGAATTCGCTGGCCGTGCTGCGCGGCGTCGGCCGCATCCTGATCTCGGGCTACGAGATATGGAACAACCGCATCGAAAAGGTGATCGGCACCAACCGCGACTGGGTCGAGCGCAATCCGCTCACGCACAAGCATATGCTGATGGCCTTGATCGAGGCCGCCGAATGGCTCGACCGGCCGGAAAACCGCCTGGAAGGCGTCGAGATCATGGCCAAGCCCGAGTATATCGGCCCGCATGCCGCCGAAGCCATTCGTCTGGGCATGCTGGGCGTGGTGCGCTATGGCCTCGATGCCGCGCCAGAGCATATGCCGGACTTCTTCGTCTTCGGCCGCTACAGCGCCAACTTCCCCTGGCGCAGCCAGGCCGAATGGTATCTCACCGAGATGCGGCGCTGGAAACTGATCGATGCCGATACCGATATCGCGGCCACTGCCGACGCGGTTTATCGCACCGATCTCTATCGCGAAGCTGCCGCCGCCCTGGACAAGCCGTTCCCGCTGATCGACCGCAAGCCTGAAGGCCTGCATGCCGGCCCCTGGACGCTCGCCCAGGCCAGCGCACCGATCCCGATGGGTCCGGATCTCTTCTTCGACGGCTCCTATGTCTCGTCCGCCCGTCCTGTCATTCCGGCGGTGCGTGAGGCCAAGGCTGCCGCCGCGACCACATCACCGTCATCCCGCGCCACGGCGCGCCGGTAACCGAGGAGTTTGCCATGTCCGCTTATCTCAGCATCTCGAATGTCGGCATGACCTTCAAAGGCGCCAATGGCCCCTTCATCGCGCTGCGCGACATTGAACTGGAGATCAACAGCGGCGAATTCGTCGCGCTGATCGGCCACAGCGGCTGCGGCAAGTCGACCCTGCTCAACATCGTGGCCGGCCTGACGCGCGCCACCACCGGCGGTGTGCTACTGCAGGGCAAGGAAGTCTCCGATCCGGGTCCGGATCGCGCCGTGGTGTTCCAGAATCATTCTCTGCTGCCCTGGCTCACGGTTTACGACAACGTGCGTCTCGCGGTCGACAAGGTGCATTCCAAGACCAAGACCAAGGCCCAGCGCGATGAATGGACCCGGCATAACCTCGCCCTGGTCGGCATGGATCATGCGCTGGAAAAGCGGCCGCATGAAATTTCCGGTGGCATGAAGCAGCGCGTCGGTATCGCGCGTGCGCTGGCAATGGAGCCGAAGGTGCTGCTGCTGGACGAACCCTTCGGCGCGCTGGACGCCCTGACCCGCGCGACGCTGCAGGACACGGTCATGGAGCTGCATGCCAAGCTGAAGAACACCGTGATCATGATCACGCATGACGTGGATGAGGCGGTGCTGCTGTCGGATCGCGTGGTGATGATGACCAATGGCCCGGCCGCCACCATCGGCGAGATTCTCAGTGTCAATCTGCCGCGCCCGCGCAACCGCCTGACGCTGGCCGGCGATGCGGAATATGTGCGCTGCCGCAAGGAGATCATGGAGTTCCTGTATGCGCGGCATCGCGCCCCGGCCGTGCACGCGGCCTAAAAAGAAAAACCGGGAGGACGTCGTGAAGGGCATGCGACGCGAGAGTAGGAGTAAGAGCAATGGCTGAGAGACTGCTGATCGTCGGCAACGGCATGGCACCCGGGCGCATGCTGGAAAACCTGCTGGAAAAAGCACCCGGCCGGTATGACATCACCATCTTCAACGCCGAACCGCGGGTGAATTACGACCGCATCATGCTGTCACCGGTGCTCTCTGGTGAGAAAAGCTACGAACAAATCGTCATCCATGGCGATGGCTGGTACATCAACAACGGCATCACCCTGCACAAGGGCACCAAAGTGACCGGCATCGACCGTGCGGCCAAGACGATCACCACCGATAACGGCCTGACCGAGTCCTACGACAAGCTGGTGATCGCCACCGGCTCGGTGCCTTTCATCATCCCGGTACCGGGCCACAATCTGCCCGGTGTGCTGAGCTATCGCGATCTCGACGATGTCGACGCCATGATCCTGGCCGCCAAGGCGCGTGGCAGCGCCGTGGTGATCGGCGGCGGCCTGCTCGGCCTGGAGGCCGCAGCCGGCCTGTCCGAACAGGGCATGGATGTCACCGTCGTGCATATCATGCCGACGCTGATGGAACGGCAGCTCGATGCCTCGGCCGGCTATCTGCTGAAAAAGGCCATCGAGGAACGTGGCATCAAGGTGATGACCGGCGCCAACACCAAGGCCATCGTCGGCAACGGCAAGGTCGAGGGTGTGGAGCTGGAAGACGGCACCGTGATCCCGGCTTCTCTGGTGGTGATGGCCGTCGGCATCCGCCCGAATGCCCAGCTTGGCAAGCTGGCCGGCCTTACGGTCAATCGCGGCATCGTGGTCGATGACCAGATGCGCACCTCCGATCCCGATATCTTCGCGCTGGGCGAATGTGTCGAGCATCGTGGCGCCACCTATGGCCTGGTCGCGCCGCTGTATGACATGGCTGGCGTGCTGGCCAAGACGCTGGTGGACGAGCCCGCGGCCTATAACGGTTCGGTCACCGCCACCAAGCTGAAGGTCACCGGCATCAACCTGTTCTCGGCTGGCGACTTCGCCGAGGCCAAGGATCGCGAGGAGATCGTGCTGCGCGATGCCGCCCGCGGCGTCTACAAGCGGCTGGTGCTTAAGGACAACAGGATCATCGGCACCGTGCTGTATGGCGAAGTGGAAGACGGCGCTTGGTTCTTCCAGCTGCTGCGCGAGAATGCCGATATCGCCGAGATGCGCGAAACGCTGATCTTCGGCCAGGGCTTTGCGGGAGGTACCCCGCTGGACCCTATGGCGGCCGTTGCAGCCTTGCCGGATGAGGCAGAGATCTGCGGCTGTAACGGCGTATGCAAGAGCAAGATCACCGGCGCGATCACCTCCAAGGGCCTCACCAGCCTGGAGGAAGTGCGGGCCGTCACCAAGGCCTCGGCCTCCTGCGGGTCCTGCACCGGCCTGGTCGAGAAGCTGATCGGGTTGACGCTCGGCGATTCTTACGCGCCCAAGGCCTCCAAGGCTGCCTGCGGCTGCACCGATCTCAGCCATGACGATATCCGCCGGCTGATTGTGGCCAAGGAACTGAAGTCGATTCCGGCGGTGATGCAGGAGCTGGAGTGGAAGACCTCCTGCGGCTGCAGCAAATGCCGCCCGGCCCTGAACTACTACCTGCTGGCCACCTGGCCCGGCGAATATGTCGACGACAACCAGTCGCGGTTCATCAACGAACGCGCCCATGCCAACATCCAGAAGGACGGCACATACTCCGTGGTGCCGCGCATGTGGGGCGGTGTCACCAGCGCCAAGGAACTGCGCGCCATCGCCGATGTGGCCGACAAGTTCAACATCCCCACCGTGAAGGTGACCGGCGGCCAGCGCATCGATCTGCTGGGCGTGAAGAAGGAAGACCTGCCGGGCGTGTGGGCCGATCTCAATGCCGCCGGCATGGTCTCGGGTCATGCCTATGCCAAGGGGCTTCGCACAGTGAAGACCTGCGTGGGTACCGAATGGTGCCGCTTCGGCACCCAGGATTCGACCGGGCTTGGCATCAAGCTGGAGAAATTCACCTGGGGCAGCTGGACGCCGCACAAGGTCAAGCTCGGCGTCTCGGGCTGCCCGCGCAACTGCGCCGAAGCCACCATCAAGGATATCGGCATCATCTGCGTCGACTCCGGCTACGAGTTCCATATCGCCGGCGCCGCCGGCCTGGAGGTCAAGCAGACCATCCTGCTGTGCAAGGTGGAGACCGAGGCCGAGGTGCTGGAATATACCGGCGCGCTGATGCAGCTGTATCGCGAGCAGGCGCATTACCTCGACCGCATCCACAAATGGCTGCATCGCGTCGGCCTCGACAGCGTGAAGCAGCGGATCGTCGAAGACGCCGCAGGCCGCCGTGCGCTGTATGACCGCTTCGTGCATGCGCAGGTCTTTGCCCAGATCGATCCCTGGGCCGAGCGGGTCAAGGGCGCCTTCGGGCATGAGTTCAAGCCGCTGGCCGATCTGCGGCTGGCCAGTGCGGCAGAGTAGGGGCGCACCATGAAGATGGATAACGACTGGCTCGATATCGGCATGCTGGAGGATATCCCGAAGCGCGGCGCCCGTGTGGTGAAGACGGCGCGCGGCGATATCGCAATCTTCCGCACCATGGATGATCGGCTCTTCGCGCTGGATGACAAATGCCCGCATAAGGGCGGGCCGCTGTCGCAGGGTATCGTGCAGGGCGACTCCGTCACCTGTCCGCTGCACAACTGGGTGATCAGCCTGAAGACCGGCGAAGCCCAGGGCGCCGATCAGGGCTGCACCCGCACCATCGCGGTGAAGCTGCAGGAAAATCGCATCCTGCTGTCCTGGCCCGGCCTCGCCGTCAAGGCGGCATGACATGACGGGCGCCGCCCATAGCAAGGAAGCGGGGGCAACGCGCACCACCTGTCCTTACTGCGGCGTCGGCTGCGGTTTGCAGGTGACACGCGATGCGGCAACCGGCGCCGTCGCTGTGAAGGGCGATACCGCGCATCCGGCCAATTTCGGCCGCACCTGCTCGAAGGGGGCGGCGCTGGGCGAAACGCTCGGCCTCGAAGGCCGCCTGCTGCACCCGGTTGTCGATGGCGTTCGCGTCAGCTGGGATGCGGCGCTGGATCGCGTCGCTTCCGTGTTCAGCGCGACGATTGCCGAACATGGCCCGGACTCGGTCGCCTTTTATGTCTCGGGCCAGCTGCTGACCGAGGATTACTATGTCGCCAACAAGCTGATGAAGGGTTTCATCGGCTCGGGCAACATCGACACCAATTCGCGGCTGTGCATGGCGTCTGCCGTGGCCGGCCACAAGCGCGCCTTCGGCACCGATACGGTGCCGGGCATCTACGAGGATCTGGAGCAGGCCGATCTGGTCGTGCTGGTCGGTTCCAATCTTGCCTGGTGCCATCCGGTGCTGTTCCAGCGCCTGGCGGCAGCCAAGGCCGCGCGCCCTGAACTCACCGTCGTGGTGATCGATCCGCGCCGCACCATGACGGCGCGTTCGGCCGACCTGCATCTGGCGCTCAATCCCGGCTCCGATGTGGCGCTGTTCAACGGGCTGCTGGTGCATCTGCAGGAGGCCGGTAAGCTGGACGCCGCCTTCGTGCAGGATCACACCAACGGGCTGGACGCGGCGCTGCATGCCGCGCGCGCGCTGTCGCTGGCCGAGATCGCCGAGATCACCGGGTTGAGCCAGGCCGAGCTGCGCCGCTTCTATGATCTCTTTGCGCGCACCGAGCGCGTCGTCACCGGCTTCTCGCAGGGCGTCAACCAGTCGAGCGCGGGCAGCGACAAGGTCAATGCCATCCTCAACTGCCATCTGCTGACGGGCCGCATCGGCTATCCGGGCATGGGGCCGTTCTCGATCACCGGCCAGCCCAATGCGATGGGCGGCCGTGAAGTGGGCGGTCTCGCCAACCAGCTGGCCTGCCATATGGAACTGGGCGAGCCCGAGCATCGCCGCATCGTGCAGGATTTCTGGCGCTCGCCGCGCATCGCCGACAGGCCGGGTCTCAAGGCCGTCGATCTGTTCCGCGCGGTGAAGGACGGCCGCATCAAGGCGGTGTGGATCGCCGGCACCAATCCGGTCGACAGCCTGCCCGATGCCGATGATGTGCAAGCCGGCCTGAAAGACTGTCCCTTCGTGGTGGTCTCCGATGTCATGGCCGTCACCGACACCGCGCGCCATGCCCATGTGCTGCTGCCGGCCGCCGCCTGGGGCGAGAAGGACGGCACGGTGACAAACTCCGAGCGCCGCATCTCGCGCCAGCGCAGATTCCAGCCCTGGCCGGGCGAGGTGCGCGCCGACTGGTGGATCTTCGCCGAAGTGGCCAAACGCATGGGCTGGGCCGATGCGTTTGATTATGCCGCGCCGGTGGAGGTGTTCCGCGAATTCGCCGCTCTGAGTGGCGTCGAAAACGCAGGTACACGCGATTTCGACATTTCCGCCTTGGCCGATATCACGGCCGAGGCGTATGACGCGCTGCTGCCGGT
Organism: Ferrovibrio terrae; assembly: GCF_943372915.1. Lineage (GTDB taxonomy): Bacteria > Pseudomonadota > Alphaproteobacteria > Ferrovibrionales > Ferrovibrionaceae > Ferrovibrio > Ferrovibrio terrae_A. The sequence continues at coordinate 142 of NZ_CALSAN010000026.1, read as the reverse complement.
GCAATGGCCCTGCCCGAAGGGCGAGGTGCCGCGCAGCGAGCGCCGCTTCTTTGCCGATGGGCAATTCTATACGCCGGACCGCCGTGCCCGTTTCATCGCCACGGCCTGGCGTGCGCCGGCGGAACAGATTTCGCACGACTAT
>NZ_CALSAN010000025.1:42500-66056 GCF_943372915.1 Ferrovibrio terrae | reverse complement strand
ATCCGTTTCAGACTTTTCATTATTTCCTCCCTCGGCAGTGTTTCTACTCGATGCTCTACTCGTTCTTGACGGTATTGCTCAGGATGCCGATCTTCTCGACTTCCACCTCGATAACGTCACCCTGTTTCATGAAGATCGGCGGCTTGCGGGCAAAGCCCACGCCCGCCGGCGTGCCGGAGATGATCACATCGCCGGGCTGCAGCTCGAAAATCTCCGAGCAGGTGCTGACCAGCGTTGCCACGTCGAAGATCATGTCCTTGGTATTGGCATCCTGCAGCACCTGGCCGTTCAGGCGGGCCTGGATACGCAGGCCGACGACACCGGCCGGCAGTTCATCGGCCGTCACCAGTTCCGGGCCGAAGGATGCAGTGGCGTCAAAGTTCTTGCCGATCATCCACTGATGCGACTTGAACTGGTAATCGCGGATCGAGCCGTCGTTGAACAGCGAATAGCCGACGACATGCTCCAGTGCCTTGTCCTTGGCGATATAGCGGCCGGCCTTGCCGATGATGACGGCAACCTCGGCCTCGTAGTCAAACTGATCGGAGACCTTGGGCTTGATCAGGGCCTCGTCATGCGCGACCCAGGAAGATGGGAAGCGATGGAACAGCACCGGATATTTCGGCGCGTCCTTGTAGGGGCTTTCGGCCGCATGATCGATGTAGTTCAGGCCGACCGCGATGGCCTTGGACGGATTGAGCACCGGCGGCAGCAGCTTGGCGCCCTTGAACGGTGTGGTCGGGCCACCCTTGGCAGCCGCGTCCTTGGCCTTGGCCAGACCACTCGGCCCCATGGCGAGCAGTGCATCGACGCTGTCGGGCAACCCGGCTGATGTCAGGTCGACGATGGCATCGCCGTTGCGGGCACCGAGCGAACGCTTGCCGTCCTTGAGGTAATTCAACAGTCGCATGGGGAAACAGTCCTCTTTACAGCTTCAGCCCTTATGGGCCTGGGTTTCATGATTGGTGATGAAGTCTTCGGGCACAGCCGGCCCCCAGAGGTAGAAGGAATCCTCCGGCGGATGATCCTGCGCCGGCCAGCCGTCGAGGCCGACGAAATCGATGTCGTAGGAATATTCGGTGAAGCTACCCCAGGGGTCGCGCTGGTAGTAGAAGTAATTCGAGCCCAGCACATGACGGCCCATGCCCCAGCCGTACGTGTAGCCCTTGTTCAGCATCTGCTCCATGCCGAGGCCGACCTCGTCCACGCCGCGCACCACCCAGCTGGTGTGATGCAGGCCAGGGCCGTCCGACTTGGCAAAGGCCAGCAGATGATGGTCGCTGGAATGCACGCCATGCATGAAGGCGATGCCGTCGCCGGATTGATCCGAGAGATTCATGCCCATGGCTTCGCGATAGAATTTCAGCGAGCGTGGCACATCCGAGCAGAACAGCAGCGCATGGGTCAGGCGCACCGGCTTGACCGGCTGCATGGTGCGGCGGTTGATGCCGATATCGATGCCGGCCGGATTCTTCATGTTCATCGGGCCGTAAGTGTCGCCCTTCTGGTTCGGCGAGGATTTCTCGGCCACGACGATCTGCAGCGTGATGCCATCGGGATCGCGCAGCCAGAAGCCCTGTTCATCGACCAGCGGATGCGGATGGATGGTCTGCACGCCGATCTTCTCCAGATGGCGCCGTAGCGGTTCGTAGTCCTCGGCATAAACGCCGAGTGCGAGATATTCGAGCTTCTTCGGCTTGCCGCTTTCATAGATCGAGCCCCAGCGATGGGGATGCCCGAAGGTATAGAGGTCGAGGCGGTTGCCGACCGGCCGCACATCCAGGCCGAAATCGGTGAAATACTGTCTGGCGACATCCAGCTTGGGCACGCTGAAGACGAAACGATCCAGCGAATGGATCGCTGTCACCCCGGAGCGCTTGGGATCTGCCATGGTCTGTTTCCTCCGCTCTGCTCTTGTCAGGGCTTGTGCTTTTCTATATTTTTGTCTTACACATAGATTTGCTGGCTAGCAATATATTTTTATCATGAAAATAATCCACAGCCCTGCCGATGCTCTTGCGGATACGCCGCCCCCGGAAACCGGCGCGACGAAGTCCCATCGGGCCTATGCGCAGATCCGTGCCGATATCCTGAGCTGCCGCCTGCTGCCCGGCACCAAGCTGAACATCGCGGCGCTGGCCGGCGAGCTCGATGTCAGCCTCGGCGCAGTGCGCGAGGCGCTCTCCATGCTGCAATCGGAGGCGCTGGTCGTCTCCGAGCCCCAGCGCGGCTACACCGTCAGCCCGGTTTCGCCCAAGGAACTGGCCGACATCACCGAGGCCCGCATTGCCATCGAAACGCTGTGCCTGCGCGCCTCGATCGAACGTGGCGACCTGGCCTGGGAAAGCCGGCTGGTCGCCGCCTGGCATCGCCTGTCGCGCCTGAGCCAGACCGAGGCCGGCAAGGACCTGCATCTCAGCGAGGTGTGGTCGCGCGCCCATGCCGATTTCCACGCCGAGCTGGTCACCGCCTGTGGCAATGACTGGCTGCTGCGCATGCGCGCGATGCTCTATGAGCAGAGCGAGCGCTACCGCCGCATGTCGGTGCCGCTGCAGACCGAGGCCCGCGACGTGCCGGCCGAGCACCAGGCCATCTTCGATGCCGTCATGGCGCGCGACACCGAGCGCGCGGCGGCCGCGCTGGAACAGCATCTGCGCAAGACCGCCACGATCGTGCGCGCCTCCGTCGCCCTCTGACGCCAGCGAAAAGTCCCGCCATGCCCCGCATCGCCGCCGACGCATTGAACCAGCTGTTTCTCGATGCCCGTACGCAGAATGGCTGGCTCGACCGGCCGGTATCAGACGATCTGCTGCGCGAGATCTACGACATCGCCAAGATGGGCCCGACCTCGATGAACACCCAGCCGATGCGGCTGGTATTCCTGCGCAGCCCGCAGGCCAAGCAACGCCTGGCGCCGGCACTGTCGCCGGCCAATCTCGACAAGACTCTGGCGGCGCCGGTCACCGCGATCATGGCGCGCGACACGCAGTTCTACGACTACATGCCCGAGATCTGGCACAAGCCGGAAGCGCGCGAAACTTTTGCCGGCAATGCCCCGCTGGCCCAGGCGACAGCACAGCGCAATGCCACGCTGCAGGGCGCCTATCTGATCATTGCCGCCCGCGCGCTCGGCCTGGATTGCGGACCGATGAGCGGATTCGACATCGCCAAGGTGAATGCCGAATTCTTCCCCGATGGCCGCTTTCAGACCGATTTCCTGTGCAACCTCGGCTATGGCGACCCGGCCAAACTCTTCGGACGCCAGCCGCGTCACACTTTTGAACGCGTCTGCCAGGTTCTGTAATGCCGCATTTCATCATTCACTGCCTCGATGCCGCCGATGCGCTGCCGCGCCGGCTCGCGCATTACGAGGCGCACAAGGCCTATCTGGCCGGTGCCCCGGTGCGCAGCATCGTCTCCGGCCCGCTGGTTTCCGATGATGGCGAGACGATGATCGGCAGCCTGTTCCTGGTCGAGGCCGCGGACCGGGCCGCCGCCGAGGCATTCAACGCAGCGGATCCTTTCCGCAAAGCCGGGGTCTGGACCAGCATCCACATCCACCGCTTTCACAAGCGGATCGACCAGCGGGACTGAGTACTGAAGCGCGCGGCGGATCTTGCCACCGCCACCCGGGTCGGCGAAACTGCCTTTGGACAGTAGCGCACGGTGCAGAAGATTTTGCGTGGGTGACAGAATTGACTGCAGGAATTCATGAGGTTTCGAATTGCGCAGTCCTAGATTCGATAACACCCGCGTGCATTCTGGCCAAAAACCAGACCCTTCTCTTCTACCCCAAGCCCCGCCAGAGCCCGCTCGCTGAGCGCAAGCCAATGGTCATAATTACCCGCGAGCGTCATCACCGGCCAGTCGCTGCCCCAGAGCAGGCGCGACGGACCGAAAAGTTCCAGAAGGATGCGCATGGCCGGCAGCAAATCTTCTGCCTGCCAGTGCGAGCCTGCCTCGGTGAGCAGCCCGGACAGTTTGCACCAGACCTGCGGATGGCGTGCCATCCGGCGCATATCCTGTTCCCAGGCCCGTAAGGCTGAGACATCGTTGCGCCATGCCGCAAGCTTCGGCTTGGCGCCATGGTCGATCACCATCGGCAGATCGGGGTAACGCCGCGCCAGCACATCCAGTGCCGGCAGATGCGGTGGGTGCACCAGCGCATCGAAGCTCAAGCCGCAATGAATCATTGCCCTGAAAACCGGATCGAAAGCCGGCTGCAGGATCCAGTCCGGATCGTCGATGAATTCCAGCATCGGTCGCAGCCCGCGCAGCTTTGCCTGTCCGGCCCGGCGCTCGACCTCGGCCACCGCATCGGCCGCCGTGAAATCGACCCAGCCCACGACGCCGAGCACGCTTGGCGTCGTGCGGGCAATCTCCAGCAGAAAATCGGTTTCGCGCGCCGTGGCATCAGCCTGCACCAGGATCGTGCCATGAACGCCGGCAGCGGCCAGCAGCGGGGCAAGATCGGCAGGAAGAAAATCGCGCCGGATCGCGGCATGCTGCGGCTGCATCCAGGCATAATCGCTGCGGTCGAGCTGCCAGTAATGCTGGTGGGCATCAATGCGCGTCACGGACATCCTCAGGCCGGCACCGGTGCCTCGGGCGGCAGCAGCCCTTCGGCTTTCAGCTCGCTCCACAGGGCTGATGGGACCGGCCGTTCGAAGAGATCGATGTTGACTGCCATCTCAGCAACCTTGCGGGCCCCTGGCAGTACCGAAACGACCGCCGGGTGGAAGGACGGAAACTGCAGTGCAGCGGCGGCGAGCGGCACGTCATGGCGGCGGCAGACAGCCGCCAATCGATCCGTGCGCTGCAGGATATCCGCTGGCGCCGGCTTGTAATCGTAGCGCGCATCGGGCACTGCGCCGGTCGCCAGAATACCGGAATTGAAGGCGCCGCCGATCACAACGCCCACGCCGCGCCGCACACAGGCAGGCAGAAAACTGGCAAGCGCTGACTGGTCGAGCAGGGAATACCGCCCGGCCAGCAGGAAGACATCGAGATCAGCATCCACCAGAGCGCGGGCGCAGACCTGCCATTCGTTGACGCCAAGGCCGAGGGCGCCAATCACACCCTGATCACGCAATTCCGCCAGCGCCCGGTAGGCGCCGCGCATGGCTTCGCCATAGCGCTGCTCCAGCGCCGCGCCATGACAGGCAGTATCGAGATCGTGGATATAGACGATGTCGATGCTATCCATCCCGAGGCGCTGCAGGCTGGCTTCCAGCGATCGCAGGGTCGCATCGTAACCGTAGTCGCAGCGGCGCCGGCTGCCATCCAGGCCGACATAAGGACCATCCTGCTGCACCCCGCCATCCGGCTCGATCAACCAGCCAACCTTGCTGGACAGCACGTAATCCTGCCGTGGCCGGCGAACGAGGGCCCGGCCCATGCGTCGCTCGCTCAGGCCGCTGCCGTAGAGCGGAGCCGTATCGAAATAGCGGATACCGCCCTGCCAGGCCGTGGCCACGACTTCGTCGGCATCGGTCTCGTCCACGGCTTGATACAGATTGCCAAGCGGCGCACCACCCAGGCCCAGCCCGGTCAACGTGAGATTACCGCGGCCGAGGATGCGGCGGCGCGCGGCGCGCGGCCGGGCGGTGAGCAGTTCAGGCGACATAGTGGGGTGAACCCGCGGCAATCACGCCCTTGCGCAGGATGAGATTGGCATAGGGCCGCGCATCGGCTGTGACCACGATGGCAAAGGCCTTGGCGGCGCGGTCATAAAAAGCATCGCGTTCAAGCTGCTCGACCTTACCGAACGAGGCCAGCGCCGCAGTCAGGTCGGTCAATGCCGGGGCATCGCGGTCCTGCGCCCGCACCCCCTGCATCAGGGTCAGTGGCGCCGGGACAAACTCATCAAGCGGCAGCAGCGTCAGCACCGCCATGGCCAGCCGCGTCGTGCTTTCCGCCGTCGTCTGGATCAGGCGGCGCGCCAGCCGTGCCGCTGGGAAATTGGCATCGGCGATCACCAGATCGTCGCCATGCCCCATGCTGGCCAGGCCATGCAGCAGATCAGCCGGCAGCTGGGTGGAAATCCCGATCAACATCACAAGCTCGCTTTCATTGAGCCGCTTTCATTCAGAAGGTGATATCCCGGGCCGAAACGGCGGCCCGGGATACCATGGCTCAGTTGGCCTTCTTGATATTCCAGTAGACCGGGATGGCGGCGTTCGGAATATCGCTCAGCTTGGCCGACACACCACGCACCAGCGAAAGCTGGCCGAGCGGCACGTAGGGCACCACTTCCGCGGCCCGCAGCTGCAGCGCCTTGGCGATCTCCTGACGCTTGGCCAGATCAGGAGTCAGCGCAAACTCGCTGCGCAGCTTCTCGATCTGGTCATCGCAGGGCCAGCCGAACCAGGCCGCATCGCAGTTGGAGCGCAGGCCGAGATGGCCGAGCGGATCCATCATGTCGGCGCCGGTCGGCGCCGAGATGAACAGCGACCAGCCGCCTTCATTCATGGCCTTCTTGCTGGTACGCCGCGCCGTCAGCGTGCCCCAATCCATCGCCTGCGGCTCGACCTTCAGGCCGATGTCGCGCATCAGCTGTTCTGCCACCGAGGAGAAGGTGTTGGTGATGCCGGCTTCCGTGCCATGCAGCACCACAACCGGTGCGCCATCATAGCCGGCCTCTTTCACCAGTTGCCGTGCCTTGGCCAGATCCTGCTTCACCCAGCCCGCATCGGTGTAGTACGGCGAACCGCACATGTAGAAGGATGGGCAGTCCTTGTACAGCTTGGGGTCTTCGACATAGGCCCGCATGAAGACATTCTGGTCGACCATGTAGCGGATCGCCTGGCGGATCTTGGGATTGTTGAACGGCGGCTGCAGGCTGTTCATGCGGAACACCACCTGCACGCCGAGCGAATCCTGCGGCACGGCCTTGACCCGGGGATTCTTGGCGATCAGGCCAAGCATATCCGGCGGCACTTCCTCGAAGATGTCGATCTCGCCGGCCTGCAGCGCGTTCAGCGCGGTCTGCGCATCGGGCATGTAGAGCCATTCAACACGGTCGAAGTTTGCCTGCTTGGCGCCGGCCATGCCTGATGCCGCATCGCTGCGCGGCTTGTAGTCCGGATTGCGGACATACACCACTTTGGAGCCGGGTACCCACTCCTCTTTCTTCATGATGAAGGGGCCGGAACCCACCGGATCGGTCAGCGATTCCGTCGCCGGCGCCTTGGCAATGCGCTCGGGCATGATGAAAGGAACACCCGAGCTTGGCTTGCCCAGCGCATCCAGCACCAGGCCCCATTTCTGCTTCAGCACCAGCTTGGTGGTCTTGGCATCCACTGCTTCCAGACTGGCAGTATTGGCCATCAGCTGCTGGCCGAGGCCATCACGCTGGCCCCAGCGCCGCAGCGAAGCGACCACATCGGCCGCCGTCACCGCCTGGCCATCATGAAACTTCAGGCCGTCGCGCAACACGAAGGTCCAGGTCAGGCCGTCCGCGCTGGTTTCGTATTTCTCCAGCATCTGCGGCTTGATATTGAGCTTCTCGTCCATGGCAAACAGCGTGTCGTAGATCATGTAGCCATGATTACGCGCCATGTAGTCCGAGTTGGTGACAGGATCGATACCCTTCAGGTCGCCGAAGGGACGGACCTTCAGAACATTGCTCTGGGCTGCAGCAATGCCTGTCTGCAGCAGCAAGGTCGTGACGGCAGCAGCCGCCAGCAGTTTCACCGTCATTCTTGTACGCATGGTTTCCTCCCGTTTGTATTTGTTGATTGGTTACGCAGTCTCAATGTGATGGCAGGCGACATGGTGCTGCGGCGCGATCTGGCGCAGGGCCGGCGCGGCTTCGGCGCAGAGCGCCGTAGCCTGTGGACAGCGCGTGCGGAAACGGCAGCCGCTGGGCAATGCGCTGGCGCTTGGCACTTCGCCTTGCAGCAAGCTGCGGCGACGGCGTCGCGCCGGATCGGGCGACGGCACGGCATCGAGCAGGGCGCGTGCATAGGGGTGGGCGGCGGCGCTGAAGAACCGCTGTCGGGGCGCCACCTCGACGATGGCGCCGAGATACATCACCGCCACCGTGGTGCTGATATACTCGACCACCCCAAGATCGTGGCTGATGAACAGGTAGGACAGGCCAAGCTCGCGCTGCAGATCGGCCATCAGGTTGAGGATCTGGGCCTGGACCGAGACATCGAGGGCTGAGACCGGCTCGTCGGCCACCACCACGGCCGGATTGAGGGCCAGCGCCCGTGCAATGCCAAGCCTCTGGCGTTGACCACCGGAAAACTGGTGCGGATAGCGATCGCGCTGATAACGGGCCAGACCAACCCGGTCGAACAGCGCATCCACCTGGGCGGCACGAGAAACCGAATCACCGATCCCGTAATTGACCAGCGGCTCGCCGACAATCGCCGCCGCGCTGAGGCGCGGGTTGAGTGAAGCAAACGGATCCTGGAACACCATCTGGATGCGCTGTCGGGCCAGCCGCAGGGCATCATCGTCAAGGCCGGCAAGGTCGGTGCCTTCGAGCAGGACCGACCCGGTGTCGGGCTTGATCAGGCGCAGGATCAACTTGGCAATGGTCGATTTGCCACAGCCGCTCTCGCCGACCAGCGCCAGGGTTTCACCGCGCGGCAGGGTGAAGGACACACCATCCACCGCATGCACAGCCCCCTGTCCATTGCGGCCGAACCAGCCGCGCCGGAACGGGTAATGCTTGACAAGGTCGCGGACTTCCAGAGCCGGCGTATGCAGAGCCTGCATCATCATGCGTCCGCCTTCAGCCGCGCGGGCTCGGCCGCATGCCAGCAGGCCACCGCATGGTCCCGCGCCTGCTTTTCCAGAACCGGCACGGTCACGCAGCCCTCATCAGCCAGGCTGCAACGCGGCGCGAACGCGCAGCCGGCCGGCATGTCGAAGGGCGACGGCACGGTGCCCTGGATTTCCTGCAACCGCGCCAGCGGCTGGTCACCGCGATGCAGCGCCAGATGCGGCACCGAGTTCATCAAGCCGCGCGTATAAGGATGGCGCGGCATGGCAAACAGGTCGCCCACGGCGGCCTGTTCGACGCTGCGGCCCGCATAAAGCACCACCACGCGGTCGGCCACTTCGGCCACCACGCCCAGGTCATGCGTGATCATGATGACCGCTGCGCCGCTTTCGGCGCGGATTTCATCCAGCAGGGCCAGGATCTGCGCCTGGATGGTCACGTCCAGCGCCGTGGTCGGCTCGTCGGCGATCAGCAGCTGCGGGCTGCAGGCCAGGGCCATCGCGATCATCACCCGTTGGCGCATGCCGCCAGACAGCTGGTGTGGATACTGCCGCAGGCGCTGCTGGGCATCGGGGATGCGAACGCGCTCAAGCAGGCGCCGGGTCTTGGTATCGGCCTCATGCCGAGTCAGCCCCTGATGCAGGCGCAGCACCTCGCCAATCTGCCGCCCGATGGTGAGCACCGGGTTCAGCGATGTCATGGGTTCCTGGAAGATCATCGCCATCCGGTTCCCCCGGATGCGCCGCATCTCCGTCTCGCTCAGCGTGGCGAGATCCGTGCCGTCGAACAGGATGCGACCGGCCGAGATGCGCCCGATGCGTCGCGGCAGCAGCCGCATCAGGGCCAAAGCGGTGATGCTTTTGCCGCAGCCGCTTTCGCCGACGATGCACAGCGTCTCGCCACGATTGACCGTAAAGGACAGATCACGCAGCACCGGCATGGCTCCATGCGGCAACGCCAGGCTGACGCTGAGGTTCTCGACGCTGAGCAATGGGTCGTTGTTCGCAGAGGCGTTCATTTCAGCTTCCCCGCAAGGCGCGGATCCAGCACATCGCGCATCGCGTCGCCGACCACGTTTACCGTCAGCACCAGAAAAGCCAGAAACACGCCGGGAAATGCCGCCATCCAGGGTGCGCGCTGCAGATACTGGCGCCCCTCGGCCATCATGTTGCCCCAGCTCGCCACTTCGGGCGGGGTGCCGGCACCCAGGAAGGACAGCACCGCCTCCAGAATCATGGCGGAGGCAAAAACATAGGTGGCCTGCACCAGCACTGGCGCCATCGTATTGGGCAGGACATGGCAGAACAGAAGACGCGGCAAGCGCGTGCCGTTGGTCACTGCCGCATCGATATAGGGTTGCTCGCGGATACTGAGTACGGCGCTGCGCACCAGTCGCGCCATGCGGGGAATTTCCGGGATGCTGATCGCAATCACGACATTCTGCAGGCTGGAGCCGAACAGCGACATCAGGGCAATCGCCAGCAGCACACCCGGAATCGCCATGATGCCATCCATCACGCGCATCATCAGGCTGTCGAAGCGACGCAGGAACCCGGACAGCAGGCCGACCGTCACCCCTGCAATGATCACGACCACGGCCACCATGATGCCGACGGCCAGCGAGACCCGCGTGCCATGCAGGCTGCGGGACAGGATCGAGCGGCCGAGATGGTCTGTGCCGAACCAGAATGCCTCGCCCGGCGGCCGCAGACGGTAGATCGGATTGATGGCCTTCGGATCCGGCAGCAGATACGGCGCCGCCAGCGCCACGGCGACAGCCACCAGAATCACTACAAGACCAAACAGGATCACCGGATGCCGGCGCAGGAATCGCAGACCCTTGGCCATGCGGCTCCAGACCGGGCTCGGTGCCATCGCGGCAGCGGAATGATCCATCATCGCCATGGCGCTAGAGCCGGATGCGCGGGTCGAACAGCAGGTAGCTGAGATCGACCAGAAGGTTGACGAAGACATAGACCGCGGCAAACAGCAGGATCAGCCCCTGCACCACCGGGTAGTCGCGCCGCATGATCGCATCGGCGGTCAGGCGGCCCAGGCCGGGGATGTTGAACACCGTCTCGGTCACCACCACGCCGCCCAGCAGAGCGGCGATGCCGACCCCAATCACGGTGACAATCGGCACCGCGGCATTCTTCAGTGCGTGGCCGATCAGCACCGGCTGCGGCGCCAGGCCCTTGGCATGGGCGGTGCGCACGTAATCCTCGGCCAGCACTTCCAGCATGCTGGCGCGGGTGACACGGGCCAGCAGCGCTGCATAGAGCAGTGCCAGTGTGACTGCCGGCAGGGTCAGGCTGCGCAGACAGCCGAACAGGCCGTCAGCCAGTGGCACATAGCCCTGGGTGGGAAACCACTCGAGCCCCAGGGCGAAGACATAGACGAGCAGAAACCCGACCACGAAAACCGGCGTGGAGAAACCGAGCACGGCGAAACCCATCACCGCGCGGTCAACCCAGCTGCCGGCGCGATAGGCTGCCAGCACGCCCAGCGGCAGGGCAAAGGCGATCGACAGCACCACCGTGAACAGCGTCAGCACCAGGGTCGGCTCGATGCGCTGGGCGATCAGGCTGCTGACCGGCAGACGGGAGAAGATCGAATGGCCGAGATCGCCCTGCATGATGCGGCCCAGCCAGGACATCAGCTGTTCCAGCATCGGCCGGTCCAGGCCCAGCTGCTGGCGGATCGCCTCGATCTGCTGCGTGGTGGCGTAGTCACCGGCGATCACCACCGCAGGATCACCGGGCGTCATCTGCAGCAGCAGGAAGACGAATACCGCGACCAGACCGAGCACGGGGATCGTGGCCAGCAGGCGGCGGGCCAGATAGCCGGTCATGACGCAAGTTCCCGTCCGGTTGTGCTGGCTTGAGTGGTCCTAAGCCGGTACACGGCAATCCCCCCGGTTATGTAAAACGTTTCAAAACAAATGCCAGAAATGCTTTTTCCTGACAAGCCCGTCATTCACTTTTCTTCAAGCGCTGCATATCGCATATGCACAAAATGATAGATTTTATGCTGCATAAGCGAAATATAGAGAAAGCAAGACCAATACTGCCACTTGCTCCAGCCGCCTGACTCTGGCATATCAGACTGACTTTAAACGTTTAACATGCGGACATGGCGACCATTCGGGATGTGGCCAGGCTGGCAGGCGTGTCGGTCGCCACGGTTTCAAACAGCGTCAACGATCCTGGCCGGGTCAGCGAGCAGTTGCGCGCGCGCGTGCTCAAGGCCATCGAGAGTCTGAATTACGCGCCGCGCGCCGCGGCGCGCAGCTTGCGCAAGCAGTCGAGCGGCCTGCTCGGACTGATCGTGGCGGATATCACCAATCCGTTCTTCACCGAGCTGGTGCAGGCGGTGGAAGGCATCGCCAGCCAGCAGGGTTTCTCGGTTCTGCTCTGCAACAGTGATGAAGACCCGGCGCGCGAGGAAAAGCATCTGCAGGTGCTGCGTTCGCAATGGGTTGACGGCATCATCCTGGCAACCACCGGCGATGTCTCGCTCAGCCGCAGCAGCCTGCTGAGCCAGATCCGCGTTCCCGTCGTTCTGGTCGACCGTGCCTTTGATGGCCTCGGCCTTGATGCGGTGGTGCTGGACAACCGCCTGGCCGCTCACCAGGCCACCGAGCATCTGATCCGCCGCGGCCATCGCCGCATCGGCCTGCTGTCGGGCCCGACCAGCGTCACCACCGGCGCCGATCGCCTCGCCGGCTATCGCGAGGCGCTGCTCGCCAGCCAGATCCGCTTCGATCCCGGCCTGGTGCTGGAGGCCGGCTTCCGCGAGCAGCAGGCCTACGATGCCACCGTGGCGCTGATGCGCCTGCCACAGCCGCCCACCGCGGTATTTGCCGCCAACAATCTGATGGCCATTGGCATGATGCGCGCGCTCAGCGATCTCGATCTGCGCTGCCCCGACGATGTATCCGTCATCAGCATCGACGATTTTGCCTGGGCCAATGTGTTCCGGCCCAAGCTGACCACGGTGGCGCAGCCGGTGCGCGAGATGGGCGAGATGGCGGTGAAGCTGCTGACCGACCGCATCAATGGCCACCGCAGCGGCACCGGCAGTACGCATATGCTGGAATCGCGCCTGGTGATCCGCGAGTCCTGCGCTGCGCCCGTGCAGGGCACACAGCCTGAGCCTATGCCGGTCGAATCCGCGCCGTCACGGTGACCCGATGTCTGCTGAGCTGATGCGGCTGTCTGCCCGCGCGGTACGGGGCCTGCTCGCACGCCGCGAGATTACGCCGGCGGATCTGGTCGAGGCGGCGATCGACCGCATCCAGACTGTCGATGGTGCCGTGAATGCCGTGCCGACGCGCTGCTTTGACCGTGCCCGCGCGCAGGCAGCTCAACCCGGCCTTGCCAATTCGATGCTCGGCGGGATTCCCTTCGTGGTGAAGGACAATGCCGAGATCGGCGGCGTGCGCTGGACCGGTGGCACACCGATCTTTGCCGACCGCGTCTCGACGCAGTCCGATCGCACCATTGCGCTGATCGAACGCAATGGCGGTATCCCGCTCGGCAAGGCCAACCTGTCCGAGCTGGGCGGTGCCAACACCACCAATGCCGTGCTGGGCACCACGCGCAATCCGTGGAACACCGCGCTCACCTGTGGCGGATCTTCCGGCGGTTCGGCTGTGGCGCTGGCCACCGGCCAGGTCTGGCTGGCGCATGGCAACGATGTCGGCGGCAGCCTGCGCATCCCGGCCAGCTTCTGCGGGGTCACCGGCCTGCGTCCAACGCCGGGCCGGGTGCCACGCCGCAGTATCCTCAATCCCTTCGATACGATCTTTGTCGATGGCCCGATGGCGCGCGACATCGGCGACCTGGCGCTGTTCTTCGATGCCATGATCGGCTTCGACTCGGCCGATCCACTGTCGGCATCTTCGCCCGACGGTCCCTTCCTGCCCATGGCACTGAAACCAGATCGGCCACTGCGCGCGGCCTGGTCCGCCGATCTCGGCTGCCTGCCGGTCGCAGACGAGGTGCGGGCACTTGGTGATGCCTTCGTGGCAGCACTGCAGGAAGATGGCACCGCCATCGATAAGGCCTGTCCGGATTTTACTGGCGCACTGCCCGCCCTGCTCACCCTGCGTGGCGTCAATTATGTCACCAGCTGGGAGCCGTTCCTGGACCGTCATCGCCACCAGTTCACCCCCGAGGTGATGGGCGATATCGAACATGGCCTGCGCCAGACGCCATCCAGCATCGGTGCCGCCGAACGCTACCGTGCCGAGATGTATCGCCGCGTCATCGCCTTCCTGGGCGATTACGAGGTGCTGATCACACCGGCCGCACCGATCCTGCCATTTGCAGTCGAAACCATGTGGCCGCAACAGATCGCCGGCATGCAGCAGAATACTTATATCGACTGGATTGCCATCACAGCGATCACCTCGCTGCTGGCCTGCCCGGTGCTGGCTGTGCCGGTCGGATTCTCGTGCGACGGCCTGCCGTTCGGCGTGCAGATCATCGGTCGGCCCCGATCAGAAGCTCGGCTATTCCAGATCGCAGCAGCCATAGAACGGCTATGCGGGTTGCCGCCGACCATTATCGAACCTAACTCGTGCAAAAAGAGTGCTATGCCGAGCTCGAATTAAAGCCGGCGAACTAAGTTTAACTCAAAAAAGCCTTTCGGCCATAAGGCCGATCTCAACAAAAAACCCGCCAGGCTTTCGCCGGCGGGTTTTCGATTTGGTTGCGGGAGTAGGATTTGAACCTACGACCTTCAGGTTATGAGCCCTAATCCGGGGCTTTTCCTGTACCGATCTGGAGACCTGTCTCCAAAATTCTCAAGCACTTAGCCTTAATCCCTTGCACCGGCGCCGACCGCTTTGCATTCGGCAGTGGAGCAAATTTGGATCAAATGGATCATAGCAGACTAGGTCCGCCCGGCCAACCCAGCCTTGAGCCACCCCCGACATATATAGATGTCTGAGATCGGCCTTATGGACAGTCGATCCGGCGCCGGCTTTCGGCAATGCTGCGGCCATGACGGCCGAGACCACCTCATTTCCATCTCCAGCCGGCGACGATCCGCTTCTGACCAAGAAGGATCTCGCCGACCGATGGCAATGCTCGGTCTCCTTTATAGAGAAACGACCACCCACTGAACTGCCACCCCAGGTGCTGTGTGATCCCCGGCCAGGCCCGATACCGGCTTTCGGACACCCTCCGATTCGAGGCATCCAGGGTCGATGCAGCCCATCGCCAAGTCCGCGGGACTCCGCTCCAAACCGGGGTCGATCCAAAGATACTTGAGCGGCCTACCAAAGGGTTCCCGATTCGCCTGCCGATGACGGCCCCGGGGCATGCTCCCAAGCGCGGCCGCCGACCGGTCCCTGCAATCAGGGACGGCGAACCGGTCTGAGTTTAGCCTGGATGCTATTCAGGCTCTTTTCCGGGCCGGCTAGATGGCTTCAGCTTTCCAAGCTTACGATGGGTGCGATTACTCCATCCGATATCCGCCGTGGAAATCCGGCTTTGCTACAGATATACCGCGACCGCCTTCAGGCTAGCCAGCACCACCAGCATGCAGAAGACGCCAGCGAAACGATGTACCAAGCGCGGCCACCATGACGGCCCTGCCTGGTTGGCGCGCGCCAATCCAGCCTCGGTACCCGCCACCATGGGCGTTACTTCACCAGCTTGGTGTTGCCCGGCTGCCAGCCCAAAGCCTGCGAAACCCTTTGCGCCGCGGCGGCAACCAGCGGCGCAACAGTCTGCAACGTGCGGCTGGCATCGACGTATTTCGGGAAGGCGACACTCAGGGCGGCGATAACGTGGCCTGCCTTGTCGCGGATGGGCGCTGCGACCGAAAGAACCCCGGGGATATTCTCTTCTGATACCGTTGCGATATCCGTGCGGCGAATCTTCGCCAGCGAGGCCACCAGGCGATCGACATCGGTAATGGTATGCGGGGTGAATGCTTTGAGCTTGTTCGTGCTGAGCAGTTTCCGGACATCGTCTTCAGCCAGCGATGCCAACAGCACTTTGCCCGCCCCCGTGCTGTGCAACGGCATCTCGCTGCCGGGTTTGACGTTGATGGAAATGGGCCCGTCTGCCTGCACCGCCAAGAGGTAGATAGCACGGAAGCCACGCAATGCGGCGACGAAGCCATTCAGCCGATGCTGCTTCGACAACTGCTCCAGCTCACGTTTCGCCGTTGCGATATAATCCATGGCGTTGGCGCGGTTTCCGCCCATCGCCAGTGCCTTATAGCCCAGCACATAGCGGCTGGTATCCTGGTTCTTCTCGACATAGCCGCGGTTGGACAACGAAGTGACCAGCCGCTGCACGATGGTCGGGCTCAGCGTCATGCGCCGTGCTATCTCGCGCACGCCCAGGCCACCATCCTCGCTGTCGATCATGGCAAGGATATCGAGGCCTCGCTCCAGGGACTGGCTGCCGGCGGATGGCTTTGGCTCACTTAAGCCACGCGAATGGGGGGATTTCAGAGTCTTCATTCCTCTTTACCTGCAAGGGCGGCCAGCGCACGGCGACCGCCAAATATACGGGATATCATCGGTGCGGCAAAAACGACCAGCGCCAGCGCAAGGAAGGCGACACTGATAGGGCTCTGCAGAAACACCATCGGACTTCCGTAACCGATGATCAGACCCTGACGCAGACTCTGCTCGAACATTGGGCCGAGCACAAATGCTAGTAGCAATGGGGCTATATCGAAGCCGGACCTGCGCAGGCCGTAGCCCAGGAAACCGAAACCGATCATGGCGATGACGTCGAACATGCTGTTGTTGAGGCTGTAAGCACCGATGACGCAGAACATCACGATCAGTACCGACATCAGGCCCTGCGGAATGCGCAACAGCGACACGAACAGACCAACCAGCGGTATATTCAGCAGCACCAGCATCAGATTGCCGACGAACATGCTGGCAATCACGCCCCAGAAGACTTCTGGATGTTCGACGATGAGCCGCGGCCCCGGCACGATGCCCTGCATCAGCAGCGCGCCCATGATCACGCCGATCACGGCATTGGCGGGAATGCCAAGACAGAGCAGCGGAATGAAACTGGCCTGCGCCCCGGCATTGTTGGCGGCCTCCGGCCCCGCCACGCCCTCGACCGCGCCCTGGCCGAATTCCTCGGGCCGGCGCGAGATTTTCTTCTCGACCAGATAGCTCACAAAACTGGAGATCATCGCGCCGCCGCCGGGCAGCAGGCCGAGCAGGAAACCGATGCCGCTACCCCGCACCACCGGCCCGATCGACCGCCGCGCTTCCTCCCGGTTGGGCAGAAGGTCGCGCAGGCGGCGGCTGTAGCCGAGAATCTCCGCCTTGGTCTCTTTCTGCCCAGCCAGGATCAGCACCTCGCTGAGACCGAACAGGCCCATGGCGACGACGGGAATACTGAACCCATCGCGCAACGGCGGAATGTCGAAAACGAACCGTTCCTCGCCCGAGACGATATCGACGCCCGCCGTGCCGAGCAGAAGGCCGAGACCGACCATGGCCACAGCCCGCGCCCGCGAGCTTTCACCGATGCCGAGAATCAGCGTCAGACCGAGGACCAGCATTGCCGCTTTCTCGACCGGACCGAACATGAGGGCGACGCTGGCGACCTGCGGCCCGACCCAGGCAATACCAATGGTGGCCGCAATGCCGGCAACAAAGCTGCCCAGCGCACTGATCCCGAGTGCGGCACCGGCGCGGCCCCGGCGCGCCATCTGGTAGCCGTCGATACAGGTGATCACGCTGGCGGCCTCGCCGGGAATCTTGATCAGGATCGAGGTGATCGATCCGCCATACATGGCGCCGTAGTAAATGCCGGCCAGCAGGATCACTGCACTGGTCTGGTCGAGATAGACCGAGATCGGCAGCAGCAGGCTGATGGTGGCCGTAGGGCCGAGCCCGGGCAGAACGCCCACGGCGGTGCCGACAAAGGCACCGAGTAGGGCAATGGATAGGTTGAACGGCGTCAACACGACACCGAAGCCCATCATGAGATTGCTGAGAACATCCATAAACTCACCAGACCATGCCGCCCGGCAGGGGAACCTGCAGCATATGGCCGAACAGCAGCCAGGCCGCAGTGCTGCTGATCACGGCCGCGGCAATAGCAGACCGCCAGCGAACACCTTCGGCAAAGCGCAAGAGGACAAGAATGAACAGGCCGAGCGCCGGCAGCATGCCCACCAGGGAGACGGCGAGCGGTAGCAGCAGTAATCCGCCGCCATAGCCGGCGATGCGGCCGACATGCACATTGTCCCCGGCCGCGGCCTGCTTCTCGCGGAAGACGAAGACGCTGGCAATCAGCAGGAGCGCTGCGCCGAGGCAGGGCATCAGCCCCGCCCCCGGCGCGCCAAACTCCCACAGGCCATATCCATAGGCGGCCACTAATGCGGCGACCGCCAGGACAGCCAATGCGACCGGACCATACATCAGGACTTCTTGAAACCGAGCGTTTCCATAGCCTCGCCGATCTTACGGTAGTTTTCGGCGACATTCGCAGTGAAATCAGCGCTGTTCATATAGACTGGGCTGGCACTGATCGCCTTCAGGGCGGTGGCAAACTCATCGGTTTTCATCATCTCCCTGATGGCACCATCCCAGTAGCTGACGATTTCGGCCGGCAGCTTGGCCGGACCGATCAGGCCATACAGTGCCTCGGTCGACAGCGGATAGCCGAGATCCTTGAAGGTCGGCAGCGACGGTTGGCCGGCGAGCTTCTCGGTGCCGGTCAGTGCCAGCAGCCGGACGGTGCCGGCCGAGAGCTGCGGGCCGTAATCGGCCGAGATGACGGCCTCGATATGCCCGCCGAGCAACGCGGTGATGGCTTCCGAACCGCCGGTGAATGGCACGAATGTGGTCTGGATGCCTTCCTTGCGGAAAGCCGCCTCGACGGCGATATGCGCAGCACCCCGCACGCCCGACGTGCCCCAGCGGAATTTACCCGGATTGTCCTTGGCGTATTTTATCACGCCGGCCCAATCCTTATGGGCACTGTCGGTCTTCACATAGAAGGCAATCGGGATATAGGCGTAGATGCCGATATAGGTGAAATCCTTCAGCGGGTCGTAAGGCAGTCGCTGCAGATGTGGCACGACGACGAAGGGGCTGATGGAATACAGACCCAGGGTCGTGCCATCAGGTGCGGCACGGGCGATCTGGCCCGGCGCGATCGTGGCACCCGCACCCGGACGGTATTCCACCGCAGCAGCGACACTGCGCTTGGTGCGCACATGATCGGCCAAAACGCGGGTCAACGCATCGCCACCACCACCAGCCGCGAACGGACATAAGATCGTGACAGGTTTGCTCGGATAGGCCTGCGCCACAGCCCGACCGCTGCCAGCCAACAGCGCCGATGCGCCAAGCCAGGCTGTCGTGGAGATAAACTGTCGACGATCCATTGTTGCCCCCGTGTTTGGTTGAGATGAACTATGCGGCCTGCGCCGGGTTGAACCGGAACTGCTGCATCAGATAGCGGCTGACATCCTCGAAAGTGCCCGACACGCCCGCTTCCGCCGATGAGTCCGACACCGACTTGTCGAGATCCTTCAGGCCGGATGCCGTCACAACGCCAACCACGGTGTCCTTCGGGCCGATGACCCTGGCCTTGGCCAGAGACCGGATTGCCACAGCCGGCATGGCCGCCGTCAGTTCGGCAAACACACCTTCGCGCTGCGCCAGATGCTCCTGCATGGCGATCAGACCGTCGTTGCCGACCACCTCGGCGCGGCCACCGGACTCGCGTAGCGCCTTGAGCGCCTGATAGCTGCTCTGCGTCGCGCCCACCGAAATCGCCAGCGGCGCAAAGCCGGCGGGCATATCGGGCACCTGATCCGTATTGCCATCCAGCACGGCGGCCAGCGAACCGAAGACTTCGACGGCCACCATCCGGGGCAACTTGCGGATCACGCCCGCGGCCTGCAGTTCCTGGAAACCGTACCAGGCGCCGGCCAGGGCGTCACCGTAGCAGACCGGCATCACCACCCAGTCCGGGCAGGCCCAGCCGAGATCGGCGCAGATTTCATAGGCGATGCTCTTGTAGCCCTCGATCCCCAGCGGATGACTGCCGATCACCGGCGCCGAATAGGGCGAGGTGGCGAACCAGCCGAAGCGCTGCACGCAGTCCTTCAGCATCGGCCAACGATCCTGCTTGCGCAGCAGCGGCACGACCTTGGCTCCGTATTTGCGAATCTGCGCCAGCATCGGTCCCGCCGTGCCGGCATAGGTGAAGACCACGCAGGGCAGACCGGCGCGTGCCGCATAGGCCGCCAGCGACGCGCCGGCATTGCCCGAGGATGCCGTGGCCATGACCTTGGCACCCATGCGGCGAGCCACCGACACCGCCACCGTGCTGAGCCGATCTTTGTAGGACCAGGTCGGATTGCGGCTTTCGTCCTTCAGATACAACCGCTCGAGGCCGAAATCCCGTCCCAGCGTCCTGGCATGCAGCAGCGGCGTTCCGCCCTCGCCCAGCGACACGATATCCTCAGAGGCCACCGGCAGCATCGCCGCATAACGCCACATGTTGCCGCGATCCTGCTGGAGCACCGCGCTCCAGCGCAGGGCCGGCGTGTCGGCATAGCGGACGCGCAGGTTGCTGCGGATATCGCCACAAGACGGACATCCTTCCAGCGTGATGCGGATCGGCTGCCGCGTGCCGCAGCGGATGCAGTCCAGTCCGACCGGTGTCACGCCAGCACCACCAGGTCGCCAGACATGGTCATGAAGCTTTCGGCGCCATCGCGACGGACCACGATGGTGTCCTCGCGCTGCAGGCCACACCAGCCGAGTTCGTAATAGGGCGTCTCGACGCACATCACCATGCCCTCTTCCACGACATGGTCGCTGCCGGGCGTCAGGTCCGGCATGTCATAGCCGTCGATACCGATGCCATGACCGACATGGCTGCGACTGTAATGCGAGATGCCTTCCTTGCGCACGGTTTCGACCGCTGCGTTGAAAAGGTCCGCTGTGCGCACGCCCGGACGCACCATTTCCAGCACGCGCTGCACGCCGGCGGAGAGCGCGTTGTAATACTGCTTCGTCTTGGCATCCGGCTCGCCGAATACCGCGATCCTAGCGATATCGGCGCGGTAATGGCGGTAGCGACCGCCGGCATCGAATCGGATCACCTGCCCACGCTTCAGCGGCGTATCGGACGGCTCGACATTGGGCATGGCGCTGCGCGGTCCGAAACCGATGCATTCCAGCACCGGGAAGGCATCGCGTCCCACCGTCTCGGCATGGAAAGCGCGCGCCAGCTCGCGCTCGGTGGCGCCCTCGGCGGCGAGCTTCAGCGCGGCACGAATCGAGTGCTCGGTGATGCGCGCAGCTTCTCTCAGCCGGTCAATCTCTGCCGGTGTCTTGACGGCGCGGATGCGGCGGAACAGCGTCGCGCCGGGCACCAGTTCGGCATCGGGCAGTTCCTGGCGCAAACGGTCCCAGTAGCCCGGCTGCAGGCCGATTTCATCGACCGCCAGCCGCGCCTTCGCCAGCCCGGCTTCGCGCACGGCATTGCACAGGGCATCGATCGGGTTCTTTTCGTCCGGCAGGTCGTAAAGTGCTGCCTGGCGCTGATCGAGGGCGCTGAGCGGCTCGTTGGAGCGATCGACACGGAAGAAGCCGTAGCGCCGTACATTGCGCACCCAGACATCCTGATCTGCCAATTGATCCAGCAGCGAGGTGGTGGCGATGATACATGATGCATCGAGATCATCTGCCGGCAGCATCACATAGGATTGTGGGCCGCGGCGGATCCACTGCGACAGCGCCCAGTAGCCACTCGAGTAGGTGACGTTCTCGGGCGAGGTGGCGACGATGGCGTCGATCTTCTCGCTCTTCAGCAATTCAACGAGGCGGCTTTTGTTCAGCAATGGGCCGGCTGCAAGCATGTTTTCTTATGTTCCTATTATCGGTACATTGTTGCTATTTTTAAAATATCCGTCATGTTGCCCTCCGATGTCAACCGGCTTTTATGCGCTGGACGCCATCCGTTGCTGCAATGCTGGATGAGAATGATGGATCGGTACTGCCAATTTACGCTGATCATGGAGGCGCAAAGCCTCCGTCATGTCACACGCCGTCCAGCCGCAGCACTGCCCGCTCACCGCGCAAGTTGCGGCAGGCCGCTTCACACAGCTGAGTGCCGCGTGCCAGACAGGTACTGGCCGCCCACTCCGGTATTTGAGAAGAAAATCCGGTTCGCCGTAACTGCCAATGAGATCAGCTGACCGGCAGCGCCGTGGTGTATTTCACCTGCTTGAGTGCGAAGCTGGATTTGATGCTCGCCACGCCAGGTATCTTGGTCAGATGGTCGAGCAGGAAGCGCTCGTAATCATGCAGGCTGCCGACCACGACGCGCAGCAGATAGTCGAAGTCGCCGGTCATCAGATAGCATTCCATCACTTCAGGCCGCTTGCGTACCGCCTTCTGGAAGGTTTCCAGCGCGGTTTCGATCTGCTTGTCCAGCGACACGTTGGTGAAGATGCTGATCGAGAGGCCGAGCGACTCGGGATCGACAAGGGTGACATATCTGGTGATGACGCCGGCTTCTTCCAGTGCCTTGACCCGGCGCCAGCATGGCGAGGTAGAAATCCCGACCCGCTCAGACAGTTCCTGGCTCGACAATCGTGCATTGTCCTGCAACGCCTTGATGATTTTTCTGTCTATCTGGTCCAGGGCAACCATTTCTTTGCTCATATTAAGATTTCTGCGCAAATATTTTGCAAAATATACCAGATCTACGCCCCGCTTTGCAAAACAATGCCCGCCGGAACGGACTACCCTCCGGGAGATTTTTGTCCCGGATGGAAAGCATGAGCGGCATCGACTCGAGTGAACTGAAAATCCTGCGCGACCTGGAGCGGAAAGTGCTCTGGCTGTCGACCTGGATGATCCATAACGCCAACCATCTGCGCGACAAGACTGATGGCGTGAAGGTCGGCGGCCACCAGGCCTCCAGCGCTTCGCTCGCCACGATCATGACCGCGCTCTACTTCCATTCGCTGCGCGCCTACGACCGCGTCGCCGTTAAGCCGCATGCCAGCCCAATCTTCCATGCCATCCATTATCTGATGGACCGGCAGAGCCGGGAGAAGATGGAGAATTTCCGCGGCTACAAGGGCGTGCAGTCCTACCCCTCGCGCACCAAGGATACGGCGGATGTCGATTTCTCCACCGGCTCGGTCGGCCTCGGCGCCGCACAGACCATCTTCGCCAGCCTGGTGCAGGATTATGTGAAGGCGCATGGCTGGGCCGGAGACATCGAGACCGGCCGCATGATCTCGCTGATCGGCGATGCCGAGATGGATGAGGGCAATATCTTCGAGGCCCTGCTGGAAGGCTGGAAACACGGCCTGCGCAACACCTGGTGGATCATTGACTATAACCGCCAGAGCCTGGATGCCGTGGTGCGGGAAGGTCTGTATGACCGGCTGGAAGCCCTGTTCCGCGCCTTTGGCTGGGATATCGTCACGCTGAAATACGGCCAATTGCTGGAAGCAGCCTTCAGGGAACCCGGCGGCGAACGTTTACGCGACTGGATCGACCGCTGCCCCAACCAGCTCTATTCGGCACTGACCTTCCAGGGCGGCGCGGCATGGCGCAAGCGCCTGCTCGACGATCTGGGCGATCAGGGCGACGTGACCCAGCTGATCGAAAGCCGTAGCGACCGCGAGCTGGCGCAGCTGATGACCAACCTGGCAGGCCATGACCTCGTCTCGCTCACCGCGGCCTTCGACGGCATCGATCATGACCGGCCGGTCGTCTTTCTGGCCTATACGGTGAAGGGTTTCGGCCTGCCGCTGGCCGGCCACAAGGACAACCATGC